>NZ_NRIR01000009.1 GCF_002282855.1 Paraferrimonas sedimenticola | reverse complement strand
TGGGTCGTTAGCTCAGTCGGTAGAGCAGTTGGCTTTTAACCAATTGGTCGAAGGTTCGAATCCTTCACGACCCACCATCTTCAAGCAAAAATTCCTACGGGTCGGTAGAGCAGTTGGCTTTTAACCAATTGGTCGAAGGTTCGAATCCTTCACGACCCACCATTTCCCTCGCTTTTTCGTATCGCCAAATCTTGGTGAGGCCCGCTTGTAGCGTGATCTTACTCACCCCTTGCGACACCAATTCCTGACAAAAGTTCAATCCTTATCTACGCTTGTTACACCCTTGTGAAAGCTGTATCGCAGAAATACAGGCAGGGGCGCAGTTTGGCACTGTTATGTGAGGTGGTTCACCTTTTGATCTATTGGTGCTGTGAAGTACATCTTTGCAGGCATAACATTGTCTCAACCTCGTCGTTACATTCGTGCCTAATAGACTTTTCGCTAATGTAACAAAACGAGTGAATAGTCCATATTTGGGCATGGGAGAATAATGTGAGGAAATACTCATGAGCAAGAAAACTGTGTTGTCACTGTCGGCTCTGGCGTTAGCCATGGCTTCTACCTCTGCATCAGCGGTTACCATCGATGCGCTAAATGACACCAAGTTCACCTTTGGTGGCTATGTAAAATCTGACTTCATGTTCAGTAATTACGACAACGGCGCGCCTTCATCAGGCCACATTTCGCGTAACTTCTACGTACCTGGCACCATTTATGGTGACTCGAACAACGCCAAAGAAGCGGTAGATTTCAACATCCGTGAATCGCGTTTTAACTTCGGCAGCCAAACCGACGTTGACGGCCACAAAGTACAAACCCTAATTGAGTTTGACTTCATGGTTACTTCTGGCGGTAACGAGCGTGTGTCTAACAGCTACGTGCCTCGTTTGCGTCAAGTGTTCGTGAGTGTAGACAACTGGTTGGTTGGTCAAGCTTGGTCGACTTTCCAAAACCCAGGCGCGCTGCCAGAAGCATTGGACTTCGTTGGTGCCGCTGAAGGTACACCTTTCGTACGTCAAACCCAAATTCGCTACACCAACGGCGGCTTGCAGTTGGCTGTAGAAAACCCAGAAACCACTTTGACCACTGCTACTGGCGGTCGTGAAGTTATCGGTACTGGTACCTACGTGCCTGATTTTGTGGCTCGCTACAACTTCAAAGCCGGTGATTCTGCCTTTACTATCGCAGGTCTAGGTCGTCAGCTGTCTAAGAAGCAAGGTGGCATCGATTCAACCAAGTTTGGTTATGCAGTATCTGGTACTGCGGTTGTTCCTCTAGGAATGGCAACCATCAAAGCCGGTGCTAACTATGGTGATGGCGCAGGTCGTTACATCGCATTGAACTTTGCTAACGGCGGTTACGTTGATGGCAACGGTAAGATCCAGTCAATTAAATCAACTTCTGGCTATGCAAGCTTGCAGCTGCGCTGGAACGAGAAGTGGCGTTCAAACGTAACCGTGTCTGCTTTCCAAGCGGATGACACTGGTATCGCAATGGCCAACAAGAAAGCCATGAGCGGTAACGTCAACTTGCTGTACTCGCCAATCAAGACTTTGACCATTGGTGCTGAGTTGTTCACTGCTCGTAACGAGCGTGAAGACAAGTCTAAAGGCGACTTGAACCGCGTTATCTTCTCTGTGAAATACGTGCTGTAATTCAGTCGATTTCAAGACACAAAAAAGGAGACCTCAGGGTCTCCTTTTTAGTTTGCGTTCAAATGATTAAGCGCAAAGCAACTCGTTTTCTTTGACGTAGGCGTCAAACTCGGTGAAACCACCGACGTGAGTTTGGTCAACAAAGATTTGCGGCACGGTCTCAACTGGCTTGCCAACAGTCTTTTCTAGGTCGGCTTTTGAGATACCTTCGGCGTGAATATCGACGTAGCGATATTTAAAGCCTTCCATTTTTTCTTCTAGTTGATCGGCTAGCTGCTTAGCGCGGACGCAGTATGGGCAGCCAGGGCGTCCAAAAATTACAACAAACATATTGTTTCCTCGACTGATTCTTGATGGCATATATATCACAGGCGTCACTCAAACTCTAGTGATAGCACCGATAGCGCTTAATCTGCAGCTTCTGAAGTGCGGTAGCGGCCACGATAATCGAACATTGCCCTGACCAAGCTCCAATGGCGCTTTTGTTTGTGCAGCAGCAATAAGTCTGGAAAGCGAAAACGGTGAGCTTGTGCCACTAATTCAGCTAGCGTTTTAGGACGAAACTCGGTGCCCGGTGCGGCCAAGTGAGTTTTGATGAATTGATGGTAACAAGCAGCTTTTTGGGCTGGTGTATCGTATATAAAGCTCTGTTTAAACTCGTTGGCCATTTCGTCCAAATAAACCACTACCAATTTGTCTCGTCCTTTAGCATCGCGCTCTTGCAGTAGTTGTATGCCAGTGCAGCGAAACAAGTGATGATGCTGACGCTTTAATACCTGTGAAAGATGCTTATCAGGGTCCACCAGTGTGCTTTGGCACTGCTGACATTGGCGTGCGGCAATATCGTTTTCAGCGCCACAATCGGGACACACTCGCGAGCGAAAGCGAAACTGGCACTGCTGTCCCGAGCCTACTGGGGTTTCCCCCTGGCAGCGCCGCCCATAGTGCTCAATGACATCGCCATCCCTGTCGCACTTACCCCAAAAGACGTTGGCAAAACCGCATTCAGGGCAGGGGACTTGTACTGGCACTGTATTGGGGTTCGGCCTAGGCTCGCCAATTTCTGGAGCGTACAAATCAAAGCCGTTGGCGGCGTAATCCACCACTAAGCAGTCGCTTTTTCCTTCGTCTAAGCGTAAACCGCGGCCCACCATTTGTTGGTACAAAGACACGGAAGCGGTTGGACGCAAAATGGCAATCAAATCCACATGCGGTGCGTCAAATCCCGTGGTGAGTACCGATACATTGATCAGGTATTTGATTTTGCTGGCTTTAAAGTCGTCGATGATCTGTGCTCTCTCATCGGAAGAGGTATCGGCACAAATAAAGGCCGCCGATTCACCCTTTAGTAGCTTGAGGATCTCTCGCCCGTGGCGAACGCTGGCGGCAAATATAATCACACCTTTGCGTTGCGCTGCTAACGATTGCACCTGATCGATAATTTGAGTGGTGGCCCGACCGCTATTGGATAGAATCTTATCTATTTCAGCTGACGGGTAGTCGCCGAACTGAGGCGCGCTGAGTTGCTGAAAGTCGTATTGAATACTGACCCCGTCGTACAGCAAAGGCGGGGTAAGATAGCCTTTTTTAATCAGATGACGCAGTGGCAATTCAAACAAGCAAGGGCCAAAAGGCTTTGGCTTGTCAGAGCGAATTACGCCGTGATAGTGGCGCTGATACACCCAACCTGAATCCAGTCGATAGGGAGTGGCAGTTAACCCCAGTAAACACAGCGCCGGATTGTGTTTTTTTAGGTGTTTTAGCAGGCTTTGGTATTGGCTATCGTCATCTTCGCTGGCGCGGTGACATTCATCGATAACCACCAAGGAAAACTGCTGGCTAAAATCTTCTAAATTGCGCGCGGCGCTTTGAATACTGGCCACCAAGACCTTTTCGCGTGTGTCCTTGCGTTTCAGGCCCGCCGAGTAGATCCCCGCCGATTGCCCTAGCGCCTGTATCTTGTCGGCGTTTTGTTCGACTAATTCCTTAACATGGGTGAGTACCAAGACTTTGTGGCGAGCGATTCTGGCAAGCTCAGCAATGACTAGGCTTTTGCCGGCGCCAGTGGGCAGTACCACTACGGCCGCTTCTTTGCTCTCGCGAAAATGTCGAATGACCGCGTCCACGCTTTCACGCTGATAGTTCCTAAGCTGCATTTTGTTCCCAAAAGCCATTGATATAGCGTTAATTCTATAGCTGCTGTAACGATTTTGTTACGGTTTGACAAAGCGCTTACAAACACATATTTTAAACGTGCGTTTTAATTTCCCTTGCGCAATCGATAAGTCAAACAAGAAAGGACTGCCTATGTTAGCTAGGGCCGACACCAAACACAAAATTTTGGATGCCGCCGAGCGTTTATTCGCCGAACGCGGGTTCGCTGAAACCTCTCTGCGAGCCATCACCAGTAAAGCGGATGTGAATTTAGCATCTGTTAACTATCATTACGGTTCTAAAAAGGAACTGATTCGCGCGGTTGTCGCGCGCTATTTGGATATTTTTATTCCAAAGCTAATCGAATCCTTAGAAACCTTGCACCAGCAACACGAGCGCCCAACTCTGCAACAAGTGTTCTTTGGACTAGTCGACCCTCTGTTGGCGCTTGATGAGCACAGACACAATGGCACCAGCACATTCTTGCAGTTGCTAAGTCGAGGGTTTATCGAGAACCAAGGCCACTTGCGCTGGTTTATCACCAGCCATTACGGCCACGGTTTGGATGCGTTCACCAAAAGCGTGGCGATTGCCGAACCGACCATCTCGAAAGAAGAGATGTTCTGGCGCCTTCATTTCACCCTCGGAACCGTAGTGTTCACTATGGCATCGTCTGAGGCTCTAATCAGCATTGCTGAAAACGATTTTGACGAGAAAATTCGCATTGAAGACGTGATTTTGCGCGTAATCCCGTTTGTTGCCGCCGGCGTTGGCCGTAAGGCACCCACTAGCACTGAAGGACTTTAACTATGTGGTGGTTATTATTTTTCATTCTGCTGTTTGTTGCAGCTGTCATTTTTGTCAAAAGCTTGCGGATGCAGTTTATCAGTAAGCCAGCGTTTAAATTCATTAAGAAAGCCTTACCGCCGCTATCCCAAACGGAACGCGAGGCCATGGAAGCCGGCGATATCTGGTGGGAAGGCGAGCTGTTTCGCGGCAAACCTAATTGGCAGACACTACACGGCTACAAAGGCGGTCAGCTGACCTCAGAAGAGCAAGCGTTCATGGACAATGAGGTTACCACCTTGCTGACCATGATTGACGACTACGACATTCTGCAAAACCGCAAAGACCTACCACCTGAGATCTGGGACTATTTGCGCAATAACGGCTTTTTCGCGCTGATTATTCCCAAAGAGTACGGTGGTAAAGACTTCTCGGCATACGCCAACTCCACCATTGTGACTACTATCGCCAGTCGCAGCTTGAGCGTCGCGGTAACCGTTATGGTGCCTAACAGCTTGGGACCGGGCGAGCTATTGAGCCACTATGGTACCGAAGCACAGAAAAATCAGTGGTTACCGGGCCTGGCCAGCGGTAAAGAGATCCCTTGTTTTGCTCTGACTGGCCCAGAAGCTGGCTCTGACGCAGGCTCAATTCCCGATGTGGGTATCGTTTGTAAGCAAGAGTGGCAGGGCGAAGAAGTCTTGGGTCTTAGCCTGACTTGGAACAAGCGCTACATTACCCTTGCGCCAGTGGCCACTGTGTTGGGCTTGGCGTTTCAACTGAAAGATCCTGAAGGGTTGCTGGGTGGTGAAGAGTCACTTGGAATTACCTGCGCACTTATCCCTGCGGATCATCCAGGCGTCAATATCGGCAATCGCCACAACCCACTAAATCAAGCCTTCATGAACGGTACCACCACAGGTAACGATGTGTTTATTCCTCTGGATTGGATCATCGGTGGCGTTGAGTACGCGGGTAAAGGTTGGCGTATGCTGGTTGAGTGTTTGTCTGCGGGTCGCGGTATCTCGCTACCTGGTCTTGCAACAGCGACCGGTCACATGGCGACTCGTACCACTTCTGCCTATGGCGCGGTTCGCACTCAATTTGGCATGTCGATTAGTCAGTTTGAAGGGGTTCAAGAAGCCCTCGCGCGGATTGTATCCAACACCTACCAGCTAGAAGCCGCGCGCAAACTAACCACAACCGGTATCGATTTGAAGGTAAAACCTTCGGTCGTGACCGCGATTGCCAAGTACCACATGACCGAGTTGGGCCGTAAGGTGATTAACGATGCCATGGACATTCAGTCGGGCAAAGGCATTCAAATGGGGCCTAAGAACTACTTAGGTGGTAACTACATGGCCAACCCGATTTCTATCACGGTAGAAGGGGCCAACATTCTGACTCGCAGTCTGATGATCTTTGGTCAGGGCGCAACGCGCTGTCACCCGTACGTACTGGCAGAAATGGAAGCGGCGGCCCACGAAGACGAGAAGACCGGCCTGGATAGATTTGATGGTCTGTTGGTATCCCACATGGCTTACGCTTTCTACAACGCCTTTACCTCCTTTACTTCGGCGATTACCGGCAGTCGTTTTAACGACGCACCTGTAGCAGGAGAGGTGGCCAAGTACTACAAACACATGCATCGCTTCTCAGCGGCACTGGCCTTTATGACAGATATTGCCATGCTGACCTTAGGTGGTGATTTGAAGCGCCGTGAAATGCTGTCAGCGCGATTGGGTGATGCCTTAAGCGAGCTGTATCTGGCCTCAGCGACCTTGAAGCTGTTTGCCGACCAAGGGCATCAGCAAGACGAGCTGCCGATTGTACACCACGCCATGCAAACCCGTTTGTATAACTGTGCCAAGGCCTTGTCTGAGGTGATTGATAACTTCCCATCAACGCCTGCGCGCTGGTTGATGCAAGTGGTGGCCTTCCCATTGGGTAACCGCTTTAAATTGCCAAGCGATAGCTTGTCTATCGACGTGTGCAAAGCGGTTAGCCGCCCAGGCGGCGCTCGCGAGCGTTTGACCTATTTGTGTCCTGTTTGGAAAGACGATCCATCGGGTATCAACGAAGTTGAGCAAGCCTTCCTTGAAGGCTACAAAGCAAAAGGTGCTCACGCCAAGATTAAAAAAGCCATCAAGGCCGGCAAGATTGCCAAGGGTTTGCCAGTGGCAATTCGAGTTGGTCAGGCGCTGCAGCAAGGGCTCATCGACAAGGAAGAAAGCGAGCAGATTTTGTTTGCCGATAAGCTTCGCAGTATTGCGGTGCAAGTGGACGAATTTGAAACACTTTGATATCGACTTGATCGCGAATCGTTAAGCCTCAAGCCCCAATCTATCTAGGTTGGGGCTTTTTTATTAGTTTCCCTTATAGAGAACGAATTTCAACCGGCACAAAGTTGCCTGACATTAGGCTTGGGATTACTATCGCGCCCTATAACTTCTAATAATTTAACAAGCCCGATGATGCGAACGATACTTTTAGCGGCGGCTCTGCTGCTGACTTCAACTTTGGCTTTTGCCAAAACGGTTTTTGATATTCCAGTTGAGCACTATGGCGCTCTGCCAGAGAAGAGCTTAGTGAGCTTATCGAGAAGCGGTGATCTTATTGCCTATCGCGATACCAGCGGTGGCGACGATAAGGTAGTGGTTCTCAACCTTTCAACCGGTAAACACGTTACCTCGCTAGCTTTGGGAGAAGTGAAGCCTAATAGCCTGCGCTTTGTTGACGATAACTACCTGATTTTGGTGGTGTCAGACAACAAACGCCTATACAGGGTGCGTGGTCGCCACGATGTGAGCGCGGCTTACTCAATCAACCTCAAAACCGGCGACTTGCACCAACTGCTAACACCGGGCTACGGCATTCACAGCAGCCAAACCAATGTGGGCCGGATTATTGCCGCTTCCAAAGATGGTCGTTATGTTTACATGCCTGCCTACGCTGACGATGGCCGTTATCACTTGTATCGAGTGGATTTAGAAAAGCGCCGCCGCCCTGTGGCCCACCAAAAAGGCACACCAGACACCATCAACTTTTTTATGAATCGAGACCGTGAGGTGGTTGCTCGCGAGCGCTTTGACTCTAAAAGAGATGAGCATAAGATTCAGGTCAGACGCGATGGCAAGTGGAAAACCATCTTCGAAGAGGAAACGGCGTGGATCTATCGTAGCTATGCCGGTTTGACCCCAGATGAAGAACATTTGGTGATGTTCGCTGTACTTGGCGATACCAACCATACAGCCTATTACGCCATGCGCTTAAGCGATGGTCATGTGGGTGAGCCTATGTTCTCAAGCAGCGAAAAAAGCGTCGTTGGAGCCTTTCAGACCGACACTTCGGAAGTGGAAGGGGTTATCTACTCGGGCTTTAAACCTGACTACGAGTTTTTCGATAAGAAACTGATGGCGCGTTTCAAAGGTATCAGCCAGGCGCTGCCGAACAACATTTTCACCATTGTTAGCGCAACTCCAGATTGGTCCAAGATTGTACTTTTGATGGAAGGAGAGCAAAGCTCTGGGGACTACATTTTGTACGAAAATGGCTCGTTGGATTTGTTGACCATGAGCCGCCCGGGGATCCCTCGTGAAGCGGTTGCCTCTGTTAAAAGCGATGGCTTTGTTGCCCGCGATGGTTTGTCCATCCCAACTTTACTAACCACCCCAGTGAACGCAAGTGAAGGGCCATTACCGACTATCTTGCTTCCTCACGGCGGTCCTGAATCCCATGACCAGATGGGCTTTTATTGGTTGTCTCAGTATTTTTCCAACCAGGGCTACCTTGTTATTCAACCTCAGTTCCGAGGCTCTACCGGCTTTGGTGTTGACCACGTGCTAAAAGGTCGTGGCGAGTGGGGCAAGAAAATGCAGGATGACCTAACCGATGCGGTAGCCGCTTATGCAGAGCGCGGACTGGTAGACGAAGACCGAGTCTGCATCGTGGGTATCAGCTACGGTGGTTACGCTGCACTTGCTGGTGCGACTTTTACTCCCGACTTGTACAAGTGCGCTATTTCAGTCAATGGAATTGGAGACGTATACGACATGCTGCAGGCGGATAAACGCGACTATGGCAGCCGCAGTGGCGTTGTTGCCTACTGGGAAGATGTGTTGGGTAATCACGAGACTCCAAGCCGTAAAGCCTTGCGCAAAATCTCACCTATGCAATTTGTCGAGCAAGTAAAGGCACCGGTGCTGCTGATTCACGGCCAGCACGACAGTATTGTCAAAGTGGACCAGTCTCGCGACATGCATAAGGCACTTAAATCGGCTGAGAAAGACGTAACCTACGTCGAGCTGAAAGCAGGTGACCACAACATGAGCAAAGGCGAAAACCGTATCAAAGCTTTGGTAGCTATCGATAGCTTTATTAAAGAGCATCTGTAAACACAATCTCGCTGCAATTAGGGTCGAAAGTATTCGGCCCTTTTTTGTGCCTAAAAAAGCTTGCTACATTCAGACCTAGGGTTGCACAGATACTGCTATATGTATTAGGTTTCTGATATATAACAAGTTTACTCCAAGGATTAGGAATAATGCGTGTCTATATTGTTTTGTTTTGTCTAATTATTGTCGTTACCGTGAATTCGGTATTCGCCAGCGCATTGCCTGATCTCAAAGCCTTTGCAAAACTTCCAGACAAAAGCATGCTGACGCTTTCCCCAACTGGAAAAAGGCTTGCCTACCGAGATACGAGCGAAGGTGATCGAATCATCGTCTTAAGCTTGGATGATGGCAAACTAATTAGTTCGACGGAGCTACAGGATGTTAATCCAAGTCGACTGATTTTTGTTAGCGATGAACGCTTGATACTCGTTGCCTACGAGAATGAGAGAATCCATAACGTTCGATACCGTCATAATGTCAGTGCAGCTTTCTCGCTAGACCTTAATAACTTCAAACTGCATCAGATGCTCATTCCGGGCTATGGAATACTTTATCGGCAAACAAATGTTGGAGTAATTGAAGGTTTCTCTGAAGATCATAATTACGCCTATATGCCAGCTTACGACCAACAAGAAAGATACAATTTATATCGCGTTGATCTGCGTAAAAAACGCAAGCCTGCGCTAGTGCAAAGGGGGACTAGCGATACGATTAACTACTTTCTGAACAAAAATATGGAGGTGGTTGCTCGAGAGCGCTTCAACCCTAAAGCGCAGGAGCATCGTATCCAAGTTTTAGAGGACGGAAGTTGGCGAGACATATACGAAGAAAACACGCCCGTTATTAGACGGAGTTTTGTTGGATTGACGCCGGATCAAAAGCACATAATTACGTACGCTGAGTCTAGTGACGCTGACCAGTTTGCCTATTTCAATATGCGATTATCTGATGGCCGCATAGACAAGCCTACTTTTGGTGAGAATCAAAAAAGCGTTCGAGGCCGGTTCTCGACAGAAAGTGGCCAAATCGAAGGTGTCGTTTATGAGGGGTTTGAGCCAGATTATGACTTCTTCGATCAAAAACTTTCAGCCCGCTTTAAAGGCATCGCAGCCGCTCTGCCTGACAATACTGTGCGGATAGTAAGTCGCACTCCTGATTGGTCAAAAATCGTGATGTTGATGGAAGGCTACCAAACTGCCGGTGATTACATTTTGTACGAAAACAGTCAACTAAGAATGCTTGCTTCTCGAAGACCAGATATTCCAAGAGACGCTGTAGCAGACGTAAAAATTGACGGCTATCTCGCTCGAGATGGATGGACTATTCCTACACTACTAACGATTCCACCAGGTGCCGCAGACAAGCCTATGCCAAGCATTGTGTTACCCCATGGTGGTCCCGCAAGTCATGACAAGCTGGAGTTTGACTGGTTATCCCAATTTCTGGCTAGTAGAGGATATCTAGTAATCCAACCCCAGTTCCGAGGTTCGACAGGCTTTGGCCCTGAACATAGAAAAAAGGGGCGCGGTGAATGGGGCAAAGGAATGCAAACCGACTTAACCGATGCTGTAGCGGCTTATGTTGAGCGTGGTCTAGTGAATCCTGAACGCGTATGCATTATGGGGTGGAGTTATGGTGGATACGCAGCGCTAGCTGGTATAGCGTTCACTCCAGAGGTATTTCGCTGTGCAGTTTCTATCAATGGGGTTTCCGACATGGTGGAATTTTTGAAAACCTCGAGGCTAAGCTACGGCAAATACAGCAGAAGTTTCACGTATTGGCAGAATTTACTCGGTAAAGGTGAGAGTCCGTCCACAGCAGAACTAGAAGCGATATCTCCGATTGATTACGTGGAGCACATTAAGCATCCAGTCTTGCTGATTCATGGCGAAAATGATGCCATTGTAAAGTCCAGTCAATCGAGCGATATGTACTCTGAACTTAAATCCGAGAATAAACCGGTCGAATACTTGGAGATCGAGGATGGCGACCACGGCCTGAACGAATCGTCGGCTAGAATTCAATCCCTTATAGCGATTGAGCAATTCTTAGAGAAAAATCTTGGTGGAAATGGAGCGTCCAGCTTGAAATGACTGTGAGTGAGAAACTAAGAAGCCCCGCTATTTAGCGGGGCTTTCTTTTTGTGAGTGACCCAATTAAGGAATGCGCACAATCTTAAGGGTATTAGTCCCGCCAATGGTTTCCATGGCATCGCCTTTGGTCATGATGATGGTGTCGCCAGAGTTCAGGAAACCCGCTTCTTTTAGAGTTTCTGAAGCGACTTTGGCCAACTCGTCTGCGGCAATCTTGGTGGTATCAAATTCCACTGGCATGACACCGCGATACAGCGCCATTTGATTCAGGCTCGCTTGATGGCGCGATAGACCAAAGATTGGCAACTTAGAGGTGATACGCGACATCAGCAGTGCGGTACGGCCTGACTCGGTTAGGGCCACAATCGCTTTGACGTCTGGCATGTGGTTAGCAGCGTACATTGCCGAGAAGGCGATGGTTTCTTCAACCGTGTCGAACATTTCGGTGATACGGTGCTTAGAAACTTGCACGGTAGGGTGGCTTTCAGCGCCTAGACACACGTTAGACATGGCCTGTACGGTTTCCACCGGGTATTTGCCTGCAGCGGTCTCGGCTGACAGCATTACTGCATCGGTACCATCGAGTACGGCATTGGCCACGTCCATCACTTCTGCACGAGTCGGCATTGGGCTGTCGATCATGCTTTCCATCATTTGGGTCGCAGTGATAACCGGACGGTCTAGTTGGCGACAACGGCTAATTAGCTTCTTCTGCACGCCCACAAGCTCTGGGTCGCCAATTTCAACACCCAAGTCGCCACGAGCTACCATGACCGCATCTGAGGCGAGAATAATGTCTTCCATGGTATCTAGATTGGTCACTGTTTCAGCGCGTTCCACTTTGGAGACTATCATGGCGTCCAGGCCGGCTTTCTGAGCTAGCTCGCGAGCGTAGCGCAGGTCATCGCCAGAGCGTGGGAAAGAGACTGCCAAGAAATCCACGTCAATATTTGCGGCGGTCACTATGTCAGCTTTATCTTTGTCGGTTAGTGCTGGTGCAGACAGACCACCACCTTTCTTATTGATACCTTTGTTGTTTGACAGGGGACCAGCAACTTTCACTTTGGTGTGAATTCGCTGGCCGTCAACTTTGGTAACTTGTAGTTGAACGCGACCATCGTCGAGCATCAACCAATCGCCATCGACTAAGTCTTGTGGTAGTTGTTTGTAATCGATGCCCACTTGTTGCTCGTCACCCAAGCCAGGTGCTAACTCGGCATCTAAGACAAAGTCTTGCTCCGGTTTCAGGGTGATCTTGTTGTTTGCAAAGGTTGATACCCGGATTTTAGGGCCTTGCAGGTCGCCTAGAATGGCGACGTGTAAGTTTAGTTTGCTGGCCAGTTCGCGAACCATTTGGGCGCGTTGTAGGTGGTCTTCTGGCTTACCGTGGGAAAAATTCATTCGAACCACGTTCACGCCTGACGTCAATAGTTGTTCTAGTACTTGGGGATCGTCAGTGGCGGGACCGAGTGTGGATACGATTTTCGTTCTGCGAAACATACTTTGCTCCAGCTTCTCTTGGGGGCTATTTCATCGTTACGGATTATTTTGTAGGAATATTACGATCAAATGTCAGTGGTGTAAATTTTCAATTTAATCTCGTAGGCAGTTAATTATTGCCTAATCTGACCGTATTGCCGCACAAAATTTAGCCAGCAACCAGATATTCTAGCGGCGTTAGGGCATTAACATTCCACCGAAAAAACAAAAAGCCCGCCTATTTGGCGGGCTTATTCAGTTTTTTCTGAAATTTTATAACGGATCTTTGTTAAGTCGAGATTCTTTGAGTACCGCTTTAACTCGCTTGAGGTTGTCTCTAAAGCGTGGGCCGCGTCGCAGGGTAAAGCCGGTCGCCAACACGTCAATCACCACCAACTGAGCTAAGCGAGACGCCATCGGCAGGTACATATCGGTATCCTCTGGTACTTCCATTGTTACCGCAATGGTGCACTCTTGCGATAAAGGCGAGTTGCGCGCGGTCAGACCTAGCACTGCAGCGCCGTTTTCGCGCGCGAGACGGGCAACATCGATCATCGACTTGGTACGGCCTGTGTGGCTAATCAGCACTACAACTGAGCCCTCGTCACAGTTCATGCAACTCATCTTTTGCATCAGTACGTCGTCGAAACAACTCACGGGTACATTGAAGCGGAAAAACTTGTTCTGCGCGTCATGGGCCACTGCAGCTGATGCACCCAGGCCAAAGAAACTGATGTGTTTTGCTTGGGTTAACAGGTCGACTGCTTTATTGATGCTTTGGGTATTGAGACTTTGGCGAGCGATATCTAGGGCAGCCATCGAAGATTCGAAGATTTTTGTGGTGTAGGAATCAGGATCGTCATCTTCTTCTACGTGCCTAGAAACATAGGGGGTACCATTGGCCAGGCTCTGGGCTAAGTGCAATTTGAAATCGGGAAACCCTTTGGTATCCAGACGTCGGCAAAAGCGGTTCACCGTTGGCTCACTGACGTCCGCCAGTTTGGCAAGAGACGCAATGCTTGAGTGAATCGCGGTTTGGGGCGAGGCCAGGATGGCTTCAGCCACTTTGCGCTCTGACTTGCTGAATTGCGTCAAATTATTTTGGATTTTTTCTAACGTGTTCATACGGTAGGCCTAAACTGGACAAATGGGAGAAATCGTTCGGCAAGCCATTGCTCGCCTTAGGTTTTTCATATTGGTTATTAAACTACCGAAGCGACGCTGGAATCAAGTAAGAAAGCGCGAAATACTGGTCTAAACAGGGTGTTTCGTTGCACAAAAACAGTGCTTTTTTAAAAATGTGTTGTTATATTACAACATAACAGCTAAACCCACAGATAAGATTCGGAACAGATTGGAGAAGCGAACGATGGGCAATAGCATAGCCGTAACTCAGGCTTGTGATTTTATCTTATTCGGCACTAAAGGCGATTTAGCGCGCCGTAAACTGCTGCCTGCCTTATACCAACTGGATAAGTCAGAGTTACTGAACCCAGCTTCACGTATCGTCGGCGTTGCCCGCAACGATATGAGCTATGACGAATTTAAACAACTGGTTGAGAAAGCGCTCAACGAGTTCATTAAAGAAGACCTTTGCGACGAAACGTTAGCGCGTTTCTATCAGCGTTTGGACTATGTGCAAGTAAATATGGCAGAGAGCGAAGACTACGCTCGATTCCATCAAGCGGTGCATCCTGATCACGTGATGGTTAACTACTTTTCAACCCCACCGGCCTTATTCGGCGACATTTGTAAGGGCTTGGCGGACAACAAACTAATCAAAGAGAACACTCGCGTTGTGCTTGAAAAGCCGATTGGTTTCTCTTTGACCTCATCGAAAGTCATCAACGACGTTGTCGCTCAATACTTCCAAGAAAACCAAATCTATCGCATCGACCACTACCTAGGTAAAGAAACCGTTCAAAACCTAGTAGCGCTTCGCTTTGCTAACTCTTTGTTCGCGTCCAAATGGGACAACCGTACTATCGATCATGTACAGATTTCGGTGGCCGAGGAAGTGGGTATCGAAGGTCGTTGGGATTACTTTGATAAAGCCGGTCAAATGCGCGACATGATTCAAAACCACTTGTTGCAAGTTCTGACTTTGGTGGCGATGGACCCTCCGGTTAACCTAGATGCCGACTCCATTCGCGATGAGAAAGTGAAAGTATTGAAATCGCTGCGTCGTATTAATGAAGAGAACATTCACGACACCACGGTACGCGGTCAGTACACCAAGGGCTTCTTGAAAGGCAATGAAGTCCCAGGTTACTTAGAAGAAGAGGGTGCCAACCTAGATAGCAACAGCGAGACCTTTGTAGCAATCCGCGTTGATATCGATAACTGGCGTTGGGCTGGAGTGCCTTTCTATCTTCGCTCAGGCAAGCGCATGCCAGCCAAGAGTTCGGAAATCGTGGTGCACTTTAAGAACCCGCCGCACAACCTGTATCGCGATAGCTACCGCAACCTGCCACCGAATAAACTCACCATCCGTTTGCAGCCTCACGAAGGTGTTGATATTCAGATGATGAATAAAGTACCAGGGTTGGGGCAGAGCACACGTCTACAGACCACCAAACTGGATTTGAGCTTCTCAGACACCTTTAAGAATCAGCGTATCGCCGAAGCTTACGAGCGTTTGTTGTACGAAGCCATGTTGGGTAACCAAGCGCTGTTCGTACGTCGTGACGAAGTGGAAGAGGCCTGGAAGTGGTGTGACGGCATTATCAATGCTTGGGCTGAAACCGACGAAGCACCTAAGTCTTACCCTGCGGGGAGCTGGGGCCCTGTAGCCTCGGTTGCACTTATCACCAAAGACGGCCGTTCGTGGGACGAGTAGGAGTTAGCAATGGTTAATGTTCCAGTATTTAAGCAATTTGACGACCGCAACGAACTGGCAGACAAGCTGGCAGGTAAGATTGCTGCGCAACTGCAAGAAAGCATAGACAACAATGGCAAAGCGTCTTTGTTGGTCTCTGGTGGCTCAACTCCGCTAGCGCTATTTAAACGTTTAAGTCAAACCGCCATTGAGTGGCGCAAGGTGTACGTCAGCTTAGTTGATGAGCGTTGGGTGGCTAAAGAACACGCGGACAGCAATGAGCGTCTGATCCGTAAGTACTTTCTGCAAAACCTAGCAGCATCGGCCAAGTTTGTTGGCCTGAAAAACATGTACGACACGCCAGAAACCGGTGTGCCTATGACCGAAGATCATCTGGCCAGCTTTCCGCGTCCGTTTGACGTGGTGGTGTTGGGCATGGGTAACGACGGCCATACCGCCAGCTGGTTCCCCTGTTCACAAGAAATCGACCAAGCGCTAAGCACCGACAGCTTGCTGCTGGCGGTTAATCCTGGGGCTGCACCGCACCCACGTATCAGTTTCAGTGCTAAAGCTATCGAAAACGCTCGTCAGATCTATTTGCATCTGCACGGCGACGATAAGCTGGCCACTCTAGAAAAAGCCCTTGAAGGCGATGACGTCAAAGCCATGCCGATCCGCTACATACTGCAGCACAAGTCCGCGGCCTTTGACGTGTATTGGAGCAAGTAGAATGCATCCTAGTATTACCAAGGTGACTGAGCGTATTATTGAGCGCAGTCGCGACACTCGAACAGCCTACCTAGCGGCGTTAGCCGAGGCGGAAAAAGCGGGCATCTCCCGCAAGTCTTTGTCTTGTGGCAACTTAGCCCACGGTTTTGCCGCTTGTGGTAAAGAAGACAAGCAGTCACTAAGCTCGTTCACCAAAGCCAATATTGGTATTGTGACCGCGTTTAACGACATGCTGTCAGCGCACCAGCCTTACGAGAACTACCCTCAGCAAATTAAAGATGCCTGCCATAAAGTGGGCAGCGTGGCCCAAGTGGCCGCGGGTGTTCCCGCCATGTGTGATGGAGTAACTCAAGGACAGCCTGGCATGGAGTTAAGCCTGCTTAGCCGCGAAGTTATCGCCATGTCCACCGCTATTGGCTTGAGCCACAACATGTTCGACGGCGCCTTGCTACTCGGTGTTTGTGACAAGATTGTCCCCGGCCTTTTGATTGGTGCCTTAAGCTTTGGTCACTTGCCTATGCTGTTTGTGCCTGCCGGCCCTATGGCCTCAGGTATTCCTAACAAAGAAAAAGCGCGCATTCGCCAGTTGTTTGCCGAAGGCAAAGTGGGCCGCGATGAGCTTTTAGAAGCTGAGTCTTCAAGCTATCACTCAGCTGGTACTTGTACTTTCTACGGTACTGCCAACTCAAACCAGTTGGTGATGGAAATGATGGGGCTGCAATTGCCGGGCTCTTCGTTTGTTCATCCGCACGACCCACTGCGTCAGGCTTTGACCGAGAAAGCGGCTCAGCAAGTGTGTCGTCAAACCGTCAATTCGGGTCAATACCAGCCAATCGGCCGCATTGTTGACGAGAAGGCTGTGGTTAACGGCATCGTTGGTCTGCTGGCCACCGGTGGCTCGACCAACCTAACTATGCACTTGGTGGCCACCGCACGCGCCGCCGGCATCATTGTTGATTGGGATGATTTTGCCGAGCTATCTGCTGCGGTGCCTTTGCTGGCTCGCGTGTATCCAAACGGCGAAGCCGATATTAACCACTTCCACGCCGCAGGCGGTATGGCTGTGTTGGTGCGTCAACTGCTTAAACTGGGCGTGGTTCACCAAGATGTAAATACGGTGGCCGGTTACGGTCTGGATAAATACACCTTAGAGCCAAAACTGATTAACGGTGAAGTTGAGTGGCAACCTGGTCCAGAAGCTTCGCTAGACACAAGTGTGTTGGCCAACGCCGAAACCCCGTTCCAAGCCAATGGCGGTCTGACACTGCTTAAAGGCAACATGGGTCGAGGTGTTATCAAGGTTTCTGCGGTTGCCGAAGAGCATCGCGTGGTTGAAGCCCCAGCCATTGTGCTAACCGACCAAAACCAACTTAAGCCGATGTTTGACGCCGGTGAGCTGGACAAAGATTGTGTGATTGTGGTTCAAGGTCAAGGTCCTAAGGGCAACGGCATGCCAGAGTTGCACAAACTGACGCCACTGCTGGGTTCACTGCAAGACCGTGGCTTTAAAGTGGCGTTGGTGACCGATGGCCGTATGTCAGGCGCATCGGGTAAGGTACCCGCCGCAATCCACGTATTCCCAGAAGCCATCGACGGCGGTCTCATTGGTAAGGTGAAGTCTGGCGATATGGTTCGCTTGAACGCCAAAACCGGCGAGTTAAGCCTAGTGGTTGATAGCGATGAGTTAGCCAAACGCGACGATTTCCAATCCCCAAGCCAAAGCCATTTGTTTGGCATGGGACGAGAGTTATTCAGCGCCTTGCGTGGCGCAATGGCGGACCCGGAGCGGGGCGCTCGAGGTACCTTGGCGTTAGACCAAGGGCCTAGCAAAGAAGTTTAGGAGAGACGATGATTCAAGCGAGTAATTGGAAGACCCAGCCGGCCGAGATTTTTCAGTCCAGCCAATTGGTACCGGTAATGGTAATCGAAGATTTGGCCGATGCGGTTCCGCTGGCAAAAGCTTTGGTTGCGGGTGGCGTTAAGGTGCTTGAAGTCACTTTGCGCACCGACTGTGCTCTAGCGGCTATCGAAGCGATTGCTAAGGAAGTACCAGATGCTCTAGTTGGTGCCGGTACCGTGATGAATCGCGAGCAACTGGATCAAGTGGTGGCAGCTGGTGCACAGTTCGCCATTAGCCCAGGAGCGTCTCGAGACCTGTTGGTGGCTGGCCGTGAAGCACCGATTCCTCTGATTCCTGGTGTGGCTTCTATTTCAGAAGTGATGAAAGGACTGGAATTGGGCTACAAAGAGTTTAAATTCTTCCCAGCAGAAGCCTCAGGTGGTATCGCTGCATTGAAAGCCTTCTCAGGCCCACTGAGTGACGTGGTGTTCTGTCCAACCGGTGGTATCGGCGGTCACAATTATCGCGATTACCTAGCGCTACCAAACGTGGCTTGTGTGGGCGGTAGCTGGATGGCACCAACCGACAAGGTAAGAGCCAAAGATTGGGCTGGTATTACTGCGATCTGTAAAGAAGCGCTAGCTTAGCTTTCTCAAAGGTATGCACAAAGCCTCGGCCGATTGGTCGGGGCTTTTTTGTGTCCTCTGTCCGAACATTTTAGGGTGCGCAAAAGCGGACACACCAAAAGTGTCCGCGGACACTTTTGGCGAGCAGAATATATTGTCCGAATTCGGTAAGGTATTGTTATTTAGTGTTATTTGTATCTTGGCACGAGTCTTGATTGCTTAGTCTGTAAAAGGGTCTGTTACTTAGTGGCGGACACAAAAGAGCAGCTAAGGAATAACAATGATTAAAGACACTAGTGGACAAGATACTGTGGTTGCCCCGAGCAAAGTCGCTCAGTTCAAGCAGCCGGTCATCTGGGGCGGCATCGCCTTTGTCTTGTTTGCCTTTGTGTGGACTACCTTTAGCAGCGGCCGTGCCAGCGCCTCTATTCCCCGCAGCGAACTGCGTTTCGCCACACTTACTCAAGGTGATCTGGTTCGCGACATCGCTACGGCCGGTAAAATTGTCGCCGCCAACGCCCCTGTGCTGTATAGCACCGACAAGGGCACGGTAACCCTGCTAGCCAAACCTGGCGATCAGGTACAGCAAGGCGACGTGGTCGCCAAGGTCGACAGCCCCAGTCTGGTAAATAACCTCAAACAGCAGCAAGCGCTTCTCGAAGGCATGAAGAGCAACCTAGAGCAAGCGCGCTTGGACGCCCGTCGCGACCAAATTAAAGCCGAACAAACCTTAGACATGGCCCGTGTCGATTTAGACGCTGCCGATCGCGAGAGTCGTCGCGGTGACCAACTTATCGAGAACAGCCTGATTTCTAAAATCGACTTTGAAAAAAGCAAAGACGATCTAAAGAAAGCCAAATTGCTGTTTGCCCATGCTGAGCAAGAAGTCAGCTTGATTAAAGACACGCTGAGTTTTGAGCTTAAAAACCGCGCCGCCGAAGTGAGCCGACAGCAGTTGGTGGTCAACGAGCTGGAGCGACAAGTTGCTGCTTTGGCCATTAAGGCGCCCGTGTCCGGGATTATCGGCAACTGGCTTACCGAACAAAAAGCTCGCATCGATGCCAGCACGCCAGTTCTTACTGTGGTTGATTTGAGCGCGTTTGAAGCCGAACTGGCGGTGCCTGAATCTTACGCCGACGAGTTAGGTATTGGTATGGATGTGGAGCTTAGCTTTGGCGCGCTAAAGGTGATGGGGCAACTGAGCTCTATCTCGCCAGAAGTTCGCAATCGCGAAGTCACCGCCCGAGTGCGTTTCGATCAAGTGGACGGCATGAAATTGCGCCAAAACCAGCGCTTGTCTGCACGAGTGCTGTTAGAAAACCGCAAAGATGTGCTCATGGTTAAACGCGGCGCCTTTGTGGCCAGCGGTGGTGGCCGCGAAGTGTACGCTGTGCAAGGTGAAGTCGCGGTAAAACACGAAATTGTATTGGGGGCGCGCAGTACCAGTCATGTGGAAGTCATCGATGGTGGTAAACCAGGTGATGTTTGGGTGATTTCCAGCACACAGGATTTCGAAGACGCTGAAGAAGTGCTGATTCGTTGATTCCCACTACGCAACTAGCGTAAGGAGAGAGACATGTCATTGCCATTAACACTACAGCAAATGAGCCGCACGATGGTGCTGCTGGTGCCCTTGGCCCTACTGGTGTTGACCCAGCATGTTTTTCTTGAGCGCAGTCATCAGTATTTGTTGTTAGGTAGTGCACCGACAACAGGCGAGGGCGAGACCCAAACGCTGCAACTAGAACAGTTAATTCAATTTGTTATCGAGCTAATCAAGCTGCTTTTCGATAAGAACCTTATATAAAACACAGGAGAGCCCCATGCTATTAATGAAGAACATCAGCAAGGTATTTAAAACGGATCTGGTCGAAACCCATGCCTTGCGTGACTTCAATCTAGAAGTGAAAGAGGGCGAGTTTGTTGCTGTAACCGGCCCATCGGGTTCGGGTAAAACTACCTTTCTAAATATTGCAGGCCTGCTCGAAGGGGTGACTTCTGGCGAATACCACCTAGACGGTGTGAACATTGCGAACCTGAGTGACAATGCTAGCTCAGCAATCCGTAACGAAAAAATTGGCTTTGTGTTTCAGGGCTTTAATCTGATTCCCGACCTGAATCTTGCTGAAAATGTTGAAGTGCCTTTGCGCTATCGCGGCTTTAGCTCAAAAGAGCGCGCCGCTCGCGTGAAAGAAGCGTTAGAGCAGGTGGGTCTGGGTTCGCGTATGAAGCACTTGCCATCGCAACTGTCTGGCGGTCAGCAACAGCGTGTGGCCATTGCTCGAGCATTGGCAGGTAAGCCGCGTTTTTTACTAGCGGATGAGCCAACCGGAAACCTCGACAGCATCATGGCCCGCCAAGTCATGGAACTACTGGAAGACATCAACAAAGCAGGCACCACCATCATCATGGTAACCCACGATCCTGAGCTGGCCCGCCGCGCCCAACGCAATATTCAAATCGTCGATGGCAAGGTGTGCGATTTCACCCTTTACAGCGGTGGCAAGCCTGAGCTTGTTAGCGACGAACCACAGCGTAACGCTAGCTAAGGAGCCGCGTATGTTTTTCTATTACTTAGGCCTAGCTTGGCGCAGCGTTAAAAAGACGCCTTTGCTGTCATTATTGATGGTGCTGGCAATCTCCATTGGTATTGGCATTACGATTACCACCTTGAACATCTATCAGATGGCGTCCTTCAACCCGGCAGGCGAACGTTCCTCTGAGCTTTTTGAAGTGCGTTTGTGGAGTCAGGACCCAGATAGCTGGGATGAGATGAACAATCAAATCACCTATCAGGATGCTTTCAATTTACTCAAAAGTGACATACCTACTCGTCAAACTGCCATGTTCCGCACCGGGTTAGCGCTGCAAACCGAAGATCCTAAGCAAAAGCCCCTGCTGGAAGGCGCTCGTGTTACTGACAGTGATTTTTTTGCTTTGTTCGAAGTGCCGTTTATTTTCGGTCAAAGCTGGGACAAGCGACTTGATACTCAAGCCGGTTATGAAGTGGTTATTCGCAAAGACCTTAATCAAGAGCTGTTTGGCGGCGAAAACAGCGTGGGTAAGACCCTGTTTCTCAATCAAAAGCCATACAAAATTGTGGGGGTAATCGATACCTGGAATCCAAGTCCTAAGTACTACGACGTCAATAATGGCGCATTTAACGACAGCGAGCGTGTGTTTGTACCATTTTCATTGGCTCCGATTGAAGAATATCAGAGCTGGGGCAACAACCAGAG
Organism: Paraferrimonas sedimenticola; assembly: GCF_002282855.1. Lineage (GTDB taxonomy): Bacteria > Pseudomonadota > Gammaproteobacteria > Enterobacterales > Shewanellaceae > Paraferrimonas > Paraferrimonas sedimenticola. The sequence goes on along the minus strand of NZ_NRIR01000009.1, from coordinate 128,358 downwards.
TTGGAAGAGTGAATCAATTGTCACTTACGCCGATAAACTGGCCTCAGAAACCCATTGGATCCAATACTGGGCCGAGTTAAACAACCCTGAGCAGGTACGTGCCTACCAAGAGTGGCTAGCCGCTTACATTGAACAGCAACAACTGATTGGTCGTTTTAAGGACGAAAAGGCTTATGCCGACATCTCCGATGTGGCTAAGTGGCTAAAAATCAACGAAGTGGTGCCCGAGGACAACAAGATTTTAGTAGGCTTAAGTGCTTTGTTCTTACTGGTGTGTCTGGTGAACATGTTGGGGCTGCTATTGGCCAAGTTCTTAAAACGCGCGCCAGAGGTCGGTGTTCGTCGAGCGATTGGCGCCAGCCGTGCTCAGATCTTTTATCAGCACATGGTAGAAGTTGGCTTGATTGGCTTTGGCGGTGGATTGATTGGTCTAATTTGGGCTGCCTTGTCTCTGTTCTTATTGTCATCGCACTTTGGTCTTGAAGACTCGCTGACCCAGTTGGATATGAGCATGTGGGTGGTAGCGCCGAGTATCGCGATTACCAGTGCCTTGGTGGCTGGTTTGTATCCAGCCTGGAAAATTTGCAGCGCCAACCCGAGCGCTCACTTGAAAAGCCAGTAACGGAGCCAATTATGTTTCATATTAAACCTATTATTGCGACCTTACTGCGCAGCAAAACCGGGCCTTTATTGTTGCTTTTGCAAATTATCTTGTCGGTAGCAATTGTCGCCAACGCCAGCTTTATCATCAACGAACGCTTGGGCTTGATGGCGCGAGATTCAGGAGTGACCGAGCAACAGACCTTTGACTTTTTCGTGTACAACTTTGACCCTTCCACGGATTACGTAACGCAAAACGAACGGGACATGCAGATCATTCGCAATATCCCGGGAGTCCAAGCCGCCACTACCACTAGCATGACCCCCTTGAGTGGAGGTGGTTGGTCGTCAACCATGAGCTTTGGTCCGTCCAAAGACGAAGCTAAGTCGACCCCGCAAGCGGCGATGTACTATGGCGATGAGCAAATGGTCGAGTCTCTTGGTGTGGAGTTAGTAGAGGGGCGTAACTTTTACCCGTCGGAAGTTCAATCCGGTCACCCCAACAGTGCTGACAAGATCATTGTGACGCAAGCCTTTGCAGAGAAAACATGGGAAGGCGAGAGCGCAATTGGCAAAGTCATCTACGCTGGCGGTTGGGGTGAGCAAACCCTAACGGTTGTGGGCGTGATTAGGAAACTGCAGGGGGCTTGGGTAAACTCAAACCACTTAGACAACGCGATGATTCTCAACCTCGAGCTCGGCATTATGCCTTCGACCAAGTTCTTGGTTCGCGCCGAGGAAGGCGCTATGACCCGACTGGAACCTCAAATTCAAGATGCCTTGCTTAAGGAAAATAAGAATCGAGTGGTTGAAGGCTTTACTACTATCAGAGAACACAGAGACGAAGTTTACAAAGCGCACGAGTTGATGGCGTCGGTGCTTAGCATGATGGTGGTATTGCTGTTGTTAATTACTTCCTTGGGACTGGCCGGTATGGTGATGTTTAATATTGAACGCCGTACCAAGCAGATAGGTACCCGCCGCGCCTTGGGCGCCAAAAAACGCGATATTATTAGCTTTTTCTTGGTGGAGAACTATCTGATTGCTATGGTTGGCGGCGCTATCGGTGGCGTGTTAGCAGTGCAGTTAGGGAAGCAACTGATGCGCTGGTACAGCTTGCCGCAACTGGAAATTATCTACCCGATAGCGACCGTCATCGGCTTATTTGTCCTGACCACTTTGGCAGTAGTATTCCCAGCTCGCAAAGCGGCAAAAATCTCTCCTGCCATTGCTACTCGAACCGTGTGATAATCAATACAATCAATCGCTTAGTTTGGCCTCTGGGGTGAGGCTAAATTAAGCTTTTTTGCTCAAGGAGCCAGCATCCATTTATGGATACTATTTTAATCGTCGATGACAACCAAGCCATCTGCCAGGCACTGTCACTGATGCTGGAAATCAACGGCTACAACACGGTCAGCTGTTATTCCCCAGCGCAAGCTATCGAAGTGGTCAAAAACCAACCCATTGCCCTGGTGCTGCAAGACATGAACTTCACTGGCGACACCACCTCAGGTGAGGAAGGGCGTGAGTTGTTTTTCGCCCTACGAGAAATAGAACCCGATTTACCCATCATTTTGATGACGGCTTGGACTCAATTAGAGCTAGCGGTTGAGCTGGTGCGTTCAGGGGCGGCAGACTACATAGGTAAGCCTTGGGATGATGCCAAACTGCTCACCAGCGTGAACAACCTGACCTCGCTACAAAAACTCAACCGTGAAAACCAACAGCTCAGTCGAGTTGACGCCCAGCGCACTGAACACATAAAGGCGGCTAACTTGTGCGGCATGGTGTTTGCCAGCGGAGCGATGCAGCGCTGCGTGGATTTGGCACTGCAAATCGCCAAGTCCGAGGTACCTGTGCTTATTAGCGGTCCAAATGGGGCTGGTAAAGACAAAATAGCGGACATTCTGCACGCTAACTCAAGCCTCAAAGACAAGCCCCTGATTAAAGTAAACATTGGCGCCTTGCCTATCGATTTGCTAGAAGCTGAGCTATTTGGCGCAGAAGCGGGGGCGTTTACCGGCGCTAACAAAACCCGTATTGGTCGATTTGAAGCCGCCGATGGCGGTACTTTGTTTCTCGATGAAATCGGCAACCTTCCGTTAAGCGGACAGGTAAAGCTGTTAAGAGTGCTGCAAACCGGCGAATTTGAACGATTAGGCTCGCACCAAACTCGCAAAGTCAAAGTTCGAGTCATTAGTGCCACCAATGCCAATTTAGTCGAAGACATACAATCTGGTGTGTTTCGCGAAGACCTCTATTATCGCTTGAACGTGATTGAACTGGCGGTACCGCCGCTGAGCCAGCGGGTAGACGATATCATTCCTTTGGTGAATCATTTCATCGGCAGCGATTATCGACTCAACAAAACCACGGTTCAGGCGTTAGAGCAGCACAATTGGCCGGGGAACGTGCGCGAGCTGGAAAATGCCTGTAAACGCGCGACGATTTTGGCGAGTTCGCCGCAATTGAGCCCTGTGGATTTTGGGTTGTCCGCTAACATTGACCCAAGCCAGCAATCTTCAGCTCGGGAAGGACAAGCCCAGCAATCTTCAGCTCGGGAAGGGCAAGCTCTGCAAAAATTAGTTCAGCCAAAAGCCGAGCCCGCGGAGTTAGACAAAGCTAGTATTGAAGCGCTGCTGCAACAGCACAACGGAGTGATTGCCAGGGCGGCCAAGGCAGTAGGGTTAACTCGCCAGTCGCTCTATCGCCGCATGGAAAAGCTAGGCATCCCAAAATAGTGTTAGAAAGTAGATACCTAAGAATAAACAAGGAATAGAAAAGTCGCGTGGCAAAAGCAACTAGCGAGGGAACAGCAATTAAGCTCTCAATGCGAACTAAGTTGATACTAGGAACCATCGCCAGCGCCCAAGGCGCTTGGCTGCTGAGCTTTCTAGTTATTTATGCCATGGCGCCGAAAGATGCCATCGCTGAGCCTGGCTTGTTGTACCTGTTAGTATCGCTGTTCTGCTTGATTGCAGCCTGGTTGTTTAGCTTTTATTCCACCAAACATTTGGCCGCTAGCCTTACCGCCTTTGAGGTCGGCTTACTCAACTTTAAAGACAACGATTTTAGTGTCACCCTTCCCAGCCAATCGGATCCTCAGCTCAATCGTTTGGCGGATCTGTTTAACGAATCTGCGTTAAGCCTGCGCGAACAACGCCAGTTCATCTATCAGCGCGAAATGCTGCTTGATAAGGTCATTCAAAGCTCCGCCAACGTCATGTTCTTGCTCGATGACAGCCAAAAGGTCATCTACGCCAACGATGCAGCGCGCCACTTCTTTAATAACGGCGTGGCCATCGCTGGTTTCTCATTTGAAGACCTGATTGCAAATTTGAGCGAAGAGTTTAAGTCTGTGTTAGCGGGCCCGAAAGGCGGCCTGTTTACCATAGAAAACCCAGCAGGCGAGGGGGAAGTTTGGCATCTATCGCGCGGACGTTTTCTACTTAACGGCCAGTACCACCATTTGTACCTTCTCAAGCAGATGACCCAAGAGCTGAATCGCCAAGAAGTGGCGGTGTGGAAAAAGGTGATACGAATCATCAGTCATGAGCTCAACAATTCGCTAGCTCCAATCGTATCAATGGTTAGCTCAGGTCGAATGCTGACCAAGGATTTGGACAACGACAAGTTAGCACTGATATTTGACACCATCGAAGATCGCGCTGAGCACCTGAGTCAGTTCATCTTCAGTTACGCGCGTTTTGCCAAACTGCCGCGCCCTAACAAAACGCAAGTGGATTGGCCTAAGTTAATGAACCAGCTGGCACAGCACTATCGATTCAATCTGCCCGTCGACTACCCGAAAGAGCCTTGTATGGTTGACGTGATTCAATTGGAGCAGGTGCTGTTAAACCTACTTAAGAACGCGCACGAATCCGGTACAGACTTAGATGAGATTGATATAGTGCTAGAGCAGTCTCAGCAAATTCTGCGGGACAACCCAACCAATCCAGTCGCACCTTCAAATGTGGTGTTGTTGAAAGTGCGGGACAGGGGGCCGGGCATGTCCTCTGAAGTTCTGCAGCAAGCGTTACTGCCTTTTTATTCCACCAAGCAAACTGGCACAGGTCTAGGATTGGCCTTGAGCAAGGAAATTATCGAGGCTCACGATGGCACCATGAGCCTGCGCAATCGAGATGCTGGTGGGCTGGAAGTTAGCTTGGCTTTGCCGCTAGTCGATAACTAGCTTGGTGACGAACAGGCAAAAAAAGGGCCGGCTTAAAAAGCCGGCCTGCAATACGCAGTTATAAAGCAGCACGATGGGAAGGAGACCATATCGTGCTGGTAAGGCAGATGGTTACGCTGTCATCATTGCCACAGCGTTATCTAGCATACGGTTACTAAAGCCCCACTCGTTGTCGTACCAAGACATAACCTTAACCAGGTTGCCTTTAACACGAGTTTGAGTGGCGTCGAAGCTAGATGAGTAAGGGCTGTGGTTGAAATCAATCGAGACCAAAGGCGCTTCGTTAACTTCCAGTACACGGTTAAGCGGAGACTGGCTGCAAGCGTCCTTAATCAGTTGATTCACTTCTTCCACGTCGGTTTCGCGAGCGGCTACAAAGCTTAGGTCTACCAAAGAGACGTTAGCGGTAGGCACGCGAACCGCCATACCGTCGAACTTGCCCTGAAGTTCTGGAACAACCAAACCGACTGCAGCGGCAGCACCTGTACGAGTGGGGATCATCGACAGAGCAGCAGCACGAGCACGGCGCAAATCTGAGTGGTATACATCAGACAGACGTTGGTCGTTGGTATAAGCGTGAATGGTGGTCATAAGACCTGATTCGATGCCAATGGCATCGTTCAAAATTTTGGCCACTGGGGCGAGACAGTTAGTGGTACAAGAAGCATTCGATACCACGGTCATGTCAGAAGTCAGCACGTCTTGGTTAACGCCGTATACTACGGTGGCGTCTACGTTCTTGCCAGGTGCAGAAATCAATACTTTCTTAGCCCCAGCGTCTAGGTGAGGCTGAACCGCTTCTTTACTGGTGAACATACCAGTACATTCCATCACTAGATCCACACCTAGCTCTTTCCAAGGCAGTTTGCCTGGGTCCATTTCGGTGAAGGTACGAATCTCGTCACCGTTTACAAAGATGGCGTTGTCGGCTTGCTCAACTTGAGCAGCGAAGCGGCCGTGGACCGAATCGTACTTTAGTAGGTGGGCATTGATGGCAGTGTCGCCTAGGTCGTTAATGGCAACAATGGAAATAGGGTAGTCTTGTTGGCTTTCATATAAGGCACGCACGATATTGCGTCCGATACGGCCAAAACCGTTAATTGCTACTCGAATGGTCATGAGGATACCTTCTTGCCTGTTCGTTTTTCTATTTGTTGTAAATTTACAATAATGCACTCACATGTCAAGCGTATGACAGCCAAAATGGCGCTTTTGGTAATAATTTTATGAAAATTTATTTCAAGAATGGCCTTCTAGCGAAATTACCATCAATAACCTCTGACTTTCGCCAACAGAGAGCAAAAGCAGGCTTTCAGAGACTGGTGGGAGCTAAATCACAAAATCTCCTCTAACAAATGATGAATTTTTCGACACTTAGAATGTGGCTAAATTACAGAAAGTGCTGGATATTCGAAGATTTACGCAGGCTTTAGCGAGCGCTGATGTAATTTGACCAAAATAATGCCGTTTTAATCCAAGCTAAACGGCTGAAACTGTTGCTATTACTACATTTGAGGAGCCTTGCCTTGGCTGGCGAGTAGTGCGGAATTTCTTTACAATAGCGCCCAAATTTACCGCCTGTTTGTTAATTTTTAACCAATCAGGTGGTCCGCACGTTTCCTGATAATGATAGGACTCACTACATGACCGCTGATAAGCATCTACAAAGTTGGCAAGAACGTTTTGAACTGGCTGAAGCTATGCAACCCATTATTGGTAAGTTGTATCGCAACCAAAGTGTTGAGCTGAGCATCTTCGGACGCGCTTTGTTAAATGCCCCGACCATCGAGATCATCAAATCGCACCGCTTGGTTCGCCGTCATACCGGTGAGAAGCTGCGTTTGCGTGAATCTTTCCCGTTCATCGAAGCCTTGAGCCGTTTAGCGGTTCGCAATGCTCGTATCGATATCGGTAAAGTGGCTCACAAATTCTGGAGCGAAGGTCGTGACGCGTCTGAAATTGAAGACTATCTAAAGCAAGAGCTGGCCTCTAGCATCTCTGAGCAGGACGATACTGAAGCGCGTGACGTAGTACTTTACGGTTTTGGCCGTATCGGTCGTCTGCTGGCTCGCCTGCTTATTGAGCGCACCGGTTCTAGCAACAAAATGCGTCTACGTGCAATCGTAGTTCGCGGTGGTCGCGAAGGCGATCTAGAGAAGCGTGCAAGTCTGTTGCGTCGTGATTCTATCCACGGTCCTTTCAACGGCTCTGTGTACCTGGACGAAGAAAACAACGCGATTATCGCCAATGGCCAATACATTCAGGTGATCTACGCCAACTCGCCAGCGGAAGTTGACTACACCCAGTACGGCATCAAAGACGCGCTTATCGTTGATAACACTGGTATTTGGAAAGACGAAGCCGGCCTTGGCCAACACCTTCAGTCAAAAGGCGCTGCCAAAGTACTGCTTACCGCACCAGCCGGTGGCGAAATTAAGAACGTGGTATACGGTGTGAACCACACTGATATCCAAGACTCTGACACTATTTTGTCTGCAGCGTCTTGTACCACCAACGCCATTACCCCTGTGTTGAAAGCCATGAACGATGAGTTCGGCATTGTAAACGGTCACGTTGAAACCGTTCACTCGTACACTAACGACCAGAACCTAATCGACAACTACCACAAAGCTGACCGTCGCGGTCGCAGTGCGCCACTGAACATGGTAATCACCTCAACCGGTGCGGCCAAAGCGGTTGCTAAAGCTTACCCAGAACTGAAAGGCAAGCTGACTGGTAATGCGATTCGCGTTCCTACGCCAAACGTCTCTATGGCGATCATGAACTTGAACTTGGGCAAAGAGGTTAGTGTTGAAGATGTGAACGAGCATCTGCGCAACACTTCTTTGTACTCAGATCTACGCAACCAAATCGACTACACTGAGTCTACCGAAATCGTATCGACCGACTTGGTTGGTTCGCGTTACGCCGGTATCGTTGACTCGCAAGCGACCATTGCTGAAGACAGCCGCTGTGTATTGTACGTATGGTACGACAACGAGTTCGGTTACAGCTGCCAGGTGATCAGCGTGATGCGTCGTATGCTGAACGTTGAACTTAGCTACTTCCCTAAGTAAGCTAACTTCACCCTTTAAAAAGGCACCTTCGGGTGCCTTTTGTGCAAATAGACAACAACAAAAGGCGCAAAGCCTGCAAGGAACCCCAATGATCCGCATCAACAGTCAGTTTGACGGTGGCAACATTCAAGTCATCGACGCCAGCAAAGCCAGTGACATTCAACTTTCGATCCGCCCAGATGAAGGCGGTGAGTTCTTTCAGTGGTTCAACTTTCGTTTGCAGGGAGAGATTGGCGTTAAGCACCAGCTGCGCCTAACCAATGCATCGAAAGCCTCTTACGTAGAAGGTTGGGATGGTTACCACGCGGTGGCGTCATATGATCGTCAAAATTGGTTCCGCATTCCGTGTCACTACAGCCAGGGCGAGTTGCACATGGAAATAGAGCTGCAGGCCGAGCAGGTGCAAATTGCCTACTTCGCGCCTTACAGCTTTGAGCGTCACCTAGACCTACTGGCGGAGTGCCAAAGTCATCCTTTGGTGGCGGTTGAAACCCTGGGCGACACCCTAGATGGTCGAGAATTGAGCCTAATGAAAGTCAGCACAGGCGAGGGCGACAAAGCCAAGGTATGGATCACTGCGCGCCAACACCCAGGCGAAACCATGGCTGAGTGGTGGGTCGAAGGCTTTATGCAGCGTCTGCTGGATCCTGATTGCGCCCGTGCGCGTCAGTTGTTGGACTTGGCGGATGTCTACATTGTGCCGAACATGAACCCAGACGGTTCGGTTCGCGGCCACTTGCGTACCAATGCCAAAGGCGTGAACCTCAATCGCGAATGGCAAAGCCCAAGTTTGGAAAACAGCCCAGAGGTATTGCTAACCCGCGATCGCATGATGGTCGAAGGCGTGGATTTTTATTTGGATGTGCACGGTGATGAGGCGCTGCCGTACATCTTCTTAGCCGGTGGCGAGGGCATTCCAGCTTGGAATGACGAGATGGCCGCCAAACAGGCTTGCTTCTTGGACATGATGACCCTTGCAGCAGCGGATTTCCAAACCGAACAAGGTTATCCGGTAGACAAGCCAGGTGATGCCAATTTGACCGTAGCGTCTAACTGGGTGGGCAACCACTTTAACTGTTTGGCCAACACCCTAGAAATGCCGTTTAAGGACAATGCTAACCTGCCGGATGAGGCCACTGGCTGGTCGGCAGAGCGCTCGCAAGCCCTTGGCGAAGACTGTTTGGACGCCATTAGTTTATACCTACAGGCACAAGTCGGATAAGCTCAATTAGGGTCTATTAACCTTTGATAGGGCTATGCTATGCTGGAGCGGGCTAGCCCTAATTTAACTTGTTGAATTTCGGCAAGTTGACGCTGCGCTGACAATAATAAATAAAGCAAGGATCCCAACTGTGGAAATGATAAATCAGTTTCTGCTGACACTAGATGGTTTTCTAGGGTCGGCGGCCTACTTTCCGTTTGTTCTATTAGGGGTGGGTTTCTTTTTCACCCTATATCTAAAATTCCCGCAAATTCGCTTCTTCAAACACGCTTGGGGCGTGGTCACCGGTAAATTCAAAAAGCCGGGGGCTGAAGGGGATACCAGCCACTTCCAAGCGCTGAGTACTGCGCTGTCGGGTACTGTGGGTACGGGTAACATTGGTGGCGTCGCCTTTGCGATTTTCCTCGGTGGTCCAGCCGCCTTGTTCTGGATGTGGATGACCGCATTTTTGGGTATGACCACCAAGTTTGTGGAAGTGACCCTGTCGCACAAGTATCGTGAAAAGACCCCGGACGGCACTATGGCCGGTGGGCCTATGTACTTCATGGACAAAGGTCTGAACATGAAGTGGTTGGGGGTGTTGTTTGCGATTGCCACCGTGGCTTCGGCCTTTGGTACCGGCTCTATGCCGCAGTCGAACAACATTGCCGTGGGTCTGGAAGACACCTTTGGCATCGACCCATTCATTACCGGCGGCATTCTGTCGATCCTGTTAGCCCTGGTGGTGCTGGGTGGTATTAAGCGTATTGCTAAGGTGACCTCAGCACTGGTGCCGACCATGTCTGTGGTTTACGTAATTGGCGCACTTGCGGTTATTTTCTACAACATTGACAACCTATGGCCGTCATTTGCTTCTGTGTGGCAAGATGCCTTCACCGGCTCAGCCGCCGCCGGTGGTTTCCTAGGCGCTACCTTTGCCTACGCCTTTAACCGTGGTGTTAACCGTGGCTTGTTCTCAAACGAAGCCGGTCAGGGTTCGGCGCCAATTGCTCACGCCTCGGCCAAAACCGACGAGCCTGTTGCTGAGGGCATGGTGTCTATCCTTGAGCCGTTCATCGATACCATCATCATTTGTACTCTCACCGGTATGGTAATTTTGTCGTCAGGTGTTTGGACCGATAAGCATCAAAACGTGTTTCAGCGCGCCGATATGACCTTTGTTGAAGGCATTTACTCGGATGACAAGCAGGAAGATCGTCAGCAGCTATTCCAATACCTGACCTTGCAAGATAACCAAGTGAAAAAGTACTCGGGCAGCATTGAGCTTATCGAAGGTACGCCGGTGAATCCTGACTTCACTCTGATTGCTGCGCGCTCAATCGCCGAGGACATTCGCTTCAGTATCGACGGCTATCCTTACTCTGGACTTGTTACCGTGGTTGATGGTCGCCTGACCGACCCGTCAATTCGAGTGGAAGGGCGCTCGCTGATTCACTCCACCAAGCTGACGACGCTTGCCTTTACCAAAGGCTTCTTTGGAGAAAACGGCAAGTACATTGTTAGTATTGGTTTGTTACTGTTTGCATTCTCTACGGCTATCGCCTGGTGCTATTATGGAGATCGCGCCATGATTTACTTGGTGGGCATCCGCGGAGTGATGCCGTTCCGAGTCTTCTATGTGGCCGGTTTCTTCACCGCTGCAATTTCTGACACCACATTGGTTTGGAATCTAGCCGCGGTAGCGATTGTAATTATGACCTTGCCCAACTTGTTTGGCCTGCTCATGCTCCGTAAAGAGATGAAGAGCGAAGTCGGCAAGTACTGGGAAAAAATGAAGGAAAAGTAATGGCGTTAGTCCATTGTCCCGTGTGCAATAAGCGCAACTCGGACAAAGCGAAGGCCTGCCAACACTGCAATACGCCGTTTGATGGTGATCAAGAGGCGATGGCAAGGCAAAAGCGGATTCGCAAAATTAAGCAGCAAGCCAGTTTGACCACTCACAGCTTCGCGGCGCTGACCATGATTGTTGGCGCCATCACTCTGTACTTTTGGGGGCTTGAAACCCCGAGCCCAGAGCGTGCGATGACAGCTTACAGTTTGGGTGTGGTTGGCAGTATTTGGTACATGGTGTCTCGAGTACGCCTGTTTTTGAGTAAGCGGAGTTCCTGATGAGCGACATGAACCAAGTGATCGATCAAATGCCTCATGAGGTTTATGAGTCGTTAAAACTGGCGGTAGAGCTGGGTAAATGGGCCGATGGCACGCCGCTAACCGAGACGCAAAAAGAGCAGAGCATGCAAGCCGTGATTCTGTATCAGGCGCGCCGCTTAAAGCAGACCGACCACTTAACGGTTGGCAGCGATGGCGAGCTTAATCACAAGTCAAAGGCCGAGCTTAAAAAGCAGTTTAATCCAGACGTTATTGCCCAGTTCAACAATAAAAACATGTAGTTTGTATTGTCGTTCTTGTTTTGAAGGAGACCATAAGGTCTCCTTTTTTATGTCTAATGCCAGTGTTTGTTGGTTTTCGAATATTGTTATTCTAAGCTTGACCTGTCTACAGCTTCATAGTTTACATTAGCCATCACTCTAACGGAGTCTAATTAGGCATGTACCGAATTTCAGAGCTTGCCAACGCAGTGGGGTTGTCTCGTAGTACTTTGCTGTACTACGAGAAGCAGAACATCATTTGCGGGAAGCGCCAAGCCAATGGGTATCGCGTGTACGACGAGCGCGATTTGCAGAACTTGCGATTTATACAGTTGCTACAAGCGGGTGGGCTTACCCTGAAAGAGTGTAAAGCTTGCATGGATGCCAAGTTAGACACTGAACTACTGCAAAATCGCTTGCAGGAATTAGAGCGAGAGATTGCACAAAAGCTGGACTCAAAGTTGTTGTTAGAGGGGCTACTAGGCGGTGTCGCTCAAAAGGATTGGCACTTGCACTTACAAAGTGCAGCACCCGATGTGCATTTAGATTGGTTACGCAAGCAGGGCTTTGACGAGAAACAAGCGCTGCGATTGAAATGGTTATCAAAAGACATGAACGAACACGATACATATATGGCAGACTTCATGAAAGTCTACGAAACCCTTGAACGCTGGGGCCCAGGCAGTGAGTCAGAGACCCTAAAAGCTTTCAAACTGGTCGGCAACCAGCCGAAAACTGTGCTGGAGATCGGCTGTGGCAAAGGCCTGGCAACCCGCGTGCTTGCCGAACAAACTGGCGCTCTGATCACCGCAGTAGACAACGAACAAAGTGCGTTGGATGCACTAGACACAGCTATGACAAAGTTGGGTTATGGTAAACAGGTATCTACGGTATGCTCCTCAATGACCGAGTTGCCATTTGAGCCAAACAGTTTTGACTTGATTTGGGCAGAGGGCAGTGCCTACATCATGGGCGTCGAAAAGGCCCTCAAAGCTTGGAAGCCACTGCTAAGTGATGATGGCGTGATGATGATAAGTGATTTGGTGTGGCTTACCGACGACCGCACCCCAGAAGTTGAGGCGTTCTGGCTAAAAGACTATCCAGACATTCAAACGGTAGACACTCGTTTAGCTCAAATCGAAGCGGCGGGCTATCAAGTGAAAACTCACTTTACCCTTAGCCAACAGGCTTGGGAAAACTACTTTGTGCCACTGGATGCGCGCATACAGGAGTTAGCTTCTAACATGGGAGAGAGTCAGGCGCTCAAAGACATAGCTACTGAGATAGGTATCTATCGAAACTACCTAGGTCAGTTTGGCTATCAGATGTTCATTCTTGCTCCAAACTAGCCGCAAAACAAAAGGAGCCTACTGGCTCCTTTTTACTGAGTTAACTCACCCCGAATGCTGGTCTGCATTTGCGCTCGAATCTGATTGGCATCCATTCCTTTGGACAACAGATAGTGCAGCTTGGTCAGCGCCGCTTCTGTGGTCATGTCGTGGCCGCTGATAACTCCAGCTTGAGCAAGCGCATTGCCGGTAGCGTAGCCGCCCATGTTGACCTTGCCCTGCAAGCACTGAGTCAGATTCACAATCACTATGCCGCGCTCGTTGGCCAGCTTGAATTGCTCCAGCAGTTTAGGGTCTTGCGGGGCATTACCCACACCGTAGCTCTGCAGAATTAGGGCTTTCACCGGCTGCTGCAACAAATTTTCGATAACCAGCGATGAAATGCCCGGATACAAGGTCACAACGCCCACAGGTTGGGGGTCGATGGACTGAACCTTTAACGGCTTGTCTACCGGAGTGTCTCGAAGCTTGCCCGCTTTTAGCTCGATTTGAATGCCTGCTTGTAACAAGCTTGGGTAGTTGGGGCTGCCAAAAGCGTTAAAGCCATCGGCGTGAACCTTAGTAGTGCGATTGCCGCGAAACAGTTGGTTGTTGAAGAACAAGCAAACTTCGTCAATTGGGTAGCGCGCCGCCAGATACAAAGCGTTAAGCAGGTTGGTTTGCCCGTCGGAGCGAAGCTGGGCTAGCGGAATTTGCGAGCCAGTCACAATCACTGGCTTTTGTAAGTCCTCGAGCATGAACGACAGGGCAGAGGCGGTAAAGGCCATGGTATCGGTACCGTGCAAAATTACAAAGCCGTCGTACTTGTCGTAGTTAGCTTTGATGTCGTCCGCGATGCGCTGCCAGTCTTGCGGCGACATGTCTGACGAATCAATCAGGGGAGCGTACTCTGCAATGGTAAATTCCGGCATGTCCTGATGGTAAAACTCGGGCATGTTTTGGATGCATTCGGTAAGAAACCCGGCCACTGGCGCATAGCCTTGAGGGGTCTTTTGCATGCCTATGGTACCGCCGGTGTAGGCGACATAGATGGAAGGTTTTGACATAGCAGAAAAAAATCGGGGAAATTTGCACGAATTATACTGGCAAATTTCCCCGCAGGCGAGAAATGCGCTTAGTCTAAGCGGCAGTTCTCACACAGCACATAGCTGTGGTTAGGATCGTTGAATTGTGTCAGCAAACTAAGCTCTGAATTGAGCGAGTCAATAAACATGCTCACCACGTCGGTTTTGGGCGACGGCTCTGGCAGGTAGGCTTTGGCTTCGCCGAACAACTGCTGCATGAACTGCTGTTCTTTGCTGAGCTCTTTCTCGATGACCTTTTGGTCGTACTCTTCCAGTTCAGCCAGCTCAGCAGCTTTGGCGAGTGCCTGATCCAAGTCGCCGAGCTCGTCGACTAAGCCAAGTTCTAATGCTTTGGAACCTGTCCATACTCGGCCTTGAGCAATCTTATCTACATCGGCGGGCGTCATGTCGCGACCTTCTGCAACAATGCTCAGAAAGTCGCGGTAGCCTTTCTCAATGCCGGTTTGAATCATTTGCTTCATGCCTGGGGTCAGTCCGCGCACGACACTGGCACCGGCCCAGTCAGAGGTGCCGACACCGTCGGTGTGAACGCCAATGTGATCCAGCGAATCTTCAAAGGTGGTCACCAAACCAAAGATACCAATGGAACCAGTAATCGTAGTTGGGTTGGCCATGATGTAATCGGCGCTGGCAGAAATCCAATAGCCGCCAGAGGCCGCCACCGAACTCATACTGGCCACCACAGGCTTACCCGCCTCTTGCAACGCCAGCACTTCTTGGCGGATGACTTCAGAAGCAAAGGCGCTGCCGCCTGGGCTGTCGACACGCAACACCACGGCTTTGACTTGGTCGTCATGGCGAGCTTTGCGCAGCAGTTTGGCGGTTGAGTCGCCGCCAATCTGACCCGCTGGCTGCGAGCCGTTGAGGATAGTACCCTTTGCCACCACAACGGCAACCTTGTCCATGTCGTTGGCCAATGGTTTCGGTTTTACCAGGTTGTAGTAATCGTCTAGGCTCACCTGATTAAAGCTGTGATCGTCGTTTTCACCAACCAGCTCAATCATCTTGTCCCTAAAGGTTTGAGTGATCAGCAGATCATCGACCCAACCTAGGTTTTTGGCCATCAGCGCAAAGTCACCACCGTTTTCATCCAACTGAGCCTGAAAGGCCTCATCTTTGGTGGGGAAGGCATCGGCGCTCAGCTCTCGGTTGCTAGACACAGTTTCTACATAGTGTTGCCACAACTGCCCCAACCATAGTTCGTTGGCTTCGCGAGCGGCATCCGACATGTCGTTGCGCAAATAGGGTTCGATGGCCGACTTGTAAGTACCAACGCGGAACACGTGGGCGTTAACTTTCAGCTTGTCTAACGCCTCTTTGTAGTACATGCGATACACACCAAAACCATCCAGCGCGACGCTACCCATAGGGTTTAGGTAGATCTCATCGGCAAACGAGGCTAAGTAATACTGACTTTGACTGTACCAACGGCTGGCTGCAATTACTGGCTTGCCGCTTTGTTTAAATTCTTCGATGGCTTGGCCAACTTGAGTCAGCTTACTCATGCCAGTGGAGTGCAAACGCGAAGGGGCGATGACCAGCGCGCCGATACGCTCGTCCAGCGCGGCATTGCGAATGGCATAGACTAAGTCGCTGAGTAGGATTTCGCGCTCTAGCTCTTGCCCTTGGCTTTGCAACATCACGGCTTCAAATGGGTCTTGGTAACGCTTTTGTTCAACAATGCTGCCGTTCAGGTTTAGCACCAAAGCCTGATTTTGTTCTAGTGTGAATTCTTCTTCACCGGAGCCTGCAGCCACCAACAACACGGCCAACAAGCCGAAAAAAATTAGATTCAAAATGAGCTTGCGAGTGTTGTTAATGACGCTCCAAATGAAGCGGAAAACACGTATAACCACAGAGGGTTTGCGATCCATATATTTGTCCTACTTGGATTTATCTAGGTTAATGGTACCCCAGCGCGAATAAATGTCGCAGCGGAATTTGTAAGGACTTTTTAACATTGGCAGTGGCTAGCGCTTGAGTGGTCTGACGAGTAAGGTTATTCTGCGTTAACAAAATGATAAAAAATGAGGGCGATATGTCGTACCAACACTTATTAGAGCAGCTAGATCTCGGCTTCACTCAGTTATCGAACCGAGTGCTGATGGGCTCCATGCACACAGGGCTTGAAGAGGAAAAGGGCGGTTTTGAAAAGCTTGCTGCTTTCTACGCTGAGCGCGCTAAAGGCGGTGTTGGCCTTATCGTTACCGGCGGTATTTCTCCCAATTTTCGCGGTCGACTGGCGCCTGATGCCTGTCAGTTAAGTTTCCCTTGGCAGGTGAGTAAACACCGCAAAATCACCCAAGCTGTGCATCGATACGACACCAAAATCTGTATGCAAATATTGCATGCCGGGCGTTACGGCTATCACCCATTCAGCCAAGCGCCGAGCAAAATTAAAGCTCCGATCAGCCCGTTTAAACCCTCGGCCATGTCCTCTCGTCAGGTGCGCGGCACCATTAAAGACTATGCCAACTGCGCTGCGCTGGCGAAAAAAGCTGGCTACGATGGCGTCGAGGTAATGGGCTCTGAGGGCTACTTAATCAATCAATTCCTGTGTGAGCGCACCAACCACAGAAGCGACGAGTGGGGCGGCGAGTTCAACCAAAGAGCTCAGTTTGCGGTGCAAATTGTCAAAGCCATTCGCGCCAAGGTTGGCAGTGACTTCATTATCATTTTCCGCTTGTCCATGCTGGACTTGGTGGACAAAGGCTCGAGTTGGGACGAAGTGGTAGCACTGGCTAAATGGCTTGAGGAAGCTGGGGTTAGCATCATTAATACCGGTATCGGCTGGCACGAAGCGCGTATTCCCACAATCGCAACCAGCGTACCTAGAGCCGCTTTTGCTTGGGTCACCGAACGGCTAAAAGGCGAAGTAAAGGTGCCACTGATTGCCACCAATCGAATCAACACGCCAGAAGTGGCTGAGAAGGTTATTGCATCCGGACAGGCAGATATGGTGTCCATGGCTCGTCCATTCTTGGCAGACGCTGACTTTGTTGCCAAGGCTGAGGCGAATACGCCAGAGCTCATTAACACCTGCATCGGCTGCAACCAAGCCTGTTTGGACCATACGTTTTCGCGCAAGCGTAGCACTTGTTTGGTTAACCCAAGAGCTTGCTACGAAACAGAGATTAACTTTGCCTCAGCGAGTACCAACAAGAAGTTAGCTGTGGTTGGTGCAGGCCCAGCGGGCATGGCGTTTAGCCTGTACGCCCGTGAGCGTGGCCATCAAGTGGTATTGTTTGAGGCCAAAGGTGAGGTTGGCGGACAATTTAACTTGGCCCGTCGAATTCCAGGTAAAGAGGAGTTTGACGAAACGATTCGCTATTTCACCACTCAGATGGAGCGCAATCAGGTTGAGCTGCGCTTAAACACCCCGTTTACCCCAGAAATGGTTGCCGCTGAAGGGTTTGATGAGGTGATTGTTGCCACAGGGGTTACCCCGAGAAAGCTGTCAATCGACGGATTTAGTGGCCCAAATGTCTACAGTTATCAAGAAGTGCTCGAAGGACGTGCGGTTCTGGGAAACAAAGTGGCGCTAATTGGTGCCGGTGGAATCGGCTTTGATATGGCCCATTATCTGTGCGAGCACGGTCAGTCGAGCACGCTCGATTTGGCGCAGTGGCAAGCGCAGTGGGGCATCGACCCGAGCTATCAGCAACGCGGTGGCTTGACCGAACCCAAAGGCAGCGCTCATCGCCCAATTGAAGTACACATGCTGCAGCGCAAAACCACCAAGCCGGGCAAAGGTTTGGGCAAAACCACAGGCTGGATCCATCGCTCTGTGGTTAAGCAACACGGGGTTAAAACCCATGTTGGCGTTAGCTACACCAAGTTTGACGAGCAAGGGCTGCACTATCAACAAGATGGCGAAGATAAGCTACTGGCAGTGGATTCTGTAGTGTTGTGCGCGGGCCAAGAGTCTAATCGAGAGCTTATGGATAGTCTGAGCCAAAGTGGCGTGCCGGTACACTTAATTGGTGGTGCTGATGTGGCCGCAGAAGTGGACGCCAAACGCGCTATCCGTCAAGCGGCCGAGTTGGCGATGGAGATGTAGACACTTACGCTTACAAAGCCTAACTAGTGAAAAACGGTCATTTTCTATTAAATTAGAAATGACCGTTTTTTGTTGGGCTGGGAGCTTAGGAGGCTATATGGCAATACCACTGCTTTGGATAGGCGCCTCTCTGGTTGGCGCTGGACTGGCTTTGGACTCACAGTCTCGCCGGCACAAAATTGAATCTAGACGACGTTGGGACCCAAGCTTAGCTGGCGGCGATAAGCCCAAAGCCATGACTCTGCCCTCTGAGTGGCAGTCGGGCCTCTCGACTGTCAGTTTGGTACCGGGATCCGTGGTGGCTTGCCATGTCTATGGGGTGGTCGAGCACACCGGCATCTATCTCGGCGAAGGGCAAATTGCCGAATTGCACGGCTCGGGATTGGTGCGCAGCGTGTCGTTTAAGCGCTTTTTAAAAGAGCGCACGGGCGAGCGGGTATTTGTTTGCGCAGATAGAAGTCACCAACCCCTAGTGCTAAGTGACCAAGCAGTGATGCGAGCGGCCAGCCGCCTCTATACCTATCAAGACTATCAGCTCTTCGATAATAACTGTCACCGGTTTGTATACTGGTGTCTAACCGGGCAATCTCGAAAACTTTCAGATTTTGGTGCTTTCAATCAGGCGCTAGCCAAACTTAGCGGCGAACACTTGTTTTGGGATTTGGCTCGCGAGTGACCGACAAAGTCGTATTCACAAAAAATGCCGCGACGTTCGCGGCATTTTTTGTGTATTTAAGACGAGGTCTTATGCACCTTCAGGCAGTGGATTTACCTTGTATTGATGTTCAACCGCTCTTTCAATCAACTCTTTGGCTGACTTGGTGCATTCAGGTAGCTCAGCGTCAGACTCTCCGATTGGAGTGACGCGATCGCCCCATTTGATCAAGGCTGCAGCTGAGGTTAGACCCGCACCAAAGGCGCAGCTTAGCAGGGTGCAACCTGGCTTAATACGGCCCTGCTCAAGGGCATCACAAATGGCAATTGGAATGGTCGCGGCCGAGGTGTTGCCGTAGTTGGCAATGTTTTTAAAGGCTTTCTCCGCAGGGATTTTCATTTTGCCAATCAAGGTATCAATGATGCGCTCGTTGGCTTGGTGAGGGATCACCAAATCCACGTCTTCAAGCGGGGTATTGGTTTTTGCTAGCACTTGTTGGCTCAGACCGCCCATGCCGGCAATCGCGCGTTTGAAGATCTCACGACCGTCAAACTGCAGGTGGAAGTTAAAGGCCTCGGTATCGAAACGGTCCATGTTGGTACCAAAGCTGGCCTTAAGAATCTCGCGACCGCTTGGGTCGTTGTTCATGGCATAGGCTTGAACACCTGCATCGGTATCAGTAGCTTCAATGACCGCGGCTCCAGCACCATCACCAAACAGTACCGCCGTTTCGCGACGAGACCAGTCAATGATAAAACTCAAACGCTCGGCACCAATCACTAGTACGTTCTTGCACTGACCGTTTTGAATTTGGCCGGTGGCCATGCTTACGCCGTAAAGGAAGCCAGAGCAGGCGGCGTTAATGTCAAACGCTGGGCAGGTAGCGCCAATTTCTGCTTGAACCGTGGCGGCAATATTTGGAATTAAGGTATCTGGCGTACAGGTCGCCAAAATGATCATATCGATGTCATCGCCAGTTTTACCCGCGGCGGCGAGAGCGCGCTTAGCGGCAACTGTCGCGAGCTCCGAGCACGGCACATGCGAGATATGACGCTGCTTGATACCAGTGCGCGGGAAGATCCACTCGTCGCTGGTAGGCATGAAGGTCGACAAGTCGTCGTTGGTAAGCACAGAAGGCGGAACACATTTGCCCCAACCGGTGATCATTGCGTTTGGCATAATACTATCTCTAAAGCGGTGCGTCGGGCTTAAAAAAAGATACCCTCAGGTATCCTGGCCCATAAGGCTCGAAATGCAGGCATAGACCTGCATAACCGTCGTAATAATTAGCCCTCTAGAGTACCTGTTCGGCGCCCATAAGAAAAGGGTTGAACCTAGGTTCAACCCCGCAAAGATCACAGCTATTTGACAAAAATCGAAAGGTTATAGGACGCCGCGTCGTTGTTGATCGAGTTCAATGCTCTCAAACAAGGCTTGGAAGTTTCCTTCGCCAAAGCCTAGATTGTTCTTGCGTTGAATGATCTCGATAAAAATCGGACCGAACAGGTTGCGGGTGAAAATTTGCAATAGGTAGCCGGACTCATCGCCATCTACCAGTACCTGGTGATGCTTGATGCGCTCGGGATCTTCGCTGACGCCTGGCACTCGATCAAACACTTCTTCGTAGTAGCTATCGATGATGTCTAAGGTCTTAATTGGCGTGCCTTCCATCGCATCCAGCGAATCTAGAATGTCACGACTGCGAAACGCTAGGTGCTGCACGCCTGGGCCCTTGTACTCATTGAGGTATTCGTCGATTTGGTTTTTATCGTCGTCCTTGCCTTCGTTAATAGGAATGCAGAAAGAACCGTCAGGTGAGCGCAGCGCGTAAGATTGCAGGCCAGTTTTCACACCATTAATGTCAAAGTAACGCACTTCGGTGAATCCAAAGATGTTCTTATAAAAGTCTGCCCACTGGCCCATGGTGCCTTTGTAAACATTGTTGGTCAGGTGGTCTACTTCCATAAAGCCTTTCTCAGGCACGACCTGCGGCTCAGCTAAAGGCGTAAAATCGCGCTCAAAGATATTGCTACCGGCTTCGATGAAGTAAATCAGGCTGTCACCAATGCCATAAATGGCTGGGTAGTTCATGTCGGTTTGACTTGGATCAGCCGCCTTGGCGCCGCGTTTCACCGCTTCGTCAAAGGCCGCTTGAGCGTTTTCTACTCGCCATCCCATCGAACAGATTGACGGTCCGTGAGAATTGGCAAACTCCTTCCCAAAACCTTCACTGGTGCGGTTGAGCACAAAGTGGATGTCGTTCTGGTTGTAGTAATAAATGGGTTTGTCAGCGTGCTTGTGAGTCATTGAAAAGCCAAAATCGACAAAGGTCTGGTGCATGAAGTCCAGATCTGGGCTGGCAAACTCGGTGAATTCTATGCCTAGTAGGCCGCAAGGGTTGGTAGCTGAAGCCATGGGGAAATGTCCTTTATTCATGTAAATATTTGATCTAGATCTAATTTAAGTGGAAAAATCAGCGAATTAAATTATAAAATTCAGCTTAACTCAATCTAAATATTCGATAAGGTTGGCTCGAATGAAATTGGATCTCGAAGCCTTTGAGGTGTTAAAGGTGTTGGTGGAGCAAGGCAGTTTTGCCAAAGCCGCCGAACAACTTCACAAAGCTCAGTCTGCAGTGAGTTATCAGATAAAGAAGCTCGAAAGCCAGCTTGGAATTGAGCTATTTGACCGTAGCCAGTATCGGGCGCAACTCACACCCGAGGGGCAGGCTGTGTTGGAAGAAGGCCAGCGTCTGCTGCAGCAAGCTCAGCACATCGAAGAAATGGCGCAGCGATTTGGTCAGGGCTGGGAAGCGAGCCTTTCAGTGATTATTGATGGTGCACTACCCAGCGCACCTGTAATGCGAGCGATTAAGACTCTAGCCGAGCGCCAGTTGACTACTCGAGTGCAATTGAAAATGGAGTTCTTAAGCGGTGTCAGCCGCCGCTTTGAGCGCGATAATGCCGACTTGATGTTGGCTTTAGACTATCAGGCCCATGCCGGTTATCAGGCCAGTGCGCTTCCGGAAATTACCAGTGTATTGGTGGCCAATCGTTCCCATCCTCTCTCCAGACAGGCCAACATTCGCCTGGCGGACTTACAACAGCATTTGGAACTGACCATTCTTGACTCTGCATTGGACGAGTCCAATCGCAATGACCCCTTGCTGTTTGACTCAGAGCGAGTGTTTTACCTATCCAGTTTCGACGATAAAAAGCAGGCCTTGTTAATGGGGCTTGGGTACGGCTGGATGCCCAAGTATTTGATTGAGGACGAACTGGTTCATGGCGAACTGGTGCAACTAGACTATCGACCGGGCAACAGCTATCGCTTTCGACCTATGCTGGTGCAAAATGCTAACCGTTCGCTGGGGCGAGCGGGGCAACTGCTCAAGGCCTTATTGGAGCAGGAGTTTGAGGCGGCGCTAGGCCAAGGTGACTTGTTGCAGTAGCAATAGCCGACGTTGACGCCAGGCCCACAGAATAACCAGCGCGTTGCCCAGGGCTAAAAGCAACATCAGCATGGCAATCGAACCGGCCATAAAGCCCAATACCAACATGGCAAACAGCGCCGAGCCGACCATGAACAAGGCATTGTAGAGGTTGTTGCATGCAATCATGCGGGCGCGCATGTGTTGCTCGCTATGGTGTTGCAGACACGCTTGTAGTGGCACCACAAAGGCGCCAGCGGCGAAGGCGAGCAAGGCCATGTCAGCCAGCAGATGCCAATGAGCGGCACTCAACTGGAACGAACTCCACGCGGCATCTTCTGTAATCGCTAAGGGTTCGATACTGGCACCAATTCTGGCGATATCAAGCAGCAAGATGCTCAGCGCAATGCCACAGGGCAGCATTAACCGAGTGGTGATTTCGCCCTTTAGAAGCTTGTTACACACCAAAGAGCCAATCGCCACGCCGGTGACAAAGGCTGCTAGCATGAAACTCACGAATTCGGGCATAGGCCCTATGTATTGCTGGCTCATCACGGGGATTTGAGTCAGGATGCTCGCACCGACGAACCAAAACCAGCTAATCGCGACAATGGACAAGCGGGTGATTCGAGAGTGGTTAATCAATGAGGCGCTGGCTTTCCAGCTGGCAAAGGGATTGAAGTTGATTTTTAAGCTAGGCGCCGATGCTGCTAGTCCGGGGATCGACAAACTGGCTAACCAACCCACAGTCGCGCAGCCTACTATACCCAAACTGACCCAATCCAGGCCCTCGTCTAAGCCAAACAAAATAGCGGCCAAAAGAGTGCCGAGCAAAATGGCGACAAAGGTACCCATTTCCACTAGCGCGTTGGCACCAAGCAGCATGGACTTGGGTAGCTGTTGCGG
Source organism: Paraferrimonas sedimenticola (assembly GCF_002282855.1). GTDB lineage: Bacteria > Pseudomonadota > Gammaproteobacteria > Enterobacterales > Shewanellaceae > Paraferrimonas > Paraferrimonas sedimenticola. The sequence continues at coordinate 105,410 of NZ_NRIR01000009.1, read as the reverse complement.
CAAAATCGAGAACTTAGCGGGTCCAAAAAAGGCGCTTTGGCAGCCCATTAAAAACAGAATCAGCAGTAGGCCGCTTAACCAGTTTTGTTGTAGTGCTATGACGGCTAACAGCATGAGCACCAATTCGGTGAACTTCAGCCAGCGGATCAGCCTTGGTTTTGGCACCTTGTCGGCCACTTGACCAGCCAGCGCCGAAAACAGCAAAAACGGCAGAATGAACAAACCAGCGGCCAGATTGTTGTACAGGGCAATTTGGGCTGGATCTCGTGCCAGCTCAAAGGCTATCAGCAACAACAAAGCATTTTTAAACAGGTTGTCGTTAAACGCCCCAAGGGATTGGGTAATGAAGTAAGGAAGAAACTCCCGCGCTTTTAGAAGCTTAAATTGACTAGCCACTTAGGCAGTTGCTCCAGCCATGGCACAGATGACCTGCCAATGCGCTTTCGAGACCGGCATGATAGACAAGCGGTTGCCGCGCTTAAGCAGCGCCATATCAGCCAATTCAGGGTTTGCCTTTAGCGCTTTTAGCGACACCAACTCGTCGAACTTGGACTCAAATTTAACATCCACCAGTTGCCACCTTGGGTTGTCTGGCGAGCTTTTGGGGTCGTGATATTTGTTGTCAGGGTCAAACTGTGTCGGGTCGGGGTAGGGCTCAGACGCCACTTGCATAATGCCCACAACGCCAGGTTGTGGGCAGGAGGAATGATAAAAAAAGACTCTATCGCCGACACGCATATCGTCGCGCATCATGTTGCGCGCTTGATAGTTGCGAATACCATCCCAAGGCTCGGTTTGCTCAGGACAGGCCATTAAGTCGTCGATGCTAAAGGCGTCTGGCTCAGATTTCATCAGCCAATAGTTCATAGAGTCCCCTGTGTCAGTTAGGCGCGCAGTGCGCGATCGCCGCGGCAAAGTCCCACAATACCGCTACGAGACACTTCGATGACCTCGCTAATCTTGGTTACCGACTGAATGAAGGCATCCAGTTTGCTCGAGCGACCCGCTAATTGAACAGTGTATACCTGAGTTCCGGCATCGACAATTTGGCCGCGGAAAATATCGCTAAGGCGTTGAATTTCATCGCGACTGGCCGGCGTATTGGCCTTCACTTTGATCAGCGCAATCTCGCGTTCTATATGGTCGGTCTCGGTGATATCCATCACCTTAAGGACGTCCACCAGCTTGTTCAGTTGCTTATCGATTTGCTCAAGCGCTTGCTCGTCTACCGAGGTGGTAATGGTCAAACGCGACAGGGTCGGATCTTCGGTGGCGCTTACGCTTAGCGACTCGATGTTATAGCCGCGCTGCGAGAACAGTCCCACCACCCGCGACAGGGCACCGGATTGGTTTTCCATCAGCAAAGAGACAATACGTTTCATATTAGGTGCGCTCCGTTTTGCTAAGCCACATGTCCTTCATGGCGCCGCCGCGGATCTGCATCGGATAAACGTGCTCGGCTTCGTCCACACTGATATCAATGAACACCAAGCGATTCTTGATGCTTAAGGCTTGTTTGAGTTTTTCTTCGAGTTCGTCGGGTCGTTGAATGGTCATGCCCACATGACCATAGGCTTCGGCGATTTTGGCGAAATCTGGTACTGAGTCCATGTAGCTGTGTGAGTGGCGGCCTTGATAAATCATGTCTTGCCACTGTTTCACCATGCCCAAGAAGCGGTTGTTAAGGTTCACAATCACCACAGGCGTGTCGTATTGCAGTGCGGTGGACAGCTCTTGAATATTCATCTGAATCGAGCCATCACCGGTCACGCAAACCACGGTTTCATCGGGGAACGCCATTTTCACGCCCATGGCGGCGGGTAGGCCAAAGCCCATGGTGCCCAGACCACCGCTGTTGATCCAACGGCGCGGCTTATCAAATGGGTAGTAAAGTGCGGCGAACATTTGGTGCTGGCCCACATCAGAGGTGACGTAAGCATCGCCATTGGTCAAGCGGGCTAAGGTTTCGATGACCGCTTGCGGCTTGATTCGATCGCCGGACTTGTCATAAGCCAAACTGTTGCGCTCGCGCCAGCGTGCAATCCGTTGCCACCATTGTTCAATGGCTTCTTCATCGATATTACCACCTTGCTCAACCAGTTGGGTCAACATAGCACCGAGCACTTTTTTGGCACATCCCACGATTGGAATGTCAGCGTTGACGGTTTTGGAAATCGACGATGGGTCGACGTCTATGTGCAATATTTTCGCGTCGGGACAGTATTTTTCCAGATTGTTGGTGGTGCGGTCGTCAAAGCGAACCCCGACCCCAAAAATCAAATCGGCATTGTGCATGGCCATGTTGGCCTCAAAGGTACCGTGCATACCCAGCATGCCTAAGTTTTGTTGGTGCGTGCCAGGGAACGCGCCCAAGCCCATCAGAGTATTGACCACAGGTAGTTTGAGGGCGGTGGCAAGTTTGAGCAGTTCTTGATCCGCCTCGGCCATAATTGCACCACCACCTATGTACAGCACCGGGCGCTTAGCCGCGAGCAAGGCGCTAAGTCCACGCTTAATTTGGCCTTTGTGGCCATTGGTGGTTGGACTATAAGAGCGCATATTAACTTGCTCAGGGTATTCGTATGGGTAGCGATTGGCCGGATTAAGCATGTCTTTGGGTAAGTCGACAACCACAGGACCTGGGCGACCGCTACTGGCCAGATAAAAGGCTTTTTTCAGTACCGAAGGAATTTCAGCTGTGTCTTGGACTAAGAAGCTGTGTTTTACCACAGGGCGGCTGATACCGACCATGTCGCATTCTTGGAAAGCATCGTTGCCAATTAAATTCGATGGAACTTGGCCTGAAAGCACCACTAGCGGAATCGAGTCCATGTACGCGGTGGCAATGCCGGTAATGGCGTTGGTGGCGCCAGGACCTGAGGTGACCAGCACCACGCCTACATCACCAGTGGCACGAGCATAGCCATCGGCCATGTGGACAGCGGCTTGTTCATGACGGACCAGAATATGATCAATTTCGCTTTTTTGGTGCATGGCATCATAGATGTCCAGCACAGAACCACCAGGATAACCAAACAGGGTTTTTACGCCCTCATCGATTAGGGAACGCACGACCATTTCCGCGCCAGACAATTGTTCCATAATGAATTCCTTTACCGCCATTTTTCGCCAATTTTTGGCGTTGTTTTAATGAAATTTTGGGCTAATTGTCATCATAAGCGAAATAGCGCAGAATTCGAGACAATTGTTAACACATTGAGTAGATTTTTAGGTGGGATCAAGCTTGGGTTCAGACTTGCTCAAAAATTCCCTTTGTAATCGACGAATTTGTAAACAATATTGGCCTGTCTGGTCGTAACAGCTTGGAAATATGACGTTTGTCATAGCTACTGTTTAGCTTAACCTGATATATTGTTCCTGCTGCGCTAATTTCTTCTGGACAAAGAAGTTGGAACTCGTAATGCAGCGGGGCCTCGTGTTTTGCACGAGGCCCTTTTACTTTTTGAGAGCGCTTACAATGACAACTCCCGAATCTCAGCGCCGTCAATTGACGAAATGGCTGAAATCGCACGGCATCGAGCTCGAGCTGATGCAGCATGCGCCTCTGGCTTCGAGCCGCTGCGCTGATGTGTTAGGGGTTGAGCGTCCCGGGGTACGTCTAAAGAATCTATTTTTGCGCGACAACTACGGCCGTCAACATTTCATACTCGTCATCCCTTATGACAAGCAGGTGGACCTCAAAGCGCTCTCCAAACAAATGCAGTTATCCCGTCTGGGTTTTGCCTCCAAAGAACGTCTGGCTCGCTATCTGGCTACCGAACCGGGCCATTTGTCCTTGTTAAACTGGTGGGCTGACAAGCAACACGCGGTAAAGCTCTGGCTAGATGAAAGCCTAGACCCACAGCAGATCTGGCAATGCCACCCGTTTGACAACCGATACACGGCCTTGGTCGACCCGCAGCAACGACTAGCCTTTTTTCGAGCACTTAAGCGTCAGCCTCAGGTCATTTCTGTTCCGAGTATCCGCGAATAAACCGGCGACACGTCAGCATAATCCCTCCCGCGAACTCCTTGATATTGGTCTAGGCTAGTAACTAGCCAAGCCAATTTTGTCAATAAGTTCAGAGGGTAATCAATGCTTAACTCAGTCAAGCGAGGGCTTAGCAGCCTGCTGTTTGCGTGTATCGTCATGGCCAGTAGCACAACGGCAAACGCCGAAACGCAGCCTTATTGGTTTGAACTGCTATCGAGTGATATGCGCAAAGACGCCAATTTTTACGGCCGCCTGTTTGAATGGGAAGTTGAGCCCATGGAAAAAGGCTACTGGCTGTTTAAGAAAGATGGCGAGACTATAGGTGCGGCAGCGCCACTGCCTCAAGAAGGCAATAACAAGACCTTATCTTTCTGGCTGATGGGCGTACCAGTGGATGATGTGGCTCGAGCCGGATTTGAAGCGAAATCTCAAGGTGCCAAAATACTGCAAGAGAAATCCAAACATCCTTTGTTGGGAGACGCGTCAATCATTACCGATCCTATGGGCACTCCTTTACTGGTGTTTGGCGGTCAAGCACCTGAGTCACAGGCGGGTGTGGATCGCTGGGGTTGGGTGGAGCTTTGGAGTAAGGAAGTCGATAAAGCCATCAAGTTTTACGCTTACTCGAAAGACGTCAATGTTCGCAGCTACAAGTTAAACGGCAAACCCTATGCGCGCATGGGTATCGATGGGCAGTTGCTCGGTGCCATCGCTGAAAACCCCATGGAGAAAAGTCCGGACTTATGGATGCCTTTTGTGCGAGTCGAGGACGTTAAATCCACGCTAGACCGGGCAGCACAACTGGGTGGCAAGGTGATGTACGCTCAAGTTGGGGACAAAGAATCTTATAAGGTAGGGCTGTTTGCATCGCCCTCTGGCGCAGCCATGCTGGTGTTTAGTGGCGAGTTGAAAGGAGAGAGCAATGAAAACAATTAAAGCGCTACAAGTGTTAGCCAGCATTGTTGTGATCAGTGCTTGTTCCTCGGGTTACAGCGGCTATGGTCCTGGCTATGTCAGCTCCTTTTACCGCACCGGCTTTTACTGGGATTACTACCACTGGGATTACTATTACGATTACATCTATGACTGGGACTACGACTACGATTTAGACCCTGACTATGAGGTTATTGGGCCTGAATACGATCCGGCCTGGGATATCGACCCGGCACCAGAGTTAATGCCAGCGGACAGCTATGATTCAAGTATGGATTATGGCGGTTTTGATGATGTCGACTTTGGTGGGTTTGAATACTACTAGGTCAACCAGTGGGCTGCAGCGCTGGGTTATCCCAGCGCCAACCAAACGCCCACACCAAGCATTAGAGTGCCCGCAATTCGGTTCATTAGACGGATGTTGCCACTTTGATTGAGGAAGTGGCGCAGGGTTTTACCACCGCTGGCATAGGCTAGCATGCAACCGAATTCAGTCATCATAATAATGCTCAGCAGCACCGCCATTTGAGGCACGAGAGGTTTGTCGGCGTTCAGAAATGGCGGTAGCAGAGCAATCATAAAGGCCCAGCCTTTAGGGTTGGCCACAGCGGTCACAAAACCTTGAGTGGCTAACACCATTCGACCAACATCTTGTTGGCCATCGGCCTGAATCGCCATTCGTCCGCGACTGCGCCACAACTGCACACCTAAGTAGGCCAGATACAATCCGCCAACCAATTTGAACAGAGCAAAGGCGTCGGGATAGCGCAGCATTACCGCTGCTAAACCAGCCACAGCCGCAATCGCCACCAAAGCAACCCCGGCCAGTTCACCTATCATCATCCACAGGGTGCGTCGCACACCGACACTCATGCCTAAAGTCAGGGCAAGCGTCATGCACATCCCAGGGGTGGCGGAGACGAATAAAAAGGTCGGGATGAATACCCAAAGTACTGCTGCATCTACCATTACGGAATTCTTAGGAGGAATAAAACGCGCTAGGTTACCGCTCAAAACGTGACTTGTCACTCGTTTCCTTGTATGAGCGTTTTTTTCCTCGGGATCCACTTATCGTTGCGCTCTATAGCTGCTGAAGTTTGTCGTTTTAGCGGCGTAGAATATAGCTTGAGCTGGTCGGATTTGTGATCCCCTCAGGGTTTTAACAATCGCTTTGCAACTTATGGTTCAAGCCACAGTCTGTTCAGTTGAATCTGCGTATTTAAGTAGGAAATTTTTGAATTTTATGAAGCAAAAACTGGTCGCATTCTTTCTCTTGGCCATCGCACTTGTCAGTGGCCCGGCATTGGCTTTGGATAACCCACAACAGGTCTGGTATCAAAACGATACTCAAGGACAAGTGGAAAAGGTAAATCTGTATTTCTTTTGGTCTGAAACCTGTCCCCACTGTCGCGAAGCGCATCCGTTTATCGACGAGATCCCTAACCAATTACCATGGGTCGAGCTCAAAGACTATTTGATCACCGAGCCTGGCACTCGTGAAAAGCTGATGAAAATCGGCGAGCTAACCGGTAATACACCGCGTTCTGTGCCTTATTTCGCTGTTTGCGGCGAAGCGATTGTTGGCTACAACAGTCATGAAGTCACTGGCGAGTACATAATCGATAGGCTGAAAGCTTGTTACCGAGGTCTTGGTGGAACGCCAGCTGAGTCCACCCCAATTGCTACTGACGCTATGGATGAGGCCTCATTGTTGGCTGGTACCTGTGACTCGGCAACCGACTCAGGCGGTGGCGATTGTGGCTTGGAGTTTGAGCCAGCACCAAGTGTACAACCGGTTGAGATTCCATTGATTGGCGCAGTACAGCCCGAGCGCATGTCACTGCCTGTGCTAACTCTAGTACTTGCAGGCGTTGATGCTTTCAACCCTTGTGCCTTCTTTGTCTTGCTCTTCTTGCTGAGCATCATGGTGAATGCTGGTAGCCGTCGCCGCATGTTGCTAGTGGGCGGTATTTTTGTGTTCTTCTCAGGCTTTATTTACTTTATCTTTATGACTGCTTGGTTGAACTTGTTCCAGCTGCTTGGCGGCGGAGACGGAGGGATTATCATTACCGGGGCCGGATTACTCGCGCTGGTGGCTGCGGTGATAAACATAAAAGACTTCTTCTGGGGCAAGGGCGACGTCAGTCTGTCGATGTCTGTGGAGAATCGAGGTGGGCTTATAAAACGGATGGGCAAGCTATCCAAGGCCAGCTCACTCGCCACCATGATTGCCGGGACAACCGTGCTGGCAATTCTGGCGAATGCCTATGAACTGCTGTGTACCGCTGGTTTCCCGATGATCTTCACCTCAGTATTATCCATGTCAGACTTGACCAGTACTGAGCGCTACATGTACTTGGTGGCTTACAACATTATTTACGTCATCCCGTTGGCGGCTATCGTGATTGTGTTTGCCGCGACTCTGGGCAAGCGCAAGCTAACCGAGAAAGAGGGCGAAGTGCTTAAGCTGATGTCGGGCATCATGATGCTGGGTCTAGGCTCCATGCTGGTGTTCAATCCAATGGCGCTGCAAAACGCGGTGTTCTCGATTGGTTTGATTCTGTGCAGCATTCTGCTGACCTTTGTGATTACCAAAGCAAAACGCGCTTACCTTGCTAGAAAGTAGGGATTCGCGAGAGTGACTGAACGGGGCCTTTATGGCCCCGTTTTTTTGCATTGCAAAGCGCTGCGGATAGCTCTAGCCTATTGAAATTATGGAACTTGTAGTGACATAAGTCGGTTTCGCTAGGATGCGCTCACTCATATCGAAACCATTCGCTTGCAAAGCTAAAAGATATCAGAGGGATGTGATATGCGAATAGTTACTCAAAACCTTTGGCATGGTGGTCGAAGCAGGGTAGAAGCTCTTTTGGAGTATCTCTATGACTTACACCCTGATGTTCTAGTTCTTACTGAGTTCCGAGCGGATACCAGAGCGGGCGACTCGATAACGACAAGTCTCAATCAGAGAAATTACTACACGGCTCACTCTGACGACAGCAAAACCAATGGAGTATTGATTGCCTCAAAAGCTCCGATTTCACTAGTTGAAAGCGGCTTTCAAAAGGTGATTGTGGATCTTGATGGGTATTATTTGCGAGTCTTCGGAGTCTATTTGCCTAATCAGCCGAGTAAAGAGAAAGATGACTATTGGCGCGATGTCATCAACTTTGCGTCCAACAATCTGCACCGCCGCACTCTGTTAGTGGGCGATTTTAATAGTTGTCTGCCAGTAGACTGTGAGAGTAAATCGAAGTTTTATGACCACGAAGTGCGTCGCTTGCTAGAAACCGGATTTATCGACCTTTGGCAAGAGCACCAAGGCCGGGGAAGTCGGCATACATGGTGGTATCGGGGTACTACTGGGTTTCGTTTAGATTATGTTTATGCGAGCCCGGCGATCAAGGGAACTGTCTCAATCGAGCATTTAGACTGTACGAGAGGAGAGCAAAAACTGTCCGATCACTCGACTCTTTTAGCGGATTTAGAAACAAAACCTAAGGTTTAATTGATGCTCACATCTGTTGAAAAAGGTAAAGGAATGACCGCCCACATTTTTGTTCGTGTGCTTGCTCTAACTGCATTGGGGTTTACTTTGTACCATTTCCACACAGGAGGGATTGCCACGTTATTTCTAGTTGCTCCTTACCTGATAGTCTTCAAACTTGCTAATCATCAGGCCTATGCAAAATCCTATGTCCTGAAATGCCGAGTGATTGGAGCGATACTAGTCTGTAGTCTAGGGTTCTCTATGAATGCTCTAACTCCCCAAGACCCCCAGGGTCCCATCGTTTATTCCTATCTTTTATTGATGCAATACTGTCTGCTCGGTGCCTCGGAAGCGGTTGTTGCCAGTTTTCGATTCGACAAGTCCGAATCGAGTGACTAACGGCTGACGGACTTAGCGCTATTTTCGCTTTGCTAGGTATTCATATTGGAATATCTGCTATCAATTCAATCTACAATAGCTAATATCTAAACTGTGCCCACATTTGAGGCAGCGGCCGCGTTTTCAGCGAGCGCTGTTTATTTCACACAAAATGGGGGACATATGTTTTTAGCGAGATTCTTTTTGATGCTCGCCATCTTTTCTGAAGTCGCGGGCACTAGCTCTATGAAAGTGGCTGGCAGCGGAGGCTCAATCACCAGCTATTTGGTGATGTACATTTTGATTTCAATTTCGTACTACTTTTTGGCGCTGGCCGCCAAGCGAATATCGATTGGTGTGGCTTACGCCTGTTGGGAAGGCCTTGGGATCGCCCTGATTACTGTCGTGTCGATATTTTATTTTGATTCGCCATTGATGCTGCAAGAAATTATCGGATTGGCGATGGTCGTAGCTGGAGTGGTGATGGTCACCCTTGGCGAAGAGCACGCTAAGCCAGAGCCGCTGGCTGGCCAAGACCAGCAGCGAACGCACCAATTTCAAGTTCAATAGCGGGAGAGAGTTTTATGAGTACGTTTTTTACTGCTGCTTTTGGCTTTGTTGTGCTAGCAGCACTGTTAGATATCGCAGCCAATATGGCATTGACCCAATCTCATGGGTTTACTCGAAAGCGCTGGGGGTTTAGCGCCATTTTCCTTGTACTGGCAGCCTTTACTCTGCTGGCGCAAGCGGTGAAAACCATGGACTTGGCTATAGCTTACGCGAGTTGGGGAGCCATAGGTATTTTAGGCACGGCGCTCGGAGGCTATGTGTTCTTTAAACAAAAACTAAAACCTATCGGCTGGCTTGGGATCTTCACAGTGATTGCGGCTGTGATAGTGATGAAAACCGCCTAATCACATCGGCGCTTTGATTGAATAGAGAGGGATAGATGCAAGATTTAAATAAGCTTGATTTGAACCTGTTGCGTTTGCTCAAAGCGCTCGTGGACACAGGTAGCACCAAAGCGGCCGCGTTGAAGTTGGGTATCTCACAGGCCAGCGCTAGTCGGGGTTTGACTCAGTTAAAAGCCGCGTTCGGCAATCAATTGTTCGTGCGTCAGGCTCATGGGATGCAAGCCTCTGAATTAGCCCTGAGCTTGGCCCGGGCCATTGAACAAATGCTAGAACCGGTGAGTCTGGCGCTACAGCAGTATCACGAATTTGATGCTTCACAGTATTCGGCGCCAATCTCTTTGTTGGTAGACCCTTATTTGCTCGAAGAGCAGGGCGGCAGATTGGTATCTCAGCTACACCAGCGCTACCCAAAGGCCCCTTTAAACTTGCTACATCTTACTGAGCAAAGTTATGAGGGGTTTACCAAAGGTGAGTTTGATTATCTGATCTGCGATAACGACACTGAGTTGGCGCAATCCTTGTTTTGTGAGCCGCTGTACCAGGAACCCATGCAGATTCTGGCCAGAAAGGGACACCCAAGTTTGGGTGCCAACAATTGTTGGAGCGACCTAGCTGAGCTGCCGGTCGTTCATTTGCCCGAGCCTTGGTTGTCCTCACGCCATCACTATGTAGAGCGCGAATATCAAAAGCATAAGCTTCAGCCCAACGTCGTTCTCGAAACACATAGCCTTACAGCAGGGCTAGAACTGCTAGCCAATAGTGATGCAATTTTATTTGCCAGTCGCTCTACCTGTTTGTTGCGAAGCGATATCGACACCTTTGCATTGCCCAGTGTGAGCGAGGATTTCTCTACAGTAGAAGTGTTTGGTGGCTTTTTACAGCGCCGCCGCAACCATCCTTTTTACCAGCATTTGCACCTTAGCATCGCTGAGATACTTACCGGCGACTAGAGCCGGAATTCTTCCACCGTTAAATTCAACCAAGATATTACTGCCCCAACAATCCGATAACAATTGGATGGGCAAATCTGTGCGGCAAACCCATATAAGCTACAGTAGCTGTAAATTTTTGAACCTGAGTAATAAAGTCTCTATATTGCCGCTTGTTCAAGCCTAACCTCCGCAATAGGCTTGCACGGTATTCTGATTCGATAACCATCTGGTTTTTAATCGCTACTCAAAGCAAATCCTGATGAAAACTTTATTAAAAGCGATAGCTGTGGTGCTGGCGTATCAGCTGGCTTCGGCGACTTATGCATTTGTTGGTAGCACAGAGCCTGAATATCCAGAAGGCAGTATTGGCGAGCTCCTGAGTGATGTTGTTTTGCCAATATGCTGTTTTTTGGGGTTCTTCGTACTGCTCGAGTTTTTAATAGACACCATTGACGAGAAACTAGAAGGTCGATTGGCGCGTCGGCGAAAAACACTGTTGCCGATTGGGAGAAAACGCAAATAGCGCTGAGGTTAGTGCTAGGAAGGTTTCTAAGCCCGTTCTTAGTCCCCCATTTCTGGGAGAACGATTGCTTATTGGAGGCAAGGGTTAGGGCGAGACTAGGCGCTTGCGGGTAGCAATAGACTAACCTCGACACCGCTGCCATCTTTTCGATTAGCGATCGACACTCGTCCCTTGTGATAGTCACTGATCAGCTGAACGATGTACAAGCCCAGCCCTAGGTGAGGCTTGTCTGCTTCTCCAGTTTTCGCTCGTACCGAAACCATGGAGCTAAACAGCTCTTCGCTCATGGTGTCTGGAAGCAGGGGACCGCTGTTAGACACGACAAGCTTGGCTGTATCGCCGAGTCGAGCCAGCTCAATCACCACAGGTTTGCCCGCTTCGCTGAACTCACAGGCGTTAGCGATCAGCTTGTCGAGTAATTGGCCTAGGTATTCTGGCTGGCCTTGTACCATCACTTTTGCTTTTGGCAGCACAAGCTCAAAATTCTGGTTCGGATAGGCCATGCGATAGCCCTGACAATAGCCCTCTACCAAATCATTTAGCGCGATGGGTTCAAGCTCCATGGATTGCAAACTCTGCTCGAGGCGGCTGGCTTCGGTCATAGAGGCCAAGATTCGATTGAGACGCGTGATGCCTTCCTGAGCACGGTCAATCACTTTGGCTTGGCGCTCGGGCTCTAAGCCACTGCTGAGGTTTTCCAGCGATGAGCGCACTACTGCCACCGGGGTTCTCAGCTCGTGGGATAACCGCGAAGCCAGTTGTTCGAGGTATTGGTTGTGCTGAGCAAGGCGCTCGAGTACTTGGCTAAAACTTCGGGACAAATCACCGATTTCGTCTTGGCGTTTTGAAAGCTCGAGTTGGGTGGTAACACGGCCATTGTCGTCAATCGCCGCTTCGGTTTGATTGCGCAAGCGCCGAATTCGCCAAGAAAGGCCTCCGGCAAAAAACAGTAGCATGACCAACCCCAGTAGAATCACCCAAGCCAGCATCTTAAACAGGTTCTGCATGGCGGTATTGCGCAAGGAACGAATGCCATTGGTGGTGGCTTCGGCTACCACAGCACCCATCACTTGACCGTCCACGTAAATGGGGTGAGTGGCGGTTAATATGGTGGCCTTGTTATCCGGGGTCAATCGCCAACTGGATTGGGGCAAGCCTTGCAGCGCTTTTGTGATGTCGTTCGAGTCTAGCTGAGTCGTATCGTTTAGCGTATCGACAAAATCTTGGCTGGGCCGGGTTAACCAGGTGTCCAAGCGAGGTTCGAGCCAGCGTTGATACACAGACGACCAGAAATCATCGGATTTAGGTTGGCGTTGCGGGTTTTGCGCCCACACACCGTCGGACTGATATATATCACCCGATCGCGCGAGCACCCTTTGATGACGGTCCACGACCCACAGCCGTGCTTGGCTGTGTTGCATGCCTTTGATGATGCGGTCGATTTCAGGCGAGGGCACCAGTACAGAGCCAATTTGATCGGCCCGGTGCGGGTTGGCGGTACCGATAATTCGAGCTACTTGTGGGTTATCGGCGCTGACCACATCTTGGATGGCGAAGGCTAACTTGCTGCCCAGCATCGACAAGGGCAAACGCAACTCAATGTTGTAGCCTTTGTCGGTGGTCAGCCACTGGCCTTCAATGCGTCGCTCTACTGGTAGCGAGTGGCTATCGCGCAGACGTCCCTCGACTCGGTAGCCGTTAAACCAGCCGTCTCGAGTCACAGACACAGCGTAGCGTTGAAACTCGCCCTCGGGAGATTCCAGTGCAATTAACAAAAGGTCGTTGCGGTCGATGCGAATGCTGTTGCGAGAGCGCAGCACAGGGTTTGAGTCGCGTACTTCAAAGGCGGCGTACAAGTAGCCTTGGTACTTGCCAATCATGTGCTCGAAGCTCAGCCCATGGGCGCTTTGGTTGGATTTCACAAATACCGCATCATTGCCGTCATAGCGCAGAAAGTGTTGGCGTTGCTCATCCCAATCATTGAGAAAACCATCCAGTTGAATCGGACGGGTTAGCGTGTGGGCGTATAGATCTCGGCCCTGCTTAACTTGCTCTAGAAAGCCGGCGTTGCGGTCAAATAACTCTGGGCGTTCGTGCAGTGCCGTGGCCAGCGCTTGGGCGGTTCCCAACAAAGTACGCTCTTGCCCTTGTTGTAGGTAACTCTCCATCTCTTCGATGAATTGATAGCCGATCACCGGCAGTAACAGCATAAAGCTGGATACGGCTAATACCTTGGGGATCAGTCCTAAACGCCAGCGCATAGGCTAGTTGGCCTCGTTCCAGCGGTAACCCGCGCCGTAGACTGTGTCGATGGCGTCGAATTCCTTGTCTATGGCCTGAAACTTCTTGCGAATGCGTTTGACGTGGGAGGTGATAGTGGCATCGTCCACCACCATTTGTGCCGCTTGCATTAAGTGCGAGCGCGCGCGCACATGGCCAGGATGCTGAGCCAGTGCGTGAATCAGCCAAAACTCGGTGACGGTTAAATCTAGTGCGCATCCTTTCCAGCTCAGGCGCAGGCGCTCGGGGTCAATGCTCAAGTGGCCCACTTCAATTAACTTTGGCGCTTGTGGGGTTTGAGCTAAATCGGCGCGCCTAAATAAAGCTGACAGGCGCGCGACCAATTGATGCACACTGACGTCTTTAGATAAGTAATCATCAGCGCCTAGGCGAAAGCCTGACACCATATCAATGTCATTGTCACGAGCGGTCAGAAAGATGATTGGCAAGCTTGAGCTTTTAGCACGCAGCCACTGACACAGGCTGAAACCACCGTCCATTTCGTCCTGTAGCCCAATATCTATGATCACCAAATCTGGCAATTGGCTGGCAAAGCTCTGTTGGGCCTCCAGACGATTGGGAAAGCCTTGTACCGAGTATCCGTGGTGGGTCAGTAAATCTATGTAGTTCTCGCGGATGGCGCGTTCGTCTTCGACTATGGCGATGCGTTTCATATTCAGCCTTAACACTTGCTAGGGCTCTGATAATACCCAAATTTTGCCCAAAAGCCTTTCTAAAAAAGCGATTGCCATAATTTCGCCACAATTGCTCAGAAGTTTGCCTTTTTGTGCGCCGCCTTTGGCCATTTGTGGAGTGTGTAATAGCTCTCAACGAACAAGAACACACCCACGAGGAATCGTTATGAAAAAGCAACTTATCGCCATCGCACTATCCACTTGTCTGACACTGCCTGCGCAGGCGCAATCAGAAACCGAGCTTAATAAAACACCCGAGCTAGTTGGTATGGGATCGGGAGCTTTAGTTGGCGCCCTAGTTGGTGGTCCGGTTGGCCTGTTTGTCGGCGCGTTCAGTGGCATCTTCATTGGCAAGAGTGTGGCCCACGAGGACTTGATTGATAGCCAGTCTGAGCAAATTAGCCAGCTGTCTTCGGAAAACGAGCACTTGATGCAGACTGCCCAAGCCTATAACCAGAGCCAGCTGACCATCGCCCGTCTACAGTCGGAGCTTGAGCAGGCGCAAGCGCTGTCGTTGGCAATGAACATTCAGTTTCGCAGCGGCTCGGCAGAGTTAGAGCCTCATTTCAAAGCCCAGTTGGCCGAACTGGCTCAGCTAATGCACAACCAACCTCAGTTGAAACTGGAACTAGCAGGATTTGCCGATCCAACGGGAGATGCCACTTTCAACCAAAGCTTGTCAGAAAAACGCGCGCTCGCGGTTAGCGATTTCTTAATGGCCCAAGGGGTGGCAGCGGAGCGTTTGCACGCTCAGGGTTACGGCAGCCAAACCGAGCTGGTGGACACCCCGGATTACGAGAGCAACACCTTTGAGCGTCGCGTCGCCATCACCTCGGTGATTGACGTTAGCCAGACTGCAAAGTCGCACTAAGGAGGCGTTATGACTGGCTTTATCAAGCAATGGCTGCGTGCTTTAGTGCTGGTCTACGCCTTGGGTTGGCTGCTAGTGGCTTGGCTGATGCCAAGCCTGGCAGCCCACGCCAGTGTGGATGGCGTCCAAGAGACGCCATCCCTATGGCTAACACCTTTAGCGCAAGGACTGCCAACCGATAACGACGAATTTGAGAGCTTACTGCTTAATACTGATGTCGAGATGCAAGTCTCAGGTGTGGTTAATCGAGTCACTGTCACCCAGCAATTTCGCAATACCAGCGATGTCTGGGTGCACGGACGCTATCAGTTTCCGCTGCCCGAAAACGCAGCAGTCGATCGAATGCAATTGCGCATCGGTGAGCGTTTAATTGAAGGTGAGATCCAAGAAAAGCGCCAAGCCGAGGCAAGTTTCGAACAGGCCAAGGCCGAGGGCAAAAGTGCCAGCTTAGTAAGGCAGCACAAACCCAATGTGTTTCAAACCAAGGTGGCGCATATTGCTCCAGGTGAAACCGTATCTGTCCGCATTGAGTACCAACAAACAACCGCATTTATCAACGGCCAATTTGAGTTGAGATTTCCCACGGTAGTGGCGCCGCGCTATCACCCCAGTATGTTGTTGGCTCCAAGTACTCGCGGTGACAGCACACCGAGTTTGGGTTGGAACCTTAGCATGGATTTTGCCCCGGGGTTTGAGTTGGCCAGCCTCACAAGCCGTTATCACGACATCGAAAAACAAGCCAAGCCCAATGGTGGCTGGACGATTCAGTTGGCGGAGCAGGCCGTTGCCGATAAGGATTTTGTGCTGAATTGGAGTCCTAGATTGGGTGAGATGCCGCAGGCGCAGTTGTTGCGTCAGCGCCATGAAGGGAAGGAGTACGGTCTGTTAATGCTGTTTCCGGCCAGTCCAGAGTTGGCCGATAGGCAGCGCTTGGCTCGCGAGGTTGTGTTTGTCTTGGATGTGTCCGGTTCTATGTCAGGAAGCTCCATCGAACAGGCCAAAGCGGCGTTGATTTATGGGCTGAATCAACTGAGCGCTCAGGATAGCTTTAACGTGATTGCTTTTAGCAGCGGCGTTCAGCTATTTCGACAGAGCTCGGTTGAAGCCAGTGCGTTTGAGCTCAACGCTGCCCGTCGGTTTGTAAGTGGGTTGCAAGCCGATGGAGGCACCAACATGCATTTGGCTTTTGATGCGGCGATGCACTTAAAAAGCGATGGCGAGTCGCTAAAACAGTTGGTGTTTTTAACCGATGGGGCTATCGGTTTTGAGGATAGCTTACTGATGAAAATCAGAACCCAATTGGGCCAATCGCGGTTGTTTACCGTGGGCATTGGCTCGGCGCCAAACGGCTATTTTATGTCTCGCGCCGCTTGGGTGGGCCGTGGTAGCTATCGATACATAGGCGCGATTGACCAAGTTGAAGCGCAAATGCGAGCGCTGTTTGACCAACTAGCGTATCCGGCGCTGCGCGACTTGCGCATCAGCTGGGGTAATGGCCAGCCGGTGCAATCTTGGCCGAATCCTTTACCGGACTTGTACTTTGGCATGCCGCTGGTGACCAGTTTTGTTATTCCGCCAGGTGTGCAACAAATGCTCATCGAAGGCACTAGCATGTTTGGGCGTTGGCAACAGTGGGTCGATGTGGATGCTATCTCACTAAGTCAAGGGCAAGGCATCAACAAGTTATGGGCCAAGGATCAGATTGATAGTTTGGCGCTCGACTGGAGTCTCGACCAGCAGGCAAGAGACAATAAAACGCTCGAGCTAGCATTGGCGCACGGCCTAGTCTCCTCGCAAACCAGCTTAGTCGCCGTGGATAAAACGCCGCGAAACATCGAGGAAGCTTGGGAGCAAAAAATAAAACCTCATATGCCAGCAGGGTGGAACATGCAAACCATGCCACAGACTGGCTTGGGCTCTGACTTGCAACTCATGCTGGGACTGGCGCTGGTATTGCTATCTGGGCTTTGGTTGCGCGCTGGACGCAGGAGGTTTCTATGAGTCGTAAACAGGTGAGTCACCAAAACAAGCGTCGCAAACAATTGGTAGGCTTGGCGTTAACTCTGACTGTAGGAATTGGGCTGATGTTCAATGGGGGCTATTTGCAGGCCAAAGCTTATGCCGCTCAATGGCTGCTAGAAAGCGCTTGGCAACAACAGCTAGAAACGGGCAAAGCCACTAAGCCATGGTCATGGGCAGATACTCATCCGGTGGCTAAATTGAGTTTCCCAGACACACAGCAATCGCTGTTGGTGTTAGCTGGCGCAAGCGGTCGCAACCTAGCCTTTGGTCCTGGCTTGTGGCTGGGACAGGCGAGCAACAGTCAGGCGAACAAAGTGGTGTTTGGCCACAAGGACACTCACTTTGCCGGCCTTGAAACGCTCAAGGTTGACGATCGCATCCAATGGTTGGGTGCCGACCGTCAGGTCGAGGACTATCTAGTAGAGTCGATACAAGTGGTTCACCAAAGTCGCGGCGACTTGTTAGGGCAGGTGGGAGAAGAGCGCTTGCAGTTAGTCACCTGTTATCCCTTCGATGCCACTTCGGTGGGTGGCGAGCTTAGGTATCTGGTGACGGCTAAACGGGTATATCCAGTGGTGGCAAGAGTCGACATAGACGAACTAAGGCCAAGGGAGTATCGCTTTTAACCACTAAATAGCCAGCGCATCAGCGCTGGCTATTCTTTTTGCACCGAATAACCCCTGATTGAATAAGCCTTGTAACAATTGGCCGACTAACGCACTTCAAAAAAGCCATGCATTTTGCCGCCAGCTTTGCCAAACTGAGTCAGCATCCTTAACAGGGTCAATCCCTGAAAAAACAATAACAAGGAACCCCAATGAAATCTCTGACACTGCTTGGCAGCGCACTAGCGCTGGCCCTATCCGGCAGCGCTTTGACAGCTGAACTGGATAAAAGCAAAATGACTCAGCTAGGCCCGATCACTTCGGCTAGCGCTCAGACCCTATCTGAAGGCAAACACGCCGATGCCTTGACTGCCAATATTGCTCGTCATTTGTATCAGTCTCACACAGCCTCAAGCCTTGATTTGTTTGGCCAGACGCAAAAGTGGCAAGCGGTGAACACCAGTGACGCCAAAGGTTGGGTGGCGTATCAAACCCAAATCAGCACCGAGCGCTTTACTCAAGGTAGCTTGACGCTTAGCGGTTTGGACGCGGCGCAAGTGTATTTGAACGGTGAGAAAGTCGGAGCAGGGGAGGAAGTCGAGCTTAGCTTGCGAAACGGCGACTATCACTTGTTGATTTTGGCCGATGGCCGCACCGAAGACAGCGAATTGTCGCTTGATTGGCAAGGCAAAACCGACAATGACCAACTAGCGTTATCGTCTGAAGGTAAGCAAAGGGTGTCGGCCGAGCTGTTGTTTGATGCGCCCACTGTAGGCGGCTTCTCGCTCTCACCCAATGGCCAATACCTGATAATGACCAAAACCGAGTATCAAGCCAGCAAGGGCGATAAAGCGGTTAAAACTACCGAGTTAGTTCGAGTTAAAGACAATCAACGCGTATACGCTTGGTCGAGCCAGCGTCCAAGCGCCATTGCTTGGTCTGGCGATAGCGAGCAATTTGCTTTCTTCGCTGACAAGCAAGTTCACACAATGAACCTGAAGACTCTTGAAATCACTACTCTGGCGCAAGGGCTTGAGTCAGTGTCGGGTCTGCATTGGTATAACGACAACAGCTTGTTGGTGAGCTGGGATACCCCGTTTAAAGCCGATGACAAAGCCACCAATAAGCGTCTGAATGCGCTGCAAGACCGCTGGAGCTACTGGCGCAATCACACTCAGTTGTACCAGCTGGATGTCGTCTCAGGCATGATGCGCCAACTGACCAACAACCCGCTGAGTAATTATCTGTTAGATGCGGATGCACAGCGCGGTAAACTGCTGCTATCGCGCACGCCTGTGGACTACAAAGAGCCAGCGCACAGCTTGTCTCAACTTATCGAGTTGGATTTATCGACCCTTGAGGAAACTCTGATAGGTGAGTATCGCACCTTTGGCGGTGCCACTTATGCCGAAGATGGTATTTACCTGCAAGCAGGCCCCAACTTCATGAAAGGTCTGGGTAAGTCAGCCGAAGACTTGGTGGTGAATGATTACGATGGCCAGCTTTACTGGCGTGACAATCAGGGCAATGTTAGTGCGCTGAGCAAAGAGTTTGCGCCAGCCATTGGCGAGATCCAAAAACTGAAAAACGACGATTTGGTGGTTAAAGTAACCGACCAAGACCGCTCGCAGCTGTATTGGTTTGATTTGAGCAAAAAGCGCTTCCAACGTCTTAAAACTGATGTGGATGTGGTGAATAGCTACAGCGTTGCCAGCGATTTGAGCAAGGCCAATGTCGCCTATGCCGGCACCTCGGCTACCGTGCCACAAAAAGCGTTCAATATGCAGTTAAGCAACCAGCGCAAAAAACCTCTGTTTGACAGTCAAGCCATTGCCTATAGCAATCGCAAACTGGGTGAAATCAAGGACTTTGATTTTACCAATGAGCTAGGTCATGAGATTGATGGTCGCGTCTACTACCCAGCGGATTTCGACGCCGATAAACAATACCCAGCACTGGTGTATTACTACGGCGGTACCTCGCCGGTCACCCGCAGCTTTACCGGTCGCTGGCCGTTTAATCTGTGGGCGGCGCAAGGCTATGTGGTGTATGTGCTACAACCCAATGGTGCTACTGGCTATGGTCAGGAGTTCTCTGGACGCCATGTGAACGCCTGGGGCAAGTACAGTGCTGATGACATCATCGCCGGTACCAAGGCTTTCCTGAAGGCGCATCCGTATGTGGATCCTAAGCGCGTTGGTAACATGGGTGCTTCCTACGGTGGCTTTATGACCATGTACTTGGCCACCAAAACTGACATCTTTGCCGCTTCTATGGCCCACGCTGGTATCTCCAACTTGTCGGCTTACTGGGGTTATGGTTGGTGGGGCTATGGTTACTCAGGTATCGCTAGTCGTGGCAGCTTCCCTTGGAATAACAAGGAGCTGTACGTAGAGCAAAGCCCGCTATATCACGCCGATAAGATCAATACACCTTTGCTACTGTTGCACGGTAATGCCGATACCAATGTTCCGGTGGCGGAAAGCCATTATCTATATACGGCGCTGAAATTACTGGATAAGCCGGTAGAGTTGATCGAGTTTAACGGTCAGGATCACCATATCAATGGCCGCCAAGCGCGCTTTGATTGGTGGGATGCGACGCTTGCCTGGTTTGACTTGCACCTAAAAGAGCAGCCAGAGTGGTGGCAGAGCCTGTACCCAGATTCGGAAATGGGTAAGTAAACAACAAGGCTCGTGACCCTAGGTTACGGGCCTTTTTTGAATCGCGAGAGAGATATGAGTCATTACAAGGGAGTTTTATGGAACGGCTTCAAGTTTTATTTAGCCTAAATACAAGCGCTGAGCACCTACCATTGCCTGGTCAAGTAGTCATCTCACCTGCCGAGACATCATGGAATGACTTCGGGTTTAAAATCCGTTGTGAATTTAAGGTTTGTCTATCTGAAAAGCTAAGGCCTATGGCTGGCTCAATGTTAATCGGTTTTATCGCTCCTGATGATATAGAGGAAGACAAGGCGCAGCTATTTTACGATAGAAGGGAAACATTATCTGGGCATATACAAAAGATGGAACAAGAGGCTGTTTTCGCAGAAGACCTTCCTCCATTTTTTACTTTGCTGCCTAACATGCAAAGTTACCGAGACCTGTACGACGAGTTTGGCCGTGAAGGAGTTGAACTATTTTTACGTTCAGTAAACGATCTCTCTCATTATAAAGATACTGATGAGGGTTGGGTCAGAAAAGCCATTAATACTGAAGTATTCAAACTTGGTTTTATGCGTAACTCTGAACCATTCTTCGCTTATCACAATGCAGACAGTATTGTCATTGGTGAAGAGCTAAAAAATGATAGTGCGATAACTAGCAAGTTAAAACTTGAATTTCAACTTGATGGTTTTGAAGAACCTCACCAACTGTTGTTAGAATACAACCACCAAAGTGTTGTGCCTAAACGAATATTCATACTTATAGGTAAGAATGGGGTTGGTAAAAGCGAATCACTAAAAGCGTTTTGTCGGAGTGCACTTCAATACAAAGATAACGGACTATCATTGGTTGATGCTGAAGGCAATCGACCTCTCATCAACCGAATTATCGCGATAGCGACACCTGGAGAAACCGCAAATACATTTCCACCAGAGAGAAGGAAGACGCAAAAACTATATTATCGACGCTTAACCCTCACGCGCAAAGGAACACATAATATTGGCGATTGCCTAGTACAATTAGCAAGAAGTGAAGATGAGATTGGTGGATACTCGCGTAAGGAGCTTTTTTTAGATTCACTAGAGCAAGCTGGCTTAGGCACAAGTAATATTTGTATTCAATTAAAGTCGGAACGATTTCTGAGCTTATCCATGTTTTTAACTGGGAGTGGAGAAAAGGACATTTTGGACCATTGGGCAACTATTGAACCTAACTTAGATCCTAAAGTAAAAAGGGGCGATGGTTTTTACCCGCTTAGTAGTGGTCAATTAACCTTCTTTAAGTTTGCCTTGCTGAGTTGCTTGTTCATTGAAAATGGTACATTTGTATTGATGGATGAACCTGAAACACACATGCATCCAAACATGATTGTTGATTTCATAGGTCTACTAGACTTCTTACTAGAAAAAACAGGCTCTCAGGCTCTTATTGCTACTCATTCAGCCTACTTTGTTCGTGAAGTACCTAATGAACAAGTAGCAGTTCTCTCATTATCAGATAATAGATTGGTGACCGATAGGCCCAGGTTACCAACATTTGGTGCAACAGTAGATTCTATTTCACAGTTTATTTTTCAAGAAGACACTGAAATAAGACTTTCAAAGAAGCTCTACAACAATGTGAAAAGCAGAAGATTTACAGAGATAGAAGAACAGTTTGGTAATGAAATTTCACTGTCAGCCTTGATGCGACTGAAGCGCATGATGGAGGCATAATTTTGAAAAAGCTTGCTTTACCAGTAACAGATGATAGACAAACAACTACAGCAAATTCCAATAACGACAGCTTAGGCGAAACTACCTATCCTTACCTAAAGAACGAACTGAAAAATATTCTCAATGGATATGTAGATTATGATGCAAACAGTGGGAATGCATTCAATGTTGCGTCAGTTAACATTACTGATGATCTAGCGGATGGTTTAAAGAAGAACTACAAGTCGCCACCAAAAGATTTAAAGTTTATTAAAGACCTAAGAGAATCATCGCCTATTATTTGTCCTATGTGCGGCTCTTTGGGCACTGGAACTCTAGACCATTTATTTCCAAAAGAAGATTACCCAGAATTCGCGATATATTCAAAAAACCTAGTGCCTGCTTGTGATTGCAACATAAAAAGGCGCACTAACTTAAAGGATGGGAGTAGACGAGTACTACACCCGTATTATGATAATGTGTTAAGTCAAAGGATTATATCTTGTGATATATCTGAAGATCCAATGTTCCCAATGGCTAAAATAGAAATTAAGTATGCACAGCCTTATCACCCTGAAATTGAAAGTATCAAGTTTCATGCAGAAAAGGTCGTATTACCTTCAGGGTTGATTTGCTGGCTGGAAGGACAGTGGGACTCACTTGTTAAAGATCCAAGTTTGAGTATTCATACCTTGCCAGATGAAAACATAGAATCCGTTGCAGAATTTGAGGGTTACATAAATAGTGCATTATCTAAATATGACAGGAAGTTTGACACTCCAAACAATTGGTACTCGATTTTTTTTCATGGGTTGTTGAATTCTCGCGGTGTTGTCCAGTTTCTACAAAACAAGCACAACACGATTTTTCCATAAATTGAACTAAATGCTGTAGCTTTAACCTTGTATAGGAATGAAAGTTTGCTTTAAATAATTGGAAGCTAATAACCAAAGAATATTGCGATGAGGTATCAGTTTATCCTTGAGTAAGTTAAGGTTTTTACAGTTGAATAGTATGTTTACTTAGCGGAAATTTTATGAGTGTCTGAAAATATGGACTATAAAAAAATAAATAGCGTATTGTTTGTCTGCATGGGCAACATTTGCCGCAGCCCAACTGCTGAAGCCGTGTTTAAACAAAAGTTTGCTGAGCAGGGGGTGTTGGCTGAAATCGATTCTGCTGGGACCATTGCTTACCATCAAGGCGAAAAGCCAGATCCTCGTAGTATGGCCGCCGGTCAGGCAAGAGGCTACAGTTTCAAAGGACACAGGGCCCGCCAAGTGGTGGCCGCTGATTTCGAGCGGTTTGATATGATTCTGGCGGCGGACAAGCAGAATCTGCGGGATCTTTCTGGTCGTTGTCCGGATCAATATCAACACAAGTTAGGACTGATTTTGCAGTACGGCCAAACGGGAGTCGATGAAGTGCCAGACCCTTATTACGGTGGCGATGCAGGCTTTGAGCGAGTGTTAGACTTACTCGAAAGTGCCGCCGAAGATTTGGCGTCACAACTCAAGTAAAAAGAAGATAGTTCAGGGGGTAATTCGCATGCTTAACAAAGACAAAACCGCGTTAGTGCTTATCGATGTGCAAGGCAAGTTGGCGCGCTTGGTGGACAGGTCTGATGCCATGATTGCTGGTTGCCAAAAGTTGATTCAAGGCGCGCAAGCACTGGGGCTACCAATTTTGTGGCTTGAACAAAACCCAGAAAAGCTCGGCGGCACAGTTGAAGAGCTAACCGGACTGCTCAGTGGTGAAGAGCCCATTATCAAATATGCGTTTAGCGCCAGCGGCGAAAATGCCTTTAACCAGCGCTTAAGTGCCTTGGATGTTGAGTCAGTACTGGTGTGCGGTATCGAGACTCATATTTGCGTGTGTCAAAGCTCGCTGGATTTAAAGGCACAAGGATACGATGTGCATGTGGTCAGTGATGCGGTGGCTTCGCGCACCGAAACCAATAAGCAATTGGCGTTTGAGCGTTTGCGTCAAAATGGAATCACCATCAGCGGTGTTGAGATGTGTTTGTATGAAATGGTTGAAGATTGTCGAGCGCCGGAATTTAAGCCCATCTTAAACCTGATTAAATAGGCCTGATGCTAACAGAGTGGTTAAGCGAAAACGCCGTCTAGCGACGGCGTTTCTTGTTTTTGTAGTGTTCTTTGCGCTCTTCATCGCGAATTCGTTTGGCTTCGCGCTGCTCCTCCACTATGACCTCTTCGCGTTCGATCATCTCAGGAGTTTCTAGTGTGATTAAGCCGAGCTTGCCGCCGCGCAGCTCGTGTAGCAACACCTCGGAAGCCTTGTGGTAGTCAATACGACCTCCAGCGCGCAACGCGCCGCGTCGACGACCAATCTCTTCTAATATTTGAATCGGCTCTTGGTCCATGTCGTCGATGTTATAGCGTTCTGCCAAGCGCTCAGGGTAGGCCTGCATCAGGTATTCCACTCCATACATAGCCACGTCTTCGTACTCCATGGCGGTGTCACGAATGGCACCGGTGACCGCTAGACGATAACCTGAATTTTCGTTTTCTACCTTAGGCCACAAGATCCCAGGGGTGTCTGACAACACAATGCCGTTTTTGAGGCTGATGCGCTGCTGGCGCTTGGTGACTGCAGGCTCGTTACCGGTTTTAGCGATAATTCGTCCAGCCAAGGTGTTGATAAGCGTCGACTTGCCCACGTTTGGGATCCCCATAATCATGGTACGAATCGCCTTGTCTGGCTGGTCGCGGTGAGGGCTTAGCTTGCGGCACAAGTCGGGAATTTTATTGACCTGATTCAAGTCCGAAGTGGTGATGGCCATAGCCTTAACGCCTTTTTGGGCGTCAAAATGATCCAGCCACAGTTGAGTGATTTCTGGGTCGGCCAAGTCGGACTTGTTCAACAGCTTGATGCACGGGGTATCACCGCGCAATTGCGACACCATAGGGTTCTCGCTCGAGTATGGAATTCGCGCATCCAAAACTTCGATGACCAAATCCACTTGCGGCATGACCTCTTCGATCTGCTTGCGCGCTTTGTGCATGTGGCCCGGATACCATTGAATTGCCATTGTTTTACCTTTGTTTTTCGAGACTTGTGTCGAGTGTGCTATCGAGTTTCAAGGGGCGCTATTCTAGCCCTAACGCTCGCTTAAATCACCCCTAATTCTCGCAGGCGCTCTTGCAGATAGCTGTAAGCGGTATAGCGCTCCGACAGCACCACATCTGGGCGAGGGTGCAAGAACAAAGGCATTGAGATGCGTGAGTGCTTAGCCGCTTCGCCGCTTGGGTTGACCACTCTATGGGTGGTCGACGGAAAATAATGCCCGCTGGCTTCTTGCAGCATGTCGCCTGTGTTGATGATCAGATTGCCAAAGTCACAGGGCACATCGAGCCACTTCTGGTTCTTATCCAGTACTTGCAATCCGGTTTCTGAAGCCGCGGGCAGCACAGTCAGAAGGTTGATGTCTTCGTGGGCGGCTGCTCGCAGGGCACCTTCGGGCTCTTCGCCAGTGAGCGGCGGGTAGTGCAACACTCGAAGCAAGGTTTGCTCGCTGTTGGCAATCATTTGCGATAAAGGTTGGCTAAACTCGGTCTTTATCTCTATCGGAGAGTGCTCTTGAACCCAATCCAGCAACTCGGCAGCCAGCGCGTTGGCATCGGCATAATACTCGAGAATCTCTTGGCGAAGTTGATCGGGAATCTGGCCCCAAGGGTATATGTGGTAGTACTCTTTTAAGTCCTTGAGTTTGTGACCTTTAGCTGTTTCGGAGACGTCGGCTGGAAAAAAACCGTCCTGCGGGCCCGGGTTAAAGCGGTAATTGTGCTTGTCTTCACTGTCAAAAAAGGCCTGCCAGTTGGCATAGATGCTTTGCAATCGCTCGGCGGGGATAGGGTGGTTTTTGAGCACACCAAAACCGGTTTCTCGCAGTGAGCGGGTAAAGTCTTGGGCGGCATTTGGGTGTAGATAATCTATGGTTTCCAATGGCATATGAGGATCCTTCGAGGTCATTGGCACAAGCAAATACTGATTGAGTGTAAATCTGGAACATAGCTAGAGCAAGGTAGGTTGGGAACATGAGCAAGCGCGAGTTAACCGAATTTGAGCGTTGGGTTATCGAAGAAAAGGGCACAGAGCGTCCGTTTAGTGGTGAGTACGACAACTTTTATCAGGTCGGCGTGTATCACTGTCGTCGTTGTGATGCGCCACTTTATCGCAGCGAAGATAAGTTCGACGCCGGTTGTGGCTGGCCCGCTTTTGATGACGAGATTCCGGGAGCGATTAAGCGGGTGACCGACGCCGATGGACGGCGTGTGGAGATTCTGTGCGACGCCTGTGATGCGCATTTAGGGCATGTGTTTGAGGGCGAGCGCCTTACCGAAAAAAACACTCGCCACTGTGTCAATTCGGTTTCTATGGTGTTTAAAGCCCATCAAATCCCGCAAGATGCGTCGTTGGCCAAAGCGGTAGTTGGCGGTGGTTGTTTCTGGTGCATCGAAGCGACGCTTAAATTAGCCAAGGGCGTGCATCAGGTGGTCAGTGGCTATGCTGGTGGCGCGGTTGAAAATCCCGAATACAAAGCGGTTTGTTCAGGTACCACGGGGCATGCAGAGGTGGTAGAGGTCACCTATGATCCGTCACAGTTGAGTTATGCAGACCTGTTGCGCTTGTTCTTCGCCAGTCACGACCCAACCACCAAAGACCGACAGGGCAACGATGTAGGCACTCAGTACCGCTCTATCGTGATGGTTGAAAACGAGCAACAAGCGACCACAGTAAATCAGGTGATTGAAGAGGTTCAGCAGATATATGACGCGCCAATTGTCACTGAAGTGGTTGCCCAGCAGACCTTCTATCCCGCTGAAGACGAACACCAGGATTACTATCAAAAGCATCCTTACCAAGGCTATTGCCAGGCGATAATCTCACCTAAACTGGCCAAGTTTCGAGAGCAAATGGCCCCTTTGCTGAAGAAAGAGTAATGACCATGAAATAAGGACTTAGCGCTATTAGTTCGCGGCACTAGCACTTGGCCTTTACGTTACTTTACACTGCCTGTGATCTAGTTGACATTGGCCCTATTACACTGCGAGTAACATCTCGTTAACAGGGCCATTCTAATGATAACCAAACGCGCCATATCCATGTTTTCGGTGTTCTTCTTGTGTTTTTCGCTGACCGCTTGCGGTGGGGGTGAGGACGTCACTGAGCCTGAATTACCAGCTGAGGTGCCAGAGCCCGCGCCTGTTCCAGAACCGGAAACAGAACCAGAGCCTGCACCTGAACCAGAGCCTTCACCTGAACCAGAACCAGAGCCTACACCTGATCCAGAACCAGAACCTGCGCCAGAACCTGAGCCTGCGCCAGAACCTGAGCCTGCACCAGAGCCAGAACCCACTCCAACTCCGGAATCAGCTGCTCCACAACTTCCCGATACTCCATTTGAATACGCCCAAATCGATTGGCCCGACTACGTGTTAGAGAACCAGTTTCCTGCTGGTGCCATCGCGCAAATTGCTGCAATCGAGCACGACAACACGCCTGTCGATAACCCCATTACTAACGAGGGCGCGACCCTTGGACGCGTGCTGTTTTACGATACCAAGCTTAGCGCTAACGACACCGTATCTTGCGGGTCTTGCCATATTCAGTCAGAAGGCTTCTCTGACCAACGCACGTTTAGCGAAGGGTTTGAGGGCGGTCTGACAAGACGCCATTCGATGGGATTGGGGTATGCGCGATTTTACTTCAGCGGTAAGTTCTTCTGGGACGAGCGGGCTGCGACCCTTGAAGAACAAGTGTTAATGCCAATTCAAGACGAAGTCGAGATGGGGCTGACCTTAGAGGAATTGCAGCAGGTGGTCGCCTCCCAAGATTATTATTCAGCCCTATTTGAAGCGGCTTTTGGCGATAGCCAAGTCACCACCGAACGCATTAGCAGAGCCTTGGCGCAGTTCATTCGAAGCATGGTGAGCTTTGACGCCAAATACGACTGGGCAAGAGTCGATGTCGAAAGCCCGTTACAAGATTTTCCAGGATTTACCGACCAGGAGAATCACGGCAAGGTATTATTCTTGCGCCAAACTCCAGAGCGAGCGGGCTGTGTCTTTTGTCATACCTCAGAGGCTTTTGTCGGCCTTCACAGTGTGCCAGATGGAGGTGAAACCTCCACAACCAACAACGGCTTAGATCTGGTTTCGGATGAAGACCTAGGGGTCGCTGAAACCACCGGTCTGCGACGCGATCGGGGCAAATTTAAGGTTCCTTCGCTGCGCAATATCGCGTTGACTGCACCTTATATGCACGATGGCCGCTTCGACACCCTTGAGCAGGTGGTTGAGCACTACTCCACCGGCATTCAAAATCACGCTCAGTTGAATCCATCCCTGCTTACCGAGGACGGTCAAGTCAAGTTGTTTAACTTCACTGCCGAGGAAAGTGCAGCCTTGGTAGCGTTTCTCAACACCTTGACAGACACTCGACTGATCACCGATGAACGCTGGAGTGACCCTTTTGTCAATTAGGCATGGTGTGGGTAAGCACAATACAGTGCTTACCCTTGGATGATCGACCAGCCTTCAAATTGGCACTGTTTGATGGCTCTTATACAGCAGTTCCTCGGGTGCTAGCTAGAAACGTTTAAAGGCTCGACGGCGTTTTATTTCAAACATCAGCAGTAGGCTGAACAGCAAACCGACAGCGCCACCGCCACCAGAGTCGGAACTCGGCGGTGGTGCTGAAGTCGGTTGCGGAGTGGGCGCAGGCTGGGATGCCGGTGCGGTCACGGTCACAGAGCTTTGATCAGACGCGACTTCGCCACGACTGTCAGTTACCACTAGAGCAACTTGATAAGTCCCCTCAGACGTATATTCATGCTCAGGATCTGGGCCGCTAGCTGAATTTCCATCGCCAAAGTCCCAATCGTAGTTGTAACCCGGGCGACCGCCAGAGACTTGGCTATTCAAGCTAACCTTGAGATCGTCAATGACCGCAGAAAACTGTGCTGCTAGAGCGGCAAATACCTCAAGTGTTTCGCTTTGACTCATGCTCGAGCCAGCACTATCGGAAATGGTCAGTGTTACCGTATAGCTACCTGAAGTGCTGTAATCATGCGACTGATTGGGCCCATTCTTGGTCGGTGAACCGTCGCCAAAATCCCAACTGTATATGATGTTCCCTTGTCCTCCGGAGGCCTGGGCATTAGCACTCACCGACAAGGCGTCGGCTTGCACATCAAAGCTATCCAACGTTAAACGTGGGGCGGAAGCAAGGGTGAAGGTTATGCTTTCAATATCTTGATGATTGCTGCTAGTCACCCAAAACTCTGCGGTGTATGTGCCTGCTTGTTGGTAGCTGTGTTCAACCGATAGTTGGTCGTCAAATTGTCCAGCCCCTTCGATGATCCAGTAATAACTGTATTCGCCAGTTCCCTCAATCACAGTGGCATTGGCTTGAATATCCAGACCGTTGACCAAAATTTCTATTTCGCCAACTTCGGCGAATCGAAACGGCTGGTGATCATAGTTAATGGTCATCGAGTCCTGTTTGCCATTGGCGTCAGTGACCGTCAAGGTGACTTGATACTGTTTGTACTCGCCGTATTCGTGCAACGCACCATCGTCAAAGTCATCGCGGATGGTGCCATCGCCAAAGTCCCAAACAAACGCCAAAGGTGGGGCGCCGCCAATCACGTCAGAGCCAAAACCGACCACTTCGCTAGGGTCGTCTATCATTTGCGCCGTTAGGCTTTGAATATCCGGGCCATCCACATCGTCAACGACTGTAACGCGCTGCTGGAAAACGTCGGTTTGAGTGCCGCTAATAACGGTAAGACTGACGTCGTACTCACCACTGTTTTGGTAGCTGTGGTTGGCAGTCAGCGTATTGGTTGTGCCTGAGTACTCCAAATAACTCCACTCTTGTTCGACCCGGGTACCGTCGCCGAAATCCCACACGGTGGAGAAATCGCCAGAGCCCGTGGTGACATCCGCAGTGACATCGACCGACAAGAAATTAGGCCGCACTGATGCGCTGTTCGGCACTATTTGTGCCTTTGCGAAATCAGTGAGCCAAGGTCGGCCCATTTGCATCAGAGTATTGCCGTACATGTCGGTGACTTCGACGAATAAACGGTAGGGCACTCGCTCTCTCTCGTAGCGAAATGATGCCCAAGGTGTGCTAGCTTCAAATGAGCCGGCTAGCCATGAATAACTCAACAAGCTCGGTTCAACGCCGGTTTTGATGAAGTAATCTATGGTGTCAGTAAACTCGGCATTGCCATCATCTTCGTCGACTTTTATCACCCAACCGTCGAACACCATGTCGGATTCTTGAGTGTCGTAAACTGTGATCTGCTGCTCATAGTAGTCCGCGGTGTTACCGCTTTGGACATACACCACGACCAGATAGCTACCCGGAGCGCTAAAGGTATGTTCCAACTCAAAGCTACTGCCGCTGTCAAACTCATAAGAGAATTCGTTTGCGACCGAAATTTCGGCATACCATATGTCGGTACTACCAGGACTAATTTCGACGCTCATCTCGAAGTTGAGGGCACTAGTTGCATAGGACAAGGCTTCGAGACCAACAGGTATGAAAGCAAAGACACTGTGCTCAACGCTTGCCGTAGCGCTCTCGCCGTTGGCATCGACCACAGTGAGAGTCACGACATAGCTGTCCTGCAAGGGCCGTCCGGAGACTACACTGGCGAGCTCGTAGTCGTGGGAGGCGATGGCTTCGTAGTTGTTGGAAATGGTTCCGTCGCCAAAGTCCCATTGATAGCTAACCGGTATGTCACCAGAGAGGGTGGCAACCATACGGTTTGAAGAGCCCCAGTCATCCTTATACACATCGATTCGTTCGATAACCGGCGCGGCGTTGGTGGCAAAGCTGAAAGTGGCTGTGGCGAAGCCTAAAAAGAGGAGTAAAAAGCTGGTTAGGAGTGCACGCATGATCATTCCTTTGATTAGTCAATCCGGACTCATAGTTACAATGTCAGCGCACACAGCCAGTGGACTGGCTTTTGGTAAATGCACATCAAAGGTAGTAGAGTGACAAGCCTTGTCAAGCCAGAACACTAGTAGTTCCTAGGCTTCTTTCATTAGCGAAACGCAACCGAAATAAGGACAAACGTGAATCCCTCTGCCTTGTTTTTAAATAGTCCCTTGATCCTCAGCGATTTTTACTCACAACAGACCGGCGCCAACGTATGGCTGAAGATGGATGCCCTGCAACCGAGTGGCTCTTTTAAAGCCCGAGGTATGGGTCATGCCTGTGCGCGCTATTACCAACAGGGAGCGAGGCGCTTTATTGCATCCTCTGGTGGCAATGCCGGGCTGGCAGTGGCCTATGCTGGCGCTCAACTGGGCGCTGAAGTCTTGGTGATAGTACCTCGCACGACGAAAGCGCGGGCGATAGACTTGATTGAGCGCCAGGGTGCGCAAGTTGAGGTGCACGGTGAGAATTGGAATCAAGCTCACGAGTATGCTTTGTCTCTAGTCGATGAACACAGCGCCTATTTGCACCCATTTGACGATCCACTGATTTGGGAAGGGCACGCGAGCCTGATTGACGAAGTGGTTGCTGCAGGATTAGCGCCTGACACAGTGGTGCTATCGGTTGGCGGTGGTGGCTTGTTACGCGGCATAGCTCTAGGACTTGAGCGCAATGGTCTATTGGGTACTCAGATTATCGCTGCCGAAACCCGCGGTGCAGCCTCACTTGCGGCCGCTAAAAGTGCCGGCAAACGGGTTAGCATTGATGGTATCGAGTCGATAGCCAGTTCGTTGGGCGCACGGCAAATAGCTCAGGCAGCGTTTGAGGTAGCGCAAAGACCCACAACTCACTCCTGTGTTGTGAGTGATACTCAAGCGGTACAGGGTTGTAAAACACTACTAGACGAGCACAGAGTGCTTACCGAGCCTGCTTGTGGCGCGAGTATCGCGGCCTTGTCTCAATCAAGTGAGATAGCGTTAGGTTCAAACGTGCTGGTGGTAGTTTGTGGTGGTGTGGGTATGAGCGTACAAGGGTTAATGGCGCTGTAGTTCGGCTGACAAAAACGCGAGATCTCAGGTGTATCTGCCCTCAATCTCGCGTTCTCATTCATACTCTATGGAGCGAGGCCAATTTGTTGGCCAACACCTCTAGGCTAAAGTGTCTGTAGCGACCTTGTAATCTGGATCTTCAATTAAGTTGACTTCGACTAAGTCTCCGGCTTTCCGCAACAGCTTACGACACTCGGGACTCAAGTGGCGCAGATGTAATTGCTTGCCTTCTTTCATGTAGCGCTCGGCTAAGGTGTCGATGGCTTCAAGCGCCGAGTGGTCCGCCACTCGAGATTGGTCAAAGTCGATAATCACATGCTCAGGATCTTTGTTGGCGTCAAACAGCTCAAGGAAGTTGGCCACGGAGCCAAAGAACAATGGACCGTAGAGCTTGTACTCTTTGCTGCCATCGTCGTTGTCTGAAGCGGTTACAGTGATGTGCTTGGCGTGCTCCCAGGCGAATACCAAAGCACTAACAATTACACCCACCAATACTGCAATGGCCAAGTCGGTAAACACTGTCACTACGGTGACCAACACAATCACGAAAATATCCTGACGAGGTACCTTGTTGATCATGCGGAAGCTGGCCCACTCAAAGGTACCCAATACCACCATGAACATGACACCCACCAAAGCGGCCAGAGGAATTAGCTCGATGAAAGGTGCGGCAAATAGTATGAAGATCAATAAGGCGATGGCGGCGGTGATCCCGGACAAACGGCCACGACCGCCGGAGTTTATGTTGATCATCGACTGACCAATCATGGCACAGCCACCCATGGCGCCGAAAAAGCCACAACTGACGTTTGCCACGCCTTGACCGACGCACTCGCGGTTACCTTGGCCACGGGTATTGGTCATCTCGTCGATTACGGTCAGGGTAAGTAGTGATTCAATCAGACCGATGGCAGCCAAAATGGCGGAGTAAGGCAGTATGATCATCAAAGTTTCCCAGTTGAAGGGAACCGCGGGAATCGAGAAGGTCGGCAGGGTGCCGGCTAGAGTAGCGTTGTCATTACCCGACATGGTGCGAACAAAATCAACTACGGTGCGAGTGTCTAATTCGCCGTAGAACACCATGCCTGTTACCGCCAAAATAGCCACAAGAGTAGCGGGTACCGCTGAGGTTAACTTGGGCAAGAAGTGGATGATTGCCATGGTCAGCGCCACCAGTCCCAACATGAGGTACAAGTCAGTACCGCCAAGCCAAGTTAGCCCGCCTTGACCGTCGTCGACTTTAAATTGGCCCAGCTGAGCCAAGAAAATCACAATCGCCAAACCGTTAACAAAGCCAATCATGACTGGGTAGGGCACCATGCGAATGAACTTACCGAGTTTGAACAGACCGGCGCTGATCTGGAACAGACCAGCGAGAACCACTGCGGCGAAGAGATACTGAACGCCGTGTTCGGCAACTAGGGCAACCATCACCACCGCCATTGCGCCTGTGGCACCAGAAATCATCCCCGGACGGCCGCCGAGAGTGGCGGTAACCAAGCCGACGATAAAGGCGGCGTACAAGCCAACCATAGGCTCAACGCCCGCGACGAACGCAAAGGCAACAGCTTCTGGAACCAAGGCTAGGGCTACTGTGATACCCGACAGGACGTCGGCTTTGGCACTGGCACCCTTGTGGCGAATGATATCGAACATAAAACCTCAAAACGGCATTGAAATCTAAGAGATGGCGCGCACATTAACGGGTTATCAGAATAGATGCAATCCGCCGATTACAATTATTTAACTTTCTCGGGATTATCGGTTAGCACACCGACGAGTTTTAACTCGTCAAAGCGCCGTGATGAACCGGTTTGCGCTGGTACAATGAGCACTAAAAAAGCCGCCCTGAGGCGGCTTTTGGACTCGCTAACTCTGCGCTTACTCTGGACGAGACATCTCAGAGGTCGCACTGTTGGTTGGCTTGCGCTTATCGGCGTCAGCGTTGTCAGCTTCGGACTCGTATTGGCGAGCCGTTGGCAATTCATCACTGGCCTTTGGTGCATCAACTTCAGGAGCCGTCATTTGCTCGCTGGTCATCGAGGCAAAACGGCTACCACCAGTGGCAGGAGCTGGCGCTTCTGCTTTCACTGCTGGAGTTTCAGCTGGGGCTTCTAGCTGTGCTGCGGCAGCAGTTTCGGCTGGCGCTGCAGCGGCTTCTGGCTTAGTTTCTGAAATCTCTAGCGTGTTAGCAGCAGTCGAGTTAGTCATAGCGGCAAAGCGGCTCTGGCCTGGCTTGGCTTTGGCCGGCTTAGCGGTCTCGACCGGTGCTTGTTTAACTTCTGCTTGAGTTTCAACCTTAGCTGTTACCGGAGCTTCTACCTTCGCTGGAGCGCTGGCTTTCGCCTCTGCTGCTACTGGAGCGGCTGCTGGAGCAGCGGCTTCGGCACTGGCACTCGCTTCAGGGGCCTTGGCCTCAGCTTTAGTTTCAGCTGCCTTGGTTTCAGGAGCCATGGCTTCTGGAGCTTTGGTTTTAGAAGCGGCGGCCACAGCGGCTTTCTTGGCTTTAGCAGGCTTTGCTTGAGCCTGTTCTGCTTTTACCGCTTGTGCATCATCGGCTTCTACCTTGGCTTCTGTCCCTGGGGCTTCAGTCGCTGCCGCTTCCACTGACTCTTGCTTCTCGTCAGCTGTCACGTTAACCGCACCAGAAACCATCGGCTCTGGGCTTAGGGCACTGGCTACCGCTTGGGCTAGAGGCTTTTTGTCTTTCTCTTCTTTAACATTGGCTTGGTTATCGAAGTGAATCACTAGCTGCTCTTCGTTGGCCGAGTCATCTTTGGCAGCAACTTCTGGCTTGTCGCCATTCTTGTTGCCATTGGTGTCAGCATCGGTGACGTGATTTTCTGGGTAACGAGCGCTTACCACGCTTTCTTGGGCGTGTACTTCGTCAACTTGAGCGATGTTGTCATCACCTTCGCGACGGCGCTTTTGACCCGCTGCGCGCAAGTGACGAGGGCTGCGACGGTTGCGACGGCCAGACTCGCGACGTTGCTTACCGTTATCGGCCTTTTCAGCTTCGCTTGCATCTGCTTCGGTCGCTTGTACGGCTTCGTCGGCTTTCTTTTCAGTCGCTTCGGCTTTGGCCTTTTGGGCTTTCTCGCCTTTTTGCGACTCTGACTTTTGCGGCTTAGCTGGTTTGCTTGGTTTTTCAGCTGCTACTTGAGTCTCAGCGACAGCCTGAGTTTGCGCAGCGGCTGTTTGAGCATCAACCTCTTGGTCTTTGTTTTGCTCTACGCGAACCTTACGGCGCATGTTGCGACGCTGGCGACGCTCTTTAACCGCTTCCTCTTTCACCTGAGTGGTGGCTTCTTTAGCTGTTTCGCTCTTGCCTTTGCGACGTTCATTGGTGCGGTTTTGCGAACGACCTTTCTTGGCTTGCTCGTCTTTTTCGCGAAGCATGCGCTCTTGAGCGGTTTCGTTTTGCTTGCGACGGTTGTCACCGCGCTTGCCTTGACGGTCTTGATTGCGACCACGACGGTCGTTACGACCTCGGTTGCCACCACGACGGTTGTCTTCGCGCTTGCCTTTACCTTTGGTTTGTTTCTTCGGTGCTTCTTCTGCACCAAACAAGTTTTTAATCGCGCCAATGATAGAAGCGAACAGTCCAGGCTTGGCTTTGGCTTGCTTCTTCGGTTGTTGCTTGGTTTTTTGCTTAGGCGCTTCTGCAGTCTTAGCAGGCGCTGTGGTTGCCGCTGGAGCACTAAAGCCTGACAGGGCAGGTTTGTCCGACTCGCTGCGCTCTAGTTTGCGCGGCTCGTACAACTTGGCATCAGGCGTTTCTGTGCGCTCATAGCTCGCTTCGGCAATGGTGTCGTCTTTGCGCTTGCGGTTAACCGTGTAATCTGGGGTCAACATGTGCATGTCTGGAATCACATACACTTCAACGTCATGGCGCTGTTCGGTAATGCGAATCGCCTTGCGTTTTTCGTTGAGCAAGAAGGCAGCGACATCTACAGGCACAATGGCTTCGATTTGCGCTGTGTTCTCTTTGATGGCTTCTTCTTCCATCAAACGCAAAATAGACAGTGCTAGCGACTCGGTACCGCGAATGGTGCCTTGGCCTTTACAGCGAGGACACAGGTCAGCTGCGGCTTCACCAAGTGATGGACGCAGGCGCTGACGCGACATCTCCATCAAACCAAAGCGAGAGATGCGGCCTAGCTGAACTCGAGCGCGGTCAGGACGCACGGCATCGCGCATGCGGTTTTCCACTTCGCGCTGGTGACGGGCAGGGCCCATGTCGATGAAATCGATAACGACCAGACCACCTAAATCGCGCAAACGCAATTGGCGAGCAATTTCGTCAGCAGCTTCTAAGTTGGTGTTAAGCGCGGTTTCTTCAATGTCCGAGCCTTTGGTGGCGCGAGCCGAGTTAATATCAATCGAGGTAAGCGCTTCGGTTGGGTCAATAACAATCGAACCACCGCTTGGCAGACGCACTTCGCGTTGGAAGGCCGACTCGATTTGGCTTTCAATTTGGTAATGAGTGAACAGCGGCACTTCGGCTTTGTAAAGCTTAACGCGCTCAACAAAATCAGGACGAACTAAGCCAATGTGTTGTTTGGCTTCGTTGTAAATACGCTCGTGGTCAATCAGGATTTCACCCACGTCGCGACGCAAGTAGTCGCGAATCGCGCGCACAATTACGTTGCTTTCTTGGTGAATCAGGAAGGGTGCAGAACGCTTCTCTGCCGCTTCGGTAACCGCCGCCCAGTGGTGTTGCAGTACGTGTAAATCCCAAGCCAACTCTTCAGCGGCTTTGCCCACACCTGCGGTACGTACAATAAGCCCCATGCCTTTTGGCACGTCAAGCTGTGATAACGCGGCTTTTAGTTCGCTGCGCTCATCACCTTCGATGCGGCGAGAAATACCACCGGCACGCGGGTTGTTGGGCATAAGGACCAAGTAAGAGCCGGCTAGACTGATGAAAGTGGTCAGGGCGGCGCCCTTGTTGCCACGCTCTTCTTTGTCTACTTGAA
The DNA here is from genome assembly GCF_002282855.1 of Paraferrimonas sedimenticola. Taxonomy (GTDB): domain Bacteria; phylum Pseudomonadota; class Gammaproteobacteria; order Enterobacterales; family Shewanellaceae; genus Paraferrimonas; species Paraferrimonas sedimenticola. The sequence continues at coordinate 68,403 of NZ_NRIR01000009.1, read as the reverse complement.
CGATAACTTCTTGGCCTTCTTTAACGGCGTCCTTGATGTTTGGACGGCCTTGAAAAGAATAGCCTTCAGGGAAGTATTCGCGGGCGATTTCTTTGAGGGGAAGGAAGCCATGGCGCTCGGCACCGTAGTCAACAAAGGCCGCTTCTAAGCTAGGCTCAACGCGGGTAATTTTACCTTTGTAAATGTTGGCTTTTTTCTGTTCGTGTCCCGGACTTTCAATGTCCAGATCGTATAAACGTTGACCGTCTACAAGGGCAACGCGCAACTCTTCTGATTGAGTTGCATTAATTAGCATCCGTTTCATGTGGACCAAAATACTCGTTTTTAGGTCACAATCCGGTTGCGCTGGGCGCTAGGGTTTGACGTGTTTTCACAGCCTCGCGGCTGGATCAAACCAGGACTTGCCGCACTTTGCGGGCGAACGCTTCACAGCGTTGGTCAAATCAATACTACAGTAGGAACTCGTCACTAGACCAGTTCCAAAAATTCTCTGTGTGTCTTCTAACTGCTACCAAGCAGCACCGAATTGCAACAGGTTTCTGTCAATTCTGTGGTTAATGCAGATCAAACGGCGATAATCGTTTCGTTTCGCTGGGGTAAACCTTAGACAAAAAGGTGGAATGCTTTCATTTCCACAGGTTTACCGAACTTTCAACCTCAGCTTTTTCTGATAAGTTATCGGCGTTTTCTGCCAAGTCGGGGGAAGTTATTAACACCTTATCAGCGGTTTATCCCCATCGACCGAGTTAATATAGCAATAAGTTGATTTAACAGCAATGCAAAGGCGCATCAATGGGCTAACTCATGTACAATGTCGCCCCATGAAAACTGAGCAATCCCAAAATCGCGTCCAGTTCGTCGAAGTAGATGCCGAATATCAAGGTCAACGCATCGACAACTTTTTGCGTACCCGCCAAAAAGGCGTTCCCAAGAGTCTGATCTATCGAGTTATCCGCAAAGGTGAAGTGCGGGTAAACAAAAAACGCGTCAAACCAGAGTACAAGCTACAGCCTGGTGATTTGGTGCGTATTCCGCCGATGCGAGTGGCCGAGCGCGATGCGCCGGAACTACCTTCGGCAAGCTTGAACAAAGTATCGCAGCTTGAGTCCTGTATCATCTATGAAGATGCTTACCTTATCGTGATCAACAAACCATCGGGTATCGCGGTTCACGGTGGTAGTGGGGTGACCTTTGGACTGATCGAAGGTTTGCGCAGCCTGCGCCCCGAGCAAAAGTTTTTGGAATTGGTGCACCGTTTAGACAAGGACACCAGTGGTTGTATTTTGGTGGCGAAGCGGCGCTCGACCTTGAAAGCGCTGCAAGATCAATTACGCGCTAAGACCATGAACAAAGACTATTTGGCTTTGGTACGCGGTCAGTGGCAGGCCCACGACAAAAAAATAACCGCGCCGTTGCTAAAGATAACCTTGAAGTCCGGCGAGCGGATTGTTCGCGTCAACAGCGAAGGTAAGCCCAGTAAAACATTATTTAGCATCGAGCAGCGTTATGCCGATGCGACTTTGGTTAAGGCTTCTCCAGTGACTGGCCGCACCCATCAAATTCGTGTGCATTGCCAATATACCGGCCATCCAATTGCTTGCGACGACAAGTACGGTGAGCAAGGATTTGACCGAAAAATGGGTGAGCAAGGGTTAAAACGATTGTTTTTGCACGCTGCGAGATTGTCCTTCTACCATCCAAATCTCGAAGTTACCCAGACGGTTGAGGCACCACTGCCCGATCACCTCAAAGCCTGCCTCGCTAAATTGACCAAGATCTAAAATTGGTGGAAAGCTACCACTTTAGCGTTAAAAAATGAGATCTGCGCCTGCGTCCGCGGTTTGATCGCCTCATATAATGGACTTCCTAATTCCATGGAATACATAAGGTGAGCAACGTGGACGTGGCCTACGATCGTCAATCTGAACTACTAGCCGTAGCTCGAGGTTTAATCCTTGAGCAGGGAATCAATGGCTTTAAGCTGATCGATATCGCTAAGAAAGTGGATATTCCGCGCTCCCAACTATACGCACACTTTAGAAGTCGCGAAGATGTGCTGGTGTCTATTGTGGTTGAAGACCTGCAAAACGTTCGCGACGTTGTTATCGATCTGGTTAACGACGAGAGCTTGTCGCACTTTGAGCGTATCATGGTGATGCAGCTTGGCCCTATCTTTAAGGCGTTAGGCTCGAATGGCCGCGCTGGTACTCAATTCATCATGTCTAACCAATCGATATTGAACGCGGTTAGCCAAGACACTCGTGATTCGGTAGCGATGGCGTTCAACAACCTGATGAACTCCAGTCACCAAATTTGGATGGGCGCGATTTACGACAAGCAAGTGTCTGTCAACGAAGAGCAGATGCTAGAGACTAAGCGCTTGTTGGCTATCTTCCAGCGTGGTTCGGTCATTATGGCCTTGCACAAAGCCCCAAGTCAGCTGATGCTGCCGATAGATTTTGACTTCTGCTACTCCTATGTTTTCAATGCAATCAAAGCGTTGCAGTGGGATGAGCGAGTTGTATGCCGTCGTGCAACTATTGAGAAAAACTTGCAGCAGTACTTCGATAAGCCATTTTAATTGACGCTTAAGCCTTTGCTAAAGGGTGGTGCTTAGCTAGAATATCGAGTGTCCAAATTGAGAAAAATTTGAGGATTACTCGTATGTTACGTGCCACCTTGATCGGCGCCGGTTTATTGATTTCAGGTCTTGCAATCGCTGCTGATACCATTCCGCATAAACAAATCATCGGTCCTACCGCCATTCTCAGCGTCAGTGAAACTGGCATGCAGTACGACGCTCGCATTGACACAGGCGCGGTTGAAACCTCAATTCACGCTTACGGCCTGTCCATTGAAAACGAGTCGGCCAACAAGCGAGAAAACGTTGGTAAAACCGTTCGCTTCACCACAGAAAACGAGCTGGGCGAGCGCAAGCAAATGACAGGTGTCATTACTAAGACGTCATTGATCCGCAACTCTCAGGGCAGCGAAGTACGGTATAAGGTTGAGTTGTCGGTAGGGCGCAAAGGCGAAGAGCGCAAAATTGGGGTTAACCTTCGCGACCGCAGCCACATGAATTACAAGCTGCTTATTGGTCGCGATTGGTTGAGCGGCGAATACTTAGTCGATGTCTCGCTGCCAGAAGAACAGCGTTAGCAGATACGACACGCCAAACCGTTTAAGTAATAGCCTTCTGGAAAGCTGCCGGCGACAGGGTGGTCGGCAGCCTGACAGAAGCGCTCGATAATTTGCATTTCTCGTCCGGCGTCCAAGGCCGCGTCAGCCACAATCTTCTGAAACAAATCGCTTTCCATCAAACCTGAGCAGGAATAGGTCAGCAAAGTCCCACCGGGTTTAAGTAGCTTCATCGCTTGTAGATTAATATCTTTGTAGCCTCGACAGGCGCCTTTGAGCTGGCTGCGATTATCGGCAAACTTTGGCGGATCCATGATGACCACATCAAACTGTTTGCTTTGCTCTTGATATTGGCGCAGCAGTTTAAACACGTCCGCTTGAGTGTGAGTGACCTTACTAGCATCGAGCTGGTTCAAGGCAATATTGTTTGCCGCCATATCCAGAGCGGGCTGAGACACGTCAACATTCTCTACCGATGAGGCGCCAGCTTTGATGCAATACAAGGCAAAGGTACCGGTATAGCTAAAGCAATTTAACACCGAGCGATTGGCTACATAGTCCATGGCCTTGCGGCGGTTATCTCGTTGGTCGAGATAGAAACCGGTTTTGTGTCCGCTGGTGACATCGACGGCAATCGCAACGCCATTCTCTTCGATGATCACAGGCATCGCCGGCAGTTGGCCACGCAACAGTCCTTGAGTCAGTTCTAAGCCTTCTTTGGAACGACTTTCCACATCGCTGCGTTCGTAGATTGCGCAGCCTGGCAGTGCGGCCTCTAGCGCATCTAGCAAGGTCTCTCGCCAGTACTCGGCGCCGGCGGACAGCAGTTGGCAAACTAACACGCCGGCGTAGTAGTCCACAGTGATCCCTGGTAACCCATCGGACTCAGCGGCTATCAGGCGAAAGCCTGTAAGGCCTTGGCGTTCTATCAGAGTCGAGCGCAGAGCCAGCGCCTGGGCAATCTTGCCATCAAAAAAGTCGCGGTCCACCACTTGTTGCTTGCCGAAAGCCCACATGCGCAGGCGAATTTGAGAGTGGGGCGAGAAAGCGGCAACGCCTAAGATCTGGCCGTCGTGGGCGCGAACCTCAACGGTTTCACCCAGTTGCGGGTCACCTTTGACCGAGCGAAGGGCGCTTGCAAAAATCCAGGGATGACGACGCAGCACAGACTTTTCCCGTCCGGGCTGCAGATAAACGCGTTTTTTCATTGAAAGGCCTTGGGTTACGCTTGGGGATTATCAAATAGCACAGCCTCAAAACGGCTGCCTTGATTGAGCTCGCTGCTCCAGCTGAGTTCGCCGCCGTGGCTGTTTAGCCAAGCGCGTAATACTACCAGAGAGTGACTTTGATTAGGATAGCTGGCCTGTGCAATTTTGATGTCGAAATCTGCGGGTAGTCCAAAACCATTGTCAATCACACTGACTTTAACGCCACGTTCGAGCTGGCGCACTTCAACAGTGATTTGGGCCTGTTTGGAGAGTTCGTTGAAACCGTGTTGAGTGGCGTTTTGCAACAGGGTGTGAATGACTCGCAACCATTCAAGCGGTGGTCGTTCACTGTTGATTTGAGGATCGCAATCCAGCTCTATTTGCCAGCGATTTTGAGCGTTTGAGTGGTAGAAGACTTCTAAGTAGTTGCCGAAATACGGCAGCATCTGTTTGTGACTGATGGGGTGAGCCAGTGCGTTAAACAACAGGTGAAGCAGTTCGCTTTGCGTACTGATGACCTCGACCTCATCCAGCTTTTGCCAAGCCATAGGCTTGTCTTGACTCGGCAGTACAGCGCTGTATACGGCAATTAAACGCTGTCTAAGCAGTTGAGTGTACTGGGCTAAATTACCCAATAGTCGCTGGTCAAGACGTTCGACAAATACCCCTGCTGCTTTGAGTTGTATGCCGCGATGCTCGCTGTGCTGCAGCGCCTGATTGGTCTGGATTTGCTCTTTTTGAGAGGTTTGTTGATTGTGCTGCAGATTCATCAACTCGTGCTGAGTGGTCTCAAGGCTTTGTTCCGCCTGACTGAGTTCGTCACTGAGTTGGCTAATGTTCACTGCTACGTAGCCGACGCCAGTCACTGTGCCTGCGTTGTCATATAAGGGATACATCTGTGCGAGATAGTTCTCGGTTTTCTGTTTGACGATAAACTGATCTCGATAGCTCAAAGGCGCTTGAGTTTCTAGCACTCGATTGAGTCGTTGCTCGGCTTTTGATGCCAACGCTTCGGGAAAAACCTGCTGATAGCGTTTGCCCAACAAATGACCTTGAGAGCGCTGCACGGCTTGGCAATAGGCCGGGTTGGCTAGCACAAAGCGATTTTCTCTGTCTCGAATGTGCATTAGGCTTTGACTGGATTTGATCATGGATAACGCCAATGGCACCGAGTTGTCCGGCGCTTGGTGCTGCATGCCTTGGCCTTGCTGCTGCAGCGCAAGGTTGGCCGCGTCGAGATTGAGCTGGCTACTGCGCAACACTTCCCGTTGAGCGACACAGAGGCGAGCAATCTCGTCAAAAGGACCGCTAGCCGAATCTTTAAGGTTGTTGAGGTCATGGTTGTCATCATCCTGCAGGGCGCGCTGCAAAGCCGCGAGCGGCGATAACATACGACGCTGTACCAACTGATGTAGCAACACATAGCCAAAACCAACGATAAATAGCAGCATCAACACCACAGGCCAGGTGCGGTGCGGACCAATCTCATCGGTTCGAGTTGGTGAGACCAAAAACAGCAACCAGCCACTCTCAACCACGTTAAAGATTTTGACGTTTACCGGTTGGTCGAGGATCGGGTCGCCAAGCAGCTGAGATTGAGCCAACAAGATTTGTGGTTGGCTTGGGTCGTAGCTCAAGGTCAGCAAGGGCGCGAATTCAGGCGCAAACTCAGCTAGCTCACCTAAATCAGCCAGTTGCTCGATAGGCTGATCTAAGCGCTCTTCTAGATATGGGTGGGCCAATATCCGTTGTTGCTGGTCCACCAAGAACAAATAGCCAGGTTGCTGTTCGCTGATTCGACGCACTAAAGCGTTAACCCCTTGAAGAGCCAAGTCTAGGGTGACCACTCCAAGAAATTTATCTCTAAGCCAAATTGGCGAAGAGACAGTGACCATTGGCTGCTGGGTGTAGGGGTCGCGATAAACGCTGCTCCATAAGGTCGAGCCTTTGGCCATTTTGGTGAGGGGACGATACCACTCTTCTTGGGTGTAGCTCGGCTGTTCAGGATCGTTGTACTGTTCAAACTCCGCCATGCCCCGTTCGGCTTGCTGGCCGTAAAAGAACGCCAGACGTTCTTGCTCAGCGTCAAAGGCATAAGGGGCACTCCATACACCACCACCGGCAATCAGTTTGGATTGATGAGCGTCGGAGAGAATGATGGGAATGGTCTTTTTGAGCGCTTGTGGCTGTTGGTACAAGGACTGGCTGAGGTTGGCCAGCGACACTACCGTGGCTTGGGCCTGAGCCATTTGCATTTCAAGGGTTTTGACCGCATTGCTACCCCGCAGGGTTTGCAGGGTATCCCTGTCTTGAAGCCGTTGTTGATTGGCATAGCTGGTTAGAGTGGCCCAAATGCCCACACCCGTAAGTAGCAGTAGCAAAGCGATAAAAGCGCTAAATCGATTTCCTAGTCGGTCGAGGTTGTAGGTTTTTTCGGGCTGCATAAAGCTCAAACAAGACAGGGGCTTGGCGCTTAGTGTGACACGTTTGTAGATTTTGGGAAACCAAAAAGCAAAGGGCCTTTGGATTGTGAATGGGCTTGTGGGAAAATGTGCCGGAACAATCGATAAGGTCGGTTATGGATACCAATTTTGACTCGCTGGCGAACAAGTTTTCGCACAACATTTATCACACCACCAAAGGGCGTTTACGCTTAGACATACTGCAACGGGAATTTAGCCAATACTTGCTGCCGAGATTTGAGCAAGAGTCATTGCGCTTGCTCGACGCTGGCGGCGGCCAGGGGCAAATGGCCTGTTGGCTGGCGCAAAAGGGCCACCAAGTGGATTTTTGCGATGTGTCCGAGCAAATGCTGACCATGGCCAAAGCCTTGGCGAGCGAACATCAAGTGGCGGAGCAGTTTGAGTTCCATCAGCTAAAAGCCCAACAAATTGGTGCCACCTTGGGTCGAAAATACTCGCTAATCTGTTTTCATGCGGTTCTGGAGTGGTTGGCCGAACCACGCGAAGGCTTGCTGACCTTATTGGAAAGCCTAGAGCAAGGCGGAGTGATGTCGTTGATGTTTTACAACTATTACGGCCTAGAGATGCACCACGCGGTAAACGGCAACTATCAATACATGCTAAAGGGCATGCCTAAGAAGCATCACAACACCATCATTCCCCAAGGTCGCTTTAAACCCGAAGAAGTCGAGCAGTGGTTGGTGGAAGCGGGTTACAAAGTCGAGCGTCGAATCGGGCTTAGGGTTCTGCACGATTATGTCAAAGACAAGAATTTGCAGGAAAAGTGCTACGACAGATTATTGGAGCTGGAGTGGCAACGTTGCGCCCACCCGGTTTATCGAGATTTAGGGCGCTACAGTCACTTCACCGTGTCTCGCTAACGTTTGCGCTTAGCCGTTAGTTTGAGTTTCTTTTCTTGCTCTTTGATCACTTCGTTGATGAAACTGCGGCGGCCGTATTGACGAGTGATGATGCACTTGTCCAACGAAAAGCCGCGAGCAGGGCAGTACTCGCGCCCGTAGAAAATGATCTGCAGGTGCAGGTCGTTCCACTTGTCTCGAGGAAACAGGCGTTTTGCATCGCGCTCGGTTTGCTCCACACTTTTGCCGTTAGACAGTCCCCAGCGATACATCAATCGATGAATGTGGGTGTCAACGGGAAACGCTGGAACACCAAAGGCCTGAGCCATCACAACCGATGCTGTTTTGTGGCCCACTCCTGGCATAGCTTCCAAGGCTTCGAAGTCGGCTGGCACCTCGCCGTTGTGCTGTTTGATGATCATGTCAGACAAGTGCCATATGCCTTTCGATTTCATTGGCGACAAGCCGCAAGGTTTGATGATTTCCTTAATCTCATCGATGCTCATCATTACCATATCGAACGGATTGTCGGCTCTGGCAAACAGCTTGGGCGTGATTTGGTTGACCCGCTCGTCGGTACATTGAGCCGACAACAAAACCGCAATCAGTAGGGTGTATGGGTCCTTGTGGTCCAGCGGAATTGGCACTGTAGGGTAGAGCTCTTCGAGGATATCTATGATGGCCTGTACTTTTTGTTGTTTGGTAATTGGCTTAATCATCTCACTCATACACTGCACTCTTGGTTTTATTGGTTTTTCAGTGGCTGGTCTAAACGTTGGTCACTCGAGCTCTCGACACCGGCTCGCGCACAGGAATTTCGGTTTTGGCTTTGTAGTGAGCATCGATGGCATTTTTCAGCGCAATGATCAGCCCCAAAGTGATAAAAGCCCCAGGAGGTAATAGCGCCAACAAAAATTGGGTATCAAATTCAATGACTTGAATGGTTAGTGCTGAAGCCCAAGGGCCGAGCAACAGCTCAGCGCCGTCGAATAAGGTGCCTTGACCAACCAACTCTCGAATGCCGCCAAGCAGCATAAGTACCAGACCGAATCCCAGCCCCATCATCAAACCATCAAAGGCCGCGTGGCCGACTGAGTTACGCGAGGCAAAGGCTTCTGCGCGTCCGATGATGACGCAATTGGTCACGATCAAGGGCAAGAAGATCCCCAAGGACAAATACAGTTCGTAGGCAAAGGCGTGCACCAGCAGTTGAACACAGGTCACCAGCGCGGCAATTATCATCACGAATACTGGAATTCGAATTTCTTTAGGCACCCAGTGACGAATTAGAGAGACACACACGTTTGAGCCGACCAGAACCAATAGTGTGGCTAACGCCAGTCCCATGGCGTTGGTAATGGTGGCGCTAACCGCTAGAAGGGGACACAGACCCAGTAACTGGACAATGCCTGGGTTGTTTTTCCAAAGCCCATCGAAGGCTAACTGTTTCAGTTGGCTCATTGAGGATCTCCGCAATCGATGGCTTGTTTGCTCAAGCGAGTAAATTCGTAGTCAAAGTACAATAGCGCGTTGTGAACCGCTTTGACATAGGAGCGCGGCGTGATGGTGGCGCCGGTAAATTGATCGAACTGACCGCCATCTTTTGCCACGCCCCAGTTTTTGTCCTTAGCGCCTTGGGTTTGTTTGCCATTAAAGCTCAACACCCAATCGGACTTGCGCAACTCGATGTCGTCGCCAAGTCCTGGGGTTTCTTGGTGAGCTAAGGTTCGCACACCTAATACTTGCCCTTGTGCATCGATGCCGACAATCAACTTGATGTCGCCGTTGTAGCCGTCGGGTGCTGTAGTCTCGATGGCTAGCGCGGTTGCACTATCACCCAAAGTGGCGACAAAGGCGCGCTGCGGGTATTTGGAGCCCAAAAATTGCTCGGACTGCACTGTGACACAATGTTGGTGCAAGGGGTTGTCGTGCAATTCGTCGGGAATGATTTGGCCAAGGGTGCGCTTTAGCTGTTGTTGCTGTTGATCAGCAATTCGAGCCTTAGTGGCCTGAAAGGTAAGGGAAACAAAAAAGGTGGTTGCCAGTGCAAACCCAGCCAAAATAGCGCCGTTTCTAACCATACTGCGTTTCATGAGCGTCCCTTAGTGTGGCCATAGGTGGTTGGACGCACGTAGTAGTCCAACAGGGGAACACACAAATTGGCTAATAACACAGCGAAAGCGACGGCATCTGGGTAGCCTCCAAAATTGCGAATGATCACCACTAATACACCGATAATCATGCCAAAGATAAAGCGTGCTTTGGCGCTGGTTGCTGCGGTTACCGGGTCGGTGGCAATGAAGAAAGCGGCCAGCATTGTGGCACCGCTAAAGCAGTGGAACCAAGGCGTACCAGTGGTATCCGGTAGCAGGCTGTAGCTAATGCTGGCGGTAAGCCAAAGGCCGACAAGCACGCCCGCTGGAATGTGCCAACGAATGACTTTGCGCTGTAGTAGCACCAGACCGCCGAGCAAATAAGCCAAGTTAACCCACTCCCAGCCGACCCCTGATATTTGACCAAACACTGGGCTTTGCATGGCTTCGGAGCTGGTTTTTCCCAAGGTCAAACTGGTCTTAAGGCTATCGAGCGGGGTCGCCATGGTTATCCCATCAACGCTGGCTCGAGCCATTTGCACCAATTCGGCGTTCTCGGCAAATACCGCGCTAAAGGCTTGGGCAATACTCAGAGGTTCGCCCAGTAAAGATTGCGGTGCTGCCCATGTGGTCATTTGTACCGGAAAGGCGATAAGCAGCAATACGTAACCGGCCATCGCTGGGTTGAGCAGGTTGTGTCCCAAACCGCCGTATAACTGTTTGACCATTACTACCGCAAACAGGCCGCCGATTGCCGCAACCCACCAAGGCGCGTAGGGAGGCAAAGCCAGTCCGAGTAGTACCCCGGTTAGCAAGGCAGAATTGTCGCTAAGCGCCGCCTTAATCGAGCGGCCGCGCATGGCCAGTGCTAAGGCTTCGCCGGCAATACAAAACAGCACACAAAGAAGCAGCTGCAACAGAGCACCAGGGCCAAAGAAATACCACTGAGCCGCAAAGCCGGGCAGGGTGCAAAGTACCACGGTAAGCATGACATTTGACGTCAGTCCACCCTGGCTGATGTGGGGCGAGGCGGTTAGCTTAAACGCCATCTGTATCACCTTTATTATTGTCTTTGGCGGCTAGCTGAGCCGCGCGTTTGGCTTTTGCCTTGGCGACTGCGCGAGCAATGGCGGCCTTTTTCGGATCTTCAGGCATAGGCTCTGGCTCGTTTGCCGTTTGGGTTTCAACCTTGGCGGCCTGTTGTTTGGCTTTGGCCTTGGCGACTGCGCGAGCAATGGCGGCTTTTTTCGGGTCTTCTGGCACAGCCTCAGGCTCGTTTGCCGTTTGGGTTTCAACCTTAGCGGCCTGCTGCTTGGCTTTGGCCTTTGCAACCGCACGGGCAATAGCCGCTTTTTTCGGATCTTCTACAGCTTCTGTGGTTACCTCGGCGTTTTCCGCTTGAGCCGCTTGCTGCTTGGCTTTGGCCTTGGCAACCGCACGCGCAATCGCCGCCTTTTTAGGGTCTTGGCTGATCGCTTTGCCGGTTGTCGCCACTGCGTCATTCGGTTTGGTAGCTGGGCTTGCTACATCAGCATCTGGGTTGTCGCGTTTGGCTTTGGCCTTCGCAACCGCGCGGGCGATGGCTGCTTTTTTGGCATCGGCCTGTGGTGTGCTATCGGACGCTTGAGCTTGCTTTTTAGCTTTAGCTTTAGCCAAAGCTCTGGCGACAGCGGCTTTTTTCGGATCGGTTTCAGTCGCCGTCGACTGCTCAGATTCAGCGACTTGCTTTTTGGCTTTAGCGCGGGCTAATGCCTTGGCCACGGCCGCCTTCTTAGCATCACCAGGGTCGCTCTGAGGCTCTGACTCTGGTTGCGATTGCTTGGCTTTCACTCGCGCCATGGCTTGCGCGACCAAGTCTTTTTGGTCAGCTGACATACTGGCCTGACGTTTTTGCGCGGCTTTTTTGTGCTTGTTAGCACGGGCCTGTTTTTCTTGCTCTAAACGCTGGATACGAGCTTCAAAACGGATTTTCGCTTCTTCGGCGGCTTGCTGTTGTATTTGTTTGGCGCGAATGTCTGCTTTTTGAATGCGGTAGGCTTCAACCAAAGGAATATCTGACGGGCACACGTAAGCACAACAGCCACACTCGATGCAGTCAAACAGGTTGTAGGCCTGAGATTTTTCGGCGTCATTGGCTTGGGCGTACCAATACAGTTGTTGCGGCTGTAACTTAGCTGGACAGGCCACGGCACATTCGCCACAGCGGATACAAGCGCGTGCCTGAGGGCTTTCGGTCATCTCTTGTGACGATGCGGCGAGCAAGCAGTTAGTGGCCTTCACGACTGGTGAGGCGATACTTGGCAGCATAAAGCCCATCATAGGCCCGCCCATCACCACTCCGAGCTTGGCTTGAGGTTGATAGCCGCATTGCTCCAGCACCGCGTGAATTGGCGTACCTATCGGAACCCACATGTTTTGTTGTTCTGACAAGGCACCGCCGGTCACGGTAACCACCCGTTGAATCAAAGGCTCGTCATCGTATACCGCTTTTTTAACGGCGTAGGCTGTGGCGACGTTGTGGCTAACAATACCTAGAGCGCTTGGCAGCTTTCCGCTGGGCACTTCTTGGCCAGTGAGAATTTGGATCAGCTGTTTTTCACCGCCAGAAGGGTACTTGGTTGGAATGACTCGCACGCTCGCCTCGGCCGACTCAAACTCGGCTTGGTTGAGCGCGGCTTCCATCGCTTTGACGGCGGCCGGCTTATCGTCCTCGATGGCGATCAAGATGCGTTTTGGTGTTAGCAAGCGCTCTAGAATGGCAATGCCTTGAGTAATTTCTTGCGCGCACTCTTGCATCAGGCGATCGTCGGCAGTGATATAAGGCTCGCACTCGACGCCGTTAATAATCAGCAGCTCGGTTCCGCTTAAGGCTAGCTTGGTGTGGCTGGGGAATACCGCGCCACCAAGACCGGCGATACCCGCCGACTGAATGATGTTAAGCAGAGTGTCGTTTTCTAGACCTTGAAAGCCCAGTCGCGGTGAGCGGGCGCGCCAATGGTCCTGGCCATCCGCTTCGATACACAGTGTAATCTCGCTCAATCCTGAGGGGTGGCTGGCCTGCAGGGGTTCGATAGACACAACATGGCCGGAGGTGGGCGCGTGCACGGGCAGGGCGCGTGGGCCTGAGGCCTGAGTCAAAGCTTGGCCTTTGAGAACCTTATCACCCACTTTGACTAACAAACGGCCATGGTCGCCGATGTGCTGAGAAACGGGCACGTAATAGCGCGGCACTGGCGCCATGGTCGCAATTGGGCGCGCGCTAGTGTGGGCTTTGTTGGTCGGCGGATGAATGCCCCCGGGAATATTCCACAATTTCCCTTGGTCAATTTGTTCTAACAAAGTCTGCATTAATTTCTCGTCGGTGCTTCGCTGTTCACCGGAGTGGTTGGTATTTGATTCAGTTTCCAATCCCAAGTTTTGGTAGTTTGCGCAATTGGACGCATATCGATGCAATCAACAGGGCAAGGGTCGACACACAAGTCGCAACCGGTGCACTGAGATTCGATGACTGTGTGCATTAGTTTACCAGCGCCAACAATTGCATCGACTGGGCATGCCTGAATGCACTTAGTACAGCCGATGCACTCAGCTTCGCGTATGTAGGCCACTCTGGGCACCGAGGCTTCGGTTTCTTCTACTGGCTGAGGGTCTACTCCCATCAGGTCAGCGATTTTTTCCATGGTCGATGTGCCGCCCGGCGGACATTTATTGATGGCTTCACCATTGGCGATAGCTTCTGCGTATGGCTTGCAGCCGGGGTAGCCACACTGACCGCATTGAGTTTGCGGCAATATGGCGTCGATTTGATCGACTAGCGGGTTGCCCTCAACGCGAAAGCGAATCGCAGCAAAGCCCAATAGGGCGCCAAATAGCAGGGCGATAAGTGCCAGAGTGACAATGGCAATAACGACTTCAGACATGCTATTTCACCAATCCAGTAAAGCCCATGAAGGCCAGCGACATCATGCCCGCGGTGATCATGCCTATAGCGGCGCCTTGAAACGGTTGCGGCACATCGGCGGCGGCCAAGCGCTCACGCATGGCCGAAAACAAAATTAGGACAAGTGAGAAGCCGGCAGCCGCGCCAAACCCGTACAGCACGGACTCAATAAAGTTATGCTGTTCGTTGACGTTGAGAAGGGCGACACCCAAAACGGCACAGTTACTGGTAATTAGCGGCAGATAAATGCCTAGGGTTCGGTAGAGCTGGTCACTCATTTTCTGAACCAGCATTTCGGTAAATTGAACCACCACCGCAATCACCAGAATAAAGGCCATGGTGCGCAGGTAGGTCAGTTCCAGCGGGTCGAGCAAATACTGATTTATCAGGTAGCTCGTGGTAGAAGCGAGGGTCAGTACGAAGGTGGTTGCCATAGACATGCCAATGGCAGATTCCAGTTTACTGGACACCCCCATAAATGGACATAGCCCAAGGAATTTAACCAGTACGAAATTGTTGACCAATACGGTACCGACTAGTAGGAAAAAATACTCGCTCATTAACTCACAAAACTCCAAATAGTGATCTGCTTATTATCGGGGTTATGCCGATGATAAACAACACATAAGCTGTATGGATAATGCACATTTGTGCAAGTGCGAGTGTTGTCTTGATGATCTCGGTGATACACTTGCGCGCAATTTGTAAGCCTCAGAATTTATTGCCAAATGCGCCTTCAACCAGATCCGAGATTAGCCTTGGTTATCGCCACACTTTTGTGGGCCTCCAGTTTTATCGCTCTAAAGTGGGCTTTTGACGTTTACCATCCCAACTGGGTTATCGCCGGTCGAATGTTGGTTGCCTTGGCTTGTTTTAGTCTGTTTTATCGTCAAATTCTCAGGTTTCAATATCGCCAAGGTGACTGGAAAGTGCTGGTCATCATGTCTGCTTGCGAGCCGTGTCTTTATTTTATCTTTGAAAGCCAAGCTTTGCTTTACACCTCAGCGACCCAAGCGGGCATGATGACGGCTATGGCACCAGTGCTTACCGCCGCCGTTGCTTTTGTGTTTCTAGGCGAGCGCCTGACTCGTAGAAATGGCTTAGGTTTTGGCTTGGCGGCTATCGGAGTCATTTGGCTTACGCTGGCGGGCAGCGAGGACCAACACGCACCGAATCCACTATTGGGCAATACGCTTGAGTTGTTGGCTATGTTGTGCGCGGCGGTGTACGGCGTGTGTTTGAAACTGTTGAGCAAGCGCTACTCGGCACTGACCTTAACCTCTCTTCAGGCGGCGGTTGGCAGCTTGTTTTTTGTGCCATTGGCGGCCGTTAGCGAGCAAACCTGGGTGTTGGATTGGTCGGGGATAGGGGCGATAGTTTATCTCGGGGCTTGCGTCACTTTAGGGGCGTATTTGCTGTACAACTATGCGGTGAGCCAAATTCCTTTGACCCAAGCGGTCATCTACGTCAATTTAATTCCGGTGTTTACCGCGATCATGGCAATGCTGTTGTTGGGAGAGCGGCTGAATGGCTATCAATGGTTAGCGGCCATCTTGGTGATGGCCGGTGTATTCCTGGGTCAGGATAAGAAGCGCATCTAATTGGGTTGCGCTTCTTTTTGGCTGAGGTTCATCACTTCTGGCTGGCCGATGTAATAGCCTTGAAGGCCGTCGACAAGTAAGCGTTCGAGTTCCATTTTTTCTTGCTGCCTTTCCACCGAGGTGGCAAACACCAAAATCCCCATTCTTCGGGCGATATCTACGACCATTCGTACGAAAAAGGCATTGTCGCGGTTTTGGTCGATACCATGGCTGTATTCGCCAGCGAGTTTGATAAAGTCTGGACGAACTTCGCGGAAAAAGCGGAACGAGGTAAAGGCCAGACCAAAGCGCTCTACCGACACTCGAGCGCCAGTTTTATGCACTTCACGAACGAATGATTGGCTGGCAGCCAAGTTGGATTGCAAACCCGCTTCACTGATTTCAAACACTAAGCGACCTGCAAGGGCTTTGTTCTTACTGCAGGTGTCGCGCAACCATGCCACAAACTCGGTGTTGTGCGCTGACATCGCACTGATATTGATCGCAAAGGCACCTTTGAAGCCTATGTCTTGGGACAGCAATTGCAGAGCATTTTGAATGATCATTTTGTCCAGCTGAGGCGCCAATCCGTAGCGTTCGGCCATAGCAATCACAGTCGCGGTAGGGATTGGGTCGTTATTCTCATTGCTAAACCGCGCCAGCAATTCGCGATAGGCGCGAACGTCATTGCGCATCGGTTGGATGCTTTGCTGTAAAAAGAAGACTTTTCGATTGGCGATGACGTGGCGGACCACATTCTGCCATTGATGCTCGGATACCGAGGCTGATCCGTGCTGCTCTTCATAGATGGAGAAGCTATTAGGCCCCAGGGATTGCGCCAGATTGACCGTGGTGTCGGCCATTCCCAACAGCTCTAGGGCATTCATACCGCTTTCGTAGCAAACCGCTGCGGTGTATGCACAAGCGTTTAACCCCAGCGAGGCTTGCAAATCATCGTATCGAGTCTTTAACGCTTCACAAAACCGTTGCGCGTCTTTGCGGGTAGCCAGGGGTAAAATGGCCGCGAAATCGGAACTGGCGAGACGAAAAGCCTCGGCCTTGGGATGCGCACCAATTACCGCGCGTAAGGATTGAGCCACCTCGGCCAAGTAATTGTCACCGCCACCCATGCCTTGAGTCTGGTTGACCATCCCAAGTTCGCTGGCGCGCACTGTGATTAACACGCCGATTTGCTGCTGAGATTGAGACAGGGTTTGTTCCAATTGTTCGATGAATCGAACTCGAGTAGCGAGTCCTGAGACAGCATCGAGATTACTGGTTCGTGCTAGGGATTCGCATTTCTCCTGTAGTGCCTCGATTTTTTGTTTTAGTTCGACTCTCGTTTCGCTTAGCGCATCCGCTAGTGGCTGGCTTTCATTACTTAGGCGACTGACTTCTATGGATTCAAATCGAAACGATGGAATTCGCGAAATGTAGTTTGCCGCGTAGCGAATCTGATTTCGAATCCTGCGAAACGCAGAAAAGAAGGAAAAGCCAAGAAGGATGAGACTTGTTAGGACGATGATCCAGCTAACCAGCAGTTGTCTTGCTAGCAACGACTGAACGGTTTGACTGTCGGGACGAAAAGTCACCGCGCCACGACCTAAAAACTGCTTCTTGGGTTGGTTGGCTCCATACCAGCTCAGTATTTGGCCAGTAATGGATGGTTTTTCTAACAGTTGGCCAAAGGTGTAATTACGATTGAAATCTTCGGTGGCCGCGTATTGGAAGAAGCTCAGCCTTTGAGTCGCTGACAGTTGTTGGTATAAGGCGAAACCATCGCTATCGATATCATCCAGGGTGGTGACTGCGGCGGCGATGCGGCGTTGTTGCTGTTCTAGGTTGTCTTGGGCAACCACAACATAAAGATGGCTTTGGACCAAGCCAACACACAGCAAGACAATGCTAAGCATCAACAAGAAAGTTTTTGAGAAGCCCATGGCAACGTCAGTCCTTTGATTAGAGTTATTTTGCCACGGCTATCTGCAGTGGCTTTGCGCACAGTTGAAAAAGTACCACAATCCATTAACTAAGTAATCGAAAAATACCAACTGAATGCGTGAGTGAAATAGAAAGGGGGCAGGGTCGTTTTAAATGCTTTTAATCAAACGGAACTCGCAGAGCCATGAGTCTTCTCCGAGGAGACAGAAACAAAAAAGCCACTCTTGCGAGTGGCTTCTTCTTTAAAGTGGCTCCCCCGCTGGACTTGAACCAGCGACATATGCCGGATTGGTAACAGTACAGTCCACCGTTCTTTTCTTGGAGCGCTAAAAACAAAAAAGCCACTCTTGCGAATGGCTTCTTCTTTAAAGTGGCTCCCCCTGCTGGAC
This sequence comes from Paraferrimonas sedimenticola, assembly GCF_002282855.1. Taxonomy (GTDB): domain Bacteria; phylum Pseudomonadota; class Gammaproteobacteria; order Enterobacterales; family Shewanellaceae; genus Paraferrimonas; species Paraferrimonas sedimenticola. Next base: position 50,792 of record NZ_NRIR01000009.1, on the reverse strand, counting down.
TTGAACCAGCGACATATGCCGGATTGGTAACAGTACAGTCCACCGTTCTTTTCTTGGAGCGCTAAAAACAAAAAAGCCACTCTTGCGAATGGCTTCTTCTTTAAAGTGGCTCCCCCTGCTGGACTTGAACCAGCGACATATGCCGGATTGGTAACAGTACAGTCCACCGTTCTTTTCTTGGAGCGCTAAAAACAAAAAAGCCACTCTTGCGAATGGCTTCTTCTTTAAAGTGGCTCCCCCTGCTGGACTTGAACCAGCGACATATGGATTAACAGTCCACCGTTCTACCGACTGAACTAAGGGGGAATAGTAGCTAGTATAGCTAGCAAATCTTGCGCTAAAATTCAGCGACTTAAATAAAGTGGCTCCCCCTGCTGGACTTGATTCAGCGACATATGCCGACTTGAAACAGTACAGTCCACCGTTCGGGGAACTCGCGTTAGAAAACTAGCGACTTAAATAAAGTGGCTCCCCCTGCTGGACTTGAACCAGCGACATATGGATTAACAGTCCACCGTTCTACCGACTGAACTAAGGGGGAATCGCAGCTAGTTGAGCTAGCTAATCTTTCGCCGAAACTTCAGCGACTTTAATAAAGTGGCTCCCCCTGCTGGACTTGATTCAGCGGCATATGCCGACTTGAAACAGTACAGTCCACCGTTCGGGGAACTCGCGTTAGAAAACTAACGACTTAAATAAAGTGGCTCCCCCTGCTGGACTTGAACCAGCGACATATGGATTAACAGTCCACCGTTCTACCGACTGAACTAAGGGGGAACAAAAGTCTTTGTGACAGCAATGTCGTGAAGACGGAGCGCATAGTAAAACTAGGCAGGGCTTGAGTCAACTAGGATTGCAAAAAAAGTTGGGGATGTTAGATCGTTTGTTTAAAGCGTGTGCAGTAGGGTTAGCCTTTAATCAATTGATTGGAATATAAGCCTAATAACTGATCAAGTGTCATCTCGACTGTGTGCAATAGAATCTCACAAAGTGGGGTCTGATTTCTTAGACGGGAATGAGTTAAGCTATGGGGATATTCTGGATCCATGATCCGATGACGGCTTCGATGTGCTGCAAATGCTTGTGCTATATGGCTTTGCGCCAGTTATCCACTGTTTCTGTGGATAACCCTGTTGATTAATCTCAATTATGGCGCTAAAACCCTTGTGGAATCTGCGTTTAAGTTAAAATCAAAAAAATTAATTGCATTTAAAAAATGACAATAAAAACAATGGTTTATATATTTTGGTTTGACGGCGGATTTTTGACACTAGCCGATCGCGGTGAGTAAAATTTCAGCAGTCGATCGCTTGTGAATTAAATTTAAGTACACCGTAATATATGTTGCTGAATCGACAATTTTGAGGACAAATTTTGGCAAAGTTCTCGTTAGAAGTGGTTTTCACTAAAATTTAAACATTCTGCAACATAGTTGTCAGTAAGAAGCGTTCGTAAGTTACTCCAATGTCTAAAAATTAGGTTCGTATGTCAGACAAATCATTCCAGTTAGTCTCCCAATTTAAGCCCGCCGGAGATCAACCCAAGGCCATCGCAGAGCTAAAGGACGGCATCGAGTCTGGTCTTGCGTGTCAGACCTTGCTTGGGGTTACCGGCTCAGGTAAGACATTCACTGTCGCCAATCTGATTGCTGAGTTGGATCGTCCCGCTATTTTGCTTGCACCGAATAAAACTTTGGCGGCACAGCTCTACGGTGAGATGAAAGAATTTTTCCCACACAACTCAGTGGAATACTTCGTTTCCTACTACGACTACTACCAACCAGAAGCCTATGTCCCGACCACTGACACCTTTATCGAAAAGGACGCGTCCATTAACGCTCATATCGAGCAGATGCGTTTGTCGGCGACCAAAGCCTTGCTCGAGCGTCGCGATGTGGTGTTAGTCGCGTCGGTATCAGCCATATACGGGTTGGGCGATCCTGAGAGCTACATGCGGATGTTGCTGCACGTCAGCCTCGGCGACATCATGGGCCAGCGTGAAATATTGGCGCGACTGGCGGAAATGCAATACAACCGCAACGATATGGATTTTCAGCGGGGTACGTTTCGAGTGCGCGGGGAAGTTATCGATATCTTTCCTGCGGATTCTGAAAAAGAGGCGGTACGCGTCGAACTATTCGACGACGAGGTTGAGCGAATTAGCCTATTTGACCCCCTGACCGGTGCTGTTTCTAAAAACCTCAGCCGAACCACAATTTACCCGAAAACTCACTATGTAACGCCGAGAGAAAAAATTCAGGAGGCCTCTGAGCACATTAAAGAAGAGCTCAGAGAGCGCAAAGCTCAGTTCTTGGCCAACCACAAACTGATTGAAGAGCAGCGCATTACCGAGCGGACTCAGTACGACATAGAGATGATGAACGAGTTAGGTTATTGCTCGGGCATTGAAAACTATTCGCGCTACCTATCGGGGCGTGCGCCAGGCGAGCCTCCGCCAACCTTGCTGGACTATTTACCCAAAGACGGCTTGCTCATTATTGATGAATCCCATGTAACCGTGTCTCAAGTCGGGGGCATGTACAAAGGGGATCGCAGCCGTAAAGAAAATCTCGTGGAATACGGCTTTAGATTACCTTCAGCGTTGGATAACCGCCCGCTGAAATTTGAAGAATTCGAATCACTGATGCCGCAAACTATCTTCGTCTCGGCGACGCCCGGAAAGTACGAGTTGGAACACTCGGCGGATGACGTGGTAGAGCAGGTCGTGCGGCCAACAGGCTTACTTGACCCCGAAGTGGAAGTTCGCCCTGTGGCGGTACAAGTGGATGATTTACTGTCAGAAATCAACAAACGCAGCGCTATCAACGAAAGGGTATTGGTCACCACTTTAACCAAGCGAATGGCAGAAGACCTGACCGAGTACTTTGCTGAACACGGGGTAAGGGTTCGTTACTTGCACTCGGACATCGATACGGTGGAGCGAATGGAGATTATTCGCGATCTGCGCCTTGGTGAGTTTGATGTCCTGATTGGGATTAACTTGTTGCGAGAAGGTCTGGATATGCCGGAGGTGTCTTTGGTGGCCATTCTTGATGCCGACAAAGAGGGCTTCTTGCGCTCAGACCGCTCCTTGATCCAAACCATAGGCCGTGCTGCTCGTAACCTCAATGGCAAGGCGATTTTATACGCGGACAAGGTGACAGGCTCGATGGAAAGGGCCATTTCTGAAACCCAGCGCCGACGTCAGGTACAAAAAGAGTTCAACGAAGCCAATGGCATTACGCCAAAAGGCGTGGTCAAAAAGATTACCGACGTGATGGAAGCGCCAAGTAAAGTCACTGATTCAGTGGCAGAGAGCGTATCTGAACACTATCACGCCAGTAATCAAGGTAAGGTCAGCATCTCTGAGCTAACTCAGTCGATTGAACAGCTAGAAAAACAGATGCTGGAGCACGCTAAGAACCTAGAGTTTGAGCAAGCCGCTGCGCTTAGAGATAAGGTACAACGCTTGCGTCAGGACATGATGCTAGCGGGTTAGCTTGGTTTTCGATCCAACACCAACCAAACCAAGGCGATAAGGGTGCCCGCGAGGGCGCCCAGCCAGTGGCTTTCGGTAGCCACTCGAGCCTGAATCAAGCTTTCCAGTTGAGTGCTAGCACCCGCGCTGAGCTCGTACCCCAGTTTTACCACAAGCCCCAAAGCCAACAGATAACCGCTGCGCCAACCGCGTTTAATATCGGCAATCACGCCAAAGGCAAACAGGCCGTGTAATAAGCCACTAAGCCCCACGTAGAGCTGAGTGTCAGGGTAATAAAACCATAAGCCGGCACTGATAAGCAGGGGACCACAGAGCAACAAACTCAACAGACTGGCGTTGCGATAATGCATGCCGTGTAAAGCGGCAAGTACTAATAACCCAGCGAGGTTCATCAGTAGATGCCAGTGATTGGTGTGGGTGAAATGGCCGCTATACAAGCGCCAAAACTCGCCCTCGCCGATCAGCTGGCGATTGTAGTCTAGCCAGTCAATAGGGAGAGCTAGACTGGCCAGCAGAACGACGACACTGACGCCCATCCAGATAGGCCAAACCGGGCCAAACCACTTAGCTAATCGATTTAGCATCGACCCTGCAGTGCGCTTTGGTGTTTAGGTTTGTCGGCTAGGTACTCAGCCAAGCCTTGAGAGCGCAATTGGCAGCTTGGGCATTCGCCGCAGCCATCACCAACAATGCCGTTGTAGCAGGTTAGTGTGTCGGTTCTGACCATATCCAGGGCGCCATACTTATCGGCAAGCGCCCAAGTCTCCGCCTTGTTGAGCCACATAAGCGGAGTTTCTAATGACAATTCGCGGTCCATGCCAAGCACCAAAGCTTGTTCGAGCTTTTGTACAAAGGAATTGCGACAGTCAGGGTAACCAGAGTAATCGGTTTCACACACGCCGGTAATCACCGACTCGGCGCCCACTTGGTAAGCAAAAATACCCGCCAGAGTTAAAAACAGAATATTGCGCCCAGGAACAAAAGTGTTAGGTAGGCCATTGTCCATTAGGTCATTAGAAACAGGGATCTGGTCGCGGGTTAACGCAGAGGCCGCAAGTTGGTTGAGCAAGCCAACATCCATCACTTTGTGGCTAGCCACGCCTAAGCGTTTGCACAAGTCTTTGGCGACCTGGATTTCTTGCTTATGTCGCTGACCATAATCAAAGGTAATGGCGTGGACTAAATCGTACTCGTCCAAAGCTTTTACTAGGCAAGTGGTGGAATCTTGGCCGCCACTAAACACTACAACCGCTGTTTTCATGTTTTTTTCTCTGGGATGAACACGCGGCTAGTTTAGCCAATAAACGCAATGATTTATACTAGCGCGGTTCTCAACAAAGAGTGATCTAGCTTGTATCCTGTAAACGAAGTTTTCGAAACCATTCAAGGTGAAGGCAGTCATTGCGGCGTGCCTTCGATTTTTGTGCGCTTGCAAGGCTGTGATGTGGGTTGCCCTTGGTGTGACACCATGCACACCTGGGAATTAGACCCGGCCAATCAAGTGGTAGAAATCGAGGTAATGCAAGTGGATGGTAGTGTTGGCCGCTGGGCTAATCTATCGGCGCAGAATTTGGCGGACCGCTTGTCGCAAGGCAATTATCAGGCGAAATGGGTAGTTATCACAGGCGGTGAGCCTTGTATGCACGACTTGAGACCTTTGACTCACGCGCTTGAGGCCAAGGGGTTTCGTTGCCAAATCGAAACCAGTGGCACTTACCCGGTACTGGTCAGTGACGACACCTATGTGACCGTGTCGCCTAAAGTCGACATGAAAGGCGGCAAGGCGGTGCTAACTCAAGCGTTAGCGCGAGCGGATGAGATTAAACACCCAGTGGCTCGTCAAGCGCACATCGACCAGTTAGACCAACTCTTGGCTGACATTGATACTTCAGATAAAAGCGTTTGTTTGCAGCCCATTAGCCAAAAGCATGCGGCGACTCAACTGGCGATCGATACCTGTATTCAGCGCAATTGGCGTCTGTCTGTGCAAACCCACAAGTACCTCAACATCGACTAACCCCAAATCAAGCCGATGGCCAACAGGGTCATTAACAGGCCCAAGCAGGTTTCAAACACTCGCCACGCGCTGGGACGCTCAAAAATGGGCGTCAACAATCGCGCGCCGTAGCCTAGCGAGAAAAAGAACACGAACGAGGCGGTGATGGCGCCTGAGGTAAACTGCGGCAGGGCATCGGCAAATTGGGTGGAGATCCCGCCGATTAATAACACGGTATCTAGATATACGTGAGGGTTAAGCCAGGTAAAAGCCAAAGTGAGCGCGGCGACTTTCCACTTAGAGGCCGGCGCACGGTTGTCGGAAACGGTTAACCTGTGGCGATTCACCGCGGCGCTGTGAAAACTCAAACTGGCGTACCCCAGCAACAAAGCCGCCCCAGCGTATCGCGCCCAAGTTTCCACCCAAGGGTAGTGGCTTAAGAAAGTGGCAAAGCCTCCAACACCTGCACCAATTAAAATAGCATCGGAACCAGCGCAAATTGCGCAAACCAAGAACACGTGTTGGCGCTGAAGACCTTGTTTAAGGACAAATGCGTTTTGCGCGCCAATGGCGAAAATCAACGAAAGACCGAGGCCGAATCCGGCGAAGTAGGCGAGCACTGAGTATTTCCCTTGGTTTGAATCGCAATCGTTAGCATAACCAGTATGTGATTGGATTTATACGGAAATATGTTTGAGGTAGACAGCAAAAAGCCCAACCGAAAGGTTGGGCTTTTTGACTCGAAATAGTGGTGGAGGGGGAAGGATTCGAACCTTCGAAGGCTGAGCCGTCAGATTTACAGTCTGATCCCTTTGGCCACTCGGGAACCCCTCCACGAGTGCAGTGCATAGTAGTGAATTGGCCTGGCAAAGTAAAGCCTACCAAAGGCTAATTCTGCGCATTGGCTGCCGACTGGCTTGTTTTTGTGCAAACCACATTTCAGCCGCCACATTTCCCTAATTCGAGAAACGCGCTAAAACGAAAAAACGCCCAACCTTTCGGTTGAGCGTCTTATCGAAATAGTGGTGGAGGGGGAAGGATTCGAACCTTCGAAGGCTGAGCCGTCAGATTTACAGTCTGATCCCTTTGGCCACTCGGGAACCCCTCCACGAGTGAGGCTGCATACTAGAGAAAGCCTTTGAGCTTGTAAACCCTAATGCCAGTGTTTTTCGCAAAATTTTGAGCGTTCGCGCTGAATTTGAGCAGCAGTGATTGAAAACCGTGCAAATGCCTATCGATTGATCAGTTGCGCTAAAGGATTTTAGCAACCGGCCGTTAGTTAATGTAACTCGTTATCGGAGCGCTCTCCTTGGTAAATCTAGACAACTTATTGGTGCATGAACGCCAACTAAGCGGCCAGCTCAACGCGGCCGTGCAGCAAACTCGTCGCAGCGAGTTTGGTCTGCTGTTGTCTTTGCTTTCTGAAGAAGTGGCTTGTATGAGCCAAGCCAATGAAAGCCGTCCTGAGTTGCGCGCCAATTACCAATCACATCAGCTCAAAAACGACATATACCACAGCCATGGGTTGACGGGACAACGTTTACAAGATGCCCTGTGCCCACCACCTTTGGTGTACGACAGCGAGCCGCCAGTGTCGATGAAGCGTGCACTGAACAACTGCGCACCAATTAAGTCGCTGGAAAATCGCCTAGCCAGCAATCAGCAGCAAGTAGGCAGTGAACTTTTAAACCAGTTGCAACAAAGTCAGGTTTTGGCAAATCATATGGCGTTAGCCTAGATCCACGCTAGGCTGTAGTAATCAACCCATGCATTAACGAGGCGATTGTGTCTGAGAAAAATCCTTTAGATCAGGTGGTAGACGCCTGCAATAACGTTGTTGAAATTGGTACCGTGATTGACGAGTCTGACACCGCTCTGAGCATAACCTTTGGTGATGATACGCCAGAAAACCAGGCCGCCAGAGAGGCGGCTACGCAAGCCATTACCAAACGCTTCCCTAAGGCCACAGTAGCCGCAGAAACGCAGAATGGACAGCTGTTATTGGCGGTGACTTTTGATTGTGCGGCCGAAAAATTGATTTATCAGATGGAGCAAAGGTAGCGCTTAGGCACCGCAACACTTTTTGAATTTCTTTCCACTGAAGCAGACGCAGGGTTCGTTACGAGACGGCAAGTTGACTTTGCGCTGCTGCCCTTGGGTGTAATACCACTGCTGATTGTGGCGTACGAATTGAGACACTTCCCAAATGGCATCCACTTTGCCCGAGTCACTGTCTTTGAACCAGGCCTTGAATTCGACCCAGCCAGTGCTATCGCTGTCTTGCGCACTGCTGACAATCTCTAACCCTAGCCACTGAGTGTGCTCGAATACCTGTTGCAACTCTTCAGCACTTGGTACTTGTAAGTGCTTGTGAGTCGCAATCAAATATTCGCTGTCACGGCGACAAAAAGCTGAAAACCGAGAGCGCATGAGCGCCTCGGGTGTGTCTGCGGTGGCAGGGTCTCGGTGTTTGGGTTGGCAGCAATCCTGATAGGCCAGTTGGCTATTGCAGTAACAAGCCGAGCTCATTTCTTCTTTTTCCAGCCGTTGTTTATGGTTTCAGGAGCGGAACCGTAGTAGCTGTCCTTATGGGGTTTGGCGGACATATAGTGCTTGGTGTCGGTGTGGCTGGCAGCGTCAACTGCAATCTGCCATTTACCGTCGCTCTGTTTCTCAAACACGTAAACAAACTTACCGGCAAAGTGGGTTGTGGGTTGCTCTGAGTTTTCAGCAGGTCGAAACTCAATCAAGTAGTAGCCCACGTCGGTGACACGCTCTGGGTGATAGCGTCTTTGAGTCACGCGAAAGTCGATGCGTACTTGTGCTTGCTTTGCTTTAACTTTGGAGAAAAACTCTTCGTAGGAGGCTCGTATGGCCGGCGTTCCTACTATGGTGCTTTTTTTCGAATTGCCAGGCACGTAAACGGCGTCTTTGGTGTACAGAGTCTCGACGAAACTCAGGTCCAAATCCACAAAACTCTGTTGAGTTATTTGATAAGCCTTGTTCAGCTGACCCAGGTCTTTGTTATTATCTTTAGTGGCCGCATAGCCGAACGACATGGAAAGCATCAAAGCTCCAAACAGTCCGGTCATGGTCAGTAGTCTAGTCATGCTATTAAATATCAATCAGATAAAGTCCAGTAGACTATAAACTAGGGGCGCGAGCCTAGGTAGGATAAGATCTTTACAATTTGTGTATAGGCAAAACAACACAGTGCAAAACGACGATTTCGATGCTTTTAAAGCTGAGATGGGCGATGTCCAGCCTTTAAAGTCAAACAACAAAGTAGTTAACCGAGTAAAATCGGCTCCGACCGAGGCGCAGCTGGCCCGCAGAAATGCCGCCACCGCCGAAGAGCAAGTCAACATGCTGACTGACGATATCGCCATGATCCCTAAAGTCGACCCTGACGATTTGTTGGAGTACAAAAAGTCCGGTGTACAGGAAGGGGTGTTTAAGAACCTGCGTCTAGGCAAGTATGACGTTGAAACTCGCCTAGACCTGCACAGTATGTCGGTAAAACAAGCACGCCATGCCTTGCTCAACTTTGTGCAGGACTGCCAAAAGCGCAATATGCGTTGCGTGATCATTAATCACGGCAAGGGCCTCAACTCTAAGCCTGTCAAAGGATTAATGAAGAGTTTCATCGGTCACTGGCTAACCCAATTACCTGATGTATTGGCGTTTCACTCAGCCCAGCGTCACCATGGCGGCATGGGCGCGGTGTACGTCATGCTCAGAAAAAGTGCCGAGAAGAAAACCGAGACCAGAGAAATGCACCGCAAGGGGTAAGCACTAGTGTGCAGTCGCTATGAGTTTCAACAACACAAGGACGTATCCATTGGCTAAACAAGATGCATTAAAAGCTATCCCGACCAATATCATCACAGGGTTTTTAGGAAGCGGTAAAACCACCACCATTTTGGAACTACTCAAAAACAAACCCGCAGATGAGCGCTGGGCGGTGTTGGTTAACGAGTTTGGCGAGATAGGCATCGATGGCAATTTAATCCAAGGACAGCACTCGCAGCAAGGTGGAGTGTTCATCAAAGAGGTGCCAGGCGGGTGCATGTGCTGTAGCGCCGGGCTTCCCATGCAAGTGGCTTTGAACGCCTTACTGGTGCAAGCTCGGCCGGATCGATTGTTAATTGAACCAACAGGCTTAGGCCACCCAAAAGAAGTGTTAGATGTGTTGGCTGGAGTGCAATATCGCGACAGTTTGTCGCTGCAAAAAATCCTAACTTTAGTGGATGCACGCAATATTGCGGACAAGCGCTATACCCAACACGAAACCTTTAATCAGCAAGTGGACATAGCCGATGTGTTAATTGCCAGCAAGGCGGACAAATACTCGCAGGCAGAGGTCGATGCTTTGGCTCAATACGCAAATCAGTTGGCCGGCAGCGCCGTTCAGGTCGTAGCAGCGCAACACGGAGCGATAGACCCCGACTTACTGAAGGGGCTAACTAAATCCGTTGGAAAACCCGCTTGTGGACATAGTCACGCTCATTCATCAAAGCCGGACATCAATCAGTTAGCTTTCCCAGAAAACGGAGTGCTCAAAGTGGAGAATAGCGGCCAGGGATTTCACAGTGTTGGTTGGCGATTTGCGCCACATCTGGTGTTTGACCGGGACCGTTTGTATGGCTTTTTGTGTGGAATTAACGCGGAGCGAATGAAAGCCGTATTTGTGACCCAACAGGGCAGCTATGGTTACAATTTCAGTAAGGATGCACTGACCGAGATGGTGCTTGAAAATAGTGGTGAAAGCCGAGTTGAAATTATCGCCAACGAGATATCCAGCGAATGGGAGCGCGGTTTGTTGAATTGCTTGCTGAAACAAGCACCAAATCATTAGGTCAACACAGCCTTTACCGAGCAAATTAGCTTGTTAATTCCGTGTTGCCAGCGGTGATGGGGATTATTGTCAGTCGCATTCGCAATACCTGGTCGTTTTTCGAATACTCTAGTACGCACATCAAGGCTAAGGCTCTAGTTGCCGCCCAGTTTTGACGGCGCCTGTCGCGCTAATTCGAGGTTTTATCACAGCATGCAAAACGCTTGTATTTGGGTTTTGTGGTGACTTTTTTCGAAACTTCTAAATTTGACTCAAATCAAGTATTTATCTGTTCTTTAAAACAAACGGCTACAGGCTTTGAAATCCTCGCAATGCTCTGATAAAAAAAGGGTGTCGTTGGGTGATGTGTTGCGCAACCTTGGCCGGAAATTTGTAGGTCAACAAAAGGTGCTGCTGTAGACCTGTGTGAGGCATTGCGAATAGGCACCTAGCGTCTGAAGGTTCGTTATTTACCCAGCAGTACACAAGGAGATCGTCGTGAAGTACATAATGCTGTTGATTGCTAGTCTATTGCCAAGCCTTGCGGTTGCCCATGAAGGTCATGACCACGGCCATTGGTCCAGTGGCTTAATTCACTTGATTACGCTTGCTGCTGTTGTTGCCGTGGTTGCAGTTGCCGTGTTCTTAATCAAGCGCAACAAGGCGAAAACCTGCGAACAGTCTTAAATTCGCTTCAGCCATACGTGCAGTAGATACAAAAAGGGATAGCTTGTGCTATCCCTTTTTTGTTCGTCTTGCCGACTTTCTGAGTTCGAGTCAGCGTTAGCTCTTGTTGAGGCGAGATTCAATCAGCACATCAATCACCGAAGGATCCGCAAGCGTGGTGGCATCACCTAAGTTGGTCACTTCGTTGGCGGCAATCTTGCGCAAGAAGCGGCGCATAATCTTACCGGAGCGAGTCTTAGGCAAGCCAGATGCCCATTGAATCAGGTCTGGAGTCGCCAGCGCACCGATCTCTTTGCGTACCCATTGGCGCATTTCCTGGCGCAGCTCTTCGGTTTCTTCGATGCCGTGATTCAAAGTGACATAGGCGTAAATACCTTGTCCTTTGATGTCATGGGGGTAACCCACAACAGCAGCTTCGGCCACATCGTGGTGAGCCACAAGCGCGCTCTCAATCTCTGCGGTGCCTAAGCGGTGGCCCGATACGTTAATCACGTCGTCAACGCGGCCTGTGATCCAGTAGTAACCGTCTTCGTCGCGTTTCGCGCCATCACCGGTAAAGTACATACCGCGGAAAGTCTTGAAGTAGGTCAACACAAAGCGGTCGTGGTCGTTAAACACGGTGCGCATTTGGCCAGGCCAAGAATCTAGGATCACCAAGTTACCTTCGCCAGCACCTTCGATTAGGTTGCCCAAGTTGTCGACCAAAGCGGGTTGTACCCCAAAGAATGGGCGGGTTGCTGAACCTGGTTTGGCATCAGTCGCACCTGGAAGCGGAGTAATTAGGATGCCACCGGTTTCGGTTTGCCACCAAGTATCGACAATCGGGCAGGTGTCCTTACCGATAACGTCGTTGTACCAACGCCAGGCTTCTGGGTTAATCGGCTCACCAACCGACCCCATGATGCGCAGTGAGCTGCCATCAAAACCGTCGAACTGCTCTTCGCCTTCGGCCATCAAAGCACGGATAAGGGTTGGTGCTGTGTAGAGTATGTTGACCTTGTGACGGTCGACCATCTCGCCTAAACGGGCAGGGGATGGATAGTTTGGTACACCTTCGTGCATCAAAATGGTGGCGCCATTGGCCAGTGGACCATAAACCATGTAGCTGTGACCGGTGATCCAGCCCACATCGGCGGTACACCAATAGATTTCACCCGGCTTGTAGTCAAACACGTACTCATGGGTCATGGACGCGTACACCATGTAACCACCTGTGGTGTGAAGCACACCTTTAGGGTTACCGGTTGAACCAGAGGTGTATAGCAAGAACAGCGGGTCTTCGGCTTTCATTTCAGCCGCAACACAATGCTCGGAGGCGACTTTCATAGTGTCGTGCCACCACACATCGCGATTGTCTTCCCAGTGAATGTCACCGCCGGTGCGCTGCAAAACAATGACTTTTTCAACCGTGTTGACGTCTGGGTTTTTCAAGGCTTCGTCGATGTTGGCTTTCAGTGGGATTTTGCGACCCGCGCGAATGCCTTCGTCAGCGGTCACAATCACTTTGGCGCGACCATCGATACAGCGGGCAGCAATCGAATCTGGCGAGAAACCACCGAAAATCACAGAGTGGATAGCACCGATACGGGCACAGGCCAGCATAGCGACTGCGGCTTCTGGCACCATAGGCATGTAGATGGTGACGACATCACCGCGGCGAACGCCCTGGCCACGCAAAGCGTTGGCAAACTTACACACCTCTTGGTGAAGTTCGGCGTAGGTTAGGGTGCGTTGGTCGGCGGCATCGTCGCCTTCCCAGATGATAGCGGTTTGGTCACCGCGCTCCGCTAGGTGACGGTCGAGGCAGTTTTGCGAGGCGTTTAGGGTACCGTCGTAGAACCACTTGATGTAAAGGTTGTGGTCGTCAAATGATACTTTACGCACTTTGGAGAAAGGTTTAATCCAATCGATGCGTTGGCCGTGTTCACGCCAGAAACCTTCTGGGTTAACAATCGACTCTTGATACATTTTTTTGTACTGCTCTTCATTGATCAGAGCATTGGCGGCGATCTCCGGCTTAACCGGGTACAGAGAAGGCGTGCTCATAACTGTCCTTGGTACTGAATTAATGCTTGGCTAAAGTATCCGAAGAATTGGCGGTTTGTCACCATTAGACCATAGTCTAGTTTGTGCGACCTAAGTGCGATTTGGCGCATTTAAGCTAGCCAAAATAGGTCAATTTTTGATTCAATGACAAATAGTTACTAAATCAGATTAGAAAGCTTGGCCCAACCAAGCGCGCACGAGTCCGAATGAATTTATCTTTAGTGGCGGTGGTAATCGCCCTTTTATACGTTTCCTTGTTGTTTATTTTGGCCTGGGGTGCGGAGCGCTGGTTTAGTGGTGCTCGCCGAAAATTACGCCCAAGCATTTACGTGCTATCGCTGGCGGTGTACTGCTCCTCTTGGAGTTTCTTAGGCACAGTGGGCTCGGCTGCCGACAACCTCTGGTCTTTCGTTCCCATCTATCTCAGCCCCATTCTAATTTTTGGGTTGGCGTTTCCCGTGCTGATGAAAATGGTGCGAGTGTCCAAGGCGCAAAACATTACTTCGGTGGCGGATTTTATTGCCGCTCGCTACGGCAAATCGCAGGGATTGGCCGCAGTAGTCACGCTAATTGCGCTGTTTGGCATCATGCCCTACATAGCGCTGCAAATTAAAGCCATGGTGTTTAGCTTTGGACTGTTTCAAAGCGAATCAGAAACCGGCTCGGGCAACACCATGGCTCTGGTTATCAGCCTAACGCTAGCGCTGTTTGCCATTTTATTTGGCACGCGCAAACTGGATGCCACCGAGCACAATCCGGGCATGATTTTAGCCATTGGCTTTGAGTCGATTGTCAAACTGCTGGCTTTCTTGCTGGTAGGGCTTGTTATCACTTGGCAAGTATTCGACGGGCCGTCTGACTTTTTTGCACAAGCCAGTGCCAACCCAGATTGGTCCACTTTGCATTGGAACTCGTTTGCACCCGAGTTGATTGTGTCCTGCGCGGCATTTTTGTGTATGCCTAGAATGTTCCACGTGATGATGGTGGAGTGCGAGTCTGAAAAAGACTTGGTGCGCGCTCGTTGGCAGTTCCCCTTGTATCTGATTTTGTTTGCCGCCTTTATTGCACCGCTGGCTTTAGCTGGACGCCAAGTGTTTGGGGTAGCGGTGGACGCCGACACCTATGTAATCAACCTGCCGCTTCATTTTGACTCGCCTTGGTTGGCTATGATTGCGCTGCTGGGCACCATTTCGGCAGCGACCGGCATGGTGATTGTGGCCGTAGTCACCATTAGCATCATGATTTCAAACGAGTGGTTGCTGCCTTTGCTGTTGAAAAGCGGCAAGCTCAAAAATCGCAACTACGCCCAGTTCTCTCAACTCTTACTGAATACCCGACGTGTGGCCATTCTGCTGATTTTGCTGCTTGGCTACTTTGCTTATGTGTCACTAACCGATACAGGTTCGTTGGCCAAGTTGGGAATGCTGTCCTTTGGCGCTTTCGCACAACTGGCACCCGCATTGATTGGCGGCATGATATGGACTCAAGGAAATCGCGCTGGAGTTTTCTTAGGTTTGACGGTGGGCTTTGGGATTTGGCTGACTATTTTGCTTGAACCGTTGACCGCGACTCAGCTGATTGGAGACTATCAGTTGCCCCTGTTAGCCCAATTAACGCCGCAAATTCGCGATGTATTGTTGGCCCTCTGCGCTAACTTGGTGTGTTACGTGTTGGGTTCGCTGTGGTTTCGCGCCAGTGTGGCCGAGCGTATTCAAGCGTCGAGTTTTGTGTTTCCCGAACGCTCTAAGAAATCCAATCACGGCAAAATCATTGTTAGTCAGCAAGACCTACTGATTTTGGCCTCGCGCTTTATTGGTCCTGAGCGGGCGTACGAGCGCTTTACTCAATTCGCCCCTGAATCAGTGAGCTCTGACACTTGGCACAAGGCGGCATCGCCCGAATTAATCAATCACACCGAGCATTTGATCTCTGCTGTGCTTGGCACCTCGTCTACGCGTTTGGTGATGCAGTCGGTGCTCGATGGGCGCGATTTAGCGCTTGATGAAGTCTTCTCGATTGTGGATGAGGCCTCCACCAAAATCATTCTTAGCCAAGACATGCTACGTGGCGCTATCGAACACGCCTATGAGGGCATGAGTGTGGTGGACAAGGACTTGCGTCTGGTCGCTTGGAACTACCGCTATCAAGAACTGTATCAATACCCTGAAAACTTTCTGCAGGCGGGCATGCCGGTGGCAGAGATCATTCGTTTTAACGCCAAACGAGGGTTTTGTGGGCCTGGTGAAGTCGAAGAGCACGTCTCTCGTCGAGTACAACACATGCGCAATGGCACACCGCACTCGTCAGAGCGTCAGCGCAACGACGGCACGGTTATCAAAATCTCAGGTAACCCCATGCCAGATGGCGGCTTTGTGATGACCTTTACTGACATTACTCAATACCGCCAACAAGCCCAAGCCTTGCAAGAAGCCAACGACAACCTAGAGGCGCGGGTAAAAGAGCGTACCAAAGAGTTGGCACTGCTAAATGCGCGTTTACTGGAAAGCAAGGTGAAAGAGGAGCAGGCCAACGCTACTAAATCTAAGTTCCTGGCCGCCGTGGGCCATGATCTGATGCAACCCTTAAACGCCGCCCGCCTGTTTACCGCCTCCCTTGGGCAGGACAAACAATTACCTGTTGGCCTTGAAACCACGGTGGATCATATCAATAACTCACTGCGCGCTGCGGGTGAGTTGCTTACTGACTTGCTGGATATCAGTCGCTTTGATTCGGGTAAGGTTGAAATCAATCGCAAAGCCTTTGTGCTCAATGAGTTGTTGTCGGAGCTAGCGGTCGAGTTTAACGCCATGGCCGAAGATCAGGGAACTCAGTTTTCCTGGCAGGGCAGTCAGCAAGTGGTGGATTCCGACATCAACTTGCTGCGCCGAATTTTACAAAACTTCCTGACCAATGCCTTCCGTTATGCCAAGGGGCAGCGAGTATTGCTTGGCGTACGCCGCAGCGGCGACAAGCTATCGCTGCAGGTCTGGGATACCGGCTGTGGCATCGAGCCAAACCAGTGCCAACAAATTTTCGATGAGTTTTGGCGCTCTGACAGTGGTAAGAAAACCTCGTCGCAAGGCTTAGGTTTGGGACTGGCGATCGCCAAGCGCATTGGCAAAGTCATGGAGCACCCATTGGCGGTGCGCTCTTGGTACGGCATGGGCTCGGTGTTTAGCGTAGAGGTGCCCTTGGCCAAAGAAGTAAAAGCTCAGCCAAAAGCTGTGCAGCCTTCGCTATTACAGCCACTGGCTGGGGTTAAGGTACTTTGTATTGACAACGAAGAAGCGATTTTGGCCGGTTACGAGAGCTTGTTAAGCCGTTGGAAGTGCGACGTGATTTGCGCCACCAGTTTGGCCGATGCGCGCATCAAGCTCGGCCTTAAAGGAGTCGCTCCAGAGATAGTGCTGGCGGATTACCAGCTCGATGACGATGAGAACGGCTTAGATGCCATGGTGAGTATTCGCGAGGCCTATGGTGCTCAGCTACCGGGTATTTTGATTACTGCCAACACCTCTAAACGCTTGGTCGAAGAAGTGGAGCAGTTGGGCTTTAAGTACATGGCCAAGATGGTACGCCCGGCTGCGTTGCGGGCGTTAATGTCGAGTATGCTAACCACAAACCAGCACTAGATGCTGGTTTTTTCCATTTCCAATCGCTGCAGTTCAATGACCGCCTGAGTGCGGTTACGCACGCCAAGCTTGCGGAAAATCGCGGTGGCGTGGGCCTTAATGGTGGCCTCGGAAACCCCCAAATCATAAGCGATTTGCTTGTTGAGTAGGCCCTCGGCAAACATGTGCAGCACCTTGTGCTGTTGTGGGGTTAGCTCCGACAATTTGTTGGCAATGCCATCCACTTCATCGCTCTCTTGCGCTTCAATGGCCACACCCGCTGGCAACCAAATCTCGCCATCCAGTACGGTTTGCAACGCGCTGGCCAAGGTTTGCATGTCAGAAGATTTAGGAATGAAACCCATGCTGCCATAGTGCAAAGCACGGCGAATGGTTTGGGCATCTTCGTGGGCAGATATCACTACGACCGGGGTGTCGGCGTGATGGCTGCGTAGGTGAATCAGGCTGGAATAGCCGTGGGAGCCCGGCATCTGCAGGTCCAACAAGACCAAATCATAGCTGGTTTGCTGAGACTCTAAGCGCTCGCGCAAAGCGTCACCACTGTCGGCTTCGTGCCATTCGGCATCGGGAAAATGCGACGCCAATGCCTGTTTCAATGCATTGCGAAACAGGGGATGATCGTCGGCAATCAAAATGGTGAGCTGGTCTTGGGCAAACATGCTGGACGCTTCCTTGTTGTTGAGCAAAGGCCAGTAAAAAGCTGCTTTAAACTTAGCAGAATCTTATTATTTTTAAAGTACTTAGTTCTTGTTTTAGTGCCTAGCAAGTCACTGCGTGGCCGAGATTAATTCTCGGCCAGTTTTTGCAATCGTGCGCGTGACGCTGCGGCTAAGTCCCGAATCAGTTTTTCGGAATCTTCCCAATGCAAACACGCATCGGTAATTGACTTACCATACTCAAGCTCGCCGTCCGGGGAAAGGGCTTGATTGCCTTCTTTTAGAAAGCTCTCTGCCATTATGCCCGCGACTTTGGTGGAACCAGCGCGCATTTGACGCATGATTTCCTCGGCAACTTCAAACTGACGTTTGTGCTGCTTTTGGCTGTTGCCGTGGCTAAAGTCCACTACCATGCGTTGAGGTAGTCCGGCTTTTTCTAGAGCAAGGGCACAGGTGTCAATGTCGTGTTCGTTGTAGTTAGGCGCTTTACCACCGCGCAGAATAATGTGGCCCCAAGGGTTACCATGGGTGCGATAGACCGCCATTTGACCGTCTTTATCCGGCGAGTAGAAAATGTGCTTGGCGCGAGAGGCACGCACTGCGTCCACCGCAATCTTTACGTTGCCATCGGTACCGTTCTTAAAGCCCACAGGGCAAGACAAGGCAGACGCCATTTCGCGGTGAATCTGACTTTCGGTGGTACGAGCGCCAATCGCGCCCCAAGTAATCAGGTCGGCGATGTACTGACCATTCACCATGTCCAAAAACTCGGTGGCAATCGGTAACTTGAGTTCGGTAATTTTTTGTAGCAACTCGCGGGCCAGTCGCAGACCCTTATTGGCACTAAAGCTACCGTCCAAATCTGGATCGGATATCAGACCTTTCCAGCCGACAATGGTGCGTGGCTTTTCAAAGTAGACTCGCATTACTAAACAGATGTCTTGCTTGAGTTCGTGATGAAGCTCAGTCAGGCGCTCGGCGTATTCAATGGCGGCTTGGGTATCGTGAATCGAGCAGGGGCCAATGATCACCAGCAAGCGCTGGTCGTCACCATTGATAATGTCTTGGACTTGCTTACGCGCCTCGATCAGATAATCGGCGGCGTCTTGAGATAATGGAAATTCGTCGGCCAGTTGAGCCGGAGTAATTACGTTACACAGCAGACTGGTACGAAGTTCGTCTGTTTTAATGGTCATTGCACAACCTGTGTTAGGGGAATACTGCGTGTTTGCGCCAAAGTATACCCAATGGCGCTAACTAACACATCTTTAAAAACAGTGTTTTAAAACATGTGTCGTTCTAAGCCTGTTTCCGCAAGAATTTTAGTCGCTATTTCTTCAACTGACTTGTTGGTGGTATCGACATACTTGATACGCTGCTTTTTGTATAACTGTTCAACTTCCATGACTTCAGCACGACATTGACGCACCGATGCATACCGGGAGTTACTCATGCGGTTTTGGCGAATTTCGTGTAGACGCACTGGGTTAATGGTGAGCCCAAATAACTTGTCTTTATGCGCCAGCAATTGAGTCGGCAATCGCAGATTGTCCATGTCCTCTTCGACTAACGGGTAGTTAGCGACTTTGATGCCGAACTGCATAGACAGGTACAAGGAAGAAGGGGTTTTGCCACAGCGAGACACGCCCAGCAAAATCAGGTCGGCTTTATCTAAGTTCTTTAAGGTCTGACCGTCATCATTGTCTAAAGCGTAGTTAATGGCTTCGATACGACCGTCATAGGTTTCATTGGCAATCCCGTGTGTGCGGTGCATCACAGGTTTGGCAGAAACTCCCAGCTGCTGCTCCAGAGGAGCGACAAAAGTATTCAAAAAGTCGTGATCCAGACCTTCACTTCCGTAAATTACATCCCGAATTTCAGGCGAAACTATTGAATGAAAGACTAAAGGACGTTCGCCTGTTGTAATAAAACTTTCATTGATTTGCTCCACAACGTCGAAGGCTTTATCGACGGTTTCCACAAACGGTATTGTTATCGCGTTGAATTCCATTGGAAATTGGCTTAATACCGCGTGTCCAAAAACCTCAGCAGTAATCGCTGTGCCATCCGAGACGTAGAAAACTTGTCGTGCCATGTGGGCCTCTTGTAGTAATAAAATTACATTAAAAAATAGCGTTTTACGTGTAACGGAGGCCAGTGTATGATTTGCCTGCCCTTAATTAAAGGGGGCCAATCTATTAAATTTTTCGGAGAAAAATACAGTGCAAGAATACGTACTTTGGTACCAAGAACTCGGAATGCATGACGTTAATTCCGTTGGTGGAAAGAACGCATCATTGGGCGAAATGATCAGCAATCTGGCCAACGCAGGAGTGCAAGTCCCAGGCGGCTTCGCAACTACCTCTCACGCCTTCAATGAGTTTCTTGAGCAAAGTGGTCTCAACCAGAAGATTTATGCCGTATTGGATGAATTGGACGTTGATGACGTAAATGCATTGGCTGAAGCCGGCGCCAAAATCCGTCAGTGGATTATTGACACCCCGTTCCAGCCAGAACTGGAAAAGGCCGTTTCTGAGGCTTACGCCAAGCTAGAAGACGGTATGGAAGGTGTTTCTTTCGCTGTTCGTTCTTCGGCCACTGCTGAAGACATGCCAGACGCTTCGTTTGCCGGTCAGCAAGAGACTTTCCTTAACGTACGCGGCTACGACGCAGTAATCGTCGCAGTTAAGCACGTATTTGCTTCTCTATTTAACGACCGCGCCATTTCATACCGCGTGCACCAAGGCTACGACCATCGCGGTGTAGCACTGTCTGCCGGTATCCAGCGCATGGTTCGCTCTGACATCGCTTCTTCAGGCGTTATGTTCACCATCGACACTGAGTCTGGCCACGAAGATGTAGTATTCATTACTTCTTCATTCGGTTTGGGCGAAATGGTTGTACAGGGTGCAGTAAACCCAGACGAATTCTACGTACACAAACCAATGCTAACCCAAGGCAACAAAGCCGTTGTTCGCCGCAACATAGGTAGCAAAATGGTTCAAATGGTGTACTCGGACGACCAAGGCCACGGTAAGCAGGTGAAAATTGAAGACGTTGACGCTGACAAGCGCAACCAGTTCTCGATCACCGACGCTGAAGTGGAAGAGTTGGCCAAACAAGCCATGATCATCGAAAAACACTACGACCGTCCAATGGACATCGAGTGGGCCAAAGACGGCCTAGATGGCAAGCTATACATTGTTCAGGCCCGTCCTGAAACCGTACGCTCTCGCGAAGACGTACAACTGATTGAGCGCTACAACCTCAAGCAAAGCGGCAAATCTATCGTTGAAGGTCGCGCCATTGGCCATAAGATTGGCTCTGGTACTGCTAAGGTACTGGCTTCTATCGATGAGATGGACAAGATTCAGCCAGGCGACGTACTGGTTACCGACATGACTGACCCAGATTGGGAACCAATCATGAAGCGCGCCAGCGCAATTGTTACCAACCGCGGTGGCCGTACTTGTCACGCAGCGATTATTGCTCGTGAGCTAGGTGTTCCAGCAGTCGTTGGTTGTGGCGATGCTACCGACATCATCAAGAATGGCGAGATGGTGACCGTGTCTTGTGCCGAAGGCGACACTGGTTTCATCTACCAAGGCGAGCTTGAGTTTGAAGTGGTTTCTTCTCGCGTAGATTCTATGCCTGAACTGCCAATGAAGATTATGATGAACGTGGGTAACC
Source organism: Paraferrimonas sedimenticola (assembly GCF_002282855.1). Lineage (GTDB taxonomy): Bacteria > Pseudomonadota > Gammaproteobacteria > Enterobacterales > Shewanellaceae > Paraferrimonas > Paraferrimonas sedimenticola. The sequence continues at coordinate 29,750 of NZ_NRIR01000009.1, read as the reverse complement.
CAGACCGCGCCTTTGACTTTGCTCGTCTGCCAAACGCAGGAGTAGGTCTTGCGCGTCTTGAGTTCATCATCAACCGCATGATCGGTGTTCACCCGAAAGCTCTGTTGGAATTTGACCAGCAAGACGAGCTGACCAAGGCTGAAATCCGCGAAATGATGGCCGGTTACGAGAGCCCAGTTGAGTTCTACGTAAGCCGTCTGGTTGAAGGTATCTCGACCATTGGTTCGGCTTTCTACCCGCAGCGCGTTATCGTTCGTATGTCTGACTTTAAGTCAAACGAGTACGCTAACTTGGTGGGTGGTAACCGCTACGAGCCAGAAGAAGAAAACCCAATGTTGGGCTTCCGTGGCGCTAGCCGTTACATCTCTGAGTCGTTCCGCGACTGTTTCGCCCTAGAGTGTGAAGCGATTAAGCGCGTTCGCAACGACATGGGTCTGAAGAACGTGACCATTATGATCCCGTTTGTTCGTACCCTAGAAGAAGGTCGTCAGGTTATCGAGCTACTGGCTCAAGAAGGCCTGAAGCAAGGCGAAGATGGCCTAGAAGTGATTATGATGTGCGAACTGCCATCAAACGCACTGCTGGCTGACCAGTTCCTGGAAATCTTCGACGGTTTCTCAATCGGTTCTAACGATTTGACTCAGCTGACTCTGGGTCTGGACCGTGACTCTGGCATCATCAGCCACTTGTTCGACGAGCGCAACGAAGCCGTTAAGGCACTGTTGGCGATGGCTATCAAAGCCGCTAAGAACAAAGGCAAGTACGTGGGTATCTGTGGCCAAGGCCCATCTGACCACGAAGACTTCGCTGCTTGGTTGGTAGAGCAGGGCATCGACAGCGTATCGCTAAACCCAGACACTGTGGTTGATACCTGGTTGTACTTGGGTAACCAAGACAAGTAAGACGCTTCATTGCGAAACGAAAGCCGCTGACTACAGCGGCTTTTTTGTGCCTGCGAGCTCTTTGGTTATGTGCTCAGTAGGTTCTGGACTCGTCCATACTCGCGATAAACAGCGCGCGGATTTTTCCACTGCCATCGTCATTGGGCATGTTTCGGGTGAAAACGAAGTCACCGCCAAAGTTTTCAAAGTCTCTGAGCTCTTGCGGATCTAGGGTGATGTAATTGATCGACAGTGCGCAGACTTTGCCGGTACAAACCAAATCTTCGTTGTAGGTCATGGTGCTGCGAAACACACCAAGATGCATGGTCAAACCGACTTCTCGCTGAAAGTCATTGTCCGAGCCGGACAGCACCCTCATACGGTTGATAAAGCGGTTAAAGTTTTCTTTTGCCAAGGTTTGCTCGATATTCACGCGCGACAGCACATCATTGTGGTCGACAAACGAGCGATTGAGATCCGACACTGAATCAAACGCCAGCCCGTGGTCGGCATAGGCGCTAAAAACCAGTGCTGAACTGAGTAATGCGGGTATGATTTTAGGCCATTTCACCTGTTGCTACTCCTTTTGAAGTAGGTCTGCTTCAACTCAAGTGTAGATTGGCTTTTCAAACACGCAAAAAAAAACCTCGCACAAGGGTGTACGAGGTTGCATAAATATCACATTAGCATAGGGATTTGGTTGGTTAGCCAACTGGCTAATCGATGAGTTAAGTATCCCTTAGCCTCTGCTTTTAATCTGTGTCATCATCCGTCTCGTTTGTGTTGTTAAGTGGCTTCAGAATGTCTGACTCGAATCTAAAGCAATCTCGCCGTCCTTCCGCGACTCGGTTGGACCGCTGGCTGGCGGGTTTCTATCAAAAGCCGCAAGCAGAGGTCAGGTTACTGATTGCCGCGGGCAGAGTGGCGTTGGATGGCCAGGTTTGTCTCGAGCGTCAAGCCAGAGTGACACAGTTCTCCAAGGTGGTGGTAGATGGAGAGGTGCTGCAAGCGCTGCAACCTCTGTATCTGCTGCTGAACAAGCCTGCTGGAGTGGTGTCGGCCACAAAGGACCCTCAACATCAGACGGTCATCGATTTAGTTGACCACCCGCAAGCGAGCACGCTGCATATCGCCGGTAGGCTAGATAAACACAGCTCGGGAATGGTACTGCTCACTAATGATGGTCAGTGGAGCCGCAGTTTAACCTTGCCAGAGTCCAAAGTTACCAAGCACTATCGAGTGCGTTTGGGTAACTCTGTACAATCCGCACAACACAGGCTTGAATATCAGCAGGCTTTCATCAAGGGAATGCATTTCGACTTTGAAGATATGCAGGTTCAGGCTGAGTCGCTTGAGTTTTTGAGTGAGGATGAGGTGGAGGTAGTACTGACCCAAGGTCGCTATCACCAAATCAAGCGTATGTTTGGGGTGTTTCGCAATCCCGTGATTGAACTTCACAGATTTCGAATTGGCGATCTAGCGCTGCCATCAAATTTACACACAGGTCAGTGGAAAAGCTTGTCAGAACAGGAGCTCGCGGCTATCAAAAGTCCTCAATAACTACACATCGCTTTGAGGCACAAAGTTTTTTATACTGGGCGAAAATAAAACTTAGCTAATCGAGAACGTTACGCTGTTATGACGCCTAGACTTTCCCAATCCCATAGCCTTGAGCCTATTTACCAATCCTTTCTCGATGAGTTAGCAGGCAGCGCCTATTCGGGTGACATAGAAACCAGCTATGGTGCGCGAATGGCCCAAGCGGTCGACAACTCGGTTTATCAATTTGTGCCGCAGGGCATTTTGTATCCCAAGAACCACGATGATGTCGCACGAGTGATGCGCCTAGCAGCGGCACCCAAATACGACCAAATCAACGTGAGTGCTCGCGGTGGCTGTACCGGTACAAATGGTCAGTCGCTCAATTTCGGCTTGATCATGGACCTATCCCTGTACTTAAACCAAGTACTTGAGATAAACGCCGAAGAGGGTTGGGCTCGCGTACAAGCCGGGGTGGTAAAGGATGCTTTGAATGATGCGCTGCGTCCTCATGGACTCTTTTTTAGCCCAGATTTATCGACCTCGAATCGAGCCACTATCGGCGGAATGATCAATACCGATGCCTCGGGCGCAGGCTCGTTGAAGTACGGCAAGACGTCCGATCATGTACTCGGACTCAAGTTGGTGTTAGCCAATGGCACAAGCGTAGATAGTGACAAGGTCGCCAAAGACGCGTTTGAGCGCCAGTTTTCCGGTGATGCGCTGGAGTTAAGCCAGTCGTTGGCGCAGCTCACTCTGGAGCACAGAGAAGAAATTGACAGGCGTTTTCCCAAGCTCAATCGGTTTTTAACCGGTTATGACTTAAAGCATGTGTGGGACAAAGAGTTTGAGACCTTTGATTTAAGCCGTATTGTTTGCGGTTCGGAAGGTACGCTGGCTTTGGTGACCGAGGCCAAACTCAACTTAACTCCAATTCCACAGCAACGAGTGCTGGTCAACGTAAGTTACGCCAGCTTTGAAGCGGCACTGCGCCATGCGCCGGCGTTAGTCATAGCCAAAGCAACCGCGGTGGAAACCATTGATTCCAAGGTGCTGGGGCTGGCTAAGCAAGACATCATTTGGCACTCGGTTGAAGCCTTGATAGAAGGTGCTGAGCTAGCGGAAATGGATGGACTCAACATGGTTGAGTTTGCCGGCGAGCCAGAAGAAGTGATCCGCGGCCTGGCGGGGCTCGAATCCATGCTGACCTCAGAGCAGGCTCGCGAGCAAGGCGTGATTGGCTTTAAAATCTGCCGCGACTTGCCATCGATTAACAAAATTTACGCCATGCGCAAGAAAGCCGTGGGTCTTCTAGGTGCCGCTAAAGGCTCGCGCAAACCCATTGCTTTTGCCGAAGACACCGCGGTACCGCCAGAAAAACTGGCGGACTTCATTATGGAGTTTCGCGAGCTTCTGGATAATGCCAAGCTAGATTACGGCATGTTTGGTCACGTGGATGCTGGCGTACTGCACGTCCGCCCGGCATTGGATATGTGCGACCCATCGGACGAGGCGCTGCTAAGACAACTGTCGGATCAGGTGGCGGAATTGACCCACAAGTACGGCGGTTTGATGTGGGGCGAGCACGGTAAAGGGGTTCGCGGCGAGTACGCACCTGCAGTATTTGGCGAGACCTTGTATGGGGTGCTGCGCCAGGTAAAAGCCCTGTTTGACCCAGACAATAAGCTCAATCCGGGCAAGTTGGTAACTCCGGCGAACAGCAACGACCAACTTATCGATATTGACGCGCAAAAGCGCGGTAGCTTTGATAGACAAATCCCGGTAACGGTAAAACAAAGCTACCCAGATGCGATGAACTGCAACGGTAACGGCTTGTGTTTTAACTACAGCCATTACTCGCCCATGTGTCCGTCGTTTAAGGTATCTGGCAATCGCCAACAATCGCCAAAAGGGCGCGCGACTTTGATGCGCGAGTGGATCCGTCAGGTGCAAGCGCAAGGCGTTGACCCAGAAACTTTGGCCGACCAGCCAGACGCTACTTTCTTACAAAAGCTGCAAAACACCCTCAAAGCCGACAAAGAGTACGATTTTAGCCACGAAGTGATGGATGCGATGCGCACTTGCTTGGCCTGTAAAGCCTGTACCGGCCAGTGCCCGGTAAAAGTGGATGTGCCCAAATTCCGCTCAGAGTTCATTGAGCTTTATCACAAGCGCTATTTGCGCCCGGTAAAAGACTATCTGGTGGCGGGTATTGAAGACGCTTTACCTATGATGGAACGCCTGCCGCGTCTTACCAATTTTGCGAGCCAAAACCCGGTTTCTAAATGGGTCGTTAAGCACGGCCTAGGCTATGTGGATGCGCCAAAACTGTCATATCCGACACTGCGACAACAATTGGCGGGCCATCCAGCGCTAGGGTACGATCTGGAGACTCTACAGGCAATTCCTGAGTCTGAGCGTCAAGATTATGTGCTGATTGTGCAAGACCCGTTTAACAGCTTTTACGATGCCCAAGTGGTGGCTCGTGCTGTGTTGGTGTGCGAACTGCTTGGATTCAAGCCGGTGTTATTGCCTTATAAACCCAACGGCAAGCCTATGCACATTAAGGGCTTTTTAAAGCAATTTGCCAAAACCGCGCAATCGAGCGCCGATTTTCTGAATCAGCTGAGCCAATTGGGTATGCCCATGGTTGGGGTGGACCCAGCCTTAGTATTAACGTATCGAGACGAGTATCGTCAGGTGCTGGGCGACAAACGCGGCGATTTTCACGTGGAAACCGTGCAGCAGTGGTTGATTGACCATCTAGAGCGGGTTGAACGACGACCCGCTAGCGGCAAAGCCTATACCTTAATGAGCCACTGCACCGAGACCACGGCGCTACCGCAAAGCCTAGGCCAGTGGCAAACCATCTTTGAACACTTAGGTGCAGAGCTCAAGGGCAAAGCCCTTGGTTGCTGTGGTATGGCCGGCACCTATGGCCATGAAACTCAGAACTTGGCGCGCTCTAAGCAACTGTTTGGCATGGGCTGGCAACAGGCGCTAGAAGCCGCTGAGCCTGGTAGTGTGTTGGTGGCCGGATACTCTTGCCGTTCGCAGGTGAAGCGCCTGAGTGAGCACAAGGTCAAGCATCCACTGGAAGCCATCTTAGAGATTCTTCAAGCCGACAAGACTTAACAACCCGCCCTGAGCTGCTAGTATGGAGCTAACGAAGCAGTAAAAGGGTTGGGTTATGCAGCAGCGAGATAGTCTGGTTTATCAGGTCGGCTTGCTCAATGGTAAGTTGGTGCAGTCGTTGGACGAACAGCTGGAGCGCTATCAGTTAGATGCGCGCTTATGGCCAGTGTTGTTTGTGCTTTGGCAACAGCAGGGCCTGACCCAAACTGAACTCGCCGCTAAGTGCAATGTACAAGCCTATACCATCACTCGAATGCTAGATCAGTTGCAAAAGTTGGGCTTGATTGAGCGCCGCCAAGAGCCGGACAATCGCCGCATACTGCGTATCTTCCTGACCGACTGTGGCCAAGCCATCGAACAAGACCTGATTTTAGAAGCTCAAAAAGTCGAAGATGGTTTAACTCAGAAGTTGACCGAGCAGGAGCGCGAACAGCTCACTCTTTTACTGGCTAAGCTCAATGCTTCTAATGATTAAACTGAACACTCGCGCGTAATCGGCTAGTGAAGCCTAATGGAGCTTAATGAAGCATAGTAACGCTGACCGAGAGCATTTCTTGCTCTTCAGCGGATTGCTCTTCGCCGCTTAACTCTTGAGAGAGTAGGCTGGTTTGTCGAGTAAGGCGATTGAGCCAGTGTTCGAACTGCTCTTGAGAAATTCCAGTTTGGGTAAACAGAGTATGCATCGCCAATAGGCGCGGCAGTTCACTGTTGTCCATTTCAATGAAGAACTTCAGTTCTGGGTAGTTCATGCTCATGCTGGCTAAACTGGCTTGCAGCTGAAACAAGTCAACCGGTGCCACTTCAAAGGCCGCTACCCAATACAAATCCCCATCCATCAATTCGACTTTGCAATCGTAGACGCCGGCCTGTTCGGTCAAAAGCTTGATGTGCAGTCCGTCGCATTGGTCACACAAGGTGTATTCAACCTGTAATTCTTCAAGCCAAGTGCGGATTTGAGACTGAGATAAAGCGGACATGCGAACTACTCGTACTGCTGGGGATAAAAAAAGGTGTGTAAGCCTAGCGCTAATCGGACTTAGGTGCAAATCTTTGTCGGGGAATTTGAAGCTGAATAGCGGCCGCTGTTGCGACCGCCATTAATGGGCTAATTAGCCGTTGGCACGGGCGTCAGCAATGATGCTGCGAGCCATTTCATCAGCCACTTCACCGGTAGGACGGTTTTCGGCTTTGGCTTGGTCGAAAATCTTAGTCAAAGTGTTGTAGATTTCAGCGACCTTGGCTTTAGATTTATCGGCACAGTAATCGCGCTCAAAGTATACGTTGATGATACCGCCTGCGTTGATCACGTAATCCGGGGCATACAGGATGCCCAGATTCTTCAGAACTTCGTCGTGACGTTTTTCGGCCAACTGGTTGTTGGCACAACCGGCGATAACTTTGGCTTTGATTTGCGGAATTGTGGTGTCGTTAATGGTCGCACCCAGCGCACAAGGGGCATAAACGTCAACGTCTTGAGCGTAGATTTCATCCAGACCCACCACTTTAGCACCAAACTCGGTAGCCACGCGGTCAAGAGATTCGGTGTTGATGTCGGTTACGATAAGCTCAGCACCGGCTTCGTGTAAGTGGCGGCATAAGTAGTAGCCTACGTGGCCAACACCTTGTACTGATACCTTCAGACCTTTTAGGTCTTTATGGCCCAGGTGATGTTCTACGGCGGCTTTAATGCCCATGTAGGTACCGTAAGCGGTAAATGGCGATGGGTCACCAGATTTGCCTTCTAGACCCGCCATGTACGGAGTCTCTTGGTGGGCAATCATAATGTCTTTGGTGGTAACGCCTACGTCTTCTGCTGAGTAGTAAGAACCGCCAAGTTTGTGAACGGCGCGACCAAAAGCGCGAAACAGGGCTTCGCGATCTTTGGTGCGAGGGTCAGCCATGATTACTGACTTACCACCACCAAAATCCAAGCCAGCTAGTGCGTTCTTGTAAGTCATACCGCGGCTCAAGCGCAGTACGTCGTTAATGGCCTCTTCGTCGGACTCGTAGTTCCACATGCGACAACCACCCACGGCTGGACCTAGGGTAGTATCGTGCACGGCAATAATAGCGCGAAGCCCAGTTTCTGGGTCCTGACAAAATACCAATTGCTCGTGGTTGTCGAAGGACACGTGATTAAAAACTGTCACTAGTTAGTCTCCAAATTTCTGCTTTGAGCCGTCTTTAACTGCGGCTTTCTCATTGATTTGCGGCAACCTTATCAAAGCCGCCGAACTAGCCCAATCCTTAGGGCGTAAAAAAGTGTGATCAAGTTGGCAATTTTTCTTTCCGCTGCGGATTCTACCCAAAACTTTTGAAGAAGGGCACTCTTACCAGTTAGCCCATTAACACTGGGCTCGAGCGGAGTAGGTCAGTTTGTAATCAGACTATTGCCATTGTGGATTTCGGCAAGTAGAGTGGCTAGACGATTTTCAGGTGGTAAGAAAAAAATGACTCAAGAAAACACCCCTAGCATTGAAAATGCCGAACAAGAAGCTCAATGGGCCCGCGAACAATTTCAAAAAGCCAACCGTTTCCTCGCCGAAAAGGGCATTGTTCCCGATACAGTCAAAGTCGACGAAAGCCGGTTTTTGGCACCGCTAGTTGCCGTGTGGAAGCTAAAAGCCAGCGCACCAAAAGGCGACTATTGGGTGATCTCAGGTGATGTGCCAACTGACTGCGTTGAAGTAAAAGCGGCGCAGGACGCACGTGAAGCCATGCGTTACTTCTCCTTGCAGTGGCAGCTTAAGGCGCAAAACTTGGTAGACAGTGGCGCTGTGAAAGATCCAACCCAAGCTCAGTTCGCTCAGTTGCTGGTATCTCGAGCACAGGGATTGTACGAGCTGTACGAAGATGAGAAAGTGTGGACTAACGAAACCGCTTAATAGTTTGATTGCATTCATTAAAAAGCCCTCGCAGTTGCGAGGGCTTTTTTGATTCTATCGTCATTGCTAACTTGGCGACTACCGTCATTCCTGACGCAGTGACTACCGTCATTCCCAACTCGATTGGGAATCTACCTAGCGGCTAATAGCAACTGGCTAGATTCCCGCTTTCGCGGGAATGACAAGCTGAAGGCCGCGGGAATGACGAGCTGGGACCGCGGGAATGACGAACGAAAAGCTTACAGCTTATCCGTCAGCTCAACCGCTTGGCCGATGTAGTTCATCGGAGTCATTTTCTTAAGCTCAACCTTCACGTCTTCTGGAAGCTCTAGGTTGTCGATGAACTCAGCCATGCCTTGGGCGTCAACACGCTTGCCACGAGTCAGCTCTTTTAGCTTCTCGTATGGCTTCTCAATACCGTAGCGACGCATAACGGTTTGTACAGGCTCTGCCAGTACTTCCCAGTTCTGGTCTAGCTCAGATACCGTGTTGCTCTCGTTTGGCTCAAGCTTGCTGATGCCTTTTAGAGTCGCTTGATAGGCGATAACCGCGTGAGCAATGCCCACACCTAAGTTGCGCAGTACGGTTGAGTCAGTCAGGTCGCGCTGCCAACGAGAAACCGGCAGTTTAGACGCTAGGTGCTGCATAACCGCGTTTGCGATACCCAAGTTGCCTTCTGAGTTTTCGAAATCGATTGGGTTAACCTTGTGCGGCATGGTTGATGAACCAATCTCGCCTGCAACGGTTTTTTGCTTGAAGTGACCCAGTGCAATGTAGCCCCAGATGTCACGGTCAAAGTCGATGATGATGGTGTTAAAGCGCGCGATGGCATCGTATAGCTCGGCGATGTAATCGTGCGGTTCGATTTGAGTGGTGTACGGGTTCCAGGTCAGGCCTAGTGAGGTCACAAAGCGCTCAGACAGGGCGTGCCAGTCTACTTCTGGGTAGGCTGACAAGTGAGCGTTGTAGTTGCCTACGGCGCCGTTGATTTTACCCAAGATTTCCACTTGCTCGATTTGCTTCACTTGGCGACGCAAGCGCGCTACCACGTTGGCCATTTCTTTGCCCAAAGTGGTTGGAGAGGCTGGCTGGCCGTGAGTACGAGACATCAGCGGAATTTCGCGATACTGAACCGCAAGTCCGGCAATGGCGTCAACCAATTGGTTGCAGTACGGCAAAACCACAGACTCGCGAGCGTTGGCAAGCATCAGACCATGGGACAGGTTGTTGATGTCTTCTGAGGTACAGGCAAAGTGAACAAACTCAGAAACGGCGTTTAGCTCTTCGTTGGCACCAAATTTTTCTTTAATGAAGTACTCAACCGCTTTTACGTCGTGGTTGGTGGTGGCTTCGATGGCTTTTACACGAGCAGCGTCTTCTTCGCTGAACTGGTCTTTAATCGCATCCAGTTGCGCAAGGGCGGCTTCTGAAAACGGAGGGACTTCCTTAATTTCTGGGCAGCTAGATAGCAGTTTTAGCCAGTTAACTTCCACTTCAACACGAAACTTGATCAGACCGTATTCGCTAAAGATATCGCGTAACGCTTTGGTTTTGCTGCCATAGCGACCGTCAACAGGAGAGACGGCGGTCAGTGCGGAAAGTTCCATTAAATGCTCCTTGAGTAAAGCCGATTTATTGAATGAGTAAACTGCGCGCGCTTTGAATTAATGACTTGCGGGAGAACACCAAATGTCGGCGCTTGCCCCCAAGTTGTCGCCAAAGTACGGCGCTGCGCATCGCTGCTAACAGCAATGCGCGGATTTTTTGTTGATTATGAGTCTGTTGCAACTGATTAGGATTGCCCGTGATTTGGATCTTAGGGCCCAAGTCGCTAATGACATCCACATAAATGCCAGACAAATTGGCAATCACTTGGCTGTCGGTAATGCTGAAATGATTGAGTTGACGCTTCACTTGGTCGATACGTTGCGCTAGCAGGCCCAGTTGGCCATTGCGAGCGACTAACTTGCGCTCTAGCGCCAAGATGCCCACCAAATAACGGGTCACCTCTAGGTCTTTGCGTTTTTGATCGCCGAGTTGGTGGATCATAGTTTGCAGACCTAGGGTCAACTCCCGCGGCGAGCCGTAAATGTCGTCTAGGTTATCAGGATCGGTAACCACAATCGGTGATAAGGCGCGACTGATGTCCTCGTCGTCCGCAGACCCTTTGCGAGCAACCTCTTGCACCAGTCGCAGACACTGACAAACAGCGGAAAAAGCCAAACAGCGCTGTTGTTGAATGTCGTATTGCATGCCTTTATTCCTTGATGAGGCTGTCGATTATGCCGCCGCCCAAACAAACTTCGTCTTTGTAAAACACAGCCGATTGACCTGGGGTCACTGCCGCTACAGGGCTGTCGAAGTGTACCTTAATGGTGTCATCAGATACCACTTCCACGCGACAAGGCACGTCTTTTTGGCGATAGCGAGTTTTCACCGAAAGCACGGCGCCATTTTCAATGGCATCGCGGTTAACCCAGTGCAGTTGATTGACCATCATGCCCACAGACATCAGGCGAGGGTGGTTGGCGCCTTGTCCAACGATCAGATGATTGTTGTCCATGTCTTTATCCACCACGTACCAAGGGGCTTCGCCCGCATCTTTCAGACCGCCAATGCCTAAGCCTTTGCGTTGGCCTAGGGTGTGGTACATCAGACCTTGGTGCTCACCAATGGTTTCGCCATCAACCGTGACAATTGGACCAGGTTGAGCAGGCAGGTACTGCTTTAAGAAGTCGGTGAACTTGCGTTCGCCGATGAAACAGATACCCGTGCTGTCTTTTTTGTCCGCGGTGATCAAGCCTAGCTTGTCGGCAATGGCGCGTACTTCTGGCTTCTCAAGCTCACCCACAGGAAACAGCGTTTGAGCGACGTGCTCGTGGCTTAGGGTGTACAAGAAGTAGCTTTGGTCTTTGTTGCCGTCCAAGCCGCGCAACATTTGGAATTGACCGTCTTGCTCGCGACGACGCACATAGTGGCCGGTGGCGATGTAGTCAGCGCCGAGGGCTTCTGCAGCGAATTCCAAGAAGGCTTTAAATTTGATTTCCTTGTTGCACATGATGTCCGGGTTTGGGGTACGACCGGCTTTGTACTCTTGTAAAAAGTACTCAAACACATTGTCCCAATACTCGGCGGCAAAGTTTACCGTGTGCAATTCGATACCTAGCTTGTCGCAAACCGCTTGAGCGTCGGCCAAGTCTTCTGCGGCGGCGCAGTATTCATCCGTGTCGTCTTCTTCCCAGTTCTTCATGAACAGACCTTCGACTTGGTAGCCCTGTTGTTGCAACAAGTAGGCAGATACAGATGAGTCAACACCGCCGGACATTCCGACAATGACTTTAATATCAGAGTTTGACGACATAGATTCCAGAATCGTTGAACCAAAATTTGAGGGCGCACATTCTACCACGGCACCCAAGCCAAGGGCTAGACCCGCTAGCCTTTGGATTCCGAGGTCGGCAGAACGCGATATTCACCGTTGGCTAGATCGCCAAGTTTGTACTGGCCGATTTGAGCGCGAATCAGGCGTAGCGTGGGAAAGCCTATGTGGGCGGTCATGCGTCTAACCTGGCGGTTGCGCCCTTCGCAGATGCTAATGGCTAACCAGCTAGTGGGAATGGATTGGCGCTCGCGAATTGGCGGATTTCGCGGCCAGATTTTGGGCTCGCTGATCAATTTCACGCGAGCCGGCAGGGTGGGGCCGTCTTTGAGCTCAACTCCATCGATGAGCTTTTGCAGATCGTCTGCAGTAGGGGCGCCTTCGACTTGCACCCAATAGGTCTTCCAAGTCTTTTTGCCTGGTTGGGTTAATTTGGCCTGCAGTCGACCGTCATTGGTCAACAGCATTAGGCCTTCGCTATCTCTGTCTAAGCGGCCGGCGGGATAAACGTTGGCAATTGGCACAAAGTCTTTGAGAGTCTGACGGCCCTGCTCGTCGCTGAACTGACTAAGTACGTCAAAGGGTTTGTTAAACAGTACCACCTGACTTGGGCCGCTGGGCTTTTGTCCTTTAGACGGGCTGCGTCGAGCAGGGCGGCGTTTGGACTCGGCGTTGCTTCGCTTATCCTTGGTTGAACGCTTATCTCGACTTAAAAAACGACTCATCGACTTCTCATTGATACAAGTGCACGGCTAGTGGCTCGATTCTATGTAAATTTGGCGGGTGTGAGTAGCAAAACAGACGACTCCTTAATTGTCATATGACAAAAATGTCAGTTTTTAACCACTGATTGTTGAAAATTTCAGCGAACAGGCGTTTCCAAGCGTTACTCATATGCTCTATAGTGTGGCCAGACTGTGATCCAAGTCGCATCAGTAGACCTGGGAAATAAGGAGAACACAATGGAAAGTAAGCTAGTCGTACCAAGCGAAGGTCAGGCGATTACCTTAGACGCGGACAACCGTTTGAACGTACCAAACAACCCTATCATTCCTTTCATCGAAGGCGATGGTATCGGTGTTGATGTTACCCCTCCAATGATCAAAGTGATCGACGAAGCGGTTAAGCGCAGCTACAACGGCGAGCGTAAAATCCACTGGATGGAAGTTTACTCTGGTGAGAAAGCCACTCAAGTTTACGGTGCAGACACTTGGTTGCCACAAGAAACTCTGACTGCGGTTAAAGAGTACTGTGTTGCAATTAAAGGTCCTCTGACTACGCCTGTTGGCGGCGGTATTCGCTCTTTGAACGTAGCCCTGCGTCAAGAGCTAGACCTGTACGTTTGTTTGCGTCCAGTACGCTACTACAAAGGTACCCCAAGCCCACTTAAGCAACCTGAGCTAACCGACATGGTTATCTTCCGCGAAAACTCGGAAGACATCTATGCAGGTGTTGAATTCCAAGGCGGTACTGCCGAAGCCGATAAAGTTATCGATTTCTTGAAAAGCGAAATGGGCGCTACCAAAATCCGTTTCGATAAAGACTGTGGTATCGGCATTAAACCAGTATCTAAAGAAGGTACCGAGCGTTTGGTTCGCTCTGCCATTCAGTACTGTATCGACAACGATCGCGACAGTCTGACTCTGGTACACAAGGGTAACATCATGAAGTTTACCGAAGGTGCCTTTAAAGACTGGGGCTACGAGCTGGCTCAAAAAGAGTTTGGCGCTGAGCTTCTAGAAGGCGGTCCATGGTGTACCTTCAAGAATCCAAAAACCGGCAAGACTATCGTTGTTAAAGACGTGATTGCTGATGCTTTCTTGCAGCAAATCCTACTTCGTCCTGCTGAGTACGACGTGATTGCTACCATGAACCTTAACGGTGACTACATCTCTGATGCGCTAGCGGCTCAAGTTGGTGGTATCGGTATCGCACCAGGCGCTAACATCGGTGACGGTGTGGCTCTGTTCGAAGCGACTCACGGTACTGCGCCTAAGTACGCCGGTCAGGACAAAGTAAACCCAGGTTCGCTTATCCTGTCTGCGGAAATGATGCTGCGTCACTTGGGTTGGACCGAAGCCGCTGACCTAGTGGTTAAAGGCATGGAAGGCGCGATTGCTGCCAAGACTGTGACCTACGACTTTGAGCGTTTGATGGACGATGCGACTTTGCTGTCTTGCTCTGAGTTTGGCGATGCGATAATCGACAACTTCTAAGTTGAAACGTCATCGCATCGGTTTACAAAACCGTCATCCCAGCGAACTGGCCATCGTCATCCCCTCGAAGGAGGGGATCTAACCAAAGGCCACTAGCGGTTGGATGGATCCCCAGTAGAGCTGGGGATGACAGGGATGACAGGCCAAAGCGGCAATGACAGAAGCAAACAAAAAGGCAACCTTGCGGTTGCCTTTTTCAGTTTTTAAATAAAAAGCGATTCGTCGAATCGATTTTTATTTAACAGGACTAATCTCAGAGGCATGCATGCCTTTTGGTCCTTGCTCGACTTCGTAGTTCACAGGCTGGCCGGCCTTCAACGTACGATAGCCTTCCATTTGAATGGTTGAATAATGTGCAAACACATCATCGCCACCTTCTTCTGGACAAATAAAACCAAAACCTTTGGCGTTGTTGAACCACTTCACAGTGCCCATTGCCATACTTCTGCTTCCTTATTCGCTATCCTTCCCAGTATTATGTGAGAGTTCGATTCATTGATATCGATCACTCAAATACCAGAATGTAAGCATGTTCTTAATCTGTCAAGAATTAATTAACATCTTTCTAACATTTATTTATTGGGTACAATCCAATTAGCAAACCCAAAAATGAGAGGCTAAGCTAAATCCATGGGCCAAGAGAACGACTTTGATTTTGCAAAAGAGTTGGTTGTTGAAAAGGAAGTCCTTGCACCACCTCCGATGTATAAAGTTATTTTGAACAACGATGATTACACGCCGATGGACTTCGTTGTCGAGATATTGCGTTTATTCTTCGTCATGAGCGAAGAACAAGCCGTGCAGCTTATGCTTACGGTTCATAATGAAGGCAAAGCGGTCTGTGGGGTCTATAGTAAAGACGTTGCAGAATCAAAAGCTATGCAAATTAACCAGTATGCCAGAGAGAATCAGCACCCTTTATTGTGTTCAGTGGAAAAAGGGTAGCGGCAACGGATGCATAAGCGACACTTGGGGGTGCCATGCTAAATAAAGAACTCGAACTGACCTTGAACGCGGCTTTTCAACAGGCGCGCGATGCTCGTCATGAATTTATGACGGTAGAGCACTTGCTGCTAGCATTGCTAGAAAATCCTGAGGCGGTAGAAGCGCTCGATGCCTGTGGGGCGAATATTGCCAAGTTAAAGGCAGAAATCACCGAATTTGTCGAACAGACAACGCCAATCATTCCTGCGGAAGACTCACAAAGAGAAACTCAGCCAACCCTGGGCTTTCAGCGGGTATTGCAACGCGCTGTGTTTCACGTCCAATCCTCGGGACGAAACGAAGTCAATGGCGCCAACGTGTTGGTGGCCATCTTTAGCGAACAAGAAAGTCAGGCGGTGTACATCTTGCGCCGCAGCGACATCAACCGTCTCGATGTGGTGAATTACATCTCTCACGGCGTGGCCAAGCACGACAGCCCGTCTAACGACGCCGAAGCCGACGAAGAGATAGCGACTCAAGTCAACGAAGCGGATAACCCGCTCAGCCAATACTCCTCCAATCTCAACCAACTGGTCAAAGATGGTCACATCGACCCGCTAATCGGCCGTCACAATGAGATGGAGCGCTGCATTCAGGTCCTGTGTCGTCGCCGCAAGAATAACCCTCTGTTAGTGGGTGAAGCAGGCGTGGGTAAAACTGCGATTGCTGAAGGTTTGGCCTACCGAATCGTTCACGGCGAAGCCCCTGAGGTAATGCAAGATGCGATCATTTATTCGCTAGACCTGGGTGGTCTGTTGGCCGGTACCAAGTATCGAGGTGATTTTGAGAAGCGCTTCAAGGGCGTGTTAAAGCAGCTGCAACAGGACAAGCACGCGATTCTGTTTATCGATGAAATCCACACCATTATTGGTGCAGGTGCGGCTTCTGGCGGCATGATGGACGCCTCTAATCTACTAAAACCTCTGTTGTCCAACGGTCAGTTGCGCTGCATAGGATCGACCACGTATCACGAGTATCAGGGCGTGTTTGAAAAAGATCGCGCCTTGGCTCGTCGTTTTCAAAAGGTGGATATCAAAGAGCCAAGCATCTCCGAGACCACCAAAATCCTTATGGGCCTCAAGCCTAAGTACGAGGCGCATCACGGTGTTAAATATTCGTCATCGGCCATGTCGGCAGCGGCGCGATTGGCGGCTAAGTACATCAACGAGCGTCAATTGCCCGATAAAGCCATTGACGTTATCGATGAGGCAGGGGCTCGCGTGGCCTTGTTACCGCAAGGTAAGCGCAAGAAAAACATTGGCGAGCACGACATTGAGAGCATCATCTCTAAGATGGCGCAGATCCCTGAAAAGTCAGTGTCGGCGTCCGATGTAGAACTGTTGAAGAACCTAGACCGCAACCTGAAAATGGTGGTATTTGGTCAAGACAAGGCCATCGACAGCTTAACCTCTGCGATTCGACTGTCTCGCTCAGGCTTGGGCGGTGAAGACAAGCCTGTGGGCAGCTTCTTGTTTGCAGGGCCCACCGGTGTCGGTAAAACGGAGATTACCTCGCAACTGGCCAAAGCGCTGGGCATCGAGCTGCTGCGCTTTGATATGTCCGAGTACATGGAGTCGCATACTGTGTCGCGTTTGATTGGTGCGCCTCCTGGTTATGTGGGCTTTGACCAAGGTGGCTTACTCACCGATGCGGTGATTAAGAACCCGCACTCAGTGGTGCTACTCGACGAAATCGAGAAGGCCCATTCCGACATTTACAACTTGCTACTGCAAGTGATGGATCACGGCACCTTAACCGATAACAACGGTCGAAAAGTGGATTTTCGCAACGTGATTGTAGTGATGACCACCAACGCCGGTGTTCAAGAAACGGTGCGCAAGTCCATAGGCTTCCAGCAGCAAGACCACTCTCATGATGCGCTGAGTGAAATTAACCGAGTGTTCTCCCCGGAATTCCGCAATCGCCTAGACGGCATTGTTTGGTTTAATCATCTTGATATGACTGTGATTGCCAAAGTGGTGGACAAGTTCTTGGTTGAACTACAAGCCCAGTTGGACGACAAACGAGTGACCTTGCACGTGTGCGATGAAGCCAGAACCTGGCTTGCAGAAAAAGGTTACGACAAGTCCATGGGTGCCAGACCCATGTCTCGGATTGTCATGGAAAACCTCAAGAAGCCACTGGCCAACGAGATCCTATTTGGCGAGCTGACTCAAGGTGGTGATGTCAATGTAGGCGTTGACGATGAAGGGCTAACCCTAGAGTATGTCGCTAAAAAGGCGCCAGAGAAAACACCTTCTTCGAGCTAATATCTGAATGTTTCTAGGTTAGATTTAAAGCGGCGCTAGCGCCGCTTTTTTACGCCTGGGGTAAAGTAGAACAGTGTCTTTTTAGGGCTTTTTAGCGGACACAAAAAAAGCGCTTATTCAGTAAGCGCTTTTTGGCATTCGGTGCAGCTCGGGATTAGCGCGCGCGGAATACGATACGGCCTTTGCTCAAGTCGTATGGAGTAAGTTGTACTGTGACTTTGTCGCCAGTCAAAATGCGGATGTAGTTTTTGCGCATTTTACCTGAGATGTGTGCGGTAACTACGTGGCCGTTTTCTAGTTCTACCCGAAACATGGTGTTGGGCAAGGTTTCTAGAATGGTGCCTTGCATCTCAATACTGTCTTCTTTCGCCATTTTGCGTGGACTTCCCGTTAATTCTTAAACTGATTCAAAATAAAAAACGCCGCTATGATGCAACATTTGACCCTCTGTGTAAAGCATAACCCATAGTTGAGAAAAGGTCTGTATCGCGCGGTCGAGCAGGAATTATGCGATCAAGCTGCGGGGTATCCAACTGAGTTCGGGAAGCGATTTGTCGCGATAGCGCTTGAGCTCGCTAAGAAATTGATTTCTCGTCACTAATTCCGCACCTAGGTTCATCAGATGAGGGTTCTCTAGTTGCGCGTCCACCAGCTCAATGCCCAAGTTGTGAAAAAGGCGCATAGCCTGCCAAAAGGCAATTTTTGAGGCACCACTGACTCGGTGGAACATGGACTCGCCGCAGAAGACTCGTCCAACGCAGATGCCGTAAAGGCCACCGACCAGCTCATCGTTTAACCAAACTTCGACAGAGTGAGCGTGTCCTTGTCGGTGTAGCTGACGGTACGCCTGGATCATGGCCGGATGAATCCAAGTCTCAGGCTCGTTGGCTCTGGGCTCGGCGCAGGCATCAATCACCTCATCAAAACTGCGATTGACGGTTAAGCGCCAAGGGTGCTTTCGGTACAACTTAGCAAGTGAGCGCGATGGGCGATAATCGGCTGGGTGAAACACGGCCCTTGGGGTGGGAGACCACCACAGGATCGGGTCGCCTTCGTTGAACCAGGGAAAGATACCGTTATAGTAGGCTGCCATTAATCTATCGGGCGACAAGTCACCGCCGATGGCCAATAAGCCATTGGGTTCTCGAACCGCAGTGGTCGGGCAGGGAAAGCCCAGCTCCTCTTCGTGAAGGTAGTAGATCTGATGGTTGATGGGGAACAACTCCAACGACTTTTCGATTCATTGTAAGCTAGGGTTCAGCGGTTGCCAATTCGCAAGGGCGGTTGCATAGGGTATTATGCTACTGAGCTAAAGCTAGGAGGTAGGTATGACTCGCTCTATTTTTGTGGCCATTCTGATGGGCCTAATGCTCAGTTTATCAGCAACTAGCAGTATGGCTTATGACCGCAACCAAGCGGTTCCGGTACAAAAAGTCGAGTACGGCTCAATTGAGTCGGTTCGCACTGTGACCAAAGAAGAGTTGGTACGCGATCGCAACTCAGGCTGGAAGACCTTTGGCGGCGCCTTGCTCGGCGGCATTATTGGTGCTCAGTTCGGCGGAGGTTATGGACAAGACGTTGCCACGGTACTTGGTGCAATTGCCGGTGGTTCGATTGCCAACCGCTCCAATCCCAGCCATTACAAGGTGCGTCATAAGTTGGTGGAGTTGATGGTTAAACAAGACTCAGGCCAAAGCATTATGATCATGCAAGACTATGATCCGGGCATGGTGTTTAAGGCCGGTGATGAGGTTCGCGTGGTGTATCTCACTGGATATGTTCGCGTCGATAAGGCGATGTAATTAGTCGAGATTTTTCAAGTGAAAGCGAGCGCTCATGGCGCGGTGATCAGAAGACTCTAGATTGCTGTGAACATGGGCGCTGTTGGGTATCAGTTCCAAATAGTTCTCGCTGTAAAAGATATGGTCTAGCGGATAACCCATAAAGGATGCCAACTCGGTTTGCTGCTCGCCAAAATCCACTTGCGCCAGTGACATCCAGCCACGTAATTCCTCTAAAAACTGCAACCGTTGCGGACTCCAAGAGTTGAAATCACCAGCGATGATCACCGGACCTAGATGGCCGCCCAACAACTCTTGCACCTTACCCAGTTGCTGCTCAAACGCTTTGAGCGTCAGTTGAAAATTAATTCCGTGTAAATTTACCAGCACTAAGCTTTGATCGCTGCCGGCAATCGGGTAGCGAGTGATTAAGGTGGGCTTGGCCGTGTCCGTGATGGGTTCGGTAATGCTGGTCAATCGGGCCAAACGCATATCCGGGCGGACTTTGGCTTGAGTGAGTACCCCTGAGTAGCTATCAAACTCAGGCTGATACAGATTGGCCACATATTCCCAGCC
Source organism: Paraferrimonas sedimenticola (assembly GCF_002282855.1). Classification (GTDB taxonomy): domain Bacteria; phylum Pseudomonadota; class Gammaproteobacteria; order Enterobacterales; family Shewanellaceae; genus Paraferrimonas; species Paraferrimonas sedimenticola. Next base: position 10,104 of record NZ_NRIR01000009.1, on the reverse strand, counting down.
GTACTGAGTCAGCTCGCTAAACCAAGCGCGACTCTCCACCGATAGGTCGACTTCCTGCAGTAGCACAAAATCTGGCTCGAGCGCCACAATCGATTGAAGGAACTCTTGCTGAAATTGTCGCTGTCCGGTTTCTTTGTGAATATTCCACACCAGCAGGCCAAACTCGCGAGACTCAAGCTGTTGTTGCGGATAATGGCCACCGGCCAATTGCATGTCCGATTTAACAGCAACATAGCCACAACCACCGAGCAGCACACTGATAGTCAACAGCGCGGTGACAATTTGGAGTTTCAGCAAAGACATTGGTGACAAGGACCATTCCTTAAAAAGACAAAACCCCCAGACCTTGGCCTGAGGGCTTTACAAGACTCTGTAGAGTTTAGGCGTTTTGTTTCTCTAGGTAACGCTCAGCGTCTAGGGCGGCCATACAACCACTACCGGCACTGGTTACCGCTTGGCGATAGATTTGGTCCATCACATCGCCACAGGCAAATACGCCTTCAATGCTGGTCTGAGTGGCGTTACCACGCAGTCCGCTTTCTACAATCAGATAGCCATTGTCCATTTCCAGTTGGCCTTCAAACATTTGGGTGTTTGGTTTGTGACCAATGGCAATGAATACACCTGCGACCTCTAGCTCGCTGAGCGAGTCATCGGCTTTGTGGCGCAATCGAACACCAGTAACACCCATGTCGTTGCCCAAGACTTCGTCTAAGGTTTGGTCTAGGTGCAAAATAATCTTGCCTTCCTCGACCTTTTTCATCACACGGTCTACTAGGATTTTCTCGGCGCGGAAGGTGTCGCGACGGTGCACCAAGTGAACTTCTGAGGCGATGTTGCTCAGGTATAGCGCTTCTTCAACAGCGGTGTTACCACCACCAACCACGGCAACCTTTTGGTTACGGTAGAAGAAACCGTCACAGGTAGCACAGGCTGATACGCCTTTACCCATGAAGGCGGTTTCAGACTCTAGGCCCAAGTACATGGCTGACGCACCGGTGGCAATAATCAGCGCATCACAGGTGAATTCGCCATTGTCGCCTTTTAAACGAAACGGACGCTGTTGCAAGTCCACTTCGTTGATGTGATCAAAGATAATTTGGGTATCAAACTTCTCGGCGTGCTTTTGCATGCGTTCCATCAGCAGTGGACCGGTCAGGTCGTCGGCATCGCCCGGCCAGTTTTCCACTTCGGTAGTGGTGGTCAATTGGCCGCCTTGCTGCATCCCAGTGATCAGCACTGGATTTAGGTTGGCGCGAGCTGCGTAAACTGCAGCTGTGTATCCTGCAGGGCCGGAACCCAAGATCAAAAGGGGAAAGTGCTTAACATCGCTCATGGTGCTATTCGCCTTGTGGCAATCCTTTTAAATTAAACTGGCTCGAATTCTAAGGAAATCCTTAGGTGGGGTAAAGCAAAGCGGCATGCGAAAAATCGAATGTGCTGATAACAAAAAGGGAAGCAAGCGCTTCCCTTTGTTCGTTAAACCCTACTTAGAACAAGCTGTTTGGGTCAACAAAGGCCATTTCGTGGGCTTCGGCAACTTCTTTGCAGGTGATATGACCGTGCATTACGTTCAAACCATTCATCAAATGCGCATCGGATTTCAGTGCGGTCTTGTAACCTTGGTCGGCTAGACGAATGATGTAAGGTAGAGTCACGTTGTTAAGCGCGAAAGTTGAAGTGCGTGCAACCGCACCTGGCATGTTAGCCACACAGTAGTGAACCACTTCATCAACGATGTAAGTTGGGTCTTGGTGAGTGGTTGCCTTAGAAGTCTCAGCACAACCACCTTGGTCAATGGCTACGTCCACAATCGCTGCACCTGGCTTCATGTTGGCAATGTGCTCGCGAGTAATCAGCTTAGGAGCAGCAGCACCTGGGATCAGTACGCCGCCAATCACCAAGTCGGCTTCTAGCACGTGCTTTTCAATGGCATCAGCGGTTGAGTAAACCGCTTTGGCAGTGTTGTTGAACTGAACGTTCAGTGCGCGTAGCACGTCGATGTTGCGGTCAAGAATGGTTACATCAGCGCCCATGCCCACTGCCATTTGTGCAGCGTTGCGGCCTACCATACCACCACCAATGATGACCACTTTGGCAGGCTCAACACCCGGTACGCCGCCAAGTAGCATGCCACGACCACCGCGTGACTTTTCAAGCGCTTGTGCGCCGGCTTGGATTGACATACGACCAGCCACTTCGGACATAGGCGCAAGCAGAGGAAGTCCACCGCGGTTATCGGTTACGGTTTCGTAAGCAATACACACAGCGCCGCTATCTACCAACTCTTGAGTTTGTGGTAGGTCAGGGGCCAAGTGTAGATAAGTAAACAGGATTTGGTCTTTGCGCAGCATGGCGCGTTCAACCGCTTGAGGCTCTTTAACTTTAACAATCATATCCGCCTTGGCGAACACTTCCGCGGCGGTATCAATGATGTCCGCGCCTACGTTTTGATAGTCTTCGTCGCTAAAGCCAATACCGTTACCAGCTTTAGTTTCGATTAGTACCTGATGGCCACGTTGAATCAGTTCGCGAACACTTGCTGGCACCATGCCGACACGATATTCGTGGTTTTTGATTTCTTTTGGTACACCAATGATCATTTTTTTGCCTCACAGATAATTTTTACCGGCGCGCGGTTTGTTATATAGTGTTTTATCAGGGCAGGGCGTATCACCCTGCGCAGGATGCTAGTATAAGAGCAAAATTGCAGTGTTTGCTGCTGTTATTATCCTATTTGCCAGACAAAACGCTTTTTTAACAGGGAAAAGAAGAATAAACGTATGTCCAATCAAGCCAAGAAGCCAGTGAAAGATCTGGATAGAATTGACCGCAATATACTTAGCGAACTCCAAAAAGATGGCCGGATTTCAAACGTTGAATTGTCAAAGCGCGTAGGTTTGAGTCCTACTCCTTGCCTTGAGCGCGTGAAACGTCTTGAGAAACAAGGCTATATCAACGGTTATACCGCCTTGGTCAACCCGCACTACTTAGGTGCTTCTCTTTTGGTCTTCGTAGAAATCACCCTTAATCGCGACACCCCAGAAGTGTTCAACCGCTTTAACCGTGCGGTTCAAAGCTTAGATGATATTCAGGAGTGTCACTTGGTATCTGGTGATTTCGACTATCTATTAAAAACTCGTGTGTCCGACATGTCGGCCTATCGCAAGTTGCTCAGCGAAACCTTGCTAAACCTACCGTCAGTATCGGACACCCGTACCTATGTGGTAATGGAAGAGGTTAAGCAAACCAATCACATTGCAGTACTGAACAACGAAGATTAGACCGTTATTCGCGTTATCGGCAAAAAGTGCGGTAAGCCTCTAGCTTTGGGCTTACTGCTGGGCTTTTGCGCTGATTTTTCCAAAATCCTCTGATATCTTAGGCATCAGCAGAGATCAAACTCAGGGTCGAGGTTGACAGTTTGAGCCAACAACAAACAAAAACACTATCCGGTGTACAACGCCTTCTAGAAGGCGGGCTTATTTTTTGCGGTCTGGCCGCCACGTTCGTGGTGATTGCCCTTGCCAGCTTTGACGCCGCCGATCCCGCCTGGAGCCAAACTAGCCTAAACGAAGAAATCAAAAACTACGCGGGTAGCGTTGGCGCTTGGGTCGCCGACGTCCTGTTTTACATCATGGGCTTCTCTGCCTGGGTGATGCCGGCGATCATCATCGCTGTGGGCCTGTTGATTTTCCGTCATCCAAAACACTTAGCCGAAGTGGATTATTTTGCGGTTGGCCTGCGGATCATTGGTTTTCTACTAATGCTGTGCGGTATGACCTCGTTGGCGAGCATGAATGCCAACGACATATATTACTTCTCCGCTGGCGGTGTGATTGGCGATGTCATCAGTAGCACCATGCTGCCATACTTCAGCCAGCTAGGTACTACCCTGATTCTGTTGTGGTTTGTTGGCGCAGGATTCACTCTGCTAACTGGCGTGTCTTGGATTACTCTGGTGGAATCGATTGGTTCTTGGTGTATTGTGGCCGGCCTTTGGTTATGGAGCATTCCGAAGCACTTTAGTGGTGATGGTCAAACCGACGAGCCTGCGGCCAATGTGGATGACGCCAAGGCAGAAGAGGGCACCGATGACACCAGCCGCTTTATGTCGATAGTCAATCGCTTTAGGGCCAAACGCGATAGCGAAGCGCAAGCGCAAGAGCAAGAGCGACGAGAGCCGACGTCAGATACGACAAAGCGAGCCGAGCCTGTATTGGCGTCTTCTTTGAACGATGAGCTAGAAGCCAACCGTCTCGAACCCAACTTTGGCGAAAAGCCTGCTGTCGACGATTTACCTCAGTGTGCCAAAGACGATGCACTAGAAGATGAATTGGACAACAAATTTAGCGATGGCGGAGATGCGCCTTGGCCTAGCGACGACAGCGCCGACGATGGCAAAGCCAAGATTGTCGACGGGCAAGTGGTACTGCCAAAAGCGTCAGCCAAACCTGCGATGCCGCCGCTACCAGACATTAGCCTGTTAGACGTACCGAATCGCACCGAGAATCCGATTAGCCAAGAAGAGCTCGACCAAGTGGCGCGTTTGGTCGAGGCCAAACTGCTCGACTTTAATATCACAGCGCAAGTGGTGGATGTGTGTCCTGGTCCGGTGATCACCCGTTTCGAGCTGGATCTAGCGCCGGGTATCAAGGTGTCTAAGATCACCGGTCTTGCCAAAGACTTGGCGCGTGCTTTATCCGCCGTATCGGTACGCGTAGTGGAAGTCATCCCTGGTAAGTCGGTGATTGGCCTCGAACTGCCAAACAAATTCCGCGAAACCGTGTTCATGCGCGACGTGCTGGATACCAAAGCCTTTGAAGACAGCAAGTCGAACCTGACCATGGTGTTAGGCGCCGATATTGGCGGTCAACCTGTGGTGGTGGATTTAGGCAAGATGCCGCACTTGTTGGTGGCCGGTACTACTGGCTCGGGTAAGTCGGTGGGCGTGAACACCATGATTGTGTCGCTGCTGTATAAGAGTGGCCCAGAAGATGTGCGTCTGATTCTGATTGACCCGAAAATGCTGGAATTGTCGGTATACGAGGGCATTCCACACTTGTTGTGCGAAGTCGTAACCGACATGAAGCAAGCTTCCAACGCGCTGCGTTGGTGCGTCGGCGAGATGGAGCGTCGCTACAAGTTAATGTCGGCATTGGGTGTGCGTAATCTCAAAGGCTACAACGCCAAGATTGCCGAGGCCGAAGCCAAGGGCGAGGCCATCATGGATCCGCTGTGGAACCCAACTGAATCTATGGCGGTACAACCTACCAAGCTTGAGAAAATGCCATCGATTGTGGTGGTGGTCGATGAATTTGCCGACATGATGATGATTGTTGGTAAGAAGGTGGAAGAGCTGATAGCTCGTATCGCTCAAAAAGCCCGTGCCGCAGGTATTCACTTAATTCTGGCCACTCAACGTCCGTCGGTAGACGTGATTACCGGTCTGATTAAAGCCAACGTGCCGACTCGTATGGCCTTCCAGGTATCGTCTAAAATTGACTCCCGCACCATTTTGGATCAGCAGGGCGCTGAGACTCTGTTAGGTATGGGTGACATGCTTTATTTGCCACCGGGTACAGGTGTGCCCGTTCGAGTTCACGGCGCCTTTGTTGACGATCACGAGGTTCACCGTGTGGTGGCCGACTGGAAGCAAAGGGCAGAGCCGGATTACTTAGAAGAGATTTTGGCCGGTACAAGCGAAGGCGAGCAGGTATTGATGCCTGGCGAGGCCGCTGAAACCGATGAAGATACGGATCCTCTCTACGACGAAGCCGTGATGTTTGTGACCGAGTCTCGTCGCGGCTCTATCTCAAGCGTGCAACGCAAATTTAAGATTGGTTACAATCGTGCCGCTCGCATTATTGAACAAATGGAAGGTGCTGGCGTCGTAAGTACACCATCCCATAACGGAAACCGAGAAGTGCTGGCACCGCCGCCAGTCAAAGTGGATTAATGAAAAAACTGATTCTAACCGGGCTGGCAATTACTGGCCTTAGCACGTCAGCATTGGCCGATGACGCCAGTCGCGACGCGCTGCAAGCACAGATGCAGGCTAATGCCGAGTTCACTAGTACCTTTGAGCAAAAGGTAACGGATGTGAACGGTCAATTGCTACAACAGGGCAAGGGTACTTTGAGTATTGCTATCCCAAATCGCTTTAACTGGCACGCCACCGAGCCTGATGAGTCGCTGATTGTGGCCGATGGTACCGACCTGTGGGTGTACAACCCATTCATCGAGCAAGTGTCAGTGATGACCTTGACCCAAGCCATGCAAGCCTCACCCATGGCACTGTTAGTACAGTCCGACAGCTCTGCCTGGCAAGATTACCAAGTCGAGCAACAAGGGCAGTGTTATCAGATTCAGCCTAAACCTGAACTACTCTCTGGCGCGAACCCAAGTTTACTCAGAAACGCGCAAGCGTGTTTTGAAGGCGATAACTTAGCGAGTTTGGAGCTGCTAGATGCCCAAGGCAATACCACGTTATTTAGCCTAAGCGCCCACCAAAGCACGGTTGATCCTCAGCTGTTTGTGTTTGAGTTACCGGAAGGAGTGGATCTGGATGACCAAAGGCCCTGAGTTGGGACTGGCGTTTGACAAGGACTTTGAACCACTGGCCGCGAGAATGCGGCCAGTGTGCTTAGAGGACTACCTAGGGCAAGAGCACTTGCTTGGACCGAATAAGCCGCTGCGCAAGGCGCTAGAAGCCGGCCGTAGCCATTCAATGATTCTGTGGGGGCCACCGGGAACCGGTAAAACCACCTTAGCCGAGTTGATTGCCCGCTACGTGGATGCTCACGTGGAGCGAATTAGCGCAGTGACCTCAGGGGTGAAAGACATTCGCGCCGCGATTGCCAATGCCCAGCAAGTGGCCGATGCCAAAGGCCAGCAAACTCTGTTGTTTGTGGACGAGGTGCATCGCTTTAACAAATCTCAGCAAGACGCCTTTTTACCCTTTATCGAAGACGGCACAGTGGTATTTATTGGTGCCACTACCGAAAATCCGTCGTTTGAGCTTAACAACGCGCTGTTGTCTCGCGCTCGTGTCTATCAGATTAAGCCCATAGGCGAGACTGAGTTGGTGGCGCTACTGCAAAAGGCGCTAACTGACAGCGAGCGTGGTTTGGGCAAGCGTAACATCGAGGCTGAGCCCGAGTGTCTTAGTGCGATTGCCAAGCTAGCTAACGGTGATGGGCGCAAGTCGCTCAATTTGTTGGAGCTGGCTAGCGACATGCTGGAAGATGGCGATACGTTAACTTCGGATCAACTGGCCGAAGTGTCCGGCTTGAATGTGGCGGCGTTTGATAAGGGCGGCGATGCCCATTACGATTTACTCTCGGCCTTGCACAAATCGATTCGCGGTAGCGATCCTGACGCGGCGCTGTATTGGTATGCCCGGATTTTGGTGGGCGGGGGTGACCCGCTTAACGCCGCTCGACGTCTGCTAGCCATTGCCTCTGAGGACGTGGGCAATGCGGATCCTCAGGCGATGACAGTGGCGCTCAATGCGTGGGATTGTTTTCATCGTGTCGGACCTGCTGAAGGTGAGCGAGCTATTGCGCAAGCTGCCGTGTATCTGGCTTGTGCGCCGAAGAGCAACAAACTCTACAGCGGATTTAAGGCAGCGTTGGAGCTAGCCAAAGAGACCCATCACCTAGAAGTACCGCATCATCTGCGCAATGCGCCCACCAAGCTGATGCAATCCCTTGGTCATGGCGAGGGCTATCGCTACGCTCACAACGAACCCAATGCATACGCAGCTGGCGAGGTGTATTTACCGGCCGATTTGGCCGGACATCGACTGTACGAACCCAGCGATCGCGGCTTTGAAAAGCGAATTGCCGAGAAAATGCAGCGATTACAGGCGCTCGATGACACATCCGAGCAAAAAAGGTACTGAGTTAAGCAGACCCTTTTGTTACACTTAGGCCAATTTTCGCAGGGGGCTTAAATCGCTCCCTAAGTACTGAATTTTACCGATAAGACGAATAACCATGCTGGACCCAAAGTTTCTAAGAAGTGACATTGAAACCGCCGCCGAACGATTGGCAACCCGTGGCTACATTTTGGATGTAAGCCGTCTAAACGAATTGGAAGCTAAGCGTAAGTCGCTGCAAGTAGCGACCGAAGAGCTTCAAGCCAAGCGTAACTCCAGCTCCAAGTCTATCGGTCAAGCCAAAGCTCGTGGCGAAGACATTCAGCCTTTGCTGGCGGAAGTGGCCAACCTAGGCGACCAACTGGACGCCAAAAAAGCCGAGCTTAGCGAACTGCAAACCGAACTGAACGACATTGCTGCCGGTATTCCTAACCTGCCAGCGGACGAAGTACCGGTCGGTAAAGACGAAGACGAAAACGTTGAAGTGCTGACCTGGGGTGAGCCAAAGACATATGACTTTGAAGTAAAAGACCACGTTGACCTAGGCGAAGCCGTAGACGGGTTGGACTTCAAAAACGCGGTTAAGCTAACCGGCTCGCGCTTTATAGTGATGAAAGGCCAAGTAGCTCGTTTGCACCGCGCATTGACTCAGTTCATGTTGGACACTCACACCACAGAGCACGGTTACGACGAAATGTACGTGCCTTATTTGGTAAACGCCGACAGCCTGCGCGGTACTGGTCAACTGCCTAAGTTTGGCGAAGACTTGTTCCACACCAAGCCTGCCACCGAAGAAGGCCAGGGCTTAAGCCTTATCCCAACCGCTGAAGTGCCGCTCACTAACATGGCGCGCGATACCATTGCGGAAGAGAAAGCACTACCGATTAAAATGACCGCTCATACGCCTTGCTTCCGCTCAGAAGCGGGCTCATACGGTCGTGATACTCGCGGTCTTATTCGTCAGCACCAGTTCGACAAGGTGGAATTGGTTCAGTTGGTGAAGCCTGAAGATTCGATGCAAGCGCTAGAAGAGTTAACCGGCCACGCCGAAGTGATTCTTCAAAAGCTGGGCCTGCCGTATCGCAAGGTGATCCTGTGTACCGGTGATATGGGCTTTGGTGCCGCTAAGACTTACGACCTAGAAGTTTGGCTTCCAGCACAAAACACCTACCGCGAAATCAGCTCTTGCTCGAACATGCAGGACTTCCAAGCCCGTCGCATGCAAGCTCGCTTCCGTCCAGTCGGTGCCAAGAAGCCAGAGCTTCTGCACACCTTGAACGGTTCTGGTCTAGCGGTTGGCCGTACTCTGGTAGCTATCTTGGAAAACTACCAGCAAGCGGATGGCAGCATTGAGATCCCAGAAGTCTTGCAAAGCTACATGGGCGGTTTGACCAAGATTGGTTAAATTTTGGGATTAATACGCGAATGAATTGAAACGGGCAGTCTAAGGGCTGCCCGTTTTTTTGACTCGTTGATTGAGCTTTTCCGCTTGGGAGGTGTTGGCCCGCTCCCGCGTGTCATTCCCAGCTTGACTGGGAATCCAGCTAGTTGCTACGGGCTTTAGTTGGCCCGCTCCCGTGTGTCATTCCCGGCTTGACTGGGAATCCAGCTAGTTTGTGTACTGACCGGGCACATGGTTGCCGTTCGTATTCAGCCAATCTCTCCGATGGTTCATTGCATCCCGTTCAGGGCCAACTTACCCAAAGCGATATTCAACATTATGTGTCGCAGTCTGCTAGGTTTAAACCAAATGGATTAGGCTTGGCTGGACTACAAATGAGCAACTTTTTCAAATTCTATGGATATTTTGCGAGCTTCATTGGAACAGTTACCTTAGTCACTGTGCTGATTTCAGTTGTAACGAGAGATAACATTCAATTTGGTTTGTTTGGTCTATATGGTATCCCGATCTTAGGATTGATTTATGCATTCCTTAGAGTCAGCGGAGTCATTGTTGGAAAGTGGGAAGTGTTAGAGCGAAATCGTCTAGCGAGACTAGAAGCGGAAAATAACGAATTTAAGAGCAACAGGGTGTATAGTCTTAGACAGAATTAGAGATTCAACGGTAAAGAACTTTAGTGGCTAATTGAGTGCGCAGAAATTAACCATGAAAGGGTTTTTAGAGATGGTATGACGGGCTCAGTATGGCCCTTAGCGGTCGTTCGTATTTTGGCCAAAATAGTATAGGCTCTTCAAAAAGAGCATTTAACCAATGGATTAGA
>NZ_NRIR01000008.1 GCF_002282855.1 Paraferrimonas sedimenticola | reverse complement strand
CAGGGTGTGTAAGCGTTGTGAGGCGTTGAGCTAACCTGTACTAATGACCCGTGCGGCTTAACCATACAACCCAGATGGGTTTGATATGGGCAATGATTTGCTTGAACTTATCAGCTTTTTCGAATTGATTTAGAACACACCAAATTTGCTTGGCGGCCATAGCATTGTGGACCCACCTGATCCCATTCCGAACTCAGCAGTGAAACGCAATAGCGCCGATGGTAGTGTGGGGTTTCCCCATGTGAGAGTAGGTCACCGCCAGGCTTCTAATAATGAAAAAGGGCTTCCCGAAAGGGAGGCCCTTTTTCGTTATTGGATGTTTGATGATGTGCTCTCACATGGGGAAATAAAGAGCCGAGCGAAGCGAGTTCGACCCATGTGATAGTAGGGTGGAGCCGGGAATAAGAAGGCCAAGAGTTTGGCCTTCGCCGGCGTAACGGCCTGAGCTCTGCGAAGGCCTGGACACCGCCAGGCTCCTCGCAGGGAAAGATGAACCTGCCCGTTGCTAACTGCAAAGCCGCTACTAGCGCGTCGGTCCTCTTATGACCTACTTCCTTGTAGGTCACCCTACGGGCCGCACTAAAGTGCGTTCAAATTCGTTCCCGACGAATTTGTCACCCCCATGTGAGGTCTCTTCGAGCTTATACTAGAGACGCTAATCGCTAATCGCTAATCGCTAATCGCTAATCGCTAATCGCTAATCGCTAATCCCTAATCCCTACTCGTATAGAGGAGTGGTGGGTTCTTTATTTGAGAGTAGTCTTGCATTGGTAAACAGACAAAGAAAAAGCAGCCCTTGGGCCGCTTTCTTTGGTTTCGCTTATTTGGCGAAGGGGACTGGGCGCGGGGTGTTGGCGTTTGATGGTGGCAGAATGGGTAGCGTGATCTGCGGTTGTTCGCCGGTTAAGGATTTGAGGAACTCGACCATGTCGGCGGTTTGCTCTTCGGTGAGGGACTTAGCGAGTTGGATGTCGGCCATGGTGTTTACCGCTTCTTCGAGCGTCCAGGTTTGGCCGTCGTGGAAGTAGGGGTAGGTGAGTTCAATATTGCGAAGCGTCGGTACTTTAAATACGTTTCTATCCGCTTCGTTACCGGTCACTGCGATTCGTCCTTCGGCAGGGTTATCGGTGTGGAACGGATTTATTAGACCCATCTTCATATACATGGTGCCACCGACTGCAGGGCCGTTGTGACAGGTCGCGCAGCCTTTATCTTTGAATAGCTGGTAACCACTCTTGGCGCTGGCACTAATCGCATCTTTATCGCCTTTCAGGTACAAGTCGAAAGGACTGTTGGGGGTTACTAACGTCTTCTCAAATTCAGCAATGGCGTCAGTGATATTGTCTATGTTGACACTATCCTTACCGTAGATTGCTTCAAAGCGAGCCTGGTACGCTGGCATAGAAGCCACAGTCGCTACCGCTAACTCGTGGGTGAAGCCCATCTCCTTAGGGTTGGCGATAGGCCCTGCGGCTTGTTCTTTTAGGTCCTTCGCGCGGCCATCCCAAAACTGAGCCAGTTGGTAGTCAGCATTCAATACGGTTGGCGAGTTAATTGGACCTTCCTGCCATTCGTGACCAATCGAGGTTGTTAATGCATCTACTCCGCCGAGAGACAGGTTGTGACAGGAGTTACAGGAGATAAATCCGGACTTGGATAATCGCGGCTCAAAGAACAGCATTTTGCCAAGCTCTACTTTCTCTGGCTCGGTGATCTTCACTGGCTCAATTACTTGAATCGGTTCTTTGGCCAAGGCAAATGAGCTCGTTAGACATGCGGAGATAGCCAGGGTGATAACGCGGAGTTGTGTCATAGGTGTCCTCGATTAAATACACGGATAATCAGTGGGGTTGTTATTCTGGCGTTAGTCTAAAGAGAAAAACAGGATTGGCATAACCTAATGAATCTATTATGTTTATTTGTTTTTTAGATAGCTTGGTTGTGAGTTTAATCACGGCAAAAAATCTCAAGATATGGTAAAAGTAACTTACAATTCGAAGTACTGTTCCTCCACTATCTATCTGCTTAGTAGCCACTAGAGTTCCAGTATCTTGCGCCGGTTCTGCTACAATACTCCCCCTCATAATGTTTAATCTCAGGTTTCCCATGAGCGTCAAAGACGAATTGCAAAAAGCCCATAATCAATTGGATAAGTTTCGCCACAAGTTAACGGCGGCTAAGCGCGCTGAGCAGCTAGATGTGATCGCTCAAATTGAGCGGGAAATGAAAAAGCTGACTGCGAAGATAAATACCCTCAAAAGTAAGCAAAGCAAACAGCTGAGTGCGAAGGGCGAAACGATCACTTCAATGAAGTTTCATCGCGCACTGACTAAGGAAGAGCAAGCCGACATGGGTAAGCTCAAAAAGTCAGTGAAGGGCTTAGTGGTTGTGCACCCAATGACCGCATTAGGACGCGAGCTTGGGCTTGAAGTGGCCACAGGTTATGCACCTAAGAAGTTTTAAGGCCCACCTATGTTGTTAGAGCCGACTCCTGTGGAGATTGCCGCTGATACTATTGTCGTTCTCGACTTTGAGACTACCGGCTTATCCCCAGACCGCGGCGATCGAGCCATAGAAATTGGTGCGGTAAAGCTAGTGAAGGGTGAGATTGTCGAGTCGTTTCAGGAGTTAATGAACCCTGGAATGCGGATCTCCAGATTCATCGAAGATTACACCGGCATCAGTAATTCTATGCTCACCGACGCGGCGCCATGTGAAGAGGTGATGCATCGCTTTGCTGACTTCATTGGTGATTTTAATCTGTTGGCCCACAACGCCAGTTTCGATCGCAAGTTCTTGGATGCCGAATTTGCGCGCATCGGCCACAGCTACTCAGGCAGTTTTGGTTGTTCGCTGCTGACCTCCAGACGCGTGTTTCAAGACGCCCCGAATCACAAGCTCGGGACCTTAGTTGAATACAAGCAATTACCCACAGAAGGGGTGTTTCACAGAGCGCTCGCCGATGCTCAGATGACCGCCTATCTATGGCTTGAATTACTCAGTGATATCAAGCGCAGAACTGAATTGGATACGCTCAGTTTCGAGCAATTATCCAAACTAAGCACGGTTCCCAAGCGGCAAATCGAAGACTATCTGCAACGATTGGCCCAGTTTTAAAGATAAAAAAGCACCGACGTTCAGGGATGTCGGTGCTTTTATGTTTAGGAGTCAGTGATTGTTAGTTAGCGCTGACGTAGTCAACGATAGCGCGTAGGCCGTTTAAGTCGTAACGTTCCTGACGCGGAGTAAAAGATTCGGGCGCGGAAGACACCTTAACAATCGCAACATCACGCTCGCGGTCGATGTAAAGCCACTGGCCGTGGATACCAATCGCTGTGAAGGCTTCGTAACCTGGGGTATGACTGACCCACCATTGAGCGCGATAACTCCACTCGTTGCCTGGCATGTTGTCAGACGCATCCGGGCTGTTGGCAAAAGCTTGGCGATCACCGCCGGCAGCCAGTTGCTCCACAATCGCTTTCGGCACTACTTGTTCGCCGTTAAAGACACCATCGTTTAGCATCATAGTGGCAAATCTGGCCAAATTGGCTGGTGTGGCATTTAAACCGCCACCGGCAACTAGGGTTGCATTGTCGTCGAGTAGCACATAAGTCTCCCCTTCGGTCCCCAATTTAGACCACAACTTGTTGTACATGTCCTCTTGAAAAGACTGGTTGGTGACTCGATTGTTGACCCAGTTAACGACATCGGTTTTTGGCGTTTGGTAATGGAATACATCGCCGTGTTTGTGCTCTCTTTGTGCTTGCAGCGTCTGCAGATAAGCGTACAAATTGGTTGGGTAATCTACTCCTTGTAGTTTTTCAGTCCAGCCCAAAACAGCGCCATAGGTTCGAATGCCCGAGCTTGGATCGGCATAGTCTTCACGAAAGTCCATGGAGTTGGTCATATCTAGCACCTGCCCCACTGTCGCGTCGCCAAACGCGCTTGCGCTTTTGAGTTCTGGAACGATATCCCCAACCCTTTGTGATTCGCTAAAGCGACCATCGTGAATGTTCATCATTGCCATCAAGCCGCCAAACGACTTAGTCACTGACATCATTTGGTGCGGCTGATTCGAGTGCATGCCGTTGCGGTACTCTTCAAAGATGACTTTGTCACCTTTAATGACAACAATGGCATCGGCCCAGGTTTCGGTCATGAATTGATCGAAGCTACGCATTTCTCCGTCGGCATTGGCCACTTTAACAGAGGCTGCAAACTTACTATCGATAGCCTTGTCTAGAGGCACAGGCTTGTCGGCAGCTGGGATACCTGCGCTTGGGTAAAACATGCGCATGTGTTGATAAGCCCAACGGTTGAAAGGAGGGGTTTGCAGCGCATTGGCTTTGGTCACTTGTTTGTCTGCAGGGACAGGAAAGCCCTGCATTAGCTCTAATTCTTGGGCCGTGGCATACGGATTGTCGGTTACCGCCGAGCTTGCTGGGGTAGCAAGACCGAGGTTCGAAACCAAAGCAGCACCCAAGGCGACGCATAGCAAAGATTTTTTCATGGGCGAGCTTCCTAAATGAATTTGAATATTTGAGACGACTTAATTATGCCGAAACTATAGGTTGCGATCCTTTGGCGCCTTAAAGCAATGCTTTAGCCTTTTGGTAGCTCACTTAACTTGTCGACTAGCCAACGCCCAGCTGCGCCAAGGTTGGGAGCCCACGCGAGCTCTACGCCCCAGTTGATCTCTCCGTCGTCAAAATCCAGCGATAGACACTTTAACTCACCGCTATCGACATAAGGTTGTGCCAGACGCGCTGGAAACACCGCAAAGCCAAGCCCAGCCAATAGAAACTCCTTCAGTTGATAAAAGCGCGAGTATTGAATGAGACGGCTACTGAGGCGGATCCCCTCGGTGAGTTCTTTGGTAAAAATGATGCCGGGTACAGGGTAGAGTTGAGCGTATTGGTCTAGATCTTCCTGACCTAACACCCCTCTTCTCTTACTCAGGGGATGCTTGCTAGCAGCGACAATTCGCCATTGAATTCTATCGATAATTTTCTCATTGCCGCCGTGAT
Source organism: Paraferrimonas sedimenticola (assembly GCF_002282855.1). Classification (GTDB taxonomy): domain Bacteria; phylum Pseudomonadota; class Gammaproteobacteria; order Enterobacterales; family Shewanellaceae; genus Paraferrimonas; species Paraferrimonas sedimenticola. Next base: position 200,797 of record NZ_NRIR01000008.1, on the reverse strand, counting down.
CTTTGCGAAGCCGTCCAGGCGAAAGAATGATGTCAGCCAGAGGTGAGCTGGGATGATTGGCAATTCGCGCCTTGTCGCAAGAAAGCACTGCGTCATCGGCATCCAACAGTAACAAGTCCAATGTGGGGAACGCTTGTTGGAGCTCGAGTAACACCTGCTGGTATTTTGGAAACAAGGTCATGCCATGCAGCGCGAGCCTTAGCTGAGGCTCTTGGCCATCGCTGATGGCTTGGGCGAACTTTTCCATGCCCTCTAGCTTGGGCAGCACTTCCAAAGCTTGCAGGTATAAATGCTGGCCCAGCTTGGTCAAGGTAGGTTTCTTACCGGGCTGGCGGTCAAACAGGGTCGCTTCTAGGTCAAACTCAAAGGCTTGGATGGCTTGTTGCACCGCGGCCGCACTATACCCAAGTTTTCGACCAGCTGCAGAGAAAGAACCCGACTCGGCCACTGCCCATAAATACTGAAGCCGCTCAGTTGTAATGATCATTTACTCAAGTACCTCGACCTTATTTCTTTATATACGCTAACCACTTATGGGGCGCTGGGCAAGGTGTAGACGAATCAGAAACTAACTGACGGCAAGTTCCGTGTAGGCTTTCTTTACTAACTCAAGAGTAGGCGAGGGTCCGGTGTCCACCATAGAAGCCGAGTAACTGATGTAAAACCTTGGGATCATTAACGATTGGTGAAGTATCGATGCAGTTTGTTTGGCCATTTCAATCGCTTTGAAGCCACCAAACTCTACCGTGTGCTGCATGATTTGTTGCGAGCCGACAAAAGTCACAAAACGGCCGCTGCTGACATTGGCTATCCACTCGGCGTATGAATTAGCTTTGCATATTTCCCTGAGCAAAATATCGTTCTCACGACAGTAGGATTCAAACGGGTCAATACGGTCGTTAAAGCCATCTCTCGATAGGTAAATAAAGGGAAACTTGGCGAGACTGTCTAGATCACCCGGATCGCCAGCTTGCCAAATTTCGTGGGAAGGCGCGGCCATCACATACAAGGTTTTTTGCTCGCCAATTAGTTCGTGCTCAATATCTTTGCCGTGAACTGGCTGTTGCGAAATGACGATATCGGCTTCCCCGCTTTGCAAGCGATCCGCCGAAGACTCGTTTACCTCGTGTAACAAGAAGTCTGAAGAGTTAATCGACGAATTACAGCAGGTTTGACTGAGTTTATTGGCAAAGGCCGCTATCAAGTATGAGCTGACGTGTATCGCCACTTTTTTGGTGTTGTGGGTATCAGCATCGATGTTGTCAAAAGCGGTGTTGAATTGAGCCAATGCCGGTGACAGGTTGTCGTAAAGATTGGCGGCAGTGAGTGTGGGAGTGAGCCCGGCTTTTCGCCGTACAAACAGCTCGTCATCCAGCGCCGCTCTTAGCGCGGCTAATGCGCGACTCACCTTAGAGGGTTGAAATCCCAACTCTTTTGCGGCAATACCCACGCTTTGCGTTTCAAAAACCTTCTTGAAAACAAAGAACACCGATATGTCTAACGATGACAACTCTCGATTCAGTCGCATAGTTCATCCCTGATGCTTGTACTCGAGTCACTATACCCCTAGCTTATTTAGCCCTTGAAGTTGCAGTAGCGATTTCTGTGACACTATTTGCACTTGGGGTAAACAGTTGAATGTTGATTTGTTGACCCAGATCTTCGCCTAATCAGTGCTTTGGTGTGTGCGGATCTTTTAGATGACGGACTATGGTTTGAGTTAACCTTTGATCGTTACTGGCGTGGCTCTGAAGATACAAGAAACGACGCTCCATGCGATCTTGACGAATATTACTTTCGTGCCAGATATCGGAAATGTCCATGCATTTAATTCCCTCACCATACTGTTGGCACTGGCAATCATGATTCACTGAAAGACCAATCAATACTATGTTGTCGCTATTGCGCGCTTTCATCAGGGCCAAGTTCAGGCTCTCTGTCATCAGCTTGATGTTAGGTCTGATTCCTCTAGACAGAGCGTACTCTTCAATGTGCTGCCTGAGTTTGCTCTTGGTGCTGTGGTAAATCAGAACTAACCCATATTCAAGTAAGTCCTCCACTGAGCGAATACTCTCAAAGATTGGGTGGTCTTTTCGAGCGGCAATACTAAATCGCCTCAGCTCGCGAATGATCAGGTTGTCATACAGTTCTTTCGGTGCTCGGTTGACCGACAAGGTGTAGTGGAGCACCCCTTGAGACAATATGCTTTGGCAAGTTCTAGAGTAGGGTTGAGTGTTAATCTCAAATTCCATTTTGAGCTCGCGTGCCGCTTGGGATACCGAATTGAGCAGCCAAGGAGCCATTTGCTCTTGCGCTGAGATATTTAGGGCAGGCTTGTTTACCGGGCTACTCAACTGAGCGCTTAACGTTTCATAGCCTTGCAGAATCGACTCAATTTGAGGGATAAGTTGCTTCAGAAAATCGTTTGGAGCCAAGCCGTATTTTCTACGTTCAAACAACTCGTCTCTCAGTGCTTGTCGCAACTGACTCAACACTCGACTCACCTTGGGCTGCGAGGTTTTCAGTTGTTCAGCGACATCGCTGCAGCTCTTGCTCTGATACAGCAGAACTAAGGTTTTTAGTGCAAAATAGTCGAGCTTAGCGAGATCTTGATTCACGATTACGTCCCTGATTTACAAAGTATTCCCATCGCCTCTAGGAGCAATGCACTGCGCTGAAATTGGTAAGAGGGCCCTCTCCATTCAAACACGGGCTTCGTAGTTTTTGCCATGTGCCACATCAATAAAATTCATCAAATCATATAGTTAATTGTGTCTATCAGCGGCGACTGTAATCGTTTCAACTGCTCGGGTTGACCGATAGCAAACAACTTGGGTACCGCTCGGTGGCGGTAATAATTCATTGTGTGTCGTACAGAAAGCGTTTCTGCGTTCAACGAAGGCATCAGCTCGCAGACTAGGTTCAGTGTCACAATCGGAACTAAGCACAAGTGTTGTGCATCTTGAAGATTGGATTCCAAAGTCGCTAATCGCTCTAGGCAGGGCTGGGTGCAAGTGTTGCCAAGTGCCAGCTGCTCTCCCAAATTGGGGTATCGGTGAAGCTCTGTGCTTAGGTTGCCGGACTTCCATATAGGGTGTTGTTCATGGGCCAACAGGTATAAGTTGGGCAATTGTTTTAGCTCGATGGTTTGCAGCCCTTTGCAGGATTGGTCCAAAGTGATCGGTGCATAGTCAAGATAGAGTCCAAATCTGGCATCGCCGCTGACTAGTTGAGCCATCGAATCCTTTGACCAAGCGGAGCAGGCAAGCGATATGTAGTCAGTGTAATCAGGCTGGCATTTCGTCCAGGCGCATCCTAGTGCCAAGTGTAAGAGGTTGGGCGTGACGATGTGATAGCGCTCTAAGAGTGGGGGAGCCCCCAAAAGCTTGCGCGATACCTCTTCGATTTTCTTAGCCTGATACAGAATCTCTCGAGCCATAGGTGCGATTGAAACTGCACAAGCGTTTGGCTCTAATCCGTGTTGTTTTCGAGTAAATAATGGGTCTCCAATTGCTTTTCTACATTGGTTAATTTGTCGTGAGACTTTATCGATAGGTATATTTAACTCTTTGGCGGCGATGGTTGCAGAGTGATGGTCCACTAATGAAACAAAGGTGGCGAGGCATTGTAATTCCAAATGTCCTAGTTTTGATTTATTCATTAGCTTACCACCTAAATATAAATCTCTACCTGCCAATATTCAGATTCTTATATATCTAACAGTCGAAATCAATGAATATTTATAAAGTTCACTGGTGCATATTATTAAAATCAAATTTTGCAAATTTAACTTTTAAATAAGTCAGTGTGGGCGGTGTTTCTGCTGTATTTCAGGTGTTTATTTGGTTTGTTTGAATTTGCTAGTTATGCAATAAGGAATTCCATTTTATGCAGTTTTATCTGAGGTTTTTGTAGAAATTCAAAAGTTGAATAATGCATATATACAAGGAATTTGTTCTTTTGTTCTTATAACTAGTTAGTTCGAGTAATTATTGATTTGGATCATTATTGCTTGCTTGTGGTGTTACTTGATTTAGTTGTAAAAAATAATTGCGAGGTAAATTAATAGTAATAAGGGGTTTATTATGTCAATCGCTCAAGTTTTATTTAGTTATGGCTTCCTTTGGATGGTGTGGTTTTTAATTGTTCCTCTATTGGTAGTGTCTTTTGTATGGACCTGCATTAAGTTTTTCAAGAACAGTATAACGTCGAATAAAGAGCTCAAAGTTGCTGTTGCACCTCACCAGTTCGCTGCACGAGACCTGAATCTTATTCGCGATATCGAATCTCTCGAAAATCAAAGGTATTCAGTTCTCTATCACACGGATTTAGACCAAATCGTGGACCTTGCAGAAACCAGTAAGGACGACGAAGAAATGCACCGCGAGTTGCGCAAATGCAAGCTGGACTTTGTGGTTATCGACAACCACACCTCAGAAGTGAAGATGGCGCTGACGGATGTCTCCAAGCAGCCTGCTCGATACGCCAAATTCATGAGTACAGCACTTAACTCTATTGGTGCCAAATTGGTGAAGTTGCGCACGGACCAATCTTACGAATCGACTGGCTGGAAAAATCTGTTAACCGCCTAAGTCCTAAAACGAGCCAGAGTTCGCTCTGGCTCCATTGTGTGAACAGCAGTCAATGGATCGGAGAGCCATTATGTATCCACAATTTTTTCACCCGTTACTGTTGGGGTTAAAACAGTTTCTCACAGCGGTATTAGTCGTCTTACTTTGCTTGCCTGTGTTGGCCGAGGCGAATGATAGCTCCAGTTGCCTTAAATGCCATCGTAAGAACGGCCAAATGCTGGGGCTACATGGCGCGGAGGGTCTTGACCTTCATTGCCAAGACTGTCACGGCGCCAAAGGCAAGCACCCCAGAGGCGAGTCAGCGCTGATTGACTTTGGCCAACAGGCAGAAATCGACAAAGTTGAACAGACCAAGCCTTGTATGAAGTGCCACGAATCCGAGAAGCTTCAAAGAGGCCACTGGACCCATGATGTTCATCAAAACCGATTGAGTTGCAGTGCCTGCCACCTGCTTCATCCCGAACAAGATCCAGTGGTAACTATGTCACCAGAAGCCATCACCCAACTGTGCGTAGAGTGTCACCAAGCACCAAAAGGAGAGCAAGATGCGCAATAGTCGTCGAAATTTTCTTGTTGGAGGGTGTGCACTTGCGGCTTTTACCGCGGTAGCGCCGCTGGCCGGCAGCTCGCTAACCAGACAACAGATTCAAGGCCGCAGCCTAGCTTTACTCCATGACGAGAGTCAGTGCATAGGTTGTGATGCTTGTTCACAAGCCTGCCGCGAGACCAACCAGGTACCTCAATCTGTGTCTCGGCTGAGCATTCGCCGAACCGGCCCATATGGCAGTGGGGATGCGCCTTTCTATCGGTTTGAGCGGGTCAGTTGTCAACACTGTGAAAACGCCCCTTGTGTCAGAGTGTGCCCCACAGGCGCCGCCTATCGAGACCCAAATACCGGAATCGTTGCTGTCGATGAGTTCAAATGCGTTGGGTGTCAGTACTGTATTGCCGCTTGTCCTTATCAGGTGCGCTATGTAGACCCGCAGACCAAAGCCGTCGACAAGTGTGATTTTTGCCAAAAGTCGCGTTTGGAGAAAGGACTCCAGCCGGCTTGTGTTGACGCTTGTCCTACCAAAGCGCTGGTGTTTGGCGATCTTAACGACCCACACAGCACATTAGTGCAAAGGCTGAAAGTAACGCCAACTTACCGCGACAAAGAATCGTTGGGCACGCGTCCTAAAGTGTTTCGCGTCAGCGCAAAACCAGGGGAGATACGACTATGAGTGAAGCACTCCATTTTGATTCATTGGTGTGGCATTGGCCGATTGCCTGGTACTTGTTTCTCGCGGGAGTTTCTGCGGGCGCGGTGACTTTTGCCATCTTTCTAAAGCACATCAAGTTAGGATGGGCGGCCTATCGCTCGCCTTATTTTCAAGCCGCTGCGATTATTGCGCCCATCTCGATATTTTTAGGGCTGGGGATTTTAGTCGTCGACCTGACCAAACCTCTGGAGTTTTGGAAGATCCTGGTTTTCTACAATCCGAGATCGGTAATGTCCATGGGCGTCTTGGTACTCATGGTCTATCAACTGGTGCTATTTCTGTGGTTGGGCTGTGCGTTTCAACAGCCGATTATGGAATGGGTAGAGCAACGCGCGCCTAAACTACAGCCTTGGCTCGAGCGTCTGTGGCGCTTCGAGGCGGCTTATACCGGAGTCTTGGTTATTCTGGCTGTGTCTTTAGGGGCATACACAGGCTTCTTATTATCGGCCTTAGTTGGCTATCCAATGCTGAGCAATCCAGTGCTGCCGTTATTGTTCTTAATTTCAGGACTGTCCTCAGGTGCCGCCGCTGTGCTACTTGGTGGCATATGGCTCAAAGGCCAACCCGACGCCGCCGAAGTACGCTTTATTCACGGCATTGAAATTCCACTGATACTGCTTGAGATTGTAATGTTATTTACCTTCTTTAGTGGACTCATTCTCTCAGGTGGACGCAGTGAAGTCGCAGCAATGCAAGCCTTAGGCCCTGGCTTTTGGGGAGTGGTGTTCTGGGTGGGCATTGTTTCTCTGGGTATGGTGCTACCTTTGTTCGCCAACCTGATTATGGGCGCAACCGCGAAACGCACGGTTAGATACGTAGCCATGACCGCCAGTTTCAGTCTGCTAGGGGTTTTGTTGCTGCGCCATTTCGTACTTTATGCAGGACAGATGACAGTAGCCTAGTCGGCTAAGCCTTGGCCACTTCTTTAGGTCGAATGCCACCTCCACAGGTGGCATTTTTTTAGCAACTCATTGGTCTCGTTGGAATTGTATCTCTTGATTAAGCCGTCTAAGCTGGAATCTGTAATTTGGAACACAGGGATTTTCAATGAAGAAATGGCTTTTAGCTGCTGGCGTGTTTGCGCTGACTCCAGCAATGGCGAACACGCTAGCGCTGCAAGATATCGAGCTGCCTGTAGGGTTTAACATCGAAGTCTTTGTCGACGACATTGAGAACGCTCGTCAAATGGCGTTTGGCGACAAAGGTATGCTGTTTGTTGGCAGTCGTCGCGCCGGCAAAGTGTATGCAGTTACCGGCGGTGGTCTGGCCGGTGTCGACATGAGAGTACCGCGTCAGGTCACTGTCGTGGATAAGGGGCTGACCATGCCATCGGGTATCGCCTTCTACCAAGGCGACCTGTACGTAGCCGATATCAGCAAGATTCTGAAGTATTCAAACATCGAAAAGAACTGGCCAAGCATTCCAGAGCCAACCGTGATTTATGACGACTTGCCGGAAGACCTACACCATGGCTGGAAGTATCTGCGCTTTGACGAGAAAGGTCGTCTTTATATTCCTGTGGGTGCGCCGTGTAACATCTGCGATGCGGGACCCGAGTACAGTAAAATTCTGCGCTTAGATGTAAAAACTGGCAAAGCCGAAGATGTCGCTTTGGGCGTGCGCAATAGCGTGGGTTTCGATTTTGACCCAGAGTCCGGTGATCTTTGGTTTACCGACAACGGTCGTGACCACATGGGCGATGATATTCCCGATTGCGAACTGAATCATCTCGCTGAAATTGGACAGCACTTTGGTTACCCCTATTTTCACGCTGGGGATGTGGTCGACCCTGAGTTTGGCGCCAATCGCAAGGCGGAGGACTATGTCTTTCCAAAAGTTAGAATGGGCGCCCACGTTGCCCCGCTCGGAATGACTTTCTATACCGGTGAGCAATTCCCTGCAGACTACCAGCGAAGCGTGTTTGTGGCCGAGCACGGCTCTTGGAATCGCTCGTCCAAAGTAGGCTATCGAGTGCGCGAGGTGCGTCTGAAAGGCAATGAAGTGGTCGAAGTGAACGTGTTTGCCAAGGGCTGGCTGCAGGGCGAAGAAGCCTGGGGACGCCCTGCCGATGTGGCAGTCGCCCCAGACGGGTCGCTGTTAGTGTCTGACGACGGTGCTAACGTAATTTATCGAATCAGCTATAACCAATAAGGCGAGCTTAATTCGTCATATCCGGACGAGCTCGCAGCATATAACTGGTCGAAGACTTGATTGAGCCAATCCAGTTGGCCAATACGGCTTCGGCCTTTTCTTTGCCATAGGCTTTAGTCAGCATGTCCATGAACTTCATTTCAGGCGCTTCCATCGCCGTCCAAGTTTCGTAAGGCAAAACCAAGCGCACCGTGTTGCCCGAGCCACCGGATTCAGTCTGCACAAAGGCGTATTTCATCGGCCACTTGGTATCGACAATCGCTTTGTGTATGTCCTTGGCGGCATCGCGCATCTGCTGCATTTTGCCGATATGGACTCGGTACTTAACGATCTGATAGAACTTCGGATTGAAGTTTTCTTCTGGCCAATTGACGGCATCACCCCAAGTAGAGGTCATCATCATATTGACGCCTTTGAGGTACTGACTCGGGCCACTGCGCCAGTTACTGCTGGCTTTAGGGCCAAAGGCTTCTGCTGCGTCTAAGTCTGCCCAAGTGTGATTACCACTGCGGACCAAGTAAGCACCAATGCTTTTGCCATCCACCACTTGGTACACATTCCAAGTCCATGGGTCGCCGGCGTCTTTACGCCACTTAACATGCTTCTTGAAGGCTTGCTCAAAAGCGGGCTGATCCGCATAGTCCACGTACATGGTGTAAACCCGAGCAAGAGATTCTTCTTTGGCGAAGGTAAAGGTACTGACTAGCGCAAGCAAGCTCGCCCACGCTAGATTTTTGATAGGGGAACGGAGGTTCATAACCTACTCCTTTGGTTAGTAAAACCCAACCACACACCTCTGGGTTTGACTCGGCCACACTGGCCGAGGGTGTTTTAAAAGTAGGCAATGACCGACCGGTCGTCAAAGACCAAAGACCACCTTTTCACTTTTTAGCAAACGGTCGATAGCCAAGGTCAGGCCAATCGCGATGGCTGTGGTAAGTGACGAAGAAACCAGTAGTTCTTGCATAGGTAGCGCTTGTCCCTTAACCAAAGTCATCAGCGCTTGCTGCTGACCGGAGACCGGCAGCCATTTCAACACGTGAGGGGCGATTTCGTAGTTGGCGGTCATGGCAAGCGCTAAGGGTACAAACAAAACCATGGTCAAATAGCTTTGCGCTTCCTTAAAGGTCTTGGCCATAAAAGACACAAACAGCTGCATACTGGCGGCCATTAATGCGATGGGAAAGCCAACAATGAGCATGGCGCTAACCAAAGTCTGATCGATATTGACGTTAAACCCAAGCTCTTCCCAGGGCACAAAGGTGTAGGCAATTTTGGAGCAAATCAGGGTGAGTGCGAGCCCTATCATGGCGAACACAGTGACACAGATTACTTTGGCCCAAGCAATACTCATCGGAGTGATGGGTTGGCTCAGCAACAGTCCTAGCGAGTCGCGTTCACGTTCACCAGCGGAGGTGTCGATGGCCAGGTTCATACCTGAGATGAACACAGAGTAAATCATGATAAAAATCGCCATGCCCAGAATAAAGCCGCCGCGGGCTTTGGCGGCCGAGCTGTCTTGCTCGTGCAGAGCAATCACCTTGATGACTCTTGGGTCCACGCCACGAGTGACTAAGCGCAGGCTGCCGATTTCACCGGCATAGGCTTGAACCGCGCGGCGAAGGCGCGTTATCGACTGTTGTAGCTCATTGTTAGAAAAGTCGGCTTCAAGGTAAACGTCAGCTTCTAAGCCTTCGCTTAACTGGCTCGCGTAGTTTTCGCCAATGCGCAACGTAATGGCTTTGCGTTGCTCTTCTTCACCGTGTTCTATGCCGTTTGAGGTCAAGTAGCGGACTAAATCCGGCGCACGCTCTCCGTGCTGAATGTCTAGGTAAAGCGTGTCGGGCGAGGTCACCTTGCCAATCAACACCATAAATAGCAGGCTGATGATCACAGGTGTACCAATGGAGTAATACAAGCCGGCCATCACCGAGCGTTTGTCGCGAAATGCATCCAGCAGTTCTTTTTTAAGAATGGTCATAATCGCACTCATGCGGCAATTCCTTCGTCGCTACCAATCAGCCTGATAAAGGCGTCTTCCAAATTGTTTTCACCAGAGAGTTCAATTAACTCTTGCGGCGAACCCTGAGCCACCACTTTGCCTTTTGACATCAAAATGACTCGATCGCACAAGGCCGCCACTTCCTGCATAACGTGGCTGGAGAACAAGACACAATGTCCCTGAGCGCGTAAGTCCGACAGGATACCCCGCAGGACTCGAGTGCTCATTACGTCCAAGCCGCGAGTGGGCTCGTCCAATATGATGTTTTTTGGCTGGTGGACAATCGCCTGGGCAAGCGCGGTTTTCATGCGTTGGCCTTGGGAAAAGCCTTTGCAACGTCTATCGGCGATATCTGTCATCTTGAGGCTGTCGAGGACCTTTTGGGTGGCCTCTTTGGCATGTGCACGCGGCATGCCGTTTAGCGAAGCGAAGTACTCGATGTACTCTCTCGGGGTCAATCGCTCGTAAAGCCCAAAGGGGTCAGGGAAGAGTCCCAGTCCTTGCTTGGCGACAACGGGTTCTTTGTCCACTTGAGTCCCATCGACAAAGGCAGCGCCCGAGTCAGCTTTGAGCAAGTCGAACAAGACCCGCAGGCAAGTGGTTTTGCCCGCGCCATTGGGGCCAAGTAAGCCCGTGATTTGACCGTCTTCAGCGCTAAAACTCAGTTGGTCTAGAGCTTGAACCTCGCCAATGCGTTTAGAAAGATTATCAATTTGAATCACTGTTCGACTCCCCTGCAAATGATTGAGGCTCTGTGCTATTGGCGTTTAGGTAAAAGCTGCGACGAGTGTCCTTGTCAAAACACTCCAACTCAAGCGCCTCAAGGGTGCCAGCATTGATAAAATCGGCGATAAGGCGGTTGGCACAGGTCTGCATAGCCACGCCGTGGGCGGCGTATGGCGACACCAAATGCTTGGCATTGGTCAGGCCGACCGTAGCCAACTCTCCCCAGCTCGGCGGAGTTGCCGGGTCCATTTGCCCCGACAGCAGAAGAACGGGTTTATCGGTTTTCAGCACCTCAGAGAATTGCTCAGGCGCCGGTGGCATATCCCAAATCGGGCAGGCGGCATCAAACAACTTCAGCATTTCGCGGCCCATATAAGAGGCTTGCAGTGATTCGCGCAGGGTGGCGTCGATGCGGTGAAAATCTTCAGCGCAAATTACCGATAAGTGCATGCCCATAGCCATGTCACCTGCGCCCGAGGATAGGCTAATTAGGCCAAGCAGTGGCTGAAAGTTATCTCGGCTTGCCGCATCGATTGCATAGGGGATGAGCGCTCGAGTCGTAGGCGAGTACATGGCCAGACGCAAAGCACCAAGTAGTTTGGCCTTGGTCAGAGTCAGCGGACTAGGCTCTGCGGTTAGTGGATGCGCGACTGTCAGGTTTTCTGGTTGCTTGTCCAAGCGGGCTTGCAAGTCGTTGAATCGCAGCACCAAGTCTGGATAGGTGTTGTGGCAATTGGCGTTTTCCTGGCAATCCTGCAGGAGCATGTTGAAGCCGCGCTCAATGGCTTGCCCGATAGCAATCACAGACTGCTGCATGGGTACTACGCCGTCTAGGGTGGTGGTTTCTACCAGGTCAGGAAACAACTTCAAATACACTTGAGCCGCTCGAGTGCCGTATGAAATTCCGTATAAATGCACGCTTGGATAACCCAGTGCCTGGCGAACCAATTCAAAGTCGCGCACACCAGATTCGGTATCAAACCAGCGAACCGGGTATTGCTGTTGTTGCAAGCACTTATCGATTTCGACGCTGTGGTCGACTTGGCTGTCGTCCATCGCCAGTTGCTGGCTTAGCGAGTACTCGTCGCAAGCCAGCATGGCTGATTGGCCTGTGCCTCTTTGGTCGATGAGCAAGATGTCGCGGGTCTGGCGAACTTTGGTGAACACCTTGTCAAACAGGGCCGCATTATCAATGGCTGACTGCCCTGGACCACCGGCAATCGCTAGTAGCGGGGCTTGGTTGGGAATGGGTTTAATGGCTGGCAGAACCAGATAGTGAACATCAATCTGATCGCCGCTTGGCTGTTGGTGGTCTAGCGGCACAGAGACCGAACCGCATTGCAGTTTTTCGGACAGTCCTTCAACGTAACAGGTCTGTGTTTCGGTCTGCGCACTCGCGGGTAAAATAAAAAATGCCAGCAGTAATAACAGGCTGGAAAATCTGACTCTCATCCGTGAAGCCCCTCGATAATCGTGTTAAATCAGGTAGATTAGGGTTTGCCCATAATGACACAGGCAGTCACCATGTAAACCTTCCCCCCTAACAAAGGGTGTGCATTTTCGCTTACACTTGGGCAAGCTGAGCCTTCAGTGTTACTCAAAAAACTAGAATAAATATCAAAGGAATAGCCGATGTCTGGGCGATTAGTCGAAACCATTACCCCAAGATTTTGCGAAACCGATGGGTTGCAGCACATCAACAACACTGTCATCCCTGTGTGGTGCGAAGCCACTCGCGAGCCTATCTTTGAGATCTTTAATCCAGGACTGAAAATGGAGTCTTGGAATTTGATTGTGGCGGGCTTTGAGGTGAAGCTAATGGCGCCGAGTTTTTACGGCGCTGAGGTTCGAGTGGAAACTCACATTAGTCGAGTGGGCAACGCATCGTTTGAGGTCACCCAAGACCTGTACCAAGGCGACCGTCAATTCGCGCAACAAGTGACCCAAATGGTTCACTATGACTACCAAGCCAACAAGAGTTGCCCCATTCCTGAGGCAATTCGAGCCAAGCTTGCGGAACTAACCGCTTAAGTCGCGCTGATTTGCTGTAACTTACCTTGAATCATCAGCGCCTGCAGCGGATTGACGCCATAGCTGTAACTCAGCTCGCTCGGGTGCTGTATGTCCCAAAGCGCCAAATCGGCTTGCATTCCTGCCTTGATTTGCCCCATTTGTTGCTCCAGCCCTAACGCTTTCGCGGCGTGGCGAGTCACTCCAGCTAAGGCTTCTTCTGGGGTCATACTAAACAGAGTGCAGGCCATATTGAGCATCAGCTTGAGTGAGCAGATAGGGCTGCTGCCGGGATTGAAATCACTGGCGATTGCCATCGGCACGCCGTGCTCGCGCAGGGCGTCCAGTGGCGGTAACTGAGTTTCTCGCAAAAAGTAAAAGGCACCGGGTAATAACACAGCCACTGTGCCGGATTTAGCCAAGGCCTTCACACCGTTCTCGTCCAAAAACTCTATGTGATCCACTGACAGTGCACCCAGCTCTGCGGCCAGCGCGCTACCGCCTAAGTTGGACAGCTGCTCGGCGTGCATCTTGGGCTTAAGCCCTAACTCCACCGCTTTTCTAAGTACTTTTTCGCTTTGGCTTAAGTCAAAGCCGATGCCTTCGCAAAACACATCGACCGCGTCGGCTAAATCCAGCTCGCTCACTTTGGGAAGAATGCTGTCGCAAACCAAATTCACGTAGGCATCGGGTTGGTCGGCGTATTCTGGCGGCAGGGCGTGAGCGGCCAAACAGGTGGTGCTAACCCCGATTGGGTGTACCTCGCCTAAATAGCGGGCGACTTGCAGTTGCTTTACCTCGTTTTCGAGATCCAGGCCATAGCCGGACTTTATCTCGACCTGAGTGACCCCTTCGCGCATTAGCGCATTAAGACGCTTGCGACCACTATCAAACAAGGTTTGTTCATCGGCGGCGCGGGTCGCAGCAACGGTGGAGCGAATGCCGCCACCTTGCTTGGCAATGGTCTCGTAACTCACCCCTTGTAAGCGTTGCTCAAACTCTTTGGCTCTATCACCACCGAATACAAGATGAGTGTGGCAATCAATAAGTCCTGGGGTCATCCAGCCGCTATTGCCGCGATGAATGGCAACCTTGTGCTGATCAAATTCTGGCAGTTCAGAGCGTTTGCCTACCCAAGCAATTTTACCGTCTTCGATGGCCACCGCGCCGTCTTCAATGACGCCATAAGGCTGGTCGGCTTGCTCGGTCATGCAAGCCAGATTGACGTCGATCCACAAATGCTGCCAGTTCATTTTTTGTGTTCCCTGCTTGAATTTGGTTGTATATACAAGTTACTCTGCCCAGCATAACAAAAAAGTGGTGGAATGTGATGCCAGTACCTAAATTTGTCGAGATTAAGCAATACATTTGCCAGCGTATCGAAGCTGGCGAGTGGCCTGAATACTCGCAAGTGGCTTCAGAAAATCAGCTAGCTCAACAGTTTAGCTGCAGCCGAATGACGGCCAGACGCGCCTTAACCGAGCTCTGTGAGCAGGGTGTTTTGATGCGCTCGCAAGGCTTGGGTACCTTTGTCGCCGAGCTAAAAAGCCAGTCGAGCATGTTGGCCATTCGCAATATAGCCGATGAAATTAAAGAGCGCGGCCATGGCTACTCGGTACAGCCGATTTGCGTTGAACCCCGATTGGCTCAAGCCAAACTGGCGGTTGCTCTAGGCGTGCCAAATGATACCCAACTGGCCTATAGCGAATTAGTGCACTGCGAAGACGGTTACCCGATTCAGCTAGAGCAGCGCTTTGTAAACCCAGAGTTGGTGCCAGACTATCTCAAGCAAAGCTTTGAGTCGCTAACCCCCCATGAATATTTGTCGCGTCACGCCCCGCTGACCCAAGCCACCCACACTATAGAAGCTATCGCGGCTGACCAAGCCATCGCCGAGCGCTTACAAATTGCGCTGGGCGAGCCTTGTTTACAAATTAGCCGCCGCACCTGGAGCTCACAAGGTGTGGTGAGTTTTGCCCTGCTAACCCATCCCGGCAGTCGCTATCGACTGGGGGGACAACTGCCATTACACGAATCATAAGCACGGAGAAGTTGTATGACTGATAGTTCAAATCCGCGTCTGGATACCTCACGGGTCATCAAAGCCCCAACCGGAACCAAGCTCAACTGTAAGTCTTGGTTGACCGAAGCCCCGATGCGCATGTTGATGAACAACCTCGACCCAGAAGTGGCCGAGCGACCAGAAGAGCTGGTGGTCTACGGCGGAATTGGCCGCGCCGCGCGCGACTGGGCCAGCTACGACAAGATTGTTGAGGTACTTAAGCGACTAGAAGATAACCAGACCTTACTGGTTCAAAGCGGTAAGCCGGTGGGCGTATTTCAGACCCACGCCGATGCGCCACGCGTGCTGATTGCCAACTCTAACTTGGTGCCGTCTTGGGCTAACTGGGAGCACTTTAACAAGTTGGATAAAGCGGGTCTGGCCATGTACGGTCAAATGACCGCAGGCTCTTGGATTTACATCGGCTCGCAGGGCATTGTCCAGGGCACCTACGAAACCTTTGTGGCCATGGCTAAGAAACACTTTGGCGGTGAAGCTAAAGGACGCTGGATCTTAACCGGTGGTCTAGGTGGCATGGGTGGTGCTCAGCCTCTGGCGGCGACTATGGCCGGCTTTAGCTGTTTGGCGGTTGAGTGCGATGAAACTCGAATCGATTTTCGCCTACGCACCCGATATGTGGACGTTAAGGCACACAGCTTAGACGAAGCGCTGGCCATCATTGATGAAGCCAATAACACCGGCAAACCGGTATCTGTGGGCTTGTTGGGCAACGCTGCGGAAATTTACCCTCAGCTAGTGGAGCGTGGCATTGTGCCAGATGTAGTGACCGACCAAACCTCGGCTCACGACCCGCTAAATGGCTATTTGCCAGAAGGTTGGACCTTAGAGCAGGCTGCTGAGATGCGTCTAAAAGACGAAGCAGCAGTAGTAAAAGCGGCCAAGCAGTCGATGGCCAAGCAAGTGCAAGCCATGCTGGACTTGCAAGCGGCTGGCGCGGCTACTACGGATTACGGCAACAACATTCGCCAGATGGCGTTTGACGAGGGTGTTACCAACGCCTTTGATTTCCCTGGTTTTGTACCTGCTTACATTCGTCCATTGTTCTGTGAAGGCATTGGTCCTTTCCGATGGGCGGCACTCTCTGGCGATCCCGAAGACATTTACAAAACCGACGCCAAGGTCAAAGAGCTGATTCCGAACGACCCACATCTGCACAATTGGTTGGACATGGCGCGCGAGCGTATCGCTTTCCAAGGCTTGCCAGCACGTATTTGTTGGGTGGGACTTAAAGACCGTATGCGCCTTGCGCAGGCCTTTAACCAAATGGTTGCCGATGGCGAGCTGTCGGCGCCTGTGGTGATTGGTCGTGATCACTTGGACTCGGGCTCTGTGGCCTCGCCAAACCGCGAAACCGAAGCCATGCTTGATGGCTCAGATGCTGTGTCCGATTGGCCGCTGTTGAATGCTCTGCTAAACACCGCGGGCGGTGCCACTTGGGTATCATTGCACCACGGTGGCGGTGTGGGCATGGGTTACAGTCAGCACTCGGGTGTTGTGATTGTGTGTGACGGCAGCGATGCCGCTCACCAACGCATTTCTCGCGTGCTTTGGAACGACCCAGCCACTGGAGTTATGCGCCATGCTGACGCTGGCTATGACATCGCCAAAGACTGTGCCAAAGAGCAGGGTCTAGACCTGCCAATGATGGAGGGTAACTAATGTTGGAGCTTAAGCTAGTTCCCGGTCAGCTGACCTTGTCGCAACTGCGCGCGGTTAATAATCAGGGATTAAACCTCAGTCTGTGCGACAGCGCCATTGAAGGCATTAATAAGAGCGCCGAAATGGTGCAGCAAGTGATTCAAAAAGACCAGGTGGTGTACGGCATTAACACCGGTTTTGGTTTGCTGGCCAACACGCGCATCGCCGCCGAAGATTTAAAGCTGTTGCAACGCTCGATTGTGCTATCGCATGCGGCTGGCACCGGTGAGTACATGCAAGACTCCACCGTGCGCTTGATGATGCTGCTGAAAATCAACGCCTTGAGCCGCGGTTTCTCTGGGATTCGCCTATCCGTTATCGAGTTCTTAATTCAACTGCTCAACGCGGGCGTCTACCCTTGTGTGCCAGAGAAAGGCTCTGTGGGTGCATCTGGCGATCTCGCACCTTTGGCGCACATGTGCCTACCAATGCTGGGTGAGGGCGAGGTGAGCTACCAAGGTGAAATTCTGTCTGCTGAAGAGGGTTTGGCAATAGCGGGCCTTGAGCCGATAGAACTAGCGGCCAAAGAAGGTTTAGCGCTACTTAACGGCACCCAGGCTTCGACCGCATTGGCGCTGCAAGGTCTGTTTATGGCGGAAGACTTGTACGCCGCAGGCTCTGTAGTGGGAGCAATGAGCGTTGAAGCGGCTATGGGCTCGCGGGCGCCCTTTGACGCTCGAGTACATGCCATTCGCGGCCAACAAGGCCAAATCGATGCCGCTGAGATTTTCCGTCATTTGCTGCAAGAGAGCTCAGAGATTTGCGACAGCCACATCGATTGTGAAAAGGTGCAAGACCCGTATTCACTGCGCTGTCAGCCGCAAGTGATGGGCGCCTGTTTAACTCAAATTCGACAAGCGGCCGAAGTCTTGTCGGTTGAATCCAACGGTGTCACCGATAACCCGCTGGTATTCTTTGAAGAAGGCGACATCATCTCGGGGGGTAACTTCCACGCCGAGCCTGTGGCCATGGCTGCGGATAACCTAGCTTTGGCAATTGCCGAAATCGGGGCATTAGCCGAGCGTCGCATCGCTCTGCTAATTGACTCCAGCCTGTCCAAGTTACCGCCATTCTTGGTGGAAAATGGCGGGGTCAACTCGGGCTTCATGATTGCTCAGGTAACCGCCGCGGCACTGGCTTCGGAAAACAAAACCCTAGCCCACCCAGGTTCGGTGGATAGCTTACCGACCTCGGCCAACCAAGAAGACCATGTCTCGATGGCAACCTTTGCCGCTCGTCGATTGTACGACATGGCGCAAAACAGCCGTGGCGTGTTGGCGGTGGAGCTGTTGGCGGCCGCACAAGGGTTGGACTTCCGCGCACCATTGCAGCCGAGCCCAGCCGTTGCTGATGCCAAAGCGCAGCTGCGCGAGTTGGTGGACTATTACGACAAAGACCGCTACTTCGCGCCTGACATTGATGCGGCAACAGCTTTGTTGGCCAGCGCTAGCTACAACCAGCTGATCCCATCAGGCAAGCTCGCCAGCTTCTAACACTGGTGCAATACCATGGTGCTAACCCGTGCATAACTATGCAATGCATGGGTTAGGCCATACTCCTGAAAAATTCCCTGAAATCTTTCGTTGCATTTGGGCCTCTTTGCCAATTTTAGCTGAGCTAGAATTAGAACATTACACTGGCTAGAGCGGATGCATGGGTGATCAATCTATAATCTTCAACGTCGGTGAATGGTTAGTCGATTCCGAGCGCTCATTGATTCAGCGCGATGAAGAAACCGTCCATCTAGAGCCTAAAGTCATGGCGGTGCTGGTATTCCTAGCGCAACATGCCAATCGAGTGGTTTCTAGGGAGCAACTCCTCGACGCCGTGTGGCAGCGAAAGTACGCCTCAGACGATGGATTGACGCGGGCAATTTCGGTGCTGCGTAAACAGCTGCACGATGATGGCAAGCAGCACCACTTCATTAAGACCATTCCCAAGAAAGGCTACATGCTGGAGCTGGCGGAAAATCCGTTTGCGCTAGAGCAGCCTAGCGCGCCCTTGACCACACAACACAGGCGCTGGTGGCCTTTTGTCCTTGGTGCAGGAGTGGCATCCGCTGCGCTGTTGAGTGGTGCATTATGGTGGCAGTCCATCGAGGCTCAGCCAGCCACAGGTGATAAGCCTATCGCGCTAATAGTTGAGTCCTTTAACGGCATGGACAATGGCGATCAAAGCCAAACCATTGCCAATGTATTGGGTGAGCAAGTGCTCACTCAATTGTCTCAACTGCGCGGTATGCGAGTTCCTGTGCTAATTGCCAACAGCAATAGTCGCGACCAAGTAGACCCCGACCAGCAGTTTGCGATTAACGGCAGTGTAACGCTCAACAATGACACCATTCAGATCAATGTGCGCTTTGTAAAGCAAGACTCTGGCGCGGTGATTTGGAGCCAAGGGTTTGAGTCCGATGAGTCCCAGTGGCCACAATTGGTCAATACGGTCAGTCGTACCATAGCGCGCTTTATTCAAGTCTCTAGCGAGTCGCAAAAAGACATGGCTAGCTTATCGGTGCAAGAAGTACAGGTGTTGGCGCTACTTAATCAGGCGCGCAGTACTCGCCGAGCGGTCGACAGCGACCCTGTATTGAGCTTAATTAGCGCGGCCGAGCTTTTGCAGCAGGCGCGGGTGACCTATCCCGACCGCGGTGAGATTTTGTCTGAGCTGGCGATCAGTTACTTTCGCCTAGCCAGCTACGAGTCCAGTTATCAACTGCCCAACCTTGGTGAGATATATCAGCAGGCCAAAGTTGAGGATGGTGAGAGTGCCAGTTTTCAGTTTTTACAGGCGCTCCACTACCGCCGGCTCGGCCAATACGAGCTGGCGCTCGAGTCCTTTAACGTGGCTTTGGCGATGCGCGGCAGTGACCCCGAAATTCGAGTGATACTTGGCAACATGTTGCGCTCTCAGGGGCGTTTTGAGGAGGCCTTAAGCCAATACCAAAACGCCACAGATTCCAATATCAGCTACCCCTTAGCCAACTTTCAGCAAGCGCGATTGCGCAGTCAGTTAGGTCAAAACGGCGATGCGGTGCGTCAGTTGGAGTATTTGGTGTCCATGCTGCCGCACTACGACATTGGCCGACAGCTACTCACGCGGCTGTATTTTTGGAAAGGGCGTTTTGATCAGTCCATCTCCTTGATCCAAAAAGCCGACGAGTTTGAGCCCTGGCGGTATTTGATGGCGGACAGCCAGTTTGCACTCAATCTTCCGGAGATGGCAGTAGAGACCTACTCGGCGGACCTTAGCTATGAGTCGGCAGAGGCTAACTATTATCGCCGTGCCATTACCCTGTTAATTCAAGGCCGCTACCACGATGCAGTAGGTGTGGCTGAAATGTACGCTTCGCTGAATAACAGCTTTGATGCCCAATATATGTTGGGACGAGTGCAAATGCTTTCGGGGGATTTCTCGGGGGCCAGTCGCTCTTTGCAGCACGCTTTGCAAATTGCGCCGCAACAGCAACCCTATCAATTGGGGCGCCGCCTTGATGCACTGGCTGATCTAGCTTGGAGCGAGTATCAGCTAGGTAATGATGCCTTGGCTCAGACCCACGCCAATAAGGTGCTCGAACGAATTGAAGGATTTAATCGTGTCGGTGTGTCTGGTTTTGGCGTGGTCGATGTCATAGCGCACACGGTCAATGGCGATCTGGACAAAGCCCATGCGGCCTTTTCTGAGGCACTAGCAGAGGGCTGGTTGAGCTGGCATGACGTCAATTACGGCGGTCCGCATCCTGCTTTATTGCAACTTGAGGCGTCGCCTCGCTACCCGCAGTGGATGGCCTACATACAAGAGTCGCTTAGCCAACAGCGCAAGCGACTCCAACTTCAGGGCTTGGTGCAAAATTAATCCAAATCAAAGGTCACCTGCAGTTTTTGATGCATGGCGATGTCTTGAATACCCACACTACCCACACTGCGCTCTAAACGTTCTGAAGTGCGGTTTGCACCTTGGTTTGCAGCAAAGGTCGTAATGTCTTCACCGTTACATACCACCTTGAGTGCGACAGTCTTGGTTTTCAGGCGATAGCTCTTAATGGTTTTGTTCATTCGGAACACGTTGTCGCTCATCGCGGCTTTACATACGTCGATTAATGCATTTTCAATGTAGGGGCTCATTGCTTGTTTGTCTTCAGCGTGAGCCAGTGGGGTAGCAGCAACAAGCGCGGCGATAGCAAAGGTGCGAATCTTCATGATGGTTTCTCCTTGAGTGAAAGCAAAAATTGCTTACCTTCAAGTCAACACCCTAAGCAGAGCTGCAGCCTGATCTAAATCGTAATTAAATCAATAATTATTCTTAAAAAGCCATCTTAAAAACCTGATGAAAAAGTTTAATTGGTTTTAACTCAGAGGCTTGCGTGTTTCAAAGTGTTTCGGCTGATGAATTTTTATGCGCTATCTTTCCACAAAAAACCCAGCGCTTGGCTGGGTTTTAAGACTTTGTTCGGTTTCTTAAGCTTTAGATCACTCGAGAGAACTGCTGCTGACGAGCTTTCTCGCGGTAGTAAACGTCGAAACAGATACAAATATTACGGATCAGCAGGTGACCAGTTTGGCTAATGCGGATTACGCGGTCTTCCAAAGTCACTAGCTCATCGTCGATGAAGGTTTGCAGTAACTTCAGATCTTCGGCGAAGTAATCTTCAAATACCAAGCCAAACTTCTCGTCGATAGTCGCCATGTCTAACTCGAAGTGGCAGATAAGCTGCTTGATTACCGCACGACGGATTTTGTCGTCTTGGTTCAGCGAGCAACCTTTCCACAGCGCGTGACCGCTTTCGTCGATTGAGCTGTAGTAAGGGCGCAAATCTTTTTGGTTCTGCGCGTAGCAGTTGCCAATCTGGCTGATTGACGAAACCCCAAGGCCCAACAGGTCACACTCTTCTTGAGTGGTGTAACCCTGGAAGTTGCGGTGCAGTTTACCGGCGCGTTGCAGCTTGGCTAGAGTGTCGTCAGGCTTAGCAAAGTGGTCCATACCAATGAACTGATAACCGGCACCGGTTAGGGTTTCGATGGTTTGACGCAGAATTTCTAGCTTTTGCTGTGGCGATGGCAAGTGCTCATCGTAAATCTTGCGCTGTGCGGCAAAGCGCGCTGGCAAGTGTGCGTAGTTGAACACAGACAAGCGGTCTGGCGACAGTTCAAGAATGCGCTCAATGGTCTTAGCAAAACGCTCTGGCGTCTGATGCGGCAAGCCATAGATAAGGTCGACGTTGGTGGACACGAAACCCAGCTCGCGTGCTTTGGCAATTAGCTCAAAGATGAAGTCTTCGCTTTGCTCGCGGTTAACCGCTTTTTGCACTTCTTTGTCGAAGTCTTGTACGCCAACCGAGATACGGTTAAAGCCAGCCGCTTTGAGGGTATCCAGCATAGACAATTCGATTTCGCGCGGGTCAATCTCAATTGAGAACTCACCTTCTTCTGCGAAGTTGAAGTTGTCTTTAATCAGCTTAGTGACGCGAGCCACTTGTTCTTCGGTTAGGAAGGTCGGAGTACCGCCGCCCCAGTGCATCTGGGTTACTTGGTAATCTTTGAACAATGGTGCGCGCTTTAGAATTTCTTGAGCCACGTACTCGATGTATTGATCCGCCTTGTGCTGGTGGCGAGTCACGATCTTGTTACAGCCACAGTAGTAGCAAAGCTTGTGGCAGAAAGGTACGTGCAGGTAAATCGATAACTTACGGCTGTCGCTCGACTCAATGGCCGTCAGCAGATCAGTCTCGGCAAACTCCTCGTTAAACTCCAACGCGGTTGGGTAAGAAGTGTAGCGAGGGCCACTGTAGTTATACTTTTGGATCATGGCCTGATCCCAACTAATTTGTGTCGAACTAGGCAAGGCCTGCCTCCGTTTGTAATTTGGTCTGAATTAGCAGATTGCGAATTATGCCGAATTTTCGTTCAGTGAACTTTGAACCCGGTTGCAAAAACGCAACTGAATAGTTGGCTAAACTTTGGCGTAATTTAGCGGATCGTGCCAGTAGGGAGCCTTGGAGTTGTGCGCCATCGCACAACCCAAAACGTCAAAATGAGACAAAGGTGATTATTTGTCGGACCGGAAGTCTTGTAGCGAGTCTAAGCTGGTGTCGAAGTCGGCTAACATTCGCTCGTCGTCACTGAGGTTAGCGTTTTGCTCGTGATCAGGTGCTTCGTCAATTTCGATGCCCAATTGGTCCATCAGCGCCGAGATAATGTCTAGCTGCTCATTCATCCACTTGCGATCTTGAGCGGACATTTTGGCGCCCGAATCCGCTTTGTCGAGCAAACGATTAAGACGCGGATCGTTTTCCAGCTGCATCAAACGCTGCTCTGGTGGAGTCTCGTTTAGACGCTCTGCTTCAGGCAACTTGGTTTGGGTTTGAGGACGCTTAGCAACCAATGAAATCGGCTTCTTACTGCCGTGCATTGGACTTTTGACCACCGCAGCATTGGCCTTAGTTTGCGGCTTGGCTTGAGCGGTATCCGCGCGGCTTCCAGACTTGCGACCTTTGCCTTTCTTCTTAGACTCAGGTACTGACTTCGCTTTAGCCTTGGGCTGTAGGCGAGGGCCATTGCTATTAATTTTGCGCGACTTCTTGCTGCGTGACATGGGCTTTCCTCTTAACTCAGGGAGCGCTTTATACCAAAGTTTGCTGATTTTTGCAGCAAAATCACGTCTTGGCCGATAAATTCCAGCGTAAAACCGTCTCGTTTGGCCAGAAACTCGAAGGTTTCGCGGCTGAAAAAGCTGACGTGGGTCGGGTCGTTTTTGTAATGCCAATTGGCGAAGGCCTGTGGGCTCTTCACCATTTTGGTCATAAAGGCTAACCAACCGTTGTCTTTTACCAAGCTACACAGCAACTGCCATTCGCGGCCTGGGCGATAAAAGTGTTCAATCGCTTCGGTACAGGTAATAAAGTCATATTGATGGCGCAGCACTGAGCGATCGGGAGCGAAGTAAGGGTCGTAGTTGGCCATGGTGTGGTTGGACTCTTCCAACATCAGGCTCAAGGTTGGCCCTGGACCGCAACCAAAATCCAGTCCTTGTTGCTGCAGCGGCAAACGCTCAATCAGAGGCAGGGCTAAGCGAGACAAAAACTTGCGGTACCCTGAGTCCTCGGGCGAGTTCTCGTGCTGCTGATAAATCTGTTTTTCAGCGGTGGGCGGCAGCAAGCTGCTGGGGTCGGCAAACACTAACTGGCACTGCTGGCATTGGTGATAATGACGCTTTTTGTCGCGGTGATACGCTGCAGTATGAGGGTGCTGACAAAGCGGGCAGGCCGGCATAGCGTTCCTATGGTCTTGCAATGATTGGGTTTAATTATACGCAAGCTGAAAATATAAAAAAGGCGACAGAGTAGACCCTGTCGCCTTCGGAATTAGATGCTTGCTAACATCATAAGCTAATTAAGAATCCCTGCTAATAATCGAGCTATCCTGGCTCAATTCCATCTTTTTGTTGTCGGCTATCCGTGCTTGGTTTCTTGTTCTCGGTCTTTTTGACCTTTTATTTTCCCTAAAGCCATCGAGGGCAGTAGGTACCGGGTGAAGACAAACGCTTCGTAGAGTCGTCAGCTTGACGCTAAATCAACCATCCGTGTTTTATAAATCAAATACCATCCTGATAACGCGCTTCCTGCCGGTGCATCCGTCGCTATTAGCTATCCAGTGCCGCAGATTTCAATCCTAGAAGTCTGCATTCCTTGTTAGAAGCCGCCTTGATGGAAGTAATTCCATCGATCGATTACTCGCTGGCGATGGGATTACTATAAAGACTCCAGATTAATTAGCAATCGATAAACCTCACATTTTTGAGGATCAATTGTTCCGAAGCATCTATCTTATTGTTGTTTATTGTATTTATTATTTTTTCACTTCAACCACAAGCACACCGATTCGTTCATCATTGTTAAAACTTGGTGTAGCTCGCGTTAAGTTGTCCTATTTTTATCCCATCCTAACGCTCGAGTCAACCGTTAAAATCGTCACAAAATTGGACAAATGTATAATCTTGGTCTAGCTACAGGAAGAAAACAGCCCTACATCACAAAAACCATTTAGGTTCAATGGTTACGGAATTTGTGACAATTATATGACAAAGAGCCTGGCGCTTTGCCAGGCTCTTTGATTCAACTCCCTAGGCTCTGTTAATTCAGTTTGTGGAATAGAGCGATATCGTTGGATTTGCCCTCACCGTGACAGACAGCACAACTCTCGGTGGCTTGCACTGTGGTGTCACCGCGACCGTCCACACCAGACGCCACATCAAAGTAGCCGCCTTGGCTTACCATATGGGCTTTGGCCGCATCCGAGTTGTGGCAGGCTACGCAATTAGCGGATACCGGTGAGCGCCCGCCAGCGGCGTTGCGCATTTCAAACGCGGGTACTGCGCTCAAGTCCAAATCCTTGTGACAAGAGACGCAATGGGCGCCGTTGAGTTTTTCGCTTGAGGCGCGCTCTGGCAGCTTTTCGCCGCGCTCTAGAGCTATCGCGCCAAAGTGAACGTCGTGGATCATGGGACCAAAGCCGCTAGAGATGTTGCGCTCTTGTCCTGAATGGTGACAAGCGATACAAGCCTTGCCGCCTTCCTGGAAGGCACCGTAATGGCTGTGATCAAACTCGCTGGTACGAGGCTCGGCGCGATAGGTCAAACCCAGTGGCGCACCGCCGTTATGGCAGGTGGAGCAGGCCATATCGGTCGCTACATTGCGAATTGGATTGGCGTTGCCATTGACGGTTAGGTACTCATCCGCCTCAACCGCACCTTTTACATAGACTCGAACCGAGGCTGTGACTGGATAGCCATTGTTGACGTCTTGAGTAAACGCTGCGCTCGGGGTGAAGGCTATGGTTGGGTCGATATCGGCCGGCAAGTCGTCCGGGCTTCCGGAATGAGTACACAAAGTGGCAGTCTTGCCGTCTTCACTAAAGCTCAAAGGTGCCACTGAACGAGTACCACGGCTCAAGAATCGAGTGTTCTGTGCGTCGTAAGTGTGTGGGTAGGCACTAAAGCCTAAATCACCCGCACCATCGGCGTACATTTCCTTGAGGTTCATCTCGCCAACGGTCACATCCCAACAGTAGTTGTTGTATTGGTTGAGCGCGGGAGCGCCAACAGTGACCGGATTGTCGTCGTACCAAGCGTTGCGCAGCGCCACTTTGGTGTGCTGTTGACGCCAGTCAACGCCACTAGAGGCAATCGCAAAGTTATCGCCATGACAGTCCACACAGCCTCTGTCAGTGCGAGTGACTGGCTCAAGGTGGCAACTCATGCAGTTGGTGGCTTCAAAGCCTGAGACAAAGTTTTGGTGCCTTACGTGGCCAATTAACTGCATGGTGGCATTGGCGTAGCCGCCAGCACCGGGAATATAGTCACCGTTCTCGTCTTGAGCTCTTGGCAGGTGTCCATGACAACCCAAGCAACTGTCAACAAAAGCGGGCTGGCCGGCTTTGTCAGCAATCTGGTTGGAGTAGACACCGACGTAGCGAGCGTGTGTAGCTGGGGTGTTGGCATAGTCGACGTGGCAGCTCATACACGCCATGTCGTCGGTTGACTTGGCCAGCGACTCTGACGTGCGAATCACGTAGTACTTGGATTGAGGGATTTTGTCCCCGCCAACCAGCAGAGTGACGTGAGCGTCGTTGTCCGGCGTGACACTAATTGGTGTTGAGAACTTATAGCGACCGTTTTCAACCTGCTCAAGGGTCGCGCCTTCGGTCATCTCTGGGCCATTGCGACCATCGATTTCACTGTAATAGCCAGTACCGCCAATTCTCGGCGTACCTAAGCCTCCCTCTTGCACCGAGGCGACTTTGGTTTGGGCGCGATTTAGCGTAACAATTGGAAGGTTTTCTTCGTTGCTGACTTCGAACTCGAATGAGATGACATTGTCGCCGATTTCGTAAGACAGAATGTTGAGATTGACGTCATTGATGACTTCGGCAACCGGTGGCGGTGCACCTGGTCCTGGCGGGCCTTCGGGTCCCTGAGGACCTTGCGGACCTTGTGGTCCTTGTGCGCCGTCTTTACCGTCACTACATCCAAGAAGAGTTGCTCCGGCAAACATGGCTACCCATAGTAGTTTCCTGTTCATGATTTACCCCTGCATTATTTTCGTTATCGAAACAACACAAACTGCGTTGCCTGCAGAGCTAACATCACAACAGTCTCGACAGGCGACGGCACCTATTCTGGTGCCATTACACCTTGCGCTAGATTCTGATTAGATTTTGACCGATCTACTACTTTATTGGTAGCTAATTTAGGTGTTATGTTGCGCAGTTGTGATCGGCTTCACGTGGAATTTCAGAGGGGCATGTGGTGGAGGAGTTTGAACACAAAAAAGGGAGCGAAAATCGCTCCCTTTTGATTCAACCTCAGTTAATTCTACTTTGAATTACCGAGCCACTTGTTGAGCTGTATTAGCGCTCAAATCTGTGGAATGCGTCGATACCGAAAGTCTTACCGTTCGAGTGACAAGTTGCACAAGACTCGTTGGTAGAAGCTTCGTACCAGAACTCACCGTACTTGTTAGTTGCGATGTTAATTTCACCGCCGTTCTGAGTCATGTGAGCAACCGCTTGGTCATCACTGTGACAGGCAAAACAGTTCGCAGTGATTGGACTGGTCATCACACCTGAAGTACCGCCATTGATTGCCTTGGACAGGATGAACTGGTTAGGTACTGCGTACAGGTCGATGCCACCTGAGTGACAAGACACACAGTTGTCCGCGTTCAAACGGTCAGCAGAGTTAGCAACACCGTTGCCTTCTTCGTCAACCTTGCGACCAGAGTTCATGTTACCTTCACCCCAGTGCATGCTGTGAACCATTGGGCCGAAGCCTGGGCCAGAGTATGCTGCGCGACGGTCTTGACCGTTGTTGTGACAAGCGACACAATCCCAACCGCCTTCTTGATAGCTACCGTTTTTGTGGTAGTTCATTTCGCTGTTGTGACAGTCGGTACATGCAGTTGCGTCAACGTTGTGACGGCGTTCATAGTCGCCCTGTTCTTCAAACTTCGGAGCGTCTACTCGATCATCATCATAAAAATCAGTAGAAACTACTTTGGAGAAACTAGTTTTCAGAGTACCACCGGTGTAACCAGCAAGGTCACCGTCTAGCTCGCCAAGACCGAAGGTAGTACGAGTACTTGCAACTAAATTAGCGTTGTCATAGCCAACATCTAGCTTCGGCCAGCAGATAGAGCGAGTGCCTGATTCACGTTCTTCGTAAACGTGAGTATTGCGGACGATAGCACGCCCAACAATGGTCTTGTTCTCGGAGTCGTAACCATGGATATATGCACCCGCATAAGTCAATGTGTGGTCTGCATAAAGGTCTGCAATATTCAATTGAACTTCGGTATCACCAGTTACATCAAACAGGCTCAAATCGGTACAAATACCACCAGTTTGAACGATGTCATTACCGTCCGCATCCTTGGTTGGAATTTGAACGTTAGCATCCCAGTAAGGCGCGCCAGTAGTGGTTTTGTAGTTAACGCGAACTTCTTTGCGCTCGTTGATACCAGCAACTTTTTGAGCGTGAACTTCACGAATGTCTAGACCAGAAGAAGCCAGTGAAGAGGCTAGCATCTGAGTTGACTCGTATGAGTGACAGTCAGTACAACCGTTACCAGTAATATCAGTGTTCATTACTGGTTCAGCGTGACAGGTATAACAGTTAGCAGGAGTGAAGTCTTTTTCAAACTCTTGGTGATTGATGTGACCAATCTTCTGCATGGTGTTCTTAGCGTAGCCACCGGTGCTGTCGTAGTTACCGTCAGCGTCTTTGCCGCGAGGAACATTGTTGTGACACATCATACAACCACCAAGCAAGTCGGTATTACCTTCAAGGTCATACGCAGTCTGTGATGGGTGCTTAAGCTTAGAAGTTGCATAGTCAACGTGACAAGTGTGGCATGTCTCGGTGGTAGTAGTATGCAAGTTGTCTGGCTTAGCAATGATGGTGTAAGGGGTAGAAGCGATTTCACTTTCACCGCCACCAACTTGCAGACGAATCAGAGCGTCGGTGTCCGACTGAACTGAAGCCATTGGAGCAACAAACTGATAGATGCCGGCATCGGTCATGGTCAGAGTTGCGCCTTCGTCAGACGCTTTAACGGCACCACCTACGCTGCCGTCACGGGCGCGTTGAATACCGTTTTCAGTCATTGCTGCTAGGTAAATAGAAGCGTCTTGTAGACCGGCGATAGCAACGCCGTCTTCGTTTGCAATGCTGAATTCGACAGTGACTTTGCCGTCTTCAATCATGTGGTCGATAAGTTGTAGATTGGTGACTTCGGAAGACTCAACAACCTGACCTGGGCCTTCTGGACCCTCTGGACCTTCTGGGCCTTCAGGACCTTGAGGACCTTGTGCTCCATCTTTGCCGTTACAGCCAGCTAAGCTAGCAGCAGCAAACATAGCTACCCATAATAGTTTTTTGTTCATCGTGAACCCCTGCATAGTTTTCATTGTTATTGACCAGCAGTTAAGCTCCTGCTTTTACTGCGAATCTGTCGGAATCCTATCAAGGCACCCGTTTTTTGACGTGATCTGCTTCAACTTTATCTCGAAAGGGGTACAAATCCGGCGGGATCTGTTAATCCTTAGGCAGATCGATTAACAACTGAACAGCCGCGTGTGACGAATGTCACAGTTTGAGAGTGGTAATGGCTATCACTTAGGCCTAAGTGTTTTGTTTTACGCTAAATCAGTAACAGAGCGGCTACAAATTAACCGGGCGTTAGCTTTGGCGTTGGAGAGGATCAAAAAGCCCCAATCCAAGGATCGGGGCTTTGGTTTGGTTAACTATTATTGTTAGTTAACATTGTGGAACTTGTCGATACCAAAGGACTTGCCTTCAGCGTGACAAACAGCACAAGATTCTTGAGCTTCAACAGTGTTGTCAGAGCTTGAGTTCAAATCACCACCGTTTAGCTCAACGTGCGCCTTGGCTGAATCACTGGTGTGACAGCTAGTACAGTTGGCTGAGATAGGTGCTTTGCTACCGCTGTTCTTAACAAGCATATAGAAAGCTGGAACGTCATTTAGATCCACGCCATCGCTGTGACAAGCTTTACAGTTTGCACCGTCTAACTTATCCGCAGAAGCTTTGGTCGAATCAAATGCACCACGCTCTTTCGCTTTTGCACCGAAGTGGAAGTCGTGGATCATTGGACCCCAACCTGCTGATTCGCCACGGGTCATGCCGCTGTTGTGACAGGCGATACAGCCCAGACCACCTTCACTCAGACCGCCATAGGTAGCGTGAGGTTTGGTTTTCGCCGTGCCGTCACCCTTATCGTACATGAAGATATCTTCAAGAGTGTGCGCGGCGTTGTGACAACCAGTACAGCTTTCATCCGACATTACATTGCGAATTTCGTGAGAGTTTGCATGAACCATGACGTTCTTGCCGTCACCGGTAACGTCAGTCCAGGTCAAGCGTACTGAACCAGCGAGGTCATAACCTGGCAACCAAGCTCCTGGCTCTGCAGGTTGAAGTTCACGGTCATCATTGAAGTACTCTTCTGCAATCCAGCAGATAGCCATTACATTTCGACTTGGTTCAAATTCGACGGTTTTCGGAGCCGTACGGTTGTGCAAAGCTCGGTTTACAAACAACTTGTTATCAGCGTCGTAGCTATGAAGGTAAGTACTCAAATAGAACTCATTGTTCTCGTACATAGTTTGCAAATCAACACCAGGCTTCGCGGTAACATAGTTACACCACTCGCCTTTACGATTTTGAATCACTTCTACAGAGAATGCGTTGTCTTGAAGCAACTGCTTGCGTTTGTCTATGTGCTTAGCTTCGTGAATCGCACGGTAGTCTGCATCAGCTGCAAATGAGCTAGAGCCCATGCTTGAGTGACAGTCAGAACAACCACGCCCGCCTTCTGGCATAGTGATCGCTTGGTCCACGTGACAAGAAGTACAATTCAGTCCGTCAAAACCTGCAACGAATTCTTTGTGGTTTACGTGACCGATTTTCTGCATGGTGTTGGTAGCGTAGCCGCCAACACCTGGCACGTAGTCACCGTTGTCGTCTTTTGGCGACTTGGTGATTTGGTTGTGGCAGTTCATACAGCTGTCAACAAAAGCAACTTGGCCTTCTTTGTCGTCGAACAAGTTGCTGTACTCGCCCATGTAGTCATTGGCGTGAGCACCGTAGTACCAGTCTGGATTATTTTCGTTGAAGCTTTCGTGACATGTAAAACAACCTGAATCGGTAGTGGTCTTAGCAAAGGCTTCGGATGTGCGTACAATCAGGTACGGAGTTGACGGGATTACATCGCCACCCACGCGCAGTGAAATGTGAGCATCCATATCTGGAGTTACAGAGATTGGAGTGGTGAACTTGTAGATACCAGTCTCGGTTTGTTCTAAAGTCGCGCCTTCGGTCATTTCCGGACCGTAGCGACCTTCTTTGTGGCTGTAGTAGCCAGTACCACCGTCACGAGGAGTACCCAAACCGCCGTCTTGAACAGAAGCTACTTTCGCGTAAGCGCGGTTTAGCTTGTCTACGGCAAGGCCTTCTTCGTTGGTTACTTGGAATTCGAAGCTGATGACATTGTCACCTAGCTCGTAGCCGATGATATTGACGTTAGTGTCATTGATGATTTCAGCCACTGGTGGTGTAACACCTGGGCCTACTGGGCCG
This sequence comes from Paraferrimonas sedimenticola, assembly GCF_002282855.1. Lineage (GTDB taxonomy): Bacteria > Pseudomonadota > Gammaproteobacteria > Enterobacterales > Shewanellaceae > Paraferrimonas > Paraferrimonas sedimenticola. The sequence continues at coordinate 169,624 of NZ_NRIR01000008.1, read as the reverse complement.
GTTGGGCCTTGCGGTCCTTGAGGACCTTGTGGGCCGTCCTTGCCGTCGTTACAGCCAGCTAATCCCGCCGCCGCAAACATGGCTACCCATAATAGTTTCTTGTTCATACTTACCCCTGCAAGGTTTAGTAAAATCTAATTTATGTTTTTATTAGAAAAAGTTTGAATAATTCCAAACGCAGGCTCGATATTATTAACAAGTTCCTACTACTAAGGTGATAGGGATCAATTATTTGAAGTTGGTGAAATTTTTCGCAATTAAGCTGGGATCCAGTTGGCCAACCGCGGATCAGACGCAAAAAAAAGAGTGACGTAAGTCACTCTTTTTTGTTGGTCATTTGTTGCCAAATATTGTCAGCTATTTAAGGCTGCCAATATAGTTTGACAGGGCCAAAATATCTTCATCTGACAGTTTCTTGGCAGTGTCTTGCATCATGCCGTTCAGGTCGTTGTTGCGCTGACCGTCGCGGAACTTTTCTAACTGACCTTTGGTGTAAGCCACATGCTGACCGGCAACCGCTGGGAAGCCAGCCAATTCAACGCCTTCGCCGTTAGGACCGTGGCAAGCGATACATGCAGTAATACCGCGGTTTACATCACCACCTGTGTACAGCTGCTTGCCGTGCTCGTCGGCTTTAGCGGCTGGGTTTTCGCTGCCTGTTTGTGAGGCGTAGAAAGCGCTTAGGTCAGCAATTTGCTGGTCGGTTAGTGGCATAGCCATGCCTAGCATCACAGGGTCCATACGGCCTTGTGCGCCACCGGTTTTACCAGCTAGACGAAATTCGGTTAATTGCTTATTTAGGTATGCTTCATGCTGCCCAGCAATCTTAGGATACATGTCGATTGGGCTGTTACCGTCAGGACCGTGGCAAGCCATACAAAGGGCAGCGGCAGCTTTGCCAGCTTCGGCGTTGCCGACGATTTTGGCATCATCCGCAGCCATCGCAGGAGCAGACATGGCGGCAATCACAGAGAGAGTAAGGGCTAACTTTTTCATAGCGTTCCAACTTCTTTTTAGGATTATTATCTTGAGCTTACTTCGCGCTGCGGTAAGCGTGTTAATATAGGGATTTCGTGATCTGCGCCATATTTTACACTAAATTTGTCAAAAGTAAGCATTTGTTACGCAGAATTAGCACCCCTCATACATTTTTCGGTTGGAGTTAAGTTTGGAAACCTCTTTTATCGACTTTCGTCAGGCCAAATTTTTGACCAGTGCACCTGACATTCGTCACCTTGGCGCTGACAAAGGAATAGAGATTGCCTTTGCGGGCCGCTCGAACGCTGGCAAGTCCAGCGCCTTAAATGCCTTAACTCAACAGAAAAGTCTTGCGCGTACTTCTAAAACGCCTGGACGTACCCAATTGATCAATGTGTTCGAGCTAGACCAAGATCGCCGCTTGATCGATCTTCCGGGCTACGGCTTTGCCCAAGTGCCATTGCACCTAAAAGAAAAGTGGCAAGCGGCATTGTCTGAGTACCTGCAAGATCGCGAGTCACTGTGTGGCATCGTGGTGTTAATGGACATTCGCCATCCGCTTAAAGACATCGACCAACAAATGATCGACTGGGCGATCCACAATCACCTGCCAGTGCTGGCGCTGCTTACCAAATGCGACAAATTGAAGCAGGGGGCGCGCAAATCGACTCTGCTTAAAGTGCGCAAGCATTATGAAGAGTATGCTGACTTGGTTCAGGTTGAAGTTTTCTCGTCGCTGAAAAAGCTAGGCATACCCCAATTGATTAATTGGTTAACCGCACACTACCAGTTGCCCGAAGCGCCTGCTAAAGACACTCCCACCGAAGAATAAGCAAAAAAAAGCCGAAGCTAAAAGCTTCGGCGAATAATCGATTACCAGCCTAAATCGGGGACTGGCTAACAAGACTCCAAGCCATTATAGATCGGTGCGATCGCTTTTTAAAGTAAATACTCTAAAAAATACTAAAGGCAGAAAAAAGCCCTGTCGCATAAGCCACAGGGCGCCACAATAAGCGGTTCTAGAATGCACTCACACCAGTGCAAATACATTGATCGAAAGATATAAAACTAACCCTTAACCCTTCGCCTTCAAGACTAAGGGCGGCCTGACCAATTACCAAGCGAATTTCTGTTTCTTAAACGGGATCTGTGATCTGAGATCTCAATTGATAAACGAGTGTTGCCAAACGCTGTGATCGAACCGAGCTATAGGAATTTAGGGCAAAAAAAAGACCCCAAATAGGGGTCTGAAAGAAGCAATTGAATTAGCCTTGATGTTGCTTGGAATAAACTATAACCCCGGCTTACTGAACCGAACCTGAATCTGCCTTATATTAGCAAAAACAAGTATTAATAAGCCCAGTCCGGCCAGTGATATCAGTAGCTGGCTGAGTTCGATGCCGTACACTTTAACCAGGCTAGAGCACTCCCCTGAATACTCCAGCCAACTTGGGTAAACGGGCGCCTCAAAGTTTAATGCGCAGGCGCCTTCTTCAACGCCCGCCTGGGCCTGAAAATGTTGAATCTGTTGATTGGTATGGCTTTGCTGAAGCGCCAGTGAAAGGTTGAGCGCGCCGATAAGCGCCAGGCCAATTAGTGCCAGCTGTCCCTTGTGTTGAGTTAGAGCCAGCACCACGGTGGCAAACAGTAGAGCGAGGTTGCTCAAGCGAAACCAATCGACCCAAGTGCCCAAGGCGAGTTGATAGTATTGGCTTAGTCCGAAAAGCAGAGCTTCGGTTAACGCGCAAATGCTTGCTAGCAACCAAAGCAGTTTTGTCGACGTCATAGATTTTTTTGAAGTCATAGATTTTTCTAAACTCAAAGGTGAGTTTCTCGCTCTTGTGTGAATCACAGCGCAGTATGCCGTTAGAAACTGCTAATGCATAGTCGATAGTTAAGGCATAATATTGAGTTTTTCATCCCTTGGAATCGAATCGTGACCCGTGTCGCAATCAATCTGCAGCTAGACTCTGAACAGCGGAATGCACTGACTGATGAGTTTGCCCTGTGCCATGACTCAGAAGCGCCCTATAGCTTGGTTTATCAAGACAATTGTCTGGGTCTGATTCAGCGCGATTTTGCTAAAATGAAGCCGGTTGTGGTGGATTTTGTCGGCGGTGCCGTGGGCCATCGTCGTAAATTTGGTGGCGGGCGCGGCCAGGCGATAGCCAAGGCGGTGGGGCTTAAAAAAGGTGCTAACCCCAGTGTCATCGATGCGACCGCTGGGTTAGGTCGCGACGCTTTTGTACTGGCGAGCTTAGGTTGCAAGGTCACCATGGTGGAGCGTCACCCGGTTGTCGCAGCCTTGCTGGCCGATGGGCTAAAACGCGCCCAAAGTGATGCAGACATTGGAGCTTGGGTAAGCGAGCGTATGCGTCTGGTGCACTCGCAAGGGCCTGACTATCTAGTTTCTGGCGCGCAGGCGGATGTGGTCTATCTCGACCCTATGTACCCCCACCGCGAGAAGTCGGCTCAGGTGAAAAAGGAAATGGCCATCTTCCAGGGGCTAGTGGGCGCTGACCTTGACTCGGACGCTTTACTGGCCGCGGCCAAGCAAGCAGCACTTAAGCGTGTGGTGGTAAAACGGCCGGATTATGCTTCGCCTATGGCCGAGCAAGCACCCGATAGCCAAATCGAAACCAAGAAGAATCGATTTGATTTGTACATTATTCAAAAACCGATAGCGGGAGAGTCATGAGCGACAAGGCGATTTGTAAGTGGAGTAAAAGCGCCTATCAAACCAAGTTTGAGCTATTACTGAGTTTTGTAGAGGACCCTAAGTTCATTTGCACCAAATGTGGCCGTGCGGCAAACAAGAAAAAAGTACTATGTAAGCCAAGATCCATGAAAGACCACCTTTAATGGTTGATTTTCCTACGCCCTTTCACAACAATGCCAGTTAGAAAAAAACACCTATCGGATCACTGTTAAAGGGGTACACTCTGATGCTGTCAGAAAACATGGTTAGCCGTTTAAACGAGCAAATTAACCTAGAATTCTTTTCTTCCAATCTTTACCTGCAAATGAGCGCCTGGTGTGAAGACAAAGGATACGAGGGAGCGGCTGAGTTTTTGCGCGCCCACGCCGATGAAGAAATGGAGCACATGCGCCGTTTATTCACCTATGTTAGCGAGACTGGCGCTATGCCAATCATTGGTGGCATCGACGCTCCTCAAGCCAAGTATGACAGCCTGTTATCTCTGTTTTCATACACCTATGAGCATGAGCAAATGATCACTAAGTGCATCAACGGCTTGGCTCACGAAGCATTCACCAATCAAGACTACTCAACCTTTAACTTCTTGCAGTGGTATGTGTCAGAGCAACACGAAGAAGAAAAGCTGTTTAAGTCTATCGTCGATAAAATTGAAATGGTGGGCGAGAACGGTCAGGCGCTATACCTGATCGACAAAGACTTAGCTGCAATGGCGGGTCAAGAGACTCCGTCAATCATGCAAGAAAGCACCGCCGAATAATAATAGCGACTATTATCAATGGATTGGCAGTCGATGACGAATCGACTGCCGCCTTTTCTTAGTTACAGGATTCCTTGTCGTGGATAACAAGCGCCCGATCTACATCCCCTACGCCGGCCCGGCGTTGCTCGAAACTTCTCTATTGAATAAAGGCAGTGCCTTTACTGCCGCAGAGCGTGACTCTTTTAATCTTGAGGGGTTGTTGCCGCACGCCATTGAGACCATTGAAGAGCAAGCGGCTCGTGCCTATCAGCAATACGCCTCGTTTAGCAGCGACATGGATAAGCACATTTATTTGCGCAATATCCAAGACACCAATGAAACCCTGTTTTACCGACTGGTTCAGAATCACATCTCGGAAATGATGCCGATTATCTACACCCCAACTGTGGGTATGGCGTGCGAGCAGTTCTCTACCATTTATCGTCGCAACCGAGGTTTGTTCATCAGCTATCCGGACAAGGACAGAATCGATGACGTGCTAAATAATTCTAACCGTCACAACGTTAAAGTGATTGTGGTGACCGATGGCGAGCGAATTTTGGGTCTGGGTGACCAAGGCATTGGTGGCATGGGGATTCCAATCGGCAAGCTGGCGCTTTACACAGGTTGTGGCGGTATTAGTCCGGCCTACACCTTGCCCGTTGTGCTGGACGTGGGTACCGACAATCCACAGCGTCTGCAAGATCCTATGTACATGGGTTGGCGTCACAACCGCATTAGTGGTGACGAGTACGACGAGTTTGTGGAAGCCTTCATTCAATCGGTACAACGTCGTTGGCCCGATGCGCTGATTCAGTTTGAAGATTTTGCACAGAAAAATGCGATGCCATTATTGCAACGCTACAAAGACAAAATCTGCTGTTTTAACGACGACATTCAAGGAACTGCGGCAGTGACCGTGGGCTCGCTGCTGGCCGCGTGTAAGGCCGCCGGCACTCAGCTCAAAGATCAACGCGTCACCTTCTTGGGGGCGGGCTCTGCTGGCTGTGGTATTGCTGAGGCCATTATTGCGCAGATGGTCGCCGAGGGCATTAGCGATGACCAAGCGCGCTCGCAGGTGTTTATGGTTGACCGTTGGGGCTTGTTGCAACAGGGCATGCCGAATCTGCTCGACTTCCAGCAAAAACTGACCCAATCACCTGAGGCTATCGAAGACTGGCAGCTAAGCGAAGACAATGTGTCTTTGTTGGACGTGGTGAACAATGCCAAACCGACTGTATTAGTTGGTGTTTCAGGTGCCCCAGGCTTGTTCAGCGAGAACATCATCAAAGCCATGGCCAGCCATTGTGAGCAGCCGATTGTGTTCCCTTTGTCTAACCCTACCAGTCGTGTCGAAGCCACGCCGGAGAACATTCTGTCTTGGACCGAAGGCAAAGCCTTGGTCGCCACCGGCAGTCCGTTCCCGCCAGTGGTATTGGGTGAGGAGATAGTTCCGATTGCCCAGTGCAACAACAGCTATATCTTCCCAGGCATTGGTTTGGGCGTACTGGCGGTGAAAGCCTCTCGTGTCACTGATGAAATGCTGATGGCCTCTAGCCGCGCTTTAGCCGAGTGCTCGCCATTGGCGCTGAATGGCGAGGGGCCACTGTTGCCACCACTTGAAGAGATTCACCAAGTGAGCAAGCACATTGCTTATGCCGTGGCGCAGACCGCGATGTCGCAGGGCATTGCTCAGCTGATGAGTGCCGAAGAGTTGGGCCAAGCCATCGAGTCTAATTTCTGGCATCCAGAGTATCGTCAGTACAAACGCACCGCGTTTTAAGGAGACTCTATGCAGCACAATCCGAGATTCGAAAAGCTGTGCCAACAGGCGGTGGCGCAAATTCAGGAAATTAGCCTAGCGCAGTACCAGGATTGGGTGAGCGAAGCACGCTCGATGACGCTGGTGGATGTGCGCGAGCAGAGCGAGTGGGCGGTGAGTCACTTGCCCAATGCTGAGTATCTCGGCAAAGGGGTGATCGAGCGCGACGTGGAAAAGCGTTATCCAGACTTGGATCAGGTGTTGGTGCTGTACTGCGGAGGCGGCTATCGCAGCGCGTTGGCCGCGCTTAACCTGCAATTGATGGGCTACCGTCAAGTGTATTCGCTGGCGGGTGGGTTTCGCGGCTGGAATTTAGCCGGGTTGCCCTTGCAAACCCCAGCGCAATAGTTTTGTCAGTTTGATCAAGCGCGCTATTTGCGCGCTTTCGGGTGAGCAAAGGGCAGCTGGAAGTAGACCACCTGGCCTTCGGGCATTTCGCTCAAATCTACTGGTTTACCCTCGAACCACACTTGTACCGCATCCTTATCGCCCAAGGTCACCGCAAATGGCGGACGACCTTGCAGCGTGATTTTATTACCGCTTTGAATCTGTCCATCCATTAGTACTTCTTTGCGACTATCGGCAACGCGCACACGAGTTTCCTCGTCGGCCTCTAAGCGAACGTGACTGAGCACGGTTTCTCTGTGCTTCTTACCATCAATAATACGGGTCGCTCCGTAAATGCCAATTGGCCACCACGGGTACCAAGGGTCTGGCAACCACCAAATTGGCGGCGGCACAACGATGACGGGCGGTAAAATTTCCGGCGGGTAGATTTCCCAATCTGGGTCGATTTCCGGCGGATATACTTCGTAGTCTGGGTCTATTTCTCCCGGTGGCACCACTCCATAGTCAGGGTCTATTTCTCCCGGCGGCATCACGCCATAATCTGGGTCAATCTCGTCCGGCGGAATTACTGTGTAATCAGGGTCTACGCTTTCTGGCGGGGTAACGCCGTACTCAGGGTCGAGATTGTCAATAGAATGTTCGGGCAGGGGCTCAGCGATAGCTTCAAATTCGGGCTCCGCTGGAAGCGGCTCGGCAATGGCCTCGTACTCAGGCTCAATGGGCTGAGTTTCGGGCATGTATTCAGGCTCTTGGTAAACGGGCTCCGCCGGCAAGGGCTCTGCTACCGCTTCATAGGCAGGTTGTACTGGCATAGGTTCAGGCATAGGGACAGGCTCGGCCATTTGCTCATAACCGAAATCACCAAAGTCACCAAAATCGCCAAAATCATCCATTGCCCAGCTATGCGCAGCCAGGGTCAAAGACGTCGCAAAGAGCAGACTTATCGCCTTTGTTACCAATCGCATAATTCACCTTATTAGGGTTTCCTACCATGATGCTATCAGGCTAACCCTGAACAGCACTTGATGGGATGGCCAATTATTGCGCGAATGTGTGTTTTTAGTGAGCGATGCGTCGATAAAATGCGGAAACAGTGTGATGTCGTCGCGATCAATGCGGTTTCACCCTGTCGAAGCGACCTTCGCCACTACTGACCTTGATTACTCCCCTCTTAAAACGAACCTTAATGTCATGCTTTAAGGTTTTTATATTCGCTTAAAATGAATTAGTGGTTCAATACAGTCAAAGGCTAAACGGCAGACACAGTTATTTCAGACTTTGCCTTAAGCATGGCGAAGTTAAACCACTAGAAGGTAAGCAACATGAAAAAGACTTTACTCGCATTAGTAATCGCATCAGTAACCATGAGTGCATCGGCGTTAGATCTCGAAGGTGCAGACAAGTACAAGTCGTATGAAGAACTTGGCATTATGCAACCGGTCAACGGCATTGTGGTTCCCGATGACAAGCAAGTGACAGCAGACAATGCCATTTTTGGTGTTCCTTTTAACCGTTATGCCTACCAGCACATGCGTGAGTTTTTCGCTTCTGCTGACGTTGCACCAGCGAAACAAGCCATCGAACTTGAACGTGCTATCGACAAGTCGGTTGAAAGCATCAAGATCAAAAACGAAGACGGTGTTGAGCGCAGTTTTGACCAGTTCATGGATGAGACATGGGGTGATGCAATCGTCGTCGTTCACGGTGGCAAGGTGGTTTATGAGAATTATCGCAACGGCATGCACAAAGACCAGCCACACCAAATGATGTCAGTCACCAAGTCGTTCGGTGGTCTTGCGGCAATGATGGCAATCGCTGATGGCAAAATCGATCCAAACGCCAAGGTATCTAAGTACGTGCCAGAACTTGCTGAAGACCGCGCTTTCGGTGGTGCAACAGTTCAACAGGTGTTGGATATGACCAACTCTATGAACTACAACGAAGACTATGCCGACCCAGAGGCCGACGTAGCACGCTACGGCGCTGTGATTGGCTGGCTACCTAAACAAGAAGGCAAAACTTACCCATCGAACATGTACGGCTTCTTGCAAGACATTAAGCTAGAAGAAGGTCTGAAGCACGGCGAGATTTTCCACTATCAAACCCCTAAGACTGACGTGCTTAACTGGGTAACGGGTAACGCTACCGGCACCTTGTTCACGGAATTCCTGCAAGATGACCTTTGGGGCAAGTTAGGAACCTATGGCGACACTTACGTACTGGTTGACCCAGTTGGTTTGGCGGTAGCGGGCGGTGGTCTAAATGCGACTCCTGACAACCTGGCTAAGTTCGCAGCAATGATGCTGAACGATGGTAAGTTCAACGGCGAGCAAGTTGTACCTAAATCAGTGATTGACCAACTAGCAGCAGGCGGTAGCAAAGAAGCATTTGGCAATGGCCCAGATGCAAGTGTGAACATGAAAGCCGGCGAGTGGTCTTACCGCGGTCAATGGTGGGTTAGCCACGTTCCAGGTGAAGAAGCATTCATGGCAATCGGTATTCACGGCCAATGGATCTACATCGATGTTGAGCGTGACGTAGCAATCGTTAAGCAATCATCTGCGCCACAGTCGATGACTTACGAGAACGAGCGCTATGACCTGAACGGACTAACCTCTATCGTTAAGTACTTCGCTAAGTAAGCAATCCGGTTACAGGCCAAAGGGAGTTGGCCGAGTGAACAAGCAAAAAAATCCACTGGCTATTAATTTAACCAGTGGATTTTTTTGAGGTGTTTGCGAGCAAGGTGCTTGCCTGTCCCTGACTATCTTAGAGTAACAAACTCTTCAGCACTGGTTGGGTGAATCGCCACACAGGCGTCAAAGTCCGCCTTAGTTGCGCCCATCTTCATAGCCACGCCAAATCCTTGCAGAATCTCGTCCATACCAAAACCAATGCCGTGGATCCCCACCACTTTTTCCTCAGGACCTGCGCAAATCAGCTTAAAGCGACTGAGCTGGCGATAGGCGGTGATGGCGTTGTACATGGCGGCGAACGACGAGTTGTATACCTTGATTTGGTCTTCACCGTATTGCTCTTTGGCTTGCGGCTCGGTGAGCCCCATGGTGCCGATCGGCGGGTGACTAAACACCACGGTAGGCACGTTGGTGTAGTCCATCTTGGCGCCATCCATGCCGCCGAACAAACGCTCAGACAGCAGACGGCCAGCTTTCACGGCTACTGGGGTTAGCTCGATACCGCCTTGAATAATATCGCCCACAGCGTAAATGCCTTGCTGTGATGTCTGTTGATACTCATCCACTTTAACAAAGCCCTTGTCATCGAGCTCAACGCCCGCAGCTTCGATGTTGATGGACTTGGTCACAGGACGACGGCCAATGGCCCAAATCAAACAATCTACGGTAACTGACTCACCGTTTTGTAGCTTGAGGGTTAGCGAACCATCATCGTGCTTTTCTACCGACTCTGGGATTGAGTGCGTGTGCAGCTTAGGTCCATGCTCGGCCATCACTTCTACAAGGTGCTCGGTCAGCATGGGGTCAAAATTGCGCAGTGGCGCGTGCTTACGCACCAGCAAATGGGTCTCGCTGCCAAGGGCGTGTAAAACACCCGCCAGCTCAACGGCAATGTAGCCAGCGCCAACCACGGCAACGCGCTTAGGCTGCTCGGCTAGCTCAAAGAAACCGTTGGAGTCGATTCCGTGCTCGGCACCAGGAATGTTTGGAATAACCGGCTCACCGCCGACTGCGATATTGATGTGATCCGCAGTGTAGTGTTCGCCATTCACTTCAATGGTATTGGCGTTAACAAAGTGCCCGTAACCTTCGATTAGGGTTACTTTGTTGCTGTCTAAGCCACGGTGATAGGCGCCGTGAATGCGCTCAATGTAGGCTTCGCGGTTTTTAACCAGAGTACTCCAGTCGAACCCCTTAACATCAACGTCGAAACCATAGTCAGGAGCAAACAAGTTAATGGCTTCAGCGACTTGAGCGCCGTACCACATCACTTTCTTTGGCACACAGCCAACGTTTACACAGGTGCCGCCTAGGTGTTTGGCTTCGATCAAAGCCACCTTAGCTCCACGCATCGCCGCGCGATTGGCCGAGGCAATGCCGCCGCTACCGGCTCCTAAACAAATATAATCAAAGTGTTGCGCCATTGACTGGATACTCCTTAAGGCTTGTTGTAGTTGGCATTGTAGAGCTTTAGACCGGGCAAGCAACGAAAAATGGTCAGAATCCGTTCTGTTGCTTGAGCACCAGGCACAAAAAAAGGCCAACTCACGTTGACCTTTTTAACAAACTCTAAGGCTTTAGAAAGTGTAATTAACGTACACGCCGCCAAAGGTTTGGTTGATTTCAGCAAAGTCTTTGCCTTCGCGAATGCGCTCTTGCTTGATACTCTCACCGGCTATTGAGCGATTCAGGTTGGCATTGATGCTCCAGTTGGCATTCACTTCGTAGTCTAGGTTAACCCCGAATTGGAAGTTGTTCTCGCCAGAGAAGTTCTCTAATGCATAACCGTAATCCCAAGACTGAGCCGCGTATGGCGTGAAGCTCAAGCGCTCGGTGAGATCCCAAGCACTCTCAAGTCCTACGGTTAGGAAGCTGCCCTTGTTCTTGTCGTGATACAAGTAATTGACCGTAGGTGTTAGCCAAGCAAAGCGGCTGTAATCCAAGTTAAGGAAGTATTCGCCGTACGAGGCAGGGCGGTCTGGGTACTCTTCTACGCGCATGTAGCCGGCTTCAACGCCAAGTGATTCCACTTCAAAGGCGTAGCTTGCACCAATGTTGTACTCAATGTAGTGCTCTTGGTCGCCGCGACCCACGTCGGCAAACAGGTTAAAACCATTCTTGCTCGCGCCCACATGACCCCAGACGATACCGCCTTTGTCTAAATTGTTACGACCTTCTGAAACGTACTTGTTGTCCCAGCCTAGGTTGGCGTCGAATTCCCAGTCGTTGGCTTGAGCACTCATGCTACCGGCCGCCAGCAGGCTGATTAACAATGCAATGGATTTAGCGCGCATGGCTTCCTCTAGTAAATGATAATGATTTGAATTTACGCCGATATTATTGCTGCTTAAGTGCCGGGGCAACCTAAGATTTCCGCATCGGCGAAAAAAGTGGGCAAAGTTTGCATCAGATCAAACTAATGCGTATGTGTGAGGACTAATTCACCATGTGGGATCGGCGCTACACTTGAAAATGTGTCAGGCTTACCCAATATAAACACTAATCTCCAGCCAAAAAGAGCAAATTCAATCATGGCCAATCCCTTATCCGAATCTCACCTTCTACCGCCTTTCTCTGCAATCCAAGCTAATCAGGTTCAGCCTGCCATCGAGCAAGCCATTGCTGAGGGAAAAGCGGCGATTGAACAAGTGCTGACCCAAGCATCGCCAAGTTGGCAAAATCTGGTCGCGCCGCTCGAGCTGGTGGACGATAAGTTGTCGCAAGCTTGGTCACCTGTGTCTCACATGAACTCGGTTGTGAATAGCGATGACTTGCGCGAAGCCCACGACGCCTGTTTGCCAATGCTGTCTGAATACGCCACCTTTGTTGGCCAGCACAAACCTCTGTATCAGGCGTACAAGCAAATCAAAGCGGATAGCAGTTTTGAATCTTTGACCACAGCGCAGAAGAAAGTGATTGATAACGCGCTGCGGGATTTCGAACTCTCGGGTATTGGCTTGAATGCTGAGCAGCAAAAGCGCTATGGCGAAATCGTCAGCCGTTTGTCTGAACTTTCGAGTCAGTTCAGCAATCAGGTTCTGGACGCCACGCAAGCCTATACCGTGCAGCTTGAAGACGACTCACGCTTGCAAGGCCTGCCCGAGTCCGCAATTGCCGCTGCGGCAGCCCAAGCGCAAGCTCGCGAGCTAGAGGGCTACTTGCTAACGCTAGAGTTCCCAAGCTATCTGCCTGTGATGATGTACGCCGATGATGCCAGTCTGCGCGAGCAAATGTACCGCGCCTTTGTGACGCGCGCTTCTGACCAAGGCCCAAATGCTGGCGAGTTCGATAACAGCGCCATCATTGATGAGACTCTGGCGTTGCGCCACGAGTTAGCGCAATTGCTAGGTTTTGAGAGCTATGCCCATAAGTCATTGGCGACCAAAATGGCGCAAACTCCAGAGCAAGTATTGGAGTTTTTAAACGAGCTGGCGCAGAAATCCAAAGCGCAAGCACAGCGAGAAGTGGACGAGTTAGCGGCGTTTGCCAAAGCCCATCACGGTGTCGAGAAACTCAATGCTTGGGACTACGCGTATTATGGCGAGAAGCTAAAACAGCACGAGTACGAAATATCACAAGAGGCTCTGCGTCCTTACTTCCCAGAAGCCAAAGTGGTTAGCGGTTTGTTCGAAGTGGTATCGCGTCTGTTTGGCATTGCAATCAAAGCCCGCGAAGGGGTGGATACCTGGCACCAAGACGTCACTTTCTACGACATCTTTGACGCAAGCGGCGAGCTTAAAGGCAGCTTTTATCTGGATTTGTACGCTCGTCAGAACAAGCGCGGTGGCGCTTGGATGGATGTGTGCCGCGAGCGTTTGCGCTCTGAAAACGGTCTGCAAAAGCCAGTGGCTTATCTGACCTGTAACTTTAACGGGCCTGTGGATGGCAAGCCTGCGCTGTTTACTCACGACGAAGTGACTACTCTGTTCCACGAGTTTGGCCACGGCATTCACCACATGCTGTCCGAGATTGACACCTCTGGAGTGTCAGGCATCAATGGAGTGGCCTGGGATGCGGTCGAGCTTCCGAGTCAGTTCCTAGAAAACTGGTGCTTTGAGGAAGAGGCGCTGGCTTTCATCTCGGGTCATTATGAGACTGGCGAGTCACTACCAAAAGCCATGTTGGACAAAATGCTAGCCGCCAAGAACTTCCAGTCGGGCATGATGATGTTGCGCCAGTTAGAGTTCGCCTTGTTCGATTTTCGTTTGCACCACGAGTACGACCCAAAGGTTGGTGCTGAAGTGCAAAAGGTACTCAACCAAGTGCGCGCTGAAGTGTCAGTGATCCCGGCACCTGAATTCAATCGTTTCCAGCATAGCTTCTCTCATATTTTTGCGGGCGGCTATGCCGCGGGTTACTACAGCTACAAGTGGGCCGAAGTACTGTCCGCGGATGCCTTTGCGCGTTTTGAAGAGGAAGGCATTTTCAACCCGCAAACCGGTCGAGATTTCCTGACCAATATATTGCAAGCGGGTGGCAGCAAAGAAGCCATGGATTTGTTCGTGGGCTTTAGAGGCCGCGAGCCGAGCATTGAGCCTTTGCTGCGGCACAGCGGTATTCGCTAGAGACAAACGGCCACACTAAAGTGGCCGTTTTGCTAACACCTGTGGTCGAAACTGATGTGTCGATCATGGTCTGATGCCGCTAAGCTGGCATAATAGCTGGATCGAATATTCATTTTTTATTGAGCGAGAGACCGATTTAATGGCCAAAGCAATTGTTGATTGTTGCTCGCAACCTGGGCTTATGCACCCAGACCTTGCCCTAGAGAGAATCTTAAGTCACGTAGAGCCAATTCTGGACACCGAATGGGTCGAGCTAGATCAGGGCATGGGCCGAGTGTTGGCCGATTCGGTCAGCTCAAAGATAGACCTGCCGCCTTTTGATAATTCGGCGATGGACGGATACGCCTATCGTTTTGACGACGGTCTTGCCGAGAAACCTCTGACTTTAGTGGGTACCGCTTTTGCCGGTCATCCCTATCAGGGCGAGACGCCGCCTAATTCTTGCGTGCGCATAATGACCGGTGGCCAAGTGCCAGCGGGCTACGACACGGTACAAATGCAAGAAAACGCCGAAGCAAACGGCGACCAAATTAGCCTACTACCGGCCAAGCGCAAGGGCGCGCATGTGCGTCCATTAGGCGAAGAGGCGCGTCGCGGTGAGCAAATCTATGCGGCCGGACAGCGTATCGGCGCGGCTGAGATGGGCGTGCTTGCCACCATTGGCGTGGATAAAATCAAAGTGGTTCGTCGCATTACCGTAGCCTTTTTCTCAACCGGGGATGAGCTCAAACCCGTGGGTAGCGAGCTAAAACCGGGGGACATTTACGATTCCAACCGTTATGCCATCAAGGGCTTGCTGTCGCGCTCCTACGTTGACTATATCGATTTGGGCGTGATCCCCGATGATATGGACGCCATTCGCGACGCTTTCAAGCGGGCGTCTGAGCAGGCGGACGTGGTGATCACCTCTGGTGGCGTGTCCGTCGGTGATGCGGATTACGTTAAGCAAATTCTCGACGAGCTGGGCCAAATCAATTTCTGGCGATTGGCGATTAAGCCGGGCAAGCCTTTTGCGTTTGGACAAATTGGTTCTGCGCTATTTTGTGGCCTGCCAGGTAATCCAGTGTCCTCCATGGTGACCTACTACAAGCTAGTCACGCCAATTTTGGAAAAGCTATCCTGTGTAACACCCAAGCCTATCTTGCGCTTGCCAGCCACTCTGGCTTGCGATATTCGCAAGCATCCTGGTCGAGTGGAGTACCAGCGCGGCATCTACAGTTATGACGAGCAGGGACGATTACAAGTCATCACCACAGGTGCGCAAGGCTCTGGCATGCTGACCTCCATGAGCGTCTCCAATTGCTTTATCGTGCTTGAGCAAGATTTGGGTAACGTCAGTGCCGGCGCTCAAGTGACTATTGAGCCTTATCAGCAGGTGTTGGACTAAGTCATGATGGAAGATATTCTCACCGATAGCGAACTGGTTCGCTATTCTCGCCAGATTTCAATTCAGGCCATGGACATTGATGGCCAAGAAGCGCTCAAGCAAGCCAAAGTACTGGTGGTGGGTTTGGGTGGTTTGGGCTGCCCAGCGGCTCAATATCTGACAGTGGCCGGAATTGGCAAAATGACACTGGTGGATTTCGACACGGTCGAGTTGTCCAACCTGCAGCGCCAAGTGCTGCATAAGGATTCGCGCATTGGCATGGCCAAAGTCGATTCTGCCGTAAAAACCTTGTCTGAGCTTAATCCGTTGGTGGAGCTTAATGCGATTAACGCTCGCCTAGACGAGGCGCAAATGGCCGAGCAAGTGGCCCAGCACGACGTGGTGCTCGATTGCACCGACAACGTCGACGTGCGTCAAATGCTGAATCGCTTGTGCTTCAGCGCTAAGAAGCCTTTGGTTTCGGCAGCGGCGATTCGCATGGAAGGTTTGCTAACCGTCTTCGATTACAGTGAAGGCGCGCCTTGCTACGAGTGTTTTAGTGCTTTATTTGGCGAACAACACCTAACTTGTGTGGAATCGGGAATTCTGGCCCCTGTGGTCGGTACCGTGGGTACTTTGCAAGCTCTTGAAGCGATAAAGCTGATTACGGGTATGGGCAAAGTCTTGTCTGGACGAGTATTGATGATCGATGCCATGACCATGCAGTTTAACGAGTTTAAATTGGGACCAAACCCCAGTTGCGCGGTTTGCGCTAAAGACTAAAGCGCAGGCCAGGCGGGTTCTTGCATCCGCCAAGCGGTTAGCTGAGCTTGCAGCTCGGCATTAGCAAATAGCCCCTGTTCGGTAGGGGCTTCTACCCAAATCTTTTCTTCTAGCCACTCAAAACCTAGACGCCAGGCGTGCAAGTAACCGCGCTCCGACGTTTCACCACCACTCCTTTCTCCGCCATAGAGGACATCACCCAGTATCGGGCAGCCTAAGCTCTTTAGTGCCACCCGCAGCTGGTGGGTCTTACCGGTTTTAGGACGCAATAGGTACAGGCGAAGCCCTTCGCCAAGGGAGTGGCTAAAAAATTGAGTGATCGCAGGATTCTCGAGCGTCTTACATAGCTTCCATTGGCTGCGTCGCGCCTTTTGCATATCGCCTTTGATAAGCCCTTGTTTCTTCTTAGGCTTGCCCTGAGCAAGGGCTATGTAGCGCTTCTCAGTGGTGCGATTGGCGAACTGTGCAGAAAGGGCTGCGGCACTGGCGGAGCTTTTGGCAACCAGCAGTACCCCAGAGGTCATGGTGTCGAGTCGGTGCACCGCAAACAGCGGATAGCCTAACTGCACTTGCAGTTGAGCTATCACACCAGCATTGCCGTCTTGGCTGTGAAAGTGAACACCGGCTGGCTTGTTAATCACCAACCAATCTTGATGTTCTAACAGCACCTCAAGCGCCACGGCTAGTTGCCCTTAAACGGCGCGCGAGATTTCAGCCAGGAAGGTTCGGCCACCAGACCAATGCGCTGGCCTTCGGCAAACTCAGGCAATAGCTCTGGGTCGACTTTCAGGCGCAACTCGCCGCTGTCTGGATGGTAGGCCTCCACCAAGGCGCTAGCGCGTCGCTTGGGCAGCTTTTGCGCCAAGTCTTCGCGGCTACCCTGAGCCACAATTTTACCGTCTTCCAGCAAAATCAGCGGGTCGCACAAGGTCAGGGTCTCAGAAACCGAATGGCTGATAAACAGCATAGGAATGGATTGCGACACTCGATTGAGAAATTCAAGCAAACGCTGGCGTGAATCTATGTCCAACGCCGCTAATGGCTCGTCTAGCAATAGCAGTTTTGGCGAGCCAAGGATGGCGCGGGCAATGGCTACACGTTGGCGCTGGCCTGCGCTTAAGGCTTCAGCCGATTGCGCTAATAAGTCGCGAATACCACAACCTTGGATTACGTCTTCAACGTCAATCAACGGCTTGCGCCGACTAATTTTTATCGCCAGCTTGAGGTTTTGCTCCACCGTCAGGTGATTGAAAAGCCGCGAGTCTTGAAACACAAAGCCGATACGACGCTTTTCCGCTGGGACGAATTTACCCTGAGTACTGTCTTCTAACAGTTGGCCATCGAGCTCGATTCGACAAGCCTGATTGCTCTCGCTTTGATTAAGGCCGGCAATAAAGCGAAATAGGCTGGTCTTTCCGGCGCCAGAATTGCCAAACACACCAATAATGCCTTGGGCTTCGATGGACAAATCCAGTGCGAGCGCAAAATTACCCAGCTTTTGGTGAATACTTAAGGCTAACTGCATTACCAAAACCTCGCCGATTGCTGCGATTGATTGCGATTGAGGTAGCCGTAAATAAACAGCAGTAGCACTAAACTAAACACCATCAGACCACCGGCCATGATGTGGGCGCGTTGATACTCGAGCGCTTCTACGTGCTCAAACAGGGTAATGGAAATCACCTGAGTTTCACCCGGTATGTTGCCACCGATCATCAAAACCACGCCAAACTCGCCCATGGTGTGAGCAAAGCCCAAGGTAGCCGCGAGCATAAAACTGCGTTTGGTCATCGGGATAACTATGTACAAAAAGCGCTGAAAGCGGCTCATGCCCATGGTGGCACCGGCTTCTAGCTCGCGGTTGCCCAAAGTGGCAAAACCGGATTGCAGCGGCTGCACGACAAAAGGGAGTGAGTAGATCATCGAACCGATGACCAGTCCGGTAAACGAGAACGCCAGCGATTGCCCTGTAATATCCTGCCAAACCGCGCCAGGTAAATACTGCGGCGAGAAAGCCAGCAGTAAATAAAAGCCCAATACTGTGGGTGGTAGCACTAAAGGCAGCGCGACTAAGGCTTCCGCTAGAGTGCGAAAGCGATGCCGGCTATGAGCCAGCCACCAAGCGATTGGCGGGCTAATTAGTAATAATAAACAGGTGGTTACCAGAGCGAGTTTTACGGTAATTAGCAGCGCTTCAAAGTCCGCTGACATCAATGGCTCCTGGGGTGCGATAACCGGCGTCGGCGATGATGTGGGTATTGCCCTGAACAAACTGCGCGAATTGCTTGGCGAGTTCAGGTTGTTGGCTCGTTTTTAGTTGTACCGCTTGCTGCACGATAGGGTCGTAGTAGCGCTGCGGCACTTCAACATAGTTGTGGTCAACACCGGCGGCGCGCAATTGTGATAATGAGACAAAACCCATTTCCACATTGCGACTTTCAACGTATTGATAGGTCTGCACTATGTTATTGCCTTTGACCAAGCGACGGCGGTAATCCTTGTCGAGCTTCATGGCCGACAACACCTGCTCGGCTGCCACGCCATAAGGCGCGGTCTTAGGATTGGCAATCGCGACCTTTTTGCCCCAATTGCGCAGCATACTCAGCTGTGGGGTTTGTTGCGGACGCCACAAGGTCAACACGCCGACGGCGTAGCTAAAGCGACTGCCAGGCGCAATCAAGCCTTCGCGCTCCAATCGCTCAGGGCGCTCTGTATCGGCGGCGAAGAACAAATCGTAAGGCGCACCGTGTACAATTTGGTTGTACAAAGCGCCGGTTGAGCCGGTGGCAATATTGATGGTGTGCCCGGTTTGCTTTTCAAAGTCTTCCGCCAGCACCTCAAGGGTATGCTTGAAATTAGCAGCCACAGCTACCGTTAATTGCGCAGCTTTAGCCGGGCTGCTAACAAGCACTCCCAATGCAAAAATGCACGCTAATAACGGTGCTAGTCTTGCCACATCTCAGCCCTCTGTTGGTCAGCGTCCTTGGCTTCAACCCAGTGCTGAGAGTCGCCAGTGCCCTCGAGCTTCCAAAACGGAGCGCGAGTCTTAAGGAAATCAATGAGATATTCGCAGGCGTCAAAGGCGGCGCCACGGTGGGCACTGCTAACCCCGATATAAACAATCTGATCGCCAAGCTCTAACGGGCCTACTCGGTGAATGATGGTGACATCTAGCAGTGGCCAGCGTTCACGGGCTTCGGCTTCAATTTGCTCAAGCACGGCTTCGGTCATGCCCGGGTAGTGCTCAAGGGTCAAAGTGGACACAGGTTTGCCGTCGTTCATGTCGCGCACTTTGCCAACAAAGGTCACGATAGCGCCAGCGGATTGGTTTTGCGCCAGAGCTTGATACTCAGCGGTAATGTCGAAATCCTGTTGTTGTACGCGGATCATGAATTAGCCTCCGGTGACCGGTGGGAAGAAGGCAACTTCATCGCCATCTTTGACTTCGGCTTGCCAGTTGCTGATGGTTTGATTAACCGCCACTAACAGCTGGTCGTTGGCCATCACTTGACTCCACTTGTCGTCTTTGGCGGCCAAGGCTTCGCGCAAGGCTTCTGTGGTGGCAACACCATCGGCGTCCAATTCAATACTGGCTTGACCTAAGCGCTCGCGAACCTGAGCGAAAAATAAAACTTTAATCATGTTACACCTTGAAGTGGCCGGACTTACCGCCACGTTTTTCCAACAGTCGAACCGGACCAATCACCATGTCTTTTTGCACCGCTTTACACATGTCATAGATGGTAAGAGCGGCCACAGAGGCGGCAGTCAGGGCTTCCATTTCTACCCCGGTTTTGCCCGAAAGCTTGCACAGCGCCTCGATGCGTACCGAGTTGGTCTCGCGGTCGGGATACAAATCCACTTCCACCTTGGTCAGCATTAACGGGTGACACAGTGGAATCAAATCTGAGGTCTTCTTGGCGGCTTGAATACCGGCAATACGGGCGGTGGCAAACACGTCACCTTTGTGGTGCGAGCCGTCGAGGATCATCGACAGGGTTTCTTCTGCCATGTGAATCGAGGCTTCAGCAATCGCGACACGCTCAGTCACTGATTTCTCGGTGACGTCCACCATATGGGCGTTGCCTTCGGCAGTGATATGGGTAAATCCGTGGTCCATGCTTAGTCTACCGTCTTCAAGTGAGTGACGAAGTTACACGGCTTATGGGTTGAATCCAGTTGCTCAACCAAAATCTTGTTCCAGCCGGTGCGACACGCGCCAGTAGAGCCGGGCAGACAGAAAATCGCAGTGCCGTTGGCCATACCACCTAGGGCGCGAGACTGAACCGTTGAGGTGCCAAGTTCGGTAAAGGTGATGTAGCGGAACAGCTCACCAAAACCCTCAATTTCTTTGTCAAACAGCACATTAACCGCTTCTGGGGTGCTATCACGCGAGGTGAAGCCTGTGCCACCTGTGCTAATGATGACCTGCACATTGTCCGATGCAATCCACTCTGACATCACAGCGCGAATGTCGTACTTGTCGTCTTTAATGATTTTGCGATCCGCCAACTTGTGGCCAGCCGCTTCAATAGAGTCCACCAAAAACTGACCTGATTTGTCGGTTTCTAGGGTGCGCGTGTCAGATAGCGTCAGCACGGCAATGTTTAACGGCACAAAGTTCGCTTGTGATAGGTGGCCCATAACTTGTCCTTGAATTTAGAAATTGTGTCTAATCGATCACACAAAAAACGTCACTAGTATAAGGATGCTGGAAACTAAATCTGCCAAACAGATCCCAATTGCGATCATCCCCCGATAGAAGCCAGGTGTTGGCGTACGCCAGTCAGTCCAGAATGCAGTTCATGTGTGGCTTTTTTGGTTTGTAATGCGTTGCGCAAGCGCTGTTGTAATTGCGGCATTTGCAAGTCGTCTTGCAGCAAGTCGCGCAAGTCGATGCCATGCTCGGTAAACAAGCACAAATGCAACTGGCCTTTGGCCGACACTCTGAGTCGATTGCAGGTGGCGCAAAAGTCTTTGGAGTAAGGCATGATAAGGCCGACACGTCCCTTCGAGTCCGGGTGGGCGTAGTTGAGTGCGGGTCCATCGCTACGGTGTCTTGGTTGCAATTGCCAGCCCTGCGCTTGCAGCAGAGCTTGGTAGTGAGCGCCAGATACGTGGTGCTTATCGAAATAGTCTTTGCCCAGTCCAGTTTCCATCAGTTCGATGAAACGCAGGTCCACGGGTAGTGGCTTGATCCACTGTAAGAATTGCGGCAGTTGGTGATCGTTCAAGCCTTTTAGCAGCACAGCGTTGATTTTTACTCGCTCAAATCCAGCATCGAGAGCGGCATAAATGCCGCGCATCACCTCTTCGAGTTTGTTTTCACCGGTAATTTGATAAAAGTTGCGAGGGTCTAGGCTATCCACCGACACATTGATTTGGCGCAGTCCTGCCTCATACCAAGCTTTGGCGTTTTTCTCGAGGCGATAGCCATTGGTGGTGGTGGCGATTGTTTTAATGCCGGGAGTGTCAGCAGCGCGACGAACCACTTCAACGAAGTCTTTGCGCATGGTGGGCTCACCGCCGGTGATACGGATTTTCTCTGTGCCAAGGCTGGCAAACGCCTGCATCACGCGGGTCAGTTCGTCGAGATTGAGAAACTTCGGCTTGCCATCGGGGCGATAGCCATCGGGCAGACAGTAGCTGCATCTAAAATTACAGACGTCGGTGATCGAGAGCCTGAGATAGTGGAACCGACGGCCAAAACCGTCTTCTAAGGTATGCGACATGTTCACCTTTCCAATTGTCCGGGAGGACCGCGTATTTCTATGCGATCCCTGGTGGCCCAATGCCACGGCCAACTCGCCATATCATCGACTTAGGCGGGAAGGCTCGGAGAGCTGTCTAGATTTCATTATAGCTAATTAACTGGTCTGATCTAGTACCTGCAGTGTAGACCCTGTGGGCTAAGTGAAAATTTGTGCGAATGTAATCGAAGGGTTAACGGTGTTACGCCTTGGGGAATTGGGGTAAGGTATAGGCAAAATAATAAACACCTGTTTGAACAGGGGCCGCAGAAAGAGGTAGAGAGCATGGAAAGGGAATCAATGGAATTTGACGTAGTCGTTGTTGGCGCAGGCCCATCTGGTCTCGCTACTGCGATTCGTCTGGCGCAACTGGCGCAAGAACAATCAGCCGAGGTCAGCATCTGTGTGGTCGAAAAAGGCTCAGAGGTTGGCGCGCACATCTTATCTGGTGCGGTATTTGAGACTCGCGCACTGGACGAGCTATTGCCTAACTGGGCAGCCGATGGTGCACCGGTCACCACTCAGGTAACTGGCGACGAAATCTACTTGCTCAAATCCGACAGCAAGGCCGCCAAATTCAGCAACACCCTAGTGCCGAAAACCATGCACAACGAGGGTAACTACATCATTAGCCTTGGTAACCTGTGCCGTTGGCTAGGCGAGCAAGCCGAAGCCCTTGGCGTCGAAATCTTCCCAGGCTTTACCGCCAGCGAATTACTCAAAGACGAGCAAGGTCGCATCAAAGGCGTGCTCACTGGCGACATGGGCGTTGGCGCCGATGGCTCAGAGAAAGATGGCTATATGCCGGGTATGGAGCTGCTGGCCAAGCACACTGTATTTGCCGAGGGCTGTCGCGGTCACTTGGGCAAGCAACTGATTGCCGACTACCAGCTGGACGCGGGTAAGATGCCGCAACACTACGGCATTGGCTTTAAGGAAATCTGGCAAATCGACGCCGACAAGCACGAGCTGGGCAAAGTGGTGCACACCGGCGGTTGGCCGCTGGAAGGCGAAGCCTCAGGTGGCGGATACCTGTATCACATCGAGGGCAACCAAGTGGTGTTGGGTCTGATTATCGACCTTAACTACAAGAACCCCAACATCAGCCCGTACGATGAGTTCCAGCGTTACAAAACTCACCCTCTGATCAAGAACGTTATCGAAGGCGGTGAGCGTATTAGTTATGGTGCCCGTGCCATTGCCAAAGGTGGCTTGAGTTCACTGCCGCAAATGACACTGCCCGGTGGTATTTTGGTGGGCTGCGATGCCGGTACTCTGAACTTCGCCAAGATCAAGGGCAGCCACACCGCAATGAAGAGCGGCATGCTGGCAGCAGAAAGCATCTTTGCTGCATTACAGGCTGGCGAAGCGGATTTGAGCAAGCATCAAAAAGCCTTTGAAGACAGCTGGTTGTACGACGAGCTATATCGCGCTCGCAACTTCGGCGCAGCCATGCACAAGTTCGGTACCACTTTGGGTGGCGCGTTTAACTTCATCGACCAAAACTGGTTTGGCGGTAAGCTGCCGGTGACCTTGAAAGACGACGCTCGTGACGAAGCCAACATGCAAAAGGCCTCAGAAGCCAAGGCTATCGAGTACCCTAAGTACGATGGCAAAATCACCTTCGATAAGATGTCGTCTGTGTACCTGACCAACACCTACCACGAAGAAGATCAGCCAAGTCACTTGCGTTTGAGCGACCCGGATATTCCGCTGAAAGTTAACTTCGTTGAGTTTAACGAGCCGGCGCAGCGCTACTGTCCTGCAGGGGTTTACGAAGTGGTGGAAGAAGGGGATGAGCGCAAGTTTGTGGTCAACTCGCAAAACTGTATCCACTGTAAGACCTGTGACATTAAAGACCCGAGCCAGAACATCACTTGGGTGACGCCAGAAGGCGGCGGTGGTCCTAACTACACCAACATGTAATAAGCGTATTTGCTACTGAGCTATGAAGGGGTTTTTAAACCCCTTCATGTCTTTTAGCTGCTGCTGCAGCAATTGATACGAGCCGCGAAACTTCACCTGTTGCCAGTAGCGATTGAGCTGGTGCCGCGTGCTGAAGGGGTAAACGCTTGAAGCCAATGACAGGGTGGGTATCAAGGTACAGTCCGCTAGGCTAAAGGCATCGCCCACCACCCAATGGTTTGTCTCTAATCGCAACTCTAACTGCTCTAACGCGGTTTCAATTTTCGACTGACTGTTTCTTATTAGGTCTCTGTCTTGCCTTGGCAGAGGCTTCCTTTGCTCGTTTTGCAAACTGAGCAGTGGCAGGTGTAGCTGTTCGTGTATCTGTCGGTCAAGTAGGCGAACTTCGCGAGCCAAACGCGGGTCGTGGGGAATCAGTTGAGTACCTTGCTGAAACTCTTCGTCGAGGAATTCGATGATGATGGTGGAGTGCACCAGAGTTTGCTCGTCGTCGGTGCGCAATATGGGTAGTTCGCCAAAGGGATTGATCTGCGCGACTTGCGCCATGTCTATTGGGTCTTGGCTGTCGAGCTGACGAGCGCGAAACTGCGCTAGCTTCTCGTACAAGCCCAGCAGCACTTTTTGTGAGTCAATACACTCGGGGCAGAACAATAGCTCCATGTGGTACACCTCCCTTTTCACCCTCACTATAGCGCATTTTTCGGATCCTACGAGTGTAGGGGTCAAAAAGGCTATTTATCAGCCACTAAAGTTGCCTTTACCTTTACGTAAACTTCCGCTAGTGTGATACAGGTCATAAAAATTCTAAATAAATCGACTTTTTTGAGGTAGCCCGTGAGCCAAATTACGTCTCAGGTACGAGTCCGTAGCGATGAGTTTGCCGCCAAGCAAGCCAGCATGCAGACGCTAGTGAGCGACCTGCACCAGTTAAGCGAAACTATCGCCCAAGGGGGCGGTGAAGCCGCCCAACAACGCCATTTGAGCAAAGGTAAGTTGCTGCCGCGTCAGCGCTTAGCGGGACTACTCGACCCAGGCGCGCCATTTTTGGAGGTGGCACAGCTGGCGGCTCACGAAGTTTATGACGAAGCGGTGCCTGCAGCTGGTGTTATTGCCGGTATCGGTCGCGTCTCAGGCGTGGAGTGCATGATTGTGGTTAACGATGCCACGGTTAAGGGCGGCACCTACTACCCACTAACCGTTAAAAAACACCTGCGCGCCCAAGAGATTGCCGAAAAATGTCATCTGCCTTGTATTTACTTAGTGGACTCTGGTGGTGCCAACCTGCCGCGCCAAGATGAAGTTTTCCCCGACAAAGAGCACTTTGGTCGCATCTTCTTCAATCAAGCGCGCATGTCCTCTAAAGGCATTCCGCAAATTGCGGTAGTGATGGGTCTGTGTACCGCAGGTGGTGCGTATGTTCCGGCCATGTGTGACGAGTCGATCATCGTTAAAGAACAAGGCTGTATTTTCCTGGCGGGCCCGCCTCTAGTAAAAGCAGCCACCGGTGAGGAAGTCTCTGCCGAGGAGCTCGGTGGCGCCGAGGTGCACACCAAAATCTCTGGTGTTGCGGATCACTTTGCCGAGAACGACGACCACGCGTTAGAAATTGCCCGCCAAGCGGTGACCCGTCTTAATCGTCGCAAGCAAATGGAAGTGGCCACCTCTCAAGTCGAAGCGCCGAAATATGACCCAGCTGAGCTTTACGGCGTGGTGGGTACAGACTTGCGCAAACCCTTTGATGTGAAAGAGGTGATTGCGCGTATCGTTGATGGCTCCAAGTTCGATGAGTTCAAAGCCAATTACGGCACCACTCTGGTGACCGGTTTTGCCAACCTGCACGGCTACCCCATCGGCATCGTTGCCAACAACGGCATTCTGTTCTCCGAGAGCGCGCAAAAAGGCGCTCACTTCATCGAGCTGTGTGCACAGCGCGGCATTCCTCTGTTGTTCTTGCAAAACATCACCGGCTTTATGGTGGGCAAAAAGTACGAGCACGAAGGCATTGCCAAACACGGCGCCAAGATGGTGACCGCGGTGGCCTGCGCCGATGTACCTAAATTCACCGTGATTATCGGTGGCAGTTATGGCGCTGGTAACTATGGCATGTGTGGCCGCGCTTACGACCCAACCATGATGTGGATGTGGCCGAACGCTCGTATTTCGGTGATGGGTGGCGAACAAGCGGCCAATGTTCTGGCTCAGGTTCGCAGCGATGGCCTTAAGCGCAAAGGCATCGATTGGCCCCAAGACGAGCAAGAGGCCTTTAAGGCGCCAATCGTCGAGCAGTACGAAAAAGAAGGTCATCCTTACTACGCCAGTGCTCGCTTGTGGGACGATGGCGTTATCGACCCAGCGCAAACTCGAGATGTGGTTGGGCTCGCGCTATCGGCGGCGATGAACGCGCCGGCGCAAGAAACCAAGTTTGGCGTATTTAGGATGTAAGCCATGGACTATCAAGACATAAAAATTATTCGCCATAACAATGGCGTGGCCGAGATAGTGTTGGCCAAACCTCAGGTTCACAATGCCTTTAATGCCAATACTATCGCTGAGTTAAACCGCGCGTTAGGCCAGCTCAGTGGTGATGACTCCCGCGCTTTGATTTTGAGCGCTGAAGGCAAGTGCTTTAGTGCCGGTGCGGATCTGAATTGGATGCGCGAGCAGGCCAAAATGTCTGAAGCCGAGAACTTGGCTGACAGCCGTGAGTTGGCGGCCTTGATGGCCAACCTAGATCAGTTTCCCAAGCCAAGCATGGCGCTGATTCAAGGGCCTTCGTTTGGTGGCGCCTTAGGTCTGGCGGCTTGCTGCGATATCGCCATTGCGCACCCGAGCGCCAAGTTCTGCTTAAGCGAAGTTAAATTGGGGATCATCCCTGCAGTCATTAGTCCCTACGTGGTGCGCGCCATGGGTATGCGCCAAGCGCGCCGCTACATGCTGACCGCCGAAGTGTTTAATGCGGAAACCGCCAAAGACCTAGGCGTGGTGCACGAGGTAGCCGACGACTTGCGCGCCGCTGCCGAGCCGATTGTTCAAGCTTGGTTGGCCAACGGCCCACAAGCCATGAAGACCACCAAAGCCTTACTGCGTGAGGTGGCCGCCAGTCCTATCAATGCAGAGCTGATTGAGCACACTGCCGAAACCATCGCCAAAGCACGAGTATCCGCCGAAGGTCAGTTGGGCTTAAATGCCTTTTTCGAACGCCAAGCCCCGCAATGGAGCGCGCTAAATAACAGCCAGGAGAGCTAAATGTTTGCCAAAATTCTTATCGCAAACCGAGGTGAAATCGCCTGTCGAGTGATTCAAACCGCGAAACAGTTGGGCGTGGCCACTGTGGCTGTTTACTCAGAAGCTGACCGTCATGCGCGCCATGTGCAAATGGCTGACGAAGCGTTTTTGATTGGCCCGGCACCGAGTGCGGAATCCTACCTGCAGTACCAACGCATTATCGATTGCGCAAAGCGCTCAGGCGCTGAGGCGATTCACCCAGGATACGGTTTCTTGTCGGAAAATTCCGAGTTTGCCAAGGCCTGTGAGGCAAATGACATTCGCTTTATCGGCCCGGGTGCCAAAGCCATTGAGCTAATGGGCTCAAAGTCAGCGGCAAAAGAGGTGATGGGCGATGCTGGCGTGCCGCTAGTACCTGGGTATCACGGTGACGAACAAGACGACGACTTGCTACTCGCGGAAGCCAAGCGCATTGGCTACCCGCTAATGGTAAAAGCTGCCTTTGGTGGCGGTGGTAAAGGCATGCGCCTAGTGCACTCTCACGAGCAAGTGCTGGATGGCATTCAGGCGGCCCGTCGCGAAGCAATGCAGAGCTTTGGCGATGACACTCTATTGTTAGAGGCTTTTATTCAACAACCGCGCCACGTGGAAGTTCAGGTGTTTGCCGATATTCACGGCAACGCGGTTTATCTAGGCGATCGTGACTGTTCGGTGCAACGCCGTCACCAGAAAGTGGTGGAAGAAGCGCCGGCACCGGGTCTCAGCGATGAGCTAAGAGTGAAAATGGGCGAAGCGGCGGTGCGTGCGGCGAAAGCCATTAACTATGTTGGTGCGGGTACCGTTGAGTTCTTGTTAGATGCGCGCGGTGGCTTCTACTTCATGGAGATGAATACCCGTTTGCAAGTAGAGCACCCGGTCACCGAGATGACCTCGGGCCAAGACTTGGTCGAATGGCAGTTATTGGTCGCCAATGGCCAAACCCTGCCACTTGAGCAAAGCCAGATTGGCACCAATGGTCACTCGCTAGAAGTACGGGTTTACGCCGAAGATCCTCAACACGAATTTCTGCCAGCCACAGGTCATTTGAGCCTGTTAAAAGAGCCAGAGCAGAGCGAGTACGTACGGGTGGATACCGGGGTGCGCCAAGGTGACGACATTAGCCGTTACTACGACCCTATGATTGCCAAATTGATTGTTTGGGATGTCTCTCGCGAGCGCGCACTGAATCGCATGCAGCGCGCCCTTTCGCAATATCGAATTGGCGGCATTAAGCACAACTTGAGTTTTTTGTCGGAAATCATCACGCACCCAGCATTTGTGGCTGAGAAGCTAACCACTGGTTTTATCGAAGACCACGCACTTCCGGCGACTCAAGCGCAAGACAGCCAAGAGTATCAGCAGGCGCTGCGCTTAGCAGGTGTTTACCTGGCTTTGGTGGAGCAACAAAAGGTGCAAAGCGCGGCAGGTGAGTCGCAAGACCCAAGCTCCCCTTGGTCGAGTTTGGTGGGCTGGCAGCTTAACGCACCGGCTAAACAAAGCTGGAAGTTGCTGGATGAACAAGATGCGCTGCAAAGCATTCAGCTAAGCCAATGCGGTGGTGACTGGCAGGTTCGTTTGGGCACAGACCAAGCGCCAGTTTTGGTGCACGCCGAGCTGACCGAGCACGGCATTGAGGCCGAGTTAGACGGCTATCGACTAAATGCCGATGTGCACTTTGACGACGAGCGCGTGCAGCTGTTTATTGGCTCGCAGAGTTTTGCCTTTGAGCTGCCGCAAACCGACACTGGCGAGGGCGCAGGTGCTTCGGATAGCGCGCTAAACGCACCAATGAACGGCACTGTGGTGAGTTGGTTGGCCCAGGCTGGCCAATCGGTGGAAGCCGGAGAGGGGCTTATGATCATGGAAGCCATGAAGATGGAGTACACCATCGCCGCGCCAAAAGCGGGTGTGGTGGATGAGTTCTTGTTCCAGCCTGGCGATATGGTTAGCGATGGCGCTCAGCTGGTGGCTATGACGTTTGCTGAGGAGCAAAGCTAATGCGCCCATCCAAAGTCGAAATCGTTGAAGTTGGCGCTCGTGATGGCTTGCAAAACGAAGTGGCGGTGCCACTTGAAGCCAAAGTCGCCTTAATAAACGCGCTGACCCAAGCGGGTCTTAGCAAAATTGAAGTGGGCAGCTTTGTCTCACCCAAATGGGTGCCGCAAATGGCCGATTCAGCTCAAGTGTTTGCCCAAATTGAGCGCAAACCTGAGGTTAGCTATTGCGCGCTAACGCCAAACCTGCGCGGACTCGAAGGCGCTATTGAGGCCAAAGCCGATGAAGTGGCTATCTTTGCTGCCGCCTCTGAGAGCTTCTCTAAAAAGAACATCAATTGCTCCATTGAAGAGTCGCTAGCGCGTTTTGATGACGTGATGGCCAAGGCTACAGAGCTGGGTATTCCGGTGCGTGGATATGTGTCTTGCGTATTGGGCTGCCCTTACGAAGGTGAGATTGACCCACAGCAAGTGGCATGGGTAGCCGGTGAGTTGTATCGCCGCGGCTGCTATCAAATCTCGCTAGGGGACACTATAGGCGTGGGCACCTCAGACAAAGCAGTAGCCATGGTCAAAGCCGTGGCGCAAGAAGTGCCCATGGAAGCGATTGCGCTGCACTTTCACGACACCTACGGCCAAGCACTGGCAAATATCAATGCGTGCCTTGATCTAGGTGTGGCATGCTTTGATTCTGCGGTAGCTGGATTAGGCGGCTGCCCTTATGCCGCCGGGGCTAGCGGTAACCTGGCAACCGAAGATTTACTATACATGCTCGAGGGTCTGGGAATTGAAACCGGCGTGTCACTCGAGGATGTCGCTAAAGCTGGGGCTGACATCTGCACCGCGTTAGAGCGTTGCAATGGCTCCAAAGTCGCGCAAGCGATTTTGGCCAAAGCCCAGCAGAAATAACGAATAAATAGCAGTAAACACAGATCGAAAGGACAACATAAATGGCAGGACTGAATAAAGTCGTCACCACTTACCAGCAGGCGCTGGAAGGGCTGACTAGCGACATGACCATTATGGTCGGTGGTTTCGGGTTATGTGGTATTCCCGAAGGTTTGATTAAGACCATGACCGAAATGCCCATCAAGGGGCTGACCGCGATTTCTAACAACGCCGGTGTCGATGACTTTGGTTTGGGCCTGTTGCTGCAAAACCGCCAGATCAGCACCATGGTGTCCTCTTACGTGGGCGAGAACGCCGAGTTTGAGCGTCAAATGCTATCTGGTGAGCTGGAAGTGATTTTGACCCCGCAAGGCACGCTGGCTGAGAAAATTCGCGCTGGTGGCGCGGGCATTCCGGCGTTCTTCACTGCCACAGGTTTTGGTACTCCGGTCGCCGATGGCAAAGAGACCCGTAACATCGATGGTCGCGACTATGTGTTAGAACCATCACTCACTGCCGATTTTGCTCTGGTTAAGGCTTGGAAAGCGGACACCATGGGCAACCTGATTTACCGCAACACCGCGGCCAACTTTAACCCTATGATGGCCACTGCTGGCAAGATCACCGTGGTTGAGGTGGAAGAGATTGTTCCCGCTGGCAGCCTAGACCCGAACTACATTCACACCCCAGGTATTTATGTGGACCGAGTCATTCAGGGCACCTTTGAAAAGCGTGTTGAGCAACGTACGGTTAAGGCGGGATAAATCATGGCACTATCAAGAGAACAAATCGCACAGCGAGTTTCACAAGAGCTGCAAGACGGCTTCTACGTCAACCTAGGTATCGGTATTCCGACTTTGGTGGCCAACTATATTCCCGACGGCATGGAAGTCATGCTGCAATCGGAGAATGGTTTGTTGGGCATGGGTGAGTTCCCTACCGAAGAGAACCTAGACCCAGACTTGATTAACGCTGGTAAGCAAACCGTCACCGCTGTGACTGGCGCTTCGTATTTCTCCAGCGCTGAGAGCTTTGCCATGATCCGTGGCGGTCACGTGGATTTAACCGTATTGGGTGCCTTTGAAGTGGACGTGAATGGCAACATCGCTTCTTGGATGATCCCAGGCAAGCTCATTAAGGGCATGGGCGGCGCCATGGACTTGGTGGCCGGTGCGGATAACATCATAGTGACCATGATGCATGCCGACAAAAAAGGTAACTCGAAAATTTTGCCTGAATGTACTTTGCCATTAACCGGTGTGGGTTGTATCAAGAAGGTAGTAACCGACTTGGCTTACTTAGAAATTCGCGATGGCAAATTCCATTTGGTTGAGCGAGCGCCAGGCGTCTCGGTTCAGGAAATCATTGAGAAGACCGCTGCTGAACTTGTTGTACCTGCCGAAGTGCCAGAGATGACGTTGTCGTAAGCACTCGCCTTAAACTCAAAAAAAGCTGCCTACTGTTCTAAGTGGCAGCTTTTTTATTGCGCGTGGTTTTTTGCGCTTACTCTTGGGTTAACTGGCCTCGAAGACGCTTAAGTGCCGCCTTAACCTTTTCGGCGTTTTTCGGCCCCATGCGGATCATCAGTTTCTGCGCGGCCGGTAAGGCTTCCAACTCAGGGTCGGCGTACTTGTAGTTTACGCTCACCGAGGTCAGCTCAATCGCTCCTGGGACTTCCGGTGCATCGAGCATTAAATCGATAGCATCGATTAACTGGTCTTCAAACTTCGTGTTCTGATAACCAAGCTCGTCAAAGGCTTGTTCTATCAGAGGCTTAAGCCCTTGGTAAGCCGTGGCAATTTCAGCTTCATCGAGCTGATTTAGAAACTCGGCGTAAAAGTCGTAGCGGCGATAGCTATCCGGGTCGATGTAAATCTTGTCTTTGACTTCTACGGCGCTAAACGGGTCTGACGGGGCTTTAACCGGCGAGACTTTGCGACCTAATTCGCCTTGGGCCATGTTGTCCACGAATACCACGAATTTGCGCAACAGGCTGTGGTCGGTGAGGTAGTTGTCAAAGCTCATGCCATCGGCCACGCTGGCCAAGGTCTCTTTGGTAAAGTCATCGCTCTCACCGAGCTCAGGAAGTACTACTTCCGGCTCTTCTGGCTCAATAGGCTCGGGTTGTACCGGTGCCTCGGGCATGGGCTCAAGCTCAATAGGCTCGGGTTCGGCTTCAATCTCAGGCTCGGTGATTTCCGCTTCTACTGGCAAAGGCTCTTGCGGTGCTTGAGTCTCTACGGTAATCGGTGCCGGTTGGTTCGGCTCGTCAGATGGCGCGTCGCTGAAATACAAATAAGCGGCAATCGAGATGGCGATGACTGCGATAATGACGACGATCGCGATTTGGTTGGCTCCACGGGCGGCCGACTGAGGAATGAGGCGATCTTCCGGGTTGGTCTGCATGCTTGCTCCTGCTAAAACTAAGCCTGTCGATAAATTTGACGGTTTCCCAACCATCGTTGCATAAGTGGCCCTACGGATTCAGGATACTCCTGATATAGCCGTTGCGCTAGGTGCTGGGCGTCGGGAATCAATACTTGATCGCGAACCAAATCAGCGACTTTCATGTCTGCCAGTCCGGTTTGCTTGGTTCCCAGTACCTCCCCAGGGCCTCGAATCTCCAAATCTTTTTGGGCGATAACAAAGCCGTCGTTGCTGTCTCGCAGCACGCCTAAGCGTTTAGTGGCAGTATGGGAGAGCGGCGGCTGGTACAACAGCACACAATGGCTGGCGACCGAGCCTCGACCCACGCGACCACGTAATTGGTGAAGTTGTGCCAAACCCAAGCGTTCTGGGTTCTCAATAATCATCAAGCTGGCGTTGGGCACGTCCACTCCTACTTCTATGACAGTGGTTGCCACCAAAAGATTCAACTCGCCAGATTTAAATTGATCCATAACCGTCTGTTTGTCGGCCGGTTTCATTCTTCCGTGGACCAATCCAATACTCAATTCAGGCAAGGATTCGCACAAGCTTTGGTGGGCTTCTTCGGCGGCTTGAGCCGATAACACTTCGGATTCATCGATAAGGGTACAGACCCAATACACCTGACGTCCGTCTTGGGTGACCGCCTTTTTAACCCGCTCCATCACCTGCTCGCGACGGCTGTTTGGAATCGCCACGGTGGTCACAGGAGTTCGCCCGGGCGGTAGCTCATCGATGATACTGGTGTCTAAATCAGCGTAGGCGGTCATCGCCAAGGTGCGGGGAATTGGTGTGGCCGTCATGATCAGCTGATGGGGTACAAGCCCACCGTTGGCCCCCTTGTCGAGCAGGCTTAAGCGTTGATGCACGCCAAATCTGTGTTGCTCGTCGATGATGATAAGTCCTAACTGCTTAAAGGCCACCTGGTCTTGGAAGATGGCGTGAGTGCCGACAATCATGGCCGCTTCACCTGAGGCGATTTTTTCCAGCGAGGCGGCGCGGGCCTTGCCCTTTAGCTTGCCGGCAAGCCAAGCAATCTCAATTCCCATGGACTCAAACCAAGCGCGAAAGTTGTTGGCGTGTTGCTCAGCCAATAATTCGGTAGGAGCCATTAGTGCTACTTGCATGCCATTCGCGATGCAAGTCAACGCGGCTAACGCCGCCACCAGAGTCTTACCCGAGCCTACGTCACCTTGGACTAAGCGCATCATGGGGTGGGGCTTGGCTAAATCTTGGTTAATCTCTTTGACCACTCGCTGCTGCGCTCCGGTTGGGCTAAAGCTCAGCTGGTCGAGTAGCTTCTGAGTCAGGCTATTGTCCACAGGCAGTGGAGGTGACTGTTGAATTTGCCCCTGTTGTCGAAGGGTGAGCATGCTTAAGCTATGAGCAGCCAATTCTTCTAATACCAACCGATGTTGCGCCGGGTGGGTACCCTGTTCTAGCGCTTCAAGCGATACATCCGGTGGCGGGCGATGCAACAGGCGAACCGCGTCTGCCAGTGACAAACTATTGGGTTGTTCGTGTTTGGGCAGCCATTCGCTTAGATTCTTATCGCTGAGCTTGTCTAGAGCCTGGTCGGTGAGTTTGCGCAGACTCAGTTGCTTAAGCCCTTCGGTGGTGGGGTAGATAGGAGTTAAGCTGTCTTCCAGCGTTTGCGGGCCGTCGTCTTTGAGCAGACGATACTCAGGATGGATGATCTCCAACCCTTTCATACCGCGGCGAATTTCGCCAAAGGCGGCAATGTTCAAACCGTTTTTGAGGCCGTCTCGTTGTGCCATCGAGAAGTTGAAAAAGCGCAAGGTCATGCGTGCGCCAGCATCTTCGATTTGAACCGTCAGCATGCGCTTGCGGCCATAACTGATGTTAGAGCTGATAATGGCGCCTTGCACACAGGTGTGTGAGCCGGGCAGACAATCGATAATGGGGGTGATGCGAGTGCGGTCTTGGTAGCGCAGCGGCAGATGAAATAGCAGATCCTGGACGCTAGAGATGCCCAGTTTTTCTAGTTTTTCGGCGAGTTTCTGGCCGACGCCCTTGAGTTCGGTGACGGCCAGTTTATCCAGTTGTTGCAAGCAGTTGCCACCAAAACACTGTAAACATATACATATAGTAACCAGTGTTTGGCGGCATGGCTAGCGCTACGCGCTTTTACAGTTCGTCTTGCCAGCGAACCACGCCCTTGCGAAGACCATCAACCACTGAGTTAAAGCGCTGCTCCAACACATGGCGTTTGATCTTCAGCGTTGGGGTAAGCACGTCATTGTCCACATCCCATTTCTCGCTAACCACAACCATGGCATCCAGGATCTCGTGAGATTCCAGAGTCTGATTAACTTGGTCTAGGGTGGCTTTTAGCGAGTTGCGCACTTCGTCGCGATTGCGCGCCGAGGCCACGTCAGACAGCTGAATCAATGCGATTGGGTGCGGCAGGCCTGCGCCCATCACACACAACAGCTCGATGTCGGTATTTTGTGCCAGCTTACGCTCAATTGGCACTGGTGCCACGTACTTGCCCTTGGCCGACTTGAAGTTATCCTTCACACGACCTGTGATAGTCACAAAGCCATCGGCATCGATAGAGGCGCAATCGCCGGTGCGAAGATAACCGTCTTCGGTAAAGGCTTCCTTGGTGGCTTCCTCTTGCTTGTAGTAACCCAGCATGTTGCCCGGTGACTTAAATTGCAGCTCGTCATTGTCGCCAATGCGCACTTCACAACCCAAGCCAGCTTTGCCCACTGTGCCAATTTTGTCTTGGCGGAATGGGAAGTTGAGCGTGGCGTAAGCGCAGTTCTCTGACATGCCCCAGGCTTCGGTGATCTTCATGCCCAGGCGGTTGTACCATTCAAGTAGCGACGGTGCCACGGGTGCAGAACCACAGCCCAACACACGAGCGTGCGCCAAACCCAGCTCGGCTCGAATTTTCTTGGCCACCAATCCTTTGATGATTGGCAGGCTTAGCAGCAAGTTGAGCTTGGACTCGCCAATTTTCTCGATAATGTTCTTTTGGAACAGGGTCCAAAGACGTGGCACCGACAAGAACAGAGTTGGTGCAGCGCGCTTGACGTCGTCAACAAAGGTATCCAAGCTTTCGGCAAAGCCGACAGTACCACCGTAGTAGAACACAGCGCCCTGAATGTAGGTACGCTCGGTGATGTGCGCCAATGGCAAGTAGGACAATACGCGATCATCAATAGAACCACCCAAATGCTCGGCGATGGTTCGCGAGGTCAGGCAGTAAGCGCCATAGTCGTGCATCACGCCCTTGGGATTACCGGTACTGCCCGAGGTGTAAATTAAGGTCATCAGCTCGTCGAGCTTAGGATATGGGTAATCGGTCAGTGGCTCACCTTTGCTCAGCAAGGTTTCCCAGCTGTATTGGGCAGGCATGGTGTCGTATGGCATAGCTAGGCGCAGAATGTCACCGCCGACGCCGGCTTCTTGGTCTTTCCAGAAGTCGAGCTTACCCACGAATACGGCTTTGGCTTCACTGTGTTGGACTACATAGCGAATGGTATCGGCGTTAGCGGTCGGATAAATCGGCACACTGATGTAGCCGCCCATCATCAAGGCCAGATCGGTGATAAACCACTCGGCACAGTTTTTAGAAAGGATGGCAATCTTGTCGCCACGCTGCAGCCCTAAGTGGCGCAAACTGCCGGCAAGCTGCTGTGCTTGCTGTTTGACTTTAGCCCAGGTGTAGTCGACGTATTGGCCGTTAATCGGTTGGCGTAAGAATACTCTATCGCCTTGCTGCTCTACCCAGTGGTCCAGCATTTCTAGCTGAGTTTTGACACTCGTTTGCATCAGTTCGCACCTTTTTTCCATCGTTTGTCTGAGTATGACGACTTTTCGCACATTAGACAAAGGTAATAAAAATTAGGAGGTATTGT
This sequence comes from Paraferrimonas sedimenticola, assembly GCF_002282855.1. Lineage (GTDB taxonomy): Bacteria > Pseudomonadota > Gammaproteobacteria > Enterobacterales > Shewanellaceae > Paraferrimonas > Paraferrimonas sedimenticola. The sequence goes on along the minus strand of NZ_NRIR01000008.1, from coordinate 133,469 downwards.
ACCGATGCGCCAGTTGCCTGTCTGTTAAACCAACGCAACCCTGACACAACAAATGTCGCGCCAGCGCCTATTCTACCGTTGTCTTCTGGTCAAACCTGTTGCGGTTCGTCGTCGTCCAAGTGTTCCCAGGCTTCTTGGGTCATCTGCATTTTAGCCCACCACTCGTCAGACGCTTGGATTTGACCGTCTTGGTCTACGTGAGGGTAGGGCAAGCCTTTGCGTTTACAGGCTTTGGCAAACAGCGGATGGCCGCCTTCAAACAAAATTCGTTGGCAGGTGGCTTCGTCAATTTTGCGCGTGTCGTAAAGGCCCGCCAGTTGTCGCTGGCGTTGGGCTTCGTAAAGAATGAGCGCTGAGGCCACGGATACGTTGAGGGATTGCACCATGCCTTCCATGGGAATAATGATGTCCTGGTCGGCCATCGTTAGGGCTTCTTCGGAGATCCCGAATTTTTCTTGGCCCATTAAAATGGCGGTGGGCTTGGTGTAGTCGATTTCGCGATAGTCGACCGCCCGATCGGAAAGGTTGGTAGCCAGAATCTGCATGCCTTGGCCGCGCAGATGCTCGATGGCTTCTTTGGTGCTGGCGTGCTTATGCACATCGACCCATTGCTGTGAGCCGCTGGCGGTGTGGCCGGAAACCCACATTTTGGGGTCAGGCCAAACGGCGTGTAGTTTAGACACACCAACGGCGTCAGCAGTGCGTAGAATCGCCGCCAAATTCTGTGTTTTGTGCACCATTTCCAGGCACAAAGTCAGGTCGATTTGGCGCTTATCCAGCATCTGATTAATACGCTGTAGCCGTTCTGGTGTCATGGTCTTGCCTTATTCGTTCTTATTGCGCCAGCGTTCGGTATGCTGGCTTTTGTTGCGCTAGCTCTTGTTACGTTAGCTTTTGTTACGCTAGCTCTTATTACGTGAGATGCGCAACACTTCCGGTTGTACTCGAATCTTACGCATCACATTGGCAAGATGAATGCGGTTTTTCACCGTGATTAACACGCTGATGAGATACACTCGAGAGTCTTTTTCTTCGGTGTTTAGATTGTGAATATTGGCCTCACCCTCTGCGATGATCTTGGTGATCTTCGCCAGTGCACCGGTGTGATTCACAATCTCAATGCGCATGTTGGCTTCGTAGGAGGTGTTATGATCTCCCGGAGCCCACTGCACAGGTGTGTATTTGTCTGGCTCGCCCTCGTAGCCGCGGATGTTGGCGCAAGACTCCATATGAACCACCAAGCCTTTACCTGGGCTGACGTGGGCCATAATCGGGTCGCCTGGAATTGGGCGACAGCACTTAGCAAAGCTCACCAACATGCCCTCAGCGCCGCGAATTGGTAGGCTGTGGCCACTCTCTTCCACGTCCTCGATTGAGGTATCGACTTTCTCGCCCAACAAGCGCTGTGCGATCAGAATACTCATGGCGTTGCCTAGACCGATATCCGCGAGTAGATGTTCAACACTGTCGTGGCGAGTATCCTTCAGCACCTGCTGCACTTGCTCAGGGTTGATGTCCTCGAGATGAGCATCACCCAATGCGTGGTTTAACAGACGCTTGCCCAGTGCAACCGCGTCGTCGTGCTCTAAGCTTTTGAGCACTTGGCGTATGCGTGAGCGCGCTTTGGCGGTCACCACGAAGTTCAGCCAGGCGGCATTGGGACGTGCGCCCTTGGCGGTAATAATCTCGACGGTTTGACCGGAAATCAGCGGCTGGCTTAGCGGATAGGCCTGACGGTTAACTCGCGCACCAACGCAGGTGTTACCCACATCAGTGTGAACGTGATAGGCAAAGTCCACCGCGGTGGCGCCCACAGGTAGCTCAAGAATACGACCATCCGGGGTAAAGACGTAAATCTCGTCGGGGAATAGGTCGGTTTTAACGTTTTCTACGAACTCAAAGGAGTTGCCCGCGCTTTGCTGTAACTCCAGCAGGCTTTGCATCCACTTACGAGCACGCACCTGCGAGGTGGTAGAGCTTTGTTCGCCACCGGCTTTGTAGAGCCAGTGCGCCGCTACCCCTTTGTCCGCCATTTGGTCCATGTCTTCGGTACGGATTTGGATTTCCACCGGCACACCGTGAGGGCCGAGCATCGAGGTATGTAGCGACTGGTAACCATTGGTTTTCGGGATGGCGATATAATCTTTAAAGCGCCCTGGGCGAGGCTTGTACAAGCCATGCATAGCGCCAAGCACTCGGTAACAGGTGTCAGTGTCGTCGACTATGATGCGAAACGCATAGATGTCCATCACTTCCTGAAACTGCAACTCTTTGCTCTTCATCTTTTTGTAGATGGAGAACAGATTCTTCTGGCGACCAATGACTTTGCCATCGATACCCATTTCCGCCAAACGTCCGCGCACTTCGTCACCGATGTTTTGCATCAGCTCTTTGCGGTTGCCACGAGCCTTGTGAACCACTTCAGAGAGCACGCGATAGCGCATGGGGTAATAGGCCTGAAAGCCCAAGTCTTCCAATTCGCTTTTGATGTTATGGATACCCAAACGGTTGGCTACCGGGGCGTAGATTTCCATGGTCTCGCGAGCAATGCGACGGCGCTTGTCCGGGCGCAGTGAGCCCAGGGTGCGCATGTTGTGAGTGCGGTCGGCCAGTTTAATCAGGATCACTCGAATGTCCTGAGTCATGGCCATCATCATTTTGCGGAAGTTCTCCGCCTGCGCTTCTTTGCGGTCGCGGAATTTGAGCTTGTCTAGCTTGGATACACCCTCGACTAGCTCTGCCACGGTTTCGCCAAAATGGCCGGCAAGCTCTTCTTGAGTAACAGGGGTGTCTTCAATCACGTCATGCAGCAAGGCGGCCATGAGAGTCTCATGGTCAAGGCGCATGTCGGCAAGGATTCTGGCTACGGCGACCGGGTGGGTAATGTAGGGGTCACCGCTAGAGCGCATTTGGCCTTCGTGTGCGTCTCTGGCAACAACGAAGGCCCGCTGGAGCAAATCAACCTGTTCGGGTTCGAGATAACTTGACGCCGCTTCCTTCAGGCTTTCAAACAGGTACAAATAAGATACTCCTATGTAGGGTTACAGCGTGCGACCCTCGGCAATGGCGGCTACCGCTGCAATTTCAGCCGCTTCTTTTTCGCGAAGTGCCTGGCGCTCGTCACTGTCTAGCGTTTGAGCGGTTACCAAACCTTCTTCGATTTCACGTAGTGCCAACACGGTTGGCTTATCGTTCTCTTCCTCAACCATAGGGTCTTTGCCCTGTACGGCGATTTGGCGGGCACGACGAGACGCCACTAGGATTAGGTCAAAGCGATTGCCAATCTTGTCAACTGCATCTTCAACGGTTACGCGAGCCATGGATGTAGAACTCCTGTGTTCGGGGGATAAAATGACGCGAAATTGTACATTAAGTTGGCTAACCTGCCAACAGATCGTTAAGCATATCACTGTGTGCCGCGATTTGACTAGCTTTTCGCTGTCTACGAGCGGTTACGATAGCGCTTAACTGGGCCAAGCTAGTGTCAAAATCGTCGTTCACCAGAATGTAGTCATACTCGTTATAGTGGGACATTTCTGAAACGGCTTCGGCCATTCGCCCGGCAATAACTTCAGCAGAGTCCTGACCTCGGCCAACCAGACGACGCTCTAGCTCTTCACGCGACGGCGGCAGAATAAAAATACCTTGGGCATCGGGCATGATTTTTTTGACCTGCAAGGCGCCTTGCCAGTCGATATCTAGGAATACGTCGATGCCTTGCGCCAACTGATCTTCAATGGCCTGCTTGGAGGTGCCGTAATAGTTGCCAAATACCTCGGCCCATTCAAAAAAGGCACCTTGTTCAATCAATGCTTTGAATTCGTCTTGGCCAACAAAGTGGTAATGCTGGCCATTGACCTCGCCAGGACGCGGCGCGCGAGTGGTGTGCGAAACCGACACGGCAGCGTTTTCCATGCCCGAATCCAGCAGGGCATTGATAAGAGAAGATTTGCCCGCGCCACTTGGGGCCGACATGATAAAAAGGGTGCCAATTGCAGACATAAACGCCTCGCCAAGTTTCAGTGAGCGCGAAAGTGTATCACAAAGCAGTGCAGCGGCGACAAAGCGCTATAGTTTATCGCTCTCAAGGCTAAAGCCTTCGAGTCTAGTGCCAGCCAGAGACTTTAACCGCTTAACCGCTTTGCTCGAGTCCTAGCTACTCTGCATGGACTCAATGAATTTGTTCGACTCTTGAATCGACTTGTTCATCTCTTTAATCAAGCCGTCGATGTCCTGCTTGAGGCTGTTAAACTCACCCTCAATAGCGCCAATGGTGCGCGCGTTGAGGTTGTGTTTGAGATACAGCATGTTGTCTTTCATGGTCGTTAGCACGGGTGTCATTTTTGACTCGGCGCGACGCATGCTGCGAATTAGGTTTTGGTAATTGCGTTGGGTATCTCTGAGCTGACGCTGTGAGGTATTGCGCAGGCTGGCTTTGGAAATCTCGCCGATTTCTTGCTGCCACTCGTCAAACAGCGCTTCGGCCACGCTCTCCACACCATTAATGCGCTCGGTGACATTTTCGGCGGCGCTAGCAGCGGACTCGTACTCGTCAGCGGCTTTTTCGTAAGCGCGCTGCAAATCGCCACCGTCGCTGCCCAACATGGCTTGCATTTCTTCAAGGGCCGAGCTGAATTCTTGTTGAGCCTCTTCCTGAGCCTCTTTAGCGTCCTCCACACGGTCGACCATAATGTCGCGCTTGTGAACGCCTACTTTTTCCCACGCACCATAGTACGCGCTTTGACAGGCACTTAAGGTGAATGCCATTGCCAATACCAGCCAGAGTCTATGCTTCATATTTATCCCTTAAATCGTGCTGCGTCGATAATGGACCACAGGTGAGCAATGCCGCCGATAATCGCTGGTGCAATCAGGAACCACATTGCGTAACCACCGAAAGCAAATATAGCAAACAAAATCGCTGGGATTACGCGGCCTTGCACTAACTGCCCTAGACCTGGGATGAAAAAGCTGGCGATGGCGGCGATAACGTTACCGGCGGAACCTTGATCAGACATTGTTGGACTTCCTTAACATTTGTCACTTAATAGTTAACAAGGTTACTCTAGCCATAAAGGACTGACAACTGATTGGAAAGTCGTGAGATATCTTAAATTTGCACAAGCCGGACCAGCGTTTCAGGCAATACTGGATTTTGCCAAGTACTTAATCGGGCGCATGCGTCGTGACCAGGTGCGAGTACGCGCCGGAAACTTGGCCTACGTGACTCTGTTGAGCTTGGTGCCCATGGTTGCAGTGACCATGTCGGTGCTATCGGCCTTCCCGGTGTTTGCTAACATTCGCACCAGCATTGAAGATTTTATCTATGGCAATTTCGTGCCCGCTTCGGGCGACACGGTGCAGCAATACATAGGTCAGTTCGTCGATAATGCCTCGAAAGGGGGCATGGTGGGTATCGCCGCACTGATGGTTATTGCGCTGTTGCTGATTTCGGCTATCGATAAGACGCTGAACGAGATTTGGCGCTCTGAGCAGCCGCGACGCCTTATGGTGTCTTTCTCAATGTATTGGATGGTGCTCACTCTAGGCCCAATCTTAATGGGCGCCAGCTTGGCGGCCACTTCTTACTTGGTATCGCTAAATCTCTTCTCTGATAGCCAACTGTCAGGGGTGTTTGCCTTTGTGATGAAGCGAATACCCCTGGTGTTCTCGGTGGCAGCTTTCTTACTGCTGTACATGGCAGTACCCAATCGAAAAGTGGTATTTTGGCACGCCCTAGTCGGGGCAACTTCGGCGGCCTTGCTGTTTGAGTTGGGTAAAAAGGCCTTTGCGGCCTATGTGACTCACTTTCCAAGCTACGAAGCGATTTATGGAGCGCTGGCGGCGATCCCCATTCTATTCGTTTGGGTATACCTGTCTTGGCTTATCGTTTTGTTTGGCGCCGAGATAACCGCAGCATTTCCGGAGTACTTTGAGGCGCGCGAACAAGCGAAACAATCGCCTTCTGAGATGGAACAATGATTGGATTGATACAAAGAGTCAGCCGCGCAGATGTGCAGGTTGACGGCAACACCACGGGCGAAATTGGCCCGGGTTTATTGTTGTTGTTGGGCGTTGAGCGCGATGACGACAAAGACAAACTAGAGCGGCTGGCCCACAAGGTACTCAACTATCGAGTGTTTGAAGACGAGCAAGGCAAGATGAATCTCAGCTTGCTGCAAACCGGCGGCGAGCTATTGGTGGTGTCTCAATTTACCTTAGCGGCGGATACTAAAAAGGGCATGCGTCCGAGCTTCTCCGGCGCCGGCGCCCCAGATTTGGCCAAACAGCTGTATCTGGACTTCGTTGAGCACTGCAAAGCAAAAGGGGTCAAAGTGGCCACCGGCGAGTTTGCTGCCGATATGAAAGTGTCGTTAACCAACGATGGTCCTGTGACCTTTCAGCTTCAGGTGTAGCATGCGCAGCGATTTCAAAGCCCTAGCTGCCGAGTTACAACAGACGTGGCATCAGACCATTCCACTCAGTCAGTTCATGCAGCTCGAAGTGGCAGAGGGGCTTGCGAAGCAGCTCACCACGCGAACTCAACTGGCTCCTAATAATCTCAACCTGCACAACACCATGTTTGCCGGAGCAATTTATACTCAATGCACCCTAACTGGCTGGGGGCTGGTGTGGTGGCTACTTGAGCAGGCAGGACTCAAAGGCGACATAGTGTTGGCGCAAGCCGACATTCGCTACAGTGCGCCAGTCACTGATCCAACACCATTGGCGGTCTGTCGCTGGGATGGTGACATTAAGGAGTTGGCTTTCAATCCCAAAGGCCGTCTTTCGCTATCTCTTGAAGTGGAACTATATAGCCAAAACACCGTGGCAGCGCGCTTTAGCGGCCGGTTTGTGGCCCTTGCGCAAGGCGAGTAAGAAAGCTAAATCCCAGTGAACCTCAAGTGAACAAAAGTTAACCATAGTTAGCTAGTGTGTTGCTATCGTCATTTATTTTCCGCGAAATGGCGATAAAACATGCTTGTCAGACCAGTAGCGGGTCGATTGCCAGTAATATCCCGAGCCGAAATATAAGTAATCACGAAATCAAGGCTCAAACTCAATGAAACAATTTGCACGCATCAGCACGCTAGCCGCTGCTGTTATGGCATCGACCAGCGTAAGCGCCGCTGGTTTTCAGGTAACCACTCACTCTGCCGCTGGTAACGGTCGTGCCAACGCTGGTGAAGCCGTTATCGCTGACAACGCTTCTGTACTGGCGCGCAACCCTGCGGCCATGACTCGTTTTAAAGAAGCGAGCTTCTCTGGTGGATTGAACGTAATCGACCCTCGTACTCAGCTGACTGATATCAAGTCAACCGGTAGCTTGGGTAGCGAAGCTAATATTCCAAACCAGTCTGGCGTTACTGCAACGACGCCAGTGCCAAATCTTTACTACATTCAGCCAGTGAACGACCGCTTGGCGGTGGGTTTTGCTGCATTCTCCAACTTCGGTACTACCTCAGAGTTTTCCAAAGCGTTTAACGAAGCAGACGAAGGTCGCGCTGGCATGTTCGGTGGCAAGACTCGAGTTATGACGGCCAACCTAAACGCGTCTGTGGCTTATAAGCTGACCGACAAGTTCAGCCTAGGCATGGGTGTTAACGCTATTTATGGTGAAGGTGAGTTTACTCGTCAAGGCAACGTGGACATGATTATTAATGTTCCAACCAATCTTCAGTTTGAAGGTAATGGTTGGAGCTACAATCTTGATGTTGGCGCCATGTATGAAATCAACGAAGATCACCGTTTTGGTTTGAGCTATCGCAGCGGCACAAAGTTTGAAGCCAAAGGCAAGGGTGATTTCAACAGCGGTGGTGTTGTTGACGAGTCTTTATCACGTCTGAATCTAAACCTACCTGCAATTGCTGAATTCTCTGGCTACCACAAGCTAACCGGTAAGTTTGCTGTGCACTACAGCTTGCAGTGGACTGGTTGGAGCGCGTTCGACAAGATTGACTTCATCGGAACCGACCCTGAGTTCGTATACCCTAAAGAATACAACTGGAAGGACAGCTACCGCGCGGCCATTGGTGCTACTTACGATCTAAATGACTCTTGGACGCTACGTGCAGGTATTGCTCGCGATGACAGCCCAATTCCAGCGGATAAGCGCGTAATCTCGATCCCAGATTCAAACCGTATTTGGTACTCAGCCGGTGCGACTTACCACATGAGCGACAAGTCGAGCATCGACGCTGGCTTTACCTTCATCGATGGTGAGAAGACGCCAATTAGCGAATCTCTGGGGGGAACGACCATGACCGCTATCACCCAAACTGACGCTGTGATCATCGGTGTGTCATACAACCGTTCTTTCTAAGTCGAACCGAAATGAAACGAGCTGTTTAACAGGGTTAAGCGATCGTTAATTTACGTTCAAAAAGCGACCTTATGGTCGCTTTTTTTGCTTCCTAAGTCGTTGATATTTAGCTGTCGGTCAAAAAAAGCGACCGAATTTGCACTTCTCCTACCAGTTACCCCCTAGCTAGCAGTAGACTCGCCGCTGAGTAATCATTCTAATAACAAGACGACACCAATAATGAAACAATACAAACTTAGCGCTGTAGCTATTGCTGTGGCTGCACTTTCCGTATTTGAAGCAAGCGCTGCAGGCTTTCAAGTAACCACTCATTCAGCCACTGGTGTGGGCCGTGCAAACGCCGGTGAAGCGGTTATTGCAGACAACGCCTCCGTATTGGCTCGCAACCCAGCGGCCATCACTCGTTTTGACAGCCAGCAACTGTCTTTGGGCGCCAACCTGGTTGACCCAAGCACTAATGTCACCAACATCTCTTCAACTTTCGGCCCAATCGCCGATCAAAAAGACGTGACTCAAACCACCCTAGTGCCAAACATCTATTTCGTTCAGCCGGTAAACGACCGCTTGAGCGTGGGTCTGGCTGCATTCAGCAACTTTGGTACCAGCTCTGAATTCTCTGACGAGTTTAATAATTCGGCCATGGGCTTCGCCGGTCTAGTTGGCGGTAAAACCAAAATCACCACCTACAACGCCAATGCCTCGATTGCTTATAAGATCACCGACGGTCTGTCATTAGGCTTAGGCGTGAACTTGGTTCGCGGTGAAGGCGAGATTACCCGCAAGATCGGTGGTGAACAACCGGTTGATATGTTGACTTTTAAAGGCGACGGTTGGGCGACAGGCCTAGATGCAGGCCTGATGTACGAAGTTAACGAAAACCATCGCTTTGGCTTGAGCTACCGTCAAGGTATCAAAATGAACGCCAGTGGCGAGGGCGTGGCGGTTCACGAACTTGCGGGACCTATTGCCTTGTCTGAACTGACCCTCAACTTGCCTGACATTGCCGAATTCTCTGGTTTCCACCAGGTAAGCGATGCGTTTGCCGTGCACTACAGTGTTCAGTGGACCAAGTGGAGCGAGTTCGAAAAGCTGACCTTTAAATCTGACTTGGGCGACGTTGATCGCGACTATGGTTGGCAGGATGCATACCGCTACGCCATCGGTGGTACTTACACCATTTCTCCCAAGTGGACTGCACGTGCTGGTATCGCTTTGGACAACAGCCCAATTCCAGCTGAAAAGCGCGTGATCAGCATTCCATGTTCTGACCGCGTTTGGTACTCGGCGGGTGTGAGCTACCAGATCTCTGAGAAAGGTAGCCTGGACTTTGGTTTGACCTTCATCTCAAGCGAAAAGGTCGATGTTTACGAGCCGCTAAACGAGCAGCTAGCATTTAGCGCACAAACTCAAACCGACGCTTTGATCTACGGCATCCAATACAGCCGCAGCTTCTAAGTTAAGGTTCTCGGTAAAGAGGCGAGCCTGGGCTCGCCTTTTTTGTGCCATCTTTTTGGGTCATAGTTTTTCGCTGCTAGCCCAGCTGCGCCAGCAATTTATCGATAGCGCGATAGCCAAGTGCTTGAGCAATATGGCTTCGTTCGACCTGTGTTGAACCGGCGAGATCCGCAATGGTACGAGCGACCCGCAACAACCGATAAAAAGCCCGGACGCTCAAATTCAGTCTGGTCATGACCTCCTCTAGATAAAGTAAGTCTTTTTCTGCAAAGCCACTGCTTTCCAGTAGCTGGCTGCTGCTAAGTTGGTGGTTGAGTACCCCGGCGCGCTCGCGTTGTACTGCTCGACAGCGGACAATCAGGCTAGCTGCTTGCGCACTAGTCATTTGCTCCTTCGCTTTCAGACCATTGACCAAGGTTCCTTTGGGTAAATTGGGGACCTCGACACTCAAATCAAAGCGGTCAATCAAGGGGCCGGAGAGCTTACTCAGATAGCGCCGAATTTGCTCCGGGGAAGAGCGAGCTTGGCCATTGGCGCTACCGCAAGGACTGGGATTCATCGCAGCAATTAGCTGAAAGCGCGCCGGAAACACTTGTTTGCGTTGGGCTCGGGATATGTACACCTGACCCGATTCCAACGGTTCGCGCAAGGACTCGAGCGCGTTGCGGGCAAACTCAGGTAGCTCGTCTAAGAAGAGCACGCCTGCGTGAGCTAGGGATATTTCACCCGGTAGAGGGTTTGTACCACCGCCAATCAAGGCGGCGCTTGAGCAAGAGTGGTGCGGGCTGCGAAATGCCGCTTGGTGCAGTTGGTCCGAGGCTTTTTCGACACCCGCTATCGAATGCAATGCAGCATTGACCAGAGCGTCTTGGTTGCCCACCGGTGGCAACAGACCGCGAAAGCAATTGGCCAATAGCGTTTTACCCGTTCCAGGACTGCCGAGCATCAACAAATTGTGCCCACCGGCGGCCGCTATCATTAGCGCCTGTTTGGCTTGGGCCTGTCCAACGACTTGGCTTAAACAAGGTAACTCAGGCACAGCACTGTCGGTGTTGCTGGTGGGCAATTGAGCAGGCAGCTGGGTTTGCCCGGTAAGGCACTCAACCACTTCGCAAAGGTTTCTGGCCAAGGCCACTTTAGGTGCCTGCACCAAAGCGTTATCCGCCGCGTTGGCCGCAGGCATTACCAGCAAGGCATCGCGCTTTTGAGCGGCGAGAATCACAGGTAGTAAGGCTTTGCAGGCGCGTAAGTTGCCACCTAGGGCGAGCTCGCCGATAAGCTCAAATCGCGTAGATACCAGTGACTCAATTTGCTCAGAAGCCAGCAGTATGGCAATAGCGATGGCCAAGTCAAAGCGACCGCCTTGCTTAGGCACGTCAGCGGGCGCCAAATTGACCGTGATGCGCTTTTGAGGAAAGCGAAAACCAGAGTTGCAAATCGCGCTACGCACTCGCTCTTTGGCTTCGCGTACCGAAGTCTCTGGTAAGCCCACCAAATGCAGTCCGGGTAATCCATTGTTCAGGTGCACCTCGACTTTGACCAAGCTGGTGTTAAGCCCGGTATTGGCTCGAGTGACCACGCTGGCCAGCGACATAAAGGCTCCTTCCTCGACAAATCATGAGCATAGGGGGTTAGCAGGCCTGCGAAATCAGCCAAAAGTATGAATTTGCATCAGCTCGCTGAGAGTGGCTGAGTGGTCGCTGTGGATTCAGTTCAATTGGCAGACACAGCTGTGATTAATTCATCGATATTTCGCATTTGAGGAATAAAAGTTAATGCCGTCAAAGCGTCTTGCTAATAGCTACCAAACTAGGCTTGGAAGCCTGTCGTGAGGGTTGACTGTTAACAAGCAGCGATTTGAGTGCTTGACAGGTCGATAATGATAATTGTTATATTGAGGTAACATTATAACAAAAATTATATCAATGTTGGGGTTGGCTAAGACAAGGTAGGGCTTGTGAATGGCTAGAGGTACTCCGAAAAAAATTACAAATAATTCAGGGGATACTCAATGCGATCAACTAAGCGCCTTACTTTGGCTGCACTCGCTGTGGCGGCTAGCTTGCAGGTGCAAGCAGGCCAGAACACAGATGTAGCCGGCTCACGCACATTCACAGCAGAAGCCATTGAAAAATTCACCGCTGGCTACGATCCGTACGGATTGGCGAGCTTTCTGTCCATGCAAGCGGGTATCACTCTCAAAAGTAGCGGCGATCCGGGCGGCGAAGACTGGATGCTGGTGCGCGGTAACGGCCGTGACTCCTCACGCATGACGCTAATGTTGCTCGACGGTCGTCCGTATAACTCGGCCGCCAACAACACCCTGGAATTCAATACCATTCCGGTAAACCTGATTGAAAGCATCACGGTTCACTACGGTCCACTGCCTAGCCGCTTTGGTGGCTATACCTCGGTTATCGAAATCACCACTAAGAAAATTGATGGTGAAAATCAGATCAGAGCTTTCGGTGGTAGTAAGAAGACCTACGGTGGAGTGGGTACCTTTTCTTATAAAGGCGACGTCTCAGTTCTGTTGAATATCGACTACCATCAAACCGATGGTCTTAAAGGCGAGCAGTATCGCGAGCGCAAAGAGGAGACCAGCTTTGGTCCGTTTGGCCCGGTTACCGAGTTGGTTGAGCACGTTAATACCTATCAAGATCGCGGTTACCGTCAGTTAGTGCCTACTTTCAAGCTGGCGACTAATGTTGGCGAAGATGTTCAGTTTGAACTGTTAGCGCAAGCGCTGTTAACCAAAAAGCGCTTTGCTGATGGCCTATCGCCAGTGGAAGTTGACCAAGAAGCCGAGCGTGACCGTCGTTTCTACAACTTGGGTTTGAACTTCACTCCAACTGCTGAAAGCAGCAAAGACTTTGGCTTGAACGTTTATCTGAATTACGAAGACAAAGAGACCTTGGTGTTGCCGGATGAACTGGTCAACTATGGTGAGCAGAAGAAGAGCCAAGTGGGTGTCCGTGGCTTTGGTGTCACGCCCTTGTCTGAATGGGCATCGTTCCGCGTTGGTGGTGAGTTAGATTGGACCAAAGGCGAAGTCAAAGACGACGCCATGGTGACTGAGGTGATGGGGCAGTTTGGTCCGACTCTCATGCCAGTCTCCACCGATGAGCTGCCAAATCCATACTTCTTGTATCAAGACGAACTCAAGAAGATGGCGATCTATGGCGAGTTAAACCTTAAAGTGGGTAGATATGCCGACGTTGGCATTGGTACTCGCAGCGACAGTATCATTGGCGGTCAATCTGAGCTAAGTCCTTATTACTCTCTGCAAGTGCACGCTGGTGGTGGCGTAAGCCTATTTGCTTCTGGCGGTCAGACGGTGCGTATTCCGGGTCTGAGCGAATACAACAACTCGCAGCGTCCTGTGCAGACCGTACTGTATGGCATGCTAAGCGGTATCGGTGTTCCATCCATGGTTTTGGATAGCTTTGAGTACGAAGAGCGCCCGCTGCGCTTTGAGAAACAAAAAGGCTATCAGTTCGGCGTGAAAGGCAACTGGTTTGAAGATGCCCTAACCGTGCAAATCAGCAGTTATAAGTACGACCACGAAGGTTACACCTTTACCGATGTCGTGGCAGCCCCGGTGACCTTGTTTGGCGGTCCGCTAAGCGCTTTGGGTCCAATGCTGCCAGCCGGAGCACCGCCTCTGGGTAACGAGCTGCCTGTGCTGTATCGCACTAACAAACCAACCACAGATGTGACAAGAGGTTGGGATGCTAGCGCGAGTTACCAAACTGACGCTTGGTTGTGGTTTGCCAACGCCAGCAGAACCGATATCACTACCAAGTACAGTGATGGTCGTGCAGAGCACCGCGGTTGGTTCAGTCCGCCTCAAATAGTTGCCAACGCTGGTGTGGCGTTTAATTGGGATCAAACTCATGCCAACGCACGTATTCAGTATCGCGGCAAGACCGAAACCTCGTTGCAAGAGCGCGGCAATATGCCGGGCGTGGAGCTGGAGGCAAATACTGTGATTCATCTGGGTCTGAAGCAAGGCTTTGGAGGCTTCCACCTAGCTCTGGATGTTCACAACGTGATGGATAAGAAGTACGAAACTTTCTACGGCATGCCTATGATGGGACGTCACTTCACCGTTAGCGCGGGATATCGTTTCTAAGCGCTCTGGGTTGGCAAGGGCCAGTGCATTGCACTGGCTCTTTTGTATCTGTCGTCCCAGTTCTTACGTCCGTCATCCTAGTTCTTATGTTCGTCATCCCAATTCTTATGTCTGTCATCCCCGTGGAGACGGGGATCTAACCAGTTGCCAATGGCGGTTCGCTATATTCCCGCCCCCGTTTTCACGGGGGTGACGATTTTTCACGGGGGCGACGTTTTTGCACGGGTATGACACACGGGTTTGAGAATTACTAGTGATGCAAAAAAGACCTAAGGTGACTCGCTTAGCGTCTGGCTTTTTTAATATTCGGAAAGCGTTTGCGGTCTTCTTCGGTGGCCGCTTCATTACACTCTCCGCGCACCATGGCGTAGTCACTCAGAACCAAGCGGTCTAGCTCGGTGAAGCCCTCGCGGCAATAGCGATTGAAGTTGAGGATGTTGGTAACTTTCTGGTCGAGCAGGGCTTCAACCGACTCCGTGCTTGGGCGGTATCTCATATATTCTTCACGCGACGTGATGCGCCGAGTCGGTTTGAACATCTCCATGCTGTAGGTAAACAGCTTGGCGTCGTTGTTTAGGACTTTGGTGCTAAACCTGGACTCAAACGGCGTATCAATCGCGGGTTTACTGCGTTGACTGCTACAGGCGCTCAGGCCCACGGCGGCCACTACAGAGGCTAAAATCAGTCGTTTCATCAAGCTCGGCTTTATTGTTGTTTTAACGCTCAAGATACGTCGTGCTCGACCTGCTTAGCAAGGAATTACTGGGGCTTGGCACAATTTTCCGTCCCTTACCCAGTTTTCAGACGGGTTTACTGGCTTGAGCGCTAGCAATATCAGGTACTCGCGGTATGATAAAACACAACATAGCAATACCAACGGAAGACCATGCAAAGTCTGCTTAGGATACTACTGATCGACACCCACCTACCGGGTTACGTCGAACTCAAGGTGAACGGACACACCAACATTTGCGGCACCAATGCCTCCGGTAAAACCACCCTGCAACGATTGTTACCTGTGTTCTACGGCGAAGCGCCGAGTCGAGTGGTACCCGCCACGCGTGACAGCTTTCAGGCTTGGTACTTGCCCCGCGAGACCAGTTACATCGTCTATGAATATCAGCGCTCTGACGACCAGGTGTGCATGGCTATTCTTACCGGTTCGGCCAATGCTGTGGTGTATCGCTTGGTCGACGCGCCCTTTGAACTCAGCGATTTTCTGGGTGAAGACTTAACCGGCGAGGTACGTCCTAAGCCGGTGGCCGAGCTGATGCGCTACTTCCGTGGCCAAAAACTGATTTGCTCAAACAAGCTCAACAACAAAGAGTATCGCGGCGTGATTCAAAACGACCGCAGCGGGCTTGCCAGCTCGTCCGACCGTCGCAACCTGCAAGCGCTAGCGCGCCAATTTAGCTTGTGCGACAGCCAGCACTCGCTGCGCCATATCGAAAAGCTGATCCGCGCGGTGCACTCGCGCGAAGGCAAGATGGAGACCATCAAGGCGATGATCGCCGCCATCTTGGAAGAAGACGGGGTGCAAACGCCAACCCAAAAGCTCAGCCGTAACAAGGTAGAAGACTGGCTCAACGAATGTCAGCTAGTGCGCGATTTTGACGGTTTATCGAGTGAGTTTGAGCAGGTACTCAATCAAGAACACCAACTCAGCCAAACCCAGACTCGGCTTGGGCAGCTTAAGCACCAATTGAACTTGGACAAAGCTGAGCTTGTCAGTGCGCAAGAATCTCAGCAAATTCAATGGCAAACCGCCAAGGCAGATTTAGCCAAAGTGCAAGCGGACTGGGATGAAACTCGAGATAGCTTAGCGCTGACCGTATCCCAATCAAAAGCCGATGTGAAGCGTGCGGACGATGCGCTTAACGCCATTGAAGACGAGTTCAACGACTGGCAAGACAAGGACATCGACACGCACAAGCACAACTTGTCTCAGCTTGAAGGCTGGCAAAGTGAGCTAGAAGGCGCCAATCAAGAGTATCGACTGCTCACCGAGCAGCACCAGGACATCGAAGCGGCTTACAACCAGCAATTAGCCGAAAAAGCCGAACGTTTGAACCGTCAGCAAGACAAGCTGATTCGCCAAAAAGACGAGCACAGCGAGCAGCTAGCAGCGCGCCAACGCGAAGCGGCAGACGCGCTGCAAAGCCTGTTACAAGAACAGAATCAGCGTCGCATGGCCACCGAGCAAGACTTCGATGGCCAGCTACACCAGTTACAACTGACGTTAGAGCGTTTGCGCTCAGGGATTAGCTTGGCGGGCCCCAGTGCTGAGGAGCAACAGGCGTATCGTTTGATTCAAGCCAATGTGGAACAGGCCAGCGAGCAAGAAGACGCCAGCCGTCAAAGCTGCGAGCAAGTGCAAGCTGAGGTTAGCCAACTCAAACGCCGCCAACATCAAGCGGAGCGCAGCTTGGATAACGCTCGTCGCGATCATCAAAGTGCTGAAGCCGAGCTTGCTCGCGTGCAGCAATTGCGCTATCCGGGCGACAACACGCTACTGGAATACCTGCGTAGCGAAGTCAGCGACTGGCAAAGCCACATTGGTAAGGTGATAGACCCAAGCTTACTGTCGCGCAAAGACTTAAAGCCCGGCTCGAGTAGTCACAGTCAGGCGGAATTGTTTGGTGTTCACCTGGATTTAAGCGCCATCGAAGCGCCCGAGTTTGCCCGCTCCGAAGCCGAGCTTGAGCAAATGCTGAGCGTGGCTGAAACCAATCTAAACAGCGCTGAGAACGCCAAAGCGCAGGCCGAGAGCGAGTTGGCTAAAATCACCGCTGAGCTTCGCCAGCAAGAGCAAGTGCTAGTGCAAGCACAGAGCGAACGACTGCTAAAGACCGAAGAGCGGCAGCGTTTGCAGCAGGCGCAGCGACAGCTGCAACAAGAGCATCAACAGGCGCTCAATCAGCGCAAGCGCAACGCTGAAGCCGAGTTCGACGCGCAAAAGCGCGAGCTTGCCAAGCTGGAATCGAAAAAAGTTGAGGCGCTAGAGCAACTCAAAGATGAGTTTGGCCAGCAAAAAGGCGATTTCGAGCTGCATTGGCAGCAAATCTGCGCTGATATAGAAACCGAAATTGACGCGCTAGAGACTCAACGTCAAACCAATCACAGCCAACACAAAGTACAAATCAAAGAGCTAAAACAGTGGTTTAAGGACGAGTTGGCGGCTCGCGATGTGGACGTAGAGGTGATTGCCAAGCTCAAGGGCCGCATCGAGCAACTCAAGCAGAACATACAAGACACTCAGCAGATGCGCCATCAAGTGGCGGATTACGAGCGTTGGTATCAGCAGATTTACACCAAGCAAAAGACTCAGCTGCAAGCCAGTTTGAGTCAATCGCAAGCCAGCCAAGCAGAAGCCGAACGTCAGCAGAATCAGGCGCAAGCTAAGTTCCGCGAAGAGCAGAAGCGCTTAAAAGCCCTAGTGGGCGAACTCGATACCAGTCTGCAAGGTTTGCGCGAGCGCTTGAACCAGCTGGCTGAGCTTTTGGGCAAGTTAGCTTCGTTGGCTTTACCTAAATCCGCCGAGATAGAAAGTGGCGATGTGGAGCAGCGACTGGACCAAGCGCAGCAATTATTGCGCAAATACCTACAACTCACCGATGCCCTCGAGGCTCAGTTGCGCCAGTTTGATAATCGCATCGGTCAGAAAGCCGGTACCAGTTTGTCCGAATTTTGGGAGCACAGCCGCCAAGCCTGTTTCTATCAAGACGAGCAGGGCATTCCGCGCCTAAATATCACCAAAACCGTCGAGCAACTGAAAGAGCTTATCTTTAAGCTAATTCCGCAAAAGCGCGAAGTCTTGCACAGCCATGGTCGCAACTTGGGCAACACCCTGAGCCAGTACCACGCGGTACTCAAAGACATCGACAAGGCCATTGGACAGCAAAGCCGACGCATCAGTCAGGCCGTGGAGCAAGAGCTGTTTTTGGACGGGGTGTCAGACTCTTCAGTGCATATTCGCTCACGCATTAGCGAGCTGGAATTCTGGCCGGAGCTGGAGCGCTTTGGCGCGCTGCACCAAGCTTGGCTCGCCGACGATGAGCATCAACTGCCCAACCAAGACTATGGTGATTGCTTTAAGCAAGTGCTGGATATTCTTGGGCGTGCGGTCACCCAACAGGGCATCAGTCAATTGCTCGATGTAGAGCTCAAGTTAACCGAGGGCAAGAGTCAGCTGCTGATCCGCACCGATAAGCAGCTCAACGAGTCATCGTCGCACGGTATGGCTTATCTGATTTTGTGTAAATTCTTGCTGGCCTTTACGCGTTTATTGCGCGGCCAAAGTGAGGTCACGATTCACTGGCCAATCGATGAAATCGGCACTTTAGCGCACCACAACGTCAAGAAGATTTTCGACGCCTGCGCCAGTCATCAAATTACTGTAGTAGGGGCCTTCCCCAACCCAGAATCCGAGGTGCTTAACTTGTTTGCCAATCGCTACCTTATCGACAAGCAAAAGAAACAACTGCAAACCGTGGAGCCGGCTGTCAGCAGCTTAAAGCAGCGTTTAGCCGAGCGTCGTCAGATTGAGGAGGTTAGCGCATGATCAGCACCAAAGGTCGAGTACTTGAAGCCCTGTTATCCGGTCAGTTTATTTGCCAAGTGAGCCACGACGAGGCACACCAATTCTTAGAGGTGGATGCCAACCGCGAAGAGGTGGAAACTCAGCTCAATCTGTTTAACCGTACTCTAGCCAGCGCCTCGTCAGGGCAAGTGCGCTTTGCCGCGTATCGCCAGCTTGGTGATGACGAGCGCAAGCGGCTTACCGGCCAATTCAAAGACATCTCCAGCAGCTTATTGCCGCTGGTGGAGTGGTTGGTGCTAGTGCAAGAGAGTTTGGGCCATAACGCGCCCCTGACCCAAGGTGACATTCTGCGTCTACACGAGCTACAAGGGGTCATTGAAGACTCGCCTGCCTTTGCTGAAGCCCTGGCCAAAATTGCTCGCTATGCGCTGTTTAACTCCAGCTCGTCGAGCATCGATGCTCAGCTAAAACTGGTGTTTAAGCGCCTGCAAGAGTTGGGCTACTTAGTGCGCCCTAACGAGGACAAACAAATTTTCATCGCCACCGGTAAGGTGGATTACGTGATGGATGTAATCAAATACATCGATGAAAACGAGCGTCTGGCACTGACCCAAACAGCTGAGCAATCCCAAGGAGACTTGCTGTGAGTCAGTCGGTCAAAAAAGCTGGGGTTAAACTGCTGCGCACCTTGAGCAATCATGCCGAGGTGATCATGCAGGCCTACACCAGTGGCCATGTGGACGAGACTCAATTGTCGCCAGCTCAGCTGAAAAAGTTGATGGAGGCTCAGGTACTGTGGCGCCCACAAGCCGGCGAAGACCTGCGCTTGCGGCGTGCGGTTCGCAACCTGCTGGAGTCTGGGCTTGCAGATGAGCGCAATCGCCAGGTGGACGCCAACATGGCCGGTCGTTTGGCGCGTATTCGCACCACGGTGGCCAACTACAAAGAGTCGATGCATCGTGGTGCGTATCGCGAAGCGGATGTGTTTTTAGAGGAACTGGCCGAAACCAGTTACTCCTTGAGCGAGAGTCTGCAGCGCTCCGTGCGTGGCTTGTGGCATCGCATCCACAACGAGTTTGGTTACGTGTCTTCGGTCAGCGCCAAAATTCGCGAGAACCAGCTAGCACAACAGCAAGTCTCCGAGCTGTTAGACCAACTGGAGCTGTTGAAGTTTGACGAGTTGGCTGAGCTTGCCGGCAGCGATCGCGATTTGCGTCGTTTGCTGATTGTCTCCTTGCAGCAAACCCACGCCGAGGTGAGCTTTGAGTTGGCTTCCGCGCAAACCCGTTTGTTGCGCCTGCTTGGCAAGTTCCGCGAGCATTTAGAGCGCTCGCAGCTGCTCAAAGGCTTTGTGCTGCATTGCCGCCAAAACCCCGATTATCAGCCGCGAGATTACGCCGCGGAATCGCACCCAAGCGAGTTGTTTAATCAAGCGCCTGGCTTTATTAGGAGTGCGGCGATTAACACTCAAGACTTGGAGCATCGCGATGCGATGTTGCCACTGCTGGCCAAGCTTAAGATCCGTCGCGACAAGGCCGATGAGGCGCTCCAGGCGGGCGAGGCCTTTAGCTTAGAAGAGCAAACGCAGATTCAAGTCGAAGCCGAGCCTATCAAGCAAGCGGTAGACGACTTCTTTTGCGAGGTTATCGATAGCGGCGAAACCCGCTCAGCGCTGGCGTACCTCAAGCAGCAAGAATTGGACTTTGACCCAGAGCTTTGGATTTATCGAGTGATCGCTGGCTACGAGGGATTAAACGCCGAAGAGCAGGCCTACTTTGCGCTGGATAGAGACGGCCAAAAACATCAGGCGTTTGACAACTACATCATTGAAGATGTGACCATGGGGCTTAGATAGTCGATGGCGCTGACTAAGCAATTAATAAAAGCGCTATCCAATTTTCAGCAAAAGCCGACCAAACTCTCGTTGCCGATTCAACAACGCCTCAGTCAGTACCTAATCGAAGAATATCCTGACTTAGTGCGTGTTCGAGGTCAGCAGCTGGTTTTCACTACCGCCGAAAAGCATCGCTTATTCGCCACTCTGGCAAAGCTAGAGGGCTATCAGCCGCTGTTAGCGGATGCACAGCCAACGACTCGAATCCAACAAGTCGCGATCACCGCCGATGAGAAGCAGGCCGACTTGTCGCCCAATCAAACCAAGGTGTTGTTAAAGACCTTGGGCCGAGCTCTAACCGAAGCGGGGCTTAGCGAAAAGGCGAAAGAAGGCGTGACGCACCGAATTGATTTGGGGTCATTGGATTTTGCTCAAATTCAGCAGGTGGTGATGGTTGAAAACCTAGAGGCGTTTGATGCCATAGAGGCCAAGCAACTGCCCTCAACGCTTGGCGATGCCATCATTCTCTACAAAGGCGATGGTTTTTGGGCGGGTACCAAGCGCTTTTTGGCAATGCTGCATCAGGACACGCAGGTCGTGGGTTACTACGATGCGGATCCTTCGGGACTTTGTATGGCGCTGGATACGCCGAGATTAAACGCCATTTTGTGGCCGGCTTGTCTCGATGAGTTGCAAGCCTACTCCAAGCAAGCGGCTTACGATAAACAAGCGACTGCGCGACAACGCCTGAGTCGCATCGCTAATAGCGCCTGGCAAAGTGCAGTAGACCAAGTGCTCACTCAGCGTTTGGCCATCACCCAAGAAGCCATGCTAATGCATGGCTCCCAGTTAATACTCTTGCCTAAGGCGTTCGAATAGAGCGTTGGATACAAACGCTTGATAAGCGATTAGTGGCTATGGGTCTGCAGACGATCAAACACATAGCCTGCTTTCACCGCTCCCCATACCTGCTCATCAGCTTCGTTGTAACCGCGATCCCAACTGACGATGCCCTTCTCGGTCACTGTCACCTCTGATACGGCGTAGGCCGCACCGCGAAGCTTACTAAAGCAGTTCTTACCCTTGGTGCCACCTTCAAAAGCTTGTGTGGCTTCATTCCAAGTTAGATAGACTTCACAGCCAGGCTTTAACACTACATCTGTGGATTTAAGCTTGGCCAATGGCAGTAGCTTTTGGTGATCGCCGGCGTATTTTAGTGGGTCGTCCAGAGTATACACGTGGCTGACAAATTGGTTGTCGCTTAGGCGCTCAAGGCGATACACGCGCTGGCGATAGGGGCGTTCTAGCGAAGACGCTGCGGCTTGCTCTACGTACAACCAGTAGTCTTTCTCGGATGGCCACACGGTTTTCATATTCAGGTGAATATTGAAAAAGTCTTGGTCTTGTTGTGCTTGTGCCTCGGAGGTGAAGTGGCCTTCCATCCAATGAGCTAGGGTTTTCAAGCGGTCTTTGGAGACAGAGTGGGCAGAGGTGGAAAGGCTTACAAACAGTGCCAGCAGGGCCAGGCAATACTTCATGTCATCGTCCTTGAATCGAATGTCGATGGGTTATTTGAGCGCCAGTATGCCAAGAAAAACCCGTGGTGTCAGCGACTGCACAGCTAACACCCTAAAAGGAAACGAGTGACTTGAGTATTGAGAGGACTCAGAGTCGACGCCTGAGATTTGCTCGCGTCGACCTCAGTTGATGAGTTAAGCCGGCGACTGAGGCTGTTGGGAGCTGTTTTGCACCGATACGGCCAGATTCTTTTCGACAGGCAAGCGGTAGATAGACCAAAAGTTCAAACCCACCAATACAGTGCCGCCAATGATATTGCCAATGGTCACCGGAATCAGATTGGCCAAAACAAACTTTGCCAGATTCAAGTCGGCAAACTCAGCTGGAGTTGCGCCTATGCTGGTCCAAAACTCAGGTGACGCGGTGGCCTTGATGGCAATCGCTATCGGCACCATGAACATGTTGGCAACGCAGTGCTCAAAGCCGGCACAGACAAACATAGCTACCGGCAGGACTATCATCATCAATTTATAGGCGATGTTGCTGGTGCAAAACGTCATCCAGATCGCCAAACAAACCAGCAAGTTACACAAAATTCCCAAACACAGCGCTTGTACTGGAGTGTGGTGTAGCTTGTGTTGAGCGATGTGCATGGCGTTAAGCCCCCACTGCCCATCATTGAGATTGTAAAGCTGGCCGCCGGTGATAAGCGCCACTAGCACCAAGGCACCGATTAGATTACCCAAGTAGACCTTGCCCCACACTCGTAGCATTTTTCCGGTAGAAATCTGGCGATTGGCACGAGCGATGATTGATAGCACAGAGCTGGTGAACAGCTCGCCACCGCAGACGATAACCAGCATCAAGCCCATGCTAAAAGCAAGACCGCCAATTAGCCGAGTCATGCCCCAACCTGCGGTACTGCCCGTGGTGACCGAGATATAAAATACAAAGCCCAGGCCGACGAACAAACCGGCCAATGCGCCGAGCCCTAATATCATACGCGTCGATTTAGATGCCTTGCCTACGGCGTATTGCTCGGCTTGCGCCATCATTTGTGAAGGGTTGAAGAATTGAGAATCTGAAGCACTGGCCATGAAGAAGGCGTCCTAACAAGATGAATACGAAGCGAGGATGTTGTCTAGCAAGGGTAAACGCCAGTAAGGGTAGGCTCTGGCTTATATTAAGTAAAATTGATATTTATAATAAGACACATCAGTTAACTTGATGCTAAAACACTCGAGCGAGCCTATGCGATACACACTCAAACAACTGGCTGTGTTTAACGCCATTGCACAAACCCAAAGTGTTAGCCAAGCCGCCAAGCAGCTAGCTTTGACTCAGTCGGCCACTAGCATGGCGCTGGCCCAGTTAGAGCGCCAGTTAGGGCGCGCTTTGTTTGAGCGACAAAACAAGCGCATGCGCTTGACCAGCTGGGGTGAGTGGTTAAGACCACGAGCCAAACGATTGTTGGCTGATGCTACTCAAATTGAAACCGGCTTGTTTGAGCAGCACAAAATCAGCGGAGAACTGTCAATTGCGGTCAGCCAAACCCCCGCATCGCATCTGTTTCCTCAGTTAGTTCGAGCGTGCGATCAACAATACCCTGAGGTTCGCATTGAGATGCGAGTGGCCAATACCGGCAGTGTGATTAACGCGGTGCGCGACTATCAGTGCGATTTTGGCATTATCGAAGGGCGCTGCGACGATGTGCGTATCGCCCAGCAACTTTGGTGCGAGGATCATCTGAGCATAGTCGCCAGTGGCAATCATCCGCTGGTGGGCAAAGCTTCCCTTACGCTCGCGGACTTAGAACAGGCCAAATGGGTACTGCGCGAATCAGGCTCCGGGGTGCGAATGATCTTTGACAGCGCCATGCATGGCCATCTTGGTGAACTCTCTGTGTGGCGCGAATACGACCATGTGGGCACCATTTTGGCGTTGGTGGAAACAGGGAGCTACCTGACCTGCTTGCCATATCTGGATGTGGCACATGGGTTGGCGGACGGGCGCTTAGTTGAATTCAACTTTGACCAGTTAAATATGCAGCGGCCGCTATCCTTTATTTGGCGTGCAGAAGACGGTGACAATCTATTGCGCGAGAAAGTCATTGAGCTAGCCATGCAAGAGGTGCAGCGCTGAGAAAAGCGCGCTGATGCCAAACAAAAACCCCAAGCTTGTGCTTGGGGTTTTTCGATGAAGCTGAGCTCTCAGATTACTTCAGCTTTTTAATCATAGCGTCGATGGCTGAAAGGAACTCTGCATCCCACTCATCGGTAACCGCCGCTGGAGAGCTGGCTTGACGCACAACAACTACGTTTTCCGTTGGGTCAACATAGATCCACTGACCAAAGATACCAAGTGCTGTATAAGCCTTGTTTTCGTTGCTGGTGTGCCAGAACTGGTTCTTGTAGCTCCAACCTTCAAAGGCTTTGCCTGGAACGCCGTAGCCACCTTTGTAGAAGGCTTGAATGTCGCCACCGGCTTCTACATCTTTGATTGCCGCAGCTGGCAGAATTTGCTCGCCCGCAAGGTTTTTACCCTGGTCGGCTAGCATCTGGCCAAAACGCGCCAAATCGCGAGCGGTTGCATTTAAACCACCAGAAGCCACTGGAACACCTACGGTGTCAACAACGATGAAAGCGTCACGCTCGTTACCCAGTTTGCTCCAAATGCGCTCTTGGAATAGCTTTTCATACGGCATGCCAGAGGCTTTTTCTAGGATCCAAGCCACAACGTCGGTATTCGCAGAGATGTAGTGGAACTCTTCGCCGTGCGGGCGAGGGCCGTCAGAGTCTAGCTTGGAGACGAAATCACGAACGGTTTTCGGACCTTGGTAGTCGTGCTCCATTGGCATAAAGCCAACAGTTTTCATGTGCTTAAACACGTCAGCATTTGGATCTTCGTACTCTTCTGAATAGTTTACGTTGTTAACCATATCCAGCACTTGGCCTACGGTGGCGTCACCATAAGGCGTGCCTTTTAACTCGGTGACGTACTCAGAAACCAAAGCATCGCGCTTTAGTTTGCCTTCGGCAATTAAGCTGGCGCCCAGAATACCGGTGAACGACTTGGTCACAGACATCATCAAGTGATGGGTGCGGTCGGTTTGACCATCGAAGTACTGCTCGTGAACAATCTTGCCATCTTTAAGCACGATAAAGGCGTCAGCGCGGTGTTTTGCCAGCATGTCTTGCAGCTGCATCTTCTGGCCTTTGTGGGTGAATTCCATATTCTCAATTGAAGGAACGGTGGCGTATTCAAACATCAGAGGCGCTCGAGTACCGGCGTCAATCGATTTGCTCTTGGTAAACTCCTGCAAGTTCTTAAAGCTGTAGCGGTTTTGATCCGGTGCAAGCAAGGTGTACTCGTCAACGCCCATCTCAGCACGAGACTTACCTTCGGCTGGTGTCGCGTGGGCGACGCTCATGGTCATCAGGCTCGCCAGGGTAAGAGAAATCAAGGTTCTTTTCATTGCAGTTGTCCTTCGTAGGAATTACGTATTGGAGCAACTTTAGCGCAAGTTAAACTAGCGAGTAAAAGCAGCACCTACTGGTTCGGTTAGTAGGTCTGCGTTAGAATGGTTTGAGTTAGTCGACTCGAGCACAGACCATGTTAATTACCCTTGAAAGACTGCAGTATCTAGCCTTAGTCGTTGAGACGGGCTCGTTTTCAGCGGCCGCTCGCCAGCTTGGTTGCACCGCGTGGACTGTGAACCAAGTACTGCAAAACATGGAAACCGATCTCGGCAAGCCATTGTTTGAGCGTCACCCGGGAAAGCCGCCAATCCCCACAGTTTTTGCTAAATCGCTGTATTTTCAGGCGCTAGAGGTGATGCCGCGCATCGAAGCGATGGAAGCCAAAGCCTCATCCATTCAGCAGGGGGTCGAGGATGAAGTGTCCTTTGTTGTGCATCCTATGGTGCTTTATCCAAAAATCGCTTCACTGCTGGCTCAGTTGCCCGCCAAATTTGAAAATACCAACGTGCGGCTAATTGAGTCCGAAGAGTACGACCTCATTGGCGAAGACATAGACGTCGGTATTGTGCCTAACTTGATGAGCTTACACAGAGGCAAAGAGTGGCTGCAGATCGACAACATTGAATGGGTGTGTCTTGTTGCAACGACCCACCCTTTGAGCAAGAAGCGCGGCGAGCTGGATCAAACCGATTTGGGCCGTTATCACCAACTCTTGTACAAGCCTCGTCAAAGCGGGCACGAAATGATCCACGACTCGCTTAACGCTTCCTCTAAGCAAATTATTTGCGAACGCTTTTTTCAGTATCGCGAAATGCTGCTCGCCGGCGCGGGCTTTGCCTGGATGCCCAAGCAATTGGCGACCGACTGGATTGCATCGAAGCGCTTGGTAGCACTAAAGCTTAGCTACCATCAAAGCGCCATGTTTTGGGGCATCGATATGATTTGGGGAGCCAACATAGGCCCGGCGGCACAGTGGCTGGTGGATTCGATTCGTTCGAGCTAACTCGCCGCATCTGGCCTATTAATCCTAGCTTTCTGCACATTGTCTGCACTTTTGCCGATTAATCTAGTCATCAACATCAGCGCATAATAAAAGGGCTTCAAGATGACTAATACCCACCGCTTAGCAATTATCACTTTGTGCAGCTTATTGGCTGCCGGCTGTGGCAGCGATACCAGCACGCCTATCGACGAAACACCGGATGTCGACAATGGTGGCGATAGCAGCACCCCAGCGCCACTACCCGAGCCAACGACTCTGATTGCCGATACAGGTCAATCAGAGTGCTTTAACGCTAAGTCAGTGATTGACTGCCCGGTACTTGGCTATGAGTTTTTCGGTCAGGATGCGCAACATCAAGGTCATGGCCCGAACTTCACCGACAATGGCGATGGCACTATCACCGACAATGTCACCGGGCTGATGTGGCAACAATCGCCAGATCAAAACGGTGATGGTGTAATCGATGCATCCGATAAACTTGGCTATGAACAAGCGGCCGCAGCCGCCAGTGAGGTCATCACTGGAGGTTACAACGACTGGCGTCTGCCAACCATCAAAGAGCTGTATTCCTTGATTGATTTTAGCGGCGTAGACCCAAGTGGTTACGAGGGTAGCGATACCTCTGACCTAGTGCCCTTTATCGACACCAACTACTTTGGGTTTGGCTATGGCGACCAGAATGCGGGCGAGCGAATCATTGATGCTCAATACGCCACGACCAGCGTTTACAACGGCATTGGCGCTAATGGCATCGACTTACTGTTCGGCGTGAACTTCGCCGACGGTCGCATCAAAGGCTATGGCGTAGAACTGCACGGCCAGGCGAAAACCTTCAATCTGCTTTATGTGCGTGGCGAGGCCGGCTATGGCGACAATCAGCTAGTAGACAATGGCGATGGCACCATTAGCGATGCATCCACCGGTTTGATGTGGTCGCAGGCTGACAGCGGCACAGGCATGAACTGGGAGGCGGCACTTGCTTATGCTCAGGCCATGAACGACGACTACTACCTTGGCTATAACGATTGGCGAGTGCCTAACGCCAAAGAACTACAAGCACTGGTGGACTACAGTCGCTCCCCAGATGGCACCGACAGTGCAGCGATAGACCCAGTGTTCGAGTCGACCCAAATCACCAACGAGGGCGGTCAAGCCGACTACCCCGCTTATTGGACGAGTACCACCCACAAAAACTGGTCTTCAGTGAATGGCGGCAATGCTGTGTATGTGAACTTTGGCCGAGCACTAGGTTACATGAACGGCGAGTGGCAAGACGTGCACGGTGCAGGCGCTCAGCGCAGTGACCCAAAAGTGGGTGATGCCGCTGATTATCCCGAAGGTCATGGGCCACAAGGCGATGCGATTCGTATTGATAACTATGTTCGCTTAGTTCGCGACGCCGACTAACCCTTCGGGCCGGTGTCCCCTGCCGGCCCGTATTTGAGTTTCGCTGATGTGCGCTTTCTACAAAATTCAGTAGCTTGCGCACTTTTTTCTTTGTCAGAAATGGTGATACTAGGGAGAAGGGTTTATGTCCACCACACCTAGAACAAGCAATCGAGCGAGCATGCGAGTATCCACCAAATTGGTCTTAGCTTTCCTTGGCGTTACCGCTGTTGTCCTCGCCGCCACTCTGGGCTTGGCGCGATGGAGCTTTGAGCGAGGCTTTCTCGACTACGTCAACGCGCTTGAGCAAACTCGCTTGGAGCGATTGGCGAGCTCACTGGCTAGCCAATACCAAGCCGATGGTGAGAGTTGGAATAGCTTGACCAATCGTCGCTTTGGCGACTTGATGCGTAATGATACTTCAGCACGCGAGTTATCGCGTCGCCCGCCTGCCACTCGTGGAGACAGGGGCGCTGAACGTCGTCCGCCGCCAAGAGATAGAATGGGTGGGCCTAGTGATTCTCGTCGACCGCCGCGTGGGCAGGCTTCAGGTAACATTCCAGCCGCGACCGTGCTACTCGACGCCCAAGGGGATTACGTTGCTGGGGTTCGCGAGTTTAACGAGGCCAATCCGATTCGAGTGGCGATAGCTCTTAACGATCGCAAGATCGGCGAGCTCAACAGTGCGCCCAAGCGCCATTTTGAAACCGCGCCAGAGACCGCGTTTTCCCGCCAGCAATACACCACTAGCTTGTTGATTGCCCTAGTGTCAGTACTACTGGCTACTGTGGTGTCTTATTTGGTGGCGCGTCGCTTGTTGGCTCCAGTAAAACGCATGGCCGAGGGCGTGTCACTCATGTCCAGCGGTGACTATAAAGTACGTCTTAGTGGCGAAAGAAAAGACGAGCTAGGCCAGTTAATGGCGGATCTTAACCACTTAGCGTTCAAACTGGATGAAGCCCAAAGTGCCCGACAGCGCTGGTTTGCCGATATCTCCCACGAACTCAGAACCCCAACCGCTGTGCTAATGGGTGAGCTCGAAGCCATTAAAGATGGCATACGGCCGATGAACCTCGAGCAAATGGAATCCATGGCACAAGAGGTGGCGCGCTTGCGAACCTTGATAGACGACTTGTATCAGTTGTCGGTGTCCGAGGTCGGTGGGCTTAGATATAACATGCAAAGCTTGTCGCTAAGCGATGCGCTTTCCGATGCCGTTGGTATGCTGGAAGACAGAGCTGAGTCGAAAGGCATAATCCTAGAGACAGAGCTCGACGAGCAGGCCGAGATAGAAGCCGATCCGCAAAGGCTAAGGCAGTTACTGGACAACCTGCTCAATAACTCACTGGCTTACACAGATGCGCCTGGGCGACTTCGAATTACGCTGAAGCGCGACTCGAACCATGCGCTGGTTAGCCTAGAAGACAGTGCCCCCGGCATAAGCGCTGTCGAGGGTGAGCGACTCTTTGAGCCTCTGTATCGACAAGAGCAGTCGCGCAATCGTCGCACCGCTGGTGCGGGACTTGGACTGGCCATCTGTCGCAATATCGCCAAAGCCCACCGCGGTGAAATTAGTGCTAGCCCGTCTGAGCTTGGTGGTGTGAAAATCGAGCTGAGACTGCCGTTAAAAGATTAGTGACGAGAGTAAAGATGACCAACAAGCACGTACTGATTGTCGAAGATGAGCAAAAAATTGCTGAGCTGCTGGCCGATTACCTCAAGGCCGACGGCTATAAAGTGTCTATCCTGCTCGAGGGCACAAATGCTGTGGAAACGGTGCAAAGGGAGTCGCTAGATTTCTTGATTTTGGATCTCATGCTACCGGGTAAAGACGGCCTGAGTATTTGTCGCGAAGTACGCCAGTTTTCCAATCTTCCTATCATGATGCTAACCGCACGAGTGGATGAGATTGACCGCTTACTCGGCCTAGAGCTAGGTGCCGATGACTATGTGTGTAAGCCTTTCTTGCCCAGAGAAGTGGTGGCTCGAGTGAAGAGTATTCTGCGTCGCACCTCTTCCGTTACGCCCACACAAACCGAGAATGTTCTCAGCTATCGAGATGTCACTCTGAACTTGGATAAGTACCAGTGCTTAGCCGGTGGGGTGGATGTTGAACTGACACCTGTAGAGTTTCGTATGCTCAAGGCGCTGATGAGCCGTCCTGGTCGCGTGTTTTCTCGTGATAGTCTGATGACTAGCGCTTACACCGATGATCGCGTGGTGAGCGATAGGACTATCGATAGTCACATTAAGAACTTACGCAAGAAGGTGTTGGCTGGGGCTAGTGTGGAAGAGCTGATTCACTCGATATATGGGGTTGGTTACAAGATCGAATGAGTTGACGTCTACTAGTAGGTCTAGAGATTGAGAGTTTTTGATGACAGTTAGGTTTGAATTCTTTAAATGCCGAGAGCGATGTATAGCGACTATTATCCGCCCAAAGAGGTCTCTCTCGCCGTTTCTGGGCAAGTGTATAGCTTAGTGAACTGCGCAGAGGTTAATAATCTAAGCACAGTCTCAACGTCCTTTGGTGCCTAGTTTTCTATTGTGCCTTATTTTTTAGCCATAGTTTTAGCTTTAAAGGGTGGCTTGTTAGTGGGTTTGGTGGCTATAATGTCTTGGAGAATTTAAAACTAGTCACCCTTGAAGACTTGGATTTCTAAGGGGCAGAGAAAGTGAGATGGAATTATGATTAAACCTGATGAACTAGTGTCATTGATGAGGCTTGTCCTTTCAGGTAAAGACGCAGATGTTAGGCTATATCTGGCCAAGCTAGTTAGAAAACTGAGAAAAGAAGATGCGGATTTAGGAGCCAAACTTGAAGATCTTTTGAAGACTCAACCTGCAAGATCAAATGGTGTTTTAAGGAGAAATAATAAAGAGGCGACAGATAGTAATTTGTTTGAGTCTTCTGAAGACAGCTCTTTTCCGCTTCTCAAGCGTTACGGTGATAACTCTTTCTCAGAAAAGCCTTTGATGGATGAATCTTTACAACAAGCTTTAGAACAAGTGATTAGCGAGAGGCGTTCCTCCCAGTTGCTTCTGGATTTGGAGCTGAGACCATCAAGCTCTCTTATTTTCCAAGGCCCTCCTGGCGTTGGAAAAACGATGACAGCTAGATGGCTAGCTTCAAAGTTGGATGTTCCATTTTATGCGCTTGATTTGACAGCAGTTATGAGCAGTTATCTTGGCAAAACGGGTAGCAATCTAAGGTCTGTTATTGAGTTTGCAAAGAGTCACCCATGCGTATTGCTTTTGGATGAAATCGATGCGATTGCCAAGAAACGAAGCGATGAAGCGGACGTTGGTGAGATAAAGAGATTAGTAACTGTGATGCTTCAAGAGCTAGAGGAATGGCCGACAGGGGGTATGTTGATTGCTGCAACTAATCACCCAGAATTGGTGGATCCTGCTCTTTGGAGAAGATTCGATGTAGAAATCACATTTAGCAATCCTTCTGAGGAAAATGTAAGTAAAGCTGTAGCTAGTTTTCTTGGCAAAGATAGGAAGTATTTCACCGCCTGGGAGAAGCTTATATCTCTTGGGGTGAAGGGGACGTCTTATAGCAACATAAAAAGAATCGTATATAAGCTTCGTAAGTTGCGAGTAATCAACCCAGTAGAGTTTGAAGAAAATATAGTCAACCATATAGTGCCGAATATTGATGAGCTAGCTAGGTCAGAGCGCATTGAATTGGCAGCTCGCTCGGTAGCTGAACATGGTCTATCGCAGCAAAAAGCCTCAAAAGTGTTTGGAGTAAGTCGAGACACTATTCGAAAGAGAACTAAGGCCGCCTAACTTCATGAAGTTAAAGGATTAAGAAGTGACCAAGAAGAACTATCTGATCGGGAAAGCTGAGGAGCTTACAGAGCTCGCGCCACCACCCAAAATGAACCCTCCAGGGGGCTCTCTGTATTCTGTTCAAGAGTCTATTAAGAGACTTAAACCACATTTTACTGCGGTATCCGAAGAATTAGAAAAGTACGATGACGAACTTTGCCCACGTGATTATGCGGTTACTAAAGTCACTCTTCATCCTTCCTACATCGCGAAAGGACACTTCCCAAAGCGCCTCTTGAGAGAGATGGGGGTTCGCTCCATAGGCAGTAAAGCTTCAGAGGTAAGGCCTGATAGATGGACACGCAAAGGTGAGCCCGAAGAGTCACCAACTACGAGCCTATTTGTTGCAGGGAAGAGGCAACAGATCCAGGAATTTGGTAGGAAACTAACTAATTTTAGTGATGATACTCCTGGAGCTGATGATATTCATAAGGTTTGGAGTATTGAATGTGTTGCGCCCGAGCAAAAAGTAAAAGCCGGCTTGGGTAGTGAGCCTATTGCCTTTGAAGCTGGTCTACA
Organism: Paraferrimonas sedimenticola; assembly: GCF_002282855.1. Classification (GTDB taxonomy): domain Bacteria; phylum Pseudomonadota; class Gammaproteobacteria; order Enterobacterales; family Shewanellaceae; genus Paraferrimonas; species Paraferrimonas sedimenticola. The sequence goes on along the minus strand of NZ_NRIR01000008.1, from coordinate 101,437 downwards.
ACTTATACCTGGAGGCTCTTCTGAATTCATAAAATCCTCTTTTCTGGCTTATGCGAAAAAACTTGGTTTTGAGCCGAGTGAGGAAATGTCTATATCCGTTGCGAACCTCTGGTTTGTTCCTTTGATCGGAGATGAGACGAAGTTACGAGATTTGGCAAAATACTCTTTTGTCCGCGTTGTGCGGCCAATGCCTGTGCTAAGGACTTTTGTTCCCGTAGTTCGTTCGATGGCTGTGCCCAGCCCAATAAATCTTCCGATTGAGCCTCCAATTGCTGAAGATGTTCGCGTCGCTATATTAGATGGTGGGATGCCCCAGCAAAATGTTTTGTCAAGATGGGTCAGGGATTATAGAGTTTCTGACGCCAATGCGGCAGATCATCCAGACGGTCCGCCGCATGGTGTTGGAGTCACTTCCGCGTTCTTGTTTGGCCCGATAAAGCCAGGAACAACACCAGAGAGACCTTATGCTTATGTTGATCATCACCGCGTTTTAGATGAGAACATTGCAAAGGAAGATAGGTTTGAGCTTTATCGTACTCTAAACCATATCGAAGATATTCTTCTTTCCCGGCAGTATGAATTTATTAATTTGAGTTTAGGGCCTGATTTATCGATAGAAGACGATGAAATTCATGCATGGACGTCGCTAATCGATTCCTATCTAGCCGATGGCGACACTTTCTTGACAGTAGCGGCTGGTAATAATGGGCAAGCAGACTCCTTACTTCAGCTAGATAGGGTTCAGGTACCATCTGATTGTGTGAATGCGATTGCTGTTGGAGCATCAGATTCGATGGCAAGCACGTGGGCAAGGGCCCCTTACAGTGCTGTCGGTCCAGGTCGCGCCCCAGGAAGGGTGAAACCAGACTTACTGGCTTTTGGAGGTGCTACAAGCGATTATTTTCATGTAACAGGAGCGGATAGCTCTCCAACTCTAGTGCCTCAACAAGGGACTAGTTTTGCAGCTCCATACGCATTAAGAAAAGCCGTTGGCGTGAGAGCGTTGATGGGACATGCTGTTTCACCATTGGCGATTAAGTCACTGATGATAAACGCCGCTCATTGCAACGGGCTTGACCAGAAGGAAGTTGGATGGGGTAAAGTTCCCGATGATGTAAGTGAATTGATTGAATCTCCTGATGGAGTTGCTCGTATCTTATATCAGGGAGAATTGTTGCCTGGAAAGTATTTGCGCGTTCCTCTCCCAATTCCTAATTCGGGGGTTAATGGGAAGGTCAAGATCAAAGCTACATGCTGCTTTTCGACCCCTGTAGATCCGCAAGATACCTCCATGTATACAAAAGCCGGTGTTGAGATTAGCTGGTCTCCTAGGCCGGGTAAAAAGGAGAGTTTCTTCCAGCAGGTAAAAGTCGCAACTGAAGCGGAACTTCGACGTGATGCTGCGAAGTGGGAATCAGTGTTACATGCAGACAAAAGCAAGCTCGGTAGTAGTCTTGATGAGCCCTGTTTCGAACTCCACTATATGGCTCGAGATGGTGGAGGAGCAATTGATGGTTCAAAGGCACCGACAATTAAGTACGCGTTTGTCGTTACATTAGAGGCGCCAAAGCATAAGGAAATTTTCAGCGATATATTGAAAAGCTATTCTCAGGTTCTTACGGAGCTTCAACCAAGAGTTTCTGTACCTACTCAAATCAGAACTTAACGACTTAGTAGCAGTGACTCAATTGCCCAGAGTGAAGCATCTCGGCAATTGAGTTAGTGTCCTGATCTATTTTCTCTTACCCTTCAAATGACTGTAATTCGGGAGTCTGAGCGAACGAGTATCAACACGAAAGCAATTAAGCTTCTGTGAGGTTGCCATAACCATCTTCCAGTTAAAGCCTATTCCAAGTTCTGGATCTGAATCACGGGTGGCAATCAATTAATCCATTTAAAACAAGGGTTTGGCAGGGGTGTCATTGATAGGCTTTTCAAATGTGTAACCGATTGTGTTACCACTCGTTCCGAAAAACGCTATTTTTACCCCTTTATCCATGTAACACGATATTAACGATAAATCTGGATATTGAAAAGGCTTGAAACGGGCGATTCTGAGCATAGATACGTGTTTGGCAGGCAGTTTAGAGTCTTTACTCTAGCTTCTATTCTATGTTCAGTTTCACCCAGTTTCAGGAAATGGTCACACACCCTTAAAACCTTATCCCTAGCTCGAATATTGGCTGCGTAATCGGCTTAACTCGATACACCAAATACCCTAGTCCATCTAGTACGTGGTCAAAGCCTCCAAGCTTGTCAGGCAGTAGTGTCTTAGAGTCGTAAATCTGGCTTCTAAGGCACTTTGTAAGCTCTGGGCAGGTTTCCCTATTAACGAATAGATTGCGCTCCTGTGAGGCGTTCTCAAAGGCTACGTTAACCGTATTCACCCTGTCCAAAATCCTTGGATTGGTGGTATCAACACTTAGGCTTAGACCGTAGTCACTGCGCATTATGTTGTGCATCGTCTGGCTTCCGCTTGCGTGGCGGTTCTGTCCAGATGCGTCTGGGTAAGCTGTGATTAATCCGTTTTCGTGGTGTCGAGGGTAACGGTCAATGATTGCCTGGCATAGTGATTGAACGTCTCGCTCGTGGTGGAACTCGTCAACTATGTGCAATTGGCCGTTTCTTTTAACCCCAACAATGCCACAACAAAGCCCTGCGTTAAAATCTACGCCGATGTGGAGCCTATCACCCTGTTTCACAAGCTCTCGTGAATCGTTTAACTCTGGGTCGTACTGACTATAAACCAATAAACCTCTCACTTGGTCGGTAAACTCGCCAAATAGGTAACAACCAAGCTGGGCAGGGGTAAAGGTGTTCTTTAGCTGGTCGATGTATTGCTGTGTTGCTGCTGGGTTTGATGCGGTTGGTGCCTGTATTGTCCGAACGTTGTCTTTCAGGCTCAGCTCGTACATTAACCCCGCTTTGCCTTGGTTTGGAGTCGATACAATCGCGATCTGGTTTGGCAGTCGGTCTTGCCCTTGTCGGGTTCGAGCTGCGCAAAGCTGGTATACCCTGCGGGCTTGCTCTAGCGGTAGAACGTCCAATTCATCGATTACTGACAGGCCAACTTCAAAGCTAACTAGCTGTGTCTCTGGTGAGTCATAACTTCTAAGTAGGATTCGACTTTGACCGACAATGATTGTCTGGTCGGCTACCATCATTTTGTATTTGATGCCCATAGCGCGAAGCGTGGCAGGTAAGCGTTGTTGAATGGTGTCTTTTACCAGTCGGTAACTGGGCAGGGCGTAAAGTACGTCTATTCCCTGATTCTGTAAGACAAAGTTAACTACCTTATATTCACTGGCTAGCGTCTTGCCAGCTCCAAGGCCAGCACAAAATAAAAGGGTCGGTGTGGTGCTGTCTTCAATAAAATCGGCTTGCGGATTACTAACTACTCTCGACATCGATAACCGCTCCTTTGTGCTCTATCGTTTTTTCCTGTGGTACTCGCTTAATCTCGAAAGCCGGCGGCAACATAATGCTTTCGGCTGGATCAACATTACCCCGTGACATATCACCATCGAGGCGCGACATAGCTTCAACGGCTTGAATCACCATTCGCGGGTTGTCCATCGTGCCGTCCTCACCCAGTCGTGCGCCGTTCTCGGCCACTTGCTTTAATATTCTGAGCTTCCATTCGAGCGGTGACTTGGCATCGTTCAACACTTCCAAGCGCTTTTGATTGATAGCTGCGGCAACGTGTGGGCGCTGGGCAATGTCAGGGCCAAACCGTCTAGCGTAAGATTCTTTCCAGCCTGCAACGATGGCGGCGGGTGCTGCTTTGCCGTTGTTGTTTACGTAGGCTTCGACAAATAGAAGCTCTCGTTCATCACACTGTTTCATATCAGCCTCGCTTACTCTTTCTTGGTGGGTTCCTGAACGGGAATGGTCTTTTTATTCACTGGAAAAATAATGCGTTTGCGCTTCTTCTTTCCTGGCATGGTTGGTACGAACATAAATCACCTCGCAATGTTAGTGCCTGTCGCGAGCTGGAGGCATCCACAGGCTGTCGCTTATCGTCCGACTGACGTTCGGCACCTAAATTTCCACGCGGGTTTCCAATGCTGCCACGTCTACTTCGTTGGCCACATCACTAATCGCTTTGCGCATCATTCCAAAGCTGCCTTCGGCGTTTCCGTGTTGCGCGTAAGTGGTTTCGAGTCTTTCGGCCAGCTCTGGGTTGTTATTTCTGGTGTAAAGCATTTTTGCGCCGTCGAGGCGTTCAGGATTAACTCCAGTAATTACTGGGCTGAGCTTGGTTAGCGCTTCCAGCACGCTAGCGTCTGCCATTGTTTCCGGCTTAACTTCGCCAGTTTCTAGGTCTCGCACTGCCTGATAGGTCAGCATGGCATCAGTACGGTTCATCAGCGTGTCGAACTGGCGGTCGTACTCATTGTCTAGGCTGTCCATTTCTGTTTTGCGCTGATGGCTGTAGCTTTCGTAGTTGCTGGTTAAGCGCTTTAGCGCATCATCACGAAGTTTGATAAGCATTGGCGACTTTTCCGCTCGGCTGCGGGTTTGGTCGTTCATTAGCGCTTCAACCTGGTCGAGAGTTGCGTCTACTCCCTCGGCGGCGATCTGCATTATTGGCGAAGCCTTACCCACTAGATGCTCACCCCAAGTTAGTCCGGCTGTGTGTCTAAAGCGTTGTTTTGTCATGGTTAACTCCAAGTTACTGATTGCACTGTCTATTATATCATCAATACTGGATATCTATACAGTGTTTTAGGTCAAAAAAAGCCCGCTTTTTAGGGCGGGCAAAGGCTACGTAGTTAATCGGTTTGTTTTTCCCTGGCTTCTGCCAGTGCTAACGCTTCTTGGTAGCTCCCTACACGCTTAACAGGGGTGTAAGTGCCGTTCTTAAAGGTTCCATATTCCCAGTCGGTAGTTGTGCCAACGCGGGCAATGTAGAACGTTTCTTTAGTCTGTTTGGTTTCCATTTTTAGCGCTCCTTGGGGCTTTCCCCTTTCTAGTTTTAATTTTTCCCCATCCCCTTTTGCCTAGACACTTGGGGAATGGGGAATAGTTCAATCTGTTTTTCCTCATTCCTCAGATGTATAGGCAAACGAGGAATGAGGAATTTTCTTACTGACTTGCTACCTTGGCGATTAACAAGCCCTCGCGGTCTTCGATAACATCGGCTTCAACGCAGTTATTAACCCATCGAGAGAAGTGTTTAACGGCGATTCCTTGGGCTTTTAAGTCGTCAATGATTACCTTTCGCGCTGTCGACTCACCGTTGGCCATGCGGCTTCTTACGGCTTGGTAAACGATCTGCTCGTTCTTCCCTAGCGCTTTGCTTGGGTCTCGCTCTGGTTCTGGCTCTGGTGGTGTCTGGCCTGTATCTGAGCAAACGAGGCTAACAACGTCGTCACCGTCACTGTCTTTTCGAACAAAGCGTTCCGCCAGTGGGAACAGTTGGCGCGCTGGCTCTTTGTCGTCCTTGGCTTTTGTGCAAGTCAGAATCAACCCTGTTTCGTGGTCGTCATTGTGTCGCTCAACTCGAAATTCGAAGTCACAAGCGGCTTTCATTACTGTTGAACCTCGCGCTCCTTTGGCTGCGTCTTTGCCGCTATGGTGAACCACAAGCACAGATGCGCCAGTCTCCGCCTTAACTCGGTCACAAGCACAAACAAAGGCGTTCATATCGTCTGAACGATTCTCGTCTGCTGCGCCAAAACAGCGGGCTAGCGTATCGATAACAACGAGGCCGAACTTCTTACCTAGTCGCTTTTGCTCTGCCTTAATGGTGCTGATCAAGTTGTTAGTGTGGGCAAGGTCTGCCATAGGGATCGGGAAGTTGAGCAAACACAGCTCGTCTGGGGACTGGCCTTTGTTGTACTCCTGGCACCAAGCAAAGATCCGCTTTGGCACGCCAACGCCTCCCTCGCCAACGATGTACAGCACTGGCGCTTGTGTTACTGGTGTGCCGTTCCAAGGTCTGCCAGTCGCAATGGAACAAGCCCAAGCAATCGCTAAAAACGATTTATAGGCTCCAGACGCACCAAACACCATCCCAAGCGAAGCCGCGGGAATGTAACGCTTCATCAAATAGCTAAACTCGGCATCGTAGCCAGCAAAGCCATAACTCAGCGTGTAAACCTTTTGCTTATCAGGCTGCTTAGCGCTCAATTTACCGATTGCGGCTTGAATCTGGTCAACCGTGGGCGCTCGGCGGTCTGCGTGTTGCTCTAGTCGCTCAACTTTCGCCTGGGCATCAGCTTGCGACCATCCCGCGCCAATTAACGAGTCGTGGAAGTTATCCGCCAAGTATTTAAGCGTTGGGGCTTTGTCCGTGTAGCTGCGTTGATACTCAATCGCTACTGAGCGGTGGAACCCGCTTTTGAATAGGTCAGGCTCAATAGAAGATGCGAACTCATAACCCAAGTCTATTTCGTGCGCCATAGCTGCGGTCAGGGTCGATTCATCAGCCATTGCTGAAAGGGAAAGGCTTTCCATTTACTGCTCCTTGTCAGCCTTAAACAGCTTCATTAATCGCGCTGTATGCTCGTTCTGAGCGACAAAGTAGCTGCGCATTGTTGTTATGTAACCGCCTATAAACTGGCCGTTAACGTGTAGAAACTCGGTGCCGTCTTGGTACGACCATTCTGATCCGCTCATGTTGTCGGATACCCAAGCGATAAAGGTTTGTTGTTCAGACATTACGAAGCCCTCCGCGCTGGTGTGCGGCTTAGGAATATCAGTGGCATAGGTGCCAATGCTTCGCGGGCTTGCGTTTCGTTTTTGGCAAATACTGAGCGCGTGCGAACCTTGCTCAAGTGGGCAATTGGGGTGCCAGTTCTGGCGATTAGAAAGGTGTAAACCATGTTTAAGAGTCCTGTATCAAATTGTCGATACAGGCGGGTGAGTAGCAAACCGCAAGACAATGGGCGGTACAGGATCGCCCAGAGGGCGGGAACATTTGACGTCGATGCGTCTTGGTTCGCTACTCCGTTCCCGTTTTCTGGATACAACGCGGGTGCATTGGTATCAAAAGAGGGTTTGGATTGTCCTGTACTCGTCATCGCTTGCGGGTGTCTAAGCCGCCTGCTGTGTTGTTGGGTGTCTAGTCCAACAACTGCGACAATACGCCGATCGTCTTTTCTGGTCAAATAATTTTTCATCGTTTATCATTACCTTGCTGATGTGTAGTGTTGGGGTGCTGGTAACACCCCTCTAAAGCGCTGATACAAGTGAAAAGTCGTCTTAACAGGCGGCTTTTTTGCTTTCTGGGAACTTGCCCAGGTAATAAATACACTCACCCTCGTTAAGCATTCGCTTACCGTCTTTCTTTCGTTCACCGTTCAGCCAGTTCAAACAAGCTTGAGCGGCTTCTTGGTCTGGTAGTGCGTATATGCTGCCTCTGGTGATTGGCACCCCGTTACGGCGCAACACTCGCGCATAGTGGTGCGGGCAAGGGGTCTTTAGCTTTCCAATTACTTGAAAGGTGGTGATCCCCTTTTGGCCAGCTTGTAAAAGCAGTTCGGCAAAGGTGTCGATGCGTTTTGAGTCCATGAAAGGCTCCTTAATTTGCGGCTTGTTCAGCCAGATGGTTAAACCAAAGAAGTGAAGACAGTCGCCAGGCTCTGCGGCGGGCTGTTAATTTGACAGGTTTGGGGAACTCGCCAGTGTTGATTGCTCGCCATAGTGAAGTGCGAGACATTGGCGAAATGCTGTCGCGCTCGTCGGTGCTAACAAGGCGGTCAACTTCAACGTTGCTGGCTGCTAGAATCTCGGCGCGTTGCTGGTTGGTTGGTTCGATGTATTGCATGTTTGTTCCTGCGTGGTTCAATGAGTACAGGAACGATTAAATGATTTATCAGGCCAAATTGGAGGGGAATAAAATTGTCAAAAATATTCCCCTAGTATTATCGGCGCTCTCCCAGCAGGGCTTGCGGGGTTGTTTGGGGGAATTCACTTAGAAACTTTTGCTGTTCTGTCACTGACCAGCCATCGGGTTTGCGGCTTCTTAGTCGCTCGCCAAGGTCTTTAGCCTTTGCTGCGTACAGCTTTTCGATTGTGGAGCTCTTTTTAGTGAAGTCTGGGTGGTGGTGGCTTAGGGCTGATGCAGCTTTTACGCTTGCTTCGTGTAAGGTAAGCCCACAAAATTCAGTGAGCAAAGCCAGAGCGCGAATAGTGAAGCCCTCTGATATTTCCCGCTCAACTGGGCATTTTGTCTTTCTGGATGCTGCTTGGTTGCCAGACATTTTGATAACGGCTGCGCTCATTACCAATTCTGCCAGTATAGGGGTGATAGGTATTCGCCAATGAGCACAGTTAATCACTGCCTGGTCAATAAATCTTGTCTCCCCTGTCTCAAGGAATCGCCAACAAAACTCTTTGATATTGAGAATAAACCCATATTCGACTCCAGCGGATGCTTCGCACAGCTCTGTTAGTAGCAGATCCAGTTTCGACTGGTATTGGTGTTCTGGTAGCGGATTAATCCAAGCGTCTTTGTCCATGTTTAAGCTCTAATACGTTGCTGGTGTTGTTTACTATTGGCGCGATACGTTCGGCCAGCTTGGTAAGGGCTGACAGTCTTTCATCAAAGGCGGTGTATCGGTCGTATATTCCCTCGGTGCCTTTAATTTTGTGGTTTAAGCACATTTCAGCGGTTCGGCTGTCTACTTTCAGTTCAGAAAGCAGGGTTCGACAGGTGCGGCGTAAGTCGTGGATGTGAAAATATTCAAGGTCGCCCATGACATTGGGTAAGGGCTTCTTATTGCCATCGACTTTCTTGCCAAACAGCTTGGCCACAGCGTGATTAACCGTGTCTTGGCTTACGTGTGGTGACTTGCTTTTGCGTCTTGGTGGTAGAACATAGTCAGAGCCACAAGCGCGTATTTTAAGCTCCTCTAGCCATGCTATGACAGGTTTAGGCAGTGGAACGCAGATTCCTTTGCGGGTCTTGGTTCTGCTGGCGTCGATGTACCAACAACCGTCTTTCAAGTCGAACTCTGACCACTGGGCTTTGACTAGCTCACTCTTACGAATGCCCAAGCATAGGGTGATGGCCACAAACAGGTAGTTATCGCGAGTGAATCGGTCACGGTGTTCTCTGAATACACCAAAAGCGTGTGCTACTTCATCGAATGACAGAGCGCGTTCACCTGGTGTCTCTTTGCCTCCTGCGTCCGAAGTCTTGAATGCTGCGGCAGGGTTGGCAGTGATTAAGCCTAGCTTTATGGCCGTGTTGAATAGCTGCTTGGCATGAATGAGGGTCTTGTTAGCGCTGGTTAACTTGCCTCGGTTGGCTTCCTTTTCGATGATGCGCTTTATATCCAGCGGTGTCACTTTGCCAATGGCCAGCTCACCAATGTAAGGCTTCATCTTGTCGTTATAGTAGCGTGCGGGGATGTGAGGGTGTTCTAGGCGCTTCTCGTTGTCCTGTTGCCATACGACAAACAAGTCGTTAACCGTCTTTAGCTCAGAACGGTCTAAACGCTTCTTCTCGGCCACTGGGTCGAATCCCTCGGTTCTAATGCGCTTCTTAATGGTGGCGGCTTCTTCCTTGGCCAGCGTCTTAGTGGTGGCGTTCAGCGTGTAGAACCTACGCCGTCCGTTAATGGTGTAACGCAGCTCATAAGCCACTGCGCCAGTCGTGGTGATGCGTTTGTATACTCCGTCACCTAGTGGGGTTCTGGTGTGTCTACTGCCCGTTGCCATGCTCTACTCCCTGTGTAACCGCTACCGTGTAACCGCTCGTGTATCCATCGTGTAACCGATTGTGTTACCAGTTTTCAGAAACGTTCTGAATTAAGTAGAAACATAGCTTATAAAAAAAGCCCTGTAAATAAGGGCTTTAGAGGGATGTTAGAAAAATCGGGAATCGTTATTCTAAGTTCTGGATCTGCTCTCGCATTTGCTCAATCAACACCTTCAACTCCACCGCCGAAGCCGTTATGTCGGAGCTAATCGACTTAGACGCCAAAGTATTCGATTCGCGATTGAACTCCTGCATCATAAAGTCCAGACGACGGCCACAGGCGCCACCTTTTTTCAGGATGCGACGAGTCTCGGTGACATGGGCATCCAGACGGTCGATTTCCTCTGCCACGTCCATTTTCTGCGCCAGCAAAATCATCTCTTGTTCGATGCGGGCAGGGTCTAGCTCGTCTTTGATTTCCGCTAAGCGGTTAGACAATTTTTCGCGCTGCCACTGCAAAATCTCTGGCATACGCTTGTTGCAAAAGGCCGATTGTTCTTCGATTGAGCTTAGGCGAGTTTGCAGCATCTCGTTGATGGCTTCACCTTCGCGGGCACGCGCAGCTACAAAGTCATCAAGAGCCTTGTCGAACTGCTGCATCAGTTCTTTACCAACGCTGTCCATGTCTTGCTCATCGGCGCTCATCACACCAGGCCAGCGCAGCACGTCGACTAGGTTTATTTGGGCAGCCGACTGAGTTTGGCCGTGCAGCCACTCAGCCGATTGCAGCAATTGCTTGGCTAGACCTTCGTTTAAGGACAAACCGGCGCCGTCGTCTTTCTTGATGTCTAGGCGCAGGTTTACTTCAACCTTGCCTCGGTTAAGGCGCTTGCGCAGACGTTCGCGCAGGGTCGGCTCCAGTGATCGCATGGTTTCTGGTAGGCGAATATAGGTTTCTAGGTAACGCTGGTTTACCGAACGAATTTCCCAAGAGGCGTTGCCCCACTCGGCTTTGTGTTCTACGCGAGCGTAGGCGGTCATGCTGTGGATCATCTGGATTCCCAAGATTTATTTGAGTCTTAGCGATTATATGCCCAACCTCGTTGCTTTTGAAACGATAAGCGGCTGTTTTTAGAGCCACATCCGCTAAATCATGGCGATTGAATCAGGGTTTACGTATACTATGCAGCACTCAAAATCAGCTCTCAGGAAATGCTCATGCGACCCAGCGGACGTACCCCCCAGCAAACCCGTCCTGTCACCATTACTCGTCAATTCACTGCTCACGCCGAAGGTTCGGTGTTGGTTGAGTTTGGCGATACCAAGGTGCTTTGTACTGCCAGTTTTGAAGAAGGCGTGCCGCGCTTTCTAAAAGGCCAAGGCAAAGGCTGGATCACTGCCGAATACGGCATGTTGCCTCGCTCAACTCACACTCGTATGGGCCGCGAAGCTGCTCGCGGTAAGCAGTCTGGTCGTACTCAGGAAATTCAGCGCCTGATTGGTCGCGCCCTGCGCGCCGCGGTGGATTTAACTCTGTTAGGTGAGAACACCATTACCATCGACTGTGACGTGATTCAGGCCGACGGTGGCACTCGTACCGCGTCTATCAGTGGCGCCTGTGTGGCTCTGGTTGATGCGCTGAATTGGGCTCGCGCCAAAGGCATTCTAAAAAACAACCCGCTTAAGCACATGATTGCTGCGGTGAGCGTTGGCATTTACAAAGGCGAAGCGGTTTGCGATCTGGACTATCCAGAGGACAGCGCAGCGGATACCGACTTGAACGTGGTCATGAGCGAAACTGGCCAGTTCATCGAAATTCAAGGTACCGCCGAAGAAGCGCCGTTTAGCCACGAAGAGCTACTAGCCATGCTAGAGATGGCCAAGCACGGTATTCGTGAAATCACCGACGCGCAAAAAGCGGCTTTAAGCTAAGCCTAGGTTAGAGAACTGACTACAGAGATTCAGAGTTAATTCATGAAAGACTATCAAAGAGAATTTATCGAGTTCGCCATTGAGCGCCAGGTACTGCGTTTTGGCGAGTTCACCCTAAAGTCTGGCCGTACTAGCCCGTACTTCTTTAACGCCGGCCTGTTTAACACGGGTAAGGACTTGGCGCGCCTAGGCCGCTTTTACGCCGCCGCGTTAGTGGATTCTGGTGTGGATTACGATTTGGTGTTTGGTCCTGCTTACAAAGGCATTCCAATTGCCACCACCACAGTGGTTGCGCTAAATGACCACCACGGCCAAGACCTACCTTACTGCTTTAACCGCAAAGAGAAGAAAGACCACGGCGAAGGTGGCTCTTTGGTGGGCTCAGAGCTAAACGGCAAGGTCATGCTAGTGGATGATGTGATTACCGCAGGCACTGCGATCCGCGAATCCATGGAAATCATCAAGGCCAACGATGCTGAGCTGGCTGGTGTACTTATCGCGCTAGACCGTCAAGAGAAGGGTCAAGGCGAGCTGTCTGCTATTCAGGAAGTGGAACGCGACTTTGGCTGTGCAGTGATTTCTATCATTAAGCTGGCCGACCTGATTGCTTACCTTGAGCAACAACCTGGCATGGACAAAGAGCTGGCCATGGTGAGTGCTTACCGCGAGCAGTACGGCATCTAATTTTGCCCCGTGTTAGTAGCAAAAAGCCGACTCTAATGAGTCGGCTTTTGTGTTTCTAATCACTGCTAACTAGTTACTACTTACTGCGAACTACCACTTAGAAATTTCGTTATCGAACCAAGTGGCCGCGGCATCGGTGAAGTCAAAGTTATCGCGAATGTAGTGCAGGGTACTCATTTCTGTGTCGGTAACACGATGGCCATCCTGGGCTGAGTTGATCAAATCCATCGCCTCATCGCGAGAGATGCGCCCTTCGCCACGACCTGTGGTGTGAGCGCGCGCCATGTCGATGAGTTCTTTTTCGTACTTGTTACCGTCAATCATTACATAGGCCATCATCAGCTCCTTAATATCTTGATGTGATCGGACAAAGTGACTTTGTCTGCATCAAGCTTAGGAGCTGAGCCGACATTCAGTCGGCTCTGAACCTGTGAAAAAAATCGAAGCTTTTAGCGAACGCTATGTTGCTCTTTTATCAGGGCTTTTAGCTCTTGGATTTCCGCCTGCAGTTCTTTTAGCGTTGGCTCGCCCTCGGCCTCAGCGCGCTCTGCATCTTGCAGGCGGTGCTCTTCCTCTAGCGTGCTGACCACGATACCGATCACCATATTTAGGAAAGCAAAAGCGGTTAAGCAGATGAAAGTAAAATAATAAATCCAACTCAGCGGATAGACTTCCATGGTGTCGTACATCACATCAGTCCAATCCTCAAAGGTCATCACGCGGAACAAAGTCAGCATGCTGATGCTGATATCACCCCACAAGAAAGGATCGACTTTTGCGAAAAATGTACTGCCAATGGCGGCGTAAATGTAGAAGATGATAAACATCATCAGCATCACATAACCCAGCTGAGGCAAGGCTTTTAGTAAAGAATTCAACAGGGTACGCAGCTCTGGAATGATAGATATCATCCGCAGCACACGGAAAATACGCACCAAACGGCCAATCACTGCCATGTCTGAGTTATCGATTGGGATAACGCTCACCAACACAATTAGGGTGTCGAATACATTCCAGCCGTTTTTGAAGAAGTCCCGTTTTCTGGGCTCACCGATAAAGCGCACCGTGATTTCGGCCATGAAGATGAAGGTGATGGTCCAATCCAGAATATTGGTGACCGTCAGCAGTACAGGGGGCAGTTCGTAGGTTTTAGCACCTACCATTAGCGCCGAGAAAATGATGACGCTGACCACGAACATTTCAAATACTTTGTTGCTGCGCAGGCGGAAAAAATAGTCCTGCAGTTTTTGATTGGTCAGTTTGCTCATGCGCTCCTCAGGGGCTTATTGTTCGGTAAAGGTTTAGCAGGCGCTTATTGTAAGGGATTTCCAAAGCGACACAACGCTAGGCGCATTAAAAAGCCCGCTAGAGTTTAGCGGGCTTGGTAAGGCTGAGTGTCGAGTTGCAGCGATTAAGCCAACTGCGACTCAATCAAAGGCCATTGCTCGCGGAAATTCGAGGTTGGCTTTTGCTTAAACTCACTGCGCACGAACTGGCTGATTTTGCCCTCGGCGTAGGCCAACAACCAATTAGCGATTACCGCTTCATCGGCTTTTAAGTTGGCGCCTTCGCGCAGGCTGTGCTCGCGCAGAATCTGCTTTAGGTTGGTTTCGATTTTGCCAAACAGCAGGGCAATCTGGCTGCGCAGACGCTCGTGCTCACCCAAAAGGGCATCGCCGCTCAGTACTCGAGAGATGCCAGGATTGCGCTCGGCAAACACCAACAACAGCTGCAGCACCATGTAAACACGGGTGCTGGTGTCTTTCTCTTCCTGCATGATCAGATTAATGCGCGACAGAATAGATTCGTCGATAAAGTCGATAAGCCCTTCGAACATGCGAGCTTTTGACGGGAAATGACGATAAAGCGCGGCTTCTGAAACACCTACCTCAGCGGCAAGCTTGGCGGTGGTAATGCGCTGGCCCGGAGCGGTTTCCAGCATTTGCGCCAAGCACTCTAAAATCTGCTGACGGCGGTTTTTCTTATTATTGGCTGCCATGTTGTTATTACTTCCTTGATGACTTAGCGGTTGTTGTTACTTGGTACCTGAATGGCCAAAACCACCGCTTCCTCTTTCTGAATCGGCAAATTCGTCGACAACTTTAAACTCGGCTTGCACAACTGGTACAAAAACCAGCTGTGCGATGCGATCACCAGGCTCAATGGTGAACTCGCTCTGACCGCGATTCCAGCAAGACACCATTAGCTGACCTTGATAATCCGAGTCGATAAGACCCACAAGATTACCCAGCACAATACCGTGTTTGTGGCCCAATCCACTGCGCGGCAAAATCACCGCCGCCAAACCTGGGTCGGCTACGTGGATAGCGATACCGGTTGGCAATAGCTTGGTTTCGCCAGGTTGAATGGTCAGTGACTCATCCAATACGGCGCGCAAATCCATACCGGCTGAGCCTGGAGTTGCGTATTGTGGAAGTGGGTACTCGCTTCCAATGCGAGAATCTAGAATCTTAACTTCGATAGGCGTTTTCATCGATCAGTCGTCTTTGTTTATTTTGATTGAAGGTGTGATTGAATCAGTTGCAGCAATTGTCGAGCAATCTGCCGTTTGTGTCCATGCGCTAGCGCACGCTCGCCGTCTTTCCAATAGACGGTGAGCGCATTGGTATCCGCATTAAAGCCTTGTCCGGCCTTTGATACGTCATTAGCGGCAATCATATCCAGATTTTTGCGCTCTAACTTGCCGCGCGCGTAGGTCTCAACGTCATTAGTCTCAGCGGCAAAACCTACGGTGAAGGGACGCTTAGCATGCTTGGCAACATCCGCCAAAATGTCTGGATTGCGCACTAGCTCAAGGCTCATCTCGGCGTTGCTCTTTTTAATCTTTTGCTCGGCAGCACTCACCGGGCGGTAATCAGCCACTGCAGCGCAGCCAATAAATACTTGATGGGCCTCAACCTCGGCCATCACCGCTTGGTGCATGTCTGCAGCTGATTCCACCGAAATGCGCTTAACGCCGGCTGGAGCGGCCAAGCTCACAGGGCCGCTAACCAGAGTGACATTCGCACCAAGGGCGACGGCTTGCTCAGCCAAGGCATAGCCCATTTTGCCTGAGCTCTTGTTAGTCAGATAGCGCACCGGGTCTAAGGCTTCTTGGGTAGGGCCCGCGGTAATCAGCAGGCTCACGCCATTTAATACAGGCTCGACGAACAGGCCTTGCAGCTGCTCAACAATTTGCTCCGGCTCAATCATGCGACCTGGGCCCACATCGCCACAGGCTTGCTCACCGCTGGCTGGGCCAAAGATATGAACCCCACGGCTTTTTAAGGTCTCAAGGTTGGCTTGAGTGGCGGCGTGGCGATACATCTGTTGATTCATTGCCGGACACACAGCCACTGGCGCATCAGTGGCCAGAGCTGCGGTAGTAATCAGCTCATCGGCCATGCCCGCGCTCATACGCGCTAGCAAATTGGCGGTGGCAGGGGCAATGACATAGGCATTAGCCCATTTGGCCAATTCTATGTGTCCCATGGCGGCTTCTGCGGCCGGGTCGAGCAAATCTAATCCGACTGGATTACCCGACAGGGCTTGTAGCGTCAGCGGCGTAATAAATTCAGTAGCGCTTTTGCTCATGACGACTCGGACTTCGGCGCCGGCCTTGCTCAGCTGACGGGTCAGTTCTGCGCACTTGTAGGCAGCGACACCACCGCCAATACCCAGCAAAATTTTCTTATTGGCTAAGCTCATAGGACTAATTTGGTTGGCTTTTATTGCGGCTTAACATACCACAGCCGCCGATGGTTTCGAAATGCACTACCTTTAATTGCAAAGGAATTGTGGACGCGACCCAAGGAGAAGGGATGGCAATAAGGGATTGGCCAAAGGGAGAAGGGCCCAGAGAGCGCCTGTTGAATATGGGGGCCTCAGCCCTGAGCGACGCCGAGTTATTAGCTTTGTTGCTTGGTAGCGGCACCAAGGGGCAAAGTGCGGTGTCACTAGCGCGCTCAATTCTCAACGAGCTTGATGGCCTTGCCGGACTCACCAGCTCAAGCCAAAGCCAGTTGCGTCGAGTTAATGGCTTAGGCCCTGCTAGAATCGCGTGTTTACTGGCGGCGTTAGAACTTGGCTCGCGTTTGGCTTATTCGGAAGTCAAAGGCAGCCAGCCGCTAACCTCGCCCGAGCACACTAAACGCTTCTTACAACAAAAGCTAAGCCACAAAGACCGCGAGGTGTTTGCACTACTATTGCTGGATAACCAGCATCGAGTGATTGAATTTCAGCCAGTTTTCGAGGGCACAATTAACGCCGCAGCGGTTTATCCGCGCGAAGTGGTAAAAATCGTGCTGGAAAAGCGAGCAGCGGCTCTTATTTTAGTGCAAAAGCAACAGTTGGATAACAAATCAGTTTCTTTCGCTATTTTCTGACTTTGTTTGTTTCAGATTCAGCAGAAAACCTAGCTAAAGCCTATGGTTAGCTGTAACTGAAACAAAAAACTTCAGTAATTCAGCAGTATTTATCAACGGGTGAAAAATAGATTTGTGTACCAATCAGTGTACCAAAACTGAGGATTCGACCATGCTTACAGATTCATACCTCAAAAGTATCCATCTAAAGCCTACGAAGCCTTTTGAAAAGGCTGATAAACAAGGGCTAAGTGTTCGCGTTAGTGCGTTGGGAGCTATCACGTTCCAATATCGCTACCGATTAAAAAGCAAGCGCGGCGAAATTATGGAAATGCAGCGATTGCGAATTGGGAGCTATCCTGAGCTTTCATTGGCGGAGGCACGCCGAAAACACCGTGTACTACAACAGGTCCGTGATGAAGGATTCGACCCTGCTAAATGGCAAGATAACGAGCGCAAAAAGAATAGTGACGAGCTCACGCTGAATGAGACTTTCCATCGCTACTACAAGGCCAAAGTCGAAGGGGAGTTGCAAAATCCGAAGTTACTGGTTTACCAGTACGACAGACACGTTAAGCCGATATTGGGTGAGCGATATGTGAACTCTATTAGGCTGTGGGAGTGGATGGACGTGTTTGATGGTATCGCTGCAAAAACCCCACCAACAGCATCGGCCACACTGTCCTTTATGCGCAATTGCCTTCGGTGGGCGCTCAAGCGCCAAATATGCGATGACAATCCTCTAGTGCATGTTCGTGCTGGTGATGATCTTGGCGTGGTCCTAAACAGTTGCGATCGTGTACTAAATCGCACCGAACTGCATTGGTTACTTCGCGCTTGTGACAGTGGGGATTTGGAGCGTCAACATAGCGATACTCTATTGTTCCTTTTGTATACCGGTTGTCGCGGGGCAGAGCTTTGTCGTTCTTTCAAAAGTTGGTTCAATATGGATACGCAAGTTTGGCGAATTCCTGCGAACTCCCACAAAGCGGGTAAGAAAACCAAGAAAGATTTAATTCATCCAATTATCGACGAGTGGAAGCCATTCCTTCAGGCTATGCTCGACCGATACCCCGGAGATCGACTCATAACGACACGATGGGGCGACCCATTGGGTAAAGTGTACTTTCATACGCACAGGGCTTCACAAATGGCAATCGCCTGGATCAAAGAGCATGGTGGTGAAATCGCCCACTTCACAGCACACGACCTACGCCGAACGGCCCGAACGAACTTCTCTGACTTTACGACAACAGATATTGCTGAAATCATGTTGGGCCACTCAATCACCGGGGTTCGTGCGGTATACGACAAAAGCGAATACCTAAAGCCTCAAGCGGAAGCGTATTCAAAGTGGTGGGCTAGATTAGAAGAGTTACGCCAACCTGACGCGCTCAATGTGGTAGTGCCTCTACGCAAAGCTTGGTAAAACGCACGCAAAAAAAGCCCCCTCTCAAGGGGGCAAAGCTCTGCAAGCATTCGTTGTTAATCCTGTTCGTATATCACGCCATCCATCGGTAACGGTTCGGTTCGCAGCCGCCAAAGCCCATCGGTGTTATCGTCCAAATACTTTTCCGCTTCGGCTTGTGAAACACGGTTAAACGCCATCACATAGTCCAGCAATTCATGAGCGTACTCGGTCATTTCTTTTCAGCGAGGTGGCAAGCCAGTTGCTTTCTGGCTTCTCGATGATGGTCCACGACTTTTCCCACTTCATGCCCAAGCCAGTCTTTCTTCCAATCTAGCTGCGCAGCCAGAACCATTAAGTTTTGGTTTGAACGTTTCTCACGTATTGCTTGGCGCAACTCCTGAATTAACGCGGCGGTTTCGACAAAGCATTTACTTAAGGTGTCAGTCTTCATTTCGTTATCCAGATAATGATTGCCGGTGCGATAATCGCGACCAGGATAAGCATGGTGTGATTCTCTTTTTGCCTGATTAGGGTTTGTATGAGCGGCACAAAAATCGTGAAGCTGCACAGCGCAAAGAAAAGCAGTAGCCAACGTATCGGGTCCATAATTCTCTCCTAAGCCAATATGCTGGGGTAAGGCGCGAACGGTATATCGTCATCCCAACCGTCATCGACATTGCTGTTCGGTCCGAGCATCCCCTGTTGATTCTGCTGATTACCTTGCTGCCTTGGTTGCTGCTGGCGTGGCGGATCGTTCGGTCGTTGGGGATCGACCGCCATTTGCTGCTGAGACTGGCGGCGATTGCCCCCGCCTTGCTGCTGACCGCGTTGCTGTTGATTGCCTTGGCTTTGGTTGTAAGCCGGGCTTGGCGAATGCGTACCGTTGCGGGTGTCCAGCATCTGCATTTGGTCCGCAACTATCTCGGTGGTGTAGCGGTCCTGGCCCGATTGGTCTTGCCATTTACGGGTTTGAAGTTTGCCTTCAAGGTAAACCTTTGAGCCTTTACGCAAATATTCCCCGGCGATTTCAGCTAAGCGGCGATACGTCACAATGCGATGCCACTCAGTTCGCTCTTGCTGTTGGCCTTGTTGATCCTTCCAGCTCTCACTGGTGGCGACGGTGAAGTTAGCCACCGCGTTGCCGTTCGGCATGTAGCGGACTTCAGGATCTTGCCCTAAGTTACCAACGATGATGACTTTGTTGATTCCTCGGCTAGCCATTGATTGCCTCCTTAAACGCGGCTCTTACGACTTTAGTTACATGCTCTAAGCACTGTCCGCAGTAGGTGTAGTTTTTAGGGGTGTGGTCGCCAGCTGCGCACAACTTCCCCCAATAAAGCGATACTTTTAGCGACTCCATTATTCGATGCGATTTGGCTCCGCAGCGGTCGCAAATATAGGTAGTTTGAGCCCCCATCATGCCGCTCCTTTGGTTGGAATTCGGAACGTGAAGGGTTTGCAGTGGCGCATCATTAATGAAAGGCGCGTTGCAATCTTTACCGCTTGAAGGTGATCCGTTGTATAACCCCCACCTGGCAGGGCGTACCCTTTATCAACGTGGGGTACGAGTACGCAATTACCGACAGCAATGGGGTGCAGTTGATTGGCATGAACGCTTTCAAGACGCGCTTTGTTGACGGATTCACGCAGTTTTTGTTTGAGCCATGCAGTTGATCGCAGCTCCTCTTCTTGAGGCCAACTTGCCAAGCTTTCTTTTGCTTTCAATATGGTTTCGCGCTCAACGATGGTTAAAGAGCGAAGACTGTCTTCAGCCTCGAAAATAGGTATTAAAGCTTTTAAGTTGTGAGCTTTTAGAGCTTTGATAATTTTCTGTCGGTTGTTCGGGGTCATCGGTAAACTCCAAAGTCTTTAGTACGTTTGCAATCGTTGCTGCCTGGTACATTCCTTTGTAGAGCCCAGTTTGAATTGGGTCTGGGATTACCCCTTTTTTGCGTAACCGCCAAAATGTCGTGCGGCTAATCCCTAGTTGTCTATGTGCGTCTTGCAAGGTCAGAATGGGTTTCATGGTCGAATTCCTTTTCAAGGCTGTACGGTTTGAGATCTTTGGCGCCGCCCACCAGCGAAGAAATATCTATCGGCTTAATCAGCGCATTAATGGCTTCAAATACTGCCTTGGCTTCGTCGGCGTTATCCAGATACCATTCGATCGACTCGTCTTTGTGGTAGAAAAACTGGATGGTTTTAGGGCGATTTTCATCTAGATAAATCCCGGTCACGACACTGAGATTTAGGGTGTGGCGTATGTTTGTCGATTCGCCTTTTGGGTGAGTAATAAACATGGCTAATGCTCCTGTTTAAGATACTTAACAGCGGCTTTTATGTGCTTTTCGCTGTAGCGTGGGCGCATTCCAGTGCGTGTAACGGGTTTTGGTAAAATGCCTAACTTGACCCAATTACTGATCGTCGTTGATGACACTCCAACGTGGTAAGCCACTTCTTTGCGGGTGAGCAGTCGAATATTCATGAACTAATACCTCTTGATTGAAAACGCGCACGGCTCCCAGCCTTCCCCTAGCCCTTCATGGTTATAAGACGGCTTTGGTAAGCCTTTTGTAATTTGGTTAAATCGGCTGCTGAGAGCTTGCCAGCTTCTTTGAGCTTCTTAATTTCAAGGCCCACGTTGGCCAGTTCTTTTTGGCTTTCGCTTTCGGAAATTCGAAAAGCAAGATCCATCACCGATTGCTCGTTCTCGACGTTCGCCGCTTCGTTAGCGTCCGCCACAACTTCATCAAGCTTGGTCTTAGGTGCTGGATTGATTTCTTTCTCTTCGTGGTAGGTCTTGCCTTCCATTTCTTCATAGGTCGGCTGTTGACCAATCTCGGGCCAGGCACGGCGAAGCGCTTGCGATTCTGCGCATTTGAGTAGCTGACCTGCTGGTCGCTTTTGCCACATGGCGTTAGGGCAATTGGTAGCGCCCATGGTCGCGTAGTTCTCGCGCCAGAACTCAGTCGCGCTAAACGGTACGCGACTACCACCAACAAGTTTGTAGACGGTGTAACAAGCCCACTCGGGATAACTCACCGTTACCGGCTTGCCTTGCTTGTCGGTGAACTCTTCGGTGATGGTTGGACCGAACTGCGGTTGATCCGCACCGGCATAGTCGCCCGAACGGGCAGCTTGAATCCGGTACATTCCAACACCGGGCATAATCACATCGCGATAGCCTTTCTGGTTGGTTTGCGCGTCCTTGATATACATCGGGACGATGTGGACCGGCTTCATCATAATGTCCATTTCTCGGGCGCGGCAGTAATCCACAGCGAGCAAAATGCTGTCGTGGGAAGCGCCGGGAAATATTGACGTACACAGAGCATTCCAGCCCGATTCGTCTAGCCCACGACTGACAAGCGGCTGGTTCGCCGGTTCGTCTTTCCATAGGCTCACAACTTTATTATTTTGTGCGGCAGACATAACAACCTCCTACGCGGCTATTTGGCTTTCTAAAGCCGCAAGCTCGCGCTCTTCGTACTCAGTAAGGCCAATCACCACACACTCAGCGGGATCGGTGTAAGTAGCCCAGTCGTCAACCGTCAGCGCCCAGGCTAATTCACGCATCGCTTTGCGGTATTTGAGATAACCCAAACGGCGAACTGGATTTTCCATTTCAACGCGGGGAGTGATAACGAATGGCGCACTAGATTCAATAACTAGAAAGGCGAACTCTTCAGCCCCGCTAACATCGAGATACATGGCGTCTTGAATGTGGTAGCCCAGCTTTTTGAACTTCGGTTTTACAAAGCGTGGGTTGGCGCTGTCTGACGTTTTCACATCAATCAGCAGCCCTTCGTTTTGGTAGTCAGGGCGCACCTTAACAATCAGATCTGTCTCAGCATCACGCTTGAAGTAGCTGCGTTCGGCAACGCCACCGCTAACCATTGCCTGCGCCTGTTCGCATGACTCTATCGAGCGGCAAACCAGTTTCAGGTCATCCCATTGCTTCTGGTTTAAAACGATTTGAAAATTCGCATCCGCTTCGGCTTTGAATTCATCCCAAGCTTTACCTCGACGAACTTTGATAGTTTCAGGCTGCAGCACAAAATCAGTGTCCATGCGATGCGGCTCAAGTAAGAGCGCATGAACGGCTTTGCCAAAATCGAAGTAAGCTTTTTCCGGTGGCGGGATCAGACCGTCGATGTATTTGGCTTTGTATTTCGCCTGACAGTCGATAAAGAGTTTGAGCTTGGAGCAGGAAACGCCATCGCAGCCGTGATACACCTCGTCATTCAAACCGTCGATGTAAAAGCTTTCACCTGGGCCTAGTTTCGCTAGGCGTTCATTCAGCGTGGCTATCTCGGCTTGAATTAGGTCTTCTTGGGTAGGTTCTTCTGCTGGTTCAGCTGTAGGCACGTTCCCTGTGCCAGCTGACTTAGCATTGTCTGGTTCTTCAGTTAGAGGGTTAGCGTCAAGCTCTAACGAGCGCTGCTGAGTGATCTTTACTTTCTTGTAGTGAGCAGGGTTAACACCTTCTCGAGTCAAAAGAGCTCTAGCCTTTTGCTGGGCATCAGACTGGCCGTTAGCCTCTATGCTGGAATAGGAGATAGTGATCACATTACTGGGCGCTTTCTTTAGGGGTTCAAATACCGCTCGATACACATTAGTCACTGCTTTTGCCTCTTGGATACTTTTAAGTAACCTATAAAGCTTAGATGATTGCTTTTTGAGCATCCAATTAACATCTATAACGATTAGTTATAACTATGGATTTGATATTCCGTTTTGTTATTTAGTGTATTCTAAAATGTCGCTCATGATTAAAAAATGGTTAATAATTAGTCACATTGGGACCAAAGCTGCACGCCAGCTGGGAGAGGGTTGAAATGGAATTTGCGGAATTTGGCGTGTCGTTGCGCGATCTTGCCACGGCGGTGATTGCTTGTTGTTTGGTTATGATCACTATGAGCCTGCAATACTGGGTCGCATGGAAATCCGGAGAATCGCTGAAAGACCGAGAGGAATACTTTAAGTCGATTCAGCAAAGGTTTGATAGCCGCGTGGCAGAATATGAAGAGCTTCGCGAGCTGTTTGAGCTTAGCGAGGAACGCGGTATTGAGCACCACGAACTATTACGGTTAAGACGCGCTGATAAGATGCTACATGAATATGGGGCGATACATCGGATGCCTGATTGCCAGGCAAAAGCGGTTCGACTAAGAGAGGCGCGAGCAAAGCTCCTAAAATTCACGGAACTTAAAGACAGTCATGACCAGGATAGAGGCGATGCTTCTAATCAATGATTACGTCAGTATTTTTCTTAAACTCATGAGTTGTGTAATCGACAATCATATTAAATCTTTCTTCACTTTCTATCTCTATCCAACCCATCTCCATCATGGAAACTAATACGTCCCGCAACCTTTCTTTGAAATTAGCTTTAGTTAGACGTTGATAGTTCTCTGTATCCACTCCTTTATTTTGCAGGAAGTGATTCCTAGTGAGAAGGTGAGCCATATTGGTATTTGGGCGGTAAAGCTGAATTGTCTTTAATATTGTTTCTATTGTGGATAGCGTGGGGTTCGATTGCTGCTTAAGTATCCGGCCTAAGACAAGTCGATTTATCTTATGCCCATGTGCATTAGCTTTCACCGAGAATGTGGTAGCGTTCAGCTGATGCAGAACAAGGAAATGTTTTATGTTTTCAGCAAGTACCGCTTCTATTGAAGCGTCCTCATTTAAGAGTTCAATGGAAGTGTCGCCACTCTCATCTTTCTCTTTATTTTTAAATACAAGTCTCGTTACAAAACTTGCTTTAGCGTCAGACATAATCTTCACCTATTCCGTTTATTATTGTTTTTATTTTTAATTTACAATAAACATTATTTTTAATAGCAGCGTTCCACTCTTATTATAATTTTATTAATCCTCTTTTCTCGACCGCTATTATTTACCTTTTCCTTCACAATTCCCTCTGCATCATTTCTAAACTACTGGCCTCTGTCTATCGTTCAGTTTACTCCTACTGCTCTGAGCGTAAGGCGCAGGTCTTGATAGTATACGCATACAACAAAATTGTTGTAAGAAGTATAGGAACCATCAGTCTCCAAAGATTAGTGGCGCGGAGTCGCCCCAGCAACGGCAGTTGCCACTCTTGTCACTTTTTTGCCGCTAAGTTACAAATATGCAGCATTTTTTATAACTTTTCGAAATGATTGCTGGCAAGCATATTCCATTCGGCGATTAAAAAATTAGAGCTGAAACACAAATTATCAGAATTCAGCCTAAAAACTCAGAAAATTGCGCAAAAACCGAAACCCAAAGCGTTCTTACGCAGAAATCTGCGTACTTGATCATTTCTTAATGCTGTCTATTGTTACTTTTAAGTATCGACAGGGAGCTGAGCAATGAGCATCAATCAACAGCCTTACCAGGTGATGATTACCGCATTAAAGGGCATGCACCAATACACGGGCCTGCTTAAGAATTTCTCTAAAAAACACAACCTTCCGTACTCAACGTTAATCCGAATCGCAAAAGGCGAAACCAAGCGCTGCCACTTTGAAGTGGCGAAAAAAATCCTCTCTGCACTCAAGTGTGACAACGAAGTGCAGCTCTTTCTGATAGACCCCACCCAACCGGAGAATAGACATGGCTGATGTAATCGATCAAGCGAATGAGCTACAAGAAATGCGCATTGCTCACCAAATAGAAAATCGCAATAACGAACGTCTGATTAACACCGGTCGTTGCCACTATTGCGACAGCCTGACCGGCGACCGTTGCTTTTGTGACGTGGATTGCCGCGACGATTTCGAGTTTATCAACAGAGCGCGTTAGTTATGCCACGTATCCGAACCATCAAGCCTGAATTTTGGTCTAGCGAACCTCTCGCGTATGTCTCAGCTGAAGCGCAGCTGTTAGCGATAGGCTTGCTGAACTTCGCTGATGATGAAGGTTATTTCAACGCTAACCCTAAGCTGGTAGAGAGCTTTGTATTCCCGATACGGGAGTTATCCAACAACATTACCGTACTGCTACGGGAGCTGTCCGAAATAGGCTACATAGCACTGTTCACAGGCGACCATCTTCAAGACGGACGACACCGCATTATTGGGCATATCACTAACTTCGAGGCCAATCAGGTCATCAATAAGAAGAAAGCTAGTGAAATCAAAAAGTTTGTATCAGGACTGTATGACGACTACACCGCTACGGTATCGGTACCTTTAGGAAAGGAAAGGAAGGGAAAGGAAGGGAAAGGAAAGGAAGGGAAAGACAACATGCCCGGAGCCGAAACAAGTTTCAGCTCCAGCCCCAAACCTTCGCCTGAACAAACTCTGCCAAATCCTATTGAAGAAGAAGTGATCATCGAGCTTCACACGAATCGAAACAATCAGACCTTTAAGTTCACCGCAACTCACCTTCAAGAAGTGAGTTCTTTTTATCCTGCCGTGGACTGCCGAACAGAGATAAACAAAATCGCTGCATGGCTCTACGCCAACCCTACCAAACGGAAAACAGCTGGGGGGATGCTGCGATTCGTCAATAACTGGCTATCGAAGGCGCAAGACCGTGCGATGAATACACCGACCGGCCAAAGCTCAACCCCGAACAACAACGGAGTTAGTCATGGACAACGCAAATCAAACACCCAATCAGCGCTCAACGTCGCAGAGCAAGTCGCAGCAGACGCAAGACGAGGCCGCGACAATGGTTGAGCTGGTGGCTAGCGCGTTGATCCCGGCGATGTTGATGTATACCCGCGATTTCGCCAGTCGTTTTGGTGAGCAGACCGAAACCGTGATTTACGAATTTGCCAACGTACTGGAAGAAGCCGGGATAACGCCAGAGCAATTTCGCCGTGGCATCGCTCGCTTTAAAGACCGCGCAGGCTTGCAACCTTGGACCGTGAACCCTGCCGAGTTTGTTGAACTGTGCAAACCGCAACCAGAAGACGTTGGCTTGCCTTCGCGGGAAAACGCATTCAAGGAGTTTTGCCGCCACGGTCGCTGGCCAGCCGATCACAAATGGAGTCATGCCGCTGTGTATGTCGCCGGTCAACGAGTTGGTCATTTCGCGTTAACCCACACCAACGAACGCGACTCAATAGCGCGATTCAATAAGCGCTATGACGAAGTGGTGAAAGCCATTCGCGATGGTGCCAACTTTGATGATGAAGTTCCAACGCCGGCCCAGGCACCAAACGAATCGCGCCGAGCCAAACCAGAACGAGTGTCTGCCGATTGCGCAAAGTTGCGCGAGCAGCTGCGGAGAGCCAAATGAAACGCCTCGAACAACAGCATCAGACCAGTCTAGTGTCCTGGTCCAAGAATCAACCGCTTGGGAGGTATTTCCCTGAGTTTGGCAATACCCGACTATTTGATTACCTATTCGCCGTGCCGAACGGTGGTTTTCGCAACAAGCGCGAAGCCGCACGAATGAAAGCGGAGGGTGTGAAAGCCGGTGTGTCCGATTTGTTTTTGTCACTACCGGCGCATGGCTTACACGGTCTGTACATCGAAATGAAAGCGCCAAAACCTCACGGCAAAGCACCAACTAAATTGCAGCGCGATTGGCTTACTCGCATGAGTACCGTCAATTACGCCACTGCGGTTTGCTACGGCTGGGACGAAGCTAAAACGGTCATTCTTGCCTACTTGCAAGGTCAGTTTGAGAAGGTGGCGAAGTGAACATAACTCTTGAACGCCTATTCACCACTCCTGCGCTCAAAACCGCAAACTGGCACAGTGGTGGCGGTCGCTCAGTGATTCGCTTTGAAAGGGAAGATGCCCTGGGCATCATCTCCCAGCTAGAAGCGAACTGTCCGATTGGCTGTTACATGCTCGCCGTTCGGATAGCCAACTGCCCTATATCTGAAGCCAAGTTGAAGGTAAGTATCACTGGCACCTTAATCCAGCGTGGGTTTACCGAAGACAAAGCAAAAGCATTAGCCATTGTGTTGTTAGCTGAGCACGTTGGCACCACCAAATGTCCTAAGTGCCGTGGTACCGGCGAACGCATTTCTCGCCGCTACGGAACAATCCGCCTATGTAACGATTGCGGTGGCTCCGGCCAGATGCAATTCACCACCAAGCGCTTGGCGCGTCGATTCGCCAACGAGCTCGGGCGCAAATACCCGCACGCCAAATTCCTTAGGAACTGCTACCCGCACTATCAGCGACTCGGCAACGAGCTGCTTGATCACCTCAGCAAAGCGCAAAGCTTCGCTCGCACCTTACTTAACGAACTGAATTGGGAATGAGTTATGACTGATCCTAAAAAAGAACCAGTGATCATCGACCTAAGCGACCCCAAGTGCTGCCTGGTAATCACCAATGAGAAGGCGGAAAACCCGATATATATCCGCTTGCCCGATCTGGTCCAAGCGATTCAGACGCAAATAGTTCAGCAACTGACCGCGATCCCGGAGCTGATTGGCGCTGGCCTGTCGATGGATATGGATAACGGCATCGAGTTCGGCATGGGCATTCTTGGTTGTGATGACGAGGGAGAAGGCGATACCGAATTTGGTTTTGACTTCGTTGGTCACTGCGAAACCTTTATCGACGAACTATCTGAGCCGTTGCCAAAGGTAAGTAACCCTGTCGAAGCTGCCATGCTGTTTGAAGAACAATACAGCGATAACTTTGAGCTCTTGGGGTATATCTACAACGGCTCCTGTGACCCCGAACTGAAACTTGATGAAAAGCTACTCAACGAGTGGGCGCACCTAGAAAGCGCTGAAAACGGCGAACTCACCTACACCATGCAGGACAAAGTCTTCTGCAAAATCCAGCTCAAAAACTTCAGATACGAAAACGACGACAAACGCTTGGTGTTCATCGTGGACTTTCAAGCCGTCGATCCCAAGTTATTACCAGTCTCAGCAGGAGAATATCACTATGGAAGCACAGCAAAGCACTAAGCCATTAGGTAGCGCTCAAGCCGCCAAATACTTTGGTGAGCACAAGCTGGCGCATACCCACACGGTCCGCATCCCAAACGACAAACTGGAATCGGAAGGCATTGATTGGAGTCAGTTGGTCGTAGGTCAGCGCAACTTCGTGATGCGTTGGGCGCTTGCCTTGGTCTGTGAGGAAGTGGGCTGCAATGTGGTTGATGGTCGTCAGCTGCTATCCATTGGCCATGAAGATGCGATTGAACTGTACGCCTTCGACAAGAAGCACTTTTTGCACCTGTACGAGCCCGAACTGTACGAGTGTGAAGGCTATCACGAACTGGTTCAGCCGTTCGCTTTCTACTTTCCTCGCCCAGTCGAGTTTCGGGAGCAAACCGATGATCAGTAAACAACTGCTCGAGCTGGACAGTCTGCTAGTGGATGACTTGAAGCTGCAGGCCGAACGCTTGCGCAATAGCCACAGTCAAGACGACCGCGAACTGCGCACGCTGCTCATTCGCACAACCGCTTGGGTCCAGGCGATGAAAATCCAACTAATCAAACAAAACATGAGGAAGGTGCTCCATGGCTGATCTTAGTTTTTGGTACTGGCTTTACTTGTATGCGCTAAGCGCCCCGGTGGCGGTGATGTATATCTTTTGGCTCGAGCGCTTTGAGTCGCGAGTGTTTCAGCTCAAGAGTCTTATTTGGATCACCGCCTTCTGGCTACCCACGTTAATCCTGATGGGACTAGAGCGCCTGAACACCCTCGATTACTACATTCGCAATCCGTTCTCTAAGGAATAAGTCATGAGCTTTTTACGTATGCGAACCAAAGCTGATCCGCACTTGCTCGATCGCCTAGCGCGAGCCTTAGAAACGCAAACCGAAATGCTAAGGGAACTGCATGCTCACTACATGGCCGGTAAAGGAATACCCGAATCGCTTTGGATACGAGTATCAACGTCCGCCTGGGCCAATAAGGCGCTGGTTGATTCAGAAGAAGTGCAGGCGAACCGCCAACGAGCTCGAAAGGCTTAACCATGAACGGCGTAAAGGTCGAAATTAACGTCATCTTGCGCAACGTTCGCACGGCTCAACGGCGACACCGCGCTTTGTATCTAAAGGCGAACGAAAGGCGTCAGCTCAAGATCCGCGAATACTGCGCAATGATGATTTACCAACTCGATAACGACGATGACTTTCAGCCTGAAGAACGCGGCTGGAATTTCCCACTGCCTCAAAACCACGAAGCCGACTATCAACGCATCATCGATCAACTAACCGATGCGTCAGTGATTGGTGATTCGGCGGTACTCAATGAAGCGGAGCTAGAAGCGCTAATTCTGGATAACTGGCCATGGAGCCGGGAGTTCCGCAATACCCTGCGCTTTTACAACATGACGGAGGACAGTCCATGCGAACCAGCATAAGCAAACCGCCTAAAGGCGCAACGCACTACTTAAGTGACGGTCTGTGTCGCGTCTATTACCACCTACAACCTAATCGCCTTAGCGTATGGCTAAGGAATGACTGGCAAGTGTCAGCAATGACAATCACCGAAGCCTATACCCGACTAACCCCAATCCACTTTAGGAGCTAACCATGGATTACCCAGAACAAGTTAATGCACCAAAAACCCAAATCTCAGCGAAAGCGCCGGTCCTCCCAAGCTTTGAACGCATAGCAGATTCGTTTAGCTCGGTAGTGAGCGTTAAGAAGCATCTTGAAGAGGTGGCAATGTTTCTTGGCGTAGAGCTGGTAGCAAACCCCAAGGCGGATCAAGACGCGCCAACACCCAATTTGGTCGCTGCGCTAAATCATTACCCCGCACGCACCAATGAAGAATGCCACGAAATCCATCAGCTCATCGATCAAATCGCTGATGCCCTTCGATAAGGAATCCACCATGCAAAACCAAAGAACACAACAGATGGTTTTTGAAGTCCGAGATAACCAAGTCTACAACCCGGACGGCTGCTTGATTGGCTCGATGGTCGGCACGTTCACGCCATTTGAGAAATCAACCCGATTAAGCGTTAAGGAGCTAACCGCGCTGCAGGCCAGTGGCTATACCGCTGATGATTTGATTGAGCTGCGAAAAGCGGAGGTGATCTAGTGAGTGAAGTTACTCGCAAAATCGTGTGTGCAGCTGTGCGCGTGGGAACGTTCGTGGTACTAGGGCCGCGTCATTACAGCCAACCGATGCACGAACAAATCAAATGGATCGAGTCGCATACTCGCATCCCCTGGAAGAAACTGCGCCAAAGCTACGGCGAGGAACAAGGCTTCATCGATCAGTTCGGTCAATTCTACGACCGTAAGCAAGCGATGGAGTTAGTGAAATCCAATGGCCAACCGTTTGACCTGAAGCGCAACGGCGGCAGTGGCGACGAGCTGTATTCCGAAGGACTGTATTAACCCAAGTTTCAATCAGTCTCGATGCAAGCTGTTACCAGGGGCCGATGAATCCTTTATCATTGCTACGGGGAGAACCAACGTAATGACCTTTAAGCGATACAACCCGGACCGGATTAACGTTTTATCCAGTGGCGGTGGCACACAATCAAACGCGATGATCGTTTTAATCTCGCAAGGCAAGTTGCCAAAACCAGATCTGATCGTGATGGTCGATACTGAACGTGAAATGTCGAACGTCTTTGATTATCAGCGCGAACACATTCTGCCACTGTGCGAAGCGATGGGTATTGAATACCATATCATCAAAAAAAGTGAGTACACCGAGCACGACCTAACAACCAAAAACGATGACGAGAGAGTGTTGCCACCATTCTTCATTGTGAACGACGACACTGGCGAGATAAGCAAGATGCCAGGCTTTTGCTCAGGAAAGTGGAAAACTGAACCGTTTCAGAGACACATCAACAAGCTATACGGTGAAAAGTACGCGACCAAGCGCGGCGTGGAAGTGTGGCTGGGTATCACTATCGACGAGGCTCAGCGCGTTAAAGTCACTGGTGGTAAATGGAATCGCGTCTACCCGCTAGTTGAAATGATGCTCACCAGGCAAATGTGTATTCAGATTGTTGAAGACGCTGGCTTGCCTACGCCACCGCGCTCGCATTGTTGGATGTGTCCAAACCGACACAATAACGACTGGGCAGATATGCAAGCCAATCAC
This sequence comes from Paraferrimonas sedimenticola, assembly GCF_002282855.1. GTDB lineage: Bacteria > Pseudomonadota > Gammaproteobacteria > Enterobacterales > Shewanellaceae > Paraferrimonas > Paraferrimonas sedimenticola. Next base: position 70,399 of record NZ_NRIR01000008.1, on the reverse strand, counting down.
CCTGAAGAGTTTGCAAAGGCGGTGGAGTTTGAGAAGAACCTGATAGCTAAGTGGCCACAATACCGGGTTAATCGTTCAGCCGATCCTTTGGGCGTACAAACCTTTGTGGATGATGGGCGCGGTACTCAACTCGACTTGATCCAATTTTGTGACACTGGAATGTGCTTCACCTAGAAGGGGGCTGCGATGAACTCAAACAAACCAAAAGTAGCAGGCTTGCCCAATCAGTTCCATATCGACTTAAAGCCTTGGGTAGATCCTGACGGTATACGCCAATCGGTTTTTAGAGCCGAAGATAGCGTGATCAAGCAGGCTTGCCGACAAATTGCCGAGCTTCAGGAAAAAACGGCAGAGCAAGCGCTGATTTTAAGGTTGAGGCGTGAACTAGACGAGGCGATGAAAAGTGAGTCAAAGGTATTGGTACGGTTAGTCGAGCATATTAAAAAGAAAGCTAAAAGCGATATGGACGCATTACTAAAAGTCAGAGAGTGCATATCTCTTCTGCAAACTAAGTTTGAGGAAATTGAGGACGAAATCACCCGCAAGCAGTACAAGAGGACTCCATGATCCATTATCACGGCGGCCCTATAACACCTGATACTTGCGCAATCAAAGCATGGCATGGACGTCATGCGTTTGTCAGCTATGCGCGACCAGACCAATTAGGGTTAGCTAGTGAGATTTGTCAGAGCTTTGCATTCGATAATGGAGCCTTTACTAAGTGGAAACAAGGCGGGGAAATCAATTGGACTGGTTATTATGATTTCGTTGAACATTGGAAGAATCACCCACGCTTTGATTTTGCCATTATCCCTGACGTTATAGGTGGTGGCGAAGTCGAGAACGATGAACTAATTAGTTTGTGGCCTCATGGAGCATGCGGCGTTCCCGTTTGGCACATGAATGAATCAGACGAGCGATTTATTCGATTGTGCGAAGAGTTTGATCGTGTGGCTATCGGGAGTTGTGGAGAGTACGACGTTAAATACCCGAAGAAATGCGTAGCTAGGCTTAAGGATGTTATTCGTCATGTAGTTGATGCGAACGGCTATCCAATCGCCAAACTTCACGGACTTCGTATGTTAAACGGACGAATTTTCTCTCAACTACCACTTGCCAGCGCGGACAGTACCAATGTGGCTCGAAATATCGGGATCGACAAAGCTTGGAAAGGTACCTAACAGCCGCACTCAAAAGAAACCCGAACTCAGATTCTCGTAGAGCGTATAGAGTCTGTTAACTCAGCTTCCGCTTTACTTTACGATGAAGAGCGAGATCGCATATCCACGCAACTCGCCTTTGAGATATGAGTATTCACTGAGCCCTCACTGAACCCTCACTGAATACTCAAAACCAATCAGTGAAACAGCGGTTAACCTTCGTTGAGCGTTAACTGAAGCGAGAAAAGCGATGGAATGGAATCGAATCCTTGGTGCAGTAAGCATGCGCAAAAGTGGAATGTTAAAGCGAGAGGTTAGAATTCATTAACTTCTCGCTCATTTATTTTTCAGCGCCGGCCCTTCAACTATTTTTTTTGATTTGGCTCGAACGCTTCACAAATCACAAAAATAAGTTTATTAATTTCTTAATGGTGGGTCGTTCCCACTGTTGAAGCATCGTCTGATGTGAATCCGTACACAACCACCCTTTGATACCCGCACCAATTTGGCTGCGGGTTTTCTTTTTCTGGGGACTTTATGAAATTAGCAAAAGCTCTTACCGCGCTGGGGTTCACCGCTGCGGTCGCCTTCGCTGGCGCGTTCATCGCTGAAAAGGAAGGCGTGATGCTCACCACTTATGTTGACCCTGCCGGGATCATGACGGCTTGTTACGGTCACACCAGCCCAAAACTGAAAGAAGGTCAGGTATTCACGGAAGCCGAATGCTTAGAGAAGCTGGCCAAAGACTTAAGCCGCCACAACGACGCACTGCTTAAGCTCACCGCGCCACTGCATTTAACCCGAGGCGAGCACATCGCCTATTTGAGTTTCATCTACAACGTTGGCCCAGGCGCGTTCGAGCGCTCCACGCTTCGCGCTTATCTGATGCAAGGGCATCGACTGAAAGCCTGCAATGAGTTGCGTCGCTGGGTTTGGGCGAACGGCGTTAAGCTGCCGGGCCTAGTCTCTCGGCGCGAACAAGAACGCCGCTACTGTCTGCGCGGGGTACTGAGCAATGCTTAGGTTATTGGGTAATGGCCAAACGCTATTGATTGGCGCGGTGCTTATCGTGGCGGTCGTGATGGGTTTGTTCATGGGCTCACTCTATCTCAAGGCCGAACGCTACAAGGCGGAGCGCGATCACGCGGTACTGGCGCAACAAGTCCTGCAAAGCGATCTCGATGCACTCACCCAAACCGTTCGCAACCAGGAAGCCGAAAAGCAACGCCTTAAGGCCGAATATCAACGCCTGGTCCTGCTCAATCAACGCAACGAACAAGCCAAAGCGGCGATTGGTGCCGCCTATCAACAGCAACTGACCGCGCTCGATGCGCTAAGGGCTGAGAATGAACAAGTTAAACGCTGGGCTGATAGTCCTGTGCCTAACGATATTAAGCGGCTGCTGCAGCACGGAGCCGATCACTCGAACGGTGACAGTGACCAAAGTGCAGCTAGAGCCACCACCCGAATCGCTCATACCCAGTTGCCCGATACCCCGCTTTACTGGCAACACCAATGCCGAGCTGACCGAATACACACTGGCCTTACTTAAAACCTTGAAGCAATGCCAGAGCGATATTCAACAGCTCAGGGATTGGAGAAGCGGAGTAACCCAACCATGACAGAGCATCTTAGTACCTCGAAAACTCTAGCCGCCCTTAGCTATTCAGCGTCCGCCGGTACCATTACTGGTGGCGTTTTTTCCGTTCACGATTTTGCCGTTTACTGCGGGATAGTGCTCGGGGTACTGACCTTTGTTGTGAACTTTATTTATCAAGTGCTCAAAGACCGTCGCCATAAGCGTGAACACTTACTGACGATGGAGATTAAAGAGCGCGAATTGAAGCAAGCCGCATCCGATGGCCAAAGCTGATGAATTCGATTGGTCGGGATACACCGGCCAACAGCGCAAGTTCGTGCTTGCCTACATCGCAGACAAGAAACACTGCGCTACCCACGCGGCTGAAGAAGCGGAATACAAGCATCCCAAAGTGAAGGGCTCGCAGCTGCTTAAGAACGACAAAATCAAAGCGGCAATCGCTTGGCACATGGAGCGGCTGTGTACTAAGTACACCGTCACTGCCGATCGCGTGGTTCAGGAGCTGGCCAAAATCGCCTTCTTTGATATGCGCGAGCTCTACCACGACAACGGACTGTTAAAGCGCCCGGACGAATTACCGGCTGAAGTCGCTGCGGCACTGTCGGGAATTAAAACCCGAGTGGATGAAGAAGGCATGTATATCGAGCACGATTATCGCACCAGCTCTAAGTTGCATGCGCTCGAGCTGCTGGGCAAGAACCTCAAGATGTTTACCGACAAGATCGACCTGAACATCAAGCGCCCGTTGGTGGAAATCAACTTGATGGGGCGCGGCAACAAACCAAAGAGCTAGCGCATGGCTCAACAGAAATATCGTTTCGACATTATTGCCCAGGGCGAAGTGTTGGAAGAGTACATGCTTGGGCGCGAACCAGTCACGATGCTGATGGGTCCGCTTGGCTCAGGCAAGACTTACGGCAGCTGCATGCGCGTGTTCAATCAAATGTGTGAACAGGCGCCAAACGCTACCGGCATTCGCAAGAGTCGCTGGATTGCGGTTCGTAACACCTACCCGGACTTGAAAGGCACGACCATCAAGGACTGGCAGGAGCTCTACCATAACGCCGATGTGCAACTGGGCAAGTTCAACATGGACTTTCCACCGACGCACAGCCTGAACTTTGATTTGCCGGATGGTACCACCGTTCAATCGGAACTGGTGTTTATGGCGCTCGACAGACCCGACAGCGTGAAGAAGCTGCGCGGGATACAAACCACCGGCTTTTGGCTTAACGAAGTCAAGGAGCTGGCAAAGCCAATTGTCGATATGTGCGACGGTCGCCACGGTCGATACCCGAGTGCAATGGATGGCGGTCCAAGCTGGCACGGCATGATTGGCGATTACAACGCGCCGGATGATGATCACTGGCTTTATGAGTTAGCCGAGAAGATTAAGCCTGAAGGTTGGCACTTCTTACGACAGCCCGGCGGTGTGATTGAGCACGTTCGCGGTGAAGGCAAGAACCGCTATAGCGAATGGGTACCAAACCCTGACGCTGAGAACCTGAATAACTTGCCTGATGGCTATTACATTCGCCAAGTCGAATCGAAAGCCGATGACTGGATTCGCGTTAACCTCGCCAATCAATATGGCACCGTGGCGGACGGTCTACCGATTTATCGCGGTCAGTGGAACGATGTGCTGCACGTATCGAAATTCAATCAGCTGCCGCTACCCAAGCACGGCAAGTTGCTGATGGGTTTTGACTTCGGACGCACCCCGGCTTGTATCCTGGGCCAATTGACCCCGAACGGTCAGTTGCGCGTCATTCGTGAGTTCATTTCCGAAAACATGGGGATTCGGACCTTCTTGGACGAGTTGATCCCAATCCTCAAAAAAGATTACCCCAACATGCCCAAGGCGTGCTGGGAAGCGTATTGCGATCCGTCAGGGCTCGGTAAGTCGGACACCGACGAGAATAGCCCGATTGAGATCTTAAACACCGAATACGGCATTTTGGCGTATGGCACCACCTCGAACAAACCCGAGAATCGCTGGGAGTCAGTGCGCTACTTCTTGAACAATGCCGAACGCGATGATGCGAACTTTGTGCTCTCGCCACAATGCTCCGTATTGCGCAAAGGCTTCAACGGTGGCTATCAGCTGCGACGCATTCAAGTAGCCGGTGATGCTCGCTACACCAGCATTGCCGACAAGAACAAGTTTTCTCACCCGCATGATGCGCTTCAGTACCTGTGCCAAGGGGCTCAGGGCGAAGTGAACTACGCGGCGACCGACGAGTTTTACGGTGGACAGCCACCGACCCAAACCGCCGACTCACTAGCAGGATATTAACCCCATGAGTGACAGCCCGAAGAACACTTATCGTAAGAATTACGAACATGAGTACGACCCGAAATCTAAGGTCGATGCGCTTGCGATGGACTTGGAGCTAAAACTTTCTGACACCATGACAGACCGCAACCTTGTGGAAATGCGCATGGTAGAAGACTTGCGCAACTACAACGGCATTTACGATCCCGAAACGCTGAAAGCCATCAAAGAGAACGACGGTTGCCAGGCATTCATCAAGCTCACTAAAGCCAAGACCAACGCCGGTAAGGCGCAATTGATTGATTTGCTGTTTCCCAATGACGATAAGAACTGGGGCATCGACCCTACGCCCGATCCTGATTTAGCGGCAATGGTGGAAGACGAAGAAACCCCGTTCCGTGAAGGCGATTTTCAGTTTAAAGACCAGCAAGGCAATATCGTTTCCCGCTCACAAGTCGCCAAGCGCAAGCAGGCTATGGTCGATGAAGCGTGCGACAAGATGCGACAAAAGATTGATGACCAGTTGGTCGAAACTCGCTACAACGCCAAATCACGCCGCATCATTCATGATGCCTGTGTGGTTGGTAGTGGTGTGGTTAAAGGTCCGGTGGTACTGGGCAAGACTGACAAGGTTTACCTCAATACGCCTGAAGGTTTTCAGCAAGTGCTCAAGCACAGCTTTGTTCCGGGCTGCGAAGTGGTACGCCCTTGGGATTTCTTTCCGGATATGTCTGCCAGCACGATTGAAGAAGCTGAGTTCGTATTCGAGCGCCGTTTTCTTTCGCGCAAGCAAGTCCGCAACTTACCGCGCCGTCGAGGCTTTGATCGGGACCGCGTAAAGAAGCTGCTGGCCATGACAGCGCAGCAAACACAGCATCGCTCCACCTACATGGATGACATTCGCACCTTAGCCGGTTTGAGTGACACCTTAAACGATACCCGCTTTGAAACGTGGGAGTATCACGGTCCGATTGCTCGCGAAGTGCTTGAAGAGCTCGAAGTGATTGAGCCGATGGACGAAGAGCATGAGGATTACCAGGACGAGATTGATGCCGTGGTGTTCTACTGCGGTGGCATTGTTCTAGGCGCCAAACTCTCGCTGATGGAATACAGCCAAGCGATGCCTTATCGCGTGTTTTGCTGGGAGCCGGATGATGCGTGTATTTTTGGTTATGGTATCCCGCGTTCAGTACGCGACGAGCAAAGCATTATCAACGCCTTCTGGCGCATGATGGTGGATAACGGTGCCATTACCTCCGGTCCGCAATTGGGTATTCGTAAGGACCGCGTGAAGCCGCGTTCGGGCGAAGACTGGAAGTTGCGACCCAAGAAACTGTGGGAGCTCAACGGCAACGTTCAGGACATTAAGCAAGCCATGAGCGCGTTTGAGTTCAACAACCACATCGCTGACCTATCCAGCGTTTACCAAGTCGCTCGCGTGCTGTTTGACGAAGTTTCTGGCGTGCCAATGCTGCAACAAGGCGAGCAAGGCCCGGCCAGTCAAACCTTGGGCGGCATGAGCATGCTAATGAACGCCGCTAATACCGTTCGCCGTGAACAGGTGAAGTATTGGGATGATCATATCACCACGCCGCTAATCAGCGACTTCTACCACTTCAACATGGAACACAGCGACGATAACGAAATTAAAGGCGATTTCCAGATCCAAGCACGCGGCACCAGCGCTTTACTGATTAAAGAGCAAGTGGCGCAAGCGATGACCAATTTCATTAACACCGCTGGCAATAGCGAAGTCTTTAGGCCAGTGCTGGCGCTAAAAGCTACTGAGATCCTACGCGAATGGGCGAAGACTCAGCAGTTGCCGAAGTCGATTATTCCTACCGAAGACGAGCTCAAGGCTTATCACAAGCAACAGGAAGAGAGCGCTGGCCAACCGAGCGACCCGGCGATTGTGGTTGAGCAGATGCGCCAGCAAGGTCAACAAGCGAAGATGGCGTTTGAGAAGGAGTTAGCGCAACAGAAGCATCAAATGGATATGTCTGAATTGCACCTCTCTGCGCAAACCAAACAGCAAGAGATTGCCGCTAGCATGCAAGCTAACGAGTCTGCCGAGCGCATCGAAGTGATGAAGCTGGCCCAGGCGAAGCAAATCAATACCGAGAAGCTACTCACTGAGCTTGAGAAGATCCGAACTCGCAATCAGTTGGAGTGGGATAAATTCATGGCCGAAGTACGCATTAAGCAAAATGCCGGTCAAACCGCTAACTACGGCTTGGAGTAAGTCATGAGCCTTCTCACTTGGAGCAAAGTCGCTAAGCGCCTTGAGCGAGAGCGTCAGGAGTTGCTAGAAGACTTAGCCGAAATGCGCGACCCCATCGACGCCGCCGAGATCCGCGGACAGATAGCGCAGATTAAACACATTCTGGACGATTACCCGAGCACGCCTGAACTGGCAGACGACTAATCGCCCCTCAAATACCGACCGCCTTTTGGCGGTTTTTTTATACCCGCTGTTGAGCGGGTTTTTTTATGGACTGCAAAGAGGCACACCATGAGTAAAGACCAAGCACAACAGCAATCAAGCGCAGCCCCGACCGTGGAAACGGAAGAGGATGCAATCAACGCATTTAACGAATTAACCGAGGAAAACGCAGGCTCGAAAGACCCTAGCAGTACCGAGGATGACGTTAATGAGTTGGATCAGCCGGGCAATAAAGACGAGCCAAAGGCATCGGACGACGACACCCCAAACGACCCTCCTGGTGAGGAAGACATTTGGGCTGGCGCGACTGACGCACAACGCGAAGCCTTTAACGCTTTGGCACAACAGAACCAGCAGCTTCACAACGATGTGCAGGCCAATGCAGGCCGCGTTTCTGGTTACTCCCGCAAGGTGAGCGAGCTTGAAAAGCAACTGCAGCAAGCACAGCAGCCGAACGCCGGTTCTGGCGAAGGCAAACCCGAGGATGACCCTAACAACACTGACCCGGATCAAGGCGACTTGGCGGCTCAGTTGCGTGAGGACTTTCCCGAAATTGCCCAGTACATAGACGAACGATTAAGCCCGATAGAGCAGCAGCGACTTGCCCAGGAGCAAGCGCAGCGCGAGCAGTCGGAAGTTCAAGCTTTACTGCAACGTCACCCGGACGCAGCCACATTCCAAAGCGACCCCGCTTTTGGGAACTGGTTATCACAGCAGCCGGAATTCGTGCAAAAGGCGGCGAACTCCAAACTCGCCAGCGAAGTCAGTGGCGCTCTCGATCTCTATAAGGCGTCGAGCAGCTTCCAATCTTCGGACCAGAAGCCACCCGCTCAAGCCTCACAACAATCGCAACAAACCAAGTTGTCTCAGCATGCCGAGTTGCCCCGCAAAGGCGGAGCGCGTGCGCAAGTCGCTGATGACGACGTTGATCCGATTGATTACTTCAACCAAATCACTAGCTAACTCTAGGAGTCTGTTATGGCTAATACTTACGGCGATCTTGGTGCGCGTTTAGGCGCCTATGCCGAAAAGAAAATGTTGGAGCACGCTGAACCTATCATCGTGTTATCCAAAATGGGCTTGAACAAGCCTATGCCCCGCAACAAAGGCGAAGTTATTAAGTTTCGTCGCCCAATCCCGCTACCACCAGCGCTTACTCCGCTGACTGAAGGTGTGCGTCCATCTAGTACCGATTTTCGTTACGACGATGTAGAAGCCACCTTGCAGCAGCATGGTGCTTGGATGCCGCTGAGCGACAAGGTTAACGATCTGCATGAAGACCCAGTGGGTTCTGATATGTCGATGATGGCCGGTGAGCAAGCGGCGGAAACTGTCGAAATGATCACCTTCGGTGAGCTTATCGGTGGTACCAACGTGATTTACGCCAATGGCGTAAGCGCACGTAACCAAGTGGTTGCCCCGTTAACCATTCGCGAGCAGCGTCTAGCGGTTCGCACCCTGAAGGCGGGACGCGCCAAGAAGATCACCAGCATCTTATCTGGCAGCGTGAACTACTCGACCACTCCGGTGGAAGCGGCGTATGTGGCTGTGTGTCACACCGACATTGAAGCGAGCATTCGTAAGATGCCGAACTTCACCCCTGTTGCAGAGTACGGCTCTCGTAAGCCTATCTGCATGGAAGAGTTGGGCAGCGTAGAAGATGTGCGTTATGTGTCTTCACCGCTGTTTGACCCTTGGATTGATGCCGGTGCCGCGCACGGTGACACCGCTATTTCGACTGGTGGCACTAGCTCGGATGTGTATCCGGTGTTGTTCCTGGCGCAGAACGCGTTTGGCTGTATCCCGCTGAAAGGCTCTAAGCAAGCCGGTGGCGCGATCAAGCCGATGGTTCGCCAGCCTGGTAAGCCTGAGCATGGCGACGAGTTGGGCCAAAACGGTTCCGTTGGTTGGAAGACTTGGTATGTCGCCAAGATCCTCAACGATGCGTGGATGGTCCGTGTCGAGGTGGGTGCCGAGGTCGATCCTTCATAACCTAACCCCGCTATCTAAGGCTCCCTTTTTTGGGAGCCTTTTTTATGCCCAATTGGAGACAACCCCATGGCAATAACCAAAAAAACTTCGACTGCCCAGCTTGTGAAATACGCAGCTGAGACACACGGCGTTGATTTGAAAGGTCAAGACCGCAAAGACGTTATCGCGTTTCTTGAAGAGCAAGAACCGGCTCTATTCGAAGCAACGGCCAATCCAACTGCCGCTCCAAAGGCCGGTAAGAAACAACCGAGTAAAGTCACTCTTCGAGTTTTCTCAGATAACGACGAAGGCTTGAATTACATTCAGGTCATCTTCAACAGTGTGCCTTACCAAATTAAAAAGGACGAAGAAGTTACGGTGCCTTATGGCGTTTATGACATTCTGCGGAACGCCATCCAGAAGCGCTACAAAACAGTGAAAGATCCAGTCACTCAACAAAACATCCTGAAAGAGTCGAAGGTTCAACGCTGGCCTTTCGAACCGATTGCATTCATTGACTAGGGCTCGCCATGACGTTTTTAGAAATGGTCGCCCTGCTGCGACTGGAATCAGGTTTGTCCGGGCAGTCGCAGTTACTGACTACTGAAAACCAAAGCGGGATTAACGAGCGGTTGGTGAACTGGGTTCAGCAAGCCAACCGTGAAATCCAACAAGCTCAGGATGATTGGCGCTTTTTGTGGCGCCGTGATTCAAGTTCACTAATTGTGAACCAGTGGGAATACCGAGCCGGTGAGCTTGGTATCAGTACCCCAACCAAATTCAACAAGCTCAAGATTGTTCGCAACTTGCGCTTACTCGAATGGGAAGAGTGGGATGCCGAGTTTGACGGTCGCCAAGACGAAACCGGTATGCCAACGGTCGCGGTGATTGCACCGAATAACCGTATCTACCTCTACCCAACGCCCGATCAAGCCTATGACTTGCAGATAAGCTACCAGCGTATCTACAACAACCTAGTTCGGGATCATCATCGCAGCCTGGTCCCTGCTCAGTATCACGACTGCATCGTTTACAAGGCGCTGATGTATTACGCGCTGTATGAAAGTGACGATGACCTTTATACCAAGGCGAGCATGCGCTTTGGCGACCTCTACAATCAGCTGTGCATCGACCAGCTGCCTTCGGTAAGGGTTTAGCATGCGTCGATACAGTAACGCGCCGGTTCGCTTGTATGGCGGCTTAAACCTCGCCATGGCCGATAGCGATGTACCGCCGGGCATGTGTCGCCAGCTAACCAACATCGAGATAGACCCGCTTGGGCGCTATCGCCGCGTATTAGGCTTTGAGCGCTTTGACGGACGCAGCTCGCCCACCACGATTCAGATTGGTGATCTGCCGGATTACCCATTCCCCGATAACGAGACTGCACTGGCGGCGTTAGATGCTGCTATGGATGCGCAACGCGCTTTGATTCAACCAGTGCCAGGCGAAGGCCCGGTGATCGGCGCGTTCCTGTATCAAGGCGAAGTGTTTGCGATGCGCAACGAAGTCGGTGGCGCTGAGGCGAAGTTATATAAAGCCACCGCAACTGGCTGGCAAGTAATAGTGACCCCAACGCTAAACGCTGGCGGTCAACTCGAAACCCGCCTGATGAACTTTAAGGGCAACGCCGATGCCGTGAAAATCTATGGCGTCGATGGTAAGAATCCCGCCTTCTCATTTGATGGCACCACCTTTACCCAAATCGCCGGCCCCATTTCCCCGGATGCGCCAATCACCATTGAAGCGCTGCCTAGCCAAGTGTTGTTACTCGGCTATCGTGGCGGTTCGTTTGTGTACTCAGCGGTTGGTGAGCCGACTGACTTCACTGCCAACAACGGTGGTGGTGAAATCGCTGTCGGTGACGAGATCACGGCGATGGCAGTGCAACCGGATAACACTTGCGCGATTGGCTGTAAGAATCGTACCTACGTGCTTTATGGCACCAGTGATGCCGACTTTCAGCTGAAGAGCTTAAGCACGCGCATCGGTATGCGCTCCGGTACTGTGCAAACGATTAGCGATTCGGTGTTTGTCGATGATCGCGGTCTGACCCAATTGCACCGCATTCAAGAGTTCGGTGACTTTGACCAGGCACTGATTAGCCAAGCGGTCGAATCCCTGTTGGTGAACAAGATTGAGCAAATCACTTGCTCGATGGTCGTTAAGGCCAAAAACCAATATCGCCTCTTTTTCGATGACGGTACCGCGCTCTGCGTTACCTTCATGGCGGACGGTCAACCGCATTACTTCAAACTCAACTATCGCACCGCGTTCGCTTGCACCGCCTCTGGTGAAAGCCTAAGCGGCGAAGAGCTGTTATTTGCTGGTGGCAACGACGGCTATCTGTATCAACTGGATAAGTCTTTCAGCTTTGACGGTACCGAGTACCCCAGTGTATTGCGCACCAACCTGATGGACTTTGGCAGTCCTGAAATTAAAAAGCGCTGGCACAAGTTAGTTGTGGAATTAGACGAAGTGATCGAAGTGCAACTGCAGTCGCGCTTGTACTTTGACGAAGACAACCCCGATGCACCACCACAGCAATTGGTCTTTGGCTCTGGTGCGCTTTGGGACGTCGCGCATTGGGACCAGGCGCATTGGGCGAGCCGTTCGAGCGCTCGAGCGGATTTGTACCCCGAAGGCGTTGGCTGCAGCGTGGCGGTTCAGCTGGCCATGAGCAGCAAGCGCATGCCGCCGCACGTATTTTCCAAACTCCACTTACACACCAAAGTTCTTGGACGTAGGCGCTAAGGAGCAACCTCATGTCATTTACTCTGTCTTACTGGCAAAACGGCGATCCGTTTGTGCCGGATACCCTGATCGAAGCCGAAGAAATGAATGCCAAGCTCAACGGCATTTCGGTCAATTTGCGCCAAATCACTGAGCAGCTGAACGACAACCATTTGAAGCTACCTGAAAGCTTTGTCGGCTCGACCACTATCCCTGATGGCGCTTACGCGGATTCGCTGTTGCACATTAACCAGGATGGCGATGTGGATCTGATGCGTGTTTCAGAACTGAGCTCGCGCCAGCTTGAAGACATAGTGGACAAGTTGCACGACACCAACGCGCTATCGGTCACTGGTACGGATCACCGCACCTTCTTCATTCTCAATTACGAAGTACCGGCCAACCCGACCGTAGACGAGGGCAAAGTCATTGTTAACGTCGGTCGCACCGCTCGCGCATTGGATGGCGATATTGTGACCGGCGCGAATAGCGTCATTTTCTTTATGGTCGATACCGACGCGGAAGTTTGGTTTCAAGGCGACTCAATTTACAACGTTCAAGTGCTCTCGCCATCGGCAGCACGCGCCAACGGTCGCAACTCAGTCGTTGCACTGAAGAGCATTGGCAATGACCGCTGGGTATTGGTGGGCGACTTATATCCCGCCGAGGAACTGAGCGCATGATAAACACCTTTGATTTGTTGTTCGCGGTGTTATCTCACAACCGTCGCTTGGCGAAAAACTTGGTACCCACGGATTTGGCGCTAGTTAGCCAACAGTACCCAACCACTGCGCCGAGCGACGACCAAACCCCTGACGCCAGCGACAGCCTGACCGTCACTCATAACTTACACACTCACTCGCTTGAGGATGCGTAAATGAATAGCGCTCAAACCTTATCAGGCCAGTATCGTTTGGCAGTCATCACTAAGGACGGTGAGCGCCCGTTAGGTGAGCCGAGCTCTAACCTGGTCCTAAAAGCTTTTACCGATGCACTGCATGCCGGTTACGCACCGAGCTGCCCCGCGCACGCTGGTGGCGTTTTTGCTCAGTGTTATGTCGGTAGTGGCACCACACCACCGACCGCCGACGATACCGAGCTGGAAGCGCCGATAGCCTACAACTCTCGCTACGATCGCATGGCCATTGAAGCGAGCTATGACGGTCCAAGTAAAACCGCCGATTTTCGCGTGCTGATGCGTTATGAGTTCATGCCAGATACTGCCACCGGCACGATTGGTGAAGTGGGGATTTACACCAACGAAGGGATTTTGGTTAGCCGCGCTTTGATTCAAGACGGCGCTGGCGACCCAACCACCGTTACCGTGAATCCGGGCGAAGCCTTGGTGGTGTATTACGAATTCCTTGCTCCGGGCTTTTCGATGGAGTCTACCGGCACCGTCGATATTGCCGGGGTTCAAACCACGTTCACAGTGAGTAAGACCGGCGACTTAGGCGATGGCACTGAATACGCCTTACCGTGGCTGCAGAACTTAACCAACTCAATGAGCAAGCGCTTTAGCGAATGGTCTGTGCGCTCGCTCGACTTAGATACCAGCGTTCCTGGTTACTTAACCAATGGCTATGTGGTCGATGAAGCCGACCTGTTTTATCCGGTACGCATCACGCCAGCAAGTGAAGGCGATGGGCATCACGTTCGCAATCGCGTGCGCACCACACAAGCCAATGCCCAACCGTCAGGCTTCACCCGCTTGACCTTTGGCAGTCGCGAGATCACGCCCGAGGGCAATCAATGGACGGTGGTTTATAACCCACCGATCCCGAAAGACAACACCAAGGCTTTTGAAGTCGAAGCCACTTGCACCTATAGCGGAGCTTAAGCATGTTTCCCAACTATCCCCAATGGTCCGACATTACCGAAGCCGGCCCATACCCCATGTTTCCGTTTCCTGAGCCGCCAAATCTTCCGCACGCGATTCAGGACAAAGCAATTGGTCCACAGGCACTGGGCGACGACTCAGGCTTAAACAATCAACGTTATTGGGCAGTCGCTCAAAACGCCAATGGCGATGTAGTGCTATTCGCCGCCAAACAATCGTGAGGATGACAGCATGATTTCCAGCAACGCATTAAAGAACGAAATGCTCAACGCCATGGCCATCGACAGCGTGAGTTTGCATGACGGTGATCCCGGCGAAAACGGTACCGACAACGAACTGGCTTCAGCTAGCTACGCTCGCCAGTCTTGCGCCTTTAACGCAGCGGTTAACGGTTCGCGTCAGCTCAGTGCTGATGTGTTGTTCGACTTAGCCAACGGCGATGCAGTCGCATGGATTGGCTACTGGGAAGGCACCACCTTCAAAGGCCGCGTCGATGTTACTGACGCGAACATGACAGCAGACGGTCAAGCAATCCTGCAAGCCGCTAACACTGCATTGAATTTATAAGGGGTCACTGATGGCTTTGTTATTTATGGATGGCTTTGATCATTACGATACCAGCGCCAGCAACGTTTCAGCGCAAATGCTCGGCAGTGGTGATTACGTTTCATCATCTGGCATGGAGCGCACCAGTGAAACCGCCTACGGTGATGGTCTGGGCAGCGCATTAGTCTTTAACGACGACTCAAGCTACTGGCAGACTAAAAGCCTGCCGATTGCCGGTAATCGCGTGATCATCGGTTTTCACGTTCGCCGCACTTCTCAACAATCCTCGAACAACGCTACCGCGTGGCAACGTCTTGTAGGGATTAACAATCACTTTAATCTCAGCATGAACATGAGCAAGCCCAATCGCGTGTATGCCAAGCGCGGCAGTTTTAACTACCAAGGCATTGAGCTCGGTGGAGCAGGTGATTATTTCACGCTCGAGCAAAACGTGACTCACCACATTGTTTGTATTGTGGACCAGTCCACTAGCGCCACCGGTCGCGTGCAAGTCTACAAGGACGGCATCAAGGTTATTGACATTCAAAACGTCGCCACCGTATCGGCGCACAATGCAAACGTGAATATCATTGCCGGTCAGGTGCAATCCAGTAACTACTGGGAAAGGCTGGCCTATGACAATCTCTTTGTGATGGATGGCGGTGGTGCCGAGAATAACGATTACCCTGGCATTCTTCGCGTACTGCCTTTGCTGCCTAATGGTGATGACGCCATTGCTGCAGGCGCCACCGCGCTTAATGGTGGCTCTCACTTTGAAGAAGTGGACGATGAATTTCTCAACGGTGCCGATAGCACCTACACATCAACCGCCACTGCAGGCGATCAGAACCTGTATGACGTTCCGGTCGCCTCAACGCTTTGGGCTGACGCGGACCAGGTGATCGCGCTTCAGGTGAAGCAGAACGTCGGCACCAACGCGCCAACCAATAGTGAGATAGCGGCTGTCATCAACGACGGCACAAATACGGCTCAAGGTGATACGCACACCGCAACGACCGTCGCTCACAAACTCTTCTCTCACATCTTTGACGCTGCACCGGATGGTGGTGCGTGGGACTTAGCTACGCTAGACGCGCTCAAAGTCGGCCACAAGCACATCAGCAGCAGTTAAGGGGGAAATTATGGCACTTTTATTTATGGACGGGCTGGATGATTACTCTGGCAGTTCCGCCACCGCAACAACGCAAATGCTCAATAGCGGCAAATGGACGAGCGTGTTTAGCAATCAAGACGTAACGGCGCTTGGTGCTGGCGCGATAGGTAGTGCTTTCCGGCTTGTTTCTTGTCAAACCCAAAAAATGACCATGAGCGGCAATAAATTGATTATCAATTGCTGGCTTAAACGAACTGGCCACGATCTTTCAATCTCAACCGCCCATTATCAGCGCATTTTTGAGGTGTGGAACGGCGCGGATACCCCACTGATTACTCTAGCTACAGATTTTGCTGACGTTGCGGTGAGAGAGTTTAAGTTTTCGTTGGGGGCAATGGATGATGGTAATCCGAAACTTAACACTAACCCCATAGCGCTAGTGATTGATGAAATTGATCACTACTGCTTTGAGATTGAATTAGCGACCACGGCGACAGGATCGATAAAGGTCTACCGTAACGGCGTAGTGATAGACGATACCAGTGGCATCATCACTGCCGACGCAGCGCTTGACGGTCAAGTTTCGGTACGCTGGGGCGGCTACTCAAACAGTAGTTATTCCGACAGTGTTGACTTTGATCATCTCGCCATCATGGACGGCAGCGGCAGCAAGCATAACGGCTATGCTGGGGTGCTTCGTGTGGTGCCGCTCTACCCCAACAGCGACGACACCATTGCCGCCAGCTCCACCGCGTCAAGCGGCGGTTTGCATCATGACGATGTGGACGATACCACTTGGGATTTAACGCCTAGTACGCATGTGGAAATTGCCACCGTGGGCCACGAAAACCTGTATGGACTTGAGGACGGTTCAACCGCATGGACCGACGCGGGTACTGTGCTAGCGGTTGAGATTTGCCAATCGGTTGCCGGTGAGGTGCCGTTGACCACCAACGTCCAAAGTCTCATTCACGACGGCACCAATACGGATTATTCACCAAACTTTGAAACCACCGTGGCGGATTACAACATTCACTCGCACATCTTTGTCGACGCACCGGATGGTGGGGATTGGGATCTGACCGAGCTGGATGGCTTACGCATTGGTCACAAGCTAGTGAGTAGCGTCTAATGGCTGCAAAAACTGGCCAGATAAGCGCCTATGCGCTGATTGAGGACAAGGGCAGTTTCCCCACAACTGATGGATCGCGTTTTGGTCAAATTTCTGCTTACGCCCTTGTGGAGACTAGCGAGCGACCACCAACGACTGATGGATCGCGTTTTGGTCAAATTTCTGCTTACGCCCTGATTGCCGAAGATGGCACCGAACCGATGCAAAGTACCAACATTGATACATCAAAGCTATCGGCTTACGCGCTCGTTAAAGACGTTAATACGCCGGTACCGCCACCGAATGTGGACACATCAAAGCTATCGCCTTATGCGCTCATTCGTGACGTAAATACGCCAGCGCCACCGCTAGAGGTCGCCACTTCCAAACTGTCGGCTTACGCCTTGGTGGAGTATTTCAACGGTATCAAGTTTGGCGCAGATTCTAGCTTCAATCTTCAATCGGTCACTGACCTTTCTCTTCGCTTGTTCCTGAGTGCGCAAGCCAATCTTTCGTTAAACGCCAGCGCGGAGATCGCCAGCTATGACGGTTGGGAGTTCCCATTGTTTGTATTCAATGAAACCGAAACCATTGAGGAAATCGAATTAACCTTCGATAAGGCTGGACGCCCCATTATTTTCTATCGCATCGGCTACAACACTCTGAAGCTGTATTGGTACAGCCCGGACGATGCCGCGTTCGTGACTCAGCCACTGGGCTTAGGTCGCAACATTCTGGCAGGCTTTGATTTACTGGATGACGCACACAACGGCGATGCGATGCTGTTCTACGTTCGCCAGGGCAAAGCCTACATGCGAGCCTTGCATGAGAACTTTGAGATTGAGCGCCCACTACCGATTGAGTTGGGTGGCTTGGTATTGAAGCACACAGGCCAACGCACGGATAACCGTTTCCAGCTGGCTTACGAAGCGCTAGTGGAAGATTCGCTGGCGCCAGTCTTACCGCCACCAACAACGCCGCCGCCAGTCGTAGTGGAGCCGCCAACGCAACCACCTGTGATTGACGGTCCTGATGTGGTGCAACCGGTTGGCCCTGCTGGTGCGGGTACCGTCTTTAATGGCGTGAACACCTATGGCACCTATCCCGTATTTAGCAACGCTTCTGGCAGCGTTCGCATTCGTGCATGGTTTGGCGAATTGACCAACCCGCAAGACTGGCTACACCTGATTGCCGACAGTGCAACGGGCTACAGCGTGCGCGTGAAGTCTGCTGATGTGCAGTATCAAAGTGCAGCTGGTGGTTATCCCGGCATCTATGGGCAGCTGGACGTTGAGAACACTCGCTTCTTAGAAATCCTAATAGGCGATGGCCAACTGACCTTAAGCGATGGCACAACCACAACCGCTACCTTTGACTTTACGAACGTGGACCCTGCAACCCTAGTGTTCGACCGCGCATACTGGCGCAACGGCTACTTTGAAGGCATCTTGCAGGCGCTCAGCATTGAAGACTTGGGCGGCAGTGCGCTACCGATGTATTACACCGCGCAGGGCTTTGAAGGCTTGTTCCCGTTCTTAGGTGTGACGCTAACCGACTTCACTACGATGACGGTTCACAATGCAACGCACGTTCTACCGGACGATCCGATTGTGCCGCCGATTACCCCGGAGCCAACACCTGATCCCGACCCTGATCCAACGCCTGATCCAACTGACCCACCGCCGACACCTGGGCCTGCTGTGATTGACTTGACCCAAGCGCAAGTGCAAAGCCAAGCGGATTGGGATGCGGCGTTTGCTGATTTGTATCCGGGCGCTCGCCCGTACACCACCGGTACCAACGGCGATGACACTGGCGATTTTGTATGGCGTGGCTCTATTTGGATTCGTGCTTACTTGGCGATGGCCGAAACCTTCAACGATTACAAGTATCTCGATTGGGCGGTTGAGCTGTGCGATCACATGCTTTACTACACCGATAAGCGACGCCAAGCGCGTGGCGAAATCAATGTGCTAACCGATGGCTACGGCTCGGCACCGAAATACTTCCTAAACAACCGAGGCATTGCCGCACCAGGCTGGCGCTTGCCTTACGTGAAAGACGGCTATAACTGGCGCATTCAAGTGCTGCAAGACGGTCGCAACCTAAGCAGCATCATGTTGGTAGTGGACTTCATTAAGAGCCGTGGAATTAGCGGTTTTGATGCCAAGATTGCAGGCTACTTAGCGGACGCGAAGGAAATCATTGATAGTCACGATACAGACTACTCAGAAACCAAGCAGCCAACGGTTGCCGGTTCGTTCTACTACCCGCACGTTGGCAATGACCTAGTGACTGACAACGGGCTTTACTCGCGCCCATTGCCGCAGAACCACAACCTAAACATGGCTCACGCGATGATGCTGTGCAGTAAGTGGGATGGCGGCGCAACGGATTACATGCCTCGCGTGCATAAGCTCTATCAATTCTTTGAAGATACGGTGGAGTACAGCGGCAAGTACGCCCGATCGCGCTATCAGCATCACGTATCTGACCCAAGCACCACTTATGAGGATTTGAACCACGGCGATACCAATATCGAATTCCTGCTGGCGTATCAGCAAGACGGTGGCAATCCTGATAACCAGCTGATGACGGCGCTGGCCAACAACCTTACCGAAGTGATGTTCTTAAACCCGCGCTACAGTGAGTTTGTCGATGGTTCAGGTATATCGAGCAGTGACGAGCAAGTTTGTGCGGCGTGGCACTGGATTCACTTGCAAGCTTGGGATGACCGAGTGGTCGATCAGGCGTTCACCATGATGCAGGACGTCGCGCCAACACTGAGCTGGCACGGTACCTATTTAGCCTGGGCCAACTTGTTGCGCTATGGCTTGGGCTCGATTCCAGTACCGGAGCCTGATCCGGTTCCAGACCCAGACCCAGACCCAACGCCGGACCCAGACCCAGATCCAACACCGGACCCTGATCCAGACCAGCCGCCGAAAGACGAAGACCCGATCATTGTGCAGCCGGTAGAGCCACCACCGCAGCCAGTAGAAGGCTATTGGGCTTACCAGCTGACCGGTTACGCCAGTGGTTTGCAGGCACCTTCGCAAATGATTGCCTCACCAAAAACCTCGCGTTGGTCGGTGAGTTTCTGGCTGGACCGTATTTCGTTCAACAAGCCAACCATTTCACTGTTTAGTCAGTGCTCGAACGAGAACGAAGGTTCGACCGGCGCAGGCATGTTTATCGAAGTTACCGGTCCGAACTACGACATTTTGCGAGTGTGCTTAGGCGGACACGTAAATGAAATCAAGATGATTACCCCGCTGCGTGAAGGCTTTTGGGAATTCTCCCTAATTCACACTTGGGGTACGCGCATCAACATCAATCACAACAACTTAAGCGCTCCGCTCATTCCTTCGCAGTCTTACGGTGTCACCGTGGGCAGCTCGAACGATGTGGGCAAGTTTATGTTTGGTGCAACCACCGCCGCGAACGGCAACCGCATCAACAGCCTGCGCGGCATCATGCGTGGCTGTAAGCTCGAGCTGATTGACGATGCAACCGAGTACAACTGGCTGATGACCAACAAAGATAGCGGTCATCTGCAAATCGCATTGGACGCGAGCCAAATGGAAATCTTCAAAAGCGACCTCCTGATTCTGGATTACCGAGAACAGAACTGGGAGTTCTTACCACTACCCGGCTCAGGCGGAATAGCAATATGAACACTGTAAACGACTCTTCTCTGCAACCGGCCTTAATCGAAAAGGCAAAGGACCAGGTATTAACGCCGGTTTATTCGCCGGTGCCTGGTAACACCATTCAACCGATCCAAAAGGACAGTTTGCTATCGGCTACCGGTGCGCCTTCTACTGGGCAGAATTACACCGCTCAACCGTTGACCCCGACCTACCAGACGCAATACCCGACGATTAAAGAGCCGGGCCTTGTGACGCAGCCGGGCGGACCTTCGGATCAGTTTCAGCCGGCCCCACAACCGGGCGAGCAATCCGACCCGAGTGCGCCACCGACTCCCGGTACCGTGATCCCACCATTAACAGCAGCGCCACCGCCAGCCACTCAAGCCGGTGTGCCGGATGCCGTGATGCCTGATGTGCCGCAAGGTCAGCTACCCAGTGCGCCACAAGTGCAAGTAAACCCTGCCGGTGGTGAATTCACCAAAGAAGGTTACGCAGGCCAAACGCTTGCCCCGCAAGGCGAGTACAACCCGAACGATGCTTCGATGGTGGCGAATCAAATGGAAGGCATTCTGAATGCCGACAGCCCTTTAATGCAGCGAGCCGCCGCACTGGCCAATCAATACGCCGCTAGTCGTGGGCTGCAATCCAGCTCTATTGCCACTTCAGCCGCGCTTGGCTCGATGTTAGACCGTGCTTTGCCGATTGCACAGCAAGACGCACAAACGCACGCCCAGGCGCAGCAGCTTGGCTGGCAGCAAGCTTATGATGCCGAGAAAACCAATCAAGCGATGGCACACGATGCGAGCATGGCGGATAAGAACGCCAACTATCAGTTTGAAACCCTCATGCAGCAGGCCGATATTCAGCGCGAACGCGATGCCCTGGCACAACAATACCAACTGCAAGGCATGGATCATCAAGCCGCACTGCAAGCCAGTCGCGATGCGATTTTGCAAAAGTACGGTTTGGATTCGGCGCAGTTCAACGCACAACTGCAAGCCAAGCGCGACGAGCAGCTGCAGCAGTACGGCATTACAAACATGGAGCTCAGCGCGGATCTGCAACAGCAACGCGATGCCATTTTGCAGAACTACCAGAAAGAGCTTTCAACCCTGCAAAACGATCAACGCTGGCGCGAGCTCAACGCGCAGATTCAAGCGGATATGGAAAAACAGCTGCGTGGCATGGACCACGATATGCGCATTCAGTACACCAACGCGCAAGCCTCTGCCGTCAACCAAGCGCTTGAAGCGATGGGTTTGGCATTGAACAACCCGAACATGACGCCGGAGCAGCAAAAAGCAGCCGTCGAAATGATCCGCAACCAACTGGCCGAACACTCGAACATGCTATCGACCTTGTACGGTATTGGCGGTACCCCGTACCCGCCAGCGCCTGACGATAGCGGCGGTCGTGATGGTACCGAAATGCCGGGGGTATTCCCGCCTGACTATGCAACGCCAGGTGGTCCGTCCGATGGCAGTGGCGGTTCCTTTGGTCCAACTCGAGCGGAGCCTTAATTCATGATCCGACTGGCCACACACAACGACATTGATGCCATCTTAGCGATTGGCGAAGCCACCTTAGCGGAATCGCCTTCATACCCTGTGGAGTTTAGCGACAAGAAAGCTCGCTACATGGTGCGCCGTGCGATTTCCGATAGAACCATGGACTGCTTTGTTGCTGAAGTTAACGGTCAGGTGGTTGGATTTTTGATTGCTCTTTGGGAAGAGCATTTCTTTTCTAAAGACGCTTACGCCACCGATATGGCGTTTTGTGTTTCGCCCAAGCATGGCGACCAAGCCGTTTGGCTATTGCGTCGCTTCATCCGTTGGGCATCCCAGTTTCCGAAAGTGAAAACCCTGATGCTAGGGGTTAGCTCAGGCCACACCGACGCAGCGCGGATTGGTCAGCTTTATGAACGTCACGGCTTCCAAGCAATTGGCGGGCTGTACTCAAAATCTGTCTAGGAGTTCCTTATGAGTGCTGTAAAGAAAGCCGTTAAGAAGGTATGGAACGGCGCCAAGAAAGTGGTCAAGAAAGTGTGGAAGGCTGTTAAGCCGGTGGTGAAAGTCGCCGCTGTCGCTGCAGCTGTGTATTTTGGTGGAGCAGCATTGATCGGCGCTATGTCGGCGGGAGGTACAGCCGCTGGCGGCATTGCTAGTGCCTGGACCGGCGTGAAGTCTGCCGGTACCGCGCTCATGGCTGGTAACTTCTCTGGTGCAGGCTCAGCGCTTGCCGGTGGTTGGTCTGGTGCCGCTGGTGGTGCCGCTGCAACAACCGCAACCCAAGGCGCTGTCGGTGCCGGTGTTTGGGGTAATGCTGCGCCTGCCGCGACTGCCACCAAAACTGCCGCGACAACTGCCGCCACTAGCTTGCCTGCCACTCAAGGCCCAACGCTCATGATTGATGCAGCCGCGTCGAATGCTGCCGCCAATGGTGTAACCGGTTCTGCCGTGGGTAACGTCGCTGCAGACGCAGCCACCAAAACTGCCGCAGACGCCGCCGCTAATGCTGCCGTGAATACCGCGCCAGCCGCTGCCGGTATGTCAGCCGGTGAAGGTCTATTGTGGTCCGCTGGTATTAACGCCG
The DNA here is from genome assembly GCF_002282855.1 of Paraferrimonas sedimenticola. Taxonomy (GTDB): domain Bacteria; phylum Pseudomonadota; class Gammaproteobacteria; order Enterobacterales; family Shewanellaceae; genus Paraferrimonas; species Paraferrimonas sedimenticola. The sequence continues at coordinate 47,361 of NZ_NRIR01000008.1, read as the reverse complement.
GTTCGCAGCTGGTAGGCAACGCCATCCAAGGTTATGCCGCCGATAAAGAGGCGGAAGAAGCTCGCAAGCGCATGACTTACTACGGCGTGGACGGTGAAGGCAATCGCGTGGATTTAAACCTTTCCGGGCTACTGAATACCGTTCCCCTAAGCCCGATGACGCAGCTGCCAAACGCTGCCGATCGTTACGGTGCTTGGAATCCTCAAGTCTCCATGGATGACCTAGCTAAGAAACTGGGAGGCAAGTAATGGATAAGCCAATGCAATCGCAAGGCGAAGAGCAGTTAACCGCCAAAGAAGAAGAGCAGCTAACACAAGCGTTCAAAGTCGCCACGGTGATCATTCACGGCGAAGGTGAAACCGGTGATCGCGTTGCCGCCCTGGTACTTGAGAATCAAGACCTAACCAAAGGCTTGGGCAATGCGGTGGCTACCGTGCTCATGGGTACGCTCAAAGAGTTTCCAATAGCCGACGATCTTCACTTGCTGTTAGGTACCGAAATTCTGATGGAGCTTACTGATTTGGCCATTGAAGCCGGTGCTATGTCGGAAGACGAGCTAACCGAAGATTTTATTGATCAGGTGGTATCGCACGCCTTTAGTGCTTACCTGACGATGAAAGAGCAAACCGGCGAGCTCAACCCTCAAGAACTGCAAGCCATGGTGCAAGAAGCGGAAGCCGAAGGTCGCAATTTAGGATTGCTATCAGACGCGCCCGAGCAGGCACCGCCGGCCCAACCTAACCAAGCCCAAGGGCTATTGAACAAACTGCAAGGTGGAGGTGCGTAATGTCTCTTTTGTATGGCATCGGCAAAGGTATTGCGGACGCGGGTAAAGCTGCCGCTCATGGCTTGTCGCAATACGCCCTAATGATTAACCAGAACGAGCAAAACCGACTGCGTGAGGCGAGTATCGAACGCCGCTGGAAAGCCGCTCAGAAAGCCCAAGAAGCACGCGACCGCGTTAATGATCGTCGTTACCAGGAGTCGGAAGACGCCAAGGAGCGCCGTCATAAAGAAAACCGCGAAGACCGCAGCACCAACTACGCTCGCCAAGACCGCAACACTCAGCTGAACTACATTCACAGCGCTTTCGCTCGCGTGGGGCAAGAACAATCCTTGTTGGCTAAATCGTTGACCGCGAACTTTACCGATCCGGTGACTGGCCAAATTACCGATGTGGCGGGGTACCAAGCGGCAGTGAAGGACTTGCAAGCGAACACTCAAACCGCTTATCAAACCATCATCGACCAATCCGGTTTGGATAACGAGACACTGGGTAAATACGGGCTGCTGGCCATGGTTGGCCAACCGACCGAGCAAACCGTTACCGCAGATCCGGAACCCACACCGGAGCCAACGCTAACCGCTCAGTTCGACTATGACGCTTATTTGAAACAACTTCAGGAGGAAGAGCCTGAACAAGCAATCACAGTCGATACCCACAAGGTCAATTTCACGACTCGAGGCGCAGCGCCTTACAACCCGTTAAAGCGCTAATCACTCCCCTTTCTACAGAACCGGCTTAGGCCGGTTTTTTCTTGGAGCAAGTTCATGGCTTATATCAAATTCGATCCCAGCCAATACGCCCCTAAAGGCAACCCAGTAGCAACCAATGAGCAAGGTCGCGTTGGTGACTTTATCGACGCGTTTCAAGCCGGTGCGCAAACCGGTTTAGGCGGGGTATTTGATTTCGTTGGCGCTAATGCCGTCGCTGAGTCGTTCTATAAATGGGCGCAAGACAATCATGCCGAAATGTCACAGAGCGGTCAGGAAGCGCTCAGCAAGACGTTGGTTAACTGGAATGATGACGGCAGTGTAAGCCTTGGCGAAGGTCTAACGGATTTCGATACGTGGTTATTGAACTTCGCTCAACTGGGTGGGCAACTGGCTTCAACCGCAATCCCCGGCGCTGGTGCGGCAGGACTGTTAGCGAAAACCGCTAAACTTGGCGGGAAACTGAAAAAGGCCAATAACGTCGCTGGCTACGCTTTGCCAGGTGGTGCATCCGGCACCGGCTTGCAGATGGCCGAGGCTCGCCAAGAAGTCTTAGAGTTGCCGGATCAGATATTGGCCGAATCCAAGCGCTTTGGTGAATTGGTAGCTAAACAGCACGCCGACAGCCCCGAGCTCAGTGCGAAAGAAAAATGGGATGCTGCAAAATCCGAATTGGCGGAGCAAGTGGCAGACGAAGTTCGTGCCGATCCCAAAGTCCTATTGGCCAACTTTGCAGCCTCTGCTATCGGTGATCCGATACTGGGTAAAGCGCTATTGGGTATGCGTATCGCCAAGAACGGCGTCATGAAAAGCGCAGCAACCGGTTTTATTACCGAAGGTACAACCGAAGCCGCGCAAGCGGGGATTTCAAAGTATGGCGTTAACCAAGCGCTGCAACCGTTTGATGGCCGCGAGCTGGATGCTGGTGTTGCGAACGCTGCCGTGAATGAAGGGATCTTAGGTGGCGCCTTTGGTGGTACCGTTGGTGGCATTGGTGGCATCGCCAACCGCAACCCACAACCCAACGAAACCAAGAACCCAGCTGCAGATAAAATTCGTCAAGACAACGAGCCACTGGCCGCGTCGATGGACGCGAACACGGAGCAAGAGGCGAAGCGCCAAGCAGACGTTGAATCGGCACAAGCGACCGCCAGAAACTTCGATGACTACGAGCAACCCGCTGCCGCTCGCAAAGCCGGTTTTGATACCGCCACTGGTGCTGGTCAGTTCGGTGACGACTTATTGGATCAAGACAGTCAGCGTGCCGATAAGCGCAAGCCTATGCCGTATGAGCAAGAAGGCGAGTTCATTCCCGCAGGCGAGAACCTCCAAGCTGGTGGCGCTGGTTTACTGGCTAGCCCATACATCGACAGCGAAGCGTCAATAGTTCCCGAGCCGCAACAGCCTGCCGCACTGCCTCAACGTGAGCAGCCGAAAGCCATTCCCGATAAAGGTGTGGTGTTTGCCCAGGATAAATTCAAAGCCGAGCGCGAAGCGTTGGCTCAGGCTCAAAAGGACGAGCGCCAAGCTCGCAAGAAAGCCAAACGCAAACTCAATATGATGGTGCGCAAGCGTCAAATGGAATTGGCAGACGCGCCTAAGCAGCTGGTCGATAAAGGCATCATCTTCTTAGGTAACGCGCAAGGCAAACCGTTTGCCAGTGCCAAAGCCGCCAAAGCCGCTAAGCCGTTTAAGGACGCGCAAAAAGACAACCTTTCACCAACCGTGCAGCCGGTCGAAGGTGGGCATGCGATTGCGATTAAACCGGTAACTGAAGCCGGTCGCGATAAGGTATACACCCCAAGCAATCAACTGATTGACGTTGAGTATCGACTGATTGAAGGCGACGACCTTGTAACCAGTAACTTTATTGATGGTCGAATCAACCCTGCCTATCCTGCCGAACGTCAGCCGCGTGACCGTACTCGCTCGGCAAGTCTGCAGCAAATGAAGCAGATTTCTCGCAACCCCAATCCCAACCGCCTAGTAAACTCCCCGGAGAGTGATCGCGGTGCGCCAATTGTCGATGGCAACATTGTTGAATCTGGTAATGGTCGTGCTGCCGGTTTGGTTGAAGCCTACCGCCAAGGTACCGCCAAGCAATACCGCGCTTACCTTGAGCAGCACGCCGAAGAGTTTGGCCTAACCCCTGAGCAAATCGCCGGGATGCGTCAGCCTATTTTGGTGCGCCAGCGTATGACGGAGCTGGACCAGGAAGGCATTCGCAAGTTCACCAAAGACTCGAACGAATCGGCTAGCCTGGGCCTATCCCCAATGGAGCAGGCGAGCATTGATGCGCAGTCACTGGATGGCGAAACCCTAAGCCTCTTAAGCGTGCCGGATAACGGCAACATTCTAAGCCCGGATAACCAAGCCTTTGTGCGTGCGTTCGTGCGTAACCTACCGGAAGCGGAGCAGGGCGCATTCACCCAAAAAGACGGCAAGGCCAATCGTGATTTAGCCACTCGCATTGAGCGTGCGGTATTCGCGAAAGCCTTTGGCTCGGACAAGCTGTTAGAGCTTGCCAGCGAAACCGTTACCGTGGATCTGAAGAACATCATTAACAGCCTCGCAAACGTCAGTGGCAAAATGGCCCAGCTGCGTGAGCTTAATAGTGAAGTGGGTAATGAACTATCCGGAATCTTCGCTGAAGCCACTGAGCTGGTGTTCAAATCGCGCCGTGAAGGTAAAGCCTTAGACGAGCTATTAAGCCAAGGCGATATGATGAATGGCTATGTCTCGAAGGAAGTGGAAACGCTAGCTCGAGCCATCGACCGCAATCTGCGAAGCGGCAAGAAAATGACTACACTGTTTGATGGGCTTATCGGCAGTTTAATCAAGGCGTCGAGCCCGGACGGTCGCCTATTTGGCGACGATGCACTTACCCCAGCTCAAGCCATTGCCTATGTCGAACAAGACCAGAACCAGCAAGAACAATCGCAACCTAAGCCCGGCGGAGATTTTTTCGGCGCTAATCCAGAACGACTCCCCAAGAGCAAGGAAGGCGAAGGCGATAGCGTTTCAACAGATGATGGTGAGCGCGGAGCTGGAAGTGATACGCAAACACGGCAGCGACAAGAGCAAGTAACCCAAGCTGAAGGTACCGCTAGCGTTGGTATGATGGGCCAACTACCTGAAAGCTTTAAATCCGTTCAACTCCCCGATGTTTCTAATCTAACCTTTGAAGAATTCCGTCGCGATATTGAAGCGCAGTTAGGTTATCCCGCTGATAGCGTTAAACAGTACCTGGATACCGATGGCAAGCGACAGCCGTTGGCTGCGTTGTACGATGCGGAAATCAGCAAGCTCGCCCCTGAAATGATTGCCGCTCGCGTGAAAGTGGCAAACCCTTATCAGTTCAGCCCGTTCAATGACGACGTTACCGATCAGGCAAAAGATGCAATGGATCTTGCGCTTCGAGCTGGACGCGACGACGCGACTGCCTGGCAAGCGTTTATTGATGCTGGCGAGACTATTAGTAGCCCCCAAGGGCAAACTCAGAGTAAAGTAGACGCTCTTGAAGGGAGTGAGCCCACTGAAGGCATGAGCAGCAGCGACAACAAGGGTACGCCAACCCGCCGTATTTATTACCCTGGCAATAAAAACGAATACTACGACGTAGCAAACGCCGATGCTATGCCGATCCGTGCTATCCGCGCCAAGCTCAAAAATAACACCTTCCCCAATCTTGAAATTCGATTTGTCGATTCGCCTAAATTCGGTGCCGTCTTTGAGGTGTTTAATACCGCAATCGACGTTGACGAGAACGCCATGGTGTTTACCGTGCTCGATGGTGAAGTTGTGGAAATGGACGCTCGCCCACAAATCAGCGGCAACCCGCCGCCGTGGTGGTCGCCGGTTGTTTCTGCTAACACGCATGCGCAACGCCAGTTCCTTCAGCAAGTCGTGGGTCATACCGTGCCGGTCGTAAACCCTGACACTCACCCTGAGCCACAAGAGGAAATCATTCGACTGAAGCGCGAAGCTGGCTACTACACGCCCGATGGCGTGACGTTTTGGCCAACGCTGGAAACGCGCCGCGCTAAAGGCATGCCGATTGACGAAGAGCCGGCCCCAACGCCCGAGAAGCCAAGCGATAGCGAAGTGGCAAAATACGAGGCTGAATTGGCTCAGTCGCTGTACCGCCACACCGACAGCCTGGTGACTGATGGACGTTTGGATTCTGCAAAGGTTGATGATGCGATAGCGAAGACTGAAGATGACACTCAGTTAAGCGACGGAGCCTACGACTACTGGCAGAATGCAGACAATTATTTAGCTGTGATCCGCGTGCGCCTGAACGATGCTGATACTCAAGCGGTGCTGGATTCTATCAATGGCCAGCCTTACGCCAAAGACATTGCTGCGCTCGGTCCTGAGCACACCAAGCCTGCCGCTGATAAAGGCTATATGTTTATCACGCAGCGAAATCAGTCGGCCCGAATTGTTGAGCCAAACATCAAAAAACCATTCTTTGTAGCGCATGCCGAGCTAATGGAAGAGCTTTGGGATCTACCTGCATTTGATGACCTAAAGGCACAAGGTTTTGATGCGGTGATTGCACCAGGCATCAACTATAACCACGTTGCTCTGATTGATTGGAAACCCGTTCGTGGTGTCCCGGATTCTGATACTGCCCCGGAGACAAACCCGCCCCCAAAGCCGAACGCTAACCAACCCTCGCCTAAGATTGAAGACTTTGGCGAGATACTTCCCCGCGCCCGTAAACACCTGGCATCCCTAACTTCCGCCTTGAATTCCGACATTGATTTGATGGCCGAACCGCTATCAAAGTCGTTCCCTCAACCGGATTATAAGAAGTTGCAGGAAGGTGGAATGGCGCCTGAGTTGTTAGCGGTATTGGCGCATACTCGCGCAGCAATCCCCGCTAAGCCTCGCATGCCTCATAAAGTCGCCCGTTGGGTGAAGCAAGTGGAAACCGCTCGCGATTTCGCCAAGTTGATTACTGACGGCGTTCTAACCGTGGACCAGGTAAGCGAACGCATGCGTGAAACCAAAGCCTTTAGCGCAATGCCGGATCTTTTTGCGCTGGCCAATGAGTTGACCCCCGACCAAATTAAGACGCTTGGTGAGTATTCGATCCTTGCTGAAGAAGGCAAGTTGATCAAAGGGCTTGGCGATGACGCAAAAGAGTACACCAACTGGTTTAAGGTGCAGCACAAGGACTACCGTAAAACCCAAGTCTTCGGAGAGCTGGACGGCGCTTTAAGTTACATCAAAGACCAGCTCGGAAAACCCGACAGTAAGCAGCCAGTGAAGTTCTCTGTCGGTCGCTTCCGTGGGGATAAGACTTTTAGCATCTTCAGAAAAATCTCTGCCGGCAACTACATGATCTTGGGTACCGATTTTGCCAACGGACTAGAGGCGAAGAACTATCTCGATGCCAACTACGATGCCGTGCTTGCCAAGTACAAGAACAAAACCCAAAAGCCTCCGATGCGTCGAACGGATAACTCCCCGCGTATCGGTGAAGACTATCGCGGTGGCGAGAACGTTACCCCTGAGCAGTTCGGCAACACCTTTGGTTTTAGAGGTGTGCAGTTTGGTAATTGGGTCGAGAACGACAAGCGACAGCAAGATCTCAATGAGGCTTACGATAGCCTGTTAGATTTGGCGGAGATTCTGGATCTGCCACCGCTCGCGCTATCGCTTAATGGCCAACTCGGCTTAGCGTTCGGCGCTCGAGGTCGAGGCGGTAAAAACCCGGCAAGCGCTCATTATGAGCCTGACCTGGTTGTTATCAATCTGACCAAAAAGAAAGGCGCTGGCTCATTGGCGCACGAATGGTTTCACGCGCTAGACAATCACTTTGGTAATCGCGATGGCGGAAGAGATCCGTTCATCACTCGCGTTGCGCGACCAGTGTATAAGCACGACGTTGAAAGCGGAAAGGTGGTTAAAACCACGCCAGAAGATTTCAATATCCGCCTTGCTACCTACGAAGCGTTTCATGGGATCATTGATGCTATCCGCAGCACCGATATGCCAAAGCGCAGTAACACGCTAGATAAGCGCAAGTCTAAGCCTTATTGGGGAACCAATATCGAAATGGCGGCTCGCGCTTTTGAAACGTATATAATTAACAAGGCAGCAGCGAAGGGCTATAGCAACGACTTTTTGGCCAATGTTATTTCAGAGACTGAAGCCGAAGAGCTTAAGAAGATGCTCGATGACTACGAGTACCCTTATCCGTTAGCAAGCGAAATGCCGGTGATTTCTGATGCCTTTGATGGCTTATTTGAAACACTGGAAGTTGAGCAAACTGATGGTGGGTTCTTACTGAATGAGGCGATGCCAGATTATGACGGAAAAGCGAGCGACCTACCGAGTGGGGAACTTAACGAGAATATTCCCAACCAACAAGAATTCGACTTTCACCCCGCCGCCGAAGTATCACAGCAAACGGCAAGACGAGACTACACAGAAAACTTTAATACCCTTTACGCCCAAAGAGAAGTCGGGCAACTAAACATCGGGATTGAGCAAGTAACTGGGCCGCAAGACGCGGCCCATATTTTTGCCCCGCTGCGAAAACGCGCTCAAGAAAACTTCTTCATTCTTGTACTGGACAAAGACCGTAAACCTATCAGGTTAATTCGCCATTCTATCGGTCGTCGCGATGGCGCCTCAGTGGACATATCATTAGTCGCTGGCGCCATTGCCGATACACCGAACGCCGCTAGTTACTACCTGAGTCACAATCATCCTTCAGGAAATACCCAACATTCTGAAGCGGACTTAGTGGTTACTCAAAAAATAGTGAGGGCGACTGAAGGGATTGGCATTGACTATGACGGTCATGTGGTGCTCGGGTACAACGGTGAGGCGCGATTCTTTACCGACCGCTATAACATGGACGTAATTAAAGCAACGCCAGCTATCCGCAATAAGCGCGTTGCTATCACCGAAACCAGACTGCAAAAGCGCACGCTTACGGATCAGTTCAGTGTCACTACTTCTATAGGCGCAAGAGGCGTAGCAGATCGAGTTAAGGCTGACCATGCGCTTATCCTGCTCAATACGGCACACAACGTTATTGGCTCGATCAGCTTTGAAGCGGACAAGGCGAAGAATCTCAAAGGCGAGGAACGTGCCAAGCGGATCTTGGCTGCAACCTATCGAGCGAACGCCACTGCAGTCATCGTTAAATCCAGCGATGAAGAGGTGGCGAAAAACCTGTTAGGACTGATTAACAGTCAAAGCGACTATCGCGTCATAGACTGGATTAATAGCGACACCGGATGGGCATCTTCAGAGAATGGCGAGCAAGGCATGTGGAACAAGGAATGGCATTCTCAAGCCAAGACTTCTTCACCAGCTCCTAGCTTCAGCTTCAACCTAAAACAACGAGCGCTCAACAAAAAAATGCGCATGGCCCAGGAAGCGATTGAGATCATCACTCGAAAGTTAGGCGGCTCACTTGCTGGCATTCGCATTGAGGTCATTCCCACTCAGGCTGAGTACAACATGATGGCCGGGCGACCGGCTCACTACAACAAAAGCTATGTAACCTTTGGCGCTTACAACCCTGAGATTCAAACAGCGGGGATCATTGCTGAGAATATTAAAAGCGTTGATGCTGCAGTGCGAACCTTAGCGCACGAAGTTATCGCCCACGGTGGGCTGCGCAATGTCATCAAGCCGGAAGACTATAAGAAATTCATTGATGACATTTTGAAGACACGCGATGACCCGGCCTTTGCTGGCGACTGGAAGCGCATTCGCCACGACTACGGGCGACGCAGTGAAGAAGTTCAGGCCGAAGAGTTGTTTGCTCGGTTTGTGCAATACAAGCCAGAAAACGGCAAGCGCAATATTTGGTGGCGCCGGTTGACCAATGCCATTCGTCGCTTGCTCGAGTCGATGGGGTTAATACCCAAAAAAGATACAGCGTTCATGGACGATATGTTGAACTCTATCGTGATGGGTTTTAAGTCGAATGACAGTTCGATAAACCCTGATGGTTCAGATCCTTCCTCTGTTCGATACTCCCGAACAAATCGGGATAGTGAACAAGACTCTGTGCTTTACAGTCAAGAGCGGACTGACACCCGAACCGCCAAAGAAAAGCTTGGTTTAGGTGAAGAAGCAAGTCAGTCACTTAGCGAGAAGATCCGCGAAATCCTCACCGGCACCGCCGACAAGCTGAAAAGCGATTCGTTCTGGAACCGGGTTGATGAAGGTGTGTTCGATGCCTTGGTGGGGATTAAGAACGCCGAGGAAGCGGCTGGCGTCAACGACCTGAACAAGATGGGTTATGTGTCAGCGCGTCTTGCCTCTGGTGTGTCGGATATTCTGCATGGCATGTTCAACTTCGGGGTACCCGAGTGGCGCGACGGCGTGATTCAATTCAAAGAAGGTACCACCGGGCTTTTGGATACCCTGGGCCAACTCTCCCAAGAAGACTTAAACAACTGGTTAGCTTGGATGGGCGCTAAACGTGCCGAGCGATTAATGGAGCAAGGTCGTGAAAACAACCTGACTCAAGATGACATTAACGAGTTGCTAGACATTCCTGCCGAGAAAGAAGCTTTGTTCGAGGCGGTGCGCAAGGAATACAACCAGCACAACTCCGCCACGTTGGACATTGCCCAGGAAGCCGGTCTGATTAGCGAAGAGCAACGCAGTGGATTCGATGAAGAATACTACGTGCCGTTTTTCCGTGAAGAAGGTGATACAGAAATGGACCAGATTGCCGACTGGATTGCCGCGCCATTTTCTAAGAAAGGCATTGCTAGCCAGTCTGCTCAGATCCGCGAACTGAAAGGCGGTACCCGCTCAACCAAAGACTTGCTGGAAAACATTCTGCGCCGTCAATCAACCTTGCTTGATGCGGCACTGAAGAACAACGCCATGCGCGAAGTGGTGACGAACCTAAAAGGTACCGATTTCCTTTCCAACGAATCGCTGCGCTTTAAGCCAGTGATTGTGCCAAAGGCTCAAATCATCCAGCGCGTTAAGCAAAGCGTGGAGGAAGCCGAGCATTGGGCGCACCTGATGGCTGCGAACGGCGATCACGAAATGGCGATGCTGATTGAGCAAGAAGCCTACGAACAAGGCGACAGTCGCAGTGGCGCGTTAGCTGATGCGGTGATCGAAAAACTCGATGACTTGCCCAAGCAAGGTTATGAGCAACTATTCGCGCTCACGCCACCGAAGGATAAGGATATTGTTTCAGTGCGCATTGATGGCAAACCGCAATACTTCCGCGTGCATGATCCTGCGCTACTGCGCGGCCTAGTGGCTGTTACCGATACGGCTAACCAGGCAATCCTCAATCGTGTCGGTCGAGCTGCTAAGCGATTCTTAACCACTGGCGTTACACTCTCCCCGGACTTCATGCTGCGTAACTTTATCCGTGATGCGGTGCATGCGTGGATGATCAACAAGGATGGCTTTGAGTTCGGCAAGGATTCAATGAAAGGGCTTAAGCAAGCCTTTGCCGAGGATGACGACTATAAGGCGCTTATCTTCTCTGGTGCGGCGTTCCAAGGTGGCTACATTCATGCCGCCGATCCGGAAGCTGCAGCCCAACAGATCCGACGCAACCTATCTAAGCGCGGCATGGGCAAACAAGAGATCGAGAATTACATGAGCTCGTTGCTCACCAAGTCAGGACAGGTGATTGAGAAGTACCGAGGCTGGTCCGACAAAATTGAGAACGCCAACCGTCTTTCTACCTACAAATCGGCGCGAGAAGCTGGCAAATCGGTACGAGAAGCCGCGTTCGAGTCTAAAGACCTTATGGACTACAGCCGCAAGGGTAACTGGGCGCTAATCGGCACTATGGTCGATTTCCTTCCTTTCTTTAACGCTCGCCTGCAAGGTCTATCCAAGTTGGTTCGCGCTGCGAAAGCTGGGGAAAAAGACAAGGTACTAAAAGTGCTGTCGGCTAACCTGGCAATGAAAGGCTTAAAGGTGATGGCGTTCAGCCTTGCTTTGGCTGCAATCAATGACGATGACGAACGTTACCAGGCATTGCCAAACTGGGATAAGGATGCGAACTGGCACTTCTTCTTCGGTGATGAACACTGGCGCTTGCCTAAGCCGTTCGAGCTGGGGATTATCTTTGGCACCATGCCTGAGCGTTTATTTGCGCTGGGCAGTGGCTCGCAATCGGGCAAGGATACCGCCAACTCAATCCAGCATGCCTTTATGTCAACGCTAGCAATCAACCCGGTACCGCAATTGGTTCTGCCGTTCGTTGAGGTCGTTGCCAATAAGAGCTTTTTCCGTGATGCGCCAATTGAAGGGATGGGCGACCGGAACAAGCTACCAAGCGAACGCTATAACGCTTACACCAGCGACACGGTTAAAGCACTAGGCGGAGCCACTGGCCTATCGCCAAAACAGGTTGAACACCTGATTAAAGGCTATACCGGTACGCTCGGATCATACGCTTTGATGTTGTCAGACATTGTTGCGCGTCAGCTGCTCGGCATTACTAAGCCGGCCCAGGGCATCGAACGCTTGCCATTAGTCCGCACGCTCTACCAAGGCAGCGGGGTACCGTCGAGCACGATGCAACAAAGCGCTTTCTATGATGCGCTCAATATCGCGAACGAGGCTGCTGGCAGCTACAAGAGTGCGATGATGACTGGCAACCATGAGCGAGCGATGGAAGTCATGGAAGCGCATCGCGAAGAGATAGGCGCACGCCAAGCATTGAATCGAATCCAACGCCAACTATCGGTCCTGAACAAACAGGCTGAGTTAGTGCGGCGTGGGAACTATTCAAGTGAGGAAATGCGTCAACGTCTGGATCGTATCAACGAGCGCAAGAATGCGATTTACCAACAAGCCTATTTGAAATTCCGAATCGGCCAGTGGTAATCGCCAAGCAAAAAAAACGGGGGCTTAATAGCCCCCGAGTGTTTGCCCAATTCTCTTTATCCTTCTAGTTTGTGATCGCCCCTCTCCTTGGCAATCCCTTCTGCGACGCGTTTATCTATTTCGCGCCCCATGTAATGCTTTACACCTAACACAGATAACCATACCAAAGTGACTATCCCCCCGGCAACTGCACCTACTAAGGCTTGACTCAATAGTTGCGATGCACCGTCTAAAGGTGCGCCAAGCTCTTTAGCTCTTAGGAAAGTTTGGTAAGAGGATATGGCTTTAAAGATAACCATGATCCACCAAGCCATTAGTAAGCCGCGAAAAATTGTCATGCCATCCTCCTTAATGCTCACCAGTTAAAAATAGTCGCGATTGCGCCAAACGCAATACCGGCCAATCCGATGAACCAGAAAAGATCCTCCTGACGTTTGCGCCAGCTGGCGCTGCCTGCTTCGACTGCCAACCACAATCCAAATGCGACCAGTGGCACCCCAAACATCCATCCAATCTTAGTACCAACCGCGAGTGCAGCGATCACAAAAACGAGCATCAGAATAATCGTCATAGCACAGCCTTTTTGATTTAACTTCGTTTAGTGTGGATAATCGCTTGCGAGTCTCAAGGCTGCTTGCCACTTCTTTCACTAAATACGCCTCTGCATATCTAGCCAGCTCAGCTGGATTAGGCTATTCTTGCGTCTGATTTGTGTACCAACGTGTGTACCAAACACTGTTTCTTTCTTTCATAAGAAGCCGTAAGTAGCTGAATAAGTTAAACAATTAAGCCGCTGCGATGATTCTAGTGCATAATCACCCGTCCGGACTGGCCGAGCCGAGTCAGGCCGACCGTGGCATCACAGATCGCCTAGTCCGAGCGCTAGGTAGCATCGACGTAAGAGTGCTGGATCACTTGGTAGTGGGTCAGCAGCAGGTTGTTTCGTTTGCGGAACGAGGTTGGATTTAAACCACCGATTGCTTGATCTTTAATTTTAGATGCTGTATAAAATGCGCCCTCTTTATGTGCCTCGGGCGACGGCCATACGAGGTACATTAAATGCTCGAGCGTTAGATTATTTTTTGGAGAGACTTACATGTCTAAAGTATGCCAAGTAACTGGCAAGCGTCCTGTAACCGGTAACAACCGTTCACACGCTAACAACGCGACCAAGCGTCGCTTTTTGCCAAACCTACAAAACCACCGTTTTTGGGTTGAAGGCGAAAAACGTTTTGTTAAGCTGCGCGTTTCTACCAAGGGTATGCGTATCATTGATAAGAAGGGTATCGAAGTAGTTCTAGCTGAACTGCGTGCCCGCGGTGAAAAGGTTTAAGGGGTAACTCATGGCTAAATCAGGTGTTCGCGAAAAGATCAAATTGGTTTCATCTGCCAAAACTGGTCACTTCTACACGACTGACAAAAACAAGCGCACTATGCCTGAGAAAATGGAGATCAAAAAGTTTGATCCTGTTGTTCGCAAGCATGTGATGTACAAGGAATCAAAAATCAAGTAATTGGTTTTTAATCCTTTCGAAAAAAGCTCCCTTGGGAGCTTTTTTTGTGCCTGCCAGAAAGTGATTGAGCATGTGGCAAACAAAAACGGCTCGCACTGGCGAGCCGCTTGTCGGATTAGGCCTGAGCGGCTGCCTTACGCGCTTTGCGTTTGCGCCTAGCATGGCGAATTAAATCCCAGGTAAAGATAGCCAAAGCACTCCAAATAAAGGCGAAGGTAATGATTTTCTCGTCGGTCAGCGGTTCGCCATACAAACCCACAGCGAGCACAAACATCAGACTCGGGCCTATGTATTGAATAAAGCCCACCATATACAGCGGAATACGACTGGCTGCGGCGGCGAAACACAACAGGGGTAGGGTAGTAACCACGCCTGCAGCAAGTAGCAACAGATTTAGCTCAGTGGTGTTGGTCATCAAGTTGGCCGACGGCGAGTCAGTGAACCACACCCAATAAGCCAGAGCAAAAGGCATCAATACCGCGGTTTCCGATAGCAAGCCGGTTGAGGCATCGACCGGTAGCTTTTTACGCAGCAGGCCGTAAATCCCAAATGTGCCTGCTAGTGCCAACGCCACATAGGGAATGTTACCGTGGCTTATCAGTGGAATAGCCACACCTGTTGCAGCCACCGCTACGGCTAGCAGTTGCGGTTTACGCAGACGCTCGCCAAGAAACAGTACCCCAAGCAGCACGTTGAGCAGAGGGTTGATGTAGTAACCCAAGGAAGCTTCGAGTAGATAGTCGTTATTGATTGCCCAGATGAATATCAGCCAGTTGGCGGCGATAACCACAGAGGTAAAACACAGCACCATGAGGTTTTTCGGTTGTTTGGCGAGTGCTCTGACGCGACCAAAATTACGCTGTAGAGCAACGATGGCAATCACCAGCCAGAACGACCAAATAACCCGGTGCATCAGAATTTCGTCGGCTGGGACTTGGCCGAGTTGCTTAAAGTAAATCGGGGCGATGCCCCACATCACGTAGGCGGCGATGGCGAACAGAATGCCTTGCCGCTGGGAGTTTTGCATATCAATCAGTGCGGTTAGTTTGCAGGCCGACATTGTACGCCTCGATAGGGCGAACACCAATTCCTTTATTAGACAATGTACTAGCTTTGTTTCAGCAAAAATCTGCCAAAAACCCACCAAAGGAACTACAGACAAGCACGTTGCAAGCCGATAGAATAAGCCGCATTCTGCCAACACAAGCCACCTTGAAAGGACTCATGAGCGAAACCGCCCTCGACATTCCACCGCAAGTCTCCAGCCCAGAACAGGTGTTGGCGCAGGTGTTCGGTTACCGCGAGTTTCGCCCTGGCCAGCGCGAGGTAATCCAAACCGCGCTCGATGGCCACGACAGTCTGGTGATCATGCCCACCGGTGGCGGTAAAAGTGTTTGCTATCAGATTCCAGCCTTATTGCTACCAGGGCTGACCTTAGTGGTGTCGCCGCTCATCAGTTTGATGAAAGATCAGGTCGACTCGCTGGTGGAATCTGGCGTTGCCGCCGATTACATCAACTCCACGCGCTCCCGCGAGCAAGTGCTAGATATATTTAGCCGCATTCGCCGCGGTGAGTTAAAGCTGTTGTACGTCTCGCCCGAGCGTTTACTTGCGGGCACTTTTTTAGAGCGAGTGCGTGAATCTCAGGTGAGCTTTGTGGCAGTGGATGAAGCGCATTGTATTAGCCAATGGGGTCACGATTTTCGCCCTGACTACGCAGCCCTTGGGCGTTTGCGCGCCTGTTTGCCCGGGGTGCCTATGATGGCGCTAACCGCCACCGCGGATAAGGCCACTCGTCATGACATAGTCCAGCGCTTGCAGTTGCAACACCCCTTTGAGCAAGTTTCTAGCTTTGACCGCCCTAACATTCGCTACACAGTCGCTGAAAAACTTCAGCCTATGCAGCAGCTTAAGCGCTTCTTGTCGCTACAAAAGGGCAATAGCGGCATCATCTATTGCGGTAGTCGTCGCAACGTTGAGCGAGTGGCTGATGCTCTGTTAGTAGCCGGCTACAAAGCGGCGGCTTATCACGCGGGTCTGGAGCAAGACACTCGCGCCAGTGTGCAAGAGCGCTTTTTGTGCGATGAGCTCGATATTGTGGTGGCCACCGTCGCCTTTGGCATGGGCATTAACAAGTCTAACGTGCGCTTTGTGGTGCACTACGACCTGCCAAAGAGCATCGAGTCCTACTATCAAGAAGTGGGCCGTGCCGGTCGTGATGGGCTTGAGTCGGAAGCTCTGCTGCTATTTGACCCAGCGGATGAAGGACGAGTGCGCAGCCTGTTAAGCTCAGGCTCCACCAACGAAGAGCAACTTAGGGTTGAGCTTCACAAGCTTCACAGCGTGGCCGAGTTTGCCGCCGGTATTACCTGTCGTCGCCAAGTACTGCTGAATTACTTTGACGAGCCGAGCCACAAGCCGTGCGGCAACTGCGACATATGCCTAAACCCGCCCACCCGTTTCGACGGATTAGAGGCAGCACAGAAAGTGTTGTCCTGCGTGTATCGCCTCAAACAAGGCTTTGGAGTTGGCCATACGGTCGAAGTGCTGATGGGCACTCGCAATCAAGCCATTGCCGAGCGCGGACACGACAAACTATCGACGTTCGCCATTGGACAGCGCTTCAGTCACGACTATTGGTACAGTGTGACTCGTCAGTTGATTCACTTGGGCTTTTTAAGCCAAGACATCACTCGCGGCTCAGCGCTTAGCCTTAACGCCGCTGCTCGCACTGTGCTTAAGGGCGAACAAGCTTTGGAGTTAGCCGAGCCTCGTCTGATTGCCAACAGTCGCCTTAAGGGCAAGACGCCGCCTAAGAACTACGACCGCTTGTTGTTCAATCGCTTGCGCGGTTTACGCAAGAGCTTGGCCGACGAGCATGGGGTACCGCCTTACGTGGTGTTCTCCGATGCCAGTCTGGTCGAAATGGCCCAAAAGACGCCAACACAGGAATACGAGTTCTTGGATATCTCAGGCGTGGGCCAAACCAAGTTAGAGCGCTACGGTGCCGACTTTATGGCGGAAATCGAGTCCTACCTGGCACAACGAGACGCCTAACTTCTACTAACAAATCCGCAATCTTGATGGATTTTCAATGTCTAGCTTGGGCTAAAGGGTTGACACCTTGGCAGCTTTGGGCGATTGTTTGCAGCAGGCACTAATACCGAAATCACTGAACTTTCAAACAGAGAGCGGTTAAACAAAACAATGGCAACCCAAGTTTCACTACTAAAGCTACTACTCGACCTGGCACGGACACGTGTGGGGGGATAAGCTTTGGTTGCTAGATAAGCCAAAAGAATCCAGAAAACCCGCACCGAAAAGTGCGGGTTTTTTTATACTTATTTGAATCGCAATACACGAGTTTTGCAGGAGTCACGCTAATGTCGGACCAAGTCTTTATCTTTGATACCACCTTGCGCGATGGCGAACAGGCGCTAGCCGCCAGTTTGTCGGTCAACGAAAAGCTTCAGATCGCTTTCGCCTTGGAACGACTGGGCGTAGACATCATGGAAGTGGGCTTCCCAGTGTCGTCTCCCGGTGACTTTGAATCGGTGCAAACCATTGCTCGTGAAATCAAGAATAGCCGAGTGTGTGCCCTGTCTCGTGCAGTGGCCAAAGATATCGATGCAGCGGGCGAGGCCTTGCGCGTGGCAGACCAATTCCGTATCCATACCTTTATCTCGACCTCCACCATTCACGTTGAGAGCAAGCTACGCCGTTCGTTCGATGACGTACTAGATATGGCGGTTAACGCCGTTAAACATGCACGTAACTACACTGATGATGTTGAGTTCTCCTGTGAAGATGCGGGCCGCACCCCAATCGACAACTTGTGTCGTACCGTGGAAGCCGCGATTGCCGCTGGTGCGCGTACCATTAATATTCCTGATACCGTCGGCTACACAGTCCCATCTGAATTCTCCAACATCATTCAAACCCTATTCAATCGCGTTCCTAACATCGACCAAGCCATCATCTCAGTGCACTGTCACGACGACTTGGGCATGTCGGTGGCTAACTCGATTGCCGCGGTGCAAGCCGGAGCTCGCCAAATCGAATGCACCATCAATGGCATTGGCGAGCGCGCCGGTAACTGCTCCCTTGAAGAGGTAGCGATGATCTTGGAAACCCGAAAAAACATGTTGGGTTTGAGCAGCAACATCAACGCCAAAGAGATTCACCGCACCTCACAGCTCGTCAGTCAGTTGTGCAACATGCCAATTCAACCAAACAAGGCGATTGTTGGCGGTAATGCCTTTACTCACTCTTCGGGTATTCACCAAGACGGCATGCTCAAGTCAGAAAATACGTACGAGATCATGACTCCTGAGAGCATTGGTTTGAGTCGCAACCACTTGAACATGACCTCGCGCAGTGGCCGCCACGTGATTAAGCATCGCATGGAAGAAATGGGCTACAACGACAGTGATTACGACATGGATACTTTGTATCAAGGCTTCTTGGAGTTGGCGGATAAAAAAGGCCAGGTGTTCGATTACGACTTGGAAGCCTTGGTGTTTATCGACAGCCAAACCAAGCAAGACGATTACTATCAGTTGAACCAAATGTCAGTGCACTCAGATAGCGGTGGTATGGCGACTGCCAGTGTGGACATGCAAGTAGGCGGTGAGCGCATCGTTGAAGCGGCCACAGGTAATGGTCCCGTGGACGCGGCCTACAAAGCGGTACAGCGCGCTAGCCAACGTGAGCTTAAAATCAGCTCCTACAATCTAGGCGCTAAGGGCCATGGCCAAGACGCCTTGGGGCAAGTGGACATTGTGGCCAACTACCAAGATCAAAATTTCCACGGTGTGGGTCTGGCGACCGACGTGGTGGAAGCCTCGGTGCGTGCACTGGTGCACGTGATGAATCTAACCTGGCGCGCCGATCAAGTGGCGAGTCGTAAAAACGAAATCGAACTAACTAAAGTGGCGGGGGAAGTATGAGTTATCAAGTAGCGGTATTGGCCGGAGACGGTATTGGTCCAGAGGTAATGGCGCAGGCACGACGCGTGCTGGCGGCTGTTGAGACCAAGTTCTCCATCGATATCGAGTATCAGGAGTACGATGTTGGCGGGATTGCCATTGATAACCATGGTTGTCCGCTACCGCCAGAAACTTTAGCCGGTTGTGAGAAAAGCGACGCGATTTTATTTGGCTCGGTCGGCGGCCCTAAGTGGGAAGGCTTACCACCAAACGACCAACCTGAGCGCGGTGCGCTACTGCCTTTACGCGGCCACTTCGAGCTGTTTTGTAACTTGCGCCCAGCCACCTTGCACCCGGGCCTTGAGCACCTATCGCCATTGCGCGCCGATATTTCTGGCCGTGGCTTTGACGTGCTGGTAGTACGCGAGCTAACCGGTGGCATCTACTTTGGTAAGCCAAAGGGCCGTGAGGGCGAGGGTGACCAAGAGTTCGCCTACGACACCATGCGCTACAGCCGTTTTGAGATTGAGCGAATTGCTCGCAACGCTTTCACCGCCGCCAAGGGGCGTCGCGGTAAGGTGACTTCGGTGGACAAAGCCAACGTATTGGCCAGCTCAGTGCTGTGGCGCGAGGTGGTGGAAGAAGTCGCCAAAGACTTCCCTGAAGTGGAACTTGAACATATCTACATCGACAACGCGACGATGCAGCTGCTAAAACGACCAGACGACTTTGATGTGATGCTGTGCTCCAACTTGTTTGGCGACATCATCAGCGACGAGTGCGCCATGCTAACCGGCTCTATGGGCTTGCTGCCGTCGGCCTCGACCAATGCCAGCGGCTTTGGTTTGTATGAGCCTGCTGGCGGTTCTGCACCGGATATTGCCGGAATGGGGATTGCCAACCCGGTCGCACAGATTTTGTCGGCTTCGATGATGCTGCGCCATAGCTTAAACCAAGCAGAAGCGGCCGATTGCATCGACGCTGCGGTATCTAAGGCGCTGTCCAACGGTTATCTGACCGGTGAGCTGATAGGTCCGAATAGCGACCAGCAAGCGCGCAATACCGCCGAAATGGGCGACATCATCGTGCAGTACATCAATGAGTAGCACAGTACATTAACGAATCGAGTTAAAGCGAGTGAGTAGTATGGCTAAGACCTTGTATGAGAAAGTCTGGGACGCCCACCAAATCGCCACCAAGGCGGACGAGGCTCCTTTGATCTACGTAGACCGTCACTTGGTGCACGAAGTGACCTCGCCACAGGCCTTTGATGGCTTGCGCGTGGCGGGTCGCAAAGTGGCGCAAACCGGCATAACCTTTGCCACCATGGACCACAACACTTCCACCAAAAGCGCCTCACTGGAAGCGCTAAGCCCAATGGCGCGAGTGCAGGTAGAAACTCTCGCTAAGAACTGTGAAGAGTTCGGCATTGTTCTGTATGACATTCACCATAAAAACCAAGGCATTGTGCACGTGATGGGTCCTGAACTGGGCATTACTTTGCCCGGTTGCGTGATTGTTTGTGGCGACTCGCACACCGCGACTCACGGCGCTTTTGGCGCACTGGCCTTTGGTATCGGCACCTCTGAAGTCGAGCACGTGTTGGCCACTCAGACTCTGCGCCAGCAAAAAGCCAAAACCATGAAAGTCGAAGTTCGCGGCCAACTGGCCCCTGGCATCACAGCTAAGGACGTGGTGTTAGCGGTTATCGGCAAAGTCGGCTCTGCTGGTGGCACCGGTTATGTCGTCGAGTTCTGCGGTGAGGCGATCAAAGGCCTAACCATGGAAGGGCGCATGACTGTGTGCAACATGGCCATCGAAATGGGCGCCAAAGCGGGCATGATCGCCCCTGATGAAACCACATTTGAATACATCAAAGGCCGCAAATACGCACCTAAAGGTGCCGATTGGGAGCGAGCGGTTGCCGATTGGAAACAGCTGCAAACCGATGAAGGTGCGAAGTTTGACCGCGAAGTGGTGCTAGAAGCCAAAGACATAGCGCCACAAGTGACTTGGGGGACTAACCCAGGTCAAGTAGTGGCTATCGACCAGCAGGTGCCTAATCCGCGCGACACCATTGACGAGTCGGTGCGTCACGGTATGCAAAAAGCGCTGGAGTACATGGACTTAGAAGCGGGTCAGAACATGGACTCGATTGCTATCAACAAGGTGTTCATTGGCTCTTGTACCAATTCACGAATTGAAGATTTGCGCGACGCCGCCAAGCAAGCCAAAGGCAAGCGCGTCGCTGAGGGTGTGGTGGCCTTGGTGGTACCTGGCTCTGGGGTAGTTAAAGCTCAGGCCGAAGATGAAGGTTTGGATAAGATCTTCATCGATGCCGGCTTTGAATGGCGTCTTCCGGGCTGTTCTATGTGTTTGGCGATGAACGACGATGTGCTGGAACCTGGCGACCGTTGTGCTTCTACCAGTAACCGTAACTTCGAAGGCCGTCAGGGCCGAGGTAGCCGCACTCACTTAGTCAGCCCCGCGATGGCAGCTGCTGCGGCAGTGGCTGGCCATTTTGTCGATATTCGCGATCATAAGGAGTAACCCATGCAAGCATTCACCAAGCATAAAGGCACGATCGCCACGTTGTTGCACAACAACATCGACACCGACCAGATCATTCCTAAGCAGTTCTTGTCGAAAGTAACTCGCGAAGGCTTTGGCCAGCACTTGTTCCACGATTGGCGCTACCTAGACGAAGCGGGTGACCAGCCCAACCCTGAGTTTGAGCTGAATTTGCCCAAGCACCAGGGCGCGACCATTTTGATTGCCGGTGACAACTTTGGCTGTGGTTCTTCGCGTGAGCACGCCCCATGGGCGCTGGCCGACTATGGTTTTCGCGCGGTTATTGCTCCAAGCTTTGCCGATATCTTCTACTCCAACTCAATAAACATTGGCATGCTGCCGGTGCGTTTGAGCGAAGAAGAAATCCAGCAACTGCTGGCGGGGATGGACACTAGTCAGCCCCAGCAAATCGAAGTTGACCTAGAAAACTGCCAAGTGATTGGTGCCGATGGTAAAAAGTTCGACTTTACCTTGGCCGAAGCTGCTAGGCATAATCTACTAAAAGGTCTGGATGCGATTGGATTAACCCTAGAGCATCAAGCCGCTATCGACGCCCACGCGCAAAGCCTACCGGCATGGCAGGGGGCGCCAAACCCGAGCTAAGCTCGAACTAGAAAAATAACAGGAGCACACAAATGGAATTGGCCATCAGCGGGTTGTATATCGCTCTAACTGCACTTATCGCCTTGGCACTGGGTTATCAGGTGGTGGCAAGACGTCGCAAATTTAGAATCGGCGTTGGCGATGGTGACAATAAGGAGATGCGTCTGCACATTCGCAGCCACGCCAACCTGATTGAATACGCCCCATTTGTGTTGCTTATGTTAGTCAGCGCCGAGGCGCAAGGCACGTCTCCGCTTTGGTTACACGCCATTGGTAGTGCTTGGATTATCGCTCGTGTGCTTCACCCCATTGGCTTAGTGCAAGGCCGCGGTGCGGTTCACTTCGGCCGTTTTTGGGGCACTCTGCTCACTTGGATTATTCTGGTGGTTCTAGCAGGTCTGAACATAGTTAATTTCGTCGCGAGCGCGTTCGCAGGATAAATCATGACCAGGGGTCAAATTCGCCACGCTACCCAGACCGATTTGGCAGCGATAGTCGATATCTATAATCAAAGCATTCCCGCCGGATTGGCCACTGCCGATACTCAAGCGGTATCCGTGGCTAGCCGTCAGGCTTGGTTTGAGGCTCATCACGACAAGCGCCCGCTGTGGGTACTTGAAGAGAAGCGGCAAATACTGGGCTGGTGTAGTCTTCGAGATTTCTACGGACGTCCCGCCTATCAAATCACCGCCGAAGTAGCGATTTATGTGGCGGATAGCGCTCAAGGCAAAGGCGTGGCTAAAACCCTGCTCAAACACGCCATTTCAAAAGCGCCAAGCTTAGGGCTTGAAACCCTGCTGGCCTTCATTTTCTCCCACAATACGCCAAGCATTAATTTGTTTGAGCGCTTTGGTTTTTCAGCTTGGGGACAACTGCCTGAGCTGGCCGCCATGCCGCAGGGCAAAGTCAGTCTTACTATTCTCGGTTTGAAGCTAGCTCAGTAGCTGTCTAAAATTTATCCAACACCCTCGTACTTTACCGGTAAGGCTGCTACAATCCGCGGCCTTACTAGCCTTAGAGAGTCCCTATGCAAGCGCCTTTGTCGGTTTTTGAATACCCCAAATACTGGGCCGAGTGTTTTGACGCCGCGCCATTTTTGCCCATGTCCAAGAAGGAAATGGGTCAGTTGGGCTGGGATGCTTGCGACATTATTTTGGTGACCGGTGATGCCTACGTGGATCACCCAAGCTTTGGCATGGCGGTGATTGGCCGTATGCTCGAAGCTCAGGGCTATCGCGTGGGGATCATCGCGCAACCGGACTGGCACAGCAAAGACGACTTTATGCGCCTTGGCCGTCCTAAGCTGTTTTTCGGCGTGACCGCCGGCAACATGGACTCGATGATCAACCGCTACACGGCTGATCGAAAAATACGTCACGACGATGCTTACACGCCCAACAACGAAGGCGGGAAGCGTCCAGACCGCGCTGTGACCGTATACACCCAGCGCTGTAAAGAAGCCTATAAAGAAGTGCCAGTGATCTTAGGTGGAATTGAGGCCAGTTTGCGCCGTATCGCTCACTACGATTACTGGCAAGACAAGGTGCGCCGTTCGGTGATTTTTGACGCCAAAGGCGACTTACTGATTTATGGCAACGGCGAGCGTCCGCTGGTGGATGTGGCTTATCGTTTGGCTCAAGGCGAGGCGATTGCGGATATTACCGATGTTCGCGGTACCGCTGTGATTCAAAAGCAGCCGCTGGCCAACTGGGGTGGCATGGACTCGCGTAAGCTTGACCAACTCAAGCGCATCGACCCGATTCCCAATCCCTACGGGGCGGATGATGTGGGTTGTCAGAACCTCTCGGGTCCGTCCGAAGTTAAAGTGTTCGACAACGACTCGGCCAAAGCGATTACCGTACAGCCACCCAAGCCCAAGCCTTGGGAAAAGCAGTACATTTTGCTGCCAGCGTTTGAGCGAGTAAAAGACGATAAGTACCTGTACGCCCATGCTTCACGCGTGATGCACCAAGAGACCAATCCGGGTTGCGCACGTGCACTATTCCAACCCCACGGCGATCGCGGTGTGTGGGTTAACCCGCCGGCAATCCCATTGTCCACCGAAGAGATGGACTGGGTGTTTGACCTGCCTTACGCACGCGTTGCCCACCCGGCCTATGGTAAGGCAAAAATTCCTGCCTACGACATGATTAAAACCTCAGTGAACATCATGCGAGGCTGTTTTGGCGGTTGTTCTTTCTGCTCGATCACCGAGCACGAAGGGCGCATCATTCAAAACCGCTCTAAAGATTCGATTCTTCGCGAGATTGAGCAAATTCGCGACAAAGTACCAGGGTTTACCGGAGTTATCTCGGATCTTGGTGGGCCAACCGCCAACATGTATCGCCTGGGTTGTGATTCGGAAAAAGCCGAGTCCACTTGTCGCCGCTACTCTTGCGTGTTCCCAAGCATTTGTGGTCACTTGAAAACCGACCACAAACACACCATTGATTTGTATCGCAGCGCCCGTGAAGTGCCAGGCATTAAGAAAATCCTGATTGCCTCTGGGGTGCGTTACGACTTGGCAATCGAAGATCCTGAGTACGTTAAAGAGCTGGTGGAGCACCATGTCGGTGGTTATTTGAAAATTGCTCCCGAGCACACCGAAGACGGTCCTTTGAACATGATGATGAAGCCTGGCATGGGCACCTATCACAGGTTCAAAGAGCTATTTGATAAGTACTCGAAAGCCGCTGGCAAAAAACAGTACCTGATCCCTTACTTCATTTCGGCCCACCCGGGCACCGAAGACATGGACATGGTTAATTTGGCGCTGTGGCTCAAGCAAGAGAAGTTCAAGCTGGACCAAGTACAGAACTTCTACCCATCTCCTATGGCCAACGCCACCACCATGTATCACGCCGAGCTAAACCCGCTGACTAAGGTCAAGCACGGTGCCGATGATGTGCCTGTGGCTAAAAAAGGCCGCCAACGTCGCCTGCACAAGGCCTTGTTGCGTTATCACGACCCAGAAGGCTGGCCGTTGATCCGCGAAGCGCTGCAAAATATGGGACGCGCCGATTTGATTGGTAACGGCCCACAGCATTTGGTGCCGCCAGCGGGACGCCAAGACCGTAAAACCCATTCCGGTCGCAAGCCGTCCAATGGCAAGAGCCGCCCTGCTGCTACCAAGCACACCGGGGTTCATGCGGGTAAGCCATTCAAGCCTAAGGGAAAACCTGCGGCTAAGGGCGGGCGTAAACCAACCAAGCCACACCGAAGCCGTGCGGGTCAGTAACCCATAACCAACTGTATTGTTAGCGGAATTAAATGACCGTTGATATGAAGTTGTATTTGCGGCACTATTGTTACCATTCGTTAACCTTGGCTAGATGGTAATTAGCTATGTCTCAGCTGTTGGCTTACCTGAGTCTGTGTGTAAAAAGCCCGACCTTGATGCATCGACTTTGGAGTCGCAAGTACGGCAATACGCTGTGGATTTTTGCGCTTATTCCAGTCATTGCTTATTGGCCAACTCCACAGTTTTGGCTCGATGCCAACTTTTACCAGCTGTGCACGGTGATCGCCGCTTTCGTGTGGGTGTTGGTCCAATGGGAAGCCGTCAAATACTGGTGGCTAGAGCTAAGCCAAGTGCAGCGCAGCTTTTTTCAGAGCTGCAGCAAGTCGCAACAATTGGCTTGGTTGGCCCAACGACTTAGCCGCTAGTAAACCTAATTCACGATAGACAAAAAGGCCGCCAATATCGGGTCTTGCACTCGCCGCTTTTGCGCCACCACGCCAATAGTAAAGGGCTCTATATTGGCACTGGATGGCAAAGTGGTAATCCTGTCTTTCACCGGCGAGTTGTCCACCACCACAGACGGTGCAATCCCCACTCCACAACCCAGGGCCACCATACTCACAAGCGCTTCGTGCCCGCTGACTTTAGCGTAGATTTTCGGTTCAAACTCCATGGTTTTAAACCAGGCGTCGGCGCGACGTCGAGCGGGTCCGTGATCCGGCAAAATAAACGGCAGCTCGGCCCAAGGGATCTGACTTTGGCTAATCAGGCTATTCACCGAACCGGCCAGCGCTGGACCAATTACCAGTAATGGAATCTCGTCGAGCTCACTGAAATACACGGCTTCGGGCAGTACATCTGGGTGAGCGGTGATTGCCACGTCCACCTGGTTGCGCTGAATCAAATCCACTGCTAGTGACGGGTCGCCAGTGGTCAGCTGAATTTCAATCTTGGGATAGTCTTGGCGAAAGCGCTCAAGGATGCCGGGCAGGTGGCTATAAACCGCGGTCACCGAGCAAAACAGCTTAAGCTCACCGGTAACAAAGCCGCTAGAGTCGGCAATTTGCTGTTTTAGCGACTGCCAGTTGTCCAAGGTTTGACGGGCGAACTTCAAAAACTCGATGCCGGCGTGGGTCAAAGTGACGGTGCGATTGTCGCGTTTGAGTATCGGTTGGCCGACTTGCTCCTCTAAGCGCTGAATGCAGCGGCTAAGCGTCGAAGGGCTTACGTGCATCTGTTGCGCAGTCTTGGCGAAATGCAGGGTTTGGCTTAAGTGTAAGAACAGGCGCAGCGATCGTATGTCCATGATCCGTATATTATTTCACTTTGTGCAATCAGTAGTTTCGAATATATCATTTCAAGCAAGAATTTTGCTAGGTTATAGTCTATTCAAACAATCACACTTTCCGTCCGTTAAAAGCAGTTGGAGCAGTTATGGCGAACTATTTTAATACTTTGAGTTTACGCGAGCAGTTGGCCCAATTAGGTCAATGTCGTTTCATGGATGCCAGCGAGTTCGCTGATGGCTGTAACTTCATTAAGGACTGGAACATTGTGATCCTTGGCTGTGGCGCTCAAGGCCTCAACCAAGGTCTGAACATGCGTGACAGTGGTTTGAACATTTCGTTCGCCCTGCGCGCCGAAGCCATTGCCGAGCAACGCGCTTCTTACCAAAAAGCGACCAGCAATGGTTTTGCGGTTGGCACCATTGAAGAGCTTATTCCACAAGCGGACATGGTATTGAACCTGACTCCTGATAAGCAGCACACCAACGCGGTTAAAAGCGTAATGCCTTTGATGAAGCAAGGCGCGGTACTTAGCTACTCCCACGGCTTTAACATCGTTGAAGAAGGCATGCAGGTTCGCGACGACATTACCGTCATCATGGTAGCGCCTAAGTGTCCTGGCACCGAGGTTCGCGAAGAGTACAAGCGCGGCTTTGGCGTACCAACCTTGATCGCGGTTCACCCAGAAAACGACCCACAAGAGATTGGCTTGGCCACCGCTAAAGCCTACGCGTCTGCCACCGGTGGCGATCGCGCTGGTGTGTTGCACTCGTCGTTCATCGCTGAGGTGAAGTCTGACTTGATGGGCGAGCAAACCATTTTGTGTGGCGTGCTGCAAACCGGTGCGATTTTGGCTCACGAGAAAATGCTGGCCGAAGGCATGGACTCAGCCTATGCCGCTAAGTTGATTCAGCAGGGTTGGGAGACCATCACCGAAGCGCTGAAACACGGTGGTATCACAAACATGATGGACCGCCTATCCAATCCAGCCAAAATTCAAGCCTATGTGTTGGCCGATGAGCTAAGTAAAGGTATGCGTCCGTTATTTGAAAAGCACATGGACGACATCATCAGCGGTGAGTTCTCTCGCACCATGATGGAAGACTGGGCCAATGACGACATTAACCTGTTGACCTGGCGCGCTCAAACCAACGACACCAGCTTCGAGCAAGCACCAGTCTACGATGGTGAAATCGACGAGCAGGACTACTTCGATAAGAACATCTTTTTGGTGGCTATCTGTAAAGCCGGCGTTGAGTTGGCGTTTGACACTATGGTGGCTGCGGGCATCATCGAAGAATCGGCTTACTACGAGTCGTTGCACGAAACCCCACTGATCGCCAACACCATTGCACGCAAGCGATTGTATGAAATGAACGTGGTTATTAGTGATACCGCAGAGTACGGTTGTTACTTATTCAGCCACGCTGCACTGCCACTGTTGCGCGACTACGTGATGTCATTGCCTGCCGAAATCGTAGGCAAAGGCTTGGATTTGGGCACCAACAGTGTCGATAACCAGCAATTGATCGCGGTTAACTCGGCCATTCGCAACCACCCAGTGGAAGTGATTGGCGAAGAATTGCGTGGATATATGACTGCAATGAAGCAAATTGCGCTAGATTAAGGCGATTAAAGCCTAATTTGCTCAAGATGCAAAATTCGCGCTTGTGCAAATTAGGTGGCTTTGTTACAACTTAAGAATCAACTGAATAATTTAAGCGAAGCGACAAGCTTTCACAGGTAACTAAATGCCAGCTTTAAACCTATCTCAACTAGTCCTACTAGTGATTACCGTGGTGATTATTATCACCGAGCGGGGGATAGGGTTTAGCCAAATGTAGCGCTTAAATAACCCAAACATCAAACCCCCGCTTGCAACCCAAGCGGGGGTTTTTTTATGTTCATCGAGACGTGAGAGAGTCGAATGATTACAGGTGCCGAAGCCATACTCAGAGTGATTGCCGCCCACGGGGTGAGCACCGTATTTGGTTACCCAGGTGGAGCCATTATGCCGGTGTACGATGCCCTGCACGAGCATCCGCTGGATCATTTACTTTGTCGTCACGAACAAGGCGCGGCCTTTGCCGCTCTGGGTTACGCCCGCGCTTCTGGTCGCACCGGAGTCTGCTTGGCCACCTCAGGCCCAGGTGCCACCAACCTAGTGACTGCGTTGGCGGATGCCATGATGGACTCAATTCCCATGGTGGCGATCACCGGCCAAGTACCAAGTCCGTTCATTGGCACCGATGCTTTTCAGGAAATGGACGTGTTGGGGATGTCGCTATCTTGCACTAAACACAGCTTTTTGGTGACCGAGCCCAACGAGTTGGTGGACACTCTGTATCAAGCCTTTGAGCTGGCGGCGAGTGGTCGTCCAGGCCCTGTGTTGGTGGATGTGCCCAAAGACGTGCAGCAGGCGATGATCGATTACAAAGCACCGCTGTTATTGGCCGACGAAGCCCCTAGTTTGGAAGAGCAAAAGCTGAGTGAGGCACGTGAGCTGCTGGCCAATGCTGACAAGCCGATTCTGTATTTGGGCGGCGGTGCGGTGAGTTCAGGTGCTACTGCCGCAGTGAAAGCCTTTATCAAACAAACCGGCATCCCTTCGGTGACCACGCTTAAAGGCATCGGCTGCCTGCAACCGACAATGCCAGGATTTTTAGGCATGCTGGGCATGCACGGCGGCAAAGCGGCTAACTTGGCGGTGCAGGGGTGCGATTTGTTAGTGGTCGCCGGTGCCCGATTTGACGACCGTGTCACGGGTAAGCTCGAAGAATTCGCACCGAATGCCAAGGTAATACACATCGACATCGACCCGGCCGAAATCGACAAGCGTCGCGCCGCCGATGTGTCGCTGATTGGCGATTTGTCTCAAGCGTTAACCGCCATTGGCTCAAAACTGACCATCAGCGATTGGCAGAAAACCTGTGAACAATTAAAAGCCGAAGGCGCGGTGAGCTACCCAGAAGGTTACAGCACGGATGGTGAGAGTATTTACGCGCCAGCTTTGCTGAAAAGTCTAGCGGATCGCTTGAGTGGTGACTCTGTCGTGAGCTGCGATGTGGGCCAGCATCAGATGTGGGTGGCACAACACATGTGGTTCCGCCGTCCCGAAGATCACCTGTCCAGCAGCGGTTTGGGCACCATGGGCTTTGGTCTGCCAGCGGCAATTGGTGCTCAGCTGTCGCGCCCGCAAGCGCAAGTGGTGGCGGTATCCGGCGACGGTTCTTTCATGATGAACGTGCAAGAGCTGACCACCATTAAGCGCCGTAAATTACCGGTGAAAATTTTACTGTTGGACAACCAGCGTCTCGGCATGGTGCGCCAATGGCAAGAACTCTTCTTTGAAGCCCGTTACAGCGAAACCGATTTATCCGATAACCCGGACTTTGTGGCGCTAGCGGCGGCCTTTGATATCGACGGCATGCGCATCGAGCGTGCCGACCAAGTAGAGCAGGGCTTAAACGCGCTGCTGAACTCAGAGCACGCGTTCATTTTGCACGTGTGTATTCCCGAATTTGAACAAGTCTGGCCTTTGGTACCGCCAGGTGCTGCAAACTCGCAAATGATGGAGGCAAACCCATGAATCATCAGCTAACAGTACAGTTTCGTTCTCGCCCGGAAGTATTGGAGCGGATCCTTCGTGTCACTCGTCATCGAGGTTTTGCGGTAACCGAGATGGATATGCGCTACCCTAGTGCCAATGCTGGCGTAATGAAGCTCACCGTCTGTTCGCAACGCTCTATACAATTATTGCAACATCAACTGCTGAAACTGGTTGACGTTAACGAGTGTCAGGTTGCACAGTTGGAAACCATGCAAGCCAGCGCAACGGCATAACTAAAAAAATAGGAAGTAATAAGCATGTCCACAACGGCAGAATACATTTGGTTTAATGGCAAACTTATCCCTTGGAAAGAAGCGACTGTGCACGTGATGTCTCACGCTTTGCACTACGGTTCTTCTGTGTTTGAAGGCGTGCGCGTGTACAACACGCCAAAGGGACCCGCGGTGTTTCGCTTAAAAGAGCACACCCAGCGTTTGTTCGATTCGGCCAAAATCTATCGCATGAACGTGCCGTATGATCAGGCAGCGATCAACCAAGCTTGTAAAGATGCGGTTGCCAAGAACAATCTAAGCAGTGCTTATATTCGTCCGATGGCCTTTATTGGCGATGTGGGTCTGGGCCTAACCCCACCGCTAGACGCTGATGCTGAAGTGATTGTTGCGGCGTTTGAATGGGGGGCCTACTTGGGCGAAGAGAGCATGGAAGCCGGTGTTGATGTGGCTGTGACTTCTTGGAACCGCTTAGCACCAAACACCATGCCTACCGGTGCCAAAGCCGGTGGTAACTACCTATCTTCTCAATTGATCTCTCGCGAAGCCAAGCGCCACGGCTATAAAGAAGGCATCGCTCTGGATAACAATGGCTGCATCTCTGAAGGTGCCGGTGAGAACTTGTTCATCGTTAAAAATGGCGTTTTGTACACCCCACCTGTGACCGCGGCGATTTTGCCGGGCATTACTCGCGACACCATCATGACTTTGGCTCAAGAAGCGGGTTTCAAGGTGGTAGAACAAGCCATGCCGCGCGAATCTATGTACTTAGCGGATGAGATCTTTATGACAGGCACCGCTGCCGAGATCGTACCGGTTCGCAGCGTTGACCAAATACCTGTGGGCGAGGGCAAACGCGGCCCGATCACAGCGCAAATGCAAAAAGCCTTCTTTGGTCTGTTTGATGGCACCACTGAAGACAAATGGGGTTGGCTAGATTACGTCAACGAAGCCTAACGACTCCCATGTAACTCCGAATTAGATGTAAGGAATTGACCATGCCAAAACTACGTTCAGCCACCAGTACTCAAGGCCGCAACATGGCCGGCGCTCGCGCCCTATGGCGGGCGACAGGGGTAAAAGAACAGGACTTTGGCAAACCCATTATTGCGGTGGTGAATTCCTTTACTCAATTCGTTCCTGGCCATGTCCATCTAAAGGACATGGGTCAGTTGGTGGCCGGTGCTATTGAAGAGGCCGGCGCCATTGCCAAAGAATTCAACACCATTGCCGTGGATGACGGTATTGCCATGGGCCACGGCGGCATGCTGTATAGTCTGCCCAGCCGCGAGTTGATTGCCGACTCGGTGGAGTACATGGTCAATGCCCACTGTGCCGATGCCATGGTGTGTATTTCTAACTGCGACAAAATCACTCCGGGAATGCTAATGGCCGCGCTGCGTCTAAACATTCCTGTGGTGTTTGTCTCTGGCGGTCCGATGGAAGCGGGTAAGACGCGTCTGTCGGATAAACTAATTAAGCTCGACTTGGTGGATGCCATGGTGGCCGCCGCCGATGAGTCTGTCTCCGATGAGGATACCAAGGCGATTGAGCGTAGCGCCTGTCCTACCTGCGGCTCTTGTTCGGGCATGTTTACCGCCAACTCGATGAACTGTTTAACCGAAGCCCTGGGTTTATCCCTACCGGGCAATGGTTCCATGTTGGCCACTCACGCCGATCGCGAGCAGCTGTTTCTGACTGCCGGTAAGCGCATCGTTGAGCTTTGTCAGAGTTACTATCTAAACGATGACGAGCGTGTGCTGCCGCGCAACATCGCCAACTTCCAAGCCTTTGAAAACGCCATGGCGCTGGATATCGCCATGGGCGGTTCATCCAATACCGTGCTGCACTTGCTAGCCGCGGCCCAAGAGGCCGGTGTGGACTTCACCATGGACGACATCGACCGCATGTCTCGCCGCGTGCCTCATCTGTGTAAAGTGGCCCCGTCGACACCAGACTATCACATGGAAGATGTGCACCGTGCTGGTGGGGTGATGGCGATTTTGGGCGAGCTGCAACGGGCGGACTTGCTGCACACTCAAGTGGGCCATGTGGCCGGTGATTCGCTCGAAGCAGTATTGGCTGAGTACGACGTTTGCCAAAGTGCTAGCGATGCCGTCAAAGACTTTTATCGCGCCGGGCCTGCGGGGATTCCAACCACCAAGGCTTTCTCGCAGTCTTGTCGTTGGGACACGTTAGATGTGGACCGTGAAAACGGTTGTATTCGCCGTTTAGACAAAGCCTTTAGCCAAGAAGGCGGGCTTGCGGTACTCAATGGCAATCTGGCGGATAACGGCTGTATCGTAAAAACCGCCGGCGTAGACGAAGAGTGCTTGGTGTTTAATGGCACCGCTATTGTTTATGAAAGTCAGGATGATGCGGTGGCCGGTATTCTTGGTGGTGAAGTGAAAGCCGGGCACGTGGTGGTGATCCGCTACGAAGGACCTAAAGGCGGTCCTGGCATGCAAGAAATGCTCTACCCCACCAGTTACCTAAAATCTCGCGGTCTGGGCAAAGACTGTGCTTTGATCACCGACGGTCGCTTTAGCGGCGGTACCTCGGGTCTGAGCATTGGCCACGTATCACCAGAAGCAGCCTCCGGTGGCACCATTGCTTTGGTGAAAGACGGCGATGCGATTGCTATTGATATTCCAAACCGCAGTATCCAATTACAAGTTAGCGATGACGAGCTGGCGGCTCGTCGCACCGAGATGGAGCAAAGTGCGCAGCCGTGGAAGCCGGCGAAGCGCGAGCGGGTGGTGTCTCCGGCGCTTAAAGCCTACGCGCTACTGGCCACCAGTGCCGATAAAGGCGCGGTACGTGATTTGTCAAAGCTAGGAGACTAGCCATGCCTGAATCGGCGTTGACCAGCGCGCAACAAATGCTGCAGCGAACCTTACTGGCCAAGGTCTATGACGTAGCTGAGGTGACTCCGCTGCAAAGTATGACCAAGCTAGGTCAACGCTTAGGGCTTGAGGTGCAACTTAAGCGCGAAGATTGCCAACCGGTTCACTCGTTTAAATTGCGCGGTGCCTACAACTGCATTGCTCACTTATCTCAAGCTCAGCTTGATGCTGGTGTGGTGGCTGCATCTGCCGGCAACCACGCTCAAGGGGTGGCGCTGGCGGCCAAGTCGCGTGGCTGTTCGGCGGTGATTGTAATGCCCACCACCACGCCAGACATCAAAGTCGATGCGGTTGTGAACCTAGGTGCCGAAGTGGTGCTGCATGGCGACAGTTTCGATCAGGCCAATGCTCATGCCAAGTCACTGTCTGAACAACAAGGCCGTAGTTACATTCACCCCTTTGACGATCTCAACGTCATTGCTGGGCAAGCCACCGTGGCCCAAGAAATGGTGCAGCAAAACCGTCAGCTTCAGTTGGTATTTGTGCCGGTCGGCGGCGGTGGGCTTGCGGCGGGTATGGCGGCTTACTACAAAGCTCTGCTACCTCATGTGAAAGTGATTGGGGTCGAGTCGCAAGAGTCGGCCTGTTTGCAGCAAGCCCTTAATGCTGGCGAGCCGGTGGATCTATCTCAAGTGGGTTTGTTTGCCGACGGTGTTGCGGTCAAGCGCATTGGCGAGAAGACCTTTGCATTGGCACAAGAGTGCTTGGATAGCGTGGTGACCGTTACTTCCGATGAAATCTGTGCTGCGGTAAAAGACATCTTTGAAGATACTCGAGCCATTGCTGAGCCATCGGGAGCACTGGCTTTAGCTGGACTAAAGCGCTATTTGGCCGAAACCGATGAAGAGTATCAGCAGGCGGCGGCGGTGCTTTCTGGTGCCAATGTCAATTTCCACAGTTTGCGTTACGTTTCCGAGCGCTGCGAGTTGGGCGAAGGCCGCGAGGCGGTATTAGCGGTGCAAATCCCCGAACGTCCCGGCAGCTTTTTGGCCTTTTGCCAAATGCTCGGCGGCCGCGCGGTGACCGAGTTTAACTATCGTTTTTCCAGTCGTGAACAAGCGCAAGTGTTTGTCGGGCTTAGAACCAGCCCTGAGCAGTCGGGACTGCAAGATCTGATTGAGCGTTTGCAGGCGGCGGATTATCGCGTGTTGGATCTCAGCCAAGACGAGATAGCCAAACAGCACATTCGCTACATGGTTGGCGGCCGACCGCCGGTAGAAATCAAAGAGCGTTTGTACAGTTTTGAATTTCCCGAGCATCCCGGAGCCTTGGAGCGCTTTTTAACCACCCTTGGCGGGCGCTGGAATATCAGTTTGTTTCACTACCGCAATCACGGTGCTGCCTTTGGTCGCGTGCTAGTGGGTTTTGAAGTGCCAGACGCTGAGCAAAGCGCGTTTCAGCAGTTTTTAACAGAGCTCGGATTGGTCTATCAAGACGAGAGCACCTCACCCGGATATCAAGCGTTTTTGAGTTAATCGCATCGCTCAAAAAAGCGACATTTTTCTTGAGCTGAATCAAGTCCCTAGCTGCACGAGTTTCTATACTGGTTCTAGTTGTTGCGATTTGAGATCTCAAGGAGGCCCCTCATGTCCGATTATGGAACTCGCCAACTGAGGAATATCGCTCTGCTCGGACACTCCGGCAGTGGCAAATCCTCTCTACTTGAAGCCCTGCTATACGCGGCGCAAGCCATCCGCAGTCGAGGCAGGGTCGACAAAGGTACTAATCACGCGGACTTCACCGCGCAAGAAAAAGCACATCATCACAGTCTCGAACCATCCTTCCTAAACCTCGATTATCACCACTGCCACATTAACTTGATTGACACCCCAGGACTGCCGGACTTTTTCGGTCGCGCTATGTTGCCCTTACCTGCGGTAGAGTCTGTGTTGCTGGTGATAAATGCCGGACAGGGTATCGAAGCGGTAACCCAGCGCGCCTTTGAAGAGGCCAGACGTCAGGGTAAAGCGATTTTGATGGTGATAAACCACATCGACGGTCATCCAGACAAGTTGCCTGAGTTACTGGCACAAATTCAGCAGCGATTTGGCAGTCGCTGTTTGCCAGTTAATTTGCCTACACAAAATGGCGTCGCCGATTGCTATTTCGCCCCTGAAGCGCAAAGTACACCGCTGTTTGGCAATGTGATGGAATGCCATGACGCGCTGGTGGACGTGGTGGTCGAGGAAGACGATGCGCTGATGGAGCTGTATCTCGAGCAAGGTGAAAATCTTACCGAGCAGCAGTTGCATGCACCGCTGGAATTGGCACTAAAAAGCGGTCATCTGGTGCCCGTTTGCTTTGCCAGTGCCGAGCAAGACATAGGTATTGAAGCGATATTGCAGTTGATGGAAATGCTGTTGCCTAACCCGTTTGAAGGTACCCATCCGCAGCTGTATCAGGGCGATGGCGAGAGCGTCGAGGTCGAAGATTTACTGCCGGATGTAGATGCGCCCGCGTTGGCCCATGTTTTCCGCATCAATATCGACCCTTACGTGGGTAAAGTGGCGGCATTGCGGGTTATTCAAGGCAAGATCCAAAATGGTGACAAGCTGTTTGTCGGTGATGAGCGCAAGCCAATTAAGGTAAACCACATTCTACGCCTACAAGGAGCAAAGCAGGTCGAGGTCGAACAGGCCGTGGCCGGTGATATCGTCGCTCTGACTAAAATCGATGCGCTGCATGTGGACGCCATAGTTCACGCCAGCCACGATGCTGACGATTGGCATCCTCGCCAATTGCGCTTCCCGCAACCTTTGTACGGCTTAGCGCTAACGCCCAAACGTCGCGGCGATGAGCAAAAAATTGCCGAAGTACTGGGTAAGTTGGTGAGCGAAGACCCTAGCTTGCAGGTCAGTCACAGCGAGCGCGACCATCAAATGGTGTTAAGTGGCTTGGGCGATATGCACGTGCAAGTAGCCTTGGAAAAAGCCCATGATACCTTCCATTTGGACATGGAAACCTCTGAGCCAAGTGTCGCTTATCGCGAGACCATTCAAAAACCCGCTAAGGCCAAATATCGCCATAAGAAACAGTCCGGTGGTGCCGGTCAATTTGGCGAAGTGGAGATTCAAATCGAACCTCTGGCGCGCGGCGCGGGTTTTGAGTTTGTCAGTAAGGTGGTTGGCGGTGCGGTTCCCGGGCCTTTCATCCCGGCAGTGGAGAAAGGGGTTCGCGAAGCCATGGCTCAAGGTGTGGTCGCCGGCTTCCCGCTGCAAGATGTGCGGGTGACTTTGCTCGATGGCAAGCACCACAGTGTCGATTCGAAAGAGATTGCCTTTGTGATGGCGGGTAAGAAAGCCTTCCAAGAGGCCGCTCGCTTGGCCGATGCGGTGATCCTTGAACCGATTGTGGAGCTTAAAGTGACCGTACCTCAGCAGCGTCTGGGAGACATCACTGGTGACTTGAGTGCCAATCGCGCCATGGTCTGTGGTACCGAAGCGAAGGCCAATCAAAAGGTCGATATTAACGCCGAGGCACCATTGGCAACCTTGTCGGATTACGCCACTCGGTTGAAGTCGATGACAGGTGGTGAGGGCTTGTTTGAAATGAGCTTTAACCGCTACGACATAGTGCCTGAAACGGTGCAGCGAGACTTGCAACAACAAGACTAGTTGGACTGCTTCGCACTTTAACCACAACATGAGCCGCTTTAGCTTTAGCGAGTGCTATAGTTAGTCTTTAAGTAATGGTCTAGTTTGAGGTAAAGATGACCACCGAAGACAGCACTCGCTTGGCTATACAGCCAACCATAATCACTTATCAACGCGTTTCTACTGAACGACAGGTGAGCGGTACGGGTCTGCAACAACAGCGCGACCAAGCGTTGCTAGAACGCCTGTCTGAACAGCATGGACTACCCATCGATAACCGAGTGTTTTCCGATGAGGGTAAGTCTGCGTTCAAGGGAGACAACCTAAAAGAAGGCTCAGAGTTAAGCAGAATTTTGAACCTGTTGCACAGTGGTGAGATTGCACAAGGCTCAATTCTGGTTGTGACAAATGCCGACCGGTTAAGCCGCCAAAAGGTGTATGACTCCGTACCTATGCTGATGAGCATAATCAACGCAGGACTGCGCATTTACACCTCAATGGACAACCACCTGTATGACAATACCAAAACGCTGACCGACCCAACATCAGGGCTAACAGATATCATTAAAATGGCATTGTCACTAGATTTGGCGCACCAAGAATCTGCTAAAAAATCTGAGCGGATTACGCAGGCAGCTAGACTTCGCATTCAAGAGTCGCAAGCAGGACTCGACGTTGATGAAGACGGATACCGAAAGGCAGTGGTAAACGGCAATAGCCATCCTTTCTGGGTAACGGCCAAGAGTGGCTATGTTAGACCGTCAAAGCTGTTTGATGCAGCTCAGTGGGCAGCGCAGCAATACGCCCAAGGCGTGACGATTGATGAAATAGTCACTCAACTTAAACGGGACTACCCAAGTAAACCATGGTCAACTAGAGGGATGCAGAAGTTCTTCGGGACCGGTAGAGCTATGATTGGCGAGCACCGTATCAACCTCAAAGGGGAAAGCCACACCATTACTGGGTATTACCCAAGGCTGCTGACCGAAGAAGAGTTTGAGAGGTTTCAGGCTAGACGAATAGAGCGTTCAGTTAAACGAACTAGCGCTAAGTTCTACAACCCATATGCTGGCCTTTTTGTCTGCGCTGTTTGTGGCTCGAATATGGTCAGTAACTTTAGAGTCGTCCCACCCAATTCCGTTGACTCAAAACCTACCGGTAAGATTGTGTACCGCTGCGCCTCAGGTTTTAAACACCTCAGGGCAACTGATGCAGAGATGAAGACGTGTAAAGGAGGTGGAGCCAGTAGCGACAGGCTTGACCATGCCTTGTGTGTGCTGGGTAAAACAATTGACTTGATACCTAATCGAGACGGGATGACTCAGGCGCAGATTAATAGCGAAATCACAAAACTTGATACATCCATCGACCGCTTAGTGGAGCAAATAGTTCAGCAACCATCAAAAGGACTTGAGGCGGCACTGCTTCGACTGGAAGCTAAGAGAGCAGAGCTTGAAATCATGGAACCAACTAATATTGACGTCCCACAGTTAAAGATTGACTGGAACGCGCTCGACATGGGCAAGGTGGTTGACGCCTCTCAAACTCAAGAGAGAATTGAGTTCAACCGACTACTGTGTCAGACGTTCAGCAAAATTGTGATTGAGAAACCGAGTAAGTTCACGATGCTGGTCAAGGCCACAAGAAAAGACAATGGGGAAGTGGAATCCATCGAGGTTAAAGGACGGACTAAGTTGAAGTGGTCTAGGCCGGAGTAAAGACTTCAATCCTGTCTGGATTTCGTCACCATCACAAAAAAGTAGACAGAATCCTGTACAGAGTAGACACAGGGGCAACCATCACGGAAGCCCCTTTGTTTCGTCTAGAGTAGCCAGAATCAGATGTTGCTATCAGGAATGACTGTACCATGAGCAACAGGTCGAACAGAGCCAGGCTCATTACCCTCCCATCCAAAGACTACGCCTTGATTATCACGGTACAGTCAGGTCAGATAATATCAGCGGCTGATACCTAACCATGCCAGTTACGGCCCGCGTCATTTTGGTTTCGATTTTAGAGTTAGCTACTACAACAACACTTCACCAGTATCAGGACAGCGAGGAGCCACAAACTCGGGCTCAGGGTCATACTTATCTTTGAGTTGGCTATACAAACGCTTCTCTGTCACTGGGTCTAATCGGTCAATCAAGGCTTGGTCAGCGGTCTTAGTAAGACAGAACAGCATTTTAGCAGTTTCTTGTTCAACTAGTTGCTTACGCTGGAACTCAATCAGGGCTTCATTATGTCGGGTCACAGATTCTTGAAACTCTGGTTTCTGTCGTTCTTTGGCAGCGGCTTTGGATACCTCGACACGGCGTAAGATGCCCAACTTGTAAAAGCCGTTAATCAACAGTTCGGCGGATGCGTTATCCAAGTCTCGGACTTCACGGAGTATAGAGTTAACGGTCTCAATATCAGCCTTAATACGATGGCGTTGACCATCAGACAAACCATTTTCAAAGTCGCGCTTTTGGCCTTGAGCCTCTGCGTAACGAGGCGGAACAGGCAAGCCATTCTCAACCAAGAATCGGTAAACAGTGTACCGAGCTTTGATAGCGTTATCTGTTACATCACCACCGCCGAACAGCTCAAACAAATCGTCGCGAGTTAGACCGTCAGCACAGCCTTTACGCAAGAAGTGCCAAACCATGTGCTCACGCTGCCTCTTATCTACCAACGCATTGGTTATATTGCGAAAATTAGATAATGAGGCGTCACGATTTACATCTGAAAGGGTCTTGTCGTGATGTACTTCAGCTAGAACAGGTACATCGTTACGGGAGCAAGCTTCTGCACGGTGATGGCCATTAACAAGATGGAAGTCACCCTGCACACAGTAGACCAAGATTGGCTCTTTCTGCTCCTCTTTTCGTAACTGCTCGACAGTTGTATCGTCCAAGTATATTGAGCCGTCAGGCAAGAATCCGCGGGCTTGATTAGGAATCAGTGTACTTGGATTCAGACTTACGATTTTTGTTGTCATTCTTTCGAATCCTCCTATAGTCGGCCAGCTTTATCTTGAGCTAGCCTTGTCAGTTTTTTTGCATAAAAAATCCACCTCCAGAGTATGTCAGGAAGTGCGCCGGTTAATTTGAGACGTTTTAATTTAGCTTGACCTTATGGTCAACTACCATTAGATACTAGTAGGAATTATTGTTCAATGGCGAGGTTCACACTTCTGGAGCTTTCTCTAATTTAAGGCCTGTGATTAGTTTTTGGGATGGTGCGTGTGCGCGTGATGGGAGGATTTTTCAAGGGGGGTGGAGATATAAAATTTATATCAAAGATGCCTTAATAGCAGGGGCTAGGAGGCGATTTCTAACGTTTGGAGTATACGAGAGCACTTCGGAAATGCGAGTAAACAAGTAGGACTACCCGTCTACCCGCTGCCGTTTCTGTTAGTAGCGAGCCTCTATACCAAGGCTGTCTAGGTGGGATTTGGTAGCTTCGTCGAGTGGATTACCCCTCAGGTCGACCCATATTAGGGATGGATGATTGTCAAAGCGTACGGATTCTATCTGGCCGTCGTTAACCTGAAAGTGGGTTAGATAAATGTTGTTGCTGGGGTCAACCAATGCCAATGGCGAGCGACTTACAGCTACGCTTTCTAGGTTGGAAGCTACGGATGTATCCAGACTCGTTAGTTGGGATTCATAGATAGTGATTCTCTCTAGTTCAGTGGCTTGGGAAAGCGAAAGAGTGCTCAGTGCTGAGTCCCAAATAGTCATGCTCCTAACTTCTGGATTGTACTTTAGGTCAAGCGTTTCGATGGTAGTCCCTCGTAGGTGAAAATCATCGATTGCCGTAGCCCCGCTCAAGTCAAGGTTTTTTAGTCTGCTGTCTATGTCTTCAGACTCTAAGTGAACGACACTTAGGTACTCTAGAGCTGGGTTGTCGCCAAGAATTAGCTTATCAAGCGTGTAATTCCTTAGCGAAAACCTTGTGATTGTCGTAAGCCCACTTAGGTCGAGTGCGTCACTACTGTGAGTACCGTGGCTGATATACACAGACTTCAAGTTTGGCAACTGGTTTAGCTCTAGCGGGTTTTCAAGCACTCCGCAATCAAATGAATAAATGTCTTCAATAGAGGTATGGTGTAACAGAGAGCTCTCCAAGCAGGCTTGCATTTCTGGGTTGGTAAAAGAGGCACCAACGTCGGGCGATTCATCGCTTGAGTCGGAGCAGCCTGCGAGGGTGATTCCAAGAATAATGGGGGTGAGCAGCTTCATATTGGCGTATGTTTTCATACAGCTAAGTCCTTCTTAACATTATGATTCCTTTCAAGTTCGATAATATAGCTTCCACCTTTTTAGTTCAATATTTAATCAGCTTAGGTTTGTTGGAGGAAGGCCATGAGTTAGCAATAGGCAGGTTAAGGACAAGATTATATTTTTACTCCCCTCCGGTGTGTGGACCGCTCGTTTGGGTGTTTGGCCAAACCGAAATGGGGGTACGGGGGTGCTTTAGATTAGCTCATGAGTTTTGACGATTACTTTGAGTTACAATGCGTTAAAGCGAGAGTAAATAGTGACCGTTTGATGATTTTAAATACTAACTTTGACATGCGGCTTGCCTGAAGCGGCTCGCTTGTTACCCTCGCTGTAAAGACGCAGCGTTTAGCTCGCTCGTTTGGTTTGCGACCCGTTTGATTTGCAACCCGTTTGTTTTGCGACCTGTTTGGTTTGCAAAAGAATAAGGAAAATGGAGACCCCCAATGATCTCAGCACCTAGTATTAAGCCTTTCTTTCCACCTCAACGCACGCTTATGGGCCCAGGCCCGTCCGATGTGTATCCGCAGGTGGTACACGCGCTGTCCAAACCGACCATTGGCCATCTCGACCCTGAATTTATTCGTATGATGGACGAGCTAAAAGCATTGCTGCAATACGCCTTTCAAACCCAAAATCCAATGACGCTGGCGGTATCTGCGCCGGGCTCAGCCGGCATGGAAACCTGTTTCGTGAACCTAGTGGAACCAGGCGATACCGTGATTGTGTGCCGCAACGGCGTGTTTGGCGAGCGCATGCGCCAAAACGTTGAGCGCGTGGGCGCCACACCTGTGGTGGTGGACAACGCTTGGGGCGAGCCGGTTGACCCTACGGCGGTTGAAGCGGCGCTAAAAGCACACCCTGAGGCCAAGTTCGTGGCCTTTGTGCACGCTGAGACCTCTACCGGTGCGCTGTCGGATGCCAAAACCTTAGCTGCGTTGGCGCGTCAGTACGACTGCTTGTCGATTGTGGATGCGGTGACCTCCCTTGGAGGTGTGGAGCTTAGAGTGGACGAGTGGGGTATTGATGCCATTTATTC
Organism: Paraferrimonas sedimenticola; assembly: GCF_002282855.1. Taxonomy (GTDB): domain Bacteria; phylum Pseudomonadota; class Gammaproteobacteria; order Enterobacterales; family Shewanellaceae; genus Paraferrimonas; species Paraferrimonas sedimenticola. The sequence goes on along the minus strand of NZ_NRIR01000008.1, from coordinate 5,224 downwards.
GGGCTCGCAAAAGTGTTTGTCCTGTGTGCCGGGTTTATCGCCGGTATCCTTTAGCGATCGCGCGGTGGAGCAGATTAAAGCACGCAAGTCGCCATGTCAGAGTTGGTTCTTAGACCAATCCTTGGTGATGGGTTATTGGAGCGGCGATGGCAAACGCAGCTATCACCACACGGCGCCAGTGAATGCGCTTTATGCTTTGCACGAATCGTTACGCTTGTTAGCTGAAGAAGGTTTAGAGCAAGCCTGGGCGCGTCATAAAGCTCAGCATCAGGCCTTGGCAGCTGGCTTGGCCGATTTGAATATCGAGTTCATTGTGGAAGCGGATTACCGCTTGCCTCAGTTGAACACGGTTAAGGTCCCCGGTGGTGTCGATGACGCTGCGATTCGAGGGCGCTTGCTCAACGAATTCAATTTAGAAGTTGGTGCGGGGCTTGGCGATTTGGCGGGTAAAGCTTGGCGAATCGGCCTGATGGGCTATGGCGCTCGCTCCGAGAACGTGGCGCTTTGCCTTCAGGCCTTAAAGCAGGTACTGCGCTAGGCTAATTAAGCTCGTTGCGGCAGTTGCAATTGCAACTGTCGCCACAGCTGTTGTTGCTGTTGTAGGGCTTGTTTTAACTGAGCCAATTTTTGTTGGCTGTCCTTGCCTAACTTTTCGCGCTTGGCCTGGTAGTAAGCGGTTAGGCGCTCCACCAACACCTCATACTCGGCTTCCAACACCTCTAGTAGACTCTGATCACCCAGCTTGCGGGCTAATTCGGTTTGGCGTTGCAGCTGCATTTTGGCTTTCGCGGCTTCGATGCGCTCTTGCGGCGTGCGACGTAATTTGTTGGCCAGCCCTACTTTAGATAATGCCCAAATCAACCACTTGGTTGGATCGAACTGATACCAACGAATGCCGTTGCGGTAGTCGTACTCGAAGATGTGGTGGAAGTTGTGATACCCCTCGCCGAAGGTCAGCAAGGCCAGTAGGTCGTTGTCCATGGCGGTGTTGCGAGCCGTGTATGGCTGACGCCCCCAAATGTGGGCCAGAGAGTTGATAAAAAAGGTGCTGTGATGGACCAAGAACAAACGGGTGACACCGGCCAGAATCAGCATGCCTAGAACTGAACCTGTGAAGTACCCTATGATCATTGGCAGCAAAATGTTCATAAAAAAGGCGAGCTTCAAGTAGTGCTTGTGTTGCCACTGCACAATCTTATCTTTTTTCAGGTCTTTGCAATTGCTGTAGTCGTGGTAAATCTGCGAGTGATATTCGCGGATCATCCAGCCAATATGACTGTAGAAAAAGCCCATCTTGGCTGAGTAAGGGTCTTTTTCATTATCGTCCACGTGCTTGTGGTGACGGCGGTGATCCGAGCTCCAATGCAGCGCACTGTTTTGCAACGCCAATGCACCACCCAATGCAAACACAAAGCGCACTACAGGGTTGGCTTGATAGGCCTTGTGTGACCAGAGGCGATGATAGCCGGCGGTAATCGACAAGCCGCTCATCAGAATAAAGGCGACAAACACGCCTATTTCTATGCCGCTAAATCCAACTTGATAGGCCCACATAGGCGCGCCGACTAGAGCAATAAGTGCGCTACCTATGAAGATAAACAGGTTGAGCCAAATCAGCGGGGGTTTTTTCATTTTTATATGCCTTTCTATTTAAGCTTACAACTGTAAGCCTAATCTAGGCAGCTGAGCTCACAATAGCAAGTACTAACCTGATCTCAGTCGCATTTTTTAGCGGCTGAAATTAACTGCCGCTTACGCTATCATCTTGAGCGAAATGGCATTATTTAGGACGAGACATGGGTGTAAGAGCGCAACAAAAAGAAAAAACACGGCGGGCACTAGTCGACGCTGCGTTTAACCAATTAAGCGCCGAAAGAAGTTTTTCGTCTTTGAGCTTACGCGAAGTCGCCCGCGAGGCCGGCATTGCGCCCACCTCTTTTTATCGCCACTTTAAAGACATGGACGAGCTAGGACTGACCATGGTGGACGAAGGTGGATTGACACTGCGCCAGTTAATGCGCAAAGGTCGTCAACGCGCAGCCAGTGGTGGCAGTGTTATTCGCAACTCCGTCGAGACCTTTATGGAAGTGCTCGACTCTAACCCCAACGTATTTCGAATTCTATTACACGAACGTTCTGGTACCACTCCAGCATTTCGCGCCGCGGTCGCGCGAGAAATTGGCCACTTCATTGCCGAGCTGGCCCACTACATTGAACAACAAGCGGAGCGTCCCAAAGACATCGCCTGGGCACAAGCCGAAGCGCTAGTAACCTTGGTATTTCACTCGGGAGCGGAAGCGCTGGATATGAAAGCGGCGCAACGCAAACCCATCAAAGAGCGATTGGTGCTGCAGTTGCGCATGGTGGCTAAAGGCGCTGAGGCACTAAGTCCTAAGCACTAAGCCCTAAACACTAGTGGTTAGCTGGCTTTGCGCTTAAGCCAAACACCCACTTCTTTATGGTGGGTGTAGGGGAACTGGTCAAACAAAGCAAAACGATGAATTTCGTGAGTCTTGCTTAGAGTGTTCATATTGTCTGCCAGCGTATCTGGGTTACAGGAGATATAGACAATATTGTCGTACTGGTTCACTAGCTGGAGTGACTCGTCGTCGATACCGGCGCGCGGTGGGTCGACCAAAATGGTATTACAGTCGTAGCTTTTCAGATCCACGCCTTTCAAGCGATTGAACTCGCGAACCCCAGCCATCGCCTGGCTAAAGTCTTCTGCTGACATGCGAATAATAGTGACGTTGTCGATCTTGTTTTCGGCAATGTTGTACTGAGCCGATTCAACCGATGGTTTGGCTAACTCGGTGGCTAGCACTCGGTCGAAGTTTTTGGCCAAGGCCAAACTGAAGTTGCCGTTGCCGCAGTAGAGCTCGAGTAAGTCACCCTTACTGTCGCGGGTACAATCGATGGCCCACTCCAGCATTTTGACGGCGACTTTGCCGTTGGGTTGGGTAAAGCTGTTTTCCACCTGCTGATAGACAAGCTCCTGCCCATCGACATTAAGGCGCTCTACCACGTAATCGCGATCCATAATGACCTTTTGCTTACGGGCGCGGCCAATCAGGTCAATGGTGAACTCTTTGCTCAATTGCTCTTTAAGAGCGCGAGCTTCGCGCTCCCACTCGGCATCCAACGGCTTGTGGTAGAGCAGGCTTACCAAAATCTCACCGCTCAGGGTCGACAAAAAATCCACCTGGAATAGCTTGCGGCGCAGTACTTCGTTAGGGCGCAAAGCTTCAATCAGCTTGGGCATTAGCTGATTTATCAGCGCCGATGCAGGCAAGTATTGGTCGCAACGTACTTTCTGCTGTTTGGCTTTGTCGAACATGATGTAGAACAGGTCATCGCCTTCGTGCCAAACACGAAACTCGCTGCGCATGCGATAGTGCTCAGGCTCAGAGGCAAATACCTCTAGCGCTGGTGGCCGAAAATCGGCGAATTGATCGCGGACTTCCTCAGCTTTTTGCTCGAGTTGAGTTTGGTAGTTGGCTGGATTGAGATCGTCTAAATTCATGGTGGTTTAAGCCGTCGACAGAATGTGCTGGCGAATACTAGCGAATGGTTAGTGTTTGTCCAGTGTTAGATTGCGCTTTGTATCCTGTCTAAAGCTGTGGAAAAATGACGGGCAATCAATAATTGTGCAGGAAGCATCAGTGTCCGCTCCTATATTGGTATTCGATTCCGGCGTGGGTGGTTTATCCATTGTAGCCGAGATCCGCAGCCAACTGCCTAAGCTCGATATCCACTATCTGTTTGACGATGCCCGTCTGCCCTATGGTCGATTGGCCGAAACTGAATTGGTGGATGGTTGTGTCGAGCTAATATGTAAAGCGGTCGATAACACTCGAGCCGGTATGGTGGTCGTCGCTTGTAATACGGCGTCCACATTAGTGTTGCCAAGTTTACGCGAGCGACTGGCCATTCCTGTGGTTGGAGTGGTACCTGCTATCAAACCGGCAGCGGCTCTCACCCAAAATCATTCGATTGCGGTTTTGGCAACCTTAGGAACCATCAAGCGCGATTACACCCAACAGTTAATAGAAGACTTTGCCAACGGCTGTAAGGTGCACTTATTTGCCGCGTCCGAAATGGTGGCTATGGCCGAAGCTAAGCTGGCAGGCGAGCCGGTGAACATGGTTGAGCTTGAGATGATACTGAGCAATGTTCGCAACTCTGGTGCCGATACTTTGGTGTTGGGATGTACCCACTTTCCAGTATTAAGAGATGAAATAGCCAGTGTGCTTGGTGAAGAGACTCGCATTGTGGACTCGGGGCGTGCGATTGCTAATCGGGTTGCGGCGCTATTAGTGGATACGGATGCTGAGAACTTTGGCTTTAATAAGAGATTCGAGTTTTCCCATACTCGAGCTGAATTGCCGCCAGCACTCAATACCTATTTAAAGAGTTACGCCTCTTAAAAACAAACAAGCGCCATAAAGGCGCTTGTTTTCATTAGCACTGAGGCTTATTTACTATCGCTGTCTTGCGACTTGGCTTCGCGAACTTTCAAAGTGCGTTCTTGGAAAATGAAGTCGTTGAGTTTACTCATCGCCTTTTTAGCACCGTCTTCGTTCATCTCGACAAAACCAAAGCCTTTACGGCGTCCAGTCTTGCGATCGCGAACTAAGCGTACCGACTGAACCGAGCCGTAGCTTGCGAAAAGGGCTTTAACTTCCCCTTCGTGTACACGGTAAGGCAAGTTACCAACGTAAAGGGTCATGCTGTTCTGTTCAGCGACATCGGTTGAACTGGTGAATTGGTAAACCAACGCCGTTACTACGGCGCCAAGGGCAAAGGCTAAAGCGGCAGATGATAGAAGACCGGTAAAATGGATCACGGCTGCGCCGATCACCGCGAGGATCCCTGCAATCAACAATGGTTTCGCCATTATTATTTCTCTTATGTTGTTATTGTGTGGCAGCGCTTTCAAGATTCTGTTGCGCAATCTAGGATACTAATAAAAATTGGGCCTTGGCTCTAGTCTCAACGGTCAAAAACCCGTCAAATTTTGTGCTTTTGTCCAATAAACCAAGAACGATAGTTCAATATTTCAGCAAAACGGCCGTTGGATCCCCGGTTTTGAGCAAAAGATCGCCAAGCGATCTTTTTTCTTGAAAAAGGGGTTGCGCGCAAATCTGAGCTCCCTATAATGCGCATCCACTGACACGGCAGAGCAGCTTCGCAAGGCGATTGCAGCAGGGTCTAGAACCTAGTT
>NZ_NRIR01000007.1 GCF_002282855.1 Paraferrimonas sedimenticola | reverse complement strand
TGCTTGGCGGCCATAGCATTGTGGACCCACCTGATCCCATTCCGAACTCAGCAGTGAAACGCAATAGCGCCGATGGTAGTGTGGGGCTTCCCCATGTGAGAGTAGGTCACCGCCAGGCTTCAAACAAAATAAGCCTCAGCGAAAGCTGGGGTTTTATTTTCGCTGATATAGCTCAGTTGGTAGAGCGCACCCTTGGTAAGGGTGAGGTCGGCAGTTCAAATCTGCCTATCAGCACCAGTTTTCATACGCTTCGCCGCAATGGCATAAGACGAAGTGAATGACGCAAAATACGCTTGGCGGCCATAGCATTGTGGACCCACCTGATCCCATTCCGAACTCAGCAGTGAAACGCAATAGCGCCGATGGTAGTGTGGGGTTTCCCCATGTGAGAGTAGGTCACCGCCAGGCACCAAATACGAAACAGCCCCTGTCTAACGACAGGGGCTTTTTTCGTATTGGACACCTCACGGTGTCCTACCCTCGCGGTCAGCCGCCTGCGGTTTTTATTCTGCATACTAAATCAACACCGAGCGCCGCAGGGGTCCCAGCTCCACTTCGTTCCGCGTTCGTCAGCTGCGACGCTTTGCGTCGTTCTTCCTCACCCCCATGTGAGCTCTCTTCGAGCTTATAATTCTCGAGCCTTTAGTACCTGCTGACTAGAGCTAATAACCGGCGGTTACTCCTATTGAGTATAGAAGGACTGGTTTAATCTTAATGGATCGCTGATAGAATCTTCTGCGTCTTGGTTAGGAATACGAACATGGATAGAGTTGGGCCTCGTGCTCTGATAGTGGAAGGTGGTGCGCTGCGAGGGGCTTTTTCTTGTGGTGTGCTGGATGTCTTTCTAGAGAAGGACTTCTCGCCGTTTGATAGCCTTTGGGGTGTGTCATCTGGAGCGACCAATGTTGGGGCTTACCAGGCTAAGATGCCAGGGCGAAATCATAAGATATACACAGACTACGCGCTTCGAAGAGAGTTTGTACGCCCTTGGCAGTTCTTACGGGGTGGCGATCTTATCGACCTAGATTGGATGTGGGAGATAACTCTCAGAGAATTGGGTATTGATCACAATGCTATGCAAGCGGACGGGCGGCCATTTTATCTGGTGGTTACCAATCAGAGCACCGCAGAGGCTGAGTACCATTTAGCGACGCCTGAGAGTCTTGCCGATACCATGAAGGCCAGTAGCGCTTTACCTGGATATTATCGCAATGGCGTTGAGCTTAATGGTCAAACTTATGTGGACGGTGGTGTGGCTGATTCGATACCGGTTGCAAAAGCGATCGAGCAGGGAGCTACTCAAATTATGGTGATCCGCAGCCAACCAAAGAGCTATCGAAAGCCGCACACTAAGACCGACTTTATCACTAACGCTTTGCTCAAGAGCTCTCCTTTAGTGGCAAGGCGCCTGAATCAAAGAGCGCATGAGTACAACGCAACCTTAGATTTAATTCGCAATCCACCACAGGGTGTTAAGGTTTTGGAAGTGTGCCCGCCAGAAGGGCTCAAATTGAGTCGTTTGAGCCGAAGCTCAGCCAAAGTAGAGGCATCCTACCAACTTGGCAGAACTGCTGCGCTCTCTGCCATAGAGCAGTGGCCTAGTTAAAGGCCGGGCTGCCGGCGACAAACTCTTGTAAGGATCTTGGCGGCCTTTTCAGTACGGCTTCAAAATCATCACTGAGTCGTGCGGACTGATCGAGCACCAAGTCGCTAAGCAATTCCACCACGGCCTCGGTTTGCCATGGGTCTAAATAGCCTTTCAGTTTGTCTTCTAAATCTTTAGCACTACAAGCCTGAAAAGCCACTTCTCGCCCAAGCTGTTGGCCTATGGTTGTGGCGACTTGCTCGAAACTCAAAATCTCAGGCCCACTGATATCAAAACTTTGGTCTCGCAGGCTTCTATCTTGTAGCACGGCTGCCATGAAATCTGCCACATCCTCAATATCTATCATGGCTGTGCGTGCACCGGCGGCTGGGTAGCTGAACGAGCCGTTTTGTTGAATGCTTGGCATATTGGCCAACAAGTTCTGCATAAAGAAATTGGGGCGCACCATACAATAGTCCAAACCGCTGGCTTTGAGACTCTGCTCCACTTGAAAATGGCTTTGCGGAATTCGAGCTTTGATGTCAGGGTGAGCTTCTATGGACGAGAGTTTGACTACTCGTTGCACGCCTTGCTCCGCGGCTTCTTGAATGATGGCCTGCTCGGTGGCTTGCTGACCTTCAAAGTTCGCCAAAATCAAGCAGACTTGCTCGACACCTGCCAATGCTTGGCGACGTGCCTGTGGCTTGGTGAGATCGCCGACGACAATATCACAGCCCATGCCGCTAAAACGATTGGCTTGCTCGCTATTGCGCAGATTAACTCGAAAGGGAGTGCCTTGACGGCTTAGTCGTTGGGCTAGCGCAAATCCGGTTTTACCGGTCGCTCCTGTTAGTAAAATCATAACTTTGGCCAGTATGGGTAAAGCCTATAACTTCACTCAGGCTGGCTAAAAACACATTGAGAATTGTCAGTCGCCCATAAAAAAACGCTCGCCAATTGGCGAGCGTTTTGAGACAGGTTCAGTTCGGCTTACTTAGCAGCGCGGAACTTAGGTGACTTACCTTCGCGAGGGAATGGGTGAGCAACACCTTGGTGACAGTCGATACAAGTCTTGTACTTCTCTGTACCTTTGGCTTCGAAGTTACGAGTGTGCATCTTAACAGCCATTTTCTTCATGGTTTCTGGCTGGTCTTCGTAAATGCGGTTGTGGCAGTTCTGACAAGTAGAAGAATCGATTTGACGGAAGTATCGAGCAGCCAGTTCAGCTTGCTCAGCACGGTTCTCTTCTAACCACTCTTGAGTGTTAAAGCCGTCAATAGTCAGGTAACCGATTACGTCTTTAGATACGATGATTTTCTTCTTCAGGTAACCAAATGGGTCTTGAGCAACGTGACACTGCTGACACTCAACAACGATACCGCTCTTACCGCCACCGTGAACAGAGGCCAACACTTCGTCTTTCAGTGAGTGGTTGCTGTGACAGGACATACAGAACTCATCAGTACTGGTTGCGTGTAGAACTTGCTGAGTGGTGAAGTAACCAACAACACCAACAATGATACCCACGGCTAAAAGTGCAAAGATCGAGTACTTGGCACTAGGTTTAAAAATTGCACGCCAATTCATGGCAGTCTCCTAAAATGTCATCAAAAATCGTTTGGTCTGAGTTCCGTCTTTAGAGTTTCTAATCGTTTTTGAGAAACTCAGGTCTGACCAAATCATGTTCATATTATAAGTCATGCTTCCCACTCAGTGGCAAAGTTGTAGCGTGACTTAGATCCAAGTTTCGCAAAGGGATCTGAATTTTTTTAGATACTTGTAATCGAGCTTCACCCTTATAGGGTAGTCAAATTGATCTCAATCAAGCGCTGCTGGCTGAGTAAACAGTATTAGCACAGGGTTAATTTTTGACTGGGTTTTGGTGTTCGCCAAATCGAGTTTCGTGCTAGTCTGGATGACCAAAAATTTAACAAACGGAAGACGATAACCCCATGAATATTGAGCTTATCTGTACTGGTGAAGAAGTCTTGTCGGGGCAAATTACCGATACCAATGCGACTTGGCTGGCTAATCAGTTGCAAGATGTTGGGCTTGAGTTCAGTCGCAAAACGACAGTGGGGGATCGCATGGACGATCTCGTTGAAGTGTTTAATCATCGCAGTCAACAGGCCGATGTGATTCTAGTTAACGGTGGTTTGGGGCCCACTGACGATGATTTATCAGCACAAGCCATGGCCAAAGCCATGGGCGTCGAGCTCGAGCTTAACCAAGAATGGTACGACAAACTCTCGGCTTGGTGGGCTGCTCGCGGCCGCCCTATGACGGACAACAATCGCAAACAGACAATGCTGCCAAGTGGTGCAGTGATGATCGATAACCCTGTGGGTACCGCCTGTGGTTTTCGAGTCAAACACAATCGCGCTTGGCTTATCTTTACCCCCGGAGTGCCTCACGAACTCAAGCGCATGATGCTCGATCATATTTTGCCGTTTATCACTTCAATTAATCAGCGTCAGTCACAGGTGCAGGTGAAAAAGTGGATGACCTTTGGGGTGGGGGAGTCGCAGCTAGCTAGCCTACTGGAATCTTTGAAACTCGCACCCGGTTGTACCTTAGGCTTTCGAGCGTCGGCGCCTCAGATGGAAGTAAAGCTGATTGCTCGCGACATTGCGGACCAGGCGCTTTATCAAGCCCAATGCGACACTATCAAAAGCCTAATTGGCGATGCACTAGTGGGCGAAGACTACCCCACCATCGCCGAGTGCTTGCATCACCAATTGCTCGATTCTGAGCTAAAAATCGCCGCGGCAGAGTCTTGTACCGGCGGCCAGTTGGCCAGTCAGTTGGTTGAGTTCCCGGGCTCTAGTGCTTATCTGCAAACCAGCTTGGTGACCTATTCCAATCAAGCCAAACAGACCCTACTTGGGGTGCCTGCCAGCACGCTAGAGCACCACGGCGCTGTCTCATTGCAAACCGCAGAAGCCATGGCCGAGGGCGCGCGTGCGGTTCTTGATTGCGATTTTGGCGTTTCTGTTACTGGTGTCGCTGGGCCTGATGGCGGTAGCGAAGACAAACCCGTTGGCACTGTGTGTTTTGGCTTAGCTAGTCGAGAGGGTGTGGTCAGTCAACGAATTCAGTTTGGCAGTCGCAGCCGTAGCTGGATCCGCAAAATGAGCTGTGCGGTGGCCTACGATATGCTTCGACGAGCAATGCTGGGGCAAAATCCGATTGCCGATTACCCCATGCTAACGCGCCATAGCTAGCTCGCCAGCCAATTCCGCCATTTGCGCCAGGCGCGCCATTCTTGCTGGCAGCTTGCTAGCTGCCAGCGAAGTTTCTGGCCGGGGCGGCGTTGCGCCAATAAGCCCAGCTGCAACGCGTGCACACGACCGATCTGCGGGTAGCCGCCTATGGTTTGGCAGTCTTTCAGCAAAACGATGGGGTTACCATCTGGTGGCAACTGAACGGAACCGGGCAGGGTGGGTATTGAGCGCATCAAGGGCATAAGCTTGGCATCTAACTCCGAATCCACTCGCACGCCCATGGTATTGCTGTCACCCATTAGTTGCGCTTCCACATTGAGTAGTGACGCCAGATTGGCCGGCGTCAACTGATTGAAGCTTTGTGCTGGAATCAGCTTCAGGGTTAGATTACCGGCGTAGTCGGGTCGAAGGGATATGGGCAACGGCCCACGCGCTGAACTTTGGGTCGGCGTGTATTTAATGGCATCGCCAGTTTGGTAGTTGTCACTATTCGCAATACCACTAAAATCTGCAGCCATCGCCAGGTAGGTATACACCCCAAATTGGGGCATGCTCAGCTGTAAATTGTCACCGGACTTCACTGCAACACACTGCCAGTTGTCCAATAACTTGCCGTTTAATCGAGCCTTGGCGTCGGCACCACCAAGGGCTATTAATCCCGCTTGTTCAAACCTCAATTCACACTGGCCAAAGCGTATTTCTAGCGCACAGGAATGGGTAGGCTTTCCCAGCAAGTGGTTGGTGTACCCCAAGGCCATGGGATCAGCGGCGCCGCCAAAAGAAACTCCTAGGTGCCGCAGGCCGACAGTCCCGCCGTCTACCAATTGAATCGGCGCTTGGCATCGCTCTACCAGAATTTGGAAAGTCGGCTCAATCAAGCTCACCTCCCATGCTCAGATACTGCTCTTGGCTAATGGCTTCAAAGACCAGGGTATCTCCTACCTTTAGCAGACTGTCGAGCTCGTTTAGCCATGCTTGTGGCACCGGCGTACGCCCAATCAAATTCCAGCCGCCAGGACTCGCTTGAGGGTAAATAGCACACTGACCATTGGCGATGGCCACACTACCAGCGGGTACTCGGGCTCTTGGCGTACTGTGCCTTGGAGTATGCAAAACCGACGCTAATCCTTCGAGGTAGGCAAACCCTGCTTGAAAGCCCACCGCGGCAACTTGGTAGGTTTGGCTGGTGTGACAATCGACTATCGCTTCTGGCGAAAGCTCGGTCCTTTCGGCAAGCGAGGCTAAGTCGGCACCAGATTGCTGACTGTAATACACAGGCACCACCACCTGCCTTGGTTCGATCGACGAAGGGCGGTAGCGCCAGTTTTGGCAAAACTCGCTTAATCGAGGCAAGATGGCTCGCGCCGGCAATTGGCCGGCAAAGCTGACTTGTAAACAGTCAAAGGCAATTACATAGTCACTGACCGGGAAGTGGTCGGCTAGGTCCTCCGCAAGCTGTCGCCAAGCCAGCGCCGGTAGTTTGGGCGCTTGAATTTGAATACTGCGAAGCGCCACAGCACTTAAACGAAAACTAATGGCCTTGCTCATTTAAGGCTCTTCGGCAAGCTTGGGTAATGGCTAGCGCATTGGCGCTGTCAGAATGGACACACCAGGTATCCACAGGAAAACTCAGCGCCTGGCCCTTTAATGAAATTAGACTGGCATTGGCCTGATAGTGGCGCAGGCGCTGGGCCGCTTGCTCTGGGTTGTCGATGAGAGCTTGGGGTTGGCTCCTTGGTTGCAAGGCCCCATTGTTCTGATAGTTGCGATCGGCAAAGGCCTCAAATCGCACCTTGATACCGGCGTTTTGGGCCAATTGTTGATGGGTCTCGAAAGCCGGCGAGCTTTGAATAACCCATGCCTTTTCAGGGTAGTATTGTTGCGCCCACTCAAACAGCTGACTCAACAACTGAGTATCGGCCATCATATCGTTGTACAGGGCACCGTGGACTTTGATGAAGTCCCACGTCATATCAAGTTGCCCGCAGGCTTGGTCAAACAGAGTGAGTTGCTGTTGCAGGCTATCGCTTAAGTCTTCAAAAGGCATACCCAAGGAGCGGCGGCCAAAATGCTCAGGATCTGGATAGCCTGGATGAGCACCCACCGCAACCCCATGTCGTTTGGCGAGCTGCAAGGTGGCCAATATTGAATCGAGACTGCCCGCATGACCACCGCAGGCGATATTGGCTTGATCCAAATAAGGCATCAAGAGTGGGTCGTTGTCTTGTCCTTCGCCTAAATCGCAGTTTAGCTGCATGTCCCTGCGCTCCTTGTTACTCCTTGAACACGAAACTGATGTAGCCCGGAGTGACCTTCACCTGCTTAGTCATTTTGGCCAAGGTGGCTTGGTCCCACTGTTTGGTATCCAATCGGTAAATTGCCTGGTTTTCGAGAAAATAGCGCAAAAAGTTAATTGCCTGCGGCGTGATTTGCGCCAGCGCCTGATTCAACTCTCTTGGCTCCGATTCTAGTTTTACTAGCTCTAATTGGCGCAGGTAAAGGGCTTTTTGGCTAGGGTCGTAATAGGGTTGGGCTTCAAACTCGGCGTGAATCGATGCCGATAAAGGAAAGATGGGATTGGATATTTTGATTTTGGAAGTGGCCGCAACCTTCATGGTGTCGGCCTTATGGCCCAGAGTCACCTTGATGTCATTGAGGCTGGTTTCCGTGGCAAACAAAGGGGTTCGAACCGATTCGGTTTCGAAACTGACCTTGTCCTCTATGTAGTTTTCCAGCTCGGACTCACTGATGGAGTACTGACTGGCACAGCCGCCAAGCAGTAACGCCATCAGCGCGATTAAGACTCTTGTCATTGATGCTTCCTATCCTGTGTTACGCATACCTGCGGCGACCCCAGCAATGGTCAGTAACAGTGCCTGTTCGACATGTTCCTGATTTGCCTTGTCTTTGGAACTACGCAGACGCGCTAACATTTCCGCTTGTAGGAAGTTTAGCGGATCAATGTAAGGGTTTCTCAATTCCACCGATTCCCGGTTCCAAGGGGTGTGCTCCATCAAACGCTGCTCGCCGGTGAGGTCCAAAATGATCTCTATGCCTTGCTGCAGCTTTTGACGCATGCCAGTACCGACTTTGCGAAGCTCCTCTGGTACCAATGAGGCCTCGTAGTAGCGCGACAAGTTGGGCTCGGCTTTGGCCAATACCATCTCTAGCCAAGACACTCGAGCCTGGAAAAACGGCCAGTGCTGGATCATCTCTTGAATCAGCTCGGTATTGCCCTCATCGATGGCCATTTGCAGTGACTCTCCAGCACCTAGCCAAGCCGGCAGCATCATGCGGTTTTGACTCCAGGCAAAGATCCATGGAATCGCGCGCAAGCTTTCAACGCCACCCTGAGGGTTGCGCTTGGCCGGGCGTGAGCCCAGTGGCAGCATAGATAGCTCGACTTCTGGAGTGGCGGCGCGGAAGTAGGGAACGAAATCCGGGTCGTGACGCACCACATTGCGATAACAGTCCACCGAGTAGTCCGCCATCTTGGAGATACACTCGCGCCAACTTTGTTTTGGTGCCGGCGGTGGCAGCAAGGTGGCTTCCATTACCGCAGAGGTGTACAGGGCCAAGCTTTGTACCGCCAATTTTGGTAGGCCAAACTTAAAGCGGATCATTTCCCCTTGCTCTGTGACTCGAATTCGTCCGTCCACCGAACCCGGCGGTTGCGACAAAATAGCCGAGTGAGCAGGACCACCGCCGCGACCAATGGTGCCCCCGCGGCCGTGGAATAGAGTAAGTTTCACGCCGGCTTTGTTGCACACCTCTACCAAGTCTTCTTGTGCCCGATACTGCGCCCAAGCCGCGGCCATTACACCGGCGTCTTTGGCCGAATCTGAGTAGCCAATCATCACCTCTTGATGACCTTGGCAGTAGCCCAGATACCAATCGACGTCTAACAAGTCTTTAATCGCCGAGGCGGCGTGGTTGAGATCGTCTAAGGTCTCAAACAAAGGGACCACTCGCATTTTGTGGCGAGCGCCAAACTCTTTGAGTAGTAACAGTACCGCTAGTACATCGGATGGCTCGCTAGCCATAGATATCACATAAGAACCTAAGACCTCGCCATCGGTTTGCGCCACCAGTTTGCAGGTGCGCAGCACTTCGGCGGTGTCCTCTGACGGCTCCCAGCTAGCTGAGATCAATGGACGCTTATTGGTCAGCTCACCGAGCAAGAAGTTCTGCTTCTCTTTCTCGCTCCAACTGGCGTAATCGCCCAAGCCCAAATAGCGAGTGAGCTCAGCGATGGCACTTTCGTGACGGGCAGCGTCTTGGCGAATATCCAAACGAGTTAGGGAGACACCAAAGCAGGCCACTCGGCGCAGCACATCCAGCAATAAGCCGTTAGCAATTAAGCGCAGGCCCTGTGAATAGAGGCTGCGATAACACAAGTGAATAGGATCAAAAATTTGCTCAGCCTTAATGATCAGCTGATCGCCATACTGACCGGTTTCACCGCGTAATTCCGCTTTGTAGTGATCCCAGGTGTTGCGAAGCTGTTTGCGCAATTGCTTGAGCACGCAGCGATAGGGTTCGGCACGATTGTTGACCTGTGACAGTAGCTCATCACTGGCTTTGCTCATGGACAGCTCATCGATCAGCGCATCCACGTCTTTTAGGAACATTCGAGCGGCGCCAATGCGATTGCGCAACAGGACCTCACGAGTCACCTCTGAGGTCACAAACGGGTTACCATCGCGATCGCCGCCCATCCATGAACTAAATCGTATAGGCGCTAAGGTTACGGGGAGCTCCTGTCCGGTACGCTCAACCAGTTTGTCGTTGAGGCGACGTAAGAATTGAGGCACCGCTTGCCATAAAGAGGTTTCAATGGCAGCGCGTCCCCAACTGGCCTCATCCACTGGCGTCGGGCGAATTTGGCGAATTTCGTTGGTGTGCCACATTTGTGCAATCAGCTGACGTAGGCGCAGCATAAGCTGGGTGCGTTCGTTATCGCTGATCTGCGGATGCTCAAGTTCGCTTAACACGTCCACCAAGGCATCGTACTTGTGAATAAGGGTCTGGCGCGATACCTCGGTTGGGTGGGCGGTCAAAACCAAGTCAATGTCTAGGTTGTTGAGGCTGTCGATGATCTTATCGTGTTGAATGTCGCCGTTGAGCAGGCGACCTAGCAATTGGTCAACCGGGTCCGGTACGCATACCAGCTCGTCGCAGTTGCGGCTGATGGTGTGAAATTGCTCGGCGGTGTTGGCCAAATTGAGAAACTGGTTAAAGGCCTTAGCTACCGGTACTAGCTCATCGTCGCTCAGCCCACGCAGCACATTGAGCATGCTTTGGCGAGCTTCTACATCACCGCTTCGAGAGGCCTTGGCTAACTGGCGAATGGTTTCAATCTTTTCGAGAAACTCAGGGCCTTCGCTGTCTTGGATGGTTTGTCCCAGCACGTCTCCTAACATATGAACGTTAGATTTTAGCGACGCGTACATATCGGTCATTGGTTCACTCCATATGGTCTAAGCGTTTTTTGTCATATTGGCCTGACTACAACATTGGTGCACAAGGGTTTTTATCAAATCTACGCTGGGTTGTAATTGATCCAGCGCCAAGTACTCATTGGGCTGGTGTGCTTGGTCTATGCTCCCTGGCCCAAGCACCAAGGTTTGACAGCCTAGGCTTTGAATATAAGGTGCTTCGGTGGCGTAGTTCACCGCCATGGGCTGCTTACCGGTGACATGGGCCACTAAGTCGCTAAAGGCATTGTTATTGTCGCCTTTAAAAGGCTCGGCACCTGGGTATAACTCTTTGACATCAATACAGTTTGGATACTCTTGTTGGAGCCCAGACAAAAACTGTACCACTAGCGCGTTGAGTTCGGCTAGTGCCAGCCCCGGAAGTGGACGAATATCTATGTGCAATTCACAGCAGCCACAAATGCGATTGGCCGCATCGCCCCCTTCAATCTTGCCGAAGTTCAGGGTTGGATAGCCGACAGTGAAGTCGTCGGTAGAATAGTTGGACTTGAGGTATTCCTGCAGTTTCATCAACTGACTCAACACCTTGTGCATAACGCCAATAGCATTCAGTCCATTGTCTGGATCCGAGGAGTGACCGCTGCGGCCGTGCACTCTAATCCCGGTGGCCATGTGGCCTTTGTGCAGATACACAGGTTGTAATCCGGTGGGCTCGCCGATGATGGCGAAATCTGGATTGATGATAGGATCGGCCGCCAATGCTTTAGCCCCAGCCATGGTGGTTTCTTCGTCAGCACTGGCAAATACGTACACAGGTCGCTTTAGATTTTTCAGCGGTAGTTGGGATAAGGCCTCGGCGACAATCGCAAAAAAACCTTTCATATCGCAAGTGCCCAAACCGTACCACTTGTCGTCTTTCTCGGTCATCGCAAAGGGGTCGCTATGCCAGCCGGAATCATCAAAAGGCACAGTGTCGGTATGACCTGCGAACAAGATACCGCCATCCCCAGAGCCGTATTTGGCCACTAGGTTGTGCTTACCCCGGCTGCCTGGCACGGCCTGGCGCTGACACTCAAACCCTAAGTCGGTTAGCCAAGATTCCAGTAAATCCAGCACGGGCTGGTTGTCGGTATCCAGCTTGGGGTCCAACGAGCTAATAGAGGGTGTGGCGATGAGCTGAGAAAAATTCTGTTTTAGTGAAGGTAGTTTCATCATGAAAAAATATTTATTCAGAAATATTGCATAAAAATAATTTGGTGTTAGTCTAGCAACCAGGTTTCTAATAAAGCAACGACAGTATCATGAAATTGACTGCGATTACTCGACAAATACTTGGGATTCGACGACGACGATAAAGGCTCGTTTTCCCCATTCAGGGCTCACACTTAAAGACAATAAAGTGTAGCCAGAGTTCGAATAACACCAAGTAATAAGCAAGTAATTAGGTCTAACATGAAACAAATTGCGATTATCGGCGCCAGCGGGTACACCGGGGCGCAGCTGGCTCAGCTGGTTCAAAATCACCCTCATCTCGAGCTTTGTGGCGCTTATGTGTCGCAAAACAGTGCCGATGCCGGTACTGCCCTCAATCAGCTTTACCCTAACTATCCAAAGCTTAATCATGTGCTTACGCCACTGACACAAGAGGCGTTGGACGATATCTGTGCCAAGGCCGATATAGTGGCGCTGTGCACTGCCCACGAAGTCAGTGTGGCGCTGGCGGCTCAGCTACTTGAAGCGGGTAAAGCCGTGTTCGATTTGAGCGGTGGTTATCGTCTACAAGCCGCTGATTACCCTCAGTGGTACGGTTTTGAACACCAACAGCCAGCGCTATTGCAGCAAGCCTGTTACGGCCTAGTGGACTGGCATGCCGACGGTATCGCTAACGCTCAATTGATTGCAGTTCCTGGCTGCTACCCAACCGCGAGCTTATTGGCGCTTAAGCCCATAGCTCACTTGTTAAGCGACCAACTACCTGTGATCAACGCGGTTAGCGGCGTTTCCGGCGCCGGTCGCAAAGCCAGCATGGCCAACGCTTATTGTGAAGTGAGCTTGCAGGCGTACGGGGTTTTGGCGCACCGCCACCAACCTGAAATCGCTCAATACCTAGGACAAGATGTTGTCTTTACCCCACACCTGGGCCAATTCAAGCGCGGTATTCTGGCCACAGTATCGGTGAAACTCAAAGAGGGTGTGCAAACCTCTGACGTAGAGAGCGCTTTTGAGATCTACCAAGATCACGGCCTGATTAGCGTCAATCAAGGCCAAATGCCGAAGCTGGATGAAGTGGTAAACACCCCTAGAGCCCACTTGGGATGGACCTTTGACCAAGCCCGCGGTCAGCTAATTGTTAGCAGTGCTATCGACAACCTGTTAAAAGGTGCCGCTAGCCAAGCACTGCAATGCATAAACATTCATAACGCATGGCCCACAAACCTGTCGCTTGATGGAGGTGTGCTATGAGTACCTCTACTTGGGTCATCAAAGTGGGTGGTGAGCTTCTGAGCCACCCAGAACAAACGCAAGAGCTGATGCAAACCATAGCTGCACTGCAAGCCCAAGGTGTTTGGGTGGTATTGGTCCACGGTGGTGGTGATTTGGCTGAGGCTCAATTGAGCGCCAACGGTTTTGTCTCGCAAAAACATCAGGGGTTAAGAGTGACTCCTGCGGAGCAAATGCCAGTGGTTGCCGGTGCCCTTGCCGGTACCGCCAATAAGATTCTGCAAGCTGCCGCGATTAAAGCGGGCTTGAACAGCTTGTCAGTCAGTCTGGCGGACGCCAATTTGGTTACGGCCAAGATCAAAGACCCCGCCTTAGGCTTGGTGGGCGAGGTGAGTCCTAACGATGCCAGCTTGTGCAACTGGGCTAAAGCTCAGGGGCAACTGTTAATCGTTAGCTCAATCGCTGCCAATACCCAAGGCCAACTGTTAAACGTCAACGCCGACCAAGCCGCCGCCGCGATTGCTGAGCTGACCCAAGGTCAGTTGCTACTACTATCCAATGTGGCCGGTGTGTTGGATGGCGCGGGTGAGCTGATTGAGACTCTTTCCCCGACTCAAGCGCAAACCCTGATTCAACAGGCGGTGATCCGCGATGGCATGCAAGTCAAAGTACAAGCCGCGCAAGCGTTGGCAAAACAACTACAACAAGCGGTAGTGGTGGGTTCTTGGAGCCAACCACAACAGCTACTTAACTGGCACAGTGGCCAAGCGTTTGGCACTCAAGTGTTGCCGCACTAAAAGGAATCGCCCATGCAACATTTTCTAACTCTACAAGATTTGAGTGCTGCCGAGTTCAAACACCTGCTCCAAAGCGCGGCACAAATTAAGGCCAACCCTAGCGATTACGCCCAAGCCTTGGCGGGCAAAAGCGTGGTGATGCTATTTGAAAAGCCCTCGCTGCGCACTCGCGTAAGCTTTGATATCGGCATTAACAAACTGGGCGGTCACTGTCTGTACCTTGACCAGCAAAACGGCGCCTTGGGTGTGCGTGAGAGTGTGGCGGATTTTGCCGGCAACATTTCTTGTTGGGCCGATGCGATTGTCGCCCGTACTTTCGCCCACAGCACCATCGAAGGTCTGGCGAAGCACGGCAGCGTACCTGTGATTAACGCCCTGTCCGAGTTGTACCACCCATGCCAAGGCTTGGCGGATTGGCTCACCTTAAGCGAGCACTTTGACGATTTGGCCAGCATCAAATTGGCTTATGTGGGCGATGGCAACAATGTAACCCATTCACTCATGTTTGGCGCGGCACTGGCTGGTGCGTCACTAGTGATTTGCTGCCCCAAAGGCCACTTCCCCGACGCCCAAATGGTCAGCCAAGCGCAAGCCATCGCCGCCGAGCACGGTGGTAGCATTGAGTTGTCCTCAGCGCCAAGCGAGCTTGGCCAACTGGATGCCATATACACCGATACTTGGATTTCCATGGGTGATAGCACCAAGTTGAGCGACATTGAAACCAAATTCATGCCATTTCAGGTCAATGCTGAGATGATGGCGCAAACTCAAGCCCAACACTTTATGCACTGCCTGCCAGCACACCGGGGCGAAGAGGTGACCGCAGAGGTCATCGACGGTCCGAAATCGCGGGTATTGCAACAAGCCGAAAACCGTATGCACGCGCAGAACGCCGTTTTGGTCAAACTTTTTGAATCTGGAGAATAATCATGACAAACGTAACCAAAGTAGTACTGGCCTATTCCGGCGGACTGGATACCTCAGCCATCATCCCTTACCTAAAGGAAACCTATGGTTGTGAAGTGGTAGCGTTTGTTGCCGATGTGGGCCAAGGCGCCGCAGAACTCGAGGGCGTTGAGCAAAAAGCGATTGCTTCGGGCGCTAGCAGCTGTCACGTGGTGGATCTTAAAGACGAGTTCATCAAAGACTATGTTTACCCAATTCTAAAAACCGGTGCCGTGTACGAAGGCAAGTACCTGCTAGGTACCTCGATGGCTCGTCCAATTATCGCCAAAGCCCAGGTTGAGTTAGCACTTAAAGTGGGTGCCGATGGCGTGTCGCACGGTTGTACCGGCAAAGGTAATGACCAGGTGCGTTTTGAGAGCACCTATGCTGCACTAGCACCTCAGTTACAGGTGATTGCGCCTTGGCGTGACTGGAGCATGCGCTCGCGCCCAGATCTTTTGAACTACTTGGCCGAGCGTAATATTCCGACCACAGCATCCGCGGAGAAGATCTACAGCCGTGATGCTAACGCCTGGCATATCAGCCACGAAGGCGGCGAGCTGGAAGATCCATGGTGCGAGCCAACCGAGAAGGTGTGGACCTGGACTGTATCACCAGAAAAAGCACCAAATGAGCCTGAATATGTAAGCGTGACTGTCGAGAAAGGTGAAGTGGTGGCGGTTAATGGTCAAGCGCTTACCCCTTACGCGGCGCTGGATACCCTAAACAACATCGCCGCTAAGCACGGTGTGGGCCGTATCGATATCGTCGAAAATCGCTTGGTGGGCATGAAATCCCGCGGTTGCTACGAAACCCCTGGCGGTACTGTGATGATGGAAGCCCTGCGTGGCGTGGAAGCATTGGTGCTAGACAAGTCAGCACACCACTTCCGCGAGCAAATCGGATTGGAATTCAGCCACTTGTTGTATGACGGTCGTTGGTTCACCGATACCGCGCAAGCCCAACTGGCAGCGGCCGAGTCGCTAGCGAGCAAGGTCAATGGTGAAGTGGTGATTAAGCTTTACAAAGGCCAGGCTACCGTGGCCCAGCGCAAGTCAGATAACAGCCTGTATTCTGAGGCGTTTGCCACCTTTGACGAGGACGAGGTCTACAATCAGAAGCACGCGGAAGGCTTTATCCGTTTGTTTAGCCTGTCATCCAGAATCGCAGCCCTCAAAGAGCAGGAGAAGTAATTATGGCGTTATGGGGTGGTCGCTTTACCGGCGAAACCAGTGACCTGTTTAAGCAGTTTAACGACTCGCTGCCAGTGGACTGTCGTTTACTCAAACAAGATGTGGAAGGCTCTGTGGCTTGGGCGCAAGCCCTGGCCAGTGCCGATGTGCTGACTCAAGGCGAGGCTGACCGACTCCAACAGGCTTTGCTCGATGTGTTGAGCGAGTTTGGCGAGCACCCAGAGCGGGTGGTGGCCAGCGGTGCCGAAGACATTCACAGTTTTGTCGAGCAACAACTGATTCTTAAAGTCGGTGATTTGGGCAAGAAACTGCACACAGGCCGTAGCCGCAACGACCAAGTCGCCACCGACTTAAAGCTTTGGTGTAAAGAGCAAGGCGACGAGATCCTGCAGCTGCTGATCAAGCTACAACAAGCGTTGATCAACCTAGCCCAGCGGGAATCTGAAGCGGTGCTACCGGGTTACACCCACTTGCAGCGAGCCCAACCCATTACCTTTGGTCACTGGTGTCTGGCCTATGTCGAGATGCTTGAGCGGGATGTGACTCGCGTGCAAGACGCGCTTAATCGGTTAGACGTTTGTCCTTTGGGCTCGGGCGCGCTAGCGGGTACTGCTTACCCGATTGACCGTCATCAGTTGGCGCAATCCTTGGGCTTTAAAACAGCCACGCTAAACAGCTTGGATGCAGTGTCAGACAGAGATCATGTGATTGAGCTGTGTAGCGCTGCTGCAACCAGCATGATGCACCTGTCGCGGATGGCCGAGGATTTGATTTTCTTTAACTCCGGCGAAGCGGGCTTTATTGAACTGGCAGATCAGGTGACCTCAGGCTCGAGCCTGATGCCACAAAAGAAAAACCCAGATGCATTGGAGCTGATTCGGGGTAAGGCCGGCCGAGTATACGGTGCACTAATGGGCATTTTGACCACCATGAAGGGTCTGCCCATGGCCTACAACAAGGACATGCAGGAAGACAAAGAAGGCCTGTTCGACACCATCGACAGCTGGAACATTTGTCTGCAAATGGCCACTCTGGTGATGAAAGACCTTAAGGTGAACCGCGCTCAAGCGTTGTCGGCGGCGCAGCAAGGCTATGCCAACGCCACCGAGTTGGCGGATTACCTTGTCTCCCAAGGCATGCCATTCCGCGAAGCACACCACGTGGTGGGTGAAGTGGTGGTGCACGCCATCGAACAGCAAAAGGCGCTAGAAGACTTCACTCTAGCGGAATTGCAGGCCTTCACGCCGGTGATCCAATCGGATGTGTATCAGCACCTAAGTATTGATGCTTGCTTGGGCAAGCGCGACGTTCTAGGCGGTACCTCGATTAAGCAGGTACAACAAGCGCTGGTTCGCCACGACACCCCAGTGGCCGCCGCCGAGGTGAGCTCGAGCTTGGATCAAACCCAGCTGCGTTTAAACGCTCACAAAGCGGAGATGCTCAATGTGCGTCCTGCGCGCCTGTCTGATGTCAATCGCATTACCGATATCGTTCATCATTGGACCGAGAAGGGCGATACTCTGCCGCGCAGCCGCGACGATGTGCTTAGAGACATTCTCGACTTTGCGGTGGCGCAAAGCGGTGATCAGGTCGTGGGTTGTGCCAGTTTGTACATCTACGGCACCGGTTTAGCCGAGCTGCGCTCGGTGGCCATCGACACCGACTATCAAGGCCATGGCCAGGGCAAGGCGCTGGTGGACTACATGCTCAACAAGGCGCGCGAGCTCGAACTCAAACGCTTGATTGTACTGACTCGAGCACCTGAGTTCTTTGCCAAGATGGGCTTTGTGGATACGGACAAGGACAGCCTGCCAGAGAAGGTGATGAAAGATTGCGAGCTGTGTCCACGACAACACGCCTGCGATGAAGTGGCGATGGAGTTTATCGTCAATCCCTAAATCTGAACGCAACGCAAGGGATGACTGGAAAAAAGGAGCCGCTGGCTCCTTTTTTGATCCGCGGCCGAAATCTGCACAGCTCCAACCACAAAACTGCTGCGAAGATAAGCTAATATCGATACAATGCCGCCCAACTTAAAAACAATTCAATATGCCCTCAGGAGAGACCATGTCATCTGCCGCTTTTTATCGTCAAATTCAGTCGCAATTGGCTGACGTTAAGGCCGAAGGACTGTACAAATCCGAACGCGTGATCACCTCGGCGCAGCAGCCAGGTATAGAGGTTGCCAGTGGCGACCAGGTTATCAACTTTTGTGCGAATAACTACCTAGGCCTGGCCAATCACTCAGAGCTTATTGAAGCGGCGCAAAAAGGTTTGGATAGCCACGGTTTTGGCATGGCATCGGTTCGCTTTATCTGCGGTACTCAAGACATCCACAAGCAGTTAGAAGCCG
Source organism: Paraferrimonas sedimenticola (assembly GCF_002282855.1). GTDB lineage: Bacteria > Pseudomonadota > Gammaproteobacteria > Enterobacterales > Shewanellaceae > Paraferrimonas > Paraferrimonas sedimenticola. Next base: position 247,210 of record NZ_NRIR01000007.1, on the reverse strand, counting down.
AGCTGAGCGAATTTTTGGGCATGGAAGACACCATTCTTTACTCCAGCTGCTTTGACGCTAACGCGGGTCTGTTCGAGACTCTGTTGACCGCTGAAGATGCGATTATCTCAGATGCCCTAAACCACGCCTCTATCATCGACGGTGTGCGTTTGTGTAAAGCCAAGCGCTTCCGCTACGCCAACAACGACATGGCCGAACTAGAAGCTTGTCTAAAAGCCGCTGACGAAGCCGGTGCTCGCCACAAGCTAATTGCCACCGACGGTGTGTTCTCCATGGACGGTGTTATCGCCAACCTACAGGCGGTTTGCGACTTGGCCGACAAGTACGGCGCGCTGGTGATGGTCGACGACTCTCACGCTGTGGGTTTTGTTGGTGAAAACGGTCGTGGTACTCACGAGTTCTGTGAAGTGATGGACCGAGTTGACATCATCACTGGTACTTTGGGCAAAGCCATGGGTGGCGCTTCCGGTGGTTTCACCTCGGGCAAAAAAGAAGTCATCGACTGGTTGCGTCAGCGCAGCCGTCCATACCTATTCTCTAACTCGCTAGCGCCAGCCATCGTTAGCGCTTCACTAAAAGTGTTGCAGATGCTGAAAGAAGGCGGCGAGTTGCGCGCTCGCTTGCGCGACAACAGCGAGCGTTTCCGTCGCGAAATGGAGGCCGCTGGCTTTACTTGCGCCGGTGCCGATCACGCCATTGTTCCTGTGATGATTGGCGAAGCGAAACTAGCCTCTGATTTTGCTGACCGCTTGTTGGCCGAAGGTATTTACGTGATTGGCTTTAGCTTCCCTGTGGTACCTAAAGGACAAGCACGTATTCGTACTCAAATGTCTGCTGCGCACACCGACGAGCAGCTGGACAAGGCGATTGAAGCCTTCATCCGCATCGGTAAAGACATGGGCATTATCTAGGAGCTAGTCGCATGAAAGCATTAAGCAAATTAAAGCCTCAAGCTGGCATCTGGATGGTGGAAGCCGACAAGCCTGAGATTGGTCACAACGACCTGTTGATCAAAATTCGCAAAACCGCGATTTGTGGTACTGATATGCACATTTACCACTGGGATGAGTGGTCGCAGAACACCATTCCGGTGCCTATGATCGTCGGTCACGAGTACGTGGGCGAAGTGGTTGAAGTGGGCCAGGAAGTCCGTGGCTTTGAAGTAGGCGACCGGGTTTCTGGCGAAGGCCACATTACTTGTGGTCACTGTCGTAACTGCCGTGCTGGCCGCACTCATTTGTGTCGTAACACTTATGGTGTAGGGGTGAACCGCCAGGGCTGCTTTGCCGAGTATCTGGTGATCCCAGCGTTTAACGCGTTTAAGATCCCAGAAGATATCTCAGACGATTTGGCGTCTATCTTTGACCCCTTCGGCAACGCGGTACACACAGCCCTGAGCTTTGACTTGGTTGGTGAAGATGTACTGATTACCGGTGCCGGTCCGATTGGCATTATGGCCGCAGCCGTGTGTAAGCACGTTGGCGCGCGCCACGTGGTGATCACCGACGTTAACGAATACCGCCTAGACTTGGCGCGCAAAATGGGCGCTACTCGCGCAGTTAATGTCGCCAATGAAGATTTGCATCAAGTGATGTCAGATTTGGGTATGACCGAAGGTTTCGATGTAGGTCTGGAGATGTCGGGTGTGCCATCGGCGTTCCATTCCATGCTGGATACCATGAACCACGGCGGCAAGATTGCCATGCTGGGTATTCCGGGCAGTGATATGGCCATCGATTGGTCGCAGGTGATCTTTAAGGGTCTTGTTATCAAGGGTATTTACGGTCGCGAGATGTTTGAAACTTGGTACAAGATGGCCAGCTTGCTGCAAGCCGGCCTAGATATCAGTCCTATCATCACTCACCACTTTGATATTGATGACTTCCAAGAAGGCTTTGACGCCATGGCCTCGGGTAACTCGGGCAAAGTCATCCTCGAGTGGAACTAACCTTCAGTTACAATTCAAAAAGGCGCTTTTTAGCGCCTTTTTGCGTAGTATAAGTCGAAGCAAAACAACGACAGTACAAAAACAGCGAGTGGTTATGAAGCAGTTTCAACACATTGACGTGAGCCGAACTCAGTCCCTGTTAGCCGACCCAACCCAAGAGGTGCGGGTGGTGGATATTCGCGATCCACAGAGCTTTGCCAACGGCCACATTCAAGGTTCGATTCAGTTGACCAACGACAATTTACGCGAGTTCTTAGACGAGACCGACGAAGATCAGGCGGTGGTTGTGGTTTGCTATCACGGCATCTCTAGCCAGCAGGCGGCCCAATATTTAGTGGAGCAAGGGCTCAATCAAGTCTATAGCCTAGACGGCGGTTACCAAGCGTGGGGACAGGCCCAATATGCAGCTGGGTGAACTGCCCCACAGCCGCGCCGCTCAAGCTCTGGTTGACTACCTAAACAGCCAGGGTATCCAAGCGCGAATGCAAGCGCTTGCTGACGACCGCTTTGTGGTGGAAATTGCTGAAGCCGCGCAAAGCCAGCAAGCCGAGCAAATCTGGCAAGAGTTTATTCAAGACCCCAATCATCCTAGATACCAGGCCGCCTCTTGGACTAGTGGCGATAGCAAGGTCAAGTTTAGCTATCGGCGCGGGCCGAGCTTTGCTCAGCAAGTGGTGTCGGGTGCAGGCCCGCTAACCTTAGTGGTACTGGCGACTTGCTTAGTGATTTACGGGTTAGCGGCGATAGGATTCGTTGAAGCCATTTATCCGCCCTTGTTCTTCTTCGAGCAACTTCAGCCGGCCTATCTCGGTGAGTTTTGGCGAGCCTTTACCCCGAGTTTATTGCACTTCTCTATCGTGCACTTGGCTTTCAATTTGCTTTGGTGGTGGATGCTCGGTGGACAAATTGAACGTCAGCTAGGCTTTGGCAAGTTGCTGTTGATTCTGTTGGTAGCCGGCACGCTGCCCAACTTCATACAGTTCTTTATGACAGGCCCGAATTTTGGCGGGCTGTCTGGAGTAGTATACGCGCTGATGGGTTATTGCTGGATCTTAGGGCGATTGGCACCGCAAGCAGGAGTCTCACTCGCTCCGGCCTACGCGGGTTTTATGCTGTTCTGGTTGGCGCTTGGCTTTATGGATGTACTAGGAATTCCCGTGGCCAACGGCGCTCACTTGGGCGGCCTGCTAGTGGGTATGGCGCAGGCCTATATCGACAGCAAAAGAATTAATCGTACAGGTACTTGGTAAACAATAGGTTTACCACTATTTGACGTCCGGTTTCGTGGTGCAGTAATTCGTTGATGGTGGTCAGACACAATTGGCGAATTGCTTCGCGGCCTTCCAAGGATTTAATCTGCTCTTCGGTTTGAGCCCCTAAAATCTCAACTACAGTGGCTCGTATTAAGGCGTCGTGGTGTTCTAACGTTTCGAGGTCTGACGGGCTTTGGGCCATCAGCTCGATGCTAGTGCGCACGTAACCCATGCGATTGGAAGCTCGAATATAGTTAGTGACAATCTCCGGCTCAAGGCCGTAATAAGCGAAATCACTGTCGTTAGTGCCCGAGTTATTGGCTGATGTGTTAATGCTAAACATAAGGGCCATCAGCGCAAAAAGAATACGAATCATTTGGTAGAAAATTAGTCACTTATTATGGGCTTGATGATACCTCATGCAGAACCACAGGCCAATGTTCGTGCAACAGGTCGGGGTAGCGAATCCAAACTGTGTTACACTCGCGCTCAGATTCGATGACACTAATAAGTAATCTGATGCAACTTCAGGGTTATCCATACGGCGGACAGGCGCAATGGGCCGAAGCGAGTACATTTGCGGACTTTCCCGAGGGGCAGTTTGGCCAATGGCTGGCAAGCCAGGACAGTTTGACTCAGCGACTAAAAGCACTTGAGCTTGGCTTTGAGGTGCAAGTTGTGGGTGAGTCTATGCAACAAATGCCCGCCACGCGTGTAGAAGCTCTCGACAATCCCAACGTTTGGGTTCGCGAGGTGATTTTACGCCTCAACGATGAGCCTTGGGTGTTTGCCCGTACGGTCATTCCGCAAGCCTTATTGCATGCTTGCGGTGTCGATTTCACTCAATTGGGCAAGCGTCCACTCGGTGAGATTTTGTTCGCTACCACCCCGTTTGAGCAAGGATCTTTGAGCTTCACACGCCATGCGCCACAGGCGCACCTATTAGACCTGCTGGATGAGTTGGGTATTGAGCGGCAAACCCTGTGGGGCCGTCGCCGCCCGTTTCACTACGACAATCAGGTGCTCACTGTGGCGGAAACTTTTTTACCGGCGGCCGGTCAATACTTACAGGCGCACAGTTAGCCGTCTCACAAGTTTGGCCTTGTGAATTGACAGTGGCGTTTTAGCTTTCTAGGCTAGCTTTGTAACCGACTGACAGGAAAGCGTATTTTGCTAAGAGTTGTGGCGATTATTGGACTGATGCTGAGCATCGCGCTTCAAAGCGTGATGGTGTCGGCTGCGCCAATAACAGTCAAGGCTTCAACAGTGCAAACTACCGAACACCAAGCGGCCATGGCCGATGAGCAACAAACGGATTGCCATCAAGCAATGCAGACGATGGTTGAAAGCCACGATTGTTGCGACGGTCCAGTCCACGACTGTGCGTCGTCGATAAGCGACGATTGCAGTGAACACTGTTCCCAATGTCAGCCAGCCAGCACCGCCAGTGCGCTACCAACAAGCAGCATGCCCCTTGCGGCGACACTGCCTCCTGTTTACTTCGACCGACCTCAACTTGAGTACGACCTACTACTGACTCAACAGTCACCCCCTCCGAGAAAAGCCTAATTTCAATCTGATGGTTTCGATCAAACACTTGATTGAAGCCGACTCGAGCTTGCCGCAATGTAGCGATAAGCTCATGAATTGAATGCTTTTTCGGAGATTGCCAATGCGCAAGTTACTCTCTCGTTTTGCCCCAGTCTATGCGTTGCTGGCCTGTGGCTTATTGATGGGCTCGCTGCTAGTTAGTGCTGTTGCCCAAGACCACCACGACCACTCGCATCAGGCCGAGCAGGCGACCCACGCTTGTCCTATGCATCCAGAAGTGCAGGGCGCCAAAACCGACTCTTGCCACATTTGCGGTATGTTTTTGACTCAAGCTATTGAGACAAAGGCCGCGACTCACGCCTGCCCTATGCACCCAGAAGAAACGGGTGGCGAGGGCGATCGTTGCTCTAAGTGCAATATGTTCCTGACAGCGGTGGAGCAAGCTGACCAGCATCAGCACGCGACTCATGCCTGTCCAATGCACCCAGAAGAAACGGGTGGTGAGGGCGATCGTTGCCCTAAGTGCAATATGTTCCTGACGCCAATCCAACAAGGACATGACCACTCTGGGCATGATCACTCAGTGGATGAAGGCAACAGTCATGCCATGTCGGAGGCCGCGCCTAGCGCGGCTTCTGCCAGCCCATTGGACAGCAGCGCTCCTCAAGGCACCACCAAGTACGTGTGTCCCATGCACCCACATGTGGTCTCGGATGAGCCCAGTACTTGTCCTATCTGTGGAATGAACTTGGAGCCTGTGACCGTTGGCGGTCCGAGCGAGGAGCTCAGAGTGCAAGTGGCAGGTTCCATGCAACAGGCGTTGGGATTGCGCACCGAAAAAGTCGCCCGCGATACGCTTTGGCGCTACATCAAGACCCTTGGCACAGTGCAGTATGACGAAGATTCGATTTTTCACGTGCACGCTCGTGCCACCGGTTGGATTGAAAAACTCAAGGTCAACAACACTGGCCAGAAAGTGAAAAAGGGCGAGTTGATGTACGAGCTGTACTCGCCAGAGTTGGTCACAGCTCAAGACGACTTTCTACAAGCACTGGATTACGCTGTGCAAAATCAACGCAATTCCGCCGAGCTATTGCGCAAAGCCAGATTGCGTCTGGAACTGCTAGGACTTAGCAAGCGGGTTATCGCACAAGTCGAGAGCAGCAAGCAGTCCATCTATCGAGTACCTTTCTATGCACCACAAGACGGCATTGTCAGCAAGCTAACTATTCGCGATGGCATGTACATTCAGCCTGGACAAACCCTGTTTGAGCTGGTGGATTTATCCCAAGTGTGGGTGATTGCCGACGTGTTCGAGAACGAGCAAACCTGGCTTGAAGTGGGACGCCCCGCGGATGTCACCGCTGCGTCATTAGGCCACTTCTCGTTAGAAGGTCGCATCGATTACATCTATCCAGAATTAGATTTGGTCACCCGTGCCATGCAGGTACGCGTCAAGTTGGACAACCCAGATAAATCACTGCGCCCTGGTGCACTGGTGGACGTGGAATTGTTTGGCGGCCCTAAGCACGACGTACTCACCATTCCCACCGAAGCGCTGATTCAAACCGGTCGTGAGAATCGAGTGGTGGTGGCACGCGACGACACTGGCTTCGCGTCGGTTGAGGTCAAGCTTGGGATGATCAGTCGCGGTAAAGCCGAAGTACTAGAAGGCTTGAACGAAGGCGAGCGAGTGGTGGTTTCTGGCCAGTTCCTACTCGATAGTGAAGCCTCGATTCAGGGCAGCCTACAACGCTTGAGCCAGCCTGATGGCAATGGCCACGCGCACCATCACTAGGAGGCTTTATGCTTAAGCAAGTCATTGCCTGGTCGATCAAACAGCGCGCCATGGTATTAATGCTGAGTCTGCTGCTGGCGGTAGTGGGCTATCAAGCGATGCGCACCACGCCACTGGATGCGTTACCGGATTTATCCGATGTTCAGGTGATCATTAAAACCTCCTACCCAGGCCAGTCGCCGCAGTTGGTGGAAGACCAAATCACCTATCCATTATCGAGCGCATTGCTGGCGGTGCCAGGCGCTCAAACCGTGCGTGGATTTTCCATGTTCGGCGACTCTTTTGTGTATGTGATTTTCGAGGACGGAACCGATATTTACTGGGCTCGCTCGCGAGTATTGGAATACTTAGCCCAAATTCAAAATCAATTGCCGCAGGGCGTGTCGCCGAGTTTGGGGCCAGATGCCTCAGGGGTTGGCTGGGTATTTCAATACGCGCTGGTGGACCGCTCCGGTAAGCAAGACTTAGCGCAGCTGCGAAGTCTGCAGGATTGGTTCATTAAGCTAGAGCTACAAAGCGTGGCCGGGGTTTCTGAGGTCGCCACAGTTGGCGGCATGGAGCAGGCCTATCAGATAGTGGTAGACCCTCACAAAATGGCCTTGTACCAGCTCGACCTGATGAGTATTCGCCAGGCCTTGGGCAATGCCAATGCCTCGGTGGGCGGCTCGGTATTGGAAATGGCCGAAGCCGAGTACATGATTACCGCCTCAGGCTACCGTCAGAGCATTCAAGACTTTGAGGAAATTCCACTGGGGGTAGTGTCGGATGCGGGCACCCCGGTACTGATGAAGGACGTCGCTCAAATTCGCACAGGTCCGGCTGCTCGTCGCGGTATCGCTGAGCTTGATGGTCTTGGTGAAGTGGTTGGCGGCATTGTGGTAATGCGTTATGGCGAAAATGCGCTGCAAACCATCGATCGCCTCAAAGATAAGCTCAAAGAAATCGAAGCCGGTTTACCCGAAGGGGTTGAACTGGTGATCACTTATGACCGCTCCCAGTTAATTCTGAATTCGGTGGATAACCTCAAAGACAAGGTTATCGAAGAGATGCTAGTGGTGGCGCTGGTGTGTCTGGTGTTCTTATTGCACGCCCGCTCCACTCTAGTAGCGGTAGTGACGCTGCCACTGTCGATTCTGGCCAGTTTCATTGTGATGGGCTTTATGGGGGTTAATGCCAACATCATGAGCCTAGGCGGGATTGCGATTGCCATTGGTGCGATTGTGGATGCAGCGATTGTGATGGTGGAAAACGCCCACAAGCACCTAGAGCAATACCAGCAAACTCACGGTGAGCCGCCGCAGGGCAAAACCCACTGGGCCATCATTCAAAAAGCCGCAGTTGAGGTGGGGCCGGCACTGTTTTTCAGTCTGCTGATCATTACCCTAAGCTTCATTCCGGTGTTTGCCCTGGAAGCCCAAGAGGGGCGCTTGTTCCATCCTCTGGCCTATACCAAAACCTTTGCGATGGCGGCATCGGCGTTATTGGCGGTGACTCTTATCCCGGTATTGATGGGATATTTCGTGCGCGGCAAGATCCCTAGTGAGAAAAAGAATCCGCTAAGCCGGTTGCTCATTGCACTGTATCAACCTGTGCTGCGCGCGGTATTAGCTTTTCCAAAAATCACTTTGGTGTTGGCGTTATTGGCTCTGGCGTCGGCCTGGCACCCCATCAGCAAAATGGGCTCAGAGTTTATGCCTGAGTTGGAAGAGGGCGACTTGCTCTACATGCCGACCACTTTACCTGGAATCAGCGCAGGTAAAGCGGCGGAGCTACTTCAGCAAACCGACCGTTTAATTAAGACAATTCCAGAGGTTGAGCGAGTGTTTGGCAAGGTCGGTCGCGCTGAAACCGCTACTGACCCAGCGCCTTTGACCATGCTCGAAACCACCATCATGCTCAAACCTAAGTCTGAATGGGAGGCGGGTCGAACCCTTGATGACATCATTGCCGACTTGCAGCGCACGGTAAAAGTGCCCGGCATGACCAATGCTTGGGTGCAACCGATCAAGACCCGAATCGACATGCTTTCCACCGGCGTTCGCACGCCCGTGGGTATTAAGATTTCCGGTGCGGATGTGGCTGAGCTTGAGCGCATTGGTACCGACATTGAAGCTGTAGTTGCTGGGCTTCCCGGCACTCAGTCGGCGTTTGCCCAGCGCAGCGGTGGCGGTCGCTATCTAGACATCGAGCCTAAGCTCAAAGCGGCGGCGCGTTACGGTATGACCTTGTCTGATATACAGGACGTGGTGCAAATGGCGATTGGCGGCATGACAGTGGGTGAGTCGGTACAAGGGCGTGAGCGCTACCCGATCAACATTCGCTATCCCCGCGAGCTCAGAGACAGCCTTGAGAAGTTGCGAATTCTGCCCGTGCTGACTAAAACCGGTAAATACGTGCCCTTGGGCAATCTGGCGAAGCTCAGCATTAACGACGGCCCGCCCATGTTGGCCTCGGAAAATGGTCGTCTGATTTCTTGGGTGTTTGTGGATATCAGTGGTGTGTCGGTGGGTGAGTATATTGCCAACGCCCAGCAGGCCTTGAGCGAGCAAATTCAACTGCCAGCGCGCTACAGCTACACCTTTGCGGGGCAATACGAGTATATGCAAAGAGTGACTGCCAAAATGGAGCTAGTGGTGCCGTTAATGGCGGCGGTTATCTTCATTCTATTGATGATGACCTTTGGCTCGCTGGTGCAAGCCTCGGTGATCATGCTGAGTCTGCCGTTTGCGTTAGTGGGCAGTGCCTGGTTGTTATTTCTGTTGGACTACAACCTGTCAGTGGCAGTGGCCGTAGGTATGATTGCGCTGGCCGGTGTGGCCGCTGAGTTTGGGGTGGTGATGCAGGTTTACCTCAACAAAGCGATTGCCGAGTATCGCGAGCAGGGGCGCATGCAGACTCGAGCGGACTTGAGCCGTGCCTTGATCGAAGGGGCTGTGTTGCGTATCCGTCCGAAAGCCATGACAGTGGCCACTATTTTCTTCGGCTTGCTACCCATCATGTGGGGCGCAGGCAGTGGTAATGAGGTGATGCAAAAGATTGCGGCACCTATGGTGGGAGGTATGGTGACGGCACCTCTGTTGAGCTTGTTTGTTATTCCCGCGATTTATCTACTGATTTATGGCTATCGCCTGCCAAAACAGTAACTGCAGCTCATAAAAAGGCAGTGCGCGTTAGCGCACTGCAAAAGAAGTAAGCAAGTGGGTCTGCTTTAAGGGTGGGAGTTGGTCGAAATGGTTGAGAAGTACCCGCAAAAGCTTGGACTTGGCCAGTTCGTGCTGTTTGGAGTTGTTTTCCAACTGCGACACAGCCTGATGACTAAAGGTAAAGCTCACATGCGGGAAGCGTGTTTTTGGCTCTTGGTTCGCCACCAAGGTTAACTTGGGCACGGGATGTAACCGAGTGACGTTACCGTTTTGAGCCAAATTGGCGGCCTTTGGGCTACAATGGCCTTGGGCATAGTCCAAGGCGCCGTCGATGAAATCATCCACCGACATTGGCTTATGCGTAGGCGTAGGCCGACTTTTCTTGAGATCCGCTAATGGCATAGGTCCCTCTTCCTAACTGCTGACGTTGCTTTTCGAATCGTTCGGCTAGCTCTTCGGTGCAGCCAACGCCCATCAGTTCGTTGACTAGGCCGCGAATCTCTTCAGCAGCTTTGCTCTCGCCTTCGGTTTCAATCACGGACAAGCCTGACTCTTCGCTGTCATCGTAGACATTGCGGTGATAGGTCACGCTATCTAGCACTGGGATACCCCAGGTCTTACAAACTTCCTTGGCTTCAATGATGCGCTTACCTTGGTTAGGTAAGGATGGGCATTGAGTGATGACAAAGTTGGCTTTCAGCTCAGGGTTGATCATTTGGCAGGTGGCCAGCAGTTCGTCCATGTGCGCCACGGTTTTGAGATCACGACGCTTTGGACGCAGAGGCAACAAGGCGTAGTTTGCTACTGATAGCGATGCCCGCAAGGCTAAGCTGTCCTGACCACCACAATCGATAATGATGATGTCGTAGGCTTTTTGCAGGCTCAGTAGATCAGAGCGGATTTTGCCGTACATTTGCACGCAGTTGATCTTGGTGAGATCTGGGTTATTGCCGCGAGCTTGCGCCCAATCGGCACTAGTGCGCTGAGGATCACAGTCCACCAACATGACAGAGGCATTGCACTCCTTTGCCAGATAAACCGCTGTGTTTTGCGCTAGGCAGCTCTTACCGCTTCCGCCTTTTTCTCCTCCAACTAGAAGAATCATATTGCCCGTCCTTAGTGATCTTGGCTGTTGATTTAATTATAAAAAGCACAGCTGGGCTTGGGACGGTTTTTATAGACAAATAGTTTATAAAAATAAGTTTTTATACAAGAAAGTTATATGAAGTGGCGTCAGAAATTGGACAAATGCCCAAAGGCGACAAGCCTATGGGCAAAGGTCAAAAAAACGTCAGTTGAATGGGTGGCCTAGTTGGCGGTTTAGTTAGGGTAGGTCGGCAAGTAGTTGGCCATTGCCAATAGGTGACACACAGCCACCAGAATCCCCAAGGCAAACACAAGGCCTAACACTAGGTTACCGCCGGGTACGCGAAAATCGCTACGCGCAAACTGTTGGCGCGACTTGCGAGCCATCAGCGCAGGCACAATTAAGGTCCAGACGGTAGCGGCTAGTGCTGCAAAGCCAATGGCGAAGATGAAGCCATTGGGAAACAGAATTCCCATCAGAATGGGTGGCAAGAAAGTCACTGCGGCGGTTTTTAGGCGACCGTTGCGACTGTCATCGAAGCTAAATAAATCAGCGATGTAATCAAACAGGCCCAAGGTAACGCCTAAGAAAGATGAGGCCACTGCTAAATTGGCAAACAGCTGTAGGCTTTTGCTCAACCATTCATTGTTCAATACATCGGATAAGGCGCCAACTAGTACGCCCATGTTGCCGCCCTGAGCAATGATTTCGTCGAATTGGCTGCGAGGTAAGTTGCCCATGGCTGCCACTTGCCACAGCAGGTAGATAACTAAAGCGATAGCAGTGCCCAAGCCGATGGCATAGCCCACACGCTTCGGCTCTTTGCCGTAGTATTTAACCAAGCTGGGTACGTTACCGTGATAGCCAAAGCTCGCCAATGCAAAAGGCAATGCGGCCAAAATGTAAGGGCTAAAGCTTTGATTGCCGTCCGGATTGAACAAGATGTTGGTATCGACACCACCCACCATGCTGCCAATCGAAAGGGCAAAAGTGATGATCATCGCGCCAAGCATGATGCTAGTGATACGATCCACCGCCTTAGTACTAATAAACACCACGCCCGCAAGCACTGCGCCAAATATCAATCCTGCTAAGGGCTGGGCGATTTGCAGCCCAAGGCCTTCGGCAGACAGCGCCACCATGGAGCTGCCACCACTGACATAGGCGTAGGTCAAAATATAAAGCACGAAGGCAATCGACAAGCCGTTAACCAGGCGCCAGCCGGGTCCCAAGGTTTCTTTGGTCAGGGTGTCAAAGCTGGCACCAGGCTCAAAGTGCAAATTGGTTTCGAGTAATAATAGGCCAGAAATCAGCATAAAGGCCCACATCACCAGCAACACCACCAAAGAGTAGTTAAACCACATGCCTGCCGAGACAACTGGCAGAGAAAACATGCCAGCGCCTACCGTGGTGCCCGCGATAATCAGAGCACCGCCCAGCAGTGATGGGGTTTGTTTGGATTTGGCGGCGTTTAAGTGATTGGCCATGCAATTTCCTATGAGTTTGGCGTTAAGCTTTGTTCAATACTCTGCAAGACCGAATCGCTCAGCAGTGAATTGATGGTGTCGCAGGTTTGGGCTATGAGCGGGCTGTCTTCGTCGAAGAAACCAAATTCTTTGAGTCGAATGGTCAGGTTACCGTACAGCTTTTTATCAAAGAATTCAGGCGCGCTTATGCCGTTTAGACTACCCAAACGCTTGGCCAGCAACTGGCTTTCTTTCTCTAGCGAGGCGCGGTCAATGCCTGGGTGATGCACTAGCATGTTGAACAAGATGCCGTAGCGTTGCAGGGTTTCCTGAGCCACACTGGCCAGAAGACGCAACTGATTAGCAGCATCTGGCGAGGCTTTAATCAGCTTGTTTTCACGCAGCAAGCCAAGCTCGACCATAGCGTCGAGGATGCGGTTAAGGTATGCGTCAGCGCATTCTGGGTTGAAGAACAACTCGGCGCGCAACATAGGTACAAATTGCATGGCAAGTGCCACCAGGTCTTCGCGAGCCTTAGGTTTGTGATGGGTGACCAAAGACGCTAGCAAGGCCGGCATTAGCAACAAGTGCAGAATGTTGTTGCGATAGTAGGTCATGGTGATAGCGCTTTGCTCGGTTAGCGAGATGATCTCGCCCAACTGGTCTTGGGTTACTTCAAACTTATTGAGGTCTAGCGCCTGTTGCAGCAACTCGGCACCACTCATCTCCGGCACAGTCGAATGCTGGCTGTACTCAGACTTGCGCAACAGTTGCAAATAAAGCTCTAGCTGGCTTTCTAACTGACTGCGCTCCATGGCGTTTTGCTCGCTGGCCAACAGGGTCAAGCTGGTCAGCGGTGCTGGGCTAATCGCCGCCGCATCGTTAATGTGGCGCATGATCTGGTTGGCAAGCTTGTTGACCGCTGGGGTCAGCCAAGACGGCTTTTGGTCCCCTTGTGGGCCAGCGTCTTTACGCCAATCTGGCACTTGCTGATTCAAGAACTGGTGAATGGTAATAGGCTTGCCAAAGTTAACGTAACACTGGCCGTAGTTACGCAGCTTGCGGATCGCACCAAGCACCTGCCACACCGATTCTTTCTCTTTTTTCTTACCGCGCAATTCTTTGTGGTAGGTGGCCACTTCCATTACGTGGTCGTAACCCAAGTACACGGGAACAAAGGTAATTGGACGCTCGGTACCGCGCATCATACTCTGCATGGTCATCGCAATCATTCCGGTCTTAGGTGCCAATAAGCGACCGGTGCGGCTGCGGCCGCCTTCGCAGAAATATTCAACCGAGTAACCTTTGGCGAACAGCGTATCTAGGTACTCTTTGAAGATCGCGGTGTAAAGTTTGTTACCGGCGAAGCTGCGACGAATAAAGAACGCCCCGCCTTTGCGGAAGATAGGACCTGCAGGCCAAAAGTTAAGGTTAATTCCTGCGGCGATGTGCGGTGGTACCATGCCTTGGTAATACAGCAAGTAAGATAGCAGCAAGTAGTCCATGTGGCTGCGGTGACAAGGCACAAATACCACTTCGTGGCCGTCGTGAGCCAACTGACGGACCCGATCGGCGCCGGTGATTTGAATGCCGCGATACAGTTTGTTCCAAAGCCAAGTCAGAATGTGGTCGGCCACTCGTACTAGGTTATCTGAGTAACCTGCGGCGACTTCGTCTAGGTATTCATAGGCGCGCTGACGGGCTTTGTCCTCGCTAATGTTCTTACTTTGCGCTTCTTCTTTGATGGCGTTCTGAATATTGTCCGAACGCATCAAGGCATCGATCATCTGTTCTCTTCGAGGCAGGCTTGGACCTGTGACCACTCGGCGTTGGCGGCCAAAGTGGACTCGAGCGACGCGACTTAACTTGTGGGCGATGCTCTCGTCGGTACCGTGTTGGTCGGCCATGTAGCGCAAGGATACTGGCTGAGAGAACTGCACAAAGTTGCGACGCCCCAAAAACAACAGCATGAAAAACTTACGCAACCAAGATGGCGACTCGCGCTCAATCATGGCAGAAGACATGTTGTCGCCTTCCTTACCCGGTTTGCGTCCCCAAAATAGACCAACCGGCACCAGTTTGACGTCTAGGTTTGGATCACTGCGGTGTAGTGCCAACAACTCTTGGAAACTGCTGAGAAATTCTTGGTTGTCACGGCGTTTGCCAAACAGGGGCTTGGCCCCTTCGGTGGCGACCACACGCGGTGCGCTTAAGTCTTTAACCGTGAGCTTGGCGTACGGGTCGGGTAAACCCAACTTGGCGCAAACGTGAGAAAGGGCAATTTTGTCGCTCAAAGAGTCGGTTTTGAGCACGTAGGCTATGGTGTCTTGCTGATTGATATTCAAGTCAGCGACCGGGTCCGTGGGAATGAGCTTGCTTTTTACGAGTAGTTTTTGAGCCCAACTCACCAAGGTTAACCAAAGCGGTTTACTGTTTTGAGTCATGTTATCTAAGTCGTTGAAAATTGGTGGACCTGTGAAGTGGGCACAGGATAGCAAATTTCCGACCAAGTCGCTGTGTTGTTTTTGGGTGCGGATCAAAAAGCCCACCGGAAAAATGGTGGGCTTTGCAGCGAGCAATAACCTATTGCGCCAGCTTGAGCATATTGGCCCAGGCCAAATAGGTGCCGTACCAAGTGGGTGTTGGTGAGTGGCGATTAATGGTGGCCAGTACGTCCCGTTTTACTTGCGGGTCATACTTGGTGAGTCCGACCCAATGCCATCCGGTGTTAATTTGATGGGCGCCGGAGGCAATGCCGCTGCCGTCTACCAAGTTGGCGTACTGATCGGCGCTTTTCTTCATGCGTTCAGAAAAGTTCTTGGTTAGGCAGTTCATCACAGCTTCGTTATTAAAGTAACCTTCGCGATCGGCGGCGTTAATAAACTCTATGTCGATATCGCCGTGGTTTAAGTCCTCGAATTTGGTATTTGGGTTTTGCGAGTGGTGCTGATAGCGCCATATGCAGGTGCCGTCGTTCTGGTCTTCAAGCTTGTCCGTAAAGAAAGTGGTGAGTTGATTCACTCGAGTTTGGTAGCCACTGGCGCCATTGGTCCATTTCTCAATGTACATCTGCACAAAAGCTTGGCTGAGGTTGTGATTGAACGGAATGGGTCGACTAAACAAGCCATTGTCACCGATTTGGTCATTGGTGTTGGGGTAATAGTAAGAACCCACCACATCCGCTTGCTTGGTTTGACTATAGGATGTGTCATGGCTGTCGACGATGCGCTGAGCTTTGGCCAGATACTCGTCGGCTTTCGGCATTAGCTCCTGAATTTGATGACGTTTGATAAAGTTCACCAACGCCATCACGCCAGATAGAATCCGCCCATCTTGCAAGGCTTGTACCCGCCACTTCTTGCCATTTTTAGGGTTGTAGTGTCGCCAACCGGGCACAGGTGTACCGTAGTTGTTCATGTAGAACTTAGGTGCCTGCCAATAGCCGTCAGGGTCGAGTTTTATCTCTCCGCGTTCCACTCGTTTTTCGTCGGTGTAGTTGAACAAGTGATCCACTAATTCCACCGCCCATTCGATGTACTTACCGTCGCCAAAGGCCTCTGCCATGGTGATGTAAGCCTTGATCCACACAGGTGCTTCCCAGGCAAACCGCCCTGTATCATCGCCCACTGTAATGTTCATCACCGGCCGACGGTCCTTGTACAAGGCCAAAAAGGCGGCGTCCCAGTCGGCCTGTGTCTTGATCGCCGAACTAGACAAATCGAGCTTGTCCTGATTCGGAGGATCAATTGGCACCGTTGGTGGTGTTATAGGCTTATCCGGCTCGCCCGGATTAGGCGGTACTCCAGGGCCTCCTGGGTTTGGCGGCGTGATGGGTGTGCCCGGGTCGGGTGGCTGACCTGGATTGGTCGGTGGATTAATCGGCGTCGCTTTTAGGACGTGCTTAACATTGACCAGCTCAAATTGCGTTTTGGTATCTGGTAGCAGTTTTTCGTAACCAATGGCGCGGTAATGGACGCTATTAGCCTCGTTGCCGATGTCTTGCAGAGCAAAGGCTTGCACCACCCCTTTGTAGAAGTTGTTTTCGCGAGTGTAGGCTCTGTCGTAACTCAATCGCTCAGGAGAAATCGCAGTATGAGTGAGCACCCCCAACCGAATACCGTCGGTAATTGACAGCTGTCCTCGGCAAATCTCCATGTACATAAAGCGAGTTTCTTCGAAATCAAAGGCGTCGTAGATTCCGGGGAACTGGCTGCCAAATTGCACCTGCACCGAGTTGCGGTCCACTCGAATGGTTTGATCGCCCTCGCTAGAGCCGACGATGTGGGTCCATGGAAAGCGCTGATCTTCACGCTTATCGAGATCGCCAAACCAGACTTGCACTCGCACATTGCTCGAGCTACTCCACTTGGGAAAGCCAATATAGCTGTTGTTTCCGCTGAGGCGGGTGCCGGTGCCCAAAGGACCCGGAAAGAATTCGCTATAGTCTGTGATGTTGAAGTCAGGAAAGGCATCACCTAAGTGCGTCAGTTTGAGCGAATTGGCTTGAGCAGGGTCAGCTTGATTTTCGCAGGCTAAGGCCGCGCCGCATAGCAACACGGGCAAGATGAGTGCACCGGTCAAACCGGCAGTGAATCTTTGAAAGGGCATGAGCGCTCCCTTATTGGACTAGGGCAAACGAGAGAGTGTCGAGCGGGTTTGCCAAAGAGTTACAACCGAACCTTAAGTGTATGCCAATCGACAAACTTCGCTCGCGAATTCACGCGTTTTTAAAGGGCTGTAGGCGGGAATTGTGAGGAAATTTCGCTGTGCTAAAAACTCCATTTCAGCTGTGCGAAGACTAAGGTATTGGCGCTCTTACCAAAAAGGCTGTTGGGGGAGCCGTCAAATCGCTGCAGCACACCGAGTAGCTGTATGTCTTGAGTCAGTGAATAGCTGGCGTTAGCACCCACAAAATACGAGCCGTCGTCGTAGCTGGAGCACGAAAAAGTGAGGCGGCTGAGTGGATTTATATCAAAGCCGATATCGGTGTAACCGGTCCATTGGGTAAAGCTTAGCGTGCGCGCGGTCAACGGTAGGTTTAAAAACGCCAAGGCGCTGCCGGGGTCCATGGGGTTGGATATGTGCAAAACGGCAAGTCGACCAACCCAGTTGCGCCGTCCGCCAAAGCTGTAATCGGTTTCTACGCTGGCCACGGTCGTGGCTTCAAGTGTTTCGCCTCGCCAGCTGTCTCGAGTGGGGTCAAAATAGGTGAATTCGCCCCTAAGTCCTGCGCCTTTGATATCACCGGCAAAGCCGCCGCCAATCACGTGATCTAGCCCAGACTTACCGCCGATAACCTGTATGTCCCAACCTCTGGTATTCCAAAGATAACGGCCAGCGTAGCTATTGAGTTCGGAGTCTTTAGCCGGGTTGACCACCAGGTCATAACCACTGGCGTAGCCGAGCTTGCGACTGACCATTACCGCGTCAGTTCCGGCGCGCTCTTCGTAGTCAAAGTCGTAAATCGAGTAGGAGTTGAAGATATCGTTGGGGTTCCATAATTGGGTCATTCCCCAATTGATGCGAAAGCGCCCGCCACGTAGCTGCCAGTCACTTTTCTCCCAATTAAAGTAGAGCCGGTCGAATTGGGTATTGCCTACCGCATCACCGTTATCCAGCCAGTTGTAGGATAAATCTAAGTAGCCCGGGTCTAACTTAATCAGTTCACCGTAACCGGGGATACCGGTGCTTGAGCCCCACAATAAGCGGTTGCGCATGCCAGCATTGAAGCGCAGGTTGTCGTTAAAGCGGTACTCGAAATTAAAGCGGTTGTGGACTAGGTGATCGATAGGGTGGGAGCCATTCTCGGGATTGGCTCCGCTACCCATGTACTTCACATAGCCGTTTAGGTCGTACTTTTTCTGCGGCTTTAAACCCGGAATGTTGGCTAAGGCCAATCCAGGCGCCAGCCAAAGAAGGCAGACAAGCCAAAGGCCTAAGCGGTTTGGCATTGACCTTGGTCCTGAGTGAGTTGGCCATCTTCAAACACTATGACTCTATGGGCGCGCTTGATGACTCGAGGGTCATGGGTCGAGAAGATAAAGGTAGTGCCTTCGCTTTGGTTGAGCTGCTCCATGATATCCAAAAGTTCATGTGTGCTTTTGGCATCTAGATTGGCGGTGGGTTCATCGGCCATCACAAAGCGGGGTTGCGGGGCGAGCGCTCGTGCCACCGCTACCCTTTGTTGTTGCCCGCCGGAAAGCTTACTGGGCACCTTGTGCATCTGTTGCTCTAATCCCACCTTTTTGAGCAGGGCTTTGGCGCGTTGGCGACACTCGGCCTCGCTATGCCCCTGCAATTGCATCACAAACTCGACGTTTTCTAAGGCTGTGAGCACTGGCAGCAAACTGTAATCTTGGAAGATAAAACCGATGTGATCGCGGCGAAAACCAATCAGGGTTTTCTCGTCCAATTGGCCGAGGTCTGTATCGTCAATTAGCACCTGACCACTGGTGGGGCGGTCAATACCGCCAATCATATTCAAAAGAGTGGTCTTGCCCGAGCCTGACGGTCCCATCACCGCCACAAACTCGCCTTGCTCTATGCTGAGGTCTAAATCTTTTACCGCGCGTACGGGAAACTCTGAGTCCGGGTTATAGGTTTTGTTCAGCTGCTTTAGTTGAATCGTCATAGTTAGCCTTTTGTCTTTTACTCGGTGCCAGTGGCACTAGTGTTTGTCTGCCATGGCGTCCACCGGGCGACGCTTCAAAATTTGGCGGGCGGGATAAAGCGCCGCCAGCATGCTCGCACCCACTACAGTCACTAGAGTGGCCAGATAATTGCCCACTCCTACGCGTGGGTACACAGTGGTGTCGATGCCAAAGCCACCAAGGCCTTCTGCCAGAGCGCCAAGGGGTAGTCCGGTGTGCTGCAGCAGGCTGATGAGCAGGATGGCTCCTATGATGCCAAGTGCGCTGCCGGTAAACCCAAGTAGGGCGGTTTCAAAGATAATCAGATTGCGAATTTTGTGTTTTTGCATGCCAACGGCCATTAGCACGCCAAATTCTCGAGTGCGCTCGAACACCGACATCAACATGATGTTGACTATGCCAAAGGCTAACGCCAGTACAAACACCCCCAGCATGATGCCGTTGCTCACCCCCATTTGGGACAGCAAGCTGGCGAGTAAAGGCTGCACCTCGCGCCAAGTTCTCACCTGATTTTCCGCTTGAGTGGCTTGCTGCAGTTCAGCGCTTACCTTGGCAAGATCTGCGTCTTTTGCGGTGAGAATCGCGATTTCGTGGATGCCGCGCATGCCCGCGAGCGCCTGCAGGTCGGCTTTGCGTACGAATAGGTTGCCGTCGTCAAAGGCGCTGGACGGGGTTTTGAATATGCCTTTGACTCGAAAGGCGGCACCTGCCACCTCGCCTTGCAGGTCGCTAAAGGTAAGCACCACTTTGGAGCCGACTTTTAAGCGCAGGCGCTGAGCGGTTTTTTGCGACACTAGCGCAGGGTTGCGTCCCGACTCGTCAAGCCATTGACCGTCGATAATGTGTGTCGCTAAGGGGGTGACGCGGGCTTCCTGAGCCAGCTCGATACCATTGATGCGCACCCCTCGAGTACTGCGGGCTGAGGCCACCATGCCGTCCGCCAAAAAACGCGCAGCGTAATCGGTCACCTCAGGGTGGGTCTGAATGGCCTTGAGTAACTCCTCGCTATTAACGAGCGTGTCCTTGATTTGAGGATTGTCGATGTAGCGCTTGTTGTGCACTTGAATATGGCTGGTCTGCCAAGCGATGGCGTTGTTGACCATGGAATCAATCATGCCGTTGATAAAGCCCATGACGCCAATTACGCTGACTAGGCCAAACACCATGGCGGCGAGCATAATGCCGGTGCGCAGTTTATTGCGCCAAAGGTTGCGCCAACCCAATTTAATTAGCATCGGAGCCTCCTTTTAGTCCTGATACCAAGTTGAGGCGATATGCCCGCCACATGGGGTAAATGAGACAAAGCGCCAGTAACACCAGCACTATTATTACTTGGTTGATAAACAGGTCCGCCGACAACTGCATAGGCAGTACGGGTTTGAATCCCATCTCCAGCATCATTTCTGCGTTCTCACCCGTCATTGTGATTGGGTTGAAGTAGAAGTAAGCCAAAATTGGCGAGGCGACAGCTAGACCAATCAACACCCCAAGACCCGCGATAAATAGAGATTCAATACCGATGAGCTTGAGCAGGCGGGTACGCAGCATGCCGGTGGCGAGCATCACGCTAAACTCCCGTTGCCTCTCTAAAGTCATCATTAATAAAGTGGCGAATAGGCCAAATCCCACCACGCCGTAAAGCAGGTAGATCATGAAAACACCGGTCACCTTATCTAGGCTGATTTGCTGTGCCATCTCGGGGGATAAGTCTTGCCAATCGCGCACGTTAGTATTTGGGTAGGCGCTTTGTAACTCACTGTGGGTTTGCGCTAGTTGTGTTAGGTCTTTGGTGTGAAGTAGCCAGTTGGTGACTTGGTTTTCCGTACTGTATAGGGCTTGGGCCTGCGCTAGCGGCATGTATATCAACATACTGTCTAGCTGAGGCATGGGGAAGCGCAATATGCCTTGCACTTTGTACAGGCCAGCGGCGGTTTGGCCGCGATAACCTTGACCGTAAAGCACGATTTCATCACCCACCTCTATCTCAAAAAATCGTGCAAGACTCTCGCCGAGCAATACTTGGTTCTCGCCGCCATCGAGATAGCGACCATCGATAACTTTGTCGGCAATGCCCGAGTACTGGTTTTCCAATTGTGGCTCCACACCCAAAACCATAGCGCCTTTGGACTTGTCACCGGCCGCCGCAAGTGCAAAGGATTCGATGCGAGGCAGCACATTGGAGATGTTGGGGTGGTTTTGGGCGACTGCGATAAACGCTTCGTCGCCTGGCATTAAGTCATCGATGCTTTGGCTGTCACCAAATTCTGGGTGTTGCAGTTGAATCAGGCCCGAGTAAAAACGCGCGGCGTTGTCGATATAGCTGGCGTAGGTGCCTTCTTGCAAGCTGCGAACAAACAAAGACAGCACCAAGGCCAGAGCCAAAGCGGACGCTGTGAGTAAGGTCCTTCTCTTTTGCCGCCACAGATTGCGCCAAGCAAGTTTGGTTAACATGGTTGCTGTCCTAATCTCGAAGCGCTTTCATTTGCGATTGGGAGAAAAAGTTATCGTCAATTTCGAAGTCGAACTGGGCTTGATGAGTAATTAGCTCAGTCTTTTGGTTAGGTTTGTCCGCCGGTATCATCTCCATCCTTGTTGCCATTTGGCGGCCGCCCAGGTCTTGAATGTCGTAAGTGGACATGGTGTTCACAAGCTCATCGAACTCATCGTAGTACTCAATTTTTCGCTGAATATAGGTGGATTTTGAGATCCACAAGCGCACCTTACTCCACACGACAGGCGCATCGGGGTTTGCCACGGCATCGATGACCCAAGTCGCGTCCCCGTCGAACTCAACCTCTTCGACTAAAGAGTGTTGGTAATCCACCACAATCGACGATTGATTAATCAGATCGTCATTGGTGAAATCTGAGCCCATCCAGCTTTGACCTAGCATGGATGGGGCGATCTTGATGACTCGCTCGATGCCGGGTATCCAATTCCACATTTCTTTTTTTCGTTTAAGCGAGGCGCTGCCCTTGTCTTTGGCGGGCGCGGTGATCAGCACCAGAGATAGATCGAGTCCCTTGTTCCAGCTTTTCATACTCATCGAGCGGGTCCACTCGGGGCGAGTGATTTTCATGGTGGCCTCAGTGTAGCCAGAGCTGGCACCGCGCATTTGCGCATCCGATTGGCGCACGATTTCGCTGGCATCCTGAGCCAATACGGGTAGTGCCAAAATGGTCAGCACGAGGGCTGAAATTAGTCTGCGCATGGTGACTCCTGTGATTGAAACCAAGCCGCTAAGGTGGCGCGGTCAACAATGGGTAAGCTGCCTTTAGGAGCGCCAAGGGCTCTTTCGCTGAGCTCCTGTGTGGCTTGGCAAAGTTGGTGAATCTGATCGAGTGCGGCTGGGTTTTGTTGACTGAGTAACAGCTCGGCGATGCGATCCGATAGGGCTTGGTGTGCCGACACCAGAATGGTTGCACAAGCCTTAGGGTCGGTTACGGAAAAACTGCCTTCATCAACGCCTTGGGTAATTACTTGGCTGAACAAGTTGGCTGTGGTTAGTTGAGCGGCCTGCGTGAGCTTGAGGCGATACCGCAGGTTTTCGTCGCGATATAGGCTGGTGAGCAGAACAATCCAGTTTGTCTTGTTGGCAAGCTCCCATTGAGCCGAACGTTCGAACAGTCGTTGCCATCGCTGTAGTGCGGTTAGTCCGGGCTGCAGACAGGCTGCTTTCGTGGCCTGATATAAATCGGCAACTTCGTGGTCGACTAAGCCATCGAGCAAGGCGTTTTTAGAGCTAAAGTGATGGTAAAAAGCACCCTTAGACAAGCCAACAACATTGAGGATGTCGTTGATCGAGGTATTGTCGTATCCCCTGTCGAAAAACAGGTGGCGGGCGGCGTTTAATAGCTCTCTACGGCGCTCGTCTGCTGGCTTTATGGTGCGACTCATTGTTTCCACATTGTGAGAACCGACCGACGGTCGGTCTAGTGTGGAAAGTATATTAGGAATTGCTATTTTTACCAGTGATCTGGATCAGATATTTTGCCGGAGTGGGTAGTTTTGTTCGAGTTTGATGCTTGCGAGAGAAGCTCGTGCACTAGGCCAGCTAAAAGTATAAGGCGTGCCTTTATGGCACGCCTCATACACAGTCGTGAAGTCTAAAGCCACTCGATTCCTAGCTCTCCTAGATAATAGTTTAACAACCTAATCGTGTGCTCACCGTTGGCCAAGTCTGTGCCCTTGAGCGGGTCGGGCTTTTCGACCATAGAAGGAGGAGCGGGACGGTGGGTTATGTCTGTAATAATGTGCAGTTGGCTGCCCGCATGAACACATTCAGTATGATTGAAGGTTCGCTCTGGTGGATTGCACTCTAAAATCGTTGAGTCTCGATGATCGCGTACCGAAAGATAACCATCTTCCTGAGCTTCGACAGAGTGAATCGTTGGCGCCAAATCAGAGGTAAAAGTCGATACATATCTTAGCCCAAAGGGAAGCTGTTCAATCATGTAGGTACGGGTTCGAGTCTGCTGATCCAGTGACTCTGTGTACCTGTAGTGGTTGTAGAGGTGTCTTTGGTCAGTCGAGTACCCATAATGGTTGAACGAGTTGCCTTGCATTTCTTGGTATGGACTGAGGGCAGGGTTTTGGGGCAAAACAGTCTCATTGAGGGGACCTAGTTTCCAATTATTAGGGGAGACTTCTACCCAATTCTCTGTAACGGCTTCTTCGCCTCCGCAAGCACTAAGGATAAAGATCATAAGTGCTGCTGTTGTGACTTTTTTCATTACTCGTTCCTCTGAAGTTTGCTTGCCTAGGCCTTGGTTGTGCGGAAGTATTGTTAGCGAGTAGAGTTCAGAGTAAGGATGGACGCGTCGCTGTAAACCAAGAAGTGGCCCCGGGTTTTCTTTACTTGAGAGTGCGCACAACGAGGGGGGTGAATGAGGAATTTTTTATGAGCTGGCTCGTAAACATCTTAAAAAGGAGCTCTATTGAGCTCCTTTGACTTTGGGCGCAAAGGCGCCTTTAAGCGGTGGCTAGTTTAGGATTTGCCCCATATTCGTTTTCGTCTGAATTGCTATCCAATACGCAGAAGACAAGGAGTGCAATCCACCCTAATATTGGAATCAAAACTATCAGACACCACCAACCACTTCTTCCAGTGTCGTGAAGCCTTCTCACTGTCACTGCAATTGATGGGATTAGCACAGCAAGGCCATACAAGGAGCCTAGTAGCCCTGCAGACTCACCAGCGCCAGTCATTCCATCAATCACGCCTAAAGCAATAGAGATCAAAAAACTGATGAGTGTGAACATCCAATATTCTGTTCTTCTTGCTCTTCCCGAGAATACCGCGTAGTTCTTTAGAACGTGTATATACCAATTCATTGTTTTTCTTCCTTGTTTTTGGATTAAATATTGCCTTAGTCTTTGTAGTTTTTTTGACTGAAGAGCTGTCTAAACTAGAACTAAAAAGGGTAATGAGCACCTTCCGATAGCTTCACGACACCTTTAACCATACGATAGATTTCCCAAATCCAGACCGCAAAGAGAAGCAAGTAGCCGACAAAAGCGATCACTAAGCCGAACCAATTGCCTGTGGCGCCAAAGCCTGTGCCTATTAGTATCCCAATGAAAGCAGCAATAGCTAGAATCAAACCCTTCCAGAATACGCCAATGATGTTGTCGTAGTGACTATTCATCACAGAGCAGGAGTCTGAGCCTCGTTTAACATAGGCTAGAATGACCCCTATGATCCCCAGAAAAAGTGTAAACAATCCAAGAATCATAAACACATACGAGATTATGCCGAAGTTTTTACTGTCGTTATTGAGTGCAGCTTCTTTAGAAGTTAGGTCGTTAGACGTTCCTTGTTCGATGTTCATCAATTTCCCTTTGCTAGTTATAGACTTGATTTAAAGCATCCTAGACTGCTTTTGCAGACGTTAATGAAAAAACTGTATATGCATCAGCGGCCCATATCCGGGTCTTTTATACCACTCACAAGTTGATGCTGACCACTTTGTTAAAGCAAAGTGGTGACGAAAATCAATAACTTCACCACGGGCACAGACAGATTTGAGCCCACATTTTGATTAAGGGTTGACCACAATTGATTACTGTATATACTACTGTACATAACACTGTACAAATAGACAGGTAACACATGAGACCCTTAACCCCACGCCAAGCTGAGATCCTAGAGTTGATCAAAGTCGCTATTCAGGATACTGGCATGCCACCAACACGCGCCGAAATTGCTAAGACTTTGGGCTTTCGCAGTGCCAACGCCGCAGAGGAGCATTTAAAGGCGTTAGCCAAAAAGGGTTTCATCGAGATTATGCCTGGTACTTCTCGCGGTATTCGCCTGTGTCACGACGACAGCGCCAACGACGAGCAAGGCCTACCCCTGATTGGTCGAGTGGCCGCTGGTGAGCCAATTCTGGCGCAAGAGCACGTCGAAAATCACTATCAAGTTGACCCGTCTATGTTCCGACCAAGCGCAGACTTTCTGCTGCGAGTTAGCGGCGACAGTATGAAAAACATAGGCATTCTCGACGGTGACTTGCTGGCGGTGCACAAGATGCAAACCGCCAACAATGGCCAAGTGGTTGTCGCCCGCGTCGACGAAGATGTCACAGTGAAACGATTTGAGCGTCAAGGCAGCACTGTGTTGTTGCATCCGGAAAACGATGAACTGAGCCCAATTAAGGTAGACCTGACTTGTCAGAACTTCGCTATCGAAGGATTGGCCGTGGGTGTTATTCGCAATGGAGAATGGTTATGAAGAAGCTTTTAGGTAATGCCCCGCGTCACCCTGGAATGTGGAAGTCGAACTCGAATAGCGCCAACCAAGGTCCTGTTGTCAATCATGTGCAAGTTAAAGATCAGGGTGCCGACGAATTTGCCGAAATCGCGTCTAAGCTGGCTCAACTGAGCCGCGCCGGTCAGTGGTTGGTAATGGTGGCGCCGCCCACATGGCAGTACAAACAAATGCTCATCGAAGCTGGCGTGGCCATCGACAAGGTTTTACTGGTGCACCCCAAAGACGACATCGATGCTCTGTGGGCCATCGAAAAAGCGCTGACCTCGGGCACTTGTAGTGCGGTAGTTGGCTGGGTAAATGGTTTGGACCAGCGTGACAGCCGTCGCTTGCAACTGGCGGCAGCAAATGCACAAGCCGTGGCTTACTTGATGCAACCCGAGTATGCGAGTGGTCACTTACCTGCATCCAATGCCATTTCGCAAGTCTCTCATTCTAAAAGTAATTCATCACAATCTCTGCATTAATTCAGAAATGCCTGGCGGTGGCAGGGCTCTCCTCCTGCTGCTGCATTTTCCTTCCTTTTAAAACTTGATTCAGATCACATTCGTGTTAGGTTAAAAGTGAAACACCAATAAAAATACATTCAGCAGTAGGTGCGAGGTCCGTGTTATAGACACGATGCATTCTTGAATCCTTTAGCGGTAAATTTGCCTATTTTGTGCTTCGGCACTAAATGAAAGGAGTCAGCTTGTGACGCGAATCTTGTGTTGGTTGGCGGCGTTGTTATGCGTACCGTCAACAATGGCTGCTGAATCGCCATTGAACCTAACACCAGGTGCAACTGAAATCAGTCAACAGGTCTACGACCTGCACATGACCATTTTCTACATCTGTTGTGCGATCGGTGTCATCGTATTTGGGGCCATGTTCTACTCAATGTGGGCCCACCGAAAATCCAAAGGGGCGGTAGCCGCTAAGTTCCATGAAAGCACTAAGGTCGAAGTGATTTGGACTATAGTGCCTTTTTTGATCTTGGTCGGTATGGCCATCCCAGCCACCAAAACCCTAATTGCCATGGAAGATCCTTCCAACTCGGATATCACCATTCAAGTGACTGGTTCCCAGTGGAAATGGCACTACAAATACTTTGACCAAGACATTGAATTCTTCAGCCTTCTGGCCACCACTCAAGAGCAAATCAAGGGTGCTGAGGCAAAAGGTGAACACTACTTATTGGAAGTGGATAAGCCTTTGGTTATCCCAACCGGTAAGAAAGTCCGCTTCTTGATGACCTCAGATGACGTTATTCATTCTTGGTGGGTACCGGCGTTTGCGGTTAAAAAGGACGCCAACCCAGGCTTTATTAACGAAGCCTGGACAGTGGTTGATGACCCTGGCGTGTATCGCGGTCAGTGTGCAGAGCTGTGTGGTAAAGACCACGGGTATATGCCAATCGTGGTGCACGCGGTTAGCCAAGACGACTTTGATGTTTGGGTGGGCGAGCAGCAGCAAGCGGCAGCAGCCGCAGAAGCCGAAGCACAAGCGGCGCTGACTCAGTCTTTGAGCATGGAAGAGTCCATGGCTTTGGGTGAGCAAGTGTATATCGCTCGCTGTGCCGCTTGTCACCAACCTAATGGTGCAGGTCTTCAAGGGGTATTCCCAAGTCTACTCAAATCGCCATACATCCTAGGCGACATCTCTAATCACATCGACATCGTGGTTAATGGTCAGGAAGGTACCGCGATGCAGGCCTTTGCCGGTCAAATCAGTGCCAAAGAGATTGCAGCGGTGGTGACCTACGAGCGAAACGCTTGGGGGAATGACACAGGCGATTTGATTCAGGCTTCAGACGTTGCGACCTTTAGCGGCGGTGGTTCAGCGCCTGCGCAAGCGGTCGAAGCTGCAACTGAAGCCGTCGAGCAAGCAGCAGATGCTGTGGTTGACGCTAGTGAAGCGGCAGTGGCCACAGCTGGAGCAGCGGTCGCCGAAGCAACCGAGCAAGCTCAAGAAGCGCTAGAAGACATGACCATGGAAGCTCTGATGGCCAAAGGTGAACAGGTATACATGAGCCAATGTGTTGCTTGTCACCAGCCTAACGGTCAAGGTATGCCGCCTGCGTTCCCGTCCCTAGTGGGTAGCCCGCTTATCAAGGGCGATATCAAGGACCACATCGACATTGTGCTAAACGGCAAAGCCGGCACCGGCATGATGGCCTTTGGCGCCATGTTATCCGACACCGATGCCGCTGCTGTTGTCACTTACGAGCGTAATGCTTGGGGTAATGACTCTGGCGAGTTGGTGCAACCTGCTGAAATTCAGGCCATTAAGGCCGGGCAATAAGGAGCGTAATTATGAGTACAGCGACTCATGATCAAACCGTAGCCGAGGCGCACGGTGATCATCACGACGCCCACCACGGCCCGGCGAAAGGGCTGATGCGTTGGGTACTAACAACCAACCACAAAGACATTGGTACTTTGTACTTGTGGTTCAGTTTCATCATGTTTTTGGTAGGTGGAGCGATGGCCATGGTCATTCGCGCCGAGCTATTTGAGCCAGGCCTGCAGCTGGTGGAACCAAACTTCTTTAACCAAATGACCACGGTTCACGGTCTTATCATGGTGTTCGGTGCAGTAATGCCGGCCTTTACCGGTTTGGCTAACTGGCTGATCCCTATGATGATTGGTGCGCCAGATATGGCGCTACCGCGAATGAATAACTGGTCGTTTTGGATTCTGCCATTCGCATTCGCCATTCTGTTATCGTCCTTGTTCATGGAAGGCGGCGGTCCAAACTTTGGTTGGACTTTCTACGCACCTCTATCGACTACCTACAGCCCAGATAGCACCGCTTTATTTGTGTTTGCTGTGCACATCATGGGTATCAGTTCAATCATGGGTGCCATCAACGTGATTGTGACCATTGTGAACATGCGTGCTCCGGGTATGACCTGGATGAAGTTGCCTCTGTTTGTGTGGACTTGGTTGATTACTGCCTTCTTGTTGATCGCAGTGATGCCAGTACTGGCGGGCGTGGTCACCATGGTGCTAACCGATAAGTACTTCGGCACTAGCTTCTTTGATGCCGCTGGTGGTGGTGATCCTGTGTTGTTCCAGCATATTTTCTGGTTCTTTGGACACCCAGAGGTGTACATCATGATTCTGCCGAGCTTCGGCATTATCTCAGCGATTGTACCGGCGTTCGCCCGTAAGCCATTGTTTGGCTATGCCTCCATGGTTTACGCCACCGCCAGTATCGCGATTTTGTCCTTCCTAGTTTGGGCGCACCATATGTTTACCACCGGGATGCCGGTGGCGGCGGAGCTCTTCTTCATGTATTGCACCATGTTGATTGCAGTTCCGACCGGCGTGAAGGTGTTTAACTGGGTAGCTACTATGTGGCGTGGTTCGATGACCTTTGAAGTGCCTATGATGTTCTCACTGGCCTTCATCATACTGTTCACAATCGGTGGTTTCTCTGGCTTGATGCTGGCGATTACGCCAGTGGACTTCCAGTACCACGACACCTACTTTGTGGTGGCGCATTTCCACTATGTACTGGTAACCGGGGCTATCTTCTCGATTATGGCCGCCGCCTATTACTGGCTGCCGAAATGGACCGGCAACATGTACGACGAAGGTTTGGCTAAGTGGCACTTTTGGTGCTCGCTGATTTCGGTCAACGTGCTCTTCTTCCCAATGCACTTTTTGGGACTGGCGGGCATGCCCCGTCGTATTCCTGATTATGCGCTGCAATTTGCCGATATTAACCAAATCGTGTCGATCGGTGGTTTTGCCTTTGGTCTTTCGCAGCTCATTTTCTTGGCGGTGGTGATCAAGTGTATTCGCGGCGGTGAGAAAGCCCCAAGTAAACCTTGGGAAGGTGCTGAGGGTCTTGAGTGGACTCTGCCAAGTCCAGCGCCGTACCACAGCTTTACCACGCCTCCGCAGGTGAAGTAGATGACTGAGCTCACCCAAACCAAACACAAAAAATTGACCGTCAGCCTATTGCTGGTGGCCCTTGGCATGTTTGGTTTTGGATTTGCGCTAGTACCGCTTTACGAAGTGTTTTGCGAATGGACTGGCATCAACGGCAAAACCAGTACTGAAGCAGCGGTCTATCAAGCGGGCGAGGTAGACACCTCGCGTCTGGTGAACGTTGAGTTTATTGCTCACGTATCACCGGGCATGCCTTGGGACTTTGCGCCCAAGGTGAAGCGCATGACAGTGCATCCAGGCGAGCTAAAGCAGGTGGCTTTTGAAGTCACCAGCCAAAGCGGTGATATCACTCTAGGGCAGGCCATTCCGTCGGTCAGCCCAGGTACCGCCGCTCTATATCTCAATAAGACCGAGTGTTTTTGCTTTAACCAGCAACAACTGGCGGCGGGCGGCACTGCCGATTTGCCCTTGGTGTTCTTTGTCGACCCGCAACTGCCAAAAGACATCGAAACCCTGACTCTGTCTTATACCCTTTACAACATCAGTGATCAGTTGACCGCGCAAGTGGCAAATGGAGCTCACTATGACTGAAAAAACACAAGTCTATTACGTACCCGAGCAAAGCCCTTGGCCAATTGTTGGCGCTGTGGGTTTGTTCCTAATCGCTTTTGGAGCCGGTAGCTATGTGCAAAATCTTGGCACTGGCGAAGGCTTTGGCGGCTACATTCTGCTGGCCGGTATCGCCACTATTATCTTTATGTTGGTGGGTTGGTTTAGAAACGTCATCGACGAGTCGATGGGTGGCATGTACTCGGCGCAAATGGACCGCTCGTTCCGACAGGGTATGAGCTGGTTCATCTTCTCTGAGGTGATGTTCTTCGCCGCCTTCTTTGGCGCTCTGTTCTATGCGCGAATGATCGCTGTGCCTTGGTTGGGTGGGGCGAGTAACAACGCCATGACCAACGAGGTGCTGTGGCCGGGCTTTGAGGCAATGTGGCCTTTGCTGAAAACGCCGGATGGTACCACCACTGAAGCCATGCCGTGGCAGGGTTTACCGCTATACAACACCATTATTCTGGTGGTGTCCTCCATCACTCTGCACGTGGCGCATACCGCGCTGGATAAGGGGAAACGCGGAGTCCTTACCGCTTGGTTAGGTATCACTATTTTGCTGGGTATTGTGTTCTTGGCCTTGCAGGCCGAAGAGTATGTATACGCCTACCGCGAAATGGGACTGACACTGGCCTCTGGCGTGTATGGCAACACTTTCTTCTTGCTCACCGGGTTTCACGGTCTGCACGTGACTCTGGGCACCATCATTCTGATTATCCTGTTCTTCAGAGTGCTCAAAGGGCACTTCGACAAAGAAAATCAGTTCGCCTTTGAAGCGGGCAGTTGGTACTGGCACTTCGTTGACGTGGTCTGGTTGTGTCTATTCGTGTTCGTGTACGTGCTTTAAAGCAAGGCTAATATGGCCGTGGGTTGGGCTGAACTAAGCCCAGCGCCATGGCCAATAACAATAACAATATAACCACGGCCGAAAAGGCCACCCGCCGTCCCAAATGGCGCGTCATGGAGTGGTTGCGGTTTCCCTTGAGCATTGCAAATAGCGCTTGCCCAAGACTGAAAACAATGACGAGTAGTAAGCCAATAATGAGTAGTTTGAATACCAGCATTCAAAATCCTTTTAAAAGCATCCGCTTATGGATGTTTGTTGGATTTACTCTGTCCTTGTTTGGGCTGATGGTCAAGCTGGGATTTTGGCAGCTGTCTCGCTTTGAAGCGGCAACTCAAAACCTTGAACGCTTACAAGCCGCGCAGCAGGCCGAGCCCTTAGACGCCACCAAGCTGTGGCAACAAGGCGATTGGCAAGGCTATTCGGTGCGCTTGAGTGGTCGTCTTCAAAATCAATCCTACTGGTTGTTGGACAACCAAGTGTATGACGGCAAGGTCGGCTATCGCTGGTTGGCGCTATTGGACGTTGGCTATCGCCAAGGGGTGCTGTTAGATCTTGGCTTTGTTGAGGGGGATAAAGCTCGTCGTACGCTTCCCGAGCTTCCAACCCTTAGCGTCGAGCAACATATTCAAGGCCGTTTGTACCGCCCCCACAGCAATCGTTTTAACGCTGAACTCGCTGCCGAAGCAGGTTGGCCCAAGCGCATTCAAGCGCTGCAAATCGACGCCATTGCCGCCCAGTCGGAATTGGAACTATCACCCTATTTGGTTCAGCTAAAAGAAATCGAAGCGCTGAGTCTCACCCCAAATTATCAAGCCCAAGTGATGCCGCCCCAAAAGCACAAAGGTTATGCCATTCAGTGGTTTACCATGGCAAGCGTGCTCGCAGTTGTGGCGTCTATTTTTGGTTACCGCCAATGGTTTGCCCACAAGGAGTTAGCATGAGCATCCAACCTCACCAAAAGACCTTTTTATTGATTGTATTGGCCTTTTTGTTGCCCGTGGGCGTGGCCAAGCTGTTTTTGAGCCAAGAGTGGTATCAAGGCGGTGTCACCAATCACGGTCAATTGATTGAAGCTCAGAGCTACCAAGACATGGCGTTGGAAAATCCAAGCCCAGGCAAATGGCAGTTGGTCTACGCCCACCCCGAGCAGTGCCTACAAGTGTGTCAGGCCGATCTCACCTTGTTGGCCAACTCAATTACCGCTTTGGGACGCTTAAACGAGCGCGTAGAGCCTGTGGTGTTGGTGCCAAGTGCGATGGCGCCACAGACCCGCCAGACCTTGCGCGATTCAGGCTTTATCTTGGCCGAACATCCCGCGCAAATGCCGATTGGCTTGGGTGATAGCGCGATTGTCGATCCTCTTGGTAACTGGGTGCTGAGTTATGACCAGCAAGGGCTTAAAAGCGAGCAAGCTCGCAATTCGCGCGAGCGCTTTTTGGATGTCAAAAAGCTCCTAAAAATGAGCAAGGTGGGCTAGGGCTATGAGTATTAATCGCGGTTTAGTGTTCTCTTTAGGCCTGGCGATCTGCGTAATTCTAATGGGGGCCTTTACTCGATTGGAAGACGCGGGTTTGGGCTGCCCGGATTGGCCCGGTTGCTATGGTTTTGTCACCGTGCCCACTCAGGCTGAGCATGTGCAAGCGGCTGAAGCGGCGTTTCCCGAGCGCCCGGTGGAAGCATACAAAGGCTGGCTCGAGATGATCCACCGCTATATCGCCTCGGGGCTGGGTTTGACCATTTTGTTGTTAATGGTGCACTCACTGCGCCAAAAGAAACTGGGCCACAAAACCCAGTCCAAACTCGCCACGACTCTTTTTGCCTTGGTGTGCTTTCAAGGGGCTTTAGGCGCTTGGACAGTCACCATGAAGCTGTTGCCGCAAGTGGTAATGGCGCACTTACTGGGCGGGTTTACCGTATTTAGCTTGCTGTTCTTGTGGTGGCTGCGCCGCCAAATGAGCGAGAGCAGCCTACAAGAGCCTGCCCTAAAAGCACTAGCACCTCTGGCAAGCCTGGCCTTGGTGCTCTTGGTAGGACAAATCATGCTCGGCGGCTGGACTTCGGCTAACTACGCCGCTACTGCCTGTACCGAGCTCCCCATGTGTGAGGGCAATTGGCGCGAGCGTTTAAATTTCGCTGAGGCCTTTTCACTGCCATCCGGCGAGCACGACAGTTACGAGTTTGGGGTGATGGATTACAGCGCGCGCATGACAGTACACATCAGTCATCGCGTTGGTGCTGTGGTGGTCAGTCTGGTGTTACTGCTGTTGGGTTGGCGCATGCTGCGTGCCTGCCAAAATCCGCTAGTACGTCAGGCAGCCTGGCTGATGCTAGCTCTGCTTGTGGTTCAATTTGGTCTGGGTGTTAGCAACATCGTATGGCAACTACCGCTAGCGGTTGCGGTGGCTCACAACGGCGGAGCGGCGTTACTGCTGCTCTCATTGGTTCTGATTAACTATCTCAGTTGGCGTAAAGCCTAAGCAAGGAGGCCTCATGGCTAAAACTCTGCAATCTAGCGCTGTAGCGCCAAGCATGACATTCAGCCTACCTTGGCGGGATTACTTAGAAATGACCAAGCCCAAGGTGGTGGCCTTAATGCTACTAACGGTAGTCGTTGGCATGTGCCTAGCTGTGCCAGGAGCTGTGCCGCTGGATAAGCTGGTATTTGGCTTAGTGGGTATTGGCGCCATGTCCGGTGCCGCGGCCGCATTCAACCACGTAATTGACCGTCGCATCGACGCGATTATGGCGCGTACTCACAAGCGCCCATTGCCTGAGGGCAAGGTGACCGTGGGTAAAGCTGTAGTGTTTGCCTGCCTATTAACCGGGGCAGGCTTTATCATGCTGTACGCTTTGGTCAATCCACTGACCGCCTGGTTAACCGCCGCTAGCTTGGTTGGCTACGCGGTTATCTACACCAGTTACTTAAAACGCGCGACCCCGCAAAACATTGTTATTGGTGGTTTGGCCGGTGCGATGCCGCCGCTGCTAGGTTGGACCGCGGTGACCAACGAGTGGCATGGCCATGCTTGGTTGCTAGTGATGATCATCTTTGTTTGGACGCCGCCCCATTTTTGGGCGCTGGCGATCCACCGTCGTGACGATTACGCCAAAGTGGGCGTACCCATGCTGCCGGTAACCCACGGCATTAGCTTTACCAAAACCGCGGTGTTCTTGTACTCCCTACTATTGGGCGTCGTGTGTTTGCTGCCGGTTTTGGTAGGTATGAGCGGCAACCTCTATTTGGTTGGCTCAAGCGTGTTGTCGGGGATGTTTATCTACAAGGCTTGGCAGCTTAAGTATCAGGACAATCCCAAACACGCCTTCGGTTTGTTTAAGTTCTCTATTGTGCATCTGATGGCGCTGTTCATCGTGTTGCTTAGCGATCATTACCTTCCAATCAGTGTATAGGAGCATAGCCATGGGTAAGGCGGTCAATTGGGTATTTGGATTGGTGGCGCTAATCGCATTAGGTGCAGGGGTGTTCTTGCAGCAATACAAGCCTGCGCCAACTCCACCGCGTTCGGCTTTGGTATACCCAGTACCGAAGCAGCTAGCGCCGTTTCAGCTGACCGATCAGAACGGCCAAGTCTTTGACCAACAGCGCCTTAAAGGCAAATGGAGTCTGTTGTTTGCCGGCTACACCTTTTGTCCGGATATCTGCCCGACCACCTTGTTGCAGCTAAAGCGCGCCCATCAGCAGGTGGGCCTGCAGGACCAGTTGCAAGTGGTGTTAGTGTCTGTGGACCCTAAGCGCGATACTCAGCAAAAACTTAAGCAGTACATGGACTACTTTAATCCTGAGTTTGTGGCGGTGCGGGGTGAGCACCCTCAGCTATACCCGCTGACACAACAGTTGGGTTTGGTGTACGCCATGAACGGTGACGACCCAGAAGATTATCAGGTCGATCACAGCGCCGCAGTGGCCCTGATTAACCCCCAAGGCCAGTTAGTGGCGCTGCTTAAGCCCAAGGATTTCAAGCCAGGTGAGCTGGCGATGGTGAAAGCCGACGATGTGGCGCATGACGTCGGCGTGTTGATCGAGGCGGCTAGCCTTTAGGAAAGCTACCGTCGGCCTTGGCTCTGAGCCAAGGTTGCGAAAACCAGTAGTAACCCTTACTCGATAAGCTAGGTGCGGTGCAGTTGTAGCGCGAGCGACCAATGCTCAGCGGCTGGTCTGCTTTTACGGTGAACTGGTTATCCGACACCCAAGTCGGTGCTTTCGCTCCTTGCCCTTGCACAAAGCACATCAATCCATTCTTGTTGATATCTTTTGTGTTTAGAGTAACGGTCAGTACAGGACGGCTATCCTCGTGAGCTAATACTGGGTTCTCGGGTGTCACCGACTCAATCTCAAACGCTCGACTACTGACTTTAAGTTTAAAGCTGTCCATGTCGGCAAAGGCATCGGCCATGGGAAAACGAGGCAGAGCTTGTAGATCGCTAGTCAACCCCACGGCACCTGAGTGTTGGCCAATGCCCACATAGCCCATTTGTTTGAGTAGGTTTTTCAAGTCCGCATCAAATTCGCCGAAAGGATAGGCTAGGGTTTTCCAGGATTGGCCCGTGTATTTCTCAATATCGCGCTCGGCCTTTTGCAAGTCGCCCTGAATTCGAGCCAGCCACTGACTGTGGGTTTCGTCAGTGCGACGATGGACCAAGTGATTGTGCGACCATGAGTGATTGGCAATTTCCGCACCTTCGTCCGCCATTTGTTTGA
Organism: Paraferrimonas sedimenticola; assembly: GCF_002282855.1. Taxonomy (GTDB): domain Bacteria; phylum Pseudomonadota; class Gammaproteobacteria; order Enterobacterales; family Shewanellaceae; genus Paraferrimonas; species Paraferrimonas sedimenticola. The sequence goes on along the minus strand of NZ_NRIR01000007.1, from coordinate 211,488 downwards.
GGGTCTGCCACGACATCATGGGGCGCTGCTTTTGATGAATCGGCTCCGCGGCAACAAACACAGTGTAAGGAAAGCCGTGTTGGCGTAAGATCGGACGCGCGTTGTCGAAGTTGTTCTGATAACCATCGTCAAAGGTGATCACCACAGTGTTTTCTGCCAGTGCTTTACCTTGCTGAATGGCGGCGACTAGCTCAGATAAAGCGATGACCTGAAAATTTCGGTCTTTGAGGTACTGCATTTGCTGCTCAAAGGCTTCCACTGTCAGACTAGTGGAGCGAGGGGTGTCGTCTGCGACGTGGTGGTACTGCAGGATTACCGCGGCTTTGGCGCTTACGGCGGCCAAACAAAGGGCTAGACCCACGAACAATTGTTTCACTTTTTACCTCTAAGGAATGCTATGAGTCAGAGTGCGCTGCAAGCGGTCAACCACAAAGCTGTGTTGGCGTTAGCGCTGCCGATGATCCTATCCAATATCACCTCGCCCTTGTTGGGTTTGGTGGACACCGCGGTCATTGGTCACATGGACCAGCCGTATTACCTTGGCGGTGTGGCGGTCGGATCTATGATTATAACCCTGATTTTCTGGCTCATGGGGTTTCTGCGCATGGCTACTACCGGCAAGGTAGCCCAGTCATTCGGCGCCAATGATAGCGCAGCGCAAATTCAATTGTTAGCTCAAGGGCTTATGGTCGCTCTGGTGATCGCTTTTGGGATTTTGCTGCTGCAATGGCCGATTTGGCAGTTAGCTCATTGGCTGGCGGGCGCCAGTGCCGAGGTCAGCGAGCAAGCGCAGCGCTATTTTGAGATTCGAGTATGGGCCTCACCGATGGCCTTGGTGAACTTGGTGCTAATGGGGTGGCTACTTGGACGACAGAAGTCCAAGCTGGCGATGTATGCGGTCATTCTGACCAACTGCTTGAATTTGACTCTGGATCTCTGGTTCGTCATCGGTCTTGGTTGGGGCGTGGCCGGAGTGGCCTGGGCCTCCTTGCTGGCCGAAACTGGCAGCATGTTGTTGCTCTTGTGGTTCACTAGAGGGCAACTGCGCAGTCTTGGCGAGACTTGGCTAGGCACGTTACAAAAGTACGCCAAACTGGCTGGCCTTGGCAGCTTGCTAGCGCTCAATCGCGATATCTTCATTCGCAGCGCTTGCTTGCAAGCCGTGTTCTCCTTCATGACCTTTCAAGGGGCGCGCTTAGGCGATATTCCTCTGGCGGCTAATGCGATTTTACTCAACTTCCTGATGCTAATTTCCTACGCGCTGGACGGCTTTGCCTATTCGGCTGAAGCTCAAGTGGGCCGTGCTTATGGCCAGGGTGAGAATCAGGCTCTCAATAAAGCGGTGCGATTGAATCTGATTTGGGGCTTTGGCTCAGCTCTGATATTCAGTTTGGCCTTTGGCTTATTTGGCTCGGCGCTGATTCATTTGATGACAGGAATCAGCGAAGTACGCGAGTACGCGCTGACCTATCTACCTTGGGTGGTGGCGCTGCCTTTGCTGTCCTTCTTGTGCTACTTGATGGATGGTATCTATATCGGTGCCGCCAAAGGCCAGCAGATGCGCGACAGTATGATCTTCAGCGCCTTTGTGGTGTTTTTCCCACTGTGGTGGTTAATGTCTGATTTGGGCAATACCGCACTGTGGGCAGCCTTGTCGGTATTTATGCTGGCGCGAGGCATTAGCCTATACGGCCATTACCGCTGGCGTCTTGCTCGAGGTGGTTTTATCAGCCGCTAGCTGGACAGGGTTTATGGGCTTATAGGGGTCAGCTTCTTGGTCACAGCCTTAAGTAGGGGCACCCTGGTAATAGTGCCAAAGCAATAGGGAACCAGCGCTGCGATAAGGCGCCCAATGCTCGGTCAGCTCTCTTGCCTGCTTGGCACTCGGACGCTCATCCAATCCTTTGAGCCTAGCGAGTGCGGTTTGCAGTGCGATGTCATCGGCGGGAAATATGTCTTGTCTGTGGTGCGACACCATCAAATAGATCTCAGCACTCCAACGGCCAAAGCCTTTAAGTTGGGTGACAGCGTCAATGGCATCGGTGTCTGACATGGAATCGAGCGAATCCAAATCCAAACTACCCGACACTAGGGCCTGGGCCAAGCCTTGGGCGTATTGGCGTTTTCGGGCAGACAAACCCGCAGCTATGATGGCTTGCTCGTCCAGACTTAGCCAAGTTTGTGCATCTCCACCATCGAGTAGAACGTCCAAGCGCCCCTGAATCGCTCGTGCCGCGTGCACTGAGATCTGCTGACTGACAATAATGTTCAGTAGCGTGCGAAACCCCGCTGGACGAACTCGCGCCGGCGGTGCGCCAAGGCTTTCAAAAGCTTTGGCCAAATCGGCGTCGAGCTGGCATAAAAACGGCAGTTGTTGGCTCAGTTGATCGTCGGTCATGGTCGCTGTGCAAGAATCGGGTGGTCAGCCGGTGTCTATTGCCACTATAGTGGCTAGACCCGAAACGGCCAATGCCTGTTTGGGTTTGATTGAGATTATAGGTTTAGCAGGAGAACGCATGGGCTGGCAAAGCGCTGTCCAATTAGTATTGCTGGCAGCTATCTGGGGTAGCTCATTTATGTTCATGCGCGTCGCGGTGGACGAGTTTGGGGTGCCCTTGCTGACCGAGCTGCGTTTGTTATTGGCAGCGATTTTCTTGGCCATCGTCGCGCTAATCACCAAGCGCGTGTTAAATGCGCGCCAGTACTGGCGCTATTTTCTGGTGGTGGGGCTACTTAACTCCGCACTACCTTTCTTGCTCTACAGCTACGCCGCCACCCAACTGTCGGTGGCCATGATGGCGATTCTCAACGCTACCGCGCCCATGTGGGGCTCGGTGGTCAACGCGGTGGACCAAAAACGCCTGCCACAAAAATCGGAAGTGTTTGGCTTGTTATTAGGCATATCTGGCGTGGTGATTCTGACCTCAGATGGTGCTTGGCAGGCCAGCACTCTAGGGTTACTAGCCGCCGGCTTTGCCGCATTTTGCTATGCCTTGGCGTCAAACTACGCCTCCAAACGGGGCAAGGCAGCAGGGGCGTTTGGTAATGCCCACGGTTGCTTGTGGGCGGCGGCTATTTTGTTGATGCCACTGCAACCGACCAATCTGCCGGATGCGCTTCCTAGCCTAAACAGCTCCTTGGCCGTGTTGGCTTTGGGCATCGTTTGCTCGGGTGTGGCTTACCTGCTGTATTTCCGCCTTATCGATCAAGTTGGGGCGACCTCGGCCTTGTCGGTGGCTTATTTGATTCCGCTGTTTGGCATGCTGTGGGGCTGGTGGTTCTTAGGCGAGTCTATCGGTTGGCACACACTCCTTGGCGGGCTAGTTGTAGTTAGTGGCACCATGCTGATCACCGGCTTTAATCCGCTGCAATGGTTTAAACAAAGGAGGCGTGCCCATGGATGAGGTATCTCGCGCTTATCAGCAGATTGGTCAGGCCATCGAGTATTTACAGGCTAACTTTCAAGACCAACCCGAGCTGGGGCAAGTGGCTAGCGCAGTGGGCATGAGCGAGTCCAACTTGCAGCGGCAGTTCAGCCGTTGGGCCGGGGTGTCGCCTAAGCGGTTCTTACAGTATCTCACCAAGGAACATGCGCTCGCAGCGCTGAAACACAGCGACTCAGTGCTTGAAGCCAGTTTGAGTGCCGGGCTATCTAGCCCAGGTCGATTGCACGATCTGATGGTGACTTGCGAGGCGCTCACGCCCGGTGAAATCAAGCGCCGTGGAGAGGGGCTAAATTTGGGCTATGGTGTGGCAGCGACGCCATTTGGTGAGGCCTTGTTTGGTTGGAGCGAGCGCGGGCTTTGCTACCTCGCTTTTGTCGATAATGAACAGCAGCCGTTAGACCGTCTAAAGACCAGCTGGCCACTTGCCAATTGGCAGGCGGGAGACGCCCAACCTTGGGCGCAGCGAGTGTTTGCCAACTCGGGCAATGAACCTCTACATTTGCTACTCAAGGGAAGCAACTTTCAAATAAAGGTGTGGCAAGCCCTGCTTAATGTCGCCCAAGGGGAGTTGGTGTCCTACGCCCAACTGGCGAGTATGGCCAATTCACCCAAAGCGTCACGCGCGGTAGGCTCGGCCATGGCGGCCAATGAAATCGCGTATTTGATCCCTTGCCATCGAGTGATCTTAGGCAGTGGAGAGGTAGGGCATTATCGTTGGGGAAGTGAGCGCAAACGCATCATGCAGGCCTGGGAGGCCGCGCAACGCGCTCGCGCTTAAAGTCCAAGCTACAAGCTTGTCTTATTGGTAAGAGTGCTCGCCGTGTTGGTGCTCGGTAGCATCGCGCACACCGGTGATCTCGCCAGCGAAACGCTCAAGAAGCTGACCTTCGATACCGTCTTTGAGAGTCACATCTACCATGGAACAACCGTTACAACCGCCGCCGAATTGGATCACAGCAACGCCTTCTTCGGTGATTTCAGTCAGTACGATGTGACCGCCGTGGCTGGCCAATTGCGGGTTGATTTCCGCTTGAATCACATAATCCAAACGCTCGGCTAGCGGCGCATTATCAGACACTTTGCGCATCTTGGCGTTTGGTGCCTTAAGGGTTAGTTGGCTGCCCAGTTGGTCGGTAACAAAGTCAATTGAGGCGTCTTCTAGGAAAGGCGCGCTTTTGTCATCAACCATGGCCTTAAAGCTTTCAAATTCTAGTTGAATGTCTTCTTCTTCCACAGCGTCAGGCGGGCAGTAAGACACGCCGCACTCGGCTGATGGAGTTCCAGGATTAATTACGAACACACGAATGTGGGTGCCTTCAGGCTGGTCGGCCAACAACTTGGCGAAGTGCGCCTGGGCAGACTCGGAAATGGCAATCATTACAACCGCTCCATTAGCTTTATCTGAGTAAATTAGTCAAGAAATAGACGCCAATCATACATGGCTTCAAACTCAAGCGGTAGTCTTTGTACTCTTGGTTACAATCGCTTTGGGACTTTCGACACATTTGGCAACAGCTAAAAATTCGCCAATCAGCAGCGACAATGATAACGTGAGCCTGCAAGTGCGCTTCTCGTCGCCTTAATCAATTACGATAAAATTAGAATAATAAAGGACTTAAACTCGCTATGAAGTTCAGAGCCCTGTTGCTGCTGATGGCCTGTTTGGTATGGCCGTCCGCTTTCGCTAACCCTGTATTGCCCGACGTGAGTTATCAGTCTGATATCACTCACCCAACCGACTACCTTGGTTACCCCGTAGGTGAATGGCACCTGCGTCACGACCAACTCAACGGTTACATTCAACTGATAGCAGCTCAAAGTGAGCGCGTTGCCCTGTTAGACAGTGGCTACTCCCACGAGCGTCGCGCTCAGCGTAGTTTGCTCATCGGCGACCCAAGCCTAATCGCCAACAAAGAGCAATTGATGGCCGAGCGCGCCAAGGTGCGCACCGGTGCCAAACAAGACGGTCCAACGGTGATTTGGCTGGCCTACTCAATTCACGGTGATGAAGCCAGCGGCGCGCATGTTGGCATGCTAATGAGCTATTACTTGGCCGCCAGTGAAGAAGCCTGGGTAAAAGACCTGCTCAAGAACAATCTGGTGCTGATCACTCCAAGCCAAAACCCAGACGGCATGGATCGTTTCGCCAACTGGGCTAACGCCCACAAGGGCCAAAACATCGTCTCGGATAACCACCACAGAGAGCACAAACAGCCTTGGCCGGCGGGTCGTGTGAATCACTACATGCAAGACCTTAACCGCGACTGGTTGTTCTTGCGTCACCCTGAGTCACAAGGGCGTGTGAAGTTATTCCAACAGTGGTTGCCACACGTGGTGGGTGATTTTCACGAGATGGGCCACAACTCCACCTACTTCTTCCAGCCGGGCGTTCCAAGCCGCACCAATCCGCTAACGCCAGCAATGAACCAAGAGTTAACCGCCCAAATTGCCAAGTTCCACCAAAAGGCATTGGACGGCGTGCGTCAGGCGTATTTCTCTCGCGAGCGTTTTGATGATTTCTTCTACGGTAAAGGCTCGACTTACCCAGACATTAACGGCTCGGTGGGCATCTTGTTTGAGCAAGCCTCGGCTCGTGGCCACGCACAGGACTCAGACAATGGCGTGTTGACCCTACAGCGCGCCATTCGCAACCAATGGTTGACCTCGATTTCTACTTTAGAAGGCTCGGCGGCGCTGGCTGATGAGCTAAAGAGCTACCAAAGCGAATTTTTTAAAGAAGCGCTTGCCAACAGTCGCTCGCGCAAGGGTTACCTGATTGAAGCTGCCGGTGATAGCTACCGCCGCGATCAGTTGGCAAGCCTGCTTACCCAGCACAAGGTTGAGTTTCGTTACTTAAAGCAGAACATCACTCACAAGGGTGAAACCTATACCCCGGCTGGCGGTTTGTACTTGCCGTATCAGCAAGCGCAGGCGCCACTGTTGCACAGTCTGTTCGACAGTCGCACCGAGTTCGCTGAGAACGTGTTTTACGACATTTCGTCGTGGCACATGGCGCGCGCCTTTGACATGAGTCTGGGCGAAGATGCTTCGCCAAAATCGGCGCAGCTAAGCGATACCGCACCGCGCGGCGATTATTCACTGAACGACGACGCTCTATACTGGTTGGTGGATTACCGCCACGGTCGCGCTCCGGCATTGGCGCAAGCGCTAACGTCGCAAGGGGTTGTGGTTAAGTCCGCTACCAAAGGCGCCACGTTGACTTACCGAGGCAAGCCGCTGAGTTTGTCGGCCGGTTTCTTGATGATCCCATCGGATCAGCCTAAGTACACGCCAGCCGAGTTGCAGACACTAATGCAGCCTATGTTGGAACAGTATCAAATTGAGGCGATTGCCGTAGACAGTGGTGCCGCCGCTTCTGGTTCGGATTTGGGTAGCCCTGAATATCGCGCCATTCGCCCGGTGAAGTTGGCCATGTTGGGCGGTGCTGGGGTAAATCAGTTGGCCTTTGGCCAGCTGTGGTACTACCTAGACCGCACCATGGACACCCCAACTAGCATTGTGGACAAGCACCGTTTGACGGCACCTGTGCTAAAGCGCTACACCCACTTGGTCTTAAGCGACGGTAGCTACCGTGACTTGAGTTCTAACCAAGTAACCGCGATTAAAAACTGGCTTCGCAATGGCGGTGTGCTGGTGGCTTTGCAAAACGCTGTTCCTTGGGCCTCAGAACAAGGCTTACTAAGCGTTAAGGTTAAGCAAAAGCGCGACTTTGCCGAATTGTTTGACGGCTCTCAACTCAGCTATAGCGATCGCGATGCCTTCAACGCCAAGAAGGCGGTGGGTGGTGCGATATTACAACTGGATTCTGACCCGTCACACCCCTTGTTGTTCGGTACTCAAGGCGAGCGCTTGGCCGTGTTGAAAAACCGCGCCATCACTTTAGGCATGCCGAGCAGAGCCTTTGCCAGTGCGGCGAGTTACGCCAAGTCTCCGCTACTGAGCGGATACCTAGCCAAGGAATACCAGCAGGCTTTTGCCGAGCAAAATGCGCTGATGGTCGAAGCCTACGGTCAAGGTCGTGTGGTTGCCGCCGCTGACAACTTAGTGTTCCGCAACATTTGGCTGGGCACTGAGAAAATCATCGCCAACAGTGTGTTGCTAACGCCAAATATGGCGCTGTAACACCCGCAAGTCAGCTTTGGGTTTGGGTGCGAGCCAGCACCCAAACCTGTATCTCTTCACAATCTTTCTCCACCAGTTGCACCAATGACTGGGCGGTTGCTCCCGTTGTCACCACATCATCTACAATCGCCAAACGCTGTGGTGCGGTTTTTTGTTGACTGAACACGCCTTTCAGATTCGTTAGTCGTTGGCTTCGAGTTAAGCCTTGCTGTGAGCGTTTGAACTTTGCCTGAAACAAATCAACCACAGGCAGCCCTAGCATGTGTCCCAAAGTGAGGGCGATGACTTTGGACTGGTTAAATCCTCGTTTTTTAAGGGCGAAATGAGACGCCGGCACTGGAGCGATGGCATCCACCATAGGCAGTAAACCCGATTGCCACAGACTGCGCAGGCGCAACGCAAGTATGCGACACAAAGGCATGAGCCAGGCAAACTGACCATAGCGTTTAAACGCCGCCACCCCAAAGCCGACTTGAGAATGAAATAACACCCCATGCACCACCAACAACTGCTTGTTACGCCGACAAACCGAGCACAACAAGGGTGGCTGTAACGCTAAGGGTTGAAAACAGCCCAAACACCTTTGGGTCGATGTGAGTTGCTCGCTAAAGCAATAGTCACAAATCCCATGCTCGTGCGCGCTGAGCCAATGCTGGCACAGCAGGCAGCGCTTGGGTAAACTGCCCAGCCAGACCACGAGCTTTTTCCGCCAATAAGAGAAATTCATGTCATCCAATATAGCCGTCGATGCATTGCCAACGCCCTCCGCCAAAGGAGTGAATTTGAGCCATTTTCCAGTCTTGGCGTTGCACGGTTGGGGTATGAATCCGGCGGTTTTCGCCGGCTTATCAAGCCATGGGCTAGCGCTTCAGGCGCTGCCATTGCCAGGGCATGGCTCTGCCTCCACTAGCGGGGCTCAGCTGAACGATTGGGTCGATGCGATTGCCGCTCAAATCGACCAACCTTGCGTCTTGTTGGGCTGGTCGCTTGGTGGCTTGGTGGCCAGTCAATTAGCCCTGCGCTATCCACAAAAGGTGGTGGGCTTGATTACGGTGGCTAGCAGCCCTTACTTTGTCGCCGATAGCGATTGGCCCGGTACTCAACGAAGAGTACTCAAGCAATTTCAGCGCGCCTTGAGCCAAGATCTCAAACTCACCCTAGAGCGTTTCTTGGCACTGCAAGCCATGGGTAGTGAAGGTGCTCGCGAAGATATTCGCCGCTTAAAGCAGGCGGTGCTGGCCCAAGCGCTACCCAATCAACAAGCGCTGGCGGACGGCCTAAAGCTGCTGGAGAACTGCGATATGCGCGACGACTGGAGGGCAATTGAGCAGCCTTGGCTCAGAGTCTGGGGGCGGTTAGATGGTTTGACTCCGGTTGCGCAAAAGGATGCGCTGTCGCTGGACAAGGGTCAGGACTGGGTATTAGCTAAGGCCAATCACGCGCCGTTTGTGTCCCATCCGCAGCTGTTTTGCGATGGCATCAAGGCGTGGCTAGGGCTAGACTAATCCTCTTTTCTTTCAGTGATTAAGCGGTTAATATTTAAACACTTTGGTGAATAAATTGATGCCCTTATGCTGGTTTCGAATTTTCCGCAGGTGCCCATAGCCACGTCCAATCCGGCCACGGATCAGGCGCGCACTGATGCGGCCAGAAAACCTGTCATCAAGAAGACCACCAAGTCCCAGCAATCCGCAGCGCAGCGCAAAACCGAAAAACAGAAAGACGAGCATTTGGTGTTCGCCGATTTGTTGGATGCAGTGGAAGCTCTCGACGGCCAAGACCAAGGTCAGAATCAAAATCAAAGCGAAGAGCGGGACGAGCAACAGCGACAAAATCAACCCAAAGCCGGGCAATCAGGCAAGGTTCAACATTGGTTAGCCGAAGCACGCCCTGTGGTTTCTCGTCCAACGATTGATGCTCAGACGTCTGCCCAAACCCAAGCCCAATCTCAGGCGGAAGGGATAGCCGCTGAAACACCGGCGCAAGCGCGCCAATTTCAGCGACAAATTCAACAGACCTACCAAAGTGCCAGCGCTCCCAAAACCGATGAGAGCGAGCTGGACACCGAAGCTTAAGACTTTTTCGCCTTAGCAAAGGCCGCAGCGAATGCGTCGCCCATGGCAGCGTTGGCGGGAGCCGACTTTGGCTTGCCTTTGTGGCGAGGTTTTTGAGTTGGTCTTTGAGACGGTTTAGCCCCTTTGCTTGGCTTGTTGGCGCGATTGCTCTGTCCAGCCGGTGGCGCTTTTTCATCGAGGCGCATGCTCAAACCAATACGCTTGCGCTCAACGTCCACTTCCATCACTTTCACCTTGACCACATCGCCGGTTTTAATCACTTTGCGCGGGTCGTCGACGTACTTGTCCGCCAGGCTAGAGATGTGCACCAAACCGTCTTGATGAACGCCCACATCCACGAAGGCGCCGAAATTGGTAACGTTGGTGACGACTCCTTGAAGCACCATATCCAGCTGTAAATCCGAGACTTTCTCAATCCCTTCTTTAAACTCAGCCGTTTTGAACTCGCCGCGAGGGTCACGTCCGGGTTTATTTAGCTCGTTGATGATGTCGGTAACCGTCGGCACACCAAACTCATCGCTAGTAAAATCTTTCGGGTTCAGTGATTTGAGTAGGTCAGTGCGGCCAATCAATTCGTTGGCTGGGAGCTTGAGGTGCTCACAAATACTCTGCGCCACTTGATAAGCCTCTGGGTGTACCGCCGAGCTGTCCAACGGGTTCTCACCACCGCGAATTCGCAAGAAACCCGCGCATTGCTGGTAGGCTTTAGGCCCGAGACGAGCCACTTTAAGTAACTGCTTGCGCTGTGTGAACGGACCGTTTTCGTCTCGATGGGCGACAATGTTGTCAGCCATGCTTTTGCTCAAACCCGCCACGCGTGACAGCAGGGCAGCAGAGGCCATGTTAACGTCGACACCTACGGCGTTAACGCAATCTTCCACCACGTGATCCAAGCTTTGCGCCAATTGGCTCTGGCTTACGTCGTGCTGGTACTGACCCACACCAATGGCTTTGGGTTCAATTTTCACGAGCTCCGCCAGCGGGTCTTGCAAACGACGGGCGATGGAAATGGCACCGCGAATGGTGACGTCCAAATCCGGCAGCTCTAACGCGGCTGATTCTGAGGCCGAGTACACCGAGGCGCCCGCTTCCGATACCATCACCTTGCTTGGCTTAGCCCCTTCGCGTTTTGACAAGACTTGCGCTACTAGCTTATCGGTCTCGCGAGAGCCGGTGCCATTGCCAATCGCAATCAGCTCCACCTTGTGCATATCAATAAGCTTGTTAAGGGTTTGCGCCGATTTATCCCAAGCGTTTTGCGGCGCGTGGGGGAAGATGGTGGTGTGAGCGTGGTACTTACCTGTGGCGTCGACAATGGCCACCTTAACCCCAGTGCGTAGGCCAGGATCTAGCCCCATAGTCACTTTGGCTCCGGCAGGGGCCGCCATCAGCAAATCGCCCAAATTGTTGGCAAACACCTGAATCGCATCGGCTTCCGCCACTTGACGCAGCGCGCTTAGGAGCTCGGTTTCAAGATGGGCGGCAAGTTTGATGCGCCAGCACAAGGTTAATACTCGAGCCAGCCAGGCATCTCTAGGACTGTCGCCTAGATTAAGCCCTAAGTGTTGATGCAGCATTTGTTCGCCCGGGTGACGAACTTGCCCTTCGGCGGGCTTAAGGTCTAGGCCCAGGCTCAGCGCTCCTTCGTTGCGACCGCGCAACATGGCCAACACTCGATGACTAGGGGCTTTTGCCAGTAATTCACTGTGCTCAAAGTAGTCGCGAAACTTAGCACCGGCCTTTTCTTGACCTTTGATTATTTTGGCTTGAAGACGAGCGTTTTGCTTGAGGTAGCCACGGATTTTGTCGATAAGCTGAGCGTCTTCGGCAAAGCGCTCAATCAGAATATATGCCGCCCCTTCAAGGACGGCCGTGGCGTCAGCATAGCCTTTGTCGGCATCGATAGCGGCCGCGGCTAAGGCCTCTGGCACCGCGTCTGCTTGGTTTAATAACTGCTCTGCCAGTGGCTCTAGGCCGGCTTCGATAGCCATTTGTCCTTTGGTGCGACGTTTGGGCTTGTAGGGCAGATATAAGTCTTCGAGCTGACTCTTACCATCGCACTGCTCAATTTGCGCTTTAAGGGCATCGCTCAATTTGCCTTGAGCCTCGATGCTGGCCAGAATCACTTGGCGGCGTTCGTTGAGTTCGGTGAGATAGCTCAAGCGACTGGCGAGTTGGCGCAATTGACCATCGTCGAGTCCGCCGGTTTTTTCTTTGCGATAACGCGCGATGAAAGGAATGGTAGCGCCGGCGTCTATAAGTTCGATACTGGCTTGCACCTGGGCCGGGTCCACTGCAAGTTCACGAGCAATAAGTTGGCTAATCGACAACATGGGATAAGTTCCAAATTCGCGGGAAAAACACAGTAACACAAAGCGGCACAACACTCATGCCGCTGCAGTTACTCTGAGTCAAAAGCTGTGTATTGAATGGCGTTGATGAACCACAGAGTTTCACCTTTAGGGGTGATGACGGTGGCTTCGTCGTCCACCGATTTTTTCAACAGAGCTCGAGCCATGGGCGAGTCCACCGAAATGTAGTCGCTGCGGCCAAAGATTTCATCATAGCCAACGATTCGAAATCTGAGTTGCTCACCGTCTTCATTTTCGATTTCCACCCAAGCGCCAAAGAACACCTTGCCCTCTTGTACCGGGTTATAGTCCACCACTTGCAAGCGGTCGATGGCTTTGCGCAGGTAGCGCACGCGTCGGTCGATTTCTCGCAAGCGCTTTTTGTTGTATTGATAATCGGCGTTTTCCGAACGATCGCCAAGGCTTGCGGCCCAGGCCACCTTCTTGGTGATTTCAGGGCGCTCTTCGCGCCACAAAAAGTCCAACTCTTTCTTGAGTCGGTCAAAGCCTTCGCGGGTGATAATGGCGGTTCGCACTCTGTCCTTCCAGCTGGCAAAAGATTGGTTATAGCATTGACGCGCGGGATGAGAAAGCCCAGCGCGCCTAAGACAAGATTACTAACAATTTTTGATACTTGCTCCACAAAAGATTAGATTCAAAAACAGCGATTTAGTGGCATGCTAGTGTAGACTCTGTAAGAACCGGTGAACATAAGGATGGGGCCATGGGCCAAGAAACCTCGAAAATTCTGGTAGTAGACGACGATATGCGACTGCGTTCGCTTTTGGAACGCTATCTGGTGGAGCAAGGATTCCAAGTTCGCGCAGCGGCCAACGCCGAACAAATGGACCGCTTTTTAGAGCGCGAGAATTTCCACTTGCTGGTACTGGATTTGATGCTGCCCGGGGAAGATGGTTTGTCGATTTGTCGCCGCTTGCGCCAAAAGGACGATAACCTGCCGATTGTGATGCTCACCGCCAAAGGCGACGAGGTGGATCGCATCATAGGTCTTGAACTCGGCGCTGATGATTACCTGCCTAAACCTTTTAACCCAAGAGAACTACTCGCTCGCATCAAAGCGGTATTGCGTCGTCGAGTTATCGAAGCCCCAGGCGCACCATCGCAAACCGAGGAATTGGTGGAGTTTGGCGAGTTTAAGCTTAACTTAGCCACGCGTGAGATGACCAAGGGCGATCAGCAAATCGCTTTGACCAGTGGCGAATTTGCTGTGCTTAAAGTCTTGGTAAGCCATCCGCGCGAGCCCATGTCACGTGACAAACTCATGAACCAGGCTCGTGGTCGCGATTACTCGGCGCTCGAGCGCTCGATTGACGTGCAAGTGTCGCGTTTACGTCGATTGATTGAAGTTGATGCGACCAACCCAAGGTACATACAAACGGTTTGGGGCCTGGGTTATGTCTTCATTCCGGACGGTTCTAGCCGCTAGGCCGTCATGTTAAAGCGGTTTCTTCCTCGCAGCGCGTTTGGCCAAACAGCCTTATTGATTGGTAGCGTGCTGCTGATTAACCAGTTGGTTAGCTATGTCACTGTAGCTGTCTACGTTATCAAACCCACCTCGCAACAACTCAACGAACTCATGGGCCGCCAAATCAACCAGTTGTTTATCGACGGGGTTGAGTTGACCGCGGAAAATCCCACCTTCGCCGAGGCACTTAGAGCCAAGTCTCGCGACGACGAGCTACAAATTTTTACTCCCAAACAAGCCCGCGAAAACGGCGTAGAACAAGCGGTGTATTACGGCTTTTTATCGGATCAAATGTCCGAGCAATTGGGTGGTGAAGCGGATGTGCGAATTACCAGTGGCGAGCAGTATTTGGTATGGGTACGCCCACCGCAAGCGCCGAGTATTTGGATTCGAATACCACTGCCTGGAGTAAGTGATTCCAACATATCGCCACTGACCTTGTATTTGTTGGTGATCGGCGCCTTGAGTGTGCTTGGTGGCTGGCTATTCGCTCGACAACAGTCGCGTCCGCTGCGGCGCTTACAACGGGCGGCGATTTCTGTCTCCCAAGGCCAGTACCCAGACCCTCTGCCTCTGCAAGGCAGTGCCGAGGTCGAGGCGGTAACCAAGGCCTTCAACCAGATGTCCGATAGCATGAAACAACTGGAAGCGGACCGCGCGCTGTTGATGGCGGGCATTTCCCACGACTTGAGAACGCCGTTGACGAGAATTCGACTGGCTAGCGAGATGATGAGCGAGCAGGATGAATACCTGCAACAAGGCATTGCCCATGACATTGAAGACATGGACGAGATCATCAATCAGTTTATCGCCTTTATTCGCACCGATCAGCAAGAGAACCGAGTGGATTGCTCGCTAAGTGAATTGCTCAAAGAAGTGGCTGAAGCCGAGCGCCATCGCATCAGCGAGTTGGAAACCGACTTCGAACCCTTGCCCGAGCTAAAACTCAACCCAGTCGCTTTCAAGCGGGTGATAGGTAACTTGGTGGAAAATGCCTTGCGCTACGGCAATGGCATGGTGCGCTTGTCCTGCGGCCAGTCATCTGAAGCGGTGTGGTTTAGCATTGAAGACAACGGCCCTGGGATCCCTGATGACAAAATCAAAGACTTGTTTCAGCCTTTCACTCAAGGCGACAGCGCCCGTGGAAGCGTTGGCTCAGGCTTAGGACTGGCCATTGTACGTCGTGTCGTGCGCGGCCACGGTGGCGAAATACGATTGAGCAATCGCATTGGCGGTGGACTTAGAGCCCAAGTTAGCTTGCCACTAGGCGCGGTCGACTAGCTTTTTGGATTAATTGTGTTCATGCTAAACCTCTGTTTTAGCAAGGAGAGTTACTTTCATGAATAAGGACGATTTGAATCCTAATCAACCTCAGGATGAGGTTGAGCAAACTCGTGTCCCGGAGCCGATGTCCCAGACTCCAGACGAGGCCACTCAAGCCCAAGTTGAGCCAAGCCCGACTCCTATGGAATCCGCGGATTCGCCTTGGGCAAGCCAAGCCACAGAATCAACAAGGTACGCAGAGTCCGAAGACGGTCAGCCAGACGTTAGCGAGCCTGAAGACGATTTACGTCACCCCTTTAAGGAGATTTGGTTTTACCCGCGCGAGGCCTTCAAAGCATTGGGGCGCCATCCTTTGCCCGGCTTTAACTACGCCATTGCGGCTCTGGCGGGTATTGGCCAGCTGCTGTCTCAGTCGTTGCAAGGTGAGTCGGGTATTGAAAGCACCGCGATTGCCATCTTGGTTGCGTTAATCGCGGGGCCGATTGGCGGGATTGTCGGCGCTATGATTGGCGCTTGGCTATTCCGTTTGACCGGTCGTTGGCTTGGCGGTAAAGCCAGCTTTGCTCGCATGTTTGATGTCTTTTGTTGGGCCAATACACCGACACTACTGGTGTTGCCGTTCAGCGTTATTCTGGTGGCTTGGCTGGGACAAAGCTATGTGGAGCCGAATGCGATTGCCGAGTCTGGCTCGCTGGCGTTGGCCTTCTTCGTGATGGCCATGGGCATAGTCAGCATTGTTGCTGCGATCTGGGGCATGGTGCTATCCATTGTGGGTCTTTCCGAGGTGCAAGAATTTAGTATCTGGAAAGCCATAGCCAACGCCGTGATTAGCTTCGCGCTGATCATTGCGGTTGCTATTGGCTTTGGTATGGTATTCGGTATGTTTTCAGCCTAACACCAACTCGGCCTTGAGGACGGCGCCTGTGTGGCGCCGTTTTTGCCTCTGGCTGTTCTATAGCTAGGCAGATGTCTGTGCTAGGCTATGGCTTTTGTTATTGTTCTCGGAGCGAATTTTGCTCAGTTATCGCCACAGTTTTCACGCCGGCAATCACGCCGACATTATCAAGCACGCCAGCTTGTGTTTGATCATCGATGCGCTTAAAGCCAAGGCTAAGCCCTTTAGCTATTTGGACAGCCACTCAGGCGGCGGCCTCTACGACTTGCAAGATGAAACCGCGCAAAAGACCGGCGAATACCTTGAGGGTATCGCTCGCTTATTGCCGATAGCGGAGCAACTGCCTGAGCTCGCGCCGTATTTTGATGCGATTGCAGCACACAACTCGAGCGATGCATTGCGCTTTTACCCAGGCTCACCCGAACTGGCTCGCCAGTGGTTGCGCGACCAAGACCAGCTCCATCTTATGGAGCTGCACAACAACGAAATTGACCGTTTGCGCGCCAATTTAGGCGGTGATGAGCGAGTGGGTATTCATCATCGCGACGGCTTTGAGGGCCTACCTGGGATTTTGCCTTTGCCGGTGAAACGCGGGGTGGCCTTAGTCGACCCTTCATACGAAATTAAGAGCGATTATGCCAAAGTCGTTAAGTCAGTGAAAAAAGCCAGCCAGCGCTGGAACACTGGAATTTTTGCCATTTGGTACCCCATGTTGGCCAGCGATCGCGACCAAAGCCCTTGGTTACTCGATGAGTTGTCGAAACTACCAGTGAAAAATCTGCTGGTGGCCGAGCTGAGCGTGGCACCGCAGGCGCAAGACTTTGGCATGCACGGCTCTGGGATGGCGATTATCAATGCCCCTTATCAGCTCGATGACAAACTAAAAACGCTACTGCCAAAACTCAGCGCTGCGCTAGACCCTGACCAGCGCGGCGATTGGTCGCTAGAGTGGCTCATTCAGCCGAGCTAGCGCGAATCACAAGCCAGATACACAAGGAGTCGTGACGTATGGCGTGGAAAAAGCTGGCGCATAAAGTACACCAGAGTTTAGCCATTCTGATCTTTATTCAGATGCTGGGCTGGTTAATTGGCGGCGCCTACTTTGCTTTGGTGCCGTTTCAATCTTGGGTGAAATCTCAAGACTGGTTGGCGCCTGAGCCCGCAATTACCACCCCGTGGCCGTCGGCTTTTGCCCCAGGACAAGTGGATGCGTTGAAACTGGTGCAAAGTGCCGCAGGTCCTTTGATTGAGTATCGCCAATCTAAACAGACCCATAGAGTTCGCTTAGCCGACGCTACGCCAGTAGATTCATTGTCACCCGAGCAAATTAGCACCTACGCCCAACAAAGATACGCAGGGGAGGGGGAACTGATTTCCGTTAAGTTTCTAGACCAAGTTCCCAGCCGGTGGCTCGGTCTGGTTGACGAGTTAGGTCAGCGCGGCTTGGTGTGGCAGGCACAGTTTGACGACCACAGAAGCACTCGCTTTTATTTCGACCAGCAAGGTGTGTTTATTACGGCCCGTAACGACTACTGGGTCTGGTTTGACGCCCTTTGGCGCATTCATATCATGGACTATGGCCAAGGCGAGGATTTCAACAATCCGCTGCTGCGGATTCTCTCCGTACTCGCAGTCATTTTGGCGATTAGCGGCTCGGCGCTGGCCCTTTCGAGTCTGCTCAGACGAGTTTCTCGCTGGAAAAAGAAGTTGGCAATTGCTCAAAAAGTGACGTAGATTAGCAAAATGACACCGCTGTCATTTTGTCTTTCTCCAGTCAAAAACAGCGTTTGAAACCGAACAAAAACTAGAAGATGCAGGATATGGACGCAGCAATCGACAAGACTCCAACCCAACCCCAATGGGTACCCATGGCTATTATTGGTACCCTGTTTTTTATTTTTGGTTTTGTAACCTGGCTCAACGGCTCGCTGATCCCGTTTTTGGAAATCGTTTGCGAACTCAATCAGATGGAAGCCTACTTGGTGGCAACTGCCTTTTACATCGCTTACACAGTGATGGCGTTGCCAATGTCGATGATTTTGCAGCGTACCGGTTATCGCAAGGGCATGATGCTGGGTTTGCTGATCATTGCGCTGGGGGCTTTGGTGTTTATCCCTGCAGCGCTGTCCCGTGAGTACTCAGTGTTCTTGCTGGCGATGTTTGTGATGGGCTCAGGTCTCACCATTTTACAAACCGCGTCTAACCCTTACATTGTCCACATTGGCCCCAAAGAGAGCGCTGCGGTGCGCATTAGTATCATGGGCTTGCTCAACAAAGGCGCAGGTATCGTTGCCCCTGTGATGTTTACCGCTTTGATGCTATCGGGCATGGACCAGTTCAGCGAAGAAAAGTTGGCACTGATGGACGCTGTGGCTCGTAGCCAAGCCTTGACCGAGTTGTCCCATCGCTTGGTTGAGCCTTATGTTTGGATGGCTGGGGTGCTGGTACTGCTGGCATTTGCGATTAAGTTCTCGCCGCTGCCTGAGCTGGATTTGGGCGATGACGGCAAAGACAAGGCGCCAGTTAAAGAAGTCTTCCAGTATCCACATCTGGTGTTGGGTGCAGTAGCGCTGTTCCTATACGTCGGGGTAGAGGTGATTGCCGGCGACACTATCGGTATGTATGGACGCCAACTTGGTGTCGAGAATTTCGGCATGCTCACCAGTTACACCATGGCCTTTATGGTGGCGGGATACGTGATTGGCATGGCGCTGATCCCGCGCTTTATCAGCCAAGAAAAAGCCCTACAAGCCTCGGCGCTGTTTGGCATTCTGTTCTCGCTGGGCATTATGTTTAGCTCGGCCGGCTCCACCAGTATTGCCGATGCTACGATTGCGCTATTTGGCGTACCCACTGTGCCTAACTCACTGTTCTTCCTAGCCCTACTTGGTCTGGCGAACGCCTTGGTGTGGCCTGCGGTTTGGCCGTTGGCCCTTGACGGGTTGGGTAAGCACACCAGCACTGGCGCGGCACTGTTGATCATGGGCATTAGTGGTGGCGCTATCATGCCACTGCTTTACGGTGCGGTGGCTGAGAGCTCGGGTGATTCGCAGTGGGCCTATTGGGTGCTCTTGCCAGGCTATGTGTATCTGGCATTCTATGCCTTTAAAGGCCACCAACTGCGACGCTGGAAGTGAGCGAGTACAGTCTCTATTTAATTCAAACCAAAGACGGTGCGTTATACACGGGGATAACCACGGACGTGGCGCGTCGTTTTGGTGAACATCAAGACTCTCCCAAAGGGGCCAAGGCACTGCGTGGCCGCGGCCCTTTGACCTTAGTGTTCAATCAAAGTGTTGGCGATAGAAGTCGTGCTAGCCGTCTTGAGCACAAGGTAAAGCGCCTGAGCAAACCTCAAAAACTGGCGCTTATCGACCGTCGACTGGAGCTGAGCGAGCTACTAGACGACTAACCTTTAGCCTGGGCAAGTATCGTTGCGAGGTTGATGGTCCCACACGCACAAATCGATTTCGGCATGACCGGCGTGAGCGGAAAACTGCACCACCAAGTGATTGTGGTTTCGAGTGGCAACCAGCTCACCGGCTTCAAACGGGCCCCAGTTATCACCTTGATGTTCCACCACCTGCCAACCGTTGGCTTCCAACTTAGTGCGATAATCCAGCTGCAATTGCTCTAGGTGCTTGTCTGCCTCGAGATGTACTTGCAGACCGCGGTCGCGAATTTCTGTGGGGGCTTGCTGTGAGAGTGGCGCCAGCAGTCGTTCAAGACTGGGTTTCACTTGCGCGGTATCGCTGTAATCTGGCGCTAACGCCATGCTCCAGCTGCTAACAAGGGCACACAGCATAGCTGCGCTGATGACGGGTTCGAATCCTTGAATGTTCATGTTGGGCCTAGTTCGACAAGTGAATATGCTTGCAGTGTAAGCCGAGTGCTTTGTGAAGACTGTTGCACAAAGGTCACCTCCATGTGACTTTTGTGCGATCGCTTGTGTTATTGCGCTTAAATTTCAGCCACTTGTGGTCCTGCGTCAACAATCGCCTGATTCACTGAATACTGGCTAAAGTTGTCGTTGAAGGCCTTGGCTAGTGCCGCCGCTGCAGTGTCGTATGCCTGTCCGTCGCGCCAGGTATCTCGTGGATTAAGCAGAATTGACTCCACCCCATTCACTCGAGTTGGTACGCTCAGATTGAGCTGAGGTAAATGAGTGGTTTGTGCCTGTTTAAGCTCGCCGCTGACAATCGCGTCGATAATGGCGCGGGTGGTTGGAATCGCAAAGCGTTGACCTTCGCCGTAACCGCCGCCGGTCCAACCGGTATTGACCAGATACACCTGACTGCCAAAACGCTCGATGCGCTGCATCAGCAACTCGGCGTAAACCGCGGCTGCGCGAGGGAAGAAAGGTGCACCAAAGCAAGTGGAGAAGGTGGACTGAATGGCAGCACTTGAGCCCATTTCGGTAGAGCCCACCTTGGCGGTGTAGCCCGACAAGAAGTGGTAAGCCGCTTGCTCTTTCGACAAGATTGAAACCGGTGGTAGCACTCCAGAAACGTCGCAGGTCAAAAAGACTATCGCGTGTGGCTCGGCACCGCGATTGGCTTCAATGCGCTTGGCGATGTGCTCTAGCGGATAACCCGCGCGACTGTTCTCAGTCAAGCTAACATCGTCATAGTCCGGGGTCTTTTGCTCATCGAGTACTACGTTCTCAAGCACGGTACCAAAGCGAATCGCATCCCAAATCACCGGTTCGTTTTTCTGGCTTAGATTAATGCACTTGGCGTAGCAGCCGCCTTCGATATTAAACACTTCGCCATCGCCCCAGCCGTGCTCATCATCGCCAATCAAAAATCGCTTGGGATCAGCCGATAAGGTGGTTTTGCCTGTGCCGGATAAGCCAAAGAACAATACGGTATCGCCTTGCTCACCAACGTTGGCGCTACAGTGCATGGGCAGCACGTCGTGCTCGGGGAGCAAGAAGTTTTGCACTGAGAACATGGCTTTTTTCATCTCACCGGCGTAACACATGCCCGCCAATAACACCTTGCGCTGACCAAAGTTAATGATCACCACGCCGTCGCTATTGGTACCATCGCGCTCGGGTTGACACTCAAAACCAGGTGCATTGAGGATTTGCCACTCGCCTTTTTCACTTGGGTTGAAGTGCTCAGGCTCGATGAACAGATTCTTGGCGAACAACTGATGCCAAGCGGTTTCTGTGGTGACTTGCAGGGGCAGGTAGTGACGCTCGGAGGCGCCCACATGCAGTTGCGATTGATAGCAAATGCGGTCTTTCATGTAATCGCTGACGCGCTGCCACAACGCATCAAAACGCTCAGAGTCAAAGCGGCGATTGACTTTGCCCCAGTCGATATGATGCTCAGAGCTGGCCTCAGCTACGATGAATCTGTCTAAGGGCGAGCGGCCAGTACGTTGGCCTGTTTGGGTGACCAAAGCGCCATTAGCGGCGAGTTGGCCTTCGTTTGCCTGTAAGGCGCACTCAATCAGCTCGGCGCGGGTTAGATTGCGTCGAACACGGGTGTGATGATCCACCATTCTAGGTCTCCTTGTGGATACTCGGGCCGGTTTGCCGGCCCCTGCCATTTTTTGTGCTTTTTATAAGAATTATATCCCCGCGATCGCTATGTCGCAGGTTAGCTTTGATAGGCAGCACGTCTTGGGGTAGGAGCGCCGCCCAGGAGACCGGTGAAGGTTAGTGGGTGTGGTTATCGCTCAAATTGCCATCAAACAGAGCTGCGACGTCTATTGAATCAAACTCGTACTTGGTTCCGCAATAGTCACAATCAAGCGCAATATGTCCCATGTCGGCAAGAATACTTTCCAACTCTTGGCGATCAATTGAGCGGATCGCAGCTGCAGAGCGCTCTCTAGAGCAACGACACTTAAATTCCACCGCTACCGCGTCGAACAAACGCAGGTCTTCTTGGTGGTATAAACGATGCAAAATATTTTCAGCGTCGAGCTCAAACAGCTCTTTTGCAGATATTGTGTTGGTCAATTGGGCCAAATGCTCAAAGCCTGCCAAGTCGGAATCTTTGCCCGGCAAAACCTGCAGCAACATGCCAGCGGCGTGCTGACCGTCGGCAAACAACCAGATGTTGGTTGGCAGTTGTTCTGAGCGCTCAAAGTAACTCTCTAGACAGGCGGCAATGCTTGACTGGTCAAGTGCGACCACGCCTTGGTAGCGCTCGCCCTTGTCCGGGGTAATGGTAATTACCATGTGTCCCTTGCCAATCAAGTCAGTCAAGTTGGCGTCGTCTTTTAGACTGCCTTGGTAGTGTGCCACACCGCGCATTTCTTGGTTCTGGGTGCCGTTGACCACAGCCAGTGATACCGGGCCATCGCCTTGTAGCTGTACGGCGATATCTCCCTCAAACTTCAAGGTGGCGGTGAGCAGGCTAGTGGCGCAAAGCAGCTCGCCCATTAAACGCTGCAGTGCCAGCGGGTAGTCGTGACCTTGCAGCATGCGCTGATAGCTTTGTTCTAGCTGCACCATTTGGCCGCGAACGTCGGCTTGTTCGAACATGTAGCGATTGAGACTGTCCAGGCTGGTATTTGACATGAATTGATTCTCTAACTAATCGGTGGATTTGAACCGAATGATTTGACGGCGCTGCTTCTTATCCGGTTTGGAGCGGGGCTGCGGGTGACTACTGGCCAGTAGTTTGCGCTGGGCAGCCGCTTGCTCGCGTTTGGTGAGGCTAGCTTGGGTTTCATGATACAAAGTGGCCGCGATCGGGGCGCTCACCCGCTTTTCAGCCAATTGGTCAATAATGATGGTTTTTTCATCAAATCCTTGACGTAAAACAACTTCTGCACCCACTTCGACGGAACGACTGGGTTTAGTGCGCTGTCCATTGTAGTGGACTTTGCCACCGGAAATCATTTCTTGCGCCAGCGCTCGAGTCTTGTAAAGACGGGCTGACCAAAGCCACTTATCTAAGCGAACTTTGCGTTGGTTATCAGAATTGCTCAAAACTTTGTTTACTAAAGTGCAAATATTGCAGTGGCTCACATTGTACAAAACGCTGGAAAGATAGCATATAGCTTCGATTAAACTTCGGCGAACTTGTCACTGCGCTTGTTGCGACATTTGAAGCGCGTTAACATGGCAGCGGATTAGCTGTCACTTATAATAATGATAGACAAGCGCTTTTTCAGCCGCTTCAAAGCCTGGCTATAAAAACTATGGATTGGATAGAGACAACTTTTACACGGCTTAAAACCGTGCCTCAAGCTCCGCTGGCCAACGGCACTTTTGTTGTGCTTTTGGTGGTAGCTTTGTACCTGAGCGCCCGCATCAGTTGGCAGTTGCTCGATCAACCGGGCACCATACCCAACTGGCAACCGTCGGTGTTGCCGGTGAGTGGCTCGTCAACGGTGCAAGCGACCAACATCACCGAAAAGCAGTTTTTTGGTAAATACGTTGAAGGCGATAGTGCCGCCAATCAAGCAAAGCAACCAGAGCCCGGCTTAGATCAAGCCCTGCTCGACGCGCCAAAAACCAGTTTGCGAATTTTACTAACCGGCGTGGTGGCCAGTACCCAGACCACTCGCGGCCTTGCCATCATTGAGCACAATGGCGCGCAAGAGACCTACGCCATTGGCGACTCCATCAAAGGCCAATCGGCCAGCATCAAAGAAGTGTTTGCTGATCGCATCATTATAAGTAATCGCGGCCGCTACGAGACTCTAATGCTCGACGGTATGGAGTACACCAGTGAAGCCTCCAGCGAGACCAAAAACTTGGTTGAGGCCAAACGTCAGGGCGATCGCACTCAGGTGACGGTAGACCGCAAAGCTTTGATGCAAGACCCAGCCAAATTGACCGACCTTATCAATATTACGCCTGTCACGCGCGCAGGTGAAACTCTGGGATATCGCTTAAATCCCGGAAAAGATCCTAAGCTATTCAAAGAAGCCGGATTTAACGCCAACGATTTGGCGAAATCGATTAACGGCTACGACCTTACTGACGCGATTCAAGCGATGGAAGTCATGTCTCAATTAGCCGAGCTAACTGACGTGTCGGTAATGGTCGAGCGTGACGGTCAACTGGTAGAAATTAATTTAAGTGTGCCGCAATAAGTGCTGGCATCGAGGAAGCTATGATTACAAAACGGATTAAAATGGGCTTGATGGCGTCTTTGATGGCCGCCACCGTTTCGTTAAGCCAAGGCGCCTTTGCCAACGACGCTCAATACACAGCGAACTTTAAAGGCACCGACATTCAAGAGTTCATCAACATTGTTGGTAAGAACCTCAATCGCACCATCATTGTTGACCCCACCGTTCGCGGCAAAATCAACGTTCGTTCTTACGACCTGCTAACCGATGAGCAGTACTACCAGTTCTTCCAGAACGTGCTGCAAGTCTACGGTTACGCCATTGTCGAGATGGACAACAACATCATCAAGGTCATTAAAGACAAAGACGCCAAACTGTCGAACATTCGCGTAGCCGACGATGACACCCCCGGCGCTGGCGATGAGATGGTGACCCGCATTGTGCCTTTGTACAACGTTGAAGCTAAACAGTTAGCGCCATTGCTACGCCAGCTAAACGACAATGCTGGTGGCGGTAACGTGGTGAACTACGACCCGTCAAACGTTCTGATGATCACAGGTCGCGCAGCGACGGTGAACAAGCTCGTCGAAGTGGTTAAGCGCGTCGACCGCCAGGGCGACACTGACATGAAGGTAGTTAAGCTTAAATTTGCTTCTGCCGGCGAGATGGTTCGCATTGTCGAGTCTTTGTACCGAGCGCAGGGCCAAAACCAAGGCGCCGGTAAAGCGCCAAAAGTGGTTGCTGATGAGCGCACAAACTCTGTCATCATTAGTGGTGACGAGAAGAGCCGCAAGCGCGTCGAAGAGTTGGTTAAACGCTTGGACGGCGAGCTAGAAAACACCGGTAACACCAAGGTGGTTTACCTCAAGCACGCTAAAGCCGAAGATCTTGAGCAGGTGCTATCGGGTTTTGCTGAGACCTTGCAAGCTCAAGCAGAAGCTCAGTCAGGTGGCGGCAATTCAACCGCGTCTCGCAGCAAAGGCTCGCGTAAGAAAATCACCATCATGGCGCACAACGACACCAATGCATTGGTGATCAATGCCGAACCGGATCAGATGCGCACCCTAGATAGCGTCATTCGCCAGTTGGACATTCGCCGCGCTCAGGTGCTGGTTGAAGCCATTATTGTTGAAGTGGCCGAAGGCGATAACGTCGGTTTTGGTGTGCAGTGGGCCAGCGCAGCCGGTGGTTTTACTCAGTTTAATAACTTGGGGCCGAGCATTGGCGAAGTGGGCGCCGGTATTTGGCAAGCCCAGCCAGAAAAGGGCACCACGGTTTGTTCTGAAAACGGTGTGTGTACCGAAAACCCAGAAAAGCGCGGTGACATTACTCTACTAGCCCAGAGCTTAGGCAAAGTTAACGGTATGGCTTGGGGTGTTGCTTTTGGTGACTTTGGCGCCTTGGTACAAGCGGTATCGTCTGACACCAACTCTAACGTGCTAGCGACTCCGTCGATTACTACCCTAGACAACCAAGAAGCGTCATTTATCGTTGGTGATGAAGTGCCAATTTTGACCGGTTCAACCGCGGGTTCAAACAACGACAATCCATTCTCTACCGTTGAGCGTAAAGAAGTGGGTGTGAAGCTCAAAGTGGTGCCTCAAATTAACGAAGGTAAGTCGGTTAAGCTGACCATTGAGCAGGAAGTGTCCAACGTCAACGGTCAAACCGCGATTGACGTGACCTTTGCCACCCGCCGTCTAACGACGACTGTGATGGCCGACTCGGGTCAGATCGTTGTGCTTGGCGGTCTGTTGAACGAGCAGGTTCAAGAGAGTGTGCAAAAGGTACCTTTCTTGGGCGATATTCCAGTGATTGGCCACCTGTTCAAATCGTCCAATTCGTCTAAGCGCAAGACCAACTTGATGGTATTCATTAAGCCAACCATTATTCGCGATGGTGTGACCATGTCAGGTATTGCTGGTCGTAAGTACAACTACTTCCGCGCACTGCAACTTGAGCAGCAAGAGCGCGGCATTAACCTGATGCCACTGACTGAAGTGCC
The DNA here is from genome assembly GCF_002282855.1 of Paraferrimonas sedimenticola. GTDB lineage: Bacteria > Pseudomonadota > Gammaproteobacteria > Enterobacterales > Shewanellaceae > Paraferrimonas > Paraferrimonas sedimenticola. Next base: position 185,760 of record NZ_NRIR01000007.1, on the reverse strand, counting down.
AATTTTGGAAGAGTGGAATCAAGACGAGTACCTGCCGGACGAAGTCAACCAGATTCTTGACCAGTACCGCAGCGGTGAAGGGCTAACCACGCCGAAGCGCGAAACCGATAGCACCTTGCGTGCCTTGGATAAGTCGAAGAACAAGGACAAGCAAGAGTCACAAGCGGAAGGTAACAATGACTGAAGCCAAAGCTCAGGCCACTGAAACCGAGGCAGCGCTAGACGCTGCCGAGCTGGCCCCAGAGTTGGAGTCAGAGCAGCACGAGGAGCATGAAAACCATGCGCCTTGGCGACTGCCTTTCGCCTTTGCTAAGCGAAACCAGCTTGCCATTCATCATCATGCCGACGCCGACCCGAGCGAGCTGGTGTTGTTCTACACCGACCAGACACCGATTCCGGCCATGCTCGAAGCCTGTCGTGTTGGCGGTGCCCAATTGCCACTGCACAAACTCGACGAAGCGGCGTTCGATGCCATGCTGACCGAGGCCTATCAGCAAGATAGCTCCGAAGCTCAGCAGATGATGGAAGACATCGGCAACGAGATGGACTTGTTCACTCTTGCTGAAGAGCTGCCACAAACCGAAGACTTGCTCGAGAGCGAAGACGACGCGCCGATCATCAAATTGATCAACGCGCTACTGTCTGAGGCCATTAAAGAAGAAGCTTCGGATATTCACATCGAGACTTACGAGAAGCAGCTGGTGGTGCGTTTTCGCGTCGATGGCGTTCTCAAGGAAGTGCTCAAGCCCAACCGCAAGCTTTCCTCTTTGTTGGTCTCACGTATCAAGGTAATGGCGCGTTTGGACATCGCCGAGAAGCGGGTACCGCAAGACGGTCGTATTTCCCTGCGTATCGGTGGACGTGCAGTGGATGTGCGTGTGTCGACCATGCCTTCAAGCCACGGCGAGCGAGTAGTACTGCGTTTGTTGGACAAAAACGCCGGCCGTTTGGATTTGGCCCAGCTGGGTATGACCCCAAGCGTACGCAAAGACTTTGACGACCTAATTCGCAAACCGCACGGTATTATTTTGGTGACCGGTCCAACCGGTTCTGGTAAGTCGACCACCCTATATGCTGGCCTTAATGAAATTAACTCTCGCGACCGCAACATTCTGACGGTCGAAGATCCTATCGAATACGAGTTAGACGGCATTGGTCAGACTCAGGTCAACACCAAGGTCGACATGACCTTTGCCCGTGGCTTGCGCGCGATTTTGCGTCAAGACCCGGACGTGGTGATGGTAGGTGAGATTCGCGACCTGGAAACCGGCCAAATCGGCGTTCAGGCCTCGCTTACTGGTCACTTGGTACTATCGACTCTTCACACTAACACCGCTTCAGGTGCGATTACGCGATTGCAGGACATGGGGGTTGAGCCCTTCCTAGTTTCTTCCAGTTTACTTGGCGTTTTAGCGCAGCGATTGGTGCGTACCCTGTGCCCAGATTGCAAAGTCCCGCACAAAGCCGATGAGCGCGAGCAAGAGCTACTGGGCATAGGCCCAGAGCATGAAGGCATTATTTACCGAGCCCATGGTTGTGAGCACTGTAACTACAACGGTTATCGCGGCCGTACCGGCATTCACGAGCTACTTGTCGTGGATGACGATGTGCGCGAGCTGATACACAACGGCAAAGGTGAGCTGGCCATTGAGCGTCATATTCGCGGTATCAGCCCGAGCATTCGACAAGACGGCGTGGAAAAAGTACTTCTGGGTATCACTACACTCGAAGAAGTATTGCGCGTAACTCGCGAGGAATAATCCATGCCGGCGTTTGAGTATAAGGCTCTATCCAAAGCGGGTAAGAAAGCCAACGGAGTGATTGAAGCAGATACCGCCCGCCAGGCGCGTGCTCTGCTGCGCGAAAAAGGCTTAATGCCGACCGCAATTGAGCCAGTGGCGGAGAAAGAACAAAAACAGCGCAAGATCAAAGCGCCGCTGTTTAAGCGCAAGATCTCGGCTGAAGAGCTGGCGCTTTTGACCCGACAGTTGGCCACTTTGGTGGCCTCGGGTATGCCAATCGAAGAAGCGTTGAAAGCGGTGGCTCAGCAGACCGAGAAAGCGCGGTTGTCTTCGATGATCATGGCGGTGCGCTCACGAGTTGTGGAAGGCTACTCTATGGCTGATTCGCTGGCCGAATTTCCCCACGTGTTTGATGAGCTATTTGTGGCCATGGTGGCCTCGGGTGAGAAGTCCGGTCACTTAGAAGTGGTGCTCAATCGTTTAGCTGACTACACCGAGCGTCGCCAACAGCTTAAGTCCAAGCTGACTCAGGCGATGATTTATCCGGTAATGCTAACTCTGGTAGCGATTGGCGTTATCGCGGTATTGCTATCCGCTGTGGTGCCACAAGTTATCAGCCAGTTTGAGCACATGGGTCAAGACCTGCCGGGTACCACCTTATTCCTAATCGGCGCGTCGGACTTTGTTCGCGGTTATGGGCTGTATTTACTCGGGGCGATAATGGTGGCTATGGTGGTGGCGCAACGCCTACTGCAAAAGCCCAACATTCGCATGGCCTATGACGAGTGGATCCTTAATGTGCCGGTGATCGGCAAAGTGGCTAAAGGCTTGAATACCGCTCGATTTGCAAGAACATTGAGTATTTTGACTGCCAGCGCTGTCCCACTATTGGATGCAATGAGAATCGCCAGCGACGTACTGCTAAACAAGAAAGTGAAAGCGGCGGTGGCCGACGCCACCAATCGAGTGCGTGAAGGTACCAGTTTGCGTGCGGCGCTGCACAACACCAAGCTGTTTCCGCCCATGATGCTGTACATGATTGCCTCGGGCGAGAAGTCTGGGCAGTTGGAACAAATGCTAGAGCGGGCAGCGGACAATCAGGACAGAGAGTTCGAAGGTCAGGTGAATTTGGCACTGGGTGTGTTTGAACCCATGTTAGTGGTAACTATGGCTGGAGTGGTGTTGTTTATTGTGATGGCCATCCTGCAACCTATCTTAGAATTGAATAATATGATTGGCTAGAACGGCCAACCGAACAAGAGAGAGAGTAATGAGACAAGCGAACCAAAAGCAACGCGGTTTTACCCTGTTAGAAGTCATGGTAGTGATTGTGATCCTGGGGATCTTAGCGTCGCTGGTGGTGCCTAACTTGATGGGCAACAAAGAACAGGCTGACCGCCAAAAAGCCGTGTCTGACATTGTGGCGCTAGAGAGCGCGTTGGACATGTACAAGCTGAACAACAACCGCTACCCGACTACCGAGCAGGGTCTGGATGCATTGGTAAACAAGCCAAACATCTCACCTGAACCTCGCAACTACCCTGACGGCGGTTTTATCAAGCGTTTGCCAACCGATCCTTGGGGCAACGAATACTTGCTAATCAGCCCGGGCGAAAATGGCCGTGTTGATGTATTTAGCATGGGTCCAGACATGGAACCAGGCACCGAAGACGACATCGGTAACTGGAACCTAAACGAGATTTAATGCCTCATGACTGCGCGCCGCCAACAGGGCTTTACCTTACTTGAGGTGATGCTGGTGGCCCTTCTAATGGGGCTGGCGGCAGCCGCGGTTGTACTGAGTATTAACAATGATCCGGTTAAGGATCAGCTCAGCAAACAGGCGCGCAAGTTTGTCGCAGTGACCGAAATGGCGCTGCAAGAAGTGACTCTATCTGGCCGTTGGGCCGGTATCGTTGTCGAAGACGACCATTACTATTTCGTGGTGTACGACGACGAAATTCAGCAAGCCACCGAATCTGAGCAAGCGGCCAAAGAGCGTCGCACTAAGAGCAATCGCCCCAAGTGGATCCCCATAACGCACAAGCGTCAATTCCAGAAACGCTATCTCGAGCAAGGGATGGAGTTTGAGTTGACCGTGGACGGTTTGCCGCTGAAACAAGACGAAGATGAATCTGAGTCTTGGTTTGACGAGCCATTTGCTGAAGTGGAATCCACACTGACCAAAAAGTTTCCCGAGCCCCAAGTCATGCTGTTTCCCTCTGGGGAAATCAGTGCCTTTGAGTTGCTGTTAACCGCCAAGAACGACCAGAACGAAGACATTGAAGTCATGGTGATATCCGACAGCTTAGGGCGGATGAAAATCCTTGAGACTGAGCAAGACTTCATCGAGGCCGACCTATGAAACAGCGCGGAATGACCTTGCTGGAAGTCATGGTGGCTTTGACCATCTTCTCGATTGCTGCGGTGTCGATTGCCAAGAGTTTGAGTGCGCAAATCAGCAATATGCCGGTGCTCAAAACCCGCACTTTGGCCCAATGGGTAGCGGACAACCAGATGGTTGAGACTCTGCTGGTTGAGCCATTTCCTGAAGTGGGCGAGAAGCGTGGCGATGTCGAGCAGTTAGAAAAGACTTGGTACTGGAAGCGGGTAGTTGAGAAAACCAACGACGAGAAGTTTCGCAAGGTCACTATTTTAATCAGCGAAGATAGCCGCTACGAGCGGATAACCATGGAGGTGAGCAGTTATGTCGCGAAACTCGACTAACACGCGCGGTTTCACCTTGCTGGAAATGCTGATTGCGATTGCCATCTTTAGTTTGATAGGCCTAGCCAGCAATGCGGTGCTGCAAACTGTGTTGAGCCAAGATGAGCAAACCAAACAATACACAGATCACTTGAAAGGCCTGCAGCAAGGCATGTGGGCCATGGAGCGCGACTTTAGCCAAATGGTCGCGCGCACCTTTCGCGGTGAGGAAGAGCACGGCAGTGCGGTGCTAGTTCATGGCACCAACTTGCTAGAATCCGACAGCGAAACCCTGATTTTTCATCGACTGGGCTGGTTGAACCCAGACGGTGTGTTGCCGCGAGGCAGCTTACAAAGCGTGGCCTACCGAGTGTTTGAAGGGCGCTTGGAGCGGCTGCACTTTCCTCTGCCTGAGCCTATCATTGGCGAGGAGCCAACCATAACCGTGATCGCCGAGGAAGTACTGGCGGTGCGCTATTCCTTCTTTTACGACAAGAGCTGGACTCAAGAAGTGACCGCTGAATTGCTGCCTAAAGGCATAGCCCTGGAGGTGGAGTTTGAGGACAACAGTAAATTGCTGCGCAAGTTCTTATTGCCTGGTGGCCAAACCGGCGGCGCCAATGACAGCGACGAAGAGAATGGCGGCAATAACAACGGCAACAATAATAACAACAACTCGGGCAATAACTCGGGTAACAACAACTCTGGCAGTAGCTCCCGCGAAGACGGAGAGCCCGAGTAATGGCTAAGCGACAACAAGGCATGGCCTTGCTGATTGTGTTGCTGGTGGTGGCTGTGATTGCAGCCTTGGCCGTGGACATCAACGGCCGCAGCCAACTGGCGGTGCAACGCACTTTGAATCAGGCGCAATATCATCAGGCCTACTGGTACGCCATGGCCGCCGAAGAGCTGGCCAAAAAAGTGTTAAAACAGGATCTAGACGACAGCGAAGGCCGAGTGCATTTGCAACAATACTGGGCAAGCCCCAACATTGTATTTCCGGTGGATGAAGGCCAAATCGCCGGGCGAATTAAGGATTTGCGTTCGTGTTTTAACCTCAACGCAGTGAGCGTTGAAGCCACTGAGCAAGAGAAGCAGGCCAACTCTGGGTTTGTTTTGGGCTTGCCAGGACGCCAGTATCAGGCGATGTTGGAAGCCTTGGAGTTCGACAGTTATGGGGCGGAACGATTGACCCATACGCTCAAGGACTACACTGACAGCGATACCGTCACAAGCCCATACGGCGCCGAAGATGCCGATTACGAGAGTCGCCAGGTACCATACCGCGCCGCTAATACGCTGATGAATCACCGCAGCGAGCTCAGAGCAGTGATAGGTTACAGCCAGCAGGTGTATCAGAAATTACAAGATTACGTTTGTGCCATTCCCGGGGACACGACTCAGGTGCTTAACGTAAACACCTTAAAGCCGGAACAAGCGGCGTTGTTAGTGGGCATGCTTCAAGGGCAAATCAGTCTTGGTGAAGCGCAGAATTTATTGAATCAACGCCCCAGCTCTGGCTGGGAGAAAATGGAAGACTTCTGGCAAGAGTCGGCAGTGCGAGGTTTGCAGCTCGACGGTGCCGCTAAGAGCAGTCTTTCCGTGAGTAGTAGTTATTTTGATGTACAGGCCGCGGCCCGTCTCGACGAGAGCATTTTTAGGCTCTCAAGTGTGATGAAGAAAGGTGGAAACAACCAAATGCAAACGCTAACCCGCCAATACGGAGGGCAACGATGAGCGAACAAGTCTACATTCGCTTAGGCAGGGATTTCGATCAGCCAATTAGCTGGTTGCTGTACTCCACGACCGAAGACGAAGTGATTGCCAGTGGTGAACTGGCCAACGCTGGACAGCTTGAAGAGCTGACCGAGCGCGCTCGGGGTAAAACCCTGGATGTACTAGTTAGCGCCGAGGCGGTGACTTTAACTCAAGTCGAATTGCCCGAGAAAGGCCAGCGTCAAGCGCTGAAGGCTTTGCCCTTTATGCTCGAAGAAGAGCTCGCGCAAGACGTAGAGCAGTGCCACTTTGTGGTCGGCCCAATTGACAACAACATTGCCTCGGTGGCGGTGGTAGCCAAAGCGCAAATGAGCCAATGGCTCGATTGGCTTGCCGCTGCTGAATTGACGCCACGCAAGATGGTTATCGATGTCTTGTCGCTACCTCACGATTCAGAGCAGTGGTCGGCAATTCAGTTAGGCGAGCAGTGGCTACTGCGCTTACAAGCCGGCCAAGGCATGAGTGTCAGTCCTGAGTGGCTGTCGCTATTGGCCGCTAAAGAAGTTGCGGACGCCGCGGATGAAGAGCGCGACCCAATTAGCGTGGCGGCCTACTCGCCACTAGAGCTGCCCATGCTCGAGGTGCGTCAGCAAACCCTAGAGCTGCCCCTGTTGGTATTGGCGAAAGGCGCGGCTAAAGCGCCAATGAACTTGTTATCTGGCGAGTTTGCACCAAAGCGCGAATACTTTAAAGCCTTTAAGTTGTGGCAAAAAGTGGCTGTAGTTGCAGGTGTGTGCCTGCTGCTTGGTATGCTCAATAACGGTTTGCAGTGGTACTTGTACAACGCCGAAGCGGACGCGTTAGAAGAGCAGGCCAGCAAAGTTTACCAGCAGCTGTTCAACAGCACTCCACGCAAAGGTCTGGTTCGCACTCAAATCGACAGCAAGCTGCGCGAGTTGCAAGGCGGCGGTGAGGGCAGCCAGTTGTTCAGCGTGATGGACGAGCTGGACAAGGCCTTTGAAGAGGTGCCAAGTCTTAAACTATCCGGTATTCGCTACGACGCCAATCGTCAGGAATTGCGCTTGAGCATTAAGGCAGAGAACTTTGCCCACATCGAGCAATTCCAGAATCTGGCCTCACAACAATTTGATGTGAATGCCGGCTCGATGAACGATTCTGGTGAGATGATCACCGGCACCATTACCATCAAGGAGCGATAGCCATGCAGGAATGGTGGGAAAATCTGAACCAACGCGAGCGTCAAATTGTGGCCATCGCCGGTGCGCTGACCTTAGTTGCCATTTTTTACTGGGCAATTTGGTCGCCGATTGCAGATGCCAGAGACGAAGCGCAAAACCGTTACAAGGCGCAGTTGCGCACCCTAGCTCACGTGCAGCAAGTGGGCGATCGCATCGCCAGCTTGCGTGCCTCGGGAGCTGGCACTCAGTCCAGCTCGGGCAGCCTACAAAGTATCGTTAGTCGCAGCGCGCAAAACTACAAGCTCAATGTGACACGCTATAACCCAAGCAATAACAAGTTGCAGCTGAGCATGGAAGACGCGCCGTTTGAGAACATAGTCAACTGGCTGGTGTTGTTGGTGAATCAACACGGGGTTCAAATCGAGAACATTGAAGTCACCGAAACCGATGTTCCGGGCGTTGTACGAGTGCGTCGCCTGAGTCTGGCCAAATAGTGGGAATTCGAGTGTCCAAAGTTAAGATAATTATTCTAAGCGTGCTTTTATATCTGGTGTTCATGCTGGTGCTTTTGCCCGCACGCTTTGTTGCCCAACTGGCGCCACTGCCAAACAACGTCAGCTTGTCCGGCGTCACCGGTTCCTTATGGAATGGAGAGATAGGTCAGCTGAATATTGATGGTAAGCGCATCGAGTATTTGCGCTGGCAAATTCATACCTCCAAACTGCTGATGGGTAAGCTTGAAGCGGCAGTGCAGGTGGGCGATAGCCGTTCTTACCTGCACGGTAATGGCGAGCTGGGTTACGGCTTTTCTGGCGCGTTTGTCAATCAGCTAAAACTCACTGCAGATATCAGCTACTGGCTACCGGCCAACAGCCTGCCGATGCGCACCCAAGCCAGCGGTCAGGTCGATTTGTTGTTACGCGACGCGCAACAAGGACAACCTTGGTGTGAAACGCTGATGGGCTCGCTAGAGGTAGTTAACCTAGAAGCGGCTAATAATTTTGGCGATTTTGGTTTGGGCAACTTCAACTTAGGCTTGAGTTGCGACGCGGGTGAGCTAGTAGCAGTAGCAACGGAAGACAGCAATCAATTGGGAGTTCTGGGCCAGCTAAGGTTGTTAGAGGGTGGTAAGTACCAACTAACGGGCAGCGTGCGTCAGGTAGAAACCCAACCAAAAGAGTTGCAACAAGTGTTGAGCTTTTTGGGCCGACCGGATGCCAAAGGGCGCTATCCGCTTGAATTCTCGGGCACCATTCCCGGCTTGTAAGCCAGTGATTTATCGGTAAAGAGCGCCTTGTTAGGCGCTCTTTTTTTGGCTTGCGTCATCAACAACACACTTTTAACAACTGCTACACCACAGAGGAAATAGGGCGGCTTAGATAAAGTAGAACCATACTTTATTCGCCTCTGGATAGCGCCATGAAAACCAATAGTAATAAGCTGGTCTTTACCTTTGCCCCTGAACCTGTCGAAGCCAACTCAGACAATCTGGAAACCTTTGAGCCGGTTAAGCCGATCACTTTTGAAACTCAAAAGGTTGAGGCACTGAAAGAAGTGAATAAGGCCAAAGAATCCCGTCGTCACCAAGCCAAAAAGCACCACGACAGCAAGTTTGGCGTAGCCGAGCGCGATTGGCAGCATCAGCCGCGTAAGAATCCTAGCGAAATGCCAATTCAATTCAACGCCATGGCAGACAAGCCAGAGCCGATGAGCTTAGGTCGCAACCAATGTTTAAGCGGCAACAACAAGGTGGTGCAAGTGAAATATCGCAACCGCCGTCGCAGCTTACAGATGGAAGCTTAATCAAGCCGATCCCACAAAAAAATGCCAGTCAGTCGACTGGCATTTTTTTGTCTGAAATTCTTGGAATATTAGCTCAGGTCGAGCATCAGCTGGCGCGATTTAACCAACTCAAAGAATTCGGGCTTTTGCTTGGCGTCCAGCTCGGTAGAGCGAGGGAAGCTCGCTTTCATTGGGTCAACTGGACGACCGTTGACGTGAAGCTCGTAGTGCAAGTGCGCACCGGTTACACGGCCGGTGGCACCGGATCTGGCAATCGTCTGTCCCTGGCGTACGGTTTGACCGGGCGACACTGAAATCTTTGACAGGTGTAAGAAACGACTGCGGTAACGGTCACCGTGCTGAATGACCAAGTAGCGCCCGGCAAACTGGTGGTTGGCGACGGTTTTAACCACTCCATCCGCGGGAGCTATCAAACGAGTGCCGGTTGGGGTGGCGAAGTCGGTGCCATTGTGTGGCGTGGTGACTCCAGTGACCGGATGCTTGCGACGCGGATTAAAGTGCGAGCTGATGCGATAGTTGCCCTGAAACGGACGGGTCAAAAATCCCTGACCTAAGCCCTTGGCTTTATTGTCGTAAAAGTGGCCGTCGCTATGGCGGAACACCTCTAGCATCTGGTTGCCGCGGAAAAAGCGCACCGCCATGATGCGATGCTCGCCAGTGGCGACCCCTTCGAGATATTGGGCTTTGCGCAGTACCTGAAAGCGATCACCCTTGCGAATATTGCGACTGAAGTCGATTTTGTCGCGGTACAGGCTCTCAATTAACACCGCTTCACTGGCACTTAGGCCGGCGTTTTTAGCGGCGACGTAAAAGGAGCTGTGAATGGTGCCAGCCAGGACTCTTGGCTGCCAATTACCCTCGCGTTTGAACTCTTCATAGCTGAATTCATTGGCCGCGTTAAGGCTAAACACCACTTGATGGGCACGGGAGAATACCAGCTCTAATTGAGTTAATTCGCCGCGATCGTTTTTCCACAGTTTGAGCTCATGCCCCGGACGCAGTGTGTCCAAAGCCAGAATGGCGGCATCTGCTTGCATCACCTTGTGCAAGATCTGGCTCGACAGGCCAGCGCGTTTGAACAAGGCGCTGAGGTTATCACCGCGCTCAATGACAGTTTGCCACTGTGGTGAATCCACTTGTGCGCTGTCGGGCAGGGAAGCGGCCACGACGGGCATCGTCTTAGGTAGCGCTAGGGCTTGGCGCTTAGGCGCGAATTCCAACGGGCTTTGCAGGCTAATCCAGATTCCACTGAGCAGAAATGCGGTAGATACAGCCAATCGCTTTTTGGGAAGACTGTCTAACGAAACACTCTGTAGTTTGGAGCCAATTGCACGCACGCGCTTACCTCATATGAAATAGTGAGCGGTCACTATATATGAAGCCGGCCTAATATAAAGTGGCTTTTACCGAATTAAGGTGTGGCTAAGCCGTATTGTCGACTCGATCACCCTGTGGCAACTAAAAATTGACTAATAAATTGTCTGGTAATCCTATTCAAACCCTTGTTTGGTGAGATAAAGTAAAAATATTCACGCCTGAGGAAGTGGAAGCTTGATGAGCGACAACCGCAAAAAACCAGAGATATTGGAAGCCAAACTGGTCGCCCAAAGTCGGCTGTTTAAGATTGAGCAAGTTCATTTGCGCTTTGCCAACGGTGCCGAGCGCTTTTACGAGCGAATGCGCGGCAATCGATCCGGCGCGGTAATGATTGTCGCGCTGCAACAAGACGGCAGTGTATTACTGGCGCAAGAGTACTGCGCGGGTACCGACAGCTACGAATGGGGTTTCCCCAAGGGCTTAATTGACCCGGGCGAGAGCCCAGCGGAGGCGGCTAACCGAGAGCTGCAAGAAGAAATGGGCTTTGGCGCGAAGCGCTGGACCGAATTGAAGCAGGTAGCACTGGCACCCGGCTACTTTGCCAGCAAGATGCACATCTTTCTAGCAGAGGAGCTGTATTCGAGTTGGCTTGAAGGGGATGAGCCAGAGCCACTTGGGGTAAAAACCGTAGCTCGTGCGGACTGGGACCAACTTTTGGATCAGGATGACTTTATTGAGTCGCGCTCGGTGGCCGCACTTATGTTGGCCCAACGCGCATTGGCAAAACGCGCACTGGCAGAAGGTTAGTGCGGGGCGGAGGTAGCGATGCAGCCCAAAGACTTAGTTGAATCAGCCATTGAGATCGCCACTCACGCGGGCGGTCTGATTCGCGATATTTATCAATCTGGCAGTTTCTCCAAACTGACAAAATCCGACGAGACTCCGGTGACCTCGGCGGATTTGGCCGCTCATGAGTACATAGTTAATGCACTGAGGCAGCTCACTCCGACAACGCCAATTCTTTCGGAAGAAGATGCCAATGTTCCACTGCAAGAGCGCGGTCGCTGGTCCCGTTATTGGCTGGTAGACCCCTTAGACGGAACTCAGGAGTTTATCGCTGGCAGTGGCGATTTCGCTGTCAATATCGCGCTTATCGAAGACAATACTCCGGTGATGGGGGTGGTTTATGCCCCTATGACTAAAGCTTGCTATTTCGCGGTCAAAGGCCAAGGGGCTTTTAAGCGACTCGCAGGCGAAACCCAGCGCATTCGCACCAATAAAATAGACCCACAACAGCTGACCGAACTGCGCATGGCGGTCAGCCGTCGCCAAAAGACCGAGCGTTTATTGGCGCACTTAACGCCTGATTTGGAATATCAGCTAGAGCCTATGGGTAGCGCCGCCCTCAAGTCTTGCTGGATTGCTGAAGGCCAGGCCGATTGTTACATTCGCTTAGGACCAACCGGCGAGTGGGATACCGGTGCAACTCAATGCATTGTTGAACAAGCCGGTGGGCAGATACTGTCGCTGCAACTCGAACCTTTGAGTTATAACCAGCGCGAATCCTTAGAGAACCCGGACTTTGTGGTCCTAGGTGAGCCTCAACTCAACTGGGAAGATATTCTGCGTTAATTCCACTGACTTGTTTGCTGCAAATCCAACCGCTTTGACTATTCTTTTTAAGCCCAGCTAGCGAGCCTAGCTGGGCTTTTGACCATTTTTTAAGACCACTTGTGTGTATTTTGTTCATGTTACAACTTGCAATTAGAAATGTTAGCGGTAACATTGATTGATATTGGACCGCCAAAACGCTTTTTCACAACTCCAATTAGGCGGTGGTAAATCAGGGTCTCGCCAGAAGGAATGCCTGTGTACATTGGAATAGATTTAGGAACCTCAGGGGTTAAAGTACTGGTGTTGGACGACCAAGACCAAGTGGTTGCCAGCCAGTCTGAACCCTTGAGTGTCAGCCGGCCCCAGCCGCTGTGGTCAGAGCAAGACCCAGCCGACTGGTGGCAGGCAACCTGCACTGCACTGGATAAGCTCAAACTCGCCGGTGCTCTCACGCAAATCAAAGCCATTGGCCTGTCCGGCCAGATGCATGGTGCGACCTTACTCGACAATCAGGGCCAAGTGCTGCGCCCTGCAATCTTGTGGAACGACGGCCGCTGCCAGGCCGAATGCCAAGCGATTGAAGCTGCGGTGCCTAATAGTCGTGAGATTGGCGGTAATATCGTTATGCCGGGTTTCACCGCGCCTAAGCTGTTGTGGGTGAAAAACCACGAGCCGGAAATTTTCGATCAGGTAGCTATGGTGTTGCTGCCCAAGGATTACCTGCGTTATCGCTTGAGCGGCGATTACGCTTCTGACATGTCGGATAGCGCCGGCACCTTATGGCTGGATGTGGCCAAGCGCAGTTGGAGCCCAGAACTGCTGGCCGCCACAGGTCTTTCACAAAGCCAAATGCCAAAGCTGTTTGAAGGCAGTGAGATCACCGGTCATCTCAGCGAGTCGCTGGCACAGCGTTGGGGACTCGAGTGCGTGCCTATCGTTGCCGGTGGTGGCGACAACGCAGCAGGAGCGGTTGGTGTCGGTATAACCGAGCCAGGACAGGCCATGTTAAGTCTGGGTACCTCTGGGGTGTACTTCGTCGCCAGCGATGGCTTTCGTTCTAACCCCGACTCAGCACTGCACAGCTTCTGCCACGCGCTGCCTAACAGCTGGCACATGATGTCAGTGGTGCTTAGCGCTGCAGCCTGTTTGGAGTGGTGGGCTAAGGTCAATGGTCTGCCGGTAGTGGCTTTACTCGAAGAGCTGGCCGAGCACAGCGACGATTGCCAGCAAGACAGCTTGTATTTCTTGCCTTACCTCAGTGGTGAGCGCACTCCTCACAATGACCCACACGCCATGGGCCATTTTATTGGCCTAAACCACCAAACTAACCGCGCCATGATGACTCATGCCGTGTTGGAAGGGGTGGGTTATGCGCTCGCCGACGGTGCCGATGCACTGCATCAAACTGGCGTGGTACCAGAGCAAGTATCCCTGATTGGCGGTGGTGGCCAGAGCCCCTACTGGCGACAACTGCTGGCCAACATATTCAACCTACAGTTGGTGTTTCGCCAAGGCGGCGAAATGGGACCTGCGTTTGGCGCGGCCCGTTTGGCGCGTTTAGCCATTGAAACCGAGTTAAGTGTGCGCGAGGTGTGCCCAGTGCCGCCTATCGTTGCTACCCATCAACCTCAACCGAATCAAGTAAATCGCCATGCGCAGCGACGTCAGCGCTTTGGTGAACTCTATCGTGTATTAAAACCGCTTTTTTCCCAGGAGAACTCATGAGCGAACATTTTCCAGGCCTGAGTCAGGTCAAATACGAAGGTCCAGAGTCGACTAACCCGTTGGCCTACCGCTACTACGATGAAAATCGCGTGGTACTGGGCAAGACCATGAAAGAGCACCTGCGTTTTGCCGCCTGCTATTGGCACAACTTCTGCTGGAACGGCTTTGATATCTTTGGTGCGCCGACCTTTGATCGCAACTGGCACCAAGGCGACTTGATGACCCAAGCCAAGGCTAAAGCCGATGCGGCGTTTGAGTTTTTCACCAAGCTGGGTATTCCCTACTACTGCTTCCACGACGTGGACGTCGCACCTGAGGGCAATAGCATTGCTGAGTACTTGCGCAACTTTGCCGAGATGGAAGAAGTGCTGGCGCGCAAACAAGATGAAACCGGCGTAAAGCTGTTGTGGGGTACGGCCAACCTGTTTAGCAACAAGCGCTACATGGGTGGTGCAGCCACCAACCCAGATCCAGAAGTGTTTGCCTGGGGTGCGACTCAAGTGCGCACCGCATTGGAAGCGACTCACCGATTAGGCGGTGAAAACTACGTACTTTGGGGCGGTCGCGAAGGCTACGAAACCTTGCTTAACACAGACCTTAAGCGCGAGCGCGAGCAGTACGCCCGCTTCTTGCAAATGGTGGTTGAGCACAAGCACAAAATCGGCTTTGACGGCACCATTTTGATTGAGCCTAAGCCACAAGAGCCGACCAAGCATCAGTACGACTACGACACAGCGACCGTGTATGGCTTCTTGAAGCAGTACGGTTTGGAAAACGAAGTTCGCGTCAACATTGAAGCCAACCATGCCACCTTGGCGGGCCACTCTTTCCACCACGAAATTGCCACCGCCTTCTCGCTGGGCTTGTTCGGCTCAATTGATGCCAATCGCGGTGACCCTCAGTTGGGCTGGGATACCGACCAGTTCCCCAACAGTGTGGAAGAGATGACGCTTATCATGTTCGAAATTCTCAAAGGCGGCGGTTTCGCTAGCGGTGGCTTTAACTTCGATACCAAAATCCGCCGTCAGAGCATCGATCCTGTGGACTTGGCCCACGGCCATATTGGCGGCATGGACACCATCGCCTGTGCTTTGCTGAAAGCCGCTGAGCTTATCGAGCAGGGCGACTTAGTCGCCAATGTTGAAAAGCGCTACGGTGGTTGGAGCGGCGATTTGGGCCAAGGCATTCTTAGCGGCAAGTACGACTTGGCTAGCCTGGCCGACTATGCCACTAAAGCTGAGTTGGATCCTAAGCCGGTGACTGGTGCTCAAGAGCGCTTGGAAAACTATGTTAACCGCGTGATTTTCTAACCCGCTAAACCAGGATTGAGTTAGCCTGCTGATTGCGCGCAAATTGTACAAATTATAGTGCAAGCACTGGGCAAAATTGGTAGCGTTAACTCAATAATGTTACATCGCTTTGTTTTGTGGTGTTGTTTACAGGGAAGCTAACTATGTCTGAGCGTCGCCGAGCGACCATACAAGACGTCGCCGATCGCGCTGGCGTGTCAAAAATGACCGTATCACGGGTATTAAATGACGACCCTAAGGTCAGCGACAAAACCCGCCAAAAAGTTCAGCAAATTGCCAATGAACTGAACTACCGACCCAATGTGTCGGCGCGTCGTTTGGCCAGCTCTAAGTCCTACTTTATCGGCTTACTCTACGACAACCCTTCAGAAGGTTACATCAGCCAGTTTTTACTCGGTGCTCTTAAGAGCTGCCGGGCTAAGGGATACCACCTAGTGGTGGACGAGGCCTCTGGCGAGTCAGAACAACAGCTGCAAATCACCCGCTCACTGATCGAAGAAACCCGCGTGGACGGCGTCATTTTGTTGCCGCCTGTGTGCGATCAGCCAGAGGTGATTGAGGTGCTAAAAGAATCTGGTGTGCCTTTCATTCGAGTGGCGCCAGATACGCAACTCGACTGCTCGCCTTATGTTTGTATGGACGATTATCAGGCCGCCTTTGAGATGACTCAATTGCTTATCAATA
Organism: Paraferrimonas sedimenticola; assembly: GCF_002282855.1. Classification (GTDB taxonomy): domain Bacteria; phylum Pseudomonadota; class Gammaproteobacteria; order Enterobacterales; family Shewanellaceae; genus Paraferrimonas; species Paraferrimonas sedimenticola. Next base: position 169,944 of record NZ_NRIR01000007.1, on the reverse strand, counting down.
AGGGGCATACAGAGATTGGCTTTATTATCGGTAACCCCAACCAAGGGGCCAGCCGATTGCGCTATCAAGGCTATATGGATGCGCTGCGCTCCAACAAGCTAGCAATAGTGCCCGAGACCATAGAGCAGGGCTACTTTACCTATAAGTCAGGGCTGAGCGCGGCCGAGAAAATCCTAACCTCGAGCAAGCGCCCAACGGCAGTGTTTGCCAGTAATGACGATATGGCAGCGGCGACTATCTCGGTGGCCAACCGCCTGCAGATCAAGGTGCCAGATGAGCTATCTGTGGTGGGTTACGACGATACTCACATTGCGCAAGCACTGTGGCCGCCGTTAACCACGGTACGCCAGCCGATAGCGGAAATGGCCAATCGCGCGGTGGAGTTACTGTCCTCAGGACAGGTCTCTAAAGAGCGCAAACCTAAGGCCAGCGAGTACCGTCAGGTGCTGGATTTTGAACTCAAATCCCGGGACTCAGTAATTTCCCCTACTTAAGTTTTTTACTGGTTTGACAGTCTTGTAGGGCAAGACTATGTTAACGCTAACATTATCAATGTGATCGCATGCGACAGCGGCGACACCCATTGGAGGCCAAGTGCAACAGTCTCAATTGAACCCTATTTTGCGGGGTTTTCACCCAGACCCAAGCATTGTTCGCGTTGGCGATGACTACTACATCGCGGTGTCGACGTTTGAGTGGTATCCAGGGGTGATGATTTATCATTCCACCGATTTGCAGAATTGGCGCTTGACCGCGCGTCCGCTCAATCGCAAAGCCCTGTTAGACATGACCGGCGAGCCCGATTCCTGCGGGGTTTGGGCGCCTTGCCTGAGCTATAGCGACGGTCGCTTCTACCTAGCCTACACTGACGTGAAGCGCTTTGACGGTAACTTTAAGGACACTCACAACTACCTCACCAGCTGCGATACTATCGATGGCCAGTGGGACGATCCGATATACATCAATTCCAGTGGCTTTGACCCATCCTTGTATCACGACAGAGACGGTCGCAAGTGGTGGCTGAACATGGTGTGGGACCACAGACCAGACCGCACTTTTTTCCAAGGTATTCGACTGCAAGAGTACTGTCCGAAACAGCAACGCTTGCTAGGGGAACCCGAGCTAATTTTCGAGGGTAGTGAGCTGGGCTTCACCGAAGGCCCGCACCTCTACTTTCACCAAGGCTATTACTACTTGCTCACCGCTGAGGGAGGCACGGGCTATGACCATGCTTGTACCATGGCGCGTTCAAAGCAGATTAACGGCCCATATCACTTAGACCCGAACGGTCCGATTGTGACCGCCAAAGACGACCGCGACCATCCATTGCAGCGCAACGGGCACGGTGGCCTGGTACAAAGCCCCGATGGCAACTGGTACTTAACTCACCTGACATCTCGACCGCTGGCCAATTGCCGCAGTCCACTAGGGCGTGAAACGGCCATTGAAGCGGTGGAGTTTACCGATGCCGGTTGGTTTCGATTAAAGGCCGGTGGGCATCTGCCCGAGCTGGTGCCGCAGGGCTTAAATGCGGTCAAACAAGACAACAGTGAGCGCTGTGAGTTTGACTCGCCTGAGTTACCTCAGAGCTTTCATTGGCTGCGCACACCACCGCCGTTGAATTGGCTAAGTCTTGAAGAGCGCCCGGGGTATTTGCGCTTAAAAGGTCGCGAGTCCTTGGGGTCTTGGTATCACTCGGCACTGGTGGCTCGTCGTCAACAGAGTCATTGCTTCAGCGCCACCACTCAACTGGAATTCCAGCCCGCTGACTTCCAACAGCAAGCGGGGTTGGTGTGCTACTACAACAGCACTAAGTTCCACTATCTGCACATCAGTCATGACCAACAGCTTGGGCGAGTGCTGGATGTGATGTCCTGTCTGGGGAAGCTGGACCAGCAGGCGGACTTCCCTCGGTTTAACAATCGGATTCAATTGCCCGAGTCAGGAGCTGTGTGGCTTCGCGCCACTGTGGTGATGGCCGAGTTGGTGTTTGACTATTCGTTGGACGGCGAGAATTGGCAGCTAGTGGCGACACTGGATTACAGTGTACTTTCTGATGAAGCTGGCAAAGGCGAAGGTGCAAACTTTACCGGAGCCTTTGTGGGTGTGTGTTGTCAGGACTTAGATGGTCGCATGCGTTACGCCGACTTTAGCTTCTTCGACTACCAAGAATACGCTGGCGATTAGGCCAGCGTTTGCACTCGATACTCTATGGTATGGCTGTAGCGCTCGCCTGCAGCCAGTAATCCACTCTGGTTTTGATTCGGTGCATTCGGCACCTGCTGCGGCTCCACACAAAGCCCTTGTCTGGGAGCAAAGGGCGCGCCTAAATGCTCGGTTTGGTAAAACTGATAGCCAGGTTGGTCGCTCCAAATCTCAAGCTGCAACGCGTTGGCTTGTGAGCTGATCTGGGCCATTTTCCAAAGCTCACCTGATTCATCACCAACCACGTGGTTATCCTCGGGCCAGGGCTTGGCTAACGGTAGACTTTTGCCATTGGGAATACCCTTTTCATCGTTGCACAACACACGCTCGCCAAATAATTGGGCTTGCTGATCTGTGCCTAAACAAAAGTAGCTGTGCTGAGTGATGGATACCGGAGTGGTTTTGTCAGTGGTCGCGCTAATTTCCGTGATCAGTCGCTCGTCTTTGGTAATCGTATATCGCACCTGAATCTCTAGATTGCCTGGGAACCCCATGTGTCCGTCGGCTAAACGGCAGCTCAACAGCACTGAGTGTGCCGTCTGTTCGACCACTTCGAAAATCTGTTTGTGCAGGCCATCGGTCCCGCCGTGCAGGCAGTTGTTGCCTTCGTTACAACTCAGAGGATACTCGACACCGTCAATAACCAAAGGTGAGCGAATGCGATTAGCGAATCGGCCAACTAAGGTGCCAATGAAATACGGGTCTTCAAGGTAGCCTTGCGGCTTGTGGTAGCTAAGTACTAAGGCTTGGACACCCGCTTGGCCGTGCCAATTGAGCTGTTGAATGATGCCACCTAGGCTCAAAATATCGGCGCTTAAGCGGCCGTTGCTGATGCTAACTTTGTGGATCTTACTCATTGTTGTTCGGCTATGATGGCATTGATGTCGGCAATTTCCGCTTGAAACGCGTGGGAGTCGGCTAAGCTGACGCGTTGGCTTTCTATGAGACCTGCGCGCAGGTCTTCACAAACCGCGGTCGCTTGATGCTGAAAACCGAAGCCCTCTCTGTGTTCTTCAAAATGCTCCACCATTTCGTCAAGATGGTAGAGCTCAGCGCGATGGGCTCGCCAAAAGTCAGGAATGGCGATATAGCCCTCGTCGCCAATGATGTAGGCCCAGTTTTGTTGCTTACAGCGAAAGCTGGTGGCCAAGCTTGCGTAGCAATCGCCGTAATCTTGCTGCCAAATGATGTCATCCGCAACGCCGTTGTCGGCATGCCTAGCCATCACTTGGCGCGCGTTGGGGGCCCGGCCGGTGAGCAACCAAGCCAGTGCTACCGGATAGATGCCCATCTCAAACAGGCTGCCGCCAGCCAACTCAGCGTCGTATTCGCGACGACGAGGATGGTATTCAATCGGGTATCCAAAGTCGGCTTTGATGTGCTTGATGGCGCCAATGCGCCCTTGAGCAATCCAGTCTTGTGCTTGACGGATGGCGGGTAAAAACCAGGTCCACATGCCTTCCATCAAGTAGCAGTTGTTTGCTTTGGCAATGTCCGCCAGCTGTTTACTTTGCTGCAGTGACACTGTCATTGGCTTTTCGCACAACACGTGCTTGCCGGCATTCAGCGCCGCACTGGCTTGCTCAAAGTGGCAGGTGTGCGGTGTGGCGATATAAATAATATCGACGTCTGCGTGCTGATAGAGGGCCTGATAACCCTCCAATGCTTGGGCGATGTTATGGCGTTCGGCAAAGTCTTGAGCGCTTTTGAGCGAACGCGCTGCCACCGCAGTGACCGCGCAACCCTCGACTCGCTGAAGATCTGAGACAAACTGCTCACTAATGCGACCGGCGCCTAAGATCCCCCAGCGAATGGTTTTCACGCTTTTACTCCTTGCGGCTCGGCTTCCGGCTCTTTACACAGCATGTCTTCTAGCTCTTCTAGGGACTTGCCGCGAGTTTCTGGCAGCATCTTGCTGACCACTACCAAGCCCACAAGCGCAAACAGTCCGTAGCACAAGAAGGTGGTGGCACTGCCCAAGTTGGCTAGCTGCCACGGGAAGAATTGTTGCACTAAGAAGCTAGAGCCCGAGTTAAACACCCCCACAAAGGCAATCGCTATGCCGCGAATGTGGTTCGGGAAAATCTCGGATAACAGCACCCACATGACAGGACCAAGAGATACCGCAAACGAGGCGACAAAGCCGGTGATGCCCGCCAGAATCAAAGTGGAGTTAAGGTTCGCCGCCGCTTGAATCAAAGCGCTTTCGTGGGCGCGGAAATCACTATCGCCAAGCAGGGCAATCAGCGCTTGTTTGTATTCAATGTCAGACTCAAACACGTGATTGACCAGAGGGTTTAGCAGCTCGCTATTTAGCGCTTGCGGCAGTTGTGCGATGACCTCTGGAGTCAGTACGTAAGTGCCCTGAGCAAAGCCATAGGCAATAATGCTCATGGAAACAAATACGCCAACCAGACCCATCAGCATAAGGGGCTTACGACCCAGACGGTCAATCAGCATGATAGCCACTACGGTGAAGATGACGTTGGTTAAGCCAATCCAAACCGCTTGGGCAAAGGCGGCATCAGTACCGACACCACTTTGCTCAAAAATGGTCGGTGCGTAGAAGAATACCGCATTAATCCCACTGAATTGCTGGATGATGCCCACCGCAAGACCCAACATCAGGGCGAGTCGCAAACGCGGGCTAAATAGCACCTTCAACTCGGCCAGCAAACCTTGTTTCTTACCCGCTGAGTGGCTTTGCAGTTGAGCCAGTTGCTCACTGATGGCGCTTGGTGACATTAGCTTGCCCAGCACGCGTTTGGCGTCGTCGATGCGACCTTTGACCACCAACCAACGAGGGCTTTCTTCAATGGTGAACAGCATCAATAAGTACAATGCCGCAGGCAGGGCTTCAAGGCCTAACATGTAGCGCCATACGTTGGTGTCCAGGCCGATGTTAGTGACCCAGTCAGCGCCACTTTGGCTGAGTTGCAAAATGGTGTAGTTGGCAAAATAAGCGGCGCTAAAGCCAATAACAATGCTCATTTGGTTGAAGGACACCATTTTTCCGCGAACTTTGGCGGGCGCCACTTCAGCGATGTAAATCGGTGCCACAATCAGCGAGGCAAATGCCAGACCGCCAATAAAGCGCGCAGTGGCTAATCCCGCGAAGCTGGTGGCAAAGGCACTGAATACCGCCGACACCAAATACAGGGCGGCAATGGTGATGAGAATTCGCTTGCGACCAAAGAAGTCTGTGGCATAGCCGATAAGCAGCGCAGCCAGCGCTGAGCCTGCGGTGGGAGCGCTTACAATCCAGCCCATTTCAAGGGTGCTTAGCTGGAATTCTTGAGACACAAAGCCGATAACCCCTGAGATTACCGAAGCGTCGAAGCCAAAAACGAAACCACCGAGGGACACGATTAAAGCCAGTTGATAACTGTATCTGGTCTGAGATTGCATTGAGTTGCCATTATTCTTGTTGTTAACGATAACACTTATGTCACTTTTTGGTTCAAATCACAAGCCGAAGCGAGTCAAACTGTGGCGGCACAACTGATCGAACCAGTGCATGCAGTCAGCGGCTTTGTAAACTGGGTTTAGCGTTAACAGCGGCGCTAGCCTGCGACTCGAGTTGACAGTTTTAAAGCTCGCTGTTAGCTTTATGTTAACGGTAACATTATTGGTGGCGTAAGAGGGAAGCATGTTGCAAGGCGTTAGCAGATGGAAAATATTGGCTTGGGTGAGCTTGGTTTGTGTGAGTTCAGTGGCCTGTGCCCAAGCTACCGAATTGAAAGCCAAGTTCTTGCCACCAGAAGGCAAGCTATTAATGTTCATCGGCCAAGATAGCGACACCATCAGCGATTACATCAAGGCGGTGCCAGAAGACAATATTGAAGCGGTGACGCTTTACACCACCATCAAACACGCCGATCCCAGCAAAACCCTAAAAGCGGTATTTGAGCGAGCCAATTGGCAAGCAGGTGATGTGGACTTTGGTTATACGTTGGCGGAATCACCTAAAGCCGCCCTAGCAATTGGTTTGGCGTTTGATGCGTGTAACGACATCGATCATGCCATCGAGATTGCGGCGGGTCGCTACGACAAGAGCATTGCCGCTTTGGGCGAGTACTTGGCATCCATCGCGCCGCGAAAAGTCTTTTTGCGCATTGGCTACGAATTCGACGGCATGTGGAATTGCTACAACCCTGAGTCCTACAAACAGGCCTATCGCAAAATCGTCGATGGTGTGAAAGCTCAGGGCGCCGATAATGTCGCCATGATTTGGCAGTCTGCCGCCTGGCCTGATCCCGACGGGGCAGGTGAGCGGGCGCCGCTTTATGACCACAGAGACCCCAAACATCTATCGCGCTGGTACCCAGGTGACGATTACGTTGACTGGGTCTCTTTGTCGACCTTTTACACCGACTTAAGTCAGTGGCGCTACACCCCAGGTGATACGCCTAAGCGTGCCCAAATGGGCGTATTGGACTTTGCTCGTAAAAAGGCCAAGCCAGTATTTATCTCTGAAGCCGCGCCTCAGGGGTTTGATATCGGCGAGTTGACTCGCTCGCCAATTCAGCGCAATCAAGCCAAGCCCGCCAGCGCAGAGGAGATTTGGCAGTCCTGGTTTAAGCCTTGGTTTGAGCTGATCTACGACAATCAGGATGTGGTGCGGGCGGTAGCCTATATCAATACTCACTGGAAGACTCAGCCGATGTGGTACTGCAAGCCCGGTATCGATGCCGGTAAACCCGGCTGCAACAACGGCAATTGGGGCGATACTCGAATCCAGGCTAACCCGCTAATTCAAAGCCGTTGGCTTGTGCAAGTTAACGATGAAAAGCGCTGGATCCAGCGTGGCGATTACTAACAGGGTGGAATTATGAGCGGGCATATAGCACAACTAGCCCAGCAGTTTTGGCAACAAGGCTACCTAGTACTCGACGGTTTTTTTGAGCCAGAGCTAATGGACAGCTACCAAAAGCTGATCATGGATTACTTTGGGGAAGATCCTCAGTTTTTTCACAATCAGGAATTCTTGGACAAGTCTAAGACCGAAGTCATTCCTTGGTTTCCCCAAAGAGAAGGCGTGGCTGAGTTTGACATTGTCGACCAGCACCCGTTGTTTCGTGCTTTGACCCAAGCGATTTTGGGCGAGGGCTGGAACAGTCAGTACTCCATGGTGATGTTTTCTCGCAAAGGCACCAGTGGGCAAGCCTGGCATCAGGATTGCCCACCAGAAGATCCGGCACAGTTCAATATTAATCGCCTGGTTTACACCATGGATATCGACCCGCAAGTGGGCGGTCAAACCTTGGTGGTACCCGGCTCTCATCGCAAGGGGGCGCTACCTGCCAGTGAGGCGGATATGGCGTTTCCGGAGCAGGTAGTGTTAACACCTCGTAAAGGTACTTTGGTGCTTTTGCACGGTCATACTTGGCACAAAGTGACGCCTGTGACTGGCGATTATCGAGTCTCTACCAATTACCGCGCGGCCCCGAAAGGCGTGCCGGATGACATTACCGATATTTGTGTTTATCCCAATATGCGTTATCGCTTTTCCACGCAGGAAGTGATTGAACACAGGGTATAATTTCTCGCCTTACACTCCACAAAAATCGGAAGTAATCTTCACTTTTGAGGCATTGCTTGTGGTTTCGCTTGCTGATAATTTGAGCAGGTGGATCACGCTTTTTAATTAGAGCACGCATTCTGGATTCGCCTTTTGTTACACTGGCGCCATATAACAACAAAATAACGAAATTACATGTCTTCTGGGGTGATATTGCCACTGCTACTTGGCTTGGCCATTAGCGGGTGCTGCTTCTTAGTTTTTGCGGCTGGATACTTGTTCTCTGAGAACAAGCGCATTCGTGCGCAAATGACGAAACAGACCCAGAATAATCGCGATGCCATTGAAAAGGTTCAATTGCAGTTCAACGCGATACCGGCGGCATTGTTGGAAGTCGACGGTGCGGGTCGAATCGAGAAACACAATGCCAAGGCGGTAGCCTTGCTTGCCCCTGACCGCTCAGACCTGACCTCGCTAAACTTGAACCAACTCTTGCCCCTCATGGAGGGAGATTTTAGCCAGCAAGTTTCAGATTATTTGGAAGGCAAAAACTTTAATGACAAGGGGCGAATTCGAATTCGCTCGTACAAAGGCCCGCGCCAGCTCAGCTATCACTTTGGCCTGCCCACAGTTCCCAGCCAGACCCTGCTAATTTACTTGCGCGATGTCACTCAGGACGTCAATCAGCACAGTCAGGCTCAGATGACCACAATCGACGAGGTGACTCAGGTGTACAACCGTTACGCCTTTGAATCGCGCTTGCGTCAGCTGAGTAATACTCCTGGGCTACACAGCGTTCTGTATCTGGACCTTGAGAAATTCAAGCTGATTAACGAAAACTGTGGTCACCAAGTCGGTGATCGCATGCTGCGTATGGTGGCCTTTGCGATTCAAACCGCACTGGCAGATGTACCTCATTACATTGCGCGCATGTCTGGCGACGAGTTCGCTGTACTCTTGTCTCAAGTTGAGCAGTCTGAAGTCGAAGAGCTGCTAAAGCGCATTCGCCAAATCGTACGAGAGCAACGCCTGTCGGTCACTCAAGGGGTGTTTAAGGTCGGTGTGAGCATTGGTGCTGCGTTCGCCGAAGGCCCGCTGTCATCCCCCTTGGATTTGCTCAAAGATGCTGAGACCTCTTGCGATGCCGCCAAGAAAAAAGGCTCAAGCCAGATCGACATCTTCGACCCAACCAATACTGCGCTCGCGCTCAATCGCAACGCCTCCCATTGGGCACAGCAAATCAAGCTCGCACTGCAAAACGACGACGTGGTGTTGTACGCCCAAACCATCGCTCCGATTTCCCGTCAGCAAAAGAGCATCCGTATGGAAGTGCTGCTGCGGGTAATTCAAGAGGATGGCAAGGTGCTACCACCGGCTCAGTTCATTGCATCCGCAGAGCGCTTCAAGCTGATGACCGATGTGGACAAAGTGGTAATTCGTCGCGCCTTTGAGTGGCTTGGCGAGCAAAAGCCATTGTGGCCGGCGCTGTGTGTGTCGATTAACTTGTCCGGGTCCAGTTTGGGCTCAGATGGCTTAATGGAATTCATTTTAGCGCTGCAAAAGCGCTATGGCTTCCCAAGCGACTGTGTCTGCTTTGAGGTAACCGAAACCTCAGCTGTACAAAACGAGCAAGCGGCCTTTGACATGATGCGTCAGTTGCGTAAGAAGGGCTTCACCTTTGCCCTTGATGACTTTGGCTCAGGCTTTGCCAGTTATGGTTATCTGTCCGACATGCCGGTGGACTATGTCAAAATTGACGGGCGCTTTGTGAAGAACATGGACCGCAATCCGCAAGACTTGGCCATTGTTCGCTCGGTACACGACGTATGTAAGGTTATGGGTAAGAAGACGGTAGCCGAGTTTGTTGAAAACAAAGACATTATTGAGCGTCTTAAGAACATTGGCGTGCATTACGCGCAAGGCTATGCGATTGGTAAGCCGGTGCCTCTAGAAGAGATTTTGTCCAAGCGCGCGGCGACTTTAAAAGCCAGTTAGATTTTTTGTGAGTAACCGCCCTCGGTTGTTGGTAAGCCACCTATACTCAGTAGGTTGTGCTTGCAAACATCGTTTAGGGAGACGCTCATGTCTTGTGGAAAAACCGCCACTCATCCAGAACACACTCATGGCCCCAATTGCGGCCATACAGCCATCAAACACAATGGTCACATCGATTATATCCACGATGGTCATCTGCATTGTCCTCACGGGGATCATTACGACGAGCACGTGATTGAAGTGAGTGATACCAATCCTGACGGTTGCCACCCGGTGACCAGCTGTAGCGACTCAGGGCATGTGCATGGGCCTGATTGCGGACACGAGCGAGTGCCACATGGGGATCACTTTGATTATCTAGTGGATGGACGCCTGCATCATGTGCACGACGGTCATTGTGACGATCATGGGCCGGTGGAATTAGCTCACTAGCGCTAGGGCAAAAGACATAAAAAAGCGGCGTTGTCGAAGGACAGCGCCGCTTTTTGGTTTGAGTCAGACAAGCGTTAGGTGTTACGCCTTGCCTTGCTCGCGAGCAATGGCGCGATAGCCAATGTCGGTGCGGAAATAAACGTCATCCCAGTGGATTTGGTCTACCAGCTTGTAAGCGTCGGCTTGTGCTTCAGCAACTGTGTGGCCCAAAGCAGTAGCGCAAAGGACGCGACCACCACTGGTGACAACACGACCGTCTTTGCTGGCGGTACCGGCGTGGAACACTTTCATGTTGTCAGCCATTTCGCTATTAAGACCGTCAATCACGTCGCCCTTGTTGTAGGCTTCAGGGTAACCGCCGGCAGCCATTACCACGCCCATCGCGGCGCGTTCGTCGTACTCGGCGGTCACTTTGTCCAAGTTACCGGCACAAGCGGCCAAACACAGTTCAACCAAATCGGATTTCAGACGCATCATGATTGGCTGAGTTTCTGGATCGCCAAAGCGGCAGTTGTACTCAAGTACCTTGGCTGTGCCATCTGGGGCAATCATCAGGCCTGCGTACAAGAAGCCGGTGTAGCGGTTGCCTTCGGCAGCCATGCCGTCCACGGTTGGACGAATCACGTTAGCCATTACCCAATCGTGTACGTCTTGGGTAACCACAGGGGCAGGTGAGTAGGCACCCATACCACCGGTGTTTGGACCTTGGTCAGCGTTATCACGGGCTTTGTGGTCTTGGCTGGTAGCCATTGGCAATACGTTATCGCCGTCCACCATTACGATGAATGAGGCTTCTTCGCCCACCAAAAACTCTTCGACAACTACGCGAGAGCCAGCATCGCCAAACTTGTTGCCTTCTAGCATGTCATCGATAGCAGCAAAGGCTTGCTCCTGGGTTTCGGCGATAATCACGCCTTTACCCGCGGCAAGACCGTCGGCTTTAATCACGATAGGGCAACCTTGTTGGGCAACAAAGTCTTTGGCTGGTTGGATTTCGGTGAAGTTACCGTAGGCCGCTGTCGGAATGTTCTGACGGGCCATGAAGTCTTTTGAGAAAGCTTTAGAGCCTTCTAGCTGAGCCGCTGCTTGAGTTGGGCCAAAGATAGACAGACCCACTTCGTTAAAGGCGTCAACCACACCGGCCACTAGCGGAGCTTCAGGACCCACAATGGTCAGCTCAACACCGGCTTCTTGGGCGAAATCGACTAGTGCGTCGACGTCACAAACGTCGATAGCCACGTTTTCAAGTTTTGGTTCAGCCGCAGTTCCCGCGTTGCCAGGGGCAACAAATACGGTTTCTACTTGAGCGCTTTGGGCAGCTTTCCATGCCAGAGCGTGCTCGCGGCCACCGCCGCCAATTACTAATACCTTCATTGAATCACCCTTTTAATTATTAGTGACGGAAGTGACGCATACCGGTGAACACCATGGCCATGCCATGTTCGTCAGCAGCAGCGATAACTTCTTCATCGCGAATCGAACCGCCAGGTTGAATCACACAGCTAATGCCAGCGGCAGCAGCGGCGTCGATGCCGTCGCGGAATGGGAAGAAAGCGTCAGAGGCCATTACCGAACCTTGTACTTCCAAACCTTCGTCAGCGGCTTTAATGCCGGCGATCTTGGCCGAGTATACACGGCTCATCTGGCCTGCGCCTACACCAATGGTCATGCCGTCGTTGGCGTACACAATGGCGTTAGATTTAACGAACTTGGCCACTTTCCAGCAGAACAGCAAGTCTTTCATTTCTTGCTCAGTTGGCTGGCGCTTACTAACCACGGTTAGTTGCTCTTGGCTTACCATGCCTTGGTCGCGGTCTTGCAGCAATAGGCCGCCGTTAACGCGCTTATAGTCTAGGCTGGTGGTTTGCGCATCCCAGTATCCGCACTCAAGCAAACGCACGTTGGCTTTGGCAGCGACTACGGCTTTCGCAGCTTCGCTAACCGCTGGTGCGATGATGACTTCAACGAACTGGCGCTCAACAATGGCTTTGGCTGTGGTTTCGTCTAGCTCGCGGTTAAAGGCGATGATGCCGCCAAAGGCCGAGGTTGGGTCGGTCTTAAAGGCGCGCTCGTAAGCTTCTAGCAGGTCGTTGCCAAGAGCCACACCGCAAGGGTTGGCGTGCTTAACAATCACACAGGCCGGCTGGTCGAATTCTTTAACACACTCAAGCGCTGCGTCGGTGTCAGCGATGTTGTTGTAAGACAGGGCCTTACCTTGGATTTGAGTGGCAGTTGCAACCGAAGCTTCGTCTAGGTTGGTGTCCACGTAGAAGGCTGCTTGCTGGTGGCTGTTCTCGCCGTAGCGCAGGTCTTGTTTCTTCACTAGCTGAGTGTTGAAGGTACGTGGGAACTTGGAATCTTGCTCGCCATCGTGGTGGCTTGGGACCTGAGTACCAAAGTAGTTAGCAATCATGCCGTCGTATTGAGCCGTGTGCTCAAACGCCGCAATTGCCAAGTCGAAACGAGTTTGATAGGTGGTAGAACCTTGGTTATCGGCCATTTCAGCTAACACGCGGCTGTAATCGCCAGCGTTAACAATAATGGTCACGTCTTTGTGGTTCTTAGCAGCAGCGCGCACCATGGTTGGGCCGCCAATATCAATGTTTTCAATGGCGTCTTCACGAGTACAGCCTTCTTTCGCCACGGTTTGGGCAAATGGGTACAGGTTCACAACGACCATATCGATGGTGTCGATGTTATTTTCCGCTAGCACGGCTTCGTCGGTACCGCGGCGAGCCAAAATGCCACCGTGTACTTTAGGGTGCAGGGTTTTAACCCGACCGTCCATGATCTCCGGGTGACCTGTGTAGCTAGACACTTCAGTCACAGTTAGGCCGTTTTCGGCTAACAATTTTGCGGTGCCGCCTGTTGAAAGCAAGTCTACACCTTGGGCAGCCAAGGCTTGGGCAAACTCAACAATACCGGTTTTATCGGAAACGCTTAGTAGCGCGCGGCGAATTGGGCGTGGGGTATCCATCAATTAGATTCCTAGCTTGAAGGGTTTTAGTGTTTTTTCGCGCGGGTATTCTACCTGAAATAGGCCGCAAATGGTGGCTTTATTGCAGCTTTTTTACACGTTTCAGCGTGAGAGTTTTTGCAACTGGCTGTTTTTGCGCATTATCCCCATAACCTGTGAATAACTCATCCTAATTCCGACTAAATCAGTCAAGTTACTAACAGGGGACTGTCCCCTACCGGTTTTTAGGGTGCTTTTATCCACAGCTGCTGTGGGTTGTCAGCGAATAGGATTTGGGATCTAAGTAGCATATTTCGCTCTGGGGTTAGGATATCCTTGACCTTGGATTTAACTCCAAGGTTTATACTCAACTTCAGACCAAAGAAACAAAGGTTCGACAATGGCATTTTTACGAATTGGCGAGGTGGCCAAACGCTTTGAGGTAAAGGCAGATACCTTACGCTTTTACGAGAAGAATGGCTTGGTAAAGGCGTCGGCTCGCAGTGAGTCGGGATATCGTCTGTACAACGATGCTGACCTATCGCGTTTGAGCTTTATTCTGCGTGCAAAAGCCGTGGGTTTTAGCTTGACCGAAATTCAAGAATTGCTGTCTATCGAACTGGATAAAGCCAACTGGGCCTGCGCCGATGTGAAGGGCATGGTTGACAATAAACTGGTCGAAATCGAAGCCAAACTGGCGGAGCTCAATCGCTTTCGTCAGTCATTACAAAGTTTATCGAGAGCCTGTTGTGGCGGTCCTGACAGCGCCGAACACTGCTCTATTTTAGAAGCGTTGGAGTCGCAGCATGTTGTTAGCTAATTTTGTCGACTTATTCTTAGATTCAGCCCCTTGGCTGTTGCTCGGTCTGGTATTGGCCGGGATCATTAAAGTCTTTGTTCCCATGGAGTGGATGCAACGCCAACTCGGCGGGTCGGGCTTTAAGCCCACCTTTAAAGCCGCCGTGCTAGGCGCGCCACTGCCCCTGTGTTCCTGTGGAGTGATCCCCGCTGCAGTGGGCTTGCGTCGCGCTGGTGCATCCAAAAGTGCTACCACCTCTTTCTTAGTGGCCACGCCGGAAACCGGAGTTGATTCAGTGTCGGTATCCGTGGTGCTCCTAGGCCCCTTCTTAGCCATTATTCGTCCAATCGCCGCCATCACCAGCGCAATCACCGCTGGCCTGTTAGTTGGTCGCGATGACAAGCAAGAGGTGGTCAAGGTCGAAGCGGCACAAGCCAAAAGCAGCTGCTGTAGCAGCAAAGCCGAGTCTGTGGTGAAAGCCTCTAGCTGCTGTTCAAGCAAAGCGGAAGCCGCGCCGCTGAAAGCTGAGTCCAGCTGTTGTGCCTCGAAAGCTGAAACTAAACCTAAAGCCAGTGGCTGCTGCTCAAGTAAGGCTGAGCTGCCGGCAAAACAAGGGGTTGTGGCTAAGCTGTTGCAGGGGCTTAAATTCGCCGCGACGGATTTGGTAAAAGACACCGCCGCTTGGCTAATGGTAGGTCTGTTTTTCGCAGCATTGGTGACCACCTATGTGCCTAGTGATTTCTTGGCCAAGTGGGGTAATGGATTGCTAGCCATGCTAGTCATGGTGCTGGTCTCAATTCCCATGTACATCTGTGCGACGGCCTCTACGCCGATTGCAGCAGGCCTGCTGTTAGCCGGTGTCAGTCCTGGAGCGGTGTTGGTGTTCATGCTGGCAGGACCCGCGACTAATATCGCAACCCTGGGTGTTATCACCAAAGAGCTGGGTAAACGCGCCCTTTGGGGCTACCTAGGCGGGGTGCTTGGCTGTGCCATTTTGTTTGGCCTAGCCACCAACTGGGCGGTAGACACTTTTAGTATTGTGGTCGAGCCTAAAGTGGGTCATGAGCATCGCATGCTGCCTATGTGGTTGACCTACGCAACCTCAATTATCTTGGCAATTTTGATGGCGCGCGTTGCGCTTCTCAAAGCCTTGCAAATTCAACGAAATGGGACCAAGCTATCCAGTCAAAACTAAGCGCAACATAGGTGCAATAGCGCCGCGTAATAAAGGGAGACTGGGATGCAATGGTTGGCATTGCCATTTCATGAGCTAAGCCGGGATCAGCTTTACGATTTGATGCAACTCAGGGTGGATGTATTCGTAGTCGAACAAGAATGCGCTTACCCTGAGTTAGACAATAAAGACCGTCACACCGGGGTTTGGCATCTATTGGGCTACGGCGGCGACGGTCGCTTGCACGCCTACCTTCGCGCACTTCCTGCCGGCCTTTCTTACCCGCAACCCAGCATGGGGCGGGTAGTGGTTCATCCAGATTATCGCGGGCAAGGACTCGGACAGCTATTGGTGATGCAAGGACTCGACCTTTGTCAGCGCGAGTGGCCCAACACTGACATCAAAATTTCTGCCCAATCTCATCTCACTCGCCTTTACCAAGAGTTTGGTTTTAAGGTGACTTCACCAGAATATCTCGACGATGGCATTCCCCATGTAGACATGGTGCTTTCCCTGTCATCGCCGACACAATAATGAATAGGAATTTCAATGAGCAAAGTATTTCATCTAGGTGTTAGCACCGAGCAGTTACAAGGGGCACGCTTAGCCATTCTACCTGGGGCGCCTGAGCGTGTGGAAAAGATTGCCCACTGCTTGGACAGGGCTGAACACCTCGCTAGCCAGCGCGAGTTTTGCGTTTACCGCGCCGAAATCGAAGGTCGCCCAGTGGTTGTTTGCAGCACGGGTATCGGCGGCCCATCTACCTCGATTGCCATCGAAGAGTTGGCGCAAATGGGCATCAAAACCTTCATGCGAGTGGGCACAACCGGTGCGATTCAGCCAAAGGTTAAGGTGGGTGATCTGATCATCAGTCAGGCCTCGGTGCGCTTAGATGGCGCTAGCCATCACTTCGCACCGGGCAGTTACCCTGCGGCGTCTGATTTCTACGCTACCCAAGCCTTAGTAGAGGCAGCAAAGCAGCTCGAACTAAAAGCACACGTGGGTATTACCGCCTCAAGCGATACTTTTTATCCAGGGCAAGAGCGCTACGACACTTATTCTGGTCGAGTGCTGCCTGAGTGGCAGGGCAGCTTGAAACAATGGCAACAGCTGGGCGTGCTCAATTACGAAATGGAGTCGGCCACTTTGTTTACTCAGTGCGCGGCACTGGGACTACAGGCTGGCTGTGTAGCCGGTGTATTGGTGAATCGCGGCGGTGGTGAATTTCCGGATAGTGCCAGTATTGCTCAAGCAGAAGAGCGCGCCATTGCCACGGTCATTGCTGCCAGCAAGCGTCTAGTTTTGGGCAGTACACACAAATAATATACGGTTAAATTTGACATATTATGTCTTAAGGCGCATGCTTTGACATAATATGTCTCATGCGAAGAGTCGCAAAGGGACGTATCGAACGCCAGACTAGAACTGGTGTATACAAAACCAAGGAGGCAGAGCATGTGGCAGAATCCATCGGTCGTCTGGGTGGTCGCGGGCATTCTAATGATGCTGGCGGAATTATTAATTCCAGGTGGCGTGGTGTTCTTTCTTGGCCTGTCTGCCCTGCTGGTGGGCGGCATGATAGGTTTAGGGCTTATCACCAGCTGGACCATAGCCTTTACTCTGTGGTTCATCCTTTCCATTGTTCTTACCTTAAGTTTGCGCCAAATGGTGCAAAAACACTTCGGTGGCGATATCAGCCACCAAAATACCGACGAAGAGTTAAGCCTTAGTGGCCAAAGCGCTGAAGTGATTGAAGCGATTGGGCCTGGTCAGGTTCAGGGGCGAGTGCGCTTTCAAGGCACAACTTGGACTGCGGTTTCCGACGGACGCGAAATCGAGGTTGGTCAGGAAGTTGTGATTATTTGTCGAGAAAACATAGGCTTGCTAGTGGAGCCAAAAGCCTAAATTGGCGCAAGCCGTAGAAACAAGTCTAACGAGGGAGTGGTTATGTTTGCTTTTACCATGGTAGTCCTAGTACTGCTGTTTATACTGTGGAAGCTGCTGTTAGTAGTGCCCATGCGCGACGTTCATGTGATTGAGCGTTTGGGTAAGTTTCGCGCTGTGTTACCGCCGGGTTTTCACATTCTGATTCCGTTTTTTGACCGTGTGGCTTATCGGCACGACACTCGCGAAGAGGTGCTCGATGTGCCACCTCAAAGCTGTATTTCTAAAGACAACATTCAAATCGAAGTGGATGGCTTGGTGTACATCAAGGTCATCGATGGTCATAAGGCCAGCTATGGTATCGAAGACTATCGTTTAGCTTCGATTAATCTAGCCCAAACCACCATGCGTTCTGAAATCGGCAAGTTGACTTTGAGTCAGACCTTCTCTGAGCGTGAGCGCTTGAACGAGTCGATTGTGCGAGAGATTGATATCGCTTCAGATCCTTGGGGTATTAAGGTGCTGCGTTATGAAATCAAGAACATTACCCCGTCGCGCCACGTGATCCACACTCTTGAGAAGCAAATGGAAGCCGAGCGCTCTAAGCGCGCCGAAATCACCACAGCTCGCGCCGAAAAAGAAGCGATGATCAACCTTTCTGAGGGTGAGCGACAGTACGCAATTAACCTGTCTGAAGGTGAGAAACAAAAACGCATCAACGAAGCGCAAGGTACCGCCAGGGAAATTTCCATCATTGCCGACGCCAAGGCCAAAGGCATGCAAATGGTCAGCGAGGCAATCGCTAAACCCGGAGGTGATGCGGCAGTAAAAATGCAGCTTCAGGAAGAGTTTATCGACCAAATTGGCGGGGTGTTGGAGAACTCCAAGGTGTCTGTGGTGCCAACCGAGCTAGCCAATATTCAAGGCATGTTTGAGGGCATTAACCAAGTGGGCGAGAGCATTAAGGGAGGCAAGTCATGAGCGCAGATATGGATTTAGATCTCATCGCCATGGGTATTTGGGGCTTCTTGTTCCTGATTTTCATGATTCAGCTGATTCGCTCGATTCGCCTGGTACCGACCAAGTCGGCCTATGTGGTAGAGCGCTTGGGTAAATATCACGGCACTTTAGAGGCGGGTTTTCACGCCATGATCCCCTTCGTGGACAAGGTGGCTTACATTCACGATCTCAAAGAGGAAACCATCGACGTACCACCGCAGGAGTGTTTCTCCAAAGACGAGGTGAACGTTGAAGTGGATGGGGTGATTTACATCTCTGTGATGGACCCAGTCAAAGCCAGTTACGGCATTACTGACTATCGCTACGCAGCCATGCAACTGGCGCAAACCACCACTCGCTCGGTTATTGGAACGCTTGAGCTCGACCGCACCTTTGAAGAGCGCGACTTGATTAGCGCCAAAGTAGTCGAGGTGCTGGATCGCGCCGGAGCGATTTGGGGCATCAAAGTACACCGTTATGAGATTAAAAACATCAGCCCACCAGAGACGGTGAAAAACGCCATGGAGATGCAAGTAAACGCCGAGCGTGAACGCCGCGCATTACTCGCTAAAAGCGAAGGTGAAAAGCAAAGTAAAATCAATCGCTCCGAAGGTATGAAGTCCGAGATGATCAACGTCTCTGAAGGTGAGATGCAAAAGCGGATTAACGAAGCCGAAGGTAAAGCGGGCGAGATTCTGTCGATCGCCGAGGCCACCGCCGAGTCGATTGCCAAGCTGGCCGAAGCGATTGAATCACCCGGTGGACACCAAGCCCTGGAGATGACTTTGGGTAGCCGCTATCTCAAGCAAATTGAGGGGATTCAAGGCAAAGACAACAAGGTCATTATTCCAGGTGATTTGACCAACTACGACAAGTGGATGAGCGGTATCAAGCTCAAATAACCCAATTCAACAGACAAAACCCCTGCCAGCTTCGCGCTCGCAGGGGTTTTTATTTGCTTTGTTGTGAAAATGTTATCGAGATCACGGCATTTAGCGGAATAGCTTGATGCCGGTCAAAAAACACTCAAGTAAAAACGTGTTTACTGGTCTGAGGAGTTGGAATTTTAAGCAGGCATGCAAGGAAGCCATCGCTATCAAGGAGACACTATGCACTACTTCATCACCGGCGCTTCGGGCTTTTTAGGGCGCAATCTTCTCAAGCGTTTGATACGCCGTCCGGGCAACATATTTTGTTTGGTCCACGACCAGATCTCTGAGCAACGATTGGTCGAGATTGGCCAAAAGCTGGGTTTGGAGTCTGACCGGCTGATCCCGGTTCACGGAGATTTGCGGCAACCCGGGCTTGGCCTCAATGCTGAATCTCAAGCGGTTCTCAAAGGCCAAATCAGTCACTTTTTTCACCTCGCCGCCATTTACGATTTAAAAGCCGATGCAGAGATCCAAGTCTCCACCAATGTGGAAGGCACTCGCAATGCTATGGCCTGTGCGGCTGAGATTGGCGCCGACTGCTTTCATCACATCAGCTCGATTGCGGTGGCCGGTTTGTATCGCGGCGCTTTCTCCGAGGACATGCTTGAGCAAGCCGAGCGTCTAAATCATCCCTACTTTATGACCAAACACTTGGCCGAGAAAGCAGTGCGGGATGGCTGCCCAATTCCCTATCGCATCTATCGGCCAGGGATAGTGGTTGGGGACTCCAACACCGGTGAGGCGGACAAAGTCGACGGGCCTTACTACTTCTTTAAACTGCTGCAAAAAATTCGCGACAACATTCCTAAATGGATGCCAATGCTGGGGCTCGAAGGCGGGCGCCTAAATCTGGTGCCCGTGAATTTTGTCACCGATGCCATGGACTATCTGGCCCACCAAGAAGGCTTAGACGGGCGTTGTTTCCACTTAACCGATTCCAATCCTTACCGCTGTGGCGAGGTGCTCAATCTATTCGCTAAAGCGGCTCACGCGCCTCCTATGGTACTGAGATTTAACACCCGATTAGTGGACCTGATTCCGCCGCACTTTGTCAAAACCATCAGTAACTACCCGCCGCTCAGAGAGTTTGGCCAACGAGTGCTAGACGAGTACGGTATTCCAGAAGAAATGGCTTCATTCTTTAACTACCCGACCCGTTTTGATAACCGTGCCACCCGCGAGTTGTTGGACGCAGCGGATATTCGTTGCCCGGATCTCAATGACTACGCCGAGAAGCTATGGGATTACTGGGAGCGTCACCTCGACCCGGACTTGTTTGTCGAGCGTACCTTGCAGCACAAGCTCGCCAACAAGGTGGTGCTAATTACCGGCGCCAGTTCGGGTATCGGTCAGGCCACGGCACTTCGCCTTGCGCCATCGGGTGCCAAGCTATTGATGGTTGCCCGCGATCCACTGCGCCTAAATGCAGTGAAAGCTCAGGTCGAAGAGCGTGGCGGGATTGCCCAAACCTTCACCTGTGACTTGTCTGACGAAGAGCAAAGCAAGGCGCTGATTGAACAAGTGCTAGCTGAGCATGGCGGCATCGATTTGCTTATTAACAACGCCGGTCGCTCTATTCGCCGTTCGGTGGAAGCCTCTACCGAGCGCTTTCACGACTATGAGCGCACCATGGCCATCAACTACTTTGGCGCGTTGCGACTGATTCTGGGCTTTTTGCCGAGTATGGCCAAACGCCGTCAGGGTCATGTCATTAATATCTCATCGATAGGGGTGCTCACCAACGCACCCAGATTCAGCGCTTATGTGGCTTCAAAGTCCGCGCTGGAATCCTTCTGTCGCTGCGCTGCATCCGAGTATTCCGACCGCAATATTCGCTTTACTACCATCAATATGCCGCTGGTGGACACGCCGATGATTGCACCGACCAAGCTCTACGACAGCGTACCGCTGATGAGTGTTGATGAAGCGGCTGAAATGGTGATTGAGGGGGTGCTAAAACAGCCCAAGCGGATTGCCACTCGCCTCGGCATCTTCGGTGCAGTGCTACACGCCATTGCCCCAAAACTGTCGGAAATCATTATGAATACTGCCTATCGCATGTTCCCTGATTCTGAGCAGTTGACTCAGGAGTCGGATTCGCGAGCGGCAGCGCGCAAAGAGCAGATGATCAGTCTGGCGGCCATGATGCGCGGCATTCATTTTTAAGAGGAGGGGTTATGCAAATTCGTATCAGTCATGATTATCAGTGCGACCCTGACACGCTTTATTTTGCCTTTGCCGATGGTGAAGCGGTTGAACAAAAGTACTTGGCGCTCGGTGCCGATGCGGTGGAGTTTGTTGACCATCAAATTAGCGATGAAGGTTGTGAGCTAGTGACCCGTCGAGAGCTGGAGTCGGACATTCCTAAGGTGCTGCAAAGCATTTTGGGCCAGCGAAATACCATAGAGCAAAGCGAACGCTGGCGCAGTGAAGGCCTTGAGCATCTGTGTCAGTTAAAAATCAAATTGCTTGGGGTGCCTATTAATATTCAAGGTCAGCTGCATATTAGACCGACTGATTCAGGTTGTACCAACGACATTCAGCTTCTAGTGAAGTCGGCCATTCCCTTGATTGGTGGGCAGCTGGAAAAGTTTGTCGCGAATCAATGTGCCCACATGATTGAAGCTGAGTATGCCTATTTGACCAAAAACCTCGCGGTGTCCGAACAGAGCTTGGAGTGAGCCATGAGCACCAAACTCAAAATTTTGGAAATGGCGCGCTTGTCCTTCAACGAGTTGGGGCTATCTCAGGTTAGCTGCCTGATGATCGCCACCGAGTTGGAGATAAGCCCGGGCAATCTCTATTACCATTTTGGCGGCAAAGAGGAGCTAATTAGCGCCTTGCTAAACGAGTGCGAATTGGCGCTCGCCAAACTGATCGCTCGATTTGAGGCGGAAGCCAAAGACGCCGAAGCGGTATTGCCCTTCGTGCATTCGGTGCTGCGAGTGTGTCTGCACTATCAGTTTGTGTTTCGCGACCAGGAGTACTTCCGCCATCAAAGTAGCTCAGATAAGCGCAAATGGTTGAGCCTTATCAAAAAGCTAAAGGGTTTCAGCCAAGACTGTATCGAGCGTTTAAGCCGTTCGGGCCACCTTAAACTCAGCCAAGAAAAAGGCGACTTACTGGCGGAAAACATGATGCTACTTGGACTTAGCTGGCTCAACTACGACAGCATTTTAGCGCCTGGGCAGGCGCTTGAGTCTCAGGTTGAGCTGGGGGTTAAGCACTTGATGAGTAATCTGTCGCCTTGGCTGCAGCCGCCACCTGTTGCCCAATAAATCTGACCATGCGACGAATCGCCTCTTGGGCCTCTGGTAGCTGATAAAACACCGGAAACACATGGGGCAGTTCGGGCCAAATGGTGAGATCCGCCACGCCTCTGGCTCGCTTCACTTTGTTGGCCAGCCGCACCGAATCATCGAGCAAAATCTCCAATGAACCCACGTGAATCATCATGGGGGCTAAGCCCTCGAGCGTGTCGTACATGGGGGAGCAGAGTGGGTCTGACGGGTCGTGGCCATTGAGATAGCTCATCCGCATCAAGAGCAAAGCGCCGATATCAAAAAAGGGGTCGGCGTTGCGCATTACAAAGGCACTGTCACTGTTTAGGGTTTGATCCACCGTCGGAGAAATCAAGATTGCTCCAGCTGGCTGCGGCAAGCCGCTATCTCTGGCCTGCATCATGGTGGTTAGCACAAGGTTTGCACCCGCCGAGTCCCCCGCCAAAATCAGTTTGTTGGGGTTAAAGCCTTGCTCGAGTAAGTCTTGATAGAAATTAAAACAGTCATGAACTGAGGCGGGAAACGGAAATTCGGGGGCTAAGCGATAGTTCACCATAACCCCACGGCAGTGGCTTTGCTGACACAAACGCGCTAGCAAAGCGTTGTGAAACAAAGGGGAGCGAAAGCAAAAGCCACCGCCGTGAAAATACACAATGAGGCTGTCGCTGCTCGGCGTATCGAGGGACAACCAGTGACAGGGCACGCCACCAATCCAATCGGAAATCATTTCCTGCTCGCTAATTGGCATCACGTAACCGGACAAGCGTTCAAGCGAGGCGATAACCGCGCGTAGGGATAGTATGTCCTCACACTGCACCAGTCGGCTGCGAATCAGTCGAAACAACAGCTTGTTCAAAGCTTTGGCGCGCCAACTGGGCATGACAACCTCCCCTTAATTCGTCTTGTTAGTGGTACTGCTGGGTTGGGGCTTGTGGCTCTTCCTCCTGTGGATACATTTGTTCGAGAAGTACCTGACTCAGATGGGTCATCGCCGCCTCTTCGAGATCGTCCAAGGCTTGAATCAAGTAATCCGAGATGGTTTCAAAACCGGGTAAGGAGCGGCGGCAGCACACCAGCCCAAAGTGCAGGTCTCCTGCGTAGCTCAGTACCGTAATATTTAGGCTTTGGCCGGGTAACAAGAGTGAGATAGGGTACATCTCACTCAGTCGAGCACCCATCAAGTACAAGGGCTTTTTCGAGCTGGGCACGTTGGAAATCAGCATGTTGGTAGCCGGCGGCAAATAACCCTGCAAGCCTAAGCGGCCGGCGAGCAAGGACATAGCATTCACCCCAATCGCATACTGGTAATAGGCATCGGGCGACAGGCTTAGGGCTTCTTGTTTGATGCCATCGGTGGAGCTTCGAATGGTGCGCAGACGTTTAAGCGGCGCCTGATTAGAGCGGCCTAACTCTACCAGCCCCAAGGTCATCTTGTTGCAACCCTCTTCGGTGCTGGTGCGTCCGCGAATATTGATTGGCATTAGCGCCACCAAGGGTTTTTGCTCTTTCCAGTTGTGCACCCGCAAATACTTTTGCAGCGCCATATCCGAGATAGTCAGTGCTACGTCATTGACTGTGGTGCCGGTCATTTTGGCGATCTGCACAAAGCGCGAGGCCGGTAAGTTCACCAAGGATAAAATACGCGCTTTATCTGGACTGGCGTTAAATGGCGTGCGCGGAGCCGTGAACGGAATTTTGAGCTTGGTGGGCGCTAAGTCCACCGCATTGAGCGCCAGCCGGCTGACCAGCTTAGCCAAGGCCACACTGGTTTTGGCTTGTTTTTGCCAGAGACTTGGATTGAACAAACTGCTCAACAGTGAGCTTTGGTCTGGCTTCTCGCAAGCATCTGGCGCTTCGCTTTGATTCCAAAACGGCACAAAGCTCATGTCGTTCGGATCTTCGCTGCAACTGGCGGTGAAGATTTTGGTGGCGCGCACCCCATCGGCGATGGCGTGGTGCAACTTTAGCAGCACAGCCACGTCGCCATTTTCTAAGCCATCCACAATCCAGATTTCCCACAAGGGACGGCTGCGGTCTAAGGGATAGCTATGAATGCGCGCTGCCAGTTCAAGCAACTGTTGTTGATTGCCCGGTTTGGGCAACATGGAACGGCGTACGTGGTAGTTGAGATCCACCGTGTGTACCCGTTGCCACTTGGGCCAATGAGTCAGCCCAAGTTTGACGGTGCGGTCAAAAGGACTTTTGACCTGAGGGTGAGACATTAGGTTTTGGTATAACCGCTCGGCAAAGTCCCCCTGCTCGGGCTTGGGCTTAAACAGCACCAAACCCGATATGTGCAGAGGGGTCGCGTTGCTTTCAAACAGAATGAAAGCCAAGTCGAGCAGTGATAACTTAGCCATAGTCTGACCTATTGCTTGGCTGCCAACTGTTCGACCGCGTCGGTAAGTCTGTCTACCTTAGCGTTCAGATCGTTGATCTGTTGTGGGCGGAATCCGGACAGGCGATAGAAGATATCGTGAACGCGATTCTCAACTTCTTGATTGGCCTTATCCAGATTTTGCTCGACTTTAGCGCGAGTCTTTTCTTCCACTTCCCGGCCTTGCTCAACGAGTTCGTCAAACAGTGAGCTGGTTTTGTGTTCAAGGTTTTGCGCTTCGTCCAGGCTCTTGCGGTAAACACCCAATCCGGCCAGCCAAATGTTGCGGGCTAATTGGTCGTTGTCCAAACCTGTGGTTTTTTTATCTATGGTCATAATTTCCTCCTCAATCCTCCAGAAACGCGCTTAGGCGTCGGCTTTTGGTGCTGTCTGGGTCACCGGCTTGGCTTTTGGCTTGGGTTTAGCCACAGCTTTGACCGCTGGCTTTGGTGCCGGTTTAGGGGCAGCCTTGCGCGCAACGGGCTTGGGCTCGACGACCTGTTCCACCGGCTCGGGATTAACCGGTGCTGCATTTAGGCCTTCGACTAGGGCTTCCAAGCGTGCCAACTTGTCGTCTAGGGACTTGAGTTGCGACAATTCAATGCCGGTGACCCGTTCAACTCTCTGATTGACCTTGTGCTGAATCGCATCTTGGGTTTGTAAGCGAGCCTCGTCGATGCGCTCGCTGGTGTCTGCCTCGACTTTGCGTCCTTCGGTTATCAATTCAGCGAACATCTCACGGCTGCGAGCCGATAGTTGGTTCACTTCGTCAAAGCCCTTGGCGTAGGCGCCAAGTCCGGCTAACCAAATCTTGCGAGCCATAGCGTCTTCGGCGATGACTGCGTCGTGATTCTTGTTCGCTGAGCGGAAAAATTTTCTCAACATGATTGCCTCCCATTCCTATACGTCGCGTCGTTTTACGCTTGGGGGGATGGCGATATCCCGCCCTATTGTTAGCTTATGAAAGGCAATTAGAATCGGCGTTAAGACAGGTGGGTAAAAGCCTGATGTAGATCAATTTTTGTGCAGTTAATGGCTGGTTACAGAGACAGCATCTCGTCGAGTTTGTCTTCGATGGCCCGTTGAATTTGTGCGGCGAGAGGGCGGTAGAACAAACCGAGTTTAAGAGTGATATTCAAGCTGTCAGCGGCGGCGGTTAACACTCCTTTGGCACCACTGCGCTCAAAGTGCAGCTGCTCTCCCCGCCAATACCAGTCAAGCTGATAACGGGTTTGTAGAGAGTGGGCCATTTGCTCGCTAAGGTCCCGTAATTGTTGGGCCTCAAGCCGGTGACTGCGTTGAATATTAATTTGAGCCATCACTTGAGTATATCGCGACTCCTTTGAGGTACAAGCCCGCAGGTTTGTGTTTTTTCTTTTCGCTTGTGTGTGCAAGCGTTCACGCAACACACAAATCACACAGAAATGACTCGCCGAGCTGGGCAGTATCACTGTGGTACTCAACCACAAAAAGGCGATAAAGCTGTGACAACACTAGAGTTGATTGGACAAGGCGTAGGATTTATCTCGATGGCGATGGGCTGGTATGCCGCATACCAGAGCGACGACCGTCAGTTCATTTTCTACAACTTTGCTTCTGCACTAGTGGCTGCTTTGCACTTTGGTATGTTGGGTTCCATGGTCGGCGTTGGCTTAATGCTGATCAGTGGTCTGCGTTTTGGCATTTCTCTTTACAGCAAGCACGCCTCATGGGGTACCTTGTTTGCGATCGTTACCCTTATTCAAGGGGTCTACTTATTTGAAGGTTGGTACGACGGCTTTGGTATCGCCAGCTCTATGATGGCTTGCTGGATACTGTTTGCCTTTGAGGGCCGACAACTTCGCATTGCCGCTTTTATCTGCATACTGCTAAGTCTGGTTCACAGTGTGGGTATCGACTCTTGGTCGAGCATTTTGTACTGCACAGGTACTATGATTTCGCTGGCTTGGGGACTGCTTCGCAGTACCCCGAAAAGCGAAACAGTTGCTGCCTAATTTGCTCATTTTTTCAAAGCTTTGCTAGGTTAGAGAGGAAGACTCTAGCAAAAGGAAAGCGATATGCACCAACTCGCTCAACTCGATTGGCTGGCCATTATTGTGGCTGCCGTGGCAGCTTTTATGGTGGGTGGCGTGTGGTTTGGCCCCTTGTTTGGCAAAGCCTGGATGGCAGAGCACGGCTTCAAAGAGGAAGACTTTGTAGGCCAAGACACCAAAGGCATTATGCTTAAATCCTTTCTACTACACATAGTGGTGGTGTTTGGTCTCGCTATGTTGCTGGTGGGACAAACCAGTTGGATGGTAGGGCTGCACTCTGGACTTTTCACGGCTTTCTTTTTGGTGGCGGCGTCTACCGGCATCAACTTTATCTACGAAGGTAAGTCGCTCAAGTTGTGGGGGATTTACGCCGGGCACCAAGTGCTGATGTACGGCGTTGCCGGCGTGGTGTTGGTGCTGATGAGCTAGTTAGATCAGCTAGCTAGACGAGCTAGCTATTTGGGGCGAGGTACATCGATGACCTCGCCCAGCGCGGCATATTCGTTGCCGCCTAAACGCCCAATCGCATCTACTCCCTGGGCGTTGATTTTCATGCGTCCTTTGTCGTCGCTGATTACCACTGAGTCATCGATATACACCTTTTTGACTTCCGCAAATATCAGGGTTTGCGGCGTTTCACCAATCTCTTCGACCTTGTGCACTTCGCAGGCGTAAGCCACTTTGCAATCGGCTAGGCGCGGTAGCGGGAAGTCACCAAATGCTTCGGTCGCCAGTTGTGAGGCGCTTAGCTCTGAATCGCCGTGCTCTCGAGTGCGTGAGCTTTCGGTGACAGCCGCAGCCAAGTCCTTGTTGGCAATGTGAATCACTAGATGCTTGCGTGCCTTCGCGTTAACTATGGTGTCCTTGGGACTGCCGTCTGGCTTTTTCCCTACCGAAATCATCAACAGCGGCGGGTTCGAGCTAACCGCTGTGAAGTAGGAAAACGGCGCTAAATTGTATCTGTCCTGGCCTTCGCCCTCGCCATTATCACTAAGCACCCAAGCCACCGGACGAGGGATTAGCGTTTGAGTCATGGTGTGGTAGATGCGGTTAGGGGAGAGCTGGTTGAAGTCAATTAGCATGGTACGTCCTAGTTGTTGCCAGATTGTGCGTTAGTAGCGGCTAAGTTTTCATCGGTTATCAGTGTGCTGCAATGACCAATAAAGGGTCAATAGCTTGGCTAAGTTTGTGATGCTAATCGAGAAATTTGCACTTTAGTGTCGGAGTTTGACGCAACTGTCGGACACTAGTACTCCGATAAACTGCGGAGGACTATGATGAAATTGTGCAAGCTCACCGGTGTGGCATTGGCCTGCGTTGCGATGACCGCCTGTAATGACACCATTGAAGACAATCTGGTGGTTGTTGACTCGCAACCTCGAATTTGTGCGGGAGGATTAGGTGTGACCACCATGCACATGTGTTTTGATGCGCGTTATCACGATGGCTCACCAGTGCCTTATCATTTTAAAACCGGTTTTAATGGGGTTTGGGGAGCGACAAAAACCGTCGAGGTCGAGTTTGTCGAGCATCCAACGATGCAAGATGGGCCAACGTTGGAACTGCGCTTTGTTGCACAACACTCAGTGAAGTCGGATTCCGTTGGCACTCAGTATAAATACTCATCCGTGCGCATGATTGAGAACAGCTTCTTGCGAGATGAGTCGGGCTATCAATTCCACGGTCACCTTGTGGTTTGCGAGACAGCTTCGTGTGAGTCGTTACTGTCGCTCAACAACACTCAGAGTCAGATCGATATGACATTTGAGTTGCGGGCAGACGGAGAAATCGAGCTAATTGCTTGGCAATAAAACAAAAAAAAGGGCTTACCGAAAGTAAGCCCTGAAACTAAAACCTAAACGGTTTCTAGTTCATGCCGTACTTCTTTAGCTTCTTGCGCAAAGTACCGCGGTTGATACCTAGCATGTTGGCAGCGCGGGTTTGGTTACCACGAGTGTGCTGCATGATGATGTCCAACAGAGGGGCTTCAACTTCGCAAAGAACCATTTCGTATACTTCTTGGGCTTCTTGGCCATCTAGGTTGGCAAAGTAGTTTTGTACCGCACGCTTTACAGAGTCGCGTAGCAATTGTGGCTTGATAGTGCCGTTTGCGGTTTCAATTTTACCAACAGTCAGTTGAGCTTCGTTGTGAGTAGGTTGATCAAACATGCTTAGTAATGCTCTTCAATTTAAATATTAACTTGCTCAAAGAAACGAGTAAGCGCCACTCGCTGCTCTTGAGCACTTTCCAATCGATTAAACTCCGCGCGAAACGGCTTTTGCGCATCGTCCGACAAGTACCAACCGATGTGTTTGCGTGCGAATCTCACACCCTTAAACTCACCGTAAAATTGATGCAGCTTATTGAGATGGGACAGCATAACTTGCTGCTGTTCACCGGCTGCAACTGTTGTGGTTTTGGTACCTGTGTTCAGATAGTGCAACACCTCCTGGAAAATCCAGGGGCGACCTTGAGCCGCGCGACCTATCATTAGGGCATCGGCACCCGTGTAATCCAGCACGTAACGCGCTTTCTCAGGGCTAACGATGTCTCCGTTTGCAATTACTGGAATCTCAACCGCCTGCTTAATAGCTTTAATGGTGTCGTATTCCGCATCGCCTTTGTACATGTCCTTACGAGTGCGACCGTGAACGGCCAGCGCTTGTATACCGGAGCTTTGAGCAATGCGGGCAATCTCAACACCATTGCGGTTGTCTGGATCCCAGCCAGTGCGAATCTTTAAGGTAACCGGCACCTCAACCGCAGCTACCACTGCTTCGAGGATTTGACGTACCAAGTTCGGCTCTTTTAACAGCGCCGAACCCGCCAGCTTTTTATTAACCTTTTTGGCAGGACAACCCATGTTGATGTCGATGATCTGCGCGCCATTGCTCACGTTGAACTGAGCGGCAGCCGCCATCTGTTGTGGGTCAGAACCTGCAATTTGAATCGAGCGAATGCCTTGTTCGCCACTGTGGTCCATGCGCTGTCGGCTTTTTTCGCTGTTCCAAACCTCGGGATTGGAAGACAGCATTTCCGACACAGCCATTGCGGCACCATAGTGCAAACACAGATTGCGAAACGGCTGGTCGGTGACTCCGGCCATAGGAGCCAGAATCAGCGGGTTATCTAGTTGATAATCGCCTATCCGCATACACGCCTCGCGCTTTGGCTTGCTCGTCAAAGGGGCGCTATCTTACGTCTTTTTTAGCACCGAGAAAAGATTAAAAATTAAGCTTTTTGCAAGTTTTTTGCTTGACATTTGACCAAGAACTTTTGCTCTAATCCTTTGTTAAAAACTTGCTGCTATTTGATAGAAAATCGCGTACTAACAGGGGTTAGCACGCAATAAGCCGTCAACTTTTTCGTATCCCAGTCAAGCGGCTCCAGTCTTCTTTGTGAGCTGGCTCGTCCATTTCGAACCACTGCTCGTAATAAGTTTTAAGCTCGTCAGCTTGTTCTTGCAGTAATCCGGAGAGGGCTAGCTTACCGGCAGCTTGAACGCGCTCAGCAATCAAAGGCGCCAACTCTTTTAAGGGGCCAGCGAGAATGTTGGCCACCAGGATTTCCGCTTTGAGATCGCTTGGCTGGTCATCGGGTAAGTATAAGGAAAGCTTGTTCTCTACTTTGTTGCGGCGAGCGTTCTCTCGACTCGACTCGATAGCCTGCGGGTCGATGTCGATTCCTGTGACGTGCGCGGCACCAAGCTTTAGCGCGGCAATTGCCAGAATGCCTGAGCCGCAACCAAAATCCACCACTTGCTTACCGTTAAGCTCAAGACCATCAAGCCACTCTAAGCACAAGGCTGTGGTGGGGTGGGTGCCGGTGCCAAAGGCTAAGCCTGGGTCGAGCAATACGTTTACCGCATCCGGCTCAGGGGCTTCGCGCCAGCTTGGGCAGATCCACAAACGACGACCGAACTGCATTGGGTGGAAGTTGTCCATCCATTCGCGCTCCCAGTCTTTGTCTTCCAGCGCTTCGACTTTGTGGTTGAAGTCCTTTGGCATGGTTGGCCAGAGCTTAAGTTGCTCGACCACCATATCCATGTCGGTCAGAGCGTCAAACAGGCCAATCACTATGGTTTCGCCCCAGAGACGAGTCTCGCCGGGAAGCGGCTCCAGAATTGGGTCGTCCTTGGCATCGATAAAGGTCACCGACAAGGCGCCGGTTTCGCTTAGGGCGTCGCTAATGCCTTCGGCGGTTTCGTGAGTAGCATCGATGCGAATTTGAATCCAAGCCATGAGATTGATCTGCCTTAAAAATTTGGGGGCGTCATTGTAAACCAATTTTAGTTGAATGCGAGTGCTACGACTTGAGTGATAGGAAACTTTTGTCTGCGTGATCTATCGCACACTAGACGGACAGACCAGTCGCAAACTTGGCAAAACTTTGACTTACATTCGAGTTTTGATCCAAGTGGGTGAATTATTATTTTTCGTTACTTGCTAAATAATTAACGTGCGGTAACCCCAAAGGGTTAAAAACCATGACTAAACTCAAGTCTCCACTGACTTCTGTCCACGCTCGCCTCGATGGTCTACAAGGCCTCACTGGTGCCATTTTGGCACTTTTCCTGCTGGTTCATATTCATTTTGAATCGACCATTTTGCTAGGTAAAGAAGCCTTTTTTCAGGTGGTTCAGATGCTTGAGGGAGGCTGGTTCACCCACGATGGCATGGGCGAACCTTTTGTCACTCGCGTCTTTAGCTTATTCCTATTATCTGTGCTGGTGTTGCACGCGTTTGCGGCGCTACGCCGCTTTCCGACTCACTATCGTCAGTGGCGCGCTTTGCGGCAGCACATGGGCGTGGTGCAGCATCAAGACACCAAGTTGTGGTTCTGGCAACTGATCACCGGCTTTAGCCTGTTCTTCGTGGTGCCGGTGCACCTGTTCACCATGATGCTCAACCCCGAGATAGGGCCGCACTTCTCGGCCGCTCGCGTAGTGCACGAATCGGCCTGGTTGTTGTATGCCATCTTGCTACCGGCTGTGGTGTTTCACGCCGTGATTGGCATGTACCGCTTGTGCATTAAGTGGGGTGGATTTAACGCTCGCGCAGGTGCTCGCAAATTAGCTTTCATTTTGTTGGTTTACCTGTTGGTGATGGGGATTTTTAGCCTGTTGACCTATGTGAACATCGGCATGGATTTACCCTTGGATTTTGAGCCTTACGGCGGACACCACTAGCGGGAGTTGTTGGAATGAAAATTATCTATACCGATGCGCTGGTGATTGGCGCGGGACTAGCCGGTTTACGAGTGGCGATTGCTTGTAAAGAGCGCGGGCTGGACACCTTAGTTCTGTCTTTGATTCCTGCCAAACGCTCGCACAGCGCGGCGGCGCAAGGGGGCATGCAAGCCAGTTTGGGCAACGCGCTCAAAGGCTCTGGTGATAACGAAGATGTCCATTTTCACGACACAGTGAAAGGCTCTGACTGGGGTTGCGATCAAAACGTGGCACGCATGTTTGCCCACACCGCACCTAAGGCGGTTCGCGAGCTAGCCAACTGGGGTGTGCCTTGGACGCGAGTAAAGGCCGGCCCTCGTCAGGTGGTGGTTAACGCCGAAAAGGTAACTCTCGAGGAAGCCGAGAAAGCCCACGGTCTGATCAATGCCCGTGACTTTGGCGGCACCAAAAAGTGGCGTACCTGCTACACCGCTGATGGCACAGGCCACTCGCTGTTGTATGCAGTGGACAACAAGGCCATCTCGCTAGGCGTACCTGTGGTTGAGCGAGTGGAAGCTCTGGCCTTAATTCAAGATGGTGTGCGTTGCCAAGGGGCGATCGTGCGCGATTTGGTGACTGGTGAGATTCAGGCATACGTTGCTAAAACCACCACTATTGCTACCGGTGGTTACGGTCGACTGTACTCTGTGTCAACCAACGCCATTATCTGCGAAGGGATTGGAGCGGCCTTAGCACTGGATACCGGCAAAGCCACTTTGGGCAACATGGAAGCGGTGCAATTTCACCCCACTGCGATCGTACCCGTGGGTATCTTGACCACCGAAGGTTGTCGTGGTGACGGTGGACTGCTTCGCGATAAAGATGGCCATCGCTTCATGCCGGACTATGAGCCGGAGAAAAAAGAACTGGCTTCGCGCGATGTGGTATCTCGTCGAATGACAGAACACATGCGCAAAGGCAAAGGGGTGGATAGCCCTTATGGTCCGCATTTGTGGCTCGACATTACCCTGCTAGGTAAAGAGCACATAGACAAAAACCTGCGCGAAGTGAAAGAGATTTGTCAGGACTTTTTGGGCATCGACCCAGCTAAAGATTGGATTCCGGTGCGCCCGACTCAGCACTACTCCATGGGTGGTGTGCGCACCAACGAGCGCGGTGAAAGCCCTCAGCTAAAAGGCTTATTTGCCGTTGGGGAGGCCGCCTGTTGGGATATGCACGGCTTCAACCGTTTGGGCGGTAACAGTCTAGCGGAAACCGTGGTGGCGGGCATGATTGTCGGCGAGTACGTGGCGGATTTCTGCGAGCAAAATCCACTGGCCATTGATACTGGACTGATTGAGTCGCAAGCCTCAAAGCTGACCTCGGAAATCGATACTCTGCTTGCGAATCTGGGTGGCGAAAACGTCTATCAGCTCAAAACCGCCATGCAAGAAATCATGATGGATTACGTAGGGATTTTCCGCAATGGCACTGAACTTGAAAAAGCGGTGTCTGAGTTGTCACAGTTACTGGCACGCAGCGCCAATATCTCACTGACTTGCAAGAATCGCCATGCCAACCCAGAGCTTGTCGAAGCGCTACGCCTACCGCGCATGCTGCGCGTGGCACTTACCGTGGCGGCGGGCGCTTTGGCGCGTACCGAGTCCCGTGGCGCTCACGCTCGTGAAGATTACCCTAAGCGCGATGATGCCAATTGGCTGAATCGCACCCTGGCCAGCTGGCCGGATGCTAGTGCGCTAAAGCCAAGTCTGAGTTACGAAGCGCTGGATGTGATGAAAATGGAACTGCCACCAGGCTATCGCGGTTACGGTGATGACAATGCCGTTGCTCATCCGGACACTCAAGCTCGACTCGAACAAATTGAAACTCTGACCGCCAAGATGGGCGAGGGCGTGGACCGCCACGTGCTGCAACAGGCACTAATGCCATTTGAGTTGCCTGAGAAATTTACCCAGAAAAACCAGCGATTGGAGGAGCAGGACGCATGAGCCAGCCTCGTACCCTAACCTTTAGCATCTTCCGTCACGACCCGCGCGACCCGAATTCTGAGCCGCGCACCGAAGAGTATCAAATCGAAGAAGCGCCGGGGATGACAGTGTTTATCGCCCTGAACCTAATTCGCGAGAATCAAGACCCATCGCTGCAGTTTGATTTTGTCTGTCGCGCCGGGATTTGCGGCAGCTGCGCCATGGTGATCAACGGTGTGCCGACGTTAGCTTGTCGCACCCTGACCTCTAAGTTCGCCGACGGCAAAATTCATTTATTCCCATTGCCTGGCTTTGAGCTGATTGGCGACTTGTCGGTGAATACCGGTAAGTTTATGCGCCAGTTGTCTGAGCGTTTGCAGCTTTGGCTACAGCCGCAAAACCCTGACCACAACATTCACTCTCTTGAGCAGCCCATGGAACCCGAGTTGGCCGATGAGCTTTACGAGCTTGAGCGTTGTATTGAGTGCGGTTGCTGTGTATCCGCTTGTGCCACCAAACAAATGCAAGACAGCTTTGTCGGTGCTGTGGGCATGATGAAGCTAGCACGCTTTGCCAAGGATTCCCGCGATGGTCGCGACGACAGTGATTTTTATCACCTAGTGGGCAATCAAGATGGCGTGTTTGGCTGTATGACCCTACTCGGTTGCCAAGACACCTGCCCAAAGCAGCTGCCACACCAAACACAAATCGCCTATTTGCGTCGCCGCATGGCCCGCATCATCTAAACATCTGTGGATAACCTCCCCCGTTTTCGGGGGAGGGGACAGTCCCCTGTGGGTAGCTTTGTTAAATCTGGGGGTAACTTTTAAGTTATTCGTAGCGATTTACGTTGAAGCCGTAGCGGTGGTAAGTGTCCACTAGGGTGAGTCCGATCTTGGTGAGGATCTTATTGGAGGCAATGTTCTCCACCACGGCTTCGGCCATGATGTTGGTCAGCCCTAACTCATCGCGGGCGTAGTCCATGGCGGCCTGCGCGGCTTCATAGGCCAGCCCTTGGCCCCAGTACTCTGGCAGCATGCGATAGCCGATATCCGGACGACCTTCGTCTTCAAGATACTTGACCCCGCAAAACCCTATCACCTTATTATCGCCCTTGTGGACTAGGGCGTAACGGGCATAACCGTAGCGACGGTACTCTTCTTCCCATAGCTCAGTGATCAGGTTCATCGCGTCTTGGCGAGTTTTTACCACGCCGGCGTCACCTGTGTAGCGCGTAACTTCATCGTGAGTGGAAAACTCAAACACATCGTCCACGTCAGCGATGCAAAAGTGGCGCATTTGCAAACGTGGGGTGTCTATCAGTACGGGCGGGGTCTTTGGCATTTTTTGTTATTCCAATACGTTCTCGCCGCCGTCTTCCAGTTGTTTTGGCTTAAGCCAGTAATTGAATTGCGGCGTCCATTCGGCTTCTCCAATACCTGCCAAGCCTAACAAGGGCCATGCTGCACAGTAAAGGTCGCCTGGGCCAAAGGCACACACATTGGTGCGAACAATTTTGTCGCCTTTGCGCTCGTACACCACAGCGCCGGGCATATTGTCGTAGCCGTGCTGAGCCACTTGTTCTTTCATGTATGCGCCACCACCGTGAGAAGCTAGGCGAAACTTCCAACCGCGACTGGCGGCAAAAGTTCGCATGGTTTGCGGATCATTTTTCGATACCAACACCACGGATAAGGCCGATTCCAGGTGGGCTAACAAACCATTGATGCCATCACCCCACAAAGTGCAGTAGCGACAGCCTTGCCCCATGTTGTGGATCATCAACAACTTATCTTGATTGCCAAATAGCTCAGAAAGCATGACTTTGCCTTCAAGGGTTTCGAACTCGTAATCGGCAACCGGCTCGCCTTCAACCGCTTTGCGCAGTTGATTGAGCTCGGTGACTTTGTTAAATATCTCTTGTTCCAGTTCGGCGATTTGCTCAATAGACACGTCAGCCTCCTTGTGTGCTGAGTTATTCCAGGCGCTCGATGCTGGGGTCTAGGGTCAACCAGCAGTGAGCGCGATTTTGGTAGATGGATAACTGAGGCGAGGGGAATTGTGGGTCGGCAAATGCCCCCACCGGAACCCCCATAAAACCCTCGAGTCCTTGCAGGTAATAGTAGACGGTTGCACCGCAATCGGGGCAAAAGTGAAACTCGGCCCATTGACCGCTATCTCCCTGACGACGATAGCTTTTACTCTCTCCCTTGAGAGAGATAACCCGGCTGTCAAAGCGAGCTTGTATCCCGAAAGCCGAGCCGGTGCGCCGTTGGCACGCGGTGCAGTGACACACGGACACTCGAACCGGCTCATCGCTGGCGCTCAGTTGCAGTTGGCCGCAGCTGCAAGCGGCAGTTCTAGAGTTCATTGTTTTCCTTCAAAACTCAGTTAAAGGTGAATTGGCACACTAGCCAGCCAAATCCCAACTACACAGGCAATCAAGCCCATGGAGCGTTTGACTACGCCATTGAGGCCGCTGGCCCAGCCAATCAAAC
The DNA here is from genome assembly GCF_002282855.1 of Paraferrimonas sedimenticola. Lineage (GTDB taxonomy): Bacteria > Pseudomonadota > Gammaproteobacteria > Enterobacterales > Shewanellaceae > Paraferrimonas > Paraferrimonas sedimenticola. Next base: position 133,702 of record NZ_NRIR01000007.1, on the reverse strand, counting down.
GTTGAAAATTGTGCCGGCCCATCAGCAGTAATATCAGTGCGGCGAGCAAAGTTAACCAGCCTAAGAAAGTAAACGCGCCGGGATAGTCAGAGTGGGGCGCAACCAGCACTAGCGCGCCACCTAAGGCAACGCGGCCTAGCACGGCTATCCAGTGTAACGTTCGACTGTGCTGATATTTGATAAGAGTGGTGGTTAGGTAGTCGGGACTCACCAGCAAGCTCAAGCCTGCGATGATCAGAAACAAGGCGAATAAATGAATGACCCAGCTCATACCAGCCTCCTTGGCTCAGAATTCGCAGCGGTCTTGTTACTCTAGCTCAAACTCGGGCTTTGGTCAGCTAAGATCAACTCATAGGAAATGTTTTTAGATGGTTAATAGTCAAATAATTTCAGTCACTTGACTGCTAATTGAGTGAATCTGTAATCTCGGAAAGGCGCTTGCGCTTCTAGCGCTTATTGACCTATTGCAGTTTTATCGAAAGGAATCGGTAATGAAGTGTCTCTCCAGATTTTTTGTTCTCCTGCTGTGCCTTAGCTGTGGTGGCTGTGCCACATTAATTGCTCATACCATCAACCCTGACTCGAGCGGTTCCGAAATTGTCGACCGCGAGCATATCAAGAACTTGGGTTACGAAACTCACCAATACTGCGATAGTCAGCAAACCTGCATAGCGTATCTATTAGCGGGTGAGCGGCTTAGTGCGGAATCGTTGAAGCTGAAGTTCGATTGGGACTTGGGCAGAAATAACGAAATACTGTTTTTGGCAGTCCAAAGGCCGGAGGAGTTTAGTCCCTTAAAAGGCACTGTGGTGTTACTGCATGGCTTCAATATGGATGCCAGCTCCATGTTTTGGGATGCCACCTTTTATCGTTATTTGGGTTTTCAAGTGATCATTCCCGATTTACTCGGGCATGGAAATAGTCCATCCCAATATCCAGGATTTGGTGTCCACGATGCGCCGCTGCTAGCACAAATCATTGAAAAGCATGCCGTTGAAGGACCTGTGTGGTTACACGGGAATTCTATGGGAGCTGTAGTGGCACTGCACACAGTGCAGCACTATCCCAAAACCGCTGGGCTGGTGCTTAACGCGCCGATGTTGCGGTTTGACAAGGCCGTGGTGAATTTCGTGGAGCGCTATGGCCCGAGTTATGCCCGTTGGCTCTCGCAAGAAACGATAGCCGAAGGGGCTCAGTTATTAACGGCTAAGGCAGGGGTTCCGATTGAGCAAACCGCCGCTGATGAGTTGTTAACCAAGGTACCAATTCCGAGCTTGGTTTTTGCCAGTGCCAAAGACAAAGTGTCGCCTTTGGACGCTTTTGAATCGGTCGACAATTCACTTGTGGAGTTAGTGCAGGTGCAGCGCTTAACTCACATGGGAATGGCAACCATCGACAGCCAGCAGGCGCGAACCCTCGAGGCCTTTATCCGTCAGCATCAACAAACCAGGCTGGTTAGCGCGAACTAAAGCGGCTTATCAACTGAGGTTTGTAGTTCCGAATCAGCCAGGCGCCAATGGCGATGACTAAGCTCGATGAAATAAACACCGACCAGCCGAAATTCCAGCCTGGCACGCGAGAGGCGATTTCGGCGGCGGTAGCCGCCATTAAGCCAACATAACTCCACAGCATTAACAGCCCATGGGCAATCGGCCAGCCTTTGGGCTTTTGCCACACCTGCCACCACGCCGCCACAACAGTGATAAAGCTGACCAAAGCGGCGAGGTGAAAAAAGTTAACGCTTCCGGTAAGCCGGTATAGTGCCAGGGCGGTGAGATTAAGGGCGAGCATACTGCCGGCGTAGACTCGACCAATCCAAATGTGCTTAGTGGTTCCTTTGGGAAGTGATAGTACCAGTAGTCCACTGATGATCGAGAACAGACCGCAGACAATGTGCATCTTGGCCAATAGCGGCATTAGTCGCTCGCTAGCGCGAATTCGACCGCCGCTTTGGCGTGAATTTCTGTGGTGTCGTAGAGAGGCAAATCGCAGTCTTGAGGTTTTAGCAGCAGGCCGATTTCAGTGCACCCAAGAATGACCGCTTGGCACCCTTGCTCCGCCAGATCGGCGACAATTGCTTGATAGCTCTGTCGAGAGCTGTCTTTGATCTCCCCAAGGCAGAGCTCATCGTATATCACGCGATTCACCTCATTGATGCCATCGGCGTTGGGGATGCGCACCTCCAGTCCAAACCTTTCTGTCAATCGCCCTTTGTAGAAGTCCTGCTCCATAGTGTAGCGAGTGCCCAGTAACCCCACTCGCGTCACGCCATCGTCAATAAGGGTGCGACCGGTAGCATCAGCGATGTGCAACAGCTGCAAGTCACATTGGGCCTCAATAGCGTCAGCCACCTTGTGCATGGTGTTGGTGGCAATTAGCAGAGCATCGGCGCCGGCTTTTTGTAGACCTAGGCCCGCCTTAGCCAACATCTCGCCCGCTTGTGCCCAATCGCCACTGGCTTGAAGCGCTTCTATCTCGGCAAAATCCACGCTGTGCAGCAAGATTTTGGCTGAGTGCAGCCCGCCCAACCGCTGTTTGATGCCGCGATTAATAAGGGCGTAGTAGTGGGCGGTGGACTCCCAACTCATGCCTCCGAGAATACCCAGGGTTTTCATTGCCTTTACTCACTTGCCGGCAGGTACTTTTCCATTTGCCAGTTGACCAGTTCTTGTCCGTCTTTCAACGTACGTAACTGCTTGAGTCGAGTAAAGCCCTGACGAGTAAAGAAAGGTTCGGCAAAGCGCGACGCGTTCACAGTGAGTCGTGTTAAGCCTAAGGCTTGGGCATTTTGCTCCAAGGTTTGATAAAGCTGAGAGGCGATGCCCTGGCGTTGATACTGAGAGTGGGTATAGCTCCATTCAATGTGGCCGTTCTCGGCGAGGGTCATAAAACCCACAATGCGACTGCCCATGACCGCGACTAAGGGCGGGGTTTGGTCCAGCCTCTGCTGCCAGTGTTCGTAATTAATGGGTAAGGGAGCCCAGGCATTCACCTGTGCTTGGTTGTAATACTGGTGACCGACACTGTGAATGGTCTGGTAAAAAATCTCAGTAAGCTGTTTCGCGTCTTGGCGACGATAGGGACGGATTTGTAAGGGTGTACTCATAAACCACTGCCTTGGTGTTCAATGTTACCACTCTAGTTACCTTCAGCTTTGTCGACAATTAGCGGTTTGTCTAGCAGTTAAGCCGTTGAAAGCGTAGAGAACTTCTCAGGTTCTAAGATTAACAGCGACTGTTGGGAATCGACGTAGTGGTCGATTAACGCAACAAATCGGTCGATGCAGCGGAGATTTGTGTTTGTTTACTGAAGCCTTTTAAGCTGCAAAATTGGTCCCCTTAAGTAAAAGCAATAAGCTTTTGCTAAAGCATGAAGGAATCTATTGTTTTTTCTGAGGTCATAACTAACGCCAGCACAAGGAAATTATAAGTAGTATCAAGGAGTTCAGATATGACCGTTAAGCCGATTATCACCGCACTTGCCCTCTTTACCACCCTATCTACCACATTAGTCCTCAGCGGTTGCACCTCTACCTCTGCCACCAACTCGGCCACTGCGCAAGGTGCTGTAACCGGCATGGCGACTGGCGCCGTGGCAGGTCTTCTGCTCGGCGCGATTGGCGGTGAACCGGAGAAAGGCATGCTTGCTGGTGCCACCCTAGGCGCTATCGAAGGCGGCCAAGTGGGCTATGCCCAGGAAAAGGCCGACCAACGCAATCGCGAACTCGCCCAGGCCATCAGTGGTCATCAGGGTTATACCAGCGAGGCCATGCACGCCTTTCACCTGCAGCAAAAAGCCCAACTAGCTCGCGAGCAATTAGACCGTTTTGTCGGCAATTGGCAACTGACCGGCTGGATGGCCGGCGCTGATGGCCAGCAGCTTGAGGTACAAGGCTCAGTTCTGGGAGAGCGCTCGGTGGCAGAAACGGTGCAACTTACTTACCCAGCACTCAAAGTTGAGAGTCAAACTGAGTCCCTTTGGGGGCAATCGCTGATGGGTTACACGGTGGAGAAAGGCTATTCTGTGGTCACCCGCTTTGCTAATCAGCAGGCCATGGCTCGAGCTGGTGATGGCGATTATGATGCCGCTCAGCGCCAGTTTCGCTTCAGTGGCAAAGATTATCGAGTCACGGTTACCTTTGAAAACCCGGATGTGTTCACCTGGCAAACCGAGCGTTTGGGCGGAAAACAGCAGTCTCAGGTGATCGAGTCCTATCGTCTTACTAAGGACTATTCTCAAGCAAACACATCCACTCAAAATTCAGTGGAGTGAAGCCTGCTAACTCTTATGTAAGTCGCTGAACTGAAACAAGAGTTTATGCCTATACTTAATGGCCCTAACGATCAATTAAGGGCCATTAACATGCTCAAACCCCTCACTGTAATCAGCTGCGCGCTGGTGTTTGTCATCGGCTGCGAGAGTAATTCGCGAACCGCGCAGGGCGCCGCCACCGGTGCGGTAACCGGCGCGGTGGCCGGACTCATCTTAGGCGCGCTCTCGGGGCGACCCGAGCGCGGGCTGGTGGCGGGCGCCACCATTGGAGCTGTAAAAGGCGGTGTGGTTGGCTTTGAGCAAGAGCAAGAGGATAAGCGCACACAGCAGCTGGCCACGGCTATCAATCAATCGAATAACCAAGGTGAGCAGGCCGCAACCAATCCAGCTTCTCAGCAAGCCGTTGAGCAAATGGACCGTTTCATTGGTCAGTGGAGTCTCAATGGTTGGGTTGTCGACGAGCAAGGGAAAAAGCTCAAAGTGACCGGCGAGCTTACCGGCAGCAGCTCGGTGGCCAACACCATTCAACTCAGTTACCCCAGCATCAAAGTGGAATCTTATCAGGAGCCGTTATCCGGTCAATCCATGATGGGCTACTCGACGGATCAGGGCTACAGCGTGGTCACCAGCTTCACCGGACAAGAGCAAATGCGCACCGACGGTGGCCGCTTTGACGCCGGAAATCGTCAGTTTGTGTTCGAGGATGGCGAATTTCGCGTGTTGGTCACCTTTGAGAGCCCTGATGTGATGCTGTGGCAAACCTATCAGGGCAAAGCTGGTGCGTCTGAGGTGGAATTGGAGTCTTATCGAATGACCAAAGTCTACGGCCAAAACCCGAGTTAAGCGCTTGGATCTCATGGCGATCTTTGCGATCAAAGCGGAAAAATCGACCTTTACTTATCCAAACTGCTGCTAAAATTAGGTGGCTCAGTGGCGACTTTGCTGAGCTTGTAACTTGGCTGTAACCTGCGCTACACGGTACTTTTGTGGCAAACCAATACCCATTTTGGGTCACGTTTTGCCACTTTTGCTCAGGCTTTTTTCTAAGAAGCTATAAAAGCAGCAAATAAACCAGTATACTTACGCCGCAATTTTTGAACCTGACAATGTAGATTGATCTAATGACTGACTTATCTAAATACAGAAATATCGGTATTTTCGCGCACGTTGATGCGGGTAAAACTACCACTACTGAGCGTATCCTTAAGCTGACCGGTAAGATTCACAAGACCGGTGAAGTACACGACGGTGAGTCAACTACCGACTTCATGGAGCAGGAAGCTGAGCGTGGTATTACCATTCAGTCAGCTGCGACTACCTGTTTCTGGAACGACCACCGCATGAACATCATCGATACTCCAGGACACGTTGACTTCACCGTTGAAGTTTACCGTTCTCTGAAAGTACTAGATGGTGGTGTAGGTGTATTCTGTGGTTCTGGCGGTGTTGAGCCTCAATCAGAAACCAACTGGCGTTACGCTAACGAATCAGAAGTTGCCCGTTTGATCTTCGTAAACAAGCTGGACCGTATGGGTGCAGACTTCTACCGCGTTGTTGATCAGGTTAAGAACGTATTGGGTGCTAACCCACTAGTTATGACCCTGCCAATCGGTATCGAAGACGACTTCGTAGGTGTTGTAGACGTACTGTCGCAAAAAGCCTACGTATGGGACGACTCTGGCCTGCCAGAAAACTTCGAAATTCAAGACATTCCAGCGGACATGGTAGAAAAAGCTGCCGAGTACCGCGAAGCTCTGATCGAGTCTGCCGTTGAAATGGACGACGATTTGATGATGGCTTACATGGACGGCGAAGAGCCTTCAGAAGAAGACATCAAGCGTTGTATCCGTGAAGGTACTCGTACCATGCACTTCTTCCCAACTTACTGTGGTTCTGCGTTTAAGAACAAAGGTGTTCAGTTGGTACTAGATGCGGTAATCGATTACCTGCCTAGCCCAACCGAAGTTGACCCACAGCCACTGACCGACGAAGAAGGTAAAGAAACTGGCGAGCACGCCATCGTTTCTGCTGATGAGCCACTACGTGCCTTGGCATTTAAGATTATGGACGACCGTTTCGGCGCCCTGACCTTTATCCGCATCTACTCAGGTGTTATGGAGAAAGGTATGACCGTTCTTAACTCTTACACTGGTAAGACTGAGCGTATCGGCCGTATGGTTGAGATGCACGCTGATGAGCGTACCGAGCTAACTCGCGCGCAAGCTGGTGACATCATCGCTGTTGTTGGTATGAAGAACGTACAAACCGGTCACACTCTGTGTGCTACCGATGCACCTTGTACTCTTGAGCCAATGATATTCCCAGAGCCAGTAATCTCTATCGCCGTTGCTCCTAAGGACAAAGGTTCTGTAGAGAAGATGGGTATCGCTATCGGTAAGATGGTTGCAGAAGATCCATCGTTCGTTGTTGAAACCGACGAAGATTCAGGCGAAACCATCCTTAAAGGTATGGGTGAACTTCACCTAGACATTAAAGTAGACATTCTGAAGCGTACCTACGGCGTTGAGCTAGTAGTTGGTAAGCCTCAGGTAGCCTACCGTGAAACCATCACTCAAGCCGTTGAAGACAGCTACACTCACAAGAAGCAGTCTGGTGGTTCTGGTCAGTTCGGTAAGATCGACTACCGCATCAAGCCAGGCGAGCAAGGATCAGGCTTTGCCTTCAGCTCTTCAGTTGTTGGTGGTAACGTTCCTAAGGAATTCTGGCCTGCAGTTGAGAAAGGCTTTAAGTCTATGATGGAAAACGGTGTTCTAGCCGGCTTCCCTGTACTAGACGTTGAAGTTGAACTTTACGACGGTGCTTTCCACGCAGTTGACTCGTCAGCTATCGCGTTTGAAATCGCTGCTAAAGGTGCATTCCGTCAATCAATTCCAAAGGCTGGCGCACAGCTGCTTGAGCCTATCATGAAGGTTGACGTATTCACTCCTGAAGACCACGTTGGTGACGTAATCGGTGACTTGAACCGTCGTCGCGGCATGATCTCTGGTCAAGAAGCTGGCGCTACCGGCGTTCGCATCAAGGGTGACGTACCTCTATCTGAAATGTTTGGCTACATCGGCCACCTGCGTACTATGACCTCTGGTCGTGGTCAGTTCTCTATGGAGTTCAGCCACTACGCACCGTGTCCTGCCAACGTTGCAGAGCAAGTTATTGCTGCTGAGAAAGAGAAGCAAGCTGCTAAGTAAGCTGATTCTTTCCTAAAAAAACGCCGCTTTATAGCGGCGTTTTTTTGTGGCTGTGGTTTGGCACTGTCATTAAGTGCTTAGGCTTACAGTTCGACGATCAGTTTGCCTGTGTTTTCGCCTTTGTATAGCATATTCACCCCAAGCTTGGCCGACTCCAATCCTTTCAGGGTGTGGGTTTTAAAGTCCAGCTGTCCGGCTTGAAAATAAGGCATCAAGCCTTGCACAATTTCTCCGACGCGATGCATGTGGTCGGTAATGGTAAAACCTTCAATGCGCGCGCGGCGCTTGATAAGATTTATCCAGCTCGGTGCTGGGGTTGGGGTAGGCGAGTGGTAATCGGCAATCAAACCACACACTGCAATTCTGGCGTGGGGATTGATACGTGCGTACACCTCGGCTTGCAGCGGCCCGCCGGTATTCTCAAAGTAGCCATCGACACCTTTAGGTGCTAGTTCATCGAGTTTGGCGCCAATGTCATCGGTTTTGTAGTTAATTACACCATGGCATCCCAAGGATTTAAGCCAGGCGCACTTTTCGTCGCTACCAGCACTGCCAATCACATTTAGCCCATCGGCGATGGCCATTTGCACCACCACAGACCCCACGGCACCGGCAGCGCCGCTCACTACCAGAGTTTGCCCTGGAGTTAGCCCCAGAACATCGGCGTAGCCGATATAAGCGGTCATGCCTGGCATGCCCAAGGCTGACAAAGCCAGCTCTGGCGACACACCAGGAGGGACCACAGACAGGCCCGCACCGCTTGAAACTATCTCTTCGCTCCAACCGGTCATGCCACTGACCATGCTGCCAAGCGGATACTGTTCGTTATTGGACTCGACTACCTTGCCAACGCCTAACGAGCGCATCACCTCGCCAATCGCCACCGGTGGAATGTAGCTTTCAGTGTCTGGGCTGACCCAACCGCGCATCGCTGGGTCTAACGACCAGTGGCTAACCGCCACTCGAAACTCACCGTCTTTCAGCGCAACCGACTCAAAGCTTTGAGTAACAAAGGTGCTTTCATCTATGTAGGCCTTGGGGTACTGGGCCAGAGTAATGGCTTGAAATGACACGACATGTCTCCCTTAATCATTGTTATCAGGGCATAAAAAAGCCCCGTTGACACCAGCATAGCAGCGCTAGCGAACGGGGCGTAACTCTAATTTAATTTAGAGTTAGATAGTTTCTGGCAGACCTATGTGCATGCGGCCTTTGGAGTAATCCATGGTGATGACATAGTTTTTTAGTACATCGTAACCAATCAGGCCGTTTACACGCTTACCGCGGAACGACGGTGAGTTGCCAATCGAGTTTTCTAGGTTACTCAGTGACTGGCCCTGAGCAGGGATCGCCGCTAATACGTTTTCTAGGTTATAAGGGCCGAAGGTCATGCTTGGCAGACGGAAAGTATCTACCTTGACGTTTTTTACCACCGCGCTTGAGTCTACTGGCAACTTGGTCCAGCCGTTTTCCTCAGCAGTATCACGCTTGGCTACGACACCCGCTTGGCTGCCAGTGTCTAGAAGCATCCAAGTTTCTTCGCCACCGCCAAGTGCTACCTTGATGATTGAGCTACCGGTTTTACGATCGGCGCGCATATCAATATTTTTCAGTTTGTTTAGGTTAACCGCTTTCTTGTCCAGCAAGCGGATTCGCTTGTTGGGGTAGTCGATCTGCAACAGGAAATCGCGGAAGAAGCTCGAGCCCAAAACCACGGCATCAGAAGCATCGCCCATGTCCGCTTTAACCAATTCGTTAACGGTGAACGCGGCTTTGAACATGTTTACTGGCACACCGTTGGCGCTTGCCTGTGTCTGGCTGCCGTCGGCGCCTTTAACTTTGATTTTTGGTCCCTTGTCAAAGCTTAAGCCGTTGGCTGCTAAAAAGGCATTGTTAATGCCTGACAACTCAGCACCTGAATCGATAATGGCGTTTGCACTCACGCCCTCAATGGTTACAGGCATTTTGATTTGCCCGTTATCAATGTTGAACTCAACCCAATCGCCCAAGCCTGCAAAGGCTTGTGTGTGGAGCAGAGTCATTGCCACTGCGGCAATCTTTAGCACACGACTAAACTGCATCTTTTCGACTTCCCTATTGTTGGTTTTTTTATACTGTCTTGTAGCGGCATTGTTACTAAAATTGACGCTTGACGCAACGAGAGGGCGCTTCTTCGGGCAATAAAACGTCAATTTTTCATGTCTACGCTGTGTGATGCTAATGTAACGACTAAAATTGCTTGAAAAAGCGTCAAAGTGACGATCTTTAGTCAAAATTTTGTCGCCTCAAGCCGGTGAGATTGTGAGACAAGGAGATACTCAATTATGAGCCAGTTCGAATCCATGAAGCTTTACCAGACCAGCATGACGCCCAGCGCGATGCGGGTGACTTTATTCCTTAAAGAGAAAGGGATCGAGATTCCCGTTGAAGAAATTAATGTGCGCGAAGGGGATAACCTTAAAGTCGAGTTTCAGGCAATCAGCGCCAATGGTCGAATTCCTTTATTGCAACTGGATGACGGCAGCTACTTGAGCGAGTCTATCGCTATTTGTCGTTACATCGATGCGCTTTCACCGGACGACAAAGGTCTGTTTGGCAGCGACCCAAAACAAAAGGGATTGGTAGAGATGTGGAACCGCATGGTGGAGCTGCAAGGCTTGATGGTGGGGTTTCAGGCGTTTCGCAATATCACAGGTATTTATCAGGATCGCGAACGGGTCATTCCCGAGTGGGGCGAAGAGTCCAAACTAAGGCTTGGCGAATTCTTACCCACCTTGGAAAATCGCTTAGCTGAGGCTGAATACCTCGCCGGTGAGTTTTCCATCGCTGACATTAGCTTGTGGGCCATGCTCAAAGTGGTTCAAGCCTTGGGTATCGAGTGGCAATCTCAGTATCCCAATTTGCAACAGTGGCATCAAAGGCTTGCTAAGCGACCGGCATTTCAAGCGTAACGTCGGCCAAGCAGCTTGTGGCCAGCAAAGACTGAGCAATGGAGTCGCTTACCCGAATACCGCTTTTCCCGTTAGAATGGGGCTCTAGATTAACGATAAAACCCAGCCCCAAGGCTGGGTTTTCTGTTAGCGATTCTTTTAGCAACTATTTGAACTGCTGGAACTCAACTTTATTAAACTCTGTTTTACCAAACAGTTGGAATTCCTCGTACTTCACTTTGCTGAAGTCTAGCTCCGCTAGGTTAATTTCGCGGATTACCATGTTGTCATAGGTGCGGTAGAAGTAACGTTTGTTGGCGATGTCGCCTACACTGCTCCAAGAAACAAACTGCGGTACGTCACTCACGTGACGCCAGTACAAAGCACCTTGTGGAATGTCAAAGGTGTTGGCTAACGTCCAAGCGCGGGCAATGCCTTGCTCATCGGTTTGCACGCTGTCATCGTTTTGGGTGTGATTAAAAGCAACCGCTTTTTGGAAACGTCCTTCAATGGACATATCAAATGGGTGGAAGTTGGCTTCGGAGAAGCGCACTTTACCTTCATCCAGCAGGCTATTAGCCAACATTTCCTGTACGTCGTAAGTCGGCTCGTTGGTCATTACACCCAGTTTGTTCTCAAAAATGTTCGGGTAGCCAGAGTCGTCTAGGTATTCAACCACGATTGAGCGCTTGTTATCTGTGATAACAAAGTGCACGCCGACGTATTCTCCGAGCTCAGGGATGGCCTTGAAGATAGTGTTGTGTACCTTAGTTTCTTTTAGCGCTTTTTCTGCTTCGTCTACCGATTTGAAGTTACCCAGTACATAACCGACCACTTCGCCTTTGTTGATATCACCACTTCCCTCCGGAGCGTATTGAGAAACGCCTAGCGCTAACATCGACATCTGTAGGCCGTGCTCATTCATGCCATCGTGCAAAACGTCGACGTACAAGGTGCTGACAAAACCGTATTTGGTGGTGTAATTCTCGCCTTCAAAACCGCGTGGAACCAGGGCAAACTTGCCGTCCATCGTTCCCGGCCATTCTTGCGTGCGAGCGGTAAAGGTATTGTCTTGACCGTTTTTGAAGTTGATGTAGGTACAAGCAGAGGCTTGAGCGCAGGCAAAAGTGGTCGTTGCAGCAACCACTGCGGTTATTAGAGCTTTCTTAAAGGTCGATTTCATAACGAGTTCCTGGTGACTTTAGTACAGTGCACAACATCTACAAAGCGCATTTGTGGCACAGACATCTGTTAACTTGTGGTCATGATGCATGCCAATTTCCTATATAAAAAATGCATAATGAATGATAAAACCCTGCATAATGCATAGTCGTAAGGTTACATGCTGGCTCAAAAGAACAGCTTTTGCAGCGTATCTTCTGCTCATTGCAGGCTAAGAAAAATTTGGATATGACGAAATGAACTACTCAATAGAGCTAATTAAAGCCTTTGTCGAAACCGTCAAAGCGGGTAGCTTTCGCCAAGCGGCGCTGAAAATGGGCAAACACCCCACCACTGTTGGCCAACAAGTGAGCAATCTGGAAATTGATACCGGGCTTGAGCTTTTTGATCGCAGCCACAAAAAGTTCACTTTGACCACTCACGGTGAGCTTTTGTATCAGCGGGCGTTGCCAATCATTGATGGTTATAGATCTTTCTCCGAACAGATTGACAGCTTTCATCAAGGGCTACCTGCCAGAGTCTCAGTAGCAATTGATGCCAACCTGTGTGGAATTGGTTTGACGAGCACCTGTGCCAAAGTCATCAAAAAATACCCCAATGTGGACTTGGCAGTATTCAGCGGCGACTCCACTCAAATTTTCAATCTGGTGCGCAGTGGCGAGGCCGATATCGGGGTGGTGATTGCCTACCCTAAACGAGAACGAGACATTCAATACTCACATGTACAAAACTTTGAAGTTTGCTGTATTGCGCCAGTGAGCTGGCCGAATGAAAAGCTGACTCATCAATCTTATCTGAAGCTGCCTCAAGTGGGCTATATGTACATGCAAACCAGTGAGGCGGCGATGAACCATACCATCAGCGACCAGTTCCACATGGTGCAAAGCGTGCATGATGCCATTGAGCTGGTCGAGTCAGAGATGGCATGGGCAATCATCCCAGCCCACTTCGCCGAGTTGCCCGTAGCGCAGGGGCGTGTCAAACGTTTTGAGAATGATGACATGGTTGACGACAGCCAATGGTGGATCGAAGCGATTCGCCCGGTTGGCAGTCAAGACACTGTGGTGCATCGAGAAATACTCGATGCTCTTTATTCAAGGCGAAAGTGAGGTGGTTTCAATTCAAGCCATTTTCCGGCTTTCGTTTTAAGTGCTTCGGATGGGTTTATATAGCGCCCATGCAGCCTAACGGGCGAGGGTGAGCGACTATCTAAACAATACAAATCGGGATCTAACAAGTTAGATCCCGATTTGTATTAGTCCAACCCTGCGGTGGGTTATACCCTGCCGAGGCTAATCGCTACAGTTCAGCGAAGTAAGCGCCAAAGCCCGGTAACGATAGCGAGTTGGCGTCAGGAGTACCGCTGAGCACAGGTTGCTCGCTCACCGGCGCTGCATTAGCTAGTTGCTCAAGCTCAACTGTTACATCTTCCCCGCCTAAGTTGAATACGCAAAGCATCGACTGATCATCGCTACTGCGTACAAAGGCCAAAATTGGCTCGGCAGTTTCCAGGAATTGAATATCACCGCGAACCAAGGCCGGGAAGGCTTTGCGCCACTCGGTAAAGCGACGGAAGCTATTCAATACCGAATCAGCTGCGCTTTCTTGCGCGTCAACGGCTCGGTTTAAGTGGGCATCAGGGATAGGCAACCAAGGCTCGGCGTTTGAGAAACCGCCTTGCTGTGCGCCTGCTTGCCAAGGCATTGGCGTACGGCAGCCGTCGCGGCCTTTAAAGGTTGGCCAGAAAGTAATGCCGTATGGGTCTTGTAGCAACTCGTATGGAATATCCGCTTCTGGCAATCCAAGCTCTTCGCCTTGGTAGATGCATACACTGCCGCGCAATGAGCAGATCATCGCGGCCAGCATCTTGGCTTGAGCTGGGTTTAGCTCGCCGTTTTGGCTCCAGCGGCTGGCAACACGAACCACGTCGTGGTTGCTTACAGACCAACATGGCCAGCCTTGTGTCACTTGCTTTTCAAGGTTTTGAACTGTGCTGCGAATGTACTCGGCGCTGTAATCATCGGTTAGCAGCTCAAAGCTGTAACCCATGTGCAAACGGCCTTCTTCTGTATACTCAGCGGTTGTGGCCAGCGAGTCTTCAGCGCTGATCTCGCCCAAGGCAGCCGTGCCTGGGTAGCGGTCCATCAAAGCACGCAGCTTTTCAAGGAAAGGCAGGTTCTCAGGCTGTGTATTGTTGTAGTAGTGGTACTGGAAGGCGTACGGGTTGTCAGGCGAGAATCCGCGGCCCACTCGTGCTTCCGGTGGCTTGCCCGGGTTGTCGCGCAACTGAGCATCGTGGAAGCAGAAGTTGATTGCATCCAAGCGCAGGCCGTCAACGCCGCGCTTCAGCCAAAACTCTACATTATCTAGTACCGCTTGTTGTACGTCCGGGTTGTGGAAGTTCAGGTCAGGCTGGCTCGATAGGAAGTTATGCAAGTAGTACTGCTGACGACGCGGTTCCCACTCCCAACCGCAGCCACCAAAGATGGATAGCCAGTTGTTTGGTGGAGTACCGTCGAGATTGGCGTCTGCCCAAACGTACCAGTCCGACTTGTCGTTAGTGCGGTCTTCGCGAGATTCGATAAACCAGGCATGCTCGTTTGAGGTATGACTGAGCACTTGGTCAATCATTACTTTGATGCCAAGTGAATGGGCTTTTTCCAATACTCGGTCAAAGTCTTCTAAGCTGCCAAATAGCGGGTCTACGTCGCGATAATCGCTGATATCGTAGCCAAAATCCTTCATTGGCGACTTAAAGAAAGGAGATATCCAAATGGCGTCAACGCCTAGACTGGCGACATAATCCAGCTTCTCATAAATCCCCTGTAGATCACCCACACCATCGCCGTTGCTGTCGGCAAAGCTGCGTGGATAGATTTGGTAGATGACGGCTCCGCGCCACCAGTCGCCTGCACTCATGCGAATTCCTTATATCAAACTGGTTGCCTGTGGGTGTCAAATGCGTCGAGACTGGTTAAGCTAGCCGCAGGCAAGGGTGTAATTAACTCTATAACCCTAATGCCTGCCGCTAGCTTTTTCACTGTGCATACGTATGCAGGCCAAACGCGATGTGAAATATGCTTTATTTCAGAGGGTTGGCGTTATACCGGAATAGGGAGGTACCAATGCATTCAAAACATACCCATAACAAGCTAGTAATAGTTGGTGGCGGCAGTGCCGGATGGATGAGCGCGGCCATGCTGCGTCGCTTGCTGCCCAAGTCCATCGACATTGAATTGGTGGAGTCGGATCAAATTGGCACCATTGGCGTTGGCGAGGCCAGTATTCCGCCGTTGACTCTGTTTAACCAAGGCCTCGGGATTGCCCACAAAGATTTCATGGCGGCCACCAAAGCCAGTATTAAGTTGGGCATTCAGTTTGAGGGTTGGGGGCGCGAGGGTGATTCCTACATGCACGCCTTTGGTCGTTTTGGCAAAGATTTAGGTCTAGTGCCGTTTCACCAATACTGGTTGGCGCAAGGCCAAGCCGCTGAAACCCTTTGGGATTATTCGCTGAACTATCAAGCGGCAAAACGCAATAATTATGCAGAGCTAGAACAGCTGCCTAATGCCCCTTGGGCTGGATTAGTGCACGCCTATCACTTTGACGCTGGGCTTTATGCCAACTTTTTAAGTCAGCAAGCACAAGCGGCTGGAGTAAAACGCACCCAAGGTCACATCGATAAAGTCAGCCAGTGTCCCGATTCTGGAGACATTACTGGTTTAACCCTGACTGACGGTACTCAAGTCAGCGGTGACTTTTATATCGACTGCTCGGGCTTGCACGCTTTGCTCATTCAAAAAACGCTTGGGGTTGGATTTGACGACTGGTCTCATTGGCTACCGGCCGATCGCGCTTGGGCAGTCCCGAGCGAGCGGCAAGCTAACACGAGACCCTATACTCGCTCGATTGCTCATGATGAAGGCTGGCAGTGGCAAATCCCACTTCAGCACAGAATTGGCAACGGCATGGTCTACAGCAGTCGCTTTATTAGCGATGAGGACGCCAAGGCACAGTTGATGGCCAACTTGCCCGGTAAGCCATTAGCCGAACCTCGACTGATTCGCTTTCAAACCGGTCGTCGTCGCAAGGCCTGGCAAAACAATTGTGTAGCCATTGGACTTTCAGCGGGCTTTTTAGAGCCTTTGGAGTCCACCAGTATCCATTTGATTCAATCGGGTGTGCTGCGTTTGGCCAAACTCTTCCCGAGTGGCGACAGTTACCAAGCGCTCGCCGACGAGTTTAACCGTCAAAGCGAATTCGAATACTCACAAGTGCGAGATTTTATTATTCTGCACTACCATCTCAACCAAAGAGCTAATGGTCGGCTGTGGGCGCATTGTCGACAAATGACAATTCCTGAGTCACTGCGCCTCAAAATGGCGCTATTCGCCGAACAGGGGGTAGTAACTCGTAACAGCGATGAGCTGTTTGCCGAAGAGGCTTGGTTGCAGGTGATGCTAGGTCAAGGACTTCAGCCCGAGCGCGCCAATGCGCTCACCGGCACAGTAAGTGATGCCGATCGCGCCGAATTTCTGTCCAATGTTCGCCAAATCATGGCCCACGCCAGCGAGCAACTCCCGTCTCACGATCAGTACCTGAACCAATTTGGTGCAGTCTAAAAAAGCAAAAACCTAGGTCGATGGCGCCAAAATGACGCACCATCGGCCTTTTTCTTCAGCCTTGCCTAGTTTTTATCCTGTTCTGTAAAACTGCCCGCAAACCCTTGTGAAATAAGGCCTAGATCAAATTCTATAGGATTCATTGAGTTAGCTTTTGTGAATGAATACGTATGCACAAGTTTGTTCGATTTGTTACATGCTGTTTACCATCTGTTAATGAAATGTTCCGGTGAGATCCGTAATGAGGCAGGCGTTAGGCAACTTGCCCCATCAAGGTGCGAAGCGGTACCGGTCAAAAAATTACTCTAATAACACCCAAGGGGAGAGACCATGTCACACTTTAAGCCCAGCATGTTGACGCTGGCATTGGCCGCAGCCGGTTGCTGCAGCATGGCCCATGCCAACGAAGCCGATGCGACAGCCGGCGCACAGGATGAGAAAGTAGAAGTGATTACCGTCAAAGGTATTCGCGGCTCAATGGCTCGTTCGCAGCAGCTGAAAATGGAAAACAGTTCGATTGTTGAAGCCATTTCTGCCGAAGAAATCGGTAAGCTACCTGACGTTTCTATTGCTGAGTCTTTGGCTCGTTTGCCAGGTTTGGCGGCGCAGCGTCTGGATGGCCGTGCCAACGTGGTCTCTATTCGTGGTCTTGCACCTGATTTCACCACTGCCACCCTTAATGGCCGCGAGCAGGTAACCATTGGTGATAACCGTGGCGTGGAATTTGACCAATACCCATCAGAGCTTATTAACGGCGTTGTGGTTTATAAGACCCCTGACGCAACCGTGACCGCTCAGGCTCTAGGTGGCACCATCGACCTACAAACCATTCGCCCACTGGCTTTTGGTGAGCAAGCCTTCACGGTTAACTTGCGCGGTGAACAAAACGATCTAGGTAAACTGAACCCGGACGGCAAAGATACTGGCTATCGCGGCAGTATCTCTTACGTTGACCAGTTTGCCGACGACACAGTGGGTATCGCTATTGGTTACGCCAAGCTGTACTCGCCAAACCAAGAAGAGCGTTGGAATGCCTGGGGTTATCCAAACCTGGATTACAACGAAGACAACCCACTAGTGCTGGGTGGCGCTAAGCCATACGTTCGTTCTAGTTTGCTTGAGCGCGACGGTGTAATGGGCGTTATCGAGTTCCAGCCAAACGACCAGTTCCGCTCTATGCTGGACGTGTATTACGCCAAATTCAATGACACTCAAATCTTGCGCGGTACTGAAATCCCAGGTCAATGGGGTGCAGGTTGGGCCAACGATGGTATCGGTAATGCCGTTACTGAAAATGGCCTAGTCACTTCAGGTACCATCCTGAATTCTAAGGTCTTGGTTCGCAACGACGTTAACCGTCGTGAAGCGGATACCTTCAGCATTGGCTGGAACAACAGCTACGAATTCAATGCCAACTGGAACGCCGAAATCGACTTGGCCTACTCCAAAGCCGACCGTAAGGACTGGGGTTTGGAAACCTATGCCGGTACCAGCCGTGGCGCGGGTTGTACTCCTGGCGGATGTGAAGATCTTCCATTCCAAATGAATGGCGAGCGCGGCGCGACCTTTATGCCGGGCATCAACTACGCCGATCCAAGCCTGGTTCAGCTAGGTGGTCCATTCAACTGGGGTAACAATGTGACTGTCCCTGGTGATGCGCAGGACGGTTTCATCAACACTCCAGAAATCAAAGATGAGCTAAAAGCGGTTCGCGCCAGCGTTCAGCGCATCATCGACAACGGTCCTATCGCTAGCGTAAAAGTGGGTGTTAACTACACCGAGCGTGACAAATCGAAAGAGGACCGCGGCTTCTTCCTGACCCTAAAAGACTACCCAGCACAGACGCCTGTGCCGTCACAGTTCCTGCTAAACCCAACCTCTTTGGGCTTTATCGGCATGGGTAACATTCTGAGCTACGACGCGCTAGGCCTGTATAACTCTGGCTTCTACACAGAAACCAGCGAAGGTTTGACCGTTGCTAGCCGTGCGACCAACTCTTGGGGCGTGAAAGAGAAAGCCACTACCGCATTTGCAATGGCTAACATCGACACCTCGCTGGCTGAGCGTATGCTAACCGGTAACTTCGGTTTGCAAATGGTGCGTACCGAGCAGTCGTCGACTGGTTTTGCGGTGACGCAAAACGACGATGGCACAGTTTCACTGCAGCCTTCTACCGGTGGCGATACCTTTACTGAGTGGTTGCCTAGCTTGAACTTGAGCTACGAAGTGGCCGACAGCCAAATGCTGCGTTTTGCTACTGCGCGCACCATGTCTCGTCCGCGTATGGACCAGATGAACGCTGGTTTGAATTTGAGCTATGACCCAAGTCTGGCGGGTAGCGTGGACATTGAGAACTCGCCTTGGAGTGGTGATGGTGGTAACCCGAAACTGCGTCCATTGATGGCATGGCAGTTCGACTTGGGCTACGAGTACTACCTTGATGGCGGTTATGTCGCAGCTGGTGTATTCCACAAGAAATTGGATAGCTACATCTTTAGCGATGGCGTGTTGTATGACTTCAGCCAGTTTCAGGTACCAGATCCACAGCCAGAATTGCGTGAAGGTATCGTAAACGTACCGGCCAATGGCAAAGGTGGTTATGTTCAGGGCATCGAGCTTTCCGGTCACTTTACCGGTGAGATGCTAACCGATTCGCTGCAAGGTTTTGGTGTGATTCTAAGTGGTTCTTACACCAAATCTGAAGTGAAAGAGACCAACGACTCAGAGCCTACCAAGCTACCTGGTTTGTCTGAGAAAGTGGCCAACGCTACGCTTTACTACGAGAACTATGGTTTCCAAGGCCGTGTTAGCGCTCGTTACCGCTCTGACTTCCTAGGTGAAGTGACTGGCTTGTCGCTAGCGCGTACCCCGGTATTTGTTAAAGCAGAAACCGTGGTTGATGCCCAAGTCGGTTACGACTTCTCTGAGTCTGGCATCGATGCCTTATACGGTCTGTCGGTACTGTTTCAGGTTAACAACCTGACCAACGAACCGTTTGTTACCTACCAGAACGAAGATGCTCGCCAAATCCGTGATTATCAGGTTTATGGCCGCAACTACATGTTAGGTTTCAGTTACAGCCTATAAGTTAGTTTACCTCTCCCTAACAAAAACCTCTGCCAGAGTAATTTGGCGGAGGTTTTTTATATCCGGCGGATTTAACAATTGGCCGGAGAGTCAGTTCCTTCGGGCTTGTTCAGTAGTTCCTCAATAAATTATTGCAACTCATCCACTTATAAAACGAGTCGAATATTTGCTCTATTTTTCGTTTACCGAGCTGGATCGCAATCTTGACGAGATTTTTACAGATTCGCTTCCGAGGATGCGTTTTTGTGACTGAATACGTATGCATTGGTTTTGGAAATGTGAGCAAGCTTGCTTAGTATCCTGACATCTGCGAATTCAAGCGCAGTTAAAACAATAACAATGAAATGATTTCCAAAGGGGAAGGAAGTAATGTCATTCAAGCCAAGCGTTATCACTATGGCCTTGTTGGCTGCAGGTGTTTCCGTTTCAGCCTACGCGGCTGAAGACCAAACTGCTGCACAAGCCGAGCAAGCTGTTGAAGTAATTCAAGTTAAAGGTATTCGCGCCTCAATGGCCGCATCGCAGATGGAGAAAATGAGCAACACCTCTATCGTTGAAGCGGTTTCTGCCGAAGACATTGGTAAACTGCCAGACGTATCGATTGCTGAGTCGCTAGCTCGCCTTCCAGGCGTAACTGCGCAACGTCTAGACGGTCGCGCCAACGTAATCTCTATTCGTGGCCTAGCGCCAGACTTCACCACCGCGACTTTGAACGGCCGTGAGCAGGTGACCATTTCTGATAACCGCGGTGTTGAATTAGACCAATACCCTTCCGAACTTCTTAACGGTGCTGTTGTTTACAAGACTCCAGATGCAGGCGTATTAGCGCAAGCCATCGGTGGTACTGTGGACATGCGCACCGTGCGCCCATTGGCGCATGGCGAGCAAGCCTTGGTAGTTAACTTAAAAGGCGAGCAAAACGACATGGGTGCGCTGAACCCTGACGGTACCGACAAAGGTTACCGCGGTTCGATTTCTTACATCGACCAGTTTGCCGATGACACCATTGGTATCGCCCTTGGTTATGCGCGCATGAAGTCGCCAAACCAAGAAGAGCGCATGCACATCTGGGGTTACCCAGAAGTTTGTTCTGAAGGCGATGCCAACGACGGAAAATGTGAGCGAGACGATCGTACCATTATGGGAGGCGCTAAGCCTTATGTTCGCTCATCAGTCCTTGAACGCGATGGTTTCATGGGTGTGTTCGAATTCAAGCCAAACGACAAATTTCATTCTGTGTTGGACGTGTTTTACTCCAAGTTTGACGATGAGCAGATTCTGCGCGGCGTAGAAATCCCCGGCGCCCACTGGGGTAACGGTTCTGGTAATAACGGCTTTGAAGTAATTAACAGCCGTAATGGTGTTGTTACCGAAGGCGTTTTGAAGAATCAAAAGCTCATGCTTCGCAACGATATTACCGAAACCAAGTCAGATGTTCTGTCGGTGGGCTGGAACAATGCATACGAAATCAATGACAAGTGGTCAGTTGAGCTAGACATCGCTCACTCTAAAGCGGACCGTCGCAAGTGGGCTTTTGAGTCCTATGCCTCTTCTAGCCGAAACGCGCAAGATGGCTGTGCGAATGATCCAATGTGTCTGGACCTAGGTTTCAAGATGACCGATCGCGGCCCGGTATTTATCCCGCATCCTAACCTAGAGTTAGACAATCCTGCCTACATCGGTTTAGGTGGCCCTTATAACTGGGGCAATAACGCGGTTCCATTAGGGCAAGACGGCTTTATCAACGAAGGTACCACCAAAGACGAACTTAGTTCGGCACGTTTTTCAACCACTTACACTACTGACAATAGCTTCATTTCTGCAGTTCGTGTGGGGTTGAATTACTCTGAGCGTTCTAAGGTTAAGGACTACACTGGCACCTACCTAGCAGTAAACGAAGATAAGCTAGGTGCCCGCGGTGTTACGCCAAACGCGATTCCAACTCAGTACTTGCTCGACCCAACAAACCTAGGCTTCATCGGCCTTGGCAATATGTTGTCGTATGACTCACGTGCGCTACTTCGCGACGGTTACTACACCGGCATCAACGCTGCTGACGTAGAGCTGGGTCGCTCGGTAGAGAACTGGGGCGTGACCGAGAAAGTGACCACTGCGTTTGTGAAAGCTGATATCGACAGCGAAATCGCTGGTCGTCCTTTGCTGGGTAACGTAGGTGTTCAAGTGGTTCACACTGACCAGTCTTCAGACGGTATCCGCAGCAACATCAACGACGGTAAAGTGGTTAAGCAGAATGTAACTGATGGCACCAACTACACCGAACTATTGCCCAGCTTGAACCTGAGCTATCAAGTGATCGATGGTCATCAAATCCGTCTGGCGGCGGCTCGTACTTTGGCCCGTGCCCGTATGGACCAAATGAAAGCCAGCTCTGATGTGAATTACGACGCTGAAAAGTCCAATAGCACTGATATCGAGAATTCCCCTTGGAGCGCAAACTCTGGAAATCCTCACCTTAAGCCTTGGATGGCTTGGCAGTATGACTTGGGTTACGAAGTGTACTTCGGTAGCAGCTACGTCGCCGTTGGTGCTTTCTACAAGCAATTGGAAAACCACGTATACAGCCAACAAGTCATTGGTGACTTTAGCGATATTACTGTGCCCGACCCACAGCCAAATATGCGCGAGGGTTACGTGAATACCTACGCTAACGGCGAAGGTGGTTACATTCGCGGCCTAGAATTCTCTGCCCACTTAAACGGTGAACTGCTGCACGATGCCTTAGAACCATTTGGTTTGATCATCAACGGTGCTTACAACCAGTCTAAAGTTCGCGAAACCAAAGATTCTGACCCAATTGCTCTACCAGGGCTGTCTGAGAAAACCGCTAACGCGACGGTTTACTATGAAAACGCTGGCTTCCAGGCGCGTGTATCTGCTCGCTACCGCAGCGACTTCCTAGGTGAAGTGTCTGGCGTATCGCTGGCTCGCGACATGCGTTTCGTGAAAGGTGAAACCTTGGTTGACGCGCAAATCGGTTACGACTTCTCTGAGTCTGGTATCGACGCGCTATACGGTCTGACTGTGTACCTGCAAGGTACCAACCTGACCAACCAGGAATTCGTGACTTACGAAAACCACCCAAGTCAGATTAAGGACTACCAGCTATACGGCCGTAACTTCATGTTGG
Organism: Paraferrimonas sedimenticola; assembly: GCF_002282855.1. Classification (GTDB taxonomy): domain Bacteria; phylum Pseudomonadota; class Gammaproteobacteria; order Enterobacterales; family Shewanellaceae; genus Paraferrimonas; species Paraferrimonas sedimenticola. The sequence continues at coordinate 111,255 of NZ_NRIR01000007.1, read as the reverse complement.
GCGTAAGCTACACCTTCTAAGCAACCTAAATTAGTTTGCTTACCTACAACACCTCAGCCTTTGTGGCTGGGGTGTTTTTTTATGCGATGAGTTTCGGCCTATACTGGCTGAACTTTGTTAATGGAATACTGAATTATGTCCCTGCTAAAACCTCTGATTTCTGGATTGAGCCTGATGGCTTGTGCTCAGGTGGCAGCGCAGCCATTGGGCCCTTTGCACGTGCCATCACCTGACTGGCGCGATCAGGTCATCTACTTTGTGCTCACTGACCGCTTTAACGACGGCGACCCGCACAATAATGACCAAGGGGCAGGGGTGTATGACCCGAGTAAGGGAAGTCATTACAGCGGTGGCGATCTGCGCGGGATCAGTGCCCAATTGGATTACATTCAGGCCTTAGGCGCGACGGCGCTGTGGTTAACCCCGCCGGTGGCCAATCAATGGTGGTATCCCCGCGGCAGTTACGGCGGTTATCACGGTTACTGGGCGCGCAACTTTATGCAGGTGGACGAGCACTATGGCAGCTTGCAGGATTATCAGCGTTTATCGCGCCAACTCCATGGTCGCGATATGTATCTGATTCAAGACATAGTGGTGAATCACACAGGAAATTACTTTGGTTATGACGGCGAGTACGACCCCAATGATACCGCCAAAAACTTTGCGCTGTTCAACGAAGAACACCCCGGTAATCGCTTCCCGACACAAGCGCCTTTTGCCCATGTTGACCGCAATAATTCAGAGCATGTGCAAACGAATGCATACCACTGGACGCCGTCCATTCAGGACTACCAAGACCCAGTTCAAGAGTTTACCTATCAGCTAGCCAGCTTGGCGGACATCAACACCTCAAACCCGAAAGTACGCCAGGTGTTAAAAGACAGCTACCGCTACTGGATTGATCAAGTGGGGGTGGATGCCTATCGCGTCGATACCGCCAAATACGTGGAGCACGACTTTTGGAACGATTTTCTACACAGCGATGACGGGGTATTTGCCAAGGCTCGCGAGACCGGTCGCGAGCATTTCTTAGCCTTTGGTGAGATTTTTGATGGCTCAGCACCCATGGACAACGCTGGTGAGCGTAAACTGGTCAGCTTTTTAGGTAGTGACGCCAAGCCCGAACTCAATTCGGTGATTGGCTTTCCGCTGTATTTCGAACTGTCCCGAGTCTTCGCCCAAGGCCAACCGGCCGCCCAGTTGGGCTATCGCCTAGAGCAGGCGATGGCGGTGTATCCAGACCCGTACGTGATCCCCAACTTCGTCGACAACCACGACACCGCCCGCTTTTTAGCATCGGGTTCTATTCCGGCGTTTAAGCAAGCGCTGGCCACCATTTTTACCTTTGCCGGTATTCCGGTGATCTACCAAGGCGATGAACAAGGCTTTGTGCAAACCAGGCGCGCTATGTTTGCTGGCGGTTATGCTAACGATAATGACCAGTTTGACACTCAAAGCCCCTTGTTTCGCTTTATTGCGGATTTAGCTCGTCTGCGTACATCGCAAAAAGCGCTGACTCGAGGGGATTTTAAGTTACTCAGCGCTGAGACCAGCGGCGCTGGGGTGATTGCATACACTCGCAGCTATCAGAACGACACTATCTTAGTGTTGTTTAATAGCGCTGACTCGCCGCGACTGGCCAGTGGTTTGGGGCTCAATGGTAAAACCCTGCAACCCCTATTTGATGAGACTCAAGGGTATGTGGAGCAAGCCAAGCCGCAGCCGGGCTTGGATACCTTAGAACTGCCCGCTCGTGCGATTCGAGTGTATCGAATCAGCGGTGAAGCGGTTGCTGCGAATTCAGCCAAGGTTGAAATGACGGTTATAAAGCCCGCGCAAAAAGTACTGACCCAGAATACTGTCATCAAAGGCCGCTTTAGCGGTGGCGATGCAGCGCTGTTTATGTTGGTGGACGGCGAGCTCGCAAGCGCACAAGAACTGTTAGTCGACAATCAAGGCGCTTGGCAATGGACTTTGCCAGTAAGCGATTTGGGCGAGCGTTCGGTAAGTTTGCAGCTTTATTCGCCGGAATTCGGCCAAGTGAGCGAGCCGGTGATCCTGACCACTCGGGTGGAGCAGGCGCAAATCAGGGTTCAAGCCAGCGCTAAAGCCGGTGATGCCAAGGGGCCAAACGGCAAGTATCGCTCGCCGACTCACGCCGCCAGTGGTGAGCAAAGAGACATAGTGGCCGCCGAGGTCCAAGCGGCTGGGCGAATTATGCAGCTGACACTGACCATGGCTGAAATCAGCGATAACTGGCAGCCCACCAACGGTTTTGACAACGTCAGCTTTGCCATCTTTTTTGACCTTGGTAAGCAGGCGAGCAGTGAAGGACTGCGCCAATTGCCGGAACTTGATGCACAGATGCCGAATCAGTCGCGCTGGCACATTGGCCACCGAATCTTTGGGTGGGGCAACGCCCTTTATGACACCCAAGGTGCCGACCAAAAGCACATAGGCCAGCCCCTCACCCCAGTTCCTGTGGTCAAAGTGGACAAATCTGCGAAGCAAATCACTTTGCACTATGATTCCCGCGCCTTTGGTATCCAGTCTTGGTATGGTGTCAGACTGTACGTCACCAGCTGGGATAGAGCTGGAGAAGGGGACTTGCGTCCACTGGCGCCAAATGCCAGCGCTTGGGCCTTTGGTGGTGGCAATGCAAACGAACCCAAAATTATGGACCAGGTCTGGATCGACCTGCCGCAAACCCCCATTCTTACGGGAAATGGGTATTAGCACTTAATTGAATACGTATGCAAAACTTTGCCCATATTAGGGGGCAGGATTACCATCGGTATAACTAAAAACGCCTAATTACATAGCCTGCGTGGCTCGTCGCTCTTGAATAACTGCCTTGGTGTGACGTCGACGAGCCAAAATAACAAAGAGAATAAATATGAAACGCAACGCAATCGCAATCGGTCTGAGCGCCGCATTGGTTGGAGCTCTATCGGCCTGCAGTACCCCAGGCCCAGCTCCCGCGCCTCAAGCCGAAGCAGAACCTGCACAAAAAGCCGTCGTTTATCAGATGTTCACGCGCTTGTTTGGTAACACTAAACAGGTCAACAAACCTTGGGGCACTCTAGAAGAAAACGGCGTTGGTAAATTCAACGACATCAACGACGCCGCCCTTAAGGGCATTAAAGAGCTAGGTGTTAGCCACGTTTGGTACACTGGCGTTCTGCACCACGCAGTGGTTGGCGATTACAGCCAGTACGGTATTTCTACTGACGACCCAGATGTGATTAAAGGTCGCGCGGGCTCTCCTTATGCGGTGAAAGACTACTACGCGGTGAACCCAGACATGGCAGAAGATCCTGCCAATCGTATGCAAGAATTCAAAGCCCTGGTGGATCGCACTCACAATCACGGCATGAAAGTACTGATTGATATCGTGCCAAACCACATTGCTCGTGATTACGTGTCACTGGGCAAGCCTGAAGGTGTTGAAGACTTTGGCGCTCGCGATGACGATTCAGTGGAGTACGCCCGCGACAACAATTTCTACTACGTGGTTGGTCAGCCGTTTGAAGTGCCAGACTGGGAGCAAGGTTACGCGCCGTTAGGCGGTGAAGCCCACCCATTGGCAGACGGGGAGTTTGCCGAAAACCCTGCCAAGTGGACCGGTAACGGTGCTCGTTCGGCCAAGCCAAACCAACACGACTGGTACGAGACGGTTAAGGTCAACTACGGTGTGCGCCCGGATGGCAGCTTTGATTTCCCAACCCTGCCTGAAGGTTACGACAAGCAAGACTTAGCCGCGCACTATGCGTTCTGGGCCGACAAAGACGTGCCTGATAGCTGGAAGAAGTTCAAAGACATCGTTTTGTTCTGGACTGAATTCGGTATCGATGGTTTCCGTTACGACATGGCGGAAATGGTACCGGTAGAGTTTTGGAGCTACCTCAACAGCCACATCAAACGAGTCAACCCTGATGCCTTCTTGTTGGCCGAGGTTTACCAGCCGCACTTGTACCGCGACTATTTGCACAAGGGCAAGATGGACTACCTATACGACAAGGTAGAGCTGTACGACACACTGAAAGACATCATTCGCGGCAGCAAAACCACCGACGCGATTGCACCGATTCAAGCGGGCATGGCGGACATCGAGCACCACATGCTGCACTTCTTGGAAAACCACGACGAGCAGCGCATCGCCACCCCGGATTTCGCCGGTGAGCCAGAGAATGCCCTGCCTGCCATGGTGATCTCAGCCACTTTGAGCACCTCGCCAACCATGCTGTATTTTGGTCAGGATGTGGGTGAGCGCGCAGAGGTTGATGCCGGTTTTGGTAAAGCCACTCGTACCACCATTTTCGACTACTGGGGTGTTGAAGCACACCAGCGTTGGATGAACGGTGGCAAGTTTGACGGCGGCCAGTTAAGTGAGCGCGAGCAAGCCTTGCGCGACTACTACATCAAACTGATGCAATTCACTCGTAACTCGAGTGCGCTAATGGGCAAGTACGCCGAATTGCACACCGCAAACCGAGACAACCCAGGTTACACAAACCAGCTGTTTAGCTTTGCTCGCTGGGACAATAAAGAGCAGTTGATTGTGGTGGCCAACTTTGACCAAAACCAAGGCACTGACGCTCGCTTTGAATTGCCAGCGGCTATGGTGGCCAACTTTGGTCTGGATGACGGTCGCTACACTTTGGTGGACCAAATCGATGGTTCCAAATTGACCTTAAACGTGCGCCAAGGCCAGGGCCAAATTGACCTGCCAATGGCTGCTTTGCAATCACGCATTTTGCTAGTGAAAGCCAACTAAGGAGCAATCGATGAAAAACACTTGGATTGCTCTAGGCGCACTGTCAGTATCTTTGAGCTTTAGTGCAGTTGAGGCTGCGCAGGTACTGTCCCACAAAATCGACGACCAGGCGTTGGTACTGACCACCGACGAAGGTGAAGTGCGTCTGACCGGTTATGGTGATGGTGCGATTGGGGTGCACTACGCACCGACCAATGTGAAGCAGCTGCCATCCTTTGCCATTGACGAAAACGCGCCAATTACCCTTGGTGAGGTGAAGCTCAATGGTGCGGTGATCGAATATCAGCTGCCGCAAATTAGTGCCAAAATTGAAACTCAGCCGCTGAACATCAGCTTCTACCACCAAGGTGAAGCCATTGTCGCCGAAGAGTCGGGCTTGTTTGTCCACGACAACGTGCGCGGCTTTCGCTTTAAGCTGGATGACAGCGAGAAGCTAATCGGTGGTGGTCAGCGGGTCTTGGGCATGGACCGTCGTGGTCATCGCCTACCGCTGTACAACAAAGCTTCCTACGGCTACACCACTGAAGCTGACCAAATGTACTACGGTCTGTCGGCGGTGATGTCGACCAACAAGTACGCTTTGGTGTTCGACAACTCAGCCACTGGCTGGATGGACTTGGGCAAAACCGAAAGCAATGTGATGCAGTTCGAAGCTCAAGGTGGTCGCACCGGTTATCTGGTGGCTGCTGGTGGCAGCTATCCGGATCTTATCGAAAACTTGACCGACGCCACTGGCCGTCAACCTCTGCCTCCGCGTTGGTCACTGGGTAACTATGCCTCGCGCTTTGGCTACCGCACCGAGAAACAAGCCCGTGAAACCGTGGCTAAGTTTATCGAGGAAGATTTCCCGCTGGACGCCATCGTGCTGGACTTGTACTGGTTTGGTAAGGACATTCAGGGCCACATGGGTAACCTGGATTGGGACCGCCAAGCCTGGCCTAAACCTGAGAAAATGATTCAGGACTTCAGCGAGCTTGGGGTTAACACCATTTTGATTACCGAGCCTTTCGTTTTAACTAGCTCCAAGCGTTGGGACGAAGCGGTTAAAGCCGATGCGCTGGCTAAAGACTTTGCCGGTAAGCCGAAGACCTTTGATTTCTACTTTGGTAACACAGGTCTTATCGATGTGTTCAGCGACTCAGGTAAAGACTGGTTCTGGGGCATTTATCAAGGTCTGTTAGAGCAAGGCGTTGCCGGCTGGTGGGGCGACCTAGGTGAGCCAGAAGTCCACCCACACGACACCATTCACAGCGTGGGTAGCGCGGATGAAATTCACAACGCCTATGGGCACGAGTGGGCCAAGTTGGTTTACGAAGGCCTGCGCCAAGCGCAACCTGATAAGCGTCCGATGATCATGATGCGCTCTGGCTTTGTTGGCTCACAGCGTTACGGCATGATCCCTTGGACTGGCGATGTGAGTCGCAGCTGGGGTGGTCTAAAACCGCAAGTGGAATTGTCGCTACAAATGGGTCTGTTAGGCCTTGGCTACACCCACTCAGATCTCGGTGGATTTGCCGGTGGCGAAGAGTTTGACGCCGAGATGTACACTCGCTGGATGCAGTATGGAGTGTTCCAACCGGTATACCGCCCACACGCCCAAGAGAACATTGCGCCTGAGCCTGTGTTCCACGACAAGCGCACCAAAGACATTGTGCGTGAGTACGTGAAGCTGCGTTACCAAATGCTGCCTTACATCTATACCTTGGCCTATGAAAATAGCACCACGGGTATGCCGCTGATGCGTCCGCTGATGTTTACCGACGAAGCCGATGCCAAGTTGTTTGAGCGCAAAGACGCTTACCTTTGGGGTGATAGCTTGCTGGTGGCTCCGGTCACCGACCCAGGAGTTAGCTCAGTGGCGGTGGAGTTGCCAAGCGGTGTTTGGTTCGACTTCTTCAACGGTGTGCGTTTTAACGGTGGTCAGTCGGTTGACTTGCCGGTGACTCTTGAAACCATTCCTGTGCTGGCCAAAGGCGGTAGCTTTATCCCTATGGTGGGCGAGATGGACTCCACCAAAGACTACTCCAGTGCCAACCTGACTCTGCACTACTATCACGACGATAGTATCGCTAAAGGGCAGGGGCGCATGTACGAAGACGATGGTCAAAACCCAGAGGCGATTGCCCAAGGTCAATACCAGTTGTTGGAGTTTGACGCCAACTTTGAGAATCGAGTGCTGACCGTCAGTGTGAATGCCAAAGGGGATTACCAAGGCGCGCCAAAACAACGCCGACTGACCTTGAAGGTTCACAACTGGACTCACGACAGTGCCAAAGTGCAGTTATCAGGCCAGAGCTTACCGGTTGAGATTAAAAACAACACCCTAAGCGTGAGCCTGCCTTGGGACCAAACACAAGAAGTGCTGACTATTACTCGCTAGCCTAGTATTCGTGAAAACCCAGCGGTCGGCTGGGTTTTTATTGGCTTATTGATACTTCCGGCCACAAAGAATCAGCAGAATTCTAAAAAGAATAAGAGGACGTTTCATGGCCAACGAAAAACCCAATTTAAGTTTTTGGCAAATTTGGAACATGTGCTTTGGATTCTTAGGGATCCAGTTTGGTTTTGCTCTGCAAAACGCCAACGTTAGCCGTATTTTTCAAACCCTTGGCGCGGATATGGAAACCATTCCGCTGCTGTGGATCGCAGGCCCGGTAACCGGTCTGTTAGTCCAGCCAATTGTCGGTTATTTCAGTGACCGTACTTGGACTCGCATGGGACGTCGCCGTCCTTACTTCTTGTGGGGTGCGGTATTCACCTCGGCCTCTCTGGTGTTGATGCCAAATTCCAGCGTGTTGTGGATGGCCGCCGGTATGCTGTGGATCATGGATGCGGCGATTAACGTCTCAATGCAGCCTTTCCGCGCTTTCGTTGGCGATAACCTACCTAAGAAACAACAGCCTAAAGGCTTTGCGATGCAAAGCTTCTTCATTGGTGTGGGTTCGGTGGTAGCCTCTATGCTGCCATGGATTTTGGCCCACTTTGGTGTGAGCAACGAAGCCGGCCCTGGCGAGATCCCAGACACGGTGCGCTACGCCTTCTACATAGGTGCCGTGGTGCTGTTTGTGGCCGTGGGTTGGACTGTGGTGTCGTCCAAAGAGTACACCCCAGAGCAGCTAGAAGCCTTTGACGAGCAAGACGCGCAAGAGCGTCCTCCGGTGGTACAGCGCACCGCCGAAGCCTACAACAAAGGCGCTTGGCTGTGGTTACTGCCAGGCCTGATTGGCGCCATTGGGGTTTACCTGTTTGACCTAGATAAGCAGCTGTACATTCTGACCATTACCCTGGCTATCTTTGGTGTGATTCAGTTGGTGGTGGGTAAGCGTCGCGCCGCCGCTAAGCCATCTAACGGCTTTGATACTGTGATGGACGACCTATTCAATATGCCGCAAATCATGAAGCAGCTGGCTTGGGTTCAGTTCTTCTCTTGGTTTGCTCTGTTTGCCATGTGGATTTACACCACAGCGGCTGTGACCGAAGTGCACTACGGCAGCACGGATACCTCGTCTGAAGCTTATAACCAAGGCGCTAACTGGGTGGGTGTATTGTTCGCCGCCTATAACGGTTTTGCGGCGGCTGCTGCTGTGGTTATTCCGGCTCTGGTGCGTCAGTTTGGTTTGCGCAAAGCTCACTTGATTAACCTGCTGTTAGGTGCCGCTGGCTTTATGTCCTTCCTAGTGATCGACGACCCGCGTTACTTGCTGATTTCTATGGTAGGTGTTGGCTTTGCTTGGGCATCGATTCTGTCCTTGCCATACGCCATGCTGGCCGGTTGTCTGCCGGCGAACAAAATGGGTGTGTACATGGGGATCTTTAATTTCTTCATCTCCATTCCGCAACTATTAGCGGCCACCATTTTGGGTCTGATTGTTAAGTTTGCCTTTGATAACCAACCGATTTATGCCCTGGTGGTTGGCGCCGTGAGTTTGGTGCTAGCGGGTATTTGTTCGCTGCTGGTATCGACCGATAGCGAAGAACACGCTTAAAGCCAATTTATTCAAGGCCAGTACTTTTAAGGTCAGTGCTTTTAAGGCCAGTACTTTTAAGGTCAAACTATTCATGGAGAGAACAGAACAATGAAAGCTCGTCACCTGTTAGCCATAGCCATAACGTCAGCCCTAAGCGGCTGCGGCGGTGCAAGTTCAGACGCGGCGGTCGAACGTCCGCTACTGAGTGGCACCGAGCACCCGTTTGCCTCGGAGGCGGTCTACTTTGTGATCACCGACCGCTTTGTCGATGGCGACCCGAGCAACAACTTTGAGCAAGACTCGGGTTGGAATCGCGAGCTAGTTTGGCCAAACGGTGAAGTGGGCAATGTGGGCTATCAAGGGGGTGATTTCAAAGGCCTGTTAGACCACGCCGATTACATTCGCGAAATGGGCTTTAGCGCGGTGTGGATGACGCCTATTGTTAAAAACCCAGCAGAGGCCTTTAGCGGTGGTAAAGAAATCAAAGCCGAAGGCTTTGCGATGGATCGCGGCAAGGCGGGTTATCACGGATACTGGGGAGTTAATTTCTTTGAAGTGGACAAGCACCTGCCATCTGAAGGTTTGGGCTTTCCCGAGTTAACCCAGAGCCTAAAAGACAAGGGCTTGAAGACAGTGTTGGATGTGGTGATTAACCACGGCTCACCAGCCTACACCATGCCAGAAATCCAAGCGGATTACGGCAAGCTGTACGATAAAGATGGTCGCTTGGTGGCGGATCACATGAATCTAAAACCAGCGGACTTAACCCCAGATTCTGAGCCGCTGCACGCCTTCTTTAACACCACCCCAGACCTAGCGGAATTGGCGGACATGAACGTCGATAATCCAGCAGTGATGGATTACTTTGTCAGCGCTTACTTACAGTGGTTGTCCCAAGGTGCGGATGCTTTTCGCATCGACACGGTGAAGCACGTACCGGCGAGTGCCTGGGATACTTTCTCCAAGCGAATTCGCGCTCAGTACCCTGACTTGTTCATGTTTGGCGAAGTGTATTCCTTTGACGCGCAAGAGATTGGCCAATACACCCAAGCGGGTAAAGGCGAGATGAGCGTGTTGGATTTTCCAATGAAGCAAGCGTTGGCGGATATGTTTGAAAAAGGCCAGGGCTTTGAACAGCTAGCTGATACCTTGTACTTGGACGGCGGCCCTTACGCCAACCCCTACGAGCTGACCATATTCTACGACAACCACGATATGCCGCGCATTGATACCGACGACAACGGCTTTATCAATGCCCACAACTGGCTGTTTACCGCTCGCGGTATTCCTGTGGTGTACTACGGCTCTGAAATTGGCTTTGAGCGCGGTAAGGCGGAGCACAAAGGCAATCGCAACTACTTTGGTGTTGAGAACATCGAGAAGGCGCGCAGTCATCCGATTCGCGCACGACTGAGCGAAATTGCCAAAGTGCGTCAGGCCAATGTGGCACTGCAACGCGGCCTGCAGTTGAACCTAGAGTTGCAAGGCAATCGCGCGGCCTTTTATCGGGTTTACCAGAATCAGGAAGTGGCTCAAACCGCTTTGGTCTTGCTCAACAAGGGCAATGACACAGAGGCGTTTAATGTCAGCCAGTATTTGGCCGTCGGCGAGTGGGTCGAGGCCATCAGTGGTGAGACTCGTACCATTGCCAAAGGCGAGCAGCTAAGCACGCAACTGGCGGGTAATTCAGTGCAAGTTTGGATTAACAACGGCGCGGTGGAACAGGCTGAACTGCTTAAAGCGCTTGGGACAGTAGACTGATCGACGTGCTCTGAGCAGGTAGGATTAAGAGCAGCGGACTAGCCGCTGCTACCACGCTCGACAATTGCGGTGGCGATGGTGGTGGACTCCACCTCTTCGCCGCGAATTTGTGCGATAAGGCTTTTAACCAGCACTTCACCGGCTAATTTGGTGTTTTGACGCACAGTGGTTAACGGCGGACTGGTGTAGCTGGCAACGGGAATATCGTCAAAGCCCACGACTGCGATGTCTTGCGGCACTTTTAGGCCCTTCTCGGCGATGGCTTTTAGCGCGCCAACCGCGATTAAGTCGCTGGCGGCAAACAAAGCGGTAAAGCTATCGCCCTGATTTAACAGTTGCTTGGTGGCCTCATAGCCGGCTTCTTCAGTGGTGATGGCATTGTGTTGTAGCGCTGGCTCAACCGGTAAATCGTGGGCCATTAAAGCGCTGACATAACCTTGGTAACGAGCGAAGAATTCCGGGTAGTGATTTGACGCATCACCCACAAACGCGATGCGCTGATGACCTTTGTCGATCAAATGCTTAGTGGCCTGTGCACCGCCTTGGCGATTGTCGCAGCTAACGCTTAGTCCAGCTTGGGATTGTGGTCCCCAACGCACAAAGCGAGTGCCTTGGCTTTGTAGGGCTTCGAGCTTGGGTTTGTACTCGATGTCGTCGCCATAGCCTAATAAAATTATGCCGTCGGCTTTGTGACTGTCCTCGTAGTCGGCGTGAAAATCATTGGACAGTTGCTGGAAGGACACCAATAGGTCATAGCCCTCGTGGGCGCATGCCTGAGTGATGGACGCCAGCATAGAGAAAAAGAACGGATTGATGTTTGAGTCGTCGGACGTCGGGTCTTCAAACAGCAATAGCGCTAGAGTTTGACTCTGTTGAGAGCGCAAACTTGAAGCGTTCTTATCCACTGTGTAGTTGAGCTCGCGAGCGATGCGCTTGACCTTGTCGATGGTCTCTTGTTTGACCAAGGGGGAATTGCGCAACGCACGAGACACGGTGGACTGAGATACACCGGCTAGGTGGGCGATATCAAAACTTGTCGCTTTGCCTTTCATGAATGATGTATTGTTCTTTTTCTAATAGGACGCCAAAGCAATATAACAGAAGCCTAATCCTTGGCAAAACCCCGACACAGGAGTTGAAGGGCTTGCAACTAGGCTAAATTACAATAATGAGATAGAGCCCCATGTCTAACACCAGTCAAAGCATCATTGTTGCCGATATCGGTGGAACCAACGCGCGTTTTGCCTTAGCTCGAAAGACCGAGTCCGGCATCGATATTGATGAAGTGCGTTTTTATCCTTCAGCGGATTACCCCAGCCTTGAAGCGGTTGTGCGTCATTACAAAGACAGCCTGCCTAGTGATGAAGTGATCTCAGGCGCTTGTTTAGCGGTTGCGGGTCCTAGCACCAATCACTCGGTCAGTGTGACTAACCTAGCTTGGCACGCCAACATTGAAGAGCTGCGCAAGCAGCTTGAGTTGCCGGCGCTGAAAGTGATTAATGACTTTGTGGCGTATGCCTACTCGATTCCACTGCTACCAGATTCGCAACTGCAAACCGTTAAGCCAGGTGAAGCCATGACTTGCTCGCCACGTGTGGTGTTGGGCCCTGGCACTGGTTTTGGTGTGGCGTCGTTGGTGCCTATGGGTAACCGTTGGCACGCGGTACCGTGCGAAGGTGGACACATCAGTTTGGCCGCTACCAATGCTCGCCAGGCCGCACTGGTAGAGATTCTTGCTCGTCGCTATGCTCACGTGAGTGTCGAGACCATTCTGTGTGGTCGTGGCTTAGTAAACCTGTACCAGGCGATGGCAACTCTGTTGGATGCGCCTACGCCACTGTCGACTCCGGCGGAGATCACTCAAGCCGCTGACAGCGGTAAAAACCCACTGGCTCGCGAAACCTTGGATGAGTTTTGTCGTTGGTTGGGCAGCGTGACCGCTGACATGGTGTTGGTGCAGGGCGCTCGTGGTGGTGCCTATCTTGGTGGTGGTATATTGCCGCGCATTGCTGAATTCTTGCAGCACTCAGACTTCACTCGAGCCTTTGGTCAAAAAGGCATGATGACCGAGTATCTCGAGCCGGTGCCCGTGTCACTAGCACTGAAAAGCGATACCGCTTTGATGGGTGCTGCTGCATGGTATTTTGACCAGATTTAACGCCAATCTGAGTTTACAAAGCGAGCCACGGGCTCGCTTTCTTATTGGCTAATTTAGGGGTGTTAAGTAGCTGTAATGGAAATGTGACTAGCTTCCCAATCTAGAGATTTTACACATGCATTTGGCACTCGAAAACGACTATGATGCGGCCGTCGAAACAGGAATTTACCTTCTATTTGCCAAACCAGTAGTGATGCTGGGACGGAAAGCCACGGGTCTCAGGGAAATGAGATAGCCGGGTTGCGTTGCTTTGAAAAGGATCTAGCAATGCGCACTTCATTGACCTTACTCGCAGGCGCCTGCCTGTCTGCACTTTCACTATCAGCTGCAGCCAACAACCTAAACAACAATGACAAACACAGCCAGTTTGGTTGGTTTAACACAGATGCTGCCAGCAAAATCTACATGGGTGGCAGTCGTTCATCGGCGCGTAACTACGTATCGCCAGAGTACGATGCGATTGTTGAAGGCCACAGTTTACAAGACGCTAAAATCGAGCCGCTGTTAGCAGCCGTTTTGGGTGGTAAGGGCTGGAACAATGTTCACGGCCTACCAGGTGTTGAATTGGGTTTTATCACTCCAAACAGTGTGATGCTGCGCATCTCTGATTGGACTGGTATCAATGATTCACTGCTTATCACTGGCGCCTCAGTTGAAGGCTATATTCAAAGTCTGGCCGGCGGAAACGTTGACATCAAGAACAGCAAGTCTCAGTTTGCTGAGTTCTATAGCACTGGCAAAGGCTCAATTTGGATGGGCGGTGGCAAATCTGACGCCAAGCGCATCGTGTCTGACGAATTTGGTGAGATCACCGGCGGCTCGCGTATCGATTGCAACAAGCGCGGTAAAAAAGAAGTAGAAGGCCTGTTTGCTGCGCTGACCTCTGGTAACGGTTGGAAGCCAGAGCAACACGGCTTAGAAGGTGTAGAACTGGTTGGTTTGACGCCTGATAGTTTCACCATCAGCTTTGGTGCCAACGGTCCAACCACCGATCGCATCATGTTCACCGGTACTTGTGCCAGCGATGCCATCGCGGCTGCTGACTTTGGTCGTGCGGACTTTAAAGACTCTAACTCGCGCTTTGTGAAGTTTGATACAGACGCACAAGCCAATGTGTATCTCGCTGGTGGCAGCGGCCCATTCCGCGACTTAGTCGGTGGCAGCATGGACGTTGAAGAAGCCGTCGACTTGTTCAAGCTATTGGTTCAGCACAAAGACGGTGGTTTGGCCGATACTCGTTTGCTTGGTGTGACCGACACTAGCTTCTCGTTTGCGGTTAAGCAAAACAGCTATATAACCAAGACTTTCTTGGTAGAAGGCGACGCGATTCGCAAAGCGATTGACGCACACAAAGCCGCTTTGTAACAGCAAAGCGATGATGTAAGAACAAAGCCGGACCTAGGGTCCGGCTTTTTGATACCTAGCCTTTTTGACTTATTAATTCTGAGCACACTCGCCTTGAAGTATAGCTCTGGGCTGCGATTGATACTTGTTAGTAACGTAACGAATGTAGCATTCATTAGGGTCGACGTTGTTCATACGAATCCAGCCGAACTCCGTGTTTTCATCTTTACAGGTGAATTTTCCGTCGTTGCTGTCAATTTTTCCATTCTTGTTCGAAGCGCTTGCAGTAAGACCTAGCACGTGGCACAACTCGCGCGCGTGCATGAAGCCCTTGTAGAGCCAGAGTTCGGTGGAATCGTTATAAGCCAGCTTTTCCCAAGCCGGTTTGGCGGCATCTGGCGTGTGAATCTTGTTGGGAAGATGGCGAATGGTTTCAATGTTTAATAGCGCCTGATTCAGTTGTCCGGCCAAGTCGGTAAACACAGCGATTTGGGCATCTTTTTTTAAGTCTATGTACTTGCTGGTGGCGGTGATGGCCAATACGCCTAACACTATCACCACCACTACCACTTCGATCAGCGTAAAGCCCTGCGCCTGTTTGCTTGTCAACGAGTGCATCCTTGTAGAAAAAAACGGTTAATTGCACCATTGTACTAAAACTAAGCGGCTAAAAAACAGGTGCTAGTTCTTGTTTTGGCCACGTACACAAAAAAGCCCGGCGCGAAAGGCGTCGGGCTGTAGGCTCGTTTTCTAGCAGATTAGGCTTAGCCTTCGGCTTCTAGCTTCTTCTCTAGATAATGGATGTTAGAACCGCCGTTCTGGAAGTTCTCGTCGTCCATAATGCGCTGCTGCAACTCAGTGTTGGTCTTGATACCAGCCACAACCAGCTCGCTAAGCGCGTTTTGCATACGAGCGATAGCGATACCGCGATTCTCACCATAGGTAATTAGCTTACCAATCATTGAATCGTAGTAAGGCGGTACTCGGTAGCCAGCGTAGATGTGCGAATCCCAGCGAATACCCATGCCACCTGGTGGGTGGAAACGAGTGATCTCACCTGGACTTGGAATAAAGGTATTCGGGTCTTCGGCGTTGATTCGACACTCGATGGCGTGACCACGGATAATCACATCGTCTTGGGTCAGTGATAGTGGCTGACCAGCGGCAACGCGCAGTTGCTCTTTGATCAAATCCACACCAGTAACCATTTCGGTCACAGGGTGCTCTACTTGAATACGGGTGTTCATCTCGATGAAGTAGAACTCGCCGTTTTCGTATAAGAATTCAAAGGTACCGGCACCGCGGTAACCAATTTCAACACAAGCACGGGCACAACGCTCACCGATGAACTTACGCATCTCTTCGGTAATACCAGGTGCTGGGGCTTCCTCAACCACTTTCTGGTGGCGACGCTGCATAGAACAGTCGCGCTCGCCCAAGTGGATGGCGTTGCCTTGGCCGTCGGCCATTACCTGGATCTCGATGTGACGTGGGTTCTCTAGGAACTTCTCCATGTACACAGCGTCGTTGTTAAACGCTGCACCAGCTTCGGCTTTGGTCAGAGCGATAGACTCGATCAGCTCTTCTTCGCTGCGAACTACGCGCATACCACGACCACCGCCGCCACCTGAGGCTTTGATGATCACAGGGTAACCGATGCGACGAGCCATGCGCTTGTTGCGATCGTTGTCCTCGTCCAGCTCACCGTCTGAACCTGGCACGGTAGGTACACCGGCACGCTTCATGGCGTCAATGGCCGATACCTTGTCACCCATCAGGCGAATCACGTCAGCCGAAGGGCCGATGAAGATAAAGCCAGATTTCTCTACCTGCTCGGCAAAGTCGGCGTTTTCCGCCAAGAAGCCGTAGCCAGGGTGAATGGCGATTGCATCAGTCACTTCAGCGGCTGCGATAATCGCAGGGACGTTGAGGTAGCTCTCTGTGGCAGGGGCGTTACCGATACACACGGTTTCGTCTGCAAGCAATACGTGTTTTAGGTCTTTATCAGCCTTTGAGTGTACAGCAACGGTTTTGATGCCCAACTCTTTACAGGCCCGCAAAATACGAAGCGCGATTTCGCCTCGGTTTGCGATGACTACTTTATCCAACATAGTTCAACGCCTTCTTATTCGATGATGAACAGAGGTTCGTCAAACTCAACTGGCTCACCGTTGTCTACTAGGATGGCTTTAACCACACCGGCCTTGTCGGCTTCGATTTGGTTCATCATTTTCATCGCTTCGATGATGCACAGAGTGTCACCAACGTTCACTTGCTGGCCTACTTCAACAAAAGGTGCGGAGCCTGGGCTAGATGCAGTGTAGAAAGTACCAACCATTGGTGATTTCAGGGTGTGACCAGAAGCAACGGCTGGGGCTTCTGCAGCGGCAGGGGCCGGAGCAGCAGGGGCAGCAGCTGGAGCAGGTGCGGCAGCAACAGGCGCTTGAAGCACTTGTGGAGCGGCGGCAACTTGGCCTTGGCGACAAATGCGTACCGCCTCTTCACCCTCGGTGATCTCTAGCTCGGCAATGCCGGATTCCTGAACCAATTCAATTAGTTTTTTAATTTTACGAATGTCCATAGCAACTCTCTCAGTCTTGTTATTTTTTCAAAGCGCGCAGGTAATTGGCTGCGGCTTCTAAGGCAAATTGGTAACCCTGCGCACCCAGTCCACAAATCACACCCACCGCTTTGTCGGAAAAGTATGAGTGAGCGCGGAAAGGCTCGCGGGCGTGCACGTTAGATAGGTGCACTTCGATATAAGGTATTTTCACACCACTAAGGGCGTCGCGTAGAGCAACGCTGGTGTGGGTAAAAGCCGCCGGATTAATCACAATGAAATCCGCTTGGCTTTGATGAATGGCATCAATCAGCTCGTGCTCAGCATTGGATTGGATGTGCTCAAGGGCGAGATCCAATGATTGTGCTTGTTGCGAGAGTCCATCGACGATTTGCGCTAGGGTTTGTTGTCCATAGTGCTCCGGCTCGCGCTGACCTAACAGGTTGAGATTGGGACCATTTATGAGTAACACTTGGCGCTTATTCGACATTTTGAAGCCATCCTCGGAAACTTTAGGGCTAACTTGATGCTAACGTGCAGCATTGTGTTAGTCCATAGTAAGTTGCGCGCTAGCATGTGAACTAACGCGCAGTTTCGCACCATTATAGAGTTTTCGCCGACAATCGCAGCAAAATACTGGTCTAATGACCGAGGATATTAGTCTTTGAGTACGTTTTGGTCCATGTCCAGTGCGGGCATGGCGGTTGATGGGCTGCCCACAACCTTAGCTGGAATGCCTACTACAGTGGTGTGTGGGGCCACTGGCGACAGTACCACTGAGCCGGCACCAATCTTAGCACCAGCGCCCACTTCGATATTACCTAGTACTTTGGCACCAGCGCCTATCATCACCCCTTGGCGAATTTTAGGGTGGCGGTCGCCCACTTCGTTACCGGTTCCCCCGAGGGTCACGGACTGCAAGATGGAGACATTGTCTTCGATAACGCAAGTCTCGCCGACGACAATGCCAGAGGCATGGTCAAACATGACCCCTTTGCCGATTTGGGCGGCGGGATGAATGTCGACGCCGTAAGTGGCTGATACTCGGCTCTGTAGGTAAAGCGCTAAGGCTTTGCGATTGTTGCTCCACAAACAATGGCTAACGCGGTGCGCTTGCAACGCTTTGTAGCCTTTAAGGTAGAGCAATACGGTGGAGCAGTCTTCGATAGCAGGGTCGCGCTCTTTGACCGCACAAATATCGTGAGCGGCGTATTCAACCAGCTGAGGGTGGCGGAGGTAGGCGCCCAAAATCACTTCGCGCAGGCTGATTGCCGGCATGGTCTCGTCGCCTAGCTGGTTGGCCAGTAGATAGCTCAACGCCGCGCCTAAGTCGTTGTGACCGATAATGCTTGAGTGAAAGTAGCTGGCCAAAAAAGGCTCGCGTTGTGCTTGGCACAGGGCTTCTTGTTTAATGTCTTGCCAAATGGCTTCAATGGGCTGCATGCAGCGGCTCCTATCCCTTATTCCGAATCCAGTAGTTGCTCGCGCAAGTACTTAAAAATCTCGCGACTGGCTTTAGGCGGCTTGTTGGCGGCGGCTTCTTTGCTCGCCTGACGTGCCCAATTACGCAAACGCTGACGATCGAGATCAGGATGCTCGGCCATCAAGGCTTCGATCGCAGAGTTGCCGTCTTTGACGATGGCGTCGCGCTGCTGCTCAAGCGCGTGGAACCTGGCATTGGCCAGATTGTGCTCGTTTTCTAACTCAAACATCGCCTGCTCAATTGGCTCAACGTCTATGTTGCGCATTAGCTTGCCAATGTATTGCATATGACGGCGTTTGGCTTCGTGTTTTTTTTCAAGTCGGTGAGCTAGCTCGATGGCGTCCATGAGTTCATCAGGCACTGGCACTTTGGCCAATTTGGCGGCGGGTAAGTTGACCAGCTTAAGGCCGAGCTTTTGCAGTGCTTCGGATGCCCGCTTAAGTTCGGATTTACTGACAAAATCCACGTCTTGATCTTGTGAATTGTCGAAGCTCTGGGACTGAGCTCGATTTTTGGTCTTTGAATTCATGATTGGAAATTCGATTGGTTAGAGCTGATAACCTTCTATATTAACAGCTTCTTGGCGGAATTTACGCAAAAGCCTGCAAAAGTCGTGGGTAACATCTGTTATGCTAGCCTCAAGCTAATCAAGGGAGAGTGGCGGTGAGCCAACAAGAATTAACCCAACAATTGGAGCGACTAAAAGTCGCAGTGGCCGATGCGGTTGAGCAGGCCAAGAAACTGGGCGCAGACCAAGCCGAGGTGGCCATTTCTCGTCAACAAGGCTTGTCGGTTGGTACTCGCAATCGCGAAGTGGAAACCGTTGAATTCAACCAAGACGGCGCGCTGGGTATCAGCTTGTACTTAAACGGTTGTAAAGGTACTTCTTCGACATCCGACCTATCCCCAGAAGCGATTAAGCAAGCGGTAGGGGCGGCCTTTAGCATTGCCAAGTACACCCAAGCGGACAAAGCCAATGGCCTGGCCGATGCTGAATTAATGGCCACCGACGTACCTGATTTGGACTTGTGTCATCCCCGCAACTTTACTCCTGCTGAATTAGAAGCTTTGGCGTTGCGCGCGGAAACCGCCGCCTTTGATGCTGGCATTAGCCAGTCCGACGGAGCCAATGCTTCGGCTCACACCGGCATTAAGGTGTATGGCAATAGCCACGGTTTTCTGCACGGCAAGCTCACCAGTCGCTACGGCTTGAGTATGGTGGCCATCGCCGAGCAAGACGGGCGTATGCAGCGCGATTACGACTACACCTCGGCGCGCAACTTCGACGAACTTTGGACCCCAGAGCGAGTTGGCAGCAAGGCAGCGGAGAAAGTGAACTCGCGTTTGGGCGCGCGCAAACTGGACACTCAAACCTTACCTGTAGTGTTTGACCGCGAGATTGCCACAGGTCTGATTGGCCACTTCATTCACGGCATTAGCGGTGGTGCCTTGTACCGCAAGTCCAGCTTCTTGCTCGACAAAGTAGGTAAGCAGCTGTTCCCAAGCTGGTTCCAGGCCCATGAAAACCCACTGATCAAGGGTGGCCTCGGCAGCGCGGCCTACGATTCCGAAGGTGTTGCCACTAAGGCGGCGGATATCGTTAAAGACGGCGTGTTGCAACAGTACCTGCTGACCAGCTATTCAGCACGAAAAATGGGGATGCAAACCACGGGTCACGCCGGTGGTATCTACAACTGGCACATCGCCGATACCGGTGTCGATTTTGACGGTATTCTCAAACAAATGGACCGCGGCATTCTTGTCACTGAAGTGATGGGCCAAGGGGTCAACACGGTTAACGGTGACTACTCACGCGGTGCCGCCGGTTTCTACGTTGAAAACGGTCAGATTCAATACCCAGTGGAAGAGTTCACCATCGCCGGTAACTTAAAGGACATGTACGCCAACCTAGTCGCTATCGATAACCAGCGCGAAACCCGCTCGTCCATCGGTACCGGCGCCATCTTGCTAGAGAGCATGAAGATCGCCGGAAATTAGTCACGCAAACTCCCCCAAAAGTAAGCTCTGTGGATAAAACAGAGCAAAACCACCCTAGGGGACAGTCCCCTGTGAGTAAGTGTGTGAATAGATTAAGCGCCAATTTTGGCGCTTTTTTTGTGAATATTAGGCAGCTGTGGATAAAAGCGGCGGAATTTGGGGTAGGGGACTGTCCCCTGTTAGTAAGCTGTGGGCTATTTGCGCTAGTGGTGGTTAGTGGTAAAAAGCCAAGGTTGGTGCTAATTGTTTTTGAGTTTAGTGCTGGGTTAGAGCAGGACTAGGGTGGCTAGGCCGAGGAAGGCGAAAAGGCCCACTACGTCTGTGATAGTGGTCAGTGCCATACCGCCGGCGAGCGCTGGGTCGATGTTGAGCTTTTTCAAAAGCAATGGGATAGCGGCGCCGGCCAGGCCTGCGATGGTGAGGTTGACCAGCATGGCGCCGCTTATCAGCAAGGCCAATGCTGAGTCGTCTTTCCATATCCACACCACAGCGTAGATGAGCAATGCCCAAATCAGGCCGTTTAGAAAGCCGATGGCGAGCTCTTTGCCCACCAGCCAGCGGGCATTAGAATCGCTGATGTGGCCCAGTGCCAGACCGCGAATCACCAGCGCCAGGGTCTGGTTACCGGCCACACCGCCCATCGACGGCACAATGGTCATCAAAATAGCGATGGTGGCAAACTGCTCCAAAGTGCCTTCGAACATGTTGCTCACCGAGGCCGCCAACAGGGCTGCGAACAAGTTAACGGTAAGCCAAAGGGTACGGCGCAAGGTGGACTTAAACACGGGACCAAAGGTGTCCACGTCGTCTTCCATACCCGCCATACTCAACATGGAGTGTTCGGCATCCTCACGAATTACATCTACCACGTCATCAATGGTAATACGGCCTAGCAACTTGCCCTTGTCGTCCACCACCGGCGCCGATATCCAGTCGTGGCGCTCAAACAGTTGCGACACCTTGGTGTCTTCCATGTCTACCCCAATCGCTTCTAACTCGCGATTCATCAGCTTCTTAATGGTGATATTGGGGTCGCAGGTGAGCAGGGTGGTAATTGCCAAACCGCCAAGTAAAACGTCTTGCTTGTCGACCACGTACAAAGTATCGGTGGCCTCGGGCAGTTCGCCGCGCAAGCGCAAGTAACGCAGAATCACATCCACAGAAACGTCCGGGCGAATGGTCACGGTATCCGTGTTCATCAGACTGCCGGCGGTGTCATCTGGGTAGGACAAGGCTTGCTCAACCCGAGCTCGGTCCTGACTGTCCATGGACACCAGCACTTGCTGGTACACAGAGTCGGGCAGACTGCGCAAAATGTAGGCCAAGTCATCCGTGTCCATACCCGCGGTGGCGGCCGCCAAACTCTCGGCGCTCATTTGGCTGATCAGAGCGTCTTTTACATCTTCAGGCAGTTCTTCAAGGATCTCACCTTGCTGGTCATGGTCGACCATTTGCCAAAGGACTAAGCGGGTGCGAATAGGAGAGGATTCGAGCAATAGGGCGACGTCGGCGCAGGCCATTTGATGCAGCATCTGACGCACGTGCACAAACATACCGCTACTTAAAGCACGATTGACCTTGTGCAGTTGTTCGTCGCTGCTTTGTGGTTCAAGTACGTCTAGCGCCATGCCTATCACCCTTGTTTTTGATGGGCTAAGTCTATCTTACTTCAACATAAATATCAGGTCTGATGTGGCTAACTGAGGCTTTACTCGCTCTCGTCAAAGCGCGCTTGAATCAGCTGGCAAACCGCGTCTAAGGCGCTTTGCGCTTGGGCACCCTCGGCGATGACTTCAATGCGTTTGCCCATGCTGCTCTCAAGCATCAGCAGCCCCAATACGCTGGCCGCACTGGCGGTTTTCTCCCCTTGTTGCAGGGTGACTGTGGCATCGTACTGCTGAGCGAGTTGGGCGAGTTTTGTAGCCGCTCGAGCGTGCAGCCCGAGCTTATTGCAGATAGTGACTTGAGCCGACACTCGGCTCATTGAAGCTCCCGATGGCGCACGTCGACTTTATGCGGGCATTCGGCAAAGCGCTTGGCAAGCTGGTCGGCGAGATACACGCTGCGGTGCTTTCCGCCAGTACAGCCAAAGGCAAAGGTGACATAGCTGCGGTTGTTTTGCTCAAGGGATGGCAGCCAGGTATTGATGAATTCACCCACCTGGTCCATCAGCTTTTGCACGGACTCTTGTTTATCTAGGTAGTCTATTACCGGTTTTTCAAGACCGGTGTGGGGGCGAAGCTCAGGCTCCCAATGCGGGTTTGGCAAAAAGCGCACATCAAACACATAATCGGCTTCGCGGGGCATGCCGTGCTTAAAGCCAAAGCTCAAAAAGGTCAGCTTGAGCTCTTTGGGCACAGCACCAAACAAACTCTCGCGAATGGTATCCGCCAATTCGTAAATGGTGAGCTTGCTGGTATCTATGTAATGATCGGCAATGTTGGCCAGCGGCGCTAACAATTGCTTCTCTTGTGCAATCGCCTGCAGTAGCGAACCCTGGTACTGGTTCAGAGGGTGCAAGCGGCGGGTTTCCGAGTAGCGCTTGAGCAGCACTTCGTCTTCGGAGTACAAATAGAAACGAGTGACGTCCATGTGCTCGGGCAAATTGGTGAGCTGGTGCTCAAGCTGCTCGGGCGAAATCGAAATATTGCGAACGTCGATACTGATCGCCACTGATTGACAGCGGCCTTCTAACTCGGTCAACAGCGCCGGCATCAAAGGTAAAGGCAGGTTATCTACGCAGTAGTAGCCTAAATCTTCTAATACTTTGAGGGCGTGAGATTTGCCTGAGCCGCTGCGGCCCGAGACGATCACTAGTTTCATTGTTCGCAAACGGCCTCGTACAGTTCCTTATCGGTATGACTTCTTCGCAATTGTTTACAAATGCGCTTATCTGCAAGAGTAGCGGCCATTTGTGACAATGTCTTTAAATGCAATTTGGCGTCATCGTTTGGAACAAATAAGGCAAACAGGAGATCAACCGGTTGGTTGTCGATGGCGTCGAAGGGAATTGGGGTTTCGCATTTCACCAACACAGCAATCGGCTTGTCGATGTTTTCCAGCTTGCCATGTGGAATGGCAATGCCGTTACCAATGCCTGTGCTGCCCATTTTTTCACGGGCCAGCAAAGCTTCAAATACATCTTCTTGTGATAGCGCTGGGGCTTGTTCGGCGGCCAACTCGCTAATGAGTTGAAGCACCTTTTTTTTGCTACCTGGGGTTGCGCATTGAGCGCAACCCGGTACCAATATGGTTTTAATTTCCATCTCAGTGTCTGGTTAACTTCTCTTTATGCTTGATCACTTGGCGATCCAGCTTGTCGATAAGCGAGTCTATGGCGGCATACATGTCGGTATGCTCTGAAGTTGCAAATACTTCGCCACCTGGCAGATTCACACTGGCCTCGGCTTTTTGCTGCAGCTTTTCGACGTTCAATACAACGTAGACATTATTAATCTGATCGAAATGTCGTTCAAGCTTTGCGAACTTAGTTTCAACGTAATCACGCAGGGAATCGGTGATTTCAACGTGGTGGCCAGTTAGATTGATTTGCATAAAACAACTCCTTATGGCTTTGGTTACAAGCTTTTTCTTTGATTAGAGGGCGGTATGAGCATAGCCTCCCGGTACTTGGCGATGGTTCGCCTAGCTACTTTGATTCCCTGTTCCGCTAAAAGTTGCGCCATCTTGCTGTCGCTTAATGGTTTTTTGGGATTCTCAGCAGCAACCAGCTTTTTGATCAACGCTCGGATCGCGGTAGACGAGCACTCGCCTCCATCGTCGGTACCCACATGACTGGAGAAAAAGTACTTAAGCTCAAAGATGCCTCTAGGGGTGTGCATGTATTTTTGGGTCGTGACCCGAGAGATGGTCGACTCATGCATATCGACCGCTTCCGCGATATCGTTCAACACCATAGGTTTCATGGCTTCTTCGCCATACTCGAAGAAACCTTGCTGGAATTTCACAATACAGTTGGAAACTTTTAAAAGCGTGTCGTTGCGGCTTTCCAGGCTCTTAATGAACCAACGGGCTTCTTGCAGATGCCCTTTAATAAATTGGCTGTCCGACTTGCTTCGGGCGGAGCTGGCCAATGCCGCGTATTGTTGATTGACGCCGATTTTCGGCATGCTATCTGGATTCAGTTCGACCACCCAACGACCTTTTTTCTTGGTGACGGATACGTCTGGAACTATGTACTGCTCTTCCTCGACTTGGATTTGCGAGCCCGGATTAGGGTTTAGCGTCTTGATCAGATCTAAGGCTAATTTCAGCTCGGCTTCTTTGAGTTTAGCCTTACGCATCAATTGGCGAAAGTCGCGGGTTGCTAATAATTCCATGTGGTTAGTGACCAAATCCAACGCCGCCTCCAAAGACGGTGTCGATTTGTCGAACTGATTGAGCTGGATTTGCAAGCACTCTTGCAAGGAGCGCGCGGCCACACCAATAGGATCAAAGTGCTGTACTCGCTTGAGCACAGCCATCACTTCTTCCACCTCAACGTCAGCGTCGCCAACCGCTTCGACTATGTCTTCCACCGATTGGGTCAGGTAACCCTTTTCATCAATGGCATCGACAATCGCTGTTGCAATCGCCAGATCCATATCGCTAAAGGGGGTCAGCTGCATTTGCCACTCGAGATGGTCTTGCAGGGACTCGCTGGTGCTGCCCTGAAACACGCGGTCGTCGTCGCGGCTTACCGCCGGTGTACTCGGCGCGCTGGCGGCGGAGTACATTTCGTCCCAAGTGGTGTCCATTGGCAGCTCATCGCTAACGGACTCTTGATTGATGGCATCGCCAGCTTCCATCGAGCTATTGTCACTGTCGGCAGAATCGTTGCTGTCGCTACTTTCGGTTTGGGCGGTATTGACGGGCGTCAGGGAGTCGCTGTCACTGCTGCTGGCTTCAGAGTTCTCTGTTTGTTCCAGCAGTGGGTTGGCCTCGAGGGCCTCTTGAATTTCTTGTCGTAGCTCTAATGAAGACAATTGCAGCAGACGAATGGCCTGTTGCAATTGGGGGGTCATCGTTAAATGTTGCCCCAGTTTGAGCTGGAGAGAGGCTTTCATCTTACTGCGAAAATCCTTGTTATTTTCTTTGTTCTAAAGGCGAATTAGGATTTTATTAAACCAAATAACTATAGCCTGAACTGTTCGCCTAAGTACACTGCGCGTACCTGTTGGTTATCGAGAATCTCGGCTGGCGCACCTTCGGCGATTAAGGCGCCGTGGCTAACGATGTAAGCGCGCTCGCAAACGTCTAGGGTTTCGCGAACATTGTGGTCGGTAATCAACACCCCTAGACCGCGGTTTTTCAGTTGCTCGATGATCTTCTTAATGTCGATAACCGAGATGGGGTCAACTCCGGCAAAGGGCTCATCAAGCAGGACGAACTTGGGATTAGCGGCCAGAGCGCGAGCGATTTCAACACGACGACGCTCACCACCGGACAGACTCATGCCCAAATTGTCGCGAATGTGGGTGATGTGAAACTCTTCGAGTAGGTATTCAAGCTCGTGGTTGCGCTGGTCTTTAGACAAGTCTTTGCGGGTCTCAAGCACCGCCATTATGTTATCCACTACCGACAGCTTGCGAAAAATGCTGGCTTCTTGCGGCAAGTAACCGATGCCGCGACGAGAGCGTTCGTGCATGGGCGCAAGGGTGAGATTCTCATCGTCGATGTGAATGCTGCCCGCATCGCTTTTTACCAAACCGACCACCATGTAAAAGGTAGTGGTTTTGCCAGCGCCGTTAGGACCAAGCAAGCCGATGACCTGTCCGGTATTCACTTGCAAGCTGACGTCTTTAACCACTTGGCGGCCCTTGTAGGCTTTGGCCACATTGCTGACGGTCAAGGTAGAGACTTTCATAGGTACTGGCTTATCCTTGGTTCTGCGACGACTTGTCTTGCTTTTGTTGTTCTTGCTCGAGCTGGCTCGGCTGCAAAATGGTGGTGACTCGGTCGTTACTGCCTTGCGAGCTCTCGGCGATGATCCGCTGAGTTTCCATGTTGTAGCGAATTTGATGGCCGGTGACCTTGTTGCCGGTTTGCTCAAGCGAGGCGTTGCCAATCATGGTCAAAGTGCTGGTGGCAATGTCGTAACGAATCTCTTCGGCAGAGGCGCTGGCCGGCGCGCCGTTTTCCATTACCTGCTCGTAGGTGGCCGGTTGGCCGGTGGCGACCAAGACTTTGGCGGTTTTGTCTTCGTTGGTCTGAGCGGTCAGGCGGTCGGCTTTGATTTCCATGCTGCCCTGACGCACTACCACGTTGCCATCAAAAATGATCAGGCTTTCGTTGATATCGGCACTTTGTGTATCCGAGTTAATCGTCACTTGCTGTAAGTAGTCAGCGGTCACCGCGGCGGCAGAAGTGCTGACAAGGGCGCTAAATAGCAGCGCCGCTAGGGATTTATTCCACATAGTAGGTTCCTTCTACCTGGCTGAGTAGGTTGACTGTGTTGGCGTTGAGATCCGCCTTTAAGCCTAAGCCTTGAAGTTCAAAATCATCGCCTTGAATGGTTAGCGAACGATTGGAAGTCATGATCATGTCCCCCAGCGACAACTCGATATAACTGGTATTGATCGACTTAATCGGCTCGTTGGGGCTGATGGCGTTAATCACCACTTGGTCTTCGAGCATGACTTGCTGAGTGTCGTTGTATAGGGTGCCGATATTCGCCCCTAACTGCCAATGAGATTGGCCTTCATTGGGGTACAAACTGTAAGTCGGGCGCTCAAATATCGTCAGGTTCAACGCCTGATAGTGCTCCATCGAACGAGCTTGAACGCGGGAGTTGAGTTTACCGGTTTCATCGTACACTCGAGATTTCAGCTGGGTGGCAATAAAATCTGGCGGGTAGTCATTTTGGTTGGCGCCGGCCAAGTCAGAGTCTTTTTTCAGCTCGGACTGAATGTACAGCGCGGCAGCTGCTGCAATCATAATCAAACCAATTAGATTGGCGCGACTCATACACTCAACCCTGTGGCTTGCGCCAGCTTGCCCTGACTTTGCAGAATTAAGTCCGACAGCTCGCGCACCGCACCACGACCGCCAGGCAGGCTAGTGTGATACTCACACGCCTTAAGTACCAGCGGATGTGCATCAGCAACGGCCACCGCCAATCCAACTTCAGCCATGACTTCTAAATCCACCAAATCGTCGCCAATATAAGCCACGTCTTCGCGACGCAGGTGCATGCGCGATACCAGTGCTTGGTAAACCGATAATTTGTCTTCAACGCCTTGGTGAATTTCGCTCAGTCCCAGCTGCTGCATGCGCTGTTGTACTATGTTGGACTGGCGTCCGGTAATTACCGCCACTTCAATGCCCACAGACAGCAGGGCTTTAACCCCGTAGCCATCGCGAGTGTGAAAGGCTTTTAGCTCTTCGCCCTGATTGCCCAAATAAATGCGGCCGTCAGAAAATACACCATCCACATCGCAAATCAGCAGTTTGATGTTTTTCGCGGCTTGCCATATGGCATCGTCAACTGGGCCGTAAAGGCTTTGCTGTGTCATTACAGGACTCCAGCTCGAACCAAGTCGAGCATGTTCAGTGCACCCACAGGGCGTTTCTCAGCGTCTACTAGTAAGATGCCGTTAATGTTGTGTTGTTCCATGATTTTTAGTGCTTCGGCGGCCAACACATCTTGTTCTAAGGTAACACAATTTGCGGTCATCACTTGATCGATGCGGCTTTCACGCAAATCCACGCCAGCATCAATGACTCGACGCAAATCACCGTCGGTGAACAAGCCTAGTAGTACTTGATTGTCGTCTACGACCGCGGTCATCCCCAAACCTTTGGCGGAAATTTCCAACAGGGCTTCGGCGATGGTGTGCTGTGGCGATACGGTCGGCAGCGCATCACCCTTGTGCATGATGTCCGAGACTTTTAATAAAAGTTTACGTCCCAGCGAGCCACCCGGATGTGACAGGGCAAAATCGTCAGCAGTAAAGCCGCGAGCTTGCAATAAAGCGACTGCCAACGCATCACCTAACACCAAGGTCGCAGTGGTGCTGGTGGTCGGTGCCAAGCCTAATGGGCAGGCTTCTTCGCCAACCGCGATGCTTAAATGCACGTCGGCTAGTTGTGCCAAGCTGGACTCTGGGCGGCCGGTAATGGCAATCAATGACAAGCCCATGCGCTTGATCACCGGCATCAGGGTTTGGATTTCGTGGGCTTCGCCAGAATTGGAAATGGCAATCACCAGATCCTTATCAGACAGCATGCCCAAATCCCCATGAGCGGCTTCGCCTGGGTGGACAAAAAATGCGGGGGTACCGGTGCTGGCCAAGGTCGCGGCAATCTTGTTGCCTATGTGGCCAGATTTTCCCATGCCCATGACAATGACCTTGCCTTTGGTCTTAAGGCAAAGCTCGCAAGCTTGCACAAAATCGCTGGAATCTATGTGCTTGTGTAGTTGTTCTAGTGCCGAATTCTCGATATCGACAACGTCACGGCCCCATTGAATGAGTTGTTGTGCTGTGTGGCTCATAAAGTTGCAAGTTCCAATAATGGTTTAGCGGCTGACGAATAGGGTGACTTGGTAACCGATAAAAATGGCCAAGAATAACCACCCGTGCCAGCGCTTGAGTTGGCGAGGCTTCCCGCCGAGCACCAATAGCAACGCCAGCAAGCCGCTGGTGGCTAACATAATATACAAATCTCGTCCCGAGGCGTTGGCATCCAACACATTTGGGGCAATAAAGCCGGGAATCGCCAACACGGCCAGAATATTGAACAAATTGGAGCCAACCACGTTACCCACCGCGAGGTCGTGCTCGTTTTTCATCAAGCTGGCAATACTGGCGGCCAACTCAGGCAAGCTGGTGCCAATGGCGATGATGGTCAGGCCGATCATTAAATCCGACATGCCGAAGTACTGGGCAATCCCCACCGCACCCTCGACCAACCAATCGGAACTTAGCGGCAGTAGGACTAGACCGACCGCCAGCCATCCCAGCGCACTGCCGGTGGTCACATCTGCAGGAATGTCGTCATCGGTCTCGCGCGCCAGTTTGTCGGGGCGCCTGCCGCGTTGATCTAGAGCGTGCCAAATCAGGTAACCCATGACAGCTAAGAAAGCGGCCAACAAAATGACCGCTTCGGTATACTCAAGGTAGCCGTCGTAAATGCACCAGCCCGCTAACAGACTCGCTGCTAGCATCAGCGGGATTTCGCGAATCAAGGTAGAAGAGTCAACCGCGATCACACGGATACTGGCGGTCACCCCAAGGATCAAGGTGATATTGGCGATATTTGAGCCTAATACGTTACCCACAGCTGTGTCTGGTCGGCCGTCTAACGCGGCGGTCGCAGCGACAAACATTTCCGGTGCGCTGGAGCCCATAGCGACAATCGTCAGGCCAATTAGCAATGGGGGCAGTCCCATGTTGCGGGCAAAGGCCGAGGCGCCGTATACAAAGCGGTCAGCACTCCAAATGAGTGCTAACAGGCCACCAATAAGTAATGCAAGATTAATTAACATGATGCTTGGCTGTAACAAGTTCAGCGGGCATTTTCGCCGTTTCCCTGTCTAATTGGAAGTGGTCCGATGGCAAACTTGTGTCGTATATGGCAAAAACGTAAACTAAACGACCGTGTTTGGCGCGGAATGCCATCACCGAAAATATCAATAATGGGTAGGGATTATGACCCCAAAACAGCCTTTGGTGGAAGTAAATAACCTCAGTTTTCACCGCGGTCAGCGGGCAATTTTCAGCGACATTTCACTCACTATCGAACCGGGCAAAGTCACTGCCATTATGGGGCCTTCAGGCATTGGTAAAACCACTTTGCTGAAACTGCTAGCAGGTCAACTAAAACCCGACGCTGGTCGAGTATTGTTTGACGGGCATGACATTAATGCGCTGTCGCGACGCGAGCTTTACAAGCTCAGACGCCGCATGAGCATGCTGTTTCAAAGTGGCGCGCTGTTTACCGATATGTCGGTGTTGGACAACGTGGCTTTTCCACTGCGCGAGCACGCCAATCTGCCCGAGGAGCTAATTCGCAAGTTGGCGCTGATGAAGTTGCAGGCCGTAGGCTTGCGCGGCGCCGCGCAGCTTATGCCGTCTGAGCTTTCCGGTGGAATGCAGCGTCGTGCCGCTTTGGCTCGCGCCATTGCGCTCGAGCCGGAGCTGGTGATGTTTGACGAGCCTTTTGCCGGACAAGACCCCATCTCCATGGGGGTATTAGTTAAGCTCATTAAAGACCTAAGCCAAGCCTTGCACCTGACTTCTGTAGTGGTATCTCACGACGTTGAAGAAGTGCTATCGATCGCCGATTATGCCTACGTGATAGCCGACCAGCGCATCATAGCTCAAGGCACGCCGCAAGAGTTAAAAGACAACCCAGACCCTCATCTAGCCCAGTTCATGCAAGGGCGCGCCGACGGTCCTGTGCCGTTTCACATGTCTGCACCAGATTATCAGCAGGAGTTAAAGTAATGGATGCCATTGCCCGTTTAGGGCGTCAAGGCTTGGATTGGACTCAGGCGTTAGGCCGTGCCGCTCTGATGTTGATTTCGGCAATTGTCGCCAAGCCGACGCCGCGCAAGAGTTTTCCCTTGTTGGTGCGTCAGCTGTATGTGGTTGGGGTGCAATCGGTTTCGATTGTGGTGATTTCCGGTCTGTTTATCGGCATGGTCATCGCTTTGCAGGGCTACACCATACTGGTGGACTTTGGCACCGAGCAGTCGCTGGGTCCTATGGTGGCATTGAGCCTTCTTAGAGAGCTCGGCCCTGTGGTGACGGCCCTGTTATTTGCTGGGCGTGCCGGTTCTGCACTGACCGCTGAGATTGGTTTGATGAAGGCCACCGAACAGCTATCCAGTATGGAAATGATGGCGGTGGACCCTTTGCGTCAGGTGATTGCGCCGCGCTTTTGGGCGGGCGTTATCAGTATGCCCATGTTGGCGCTGATGTTCTGCGCCGTCGGCGTTTGGGGCGGTCATTTGGTTGGCGTTGACTGGAAGGGAATTGATTCGGGCGCGTTCTGGTCTATTTTGCAAGCCGCGGTCGAGTGGCGCCAGGACATAGTCAATTGCATAATTAAGTCTTTGGTGTTCGCCTTTGTAGTGACTTGGATTGCAGTGTTTAAAGGCTACGATGCTACCCCTAATCCAGAAGGTATCAGCCGAGCAACCACGGCCACCGTGGTGCATTCTTCATTGGCCGTTTTGGCCCTAGATTTCGTATTAACTGCCATTATGTTTGGGAAATAACACATGAATACTCGCAAAATGGAATTAATGGTTGGCGCTTTCATGCTGGCAGGTTTAGCCGCTTTGGCTATCTTGGTGGTTCGCGTGGCCAATGTGGATTTAAGCCCTTCTAACGACAGTTATCAGGTCAGCGCTGTGTTTGACAACATTGGCGGCTTGAAGGCCGGCTCACCGGTGAAAGTCGGTGGCGTTGTGGTTGGGCGAGTGGCGAAGATAGAGCTGGACCCAGAACTCTTATCACCTCGAGTGACTTTATTAATGGATGGTCGTTATCGCGAATTTTCTGACAATTCAACGGTCTCAATATTAACTTCGGGGTTACTCGGGGAACAATACATAGGCCTCACCCCAGGGTTTTTCTTGGAGGATGAGACCGAGTTATTAGCAGAGGGTAGCGTAATTCACGATACTCGCTCGGCGATTGTTCTCGAGGATTTGATAGGCCAATTTCTGTATAGCTTAAAATCGGACAACTAATTATGGTTACAGCGTTTTTTAGAACTCTCATTTGTACCGCTGCGTTGCTTGGATTGAGTCTATCCACAGCGACTGCCAACGAGTTGAATCACAAGAACCCATACGTATTGGTTCAGCAAGTCTCTGAGCTGACCTTTGCGCGTTTTGAGAGAGATCGACAGTTAATTGAGACCAATCCCGATCACCTTAAGGTGATCGTTGAAGAGGAGCTCATGCCGTACATCGACTCGCAATACTCGGCGTACAAAGTGTTGGGCAAGTTCTTAAGGCAGACCAATCGCGCGCAACGCGACGCTTTTGTTGAGGCGTTTAGCAGTTACTTGGTTACCACCTATGCGCAAGCATTCACTGAGTACACCAATCAAACCGTGTCCTTTGAGCCTGCCCAAGACTTTAGCGGAGAGTCGATTGTCAGTGTTGGTGTTAACATCATTGAGCCGGGCCGCCCCGACATTAAGATTCAGTTCAAAGCGCGACGCCTCAAGAACGACACTTGGAAAGCCTTTGATATGGTGGCAGAGGGCGTGAGTCTGCTGGCCTCAAAGCAATCCCAAATCGCTGCCATGATCCGCCAACAAGGCATTGACCAAGTCACAATTACGCTGGCGGAAAAAGGACAGTCAAAAGTCCAGCCCAGAGATCAGAAGGACCCTTCTTGATGCTGAGTTTGCTCAAAGAGGAGCCAAACAGACTGGCGTTGAGTGGTCGGCTAGATATGCCTCAAGTGGCAAAAATCGCGCAAACGGATGACTACCACCTCGCCAAAGAGGTAAACTGTGTCGATCTTAGTCAGCTGACCTATATAGATAGCGCCGGTGTCGCTTTACTTTTGCGCTGGAGTCAACTGGCTAGCCAGCAAAATCAGCGGCAGTTGCAGTTTTTGGACGCGCCCAAGGCGGCGCTCGAATTGGCGCAACTTTATCAGCTAACACTTTTTGAGGCGGCGCCTGAGTCGGCGTAGCCCCCAGTCATTAAAACAATAGGAAAGTTAAATGGATTGCGAACAGGTCAAAGCCATTTTAACTGACGCCATTGAGGCGGAAGACATCATAGTGAGCCAAGACGGCACACACTACAAAATCATCGTTGTGGGCGATCAATTTGACGGCATGAGCCGTGTTGTGCAGCAACAAACCGTATACGCCCCTTTGATGGACAAAATTCAAGACGGCACTTTGCACGCCATCACCATCAAGGCCTTCACTTCTGCCCAGTGGCAGCGCGAAAAGATTTTTAACGGATAATCGCCTTGGACAAGTTACGTATTAACGCCAGCGGCCCGCTCGATGGCGAGGTTCGCATTTCTGGTGCAAAAAACGCGGCCCTGCCGATTCTGATGGCCGCGGTGTTGGCCGATTCCGATGTAGTTCTGAGCAATGTTCCCGAATTGCGCGACGTCGCGACTAGCTGTCGCCTGCTCGAGTGCTTAGGCGCTCAGGTCGAGCAATCTGGTCACAAGGTCAGCATCAAGCCTCAAGGGATCACCGAGTTTTGCGCCCCGTATGATTTGGTGCGCACCATGCGCGCATCGATTCTAATTCTTGGTCCACTGCTGGCGCGTTATGGCCAGGCTGACGTGTCCTTGCCTGGCGGTTGTGCGATTGGCGCCCGTCCGGTGAATCTGCACATTCAGGGCTTAAAAGCCATGGGCGCAGACATCGAGGTGGAAGACGGTTACATCAAGGCTCGTGTCGAAGGTCGCCTCAAAGGCGCTAACATCTTTATGGATATGGTGAGCGTTACTGGTACCGAGAACCTGCTAATGGCAGCGGTATTGGCCGACGGTGAAACTGTCATTGAAAACGCTGCCCGCGAACCCGAGGTGGTGGATCTGGCTAACTGCCTGATTGCCATGGGTGCCATTATCGAAGGTGCCGGTACCGACACCATTCGCGTCACCGGTGTTGAGCGTCTGTCCGGTGTGGATTACCGTGTGATGCCTGATCGCATTGAAACCGGTACTTTCTTGGTGGCCGGTGCGATTACTCGCGGTCGTGTGACCTGTACTCACGCCGATCCGGGCTCGCTAGAAGCGGTACTGTCTAAGCTAGAAGAAGCCGGGGCTCACATTGAGTGCGGTGAAGATTGGATCAAGCTGGACATGAAGGGCGAGCAGCCTAAAGCGGTGAGTATCAAAACTGCGCCATATCCGGCGTTCCCAACCGACATGCAGGCGCAATTCTGTGTGCTAAATTGTCTGGCTCAAGGCACAGCAACCATTACCGAAAACATCTTTGAAAATCGATTCATGCACGTGCCTGAGCTGATGCGTATGGGTGCCAACATGAGTCTAGAGGGTTCGACCTGCATTATCGAGGGGCAACAAGGGCTGAGCTCAGCTCAGGTGATGGCCACCGATTTGCGCGCCTCGGCCAGCTTGGTTATCGCAGGCCTTATGGCCGAAGGGGATACAGTGGTGGATCGCATCTACCATTTAGACCGCGGTTACGAGCACATCGAAGATAAGTTCCAAGGCTTAGGCGCCAAGGTTGAGCGAATCAGCTAAAAGTGTGTAAGCAAACAAAAACCGGTTGGCCTTTGGTCACCGGTTTTTTTGCGTCGGATTTTTAGAAACTATGCTTCTACCTCAAAGGTCTGTAGTTGCATTTTCACCTTTTGATACGCGTAGCTAAGGATGGTTTGCTGGCCCTTGCGTATTCTAAGTGGGAAGGCAAATTGCGGGCTGTCATAAACGAAACTGTGGAATTCTCCGCGCTCGCCACAAGGGCAGGCTGCTTCGGGCAAGTCGTTAAGTAAACTCGCGTCGTACTCGCGTCCGCAAAAGTCGTTAGAAAGGTGCTGGTGGTGGGTGCTGACCAAAAAGGCTTTAATCCCAGCGGCTTGAATCTCTCTTGCCAGAGTTGCGGGGGCTTGGCCTAGCAGAGGAAAGTGGCAACTGTATCCGGCGGGCTCAAACAACTGACGACGAAACTCAACAATGCCATCGAGAAACAAATCGCCAAAGGCCAGGCCGTCAAACTCCAGTGAACTCTGACTCAAGGCGCTGAGCAATTGGGCTTGGTACTCTTGGTTGTTGGCATCTTTTGGCATAGGGACTTCCACCAATGGAAGCCCAAGTGCCTTAGCTTGCAAGCGCACCGCGCTGATTGGGGTACCTTGAATCGGCACTTGCTGGGCGCGCTCATCAAAACTGGTGAGCAAGCCCACCACGTCAAACTTCGGGTCCTGGACCAGCTTGTGCAGGCTGTACGCCGAGTCTTTGCCCGAGCTCCAACTCAGCAGAATACGAGTGACTGACATTACTTGAGTTCAGCGATAATGACGTTAACTGTGTAGAGCTTGCCGGCGCGGTTAATGGTGAGCTCAAGCTCGCTGCCTGGCGCCGATTCAGCAATGTAATCTTTCAGCGCAGGCGCATTGGTTACCGGTTTATCCGCATAGCCCGTAATAATGTCGTCAGGGCGAATACCGGCCTTTTCGGCAGGGCTACCGGGCTCCACTGCGGAAACTTGAATACCTTGCAGGTTGGGTAGGTTGAGCATTTGCCGCCAGCGCGGGTCGATAGGCATGCCTTGGATACCGATTTCACCGCGAATCACGCGTCCGTGCTCGACCAGTTTCACCATAATCTCGTGGGCGAGCTTAAGGGGAATTGCAAAGTTAATGCCGTGGCCACCACCTTCAGCCATAAGCTGGAATGCAGCGGTGTTAATACCCACCAAAAAGCCACGAGTATCGATAAGCGCACCACCGGAATTACCGGCATTAATGGCCGCATCGGTTTGCAGAAAGTCTTGCTGTCCAGTCACACTCATACCGACGCGACCGGTGGCGCTGATAATGCCTTGAGTAATGGTTTGGCCAAGGTTATAGGGGTTGCCAATTGCCAAAACCACATCGCCTACCTGAGGGTTGGTGTCTAAGCGATAGGGCACAACCGGCAAGTCCTCGCCTTCGATACTCAACACAGCTAGGTCAGTCAGAGGGTCGGTACCTATCACTTTGGGCACGAATTGCCGACCGTCTTGCAGCGCCACCAGAATTTGGTCGGCCTTGCTGACGACGTGGTAGTTAGTCAGTATGTAGCCGCGTTCACTCATTATTACTCCTGAGCCCAAACCTTGAAGAGTGGGACGAGATAAGGCGCGAGTCTGACGCAGGCTATAGATGTTGACCACCGCGGGAGCGGCATTGCGCACTGCCGAGGCAAAACTGAGCTCGGCGCTAGGTTGTCCCCAGCTAAAGGGTGATGGGATTTTTGATTGATTCAGCATTGGCAGCAACAACAGAACCACGGCGGCCATGGTGAGGCCCAGTAGCACTGCTTTGCCGAGGTAAATAAAGAGGCCTTTGAGATTCATTTTATTCTTTAGCTGCGCAATAGGGTTTGTGAAGCTTAGGCGCCAGTTTAGCACTAAGTGAGCCTAAGTCATTGTCTTTTATCAGGGCAAAAACAAAGGCCGGTGTATCACACCGGCCTCTTTTGAGCGAAACCAGATTAGCGCAGTACTAGGTACAAGCTAGAATTACCACGCTTGATGTTGAGCGCGATTGCGCCACTGGCATCGTCGAGTTGCTCTCGCAACGCCTTCAGGCCTTGTACTCGAGAGCGGTTCACACCAACAATCACATCGCCTTCTTGCAACCCAGCTCGAGCAGCCGGGCTGTTGTTGGCCACAGAGGTTATCTGAACGCCATCGTCATGGTTAGCCAACTCGGCACCGGTCAGCGCCGGATGCAGGGATTCGGCTGAGGCGGTTTCCATGTCCGCTTGCGCTAGCGTCACTTTGAAGTTCTTTTTCTTGCCGTCGCGAATCACCACTAAGGTTACCTTGGCGCCGGCACCATAGGTACCCACTTTGGCACGCAACGCCTGGAATGACTTAATCGGGTTGCCATTGATGCTGACAATGATGTCACCGGCTTGCAATCCGGCTTTGTCGGCCGCGCTGTCTTCCATCACTTGGCTGACAAAAGCACCGTGCTTGGTTTCCAAACCGAAGGCCTGTGCCAATTCGTTATCGAGCTCGCGACCCAGCACACCGAGTACGCCGCGGCGCACTTCGCCAAACTCAAGAATTTGGTCAACTAGGTTGTTAACCATATTAATTGGTATGGCAAAGCCAATACCTACGTTACCACCACCAGGAGCGACGATTGCGGTGTTAATCCCAATAAGCTCGCCGCGCAGGTTGACCAGAGCGCCGCCCGAGTTGCCCGAGTTAATCGCTGCGTCGGTTTGAATGAAGTTTTCAAGACTCTCAATGCCTAGACCTGAGCGTCCAAGCGCACTGACGATACCGCTGGTAACGGTTTGTCCTAGGCCAAACGGGTTACCAATCGCCACACTGAAATCACCAACGCGCAACTGGTCAGAATTAGCATCGTCCAGCTCGGTCAGGTTTTTGGCCTCGATTTTTAACAGGGCCACATCGGATTCGGCGTCCGAGCCTATGAGCTCAGCCTCGTACTCGCGACCGTCGTTTAGGCCGATTTTAATGGTGTCGGCCCCTTCAATCACGTGGTGGTTAGTGACGATGTAACCTTCTTTGGCGTTGATAATCACGCCAGACCCCAAGCCGCGAAACGGACGTTCGCGCACTTGCTCTTCTGGGGCGTTAGGGCCAAAGAAGTAGCGGAACATGTCAGGTACGCCTTGACGAGAAGTTTGGGTTCCAGACACGTTGACAGCAACTACCGCTGGGGTGACCCTTTCTAACATAGGGGCCAGTGACGGCAGAGCCTGACCATCAACGGTGGCAGGCAACGCGGCGGTTGCGGGTAAAGAGGTCAGACTCACTGACGCGGATAAAATCGCTGCACTTGCAAACAGTAGGCGTTTCTTCATAAAGGTGGCATCTCCATTACTGCTTCAATTCGAAAACGGTTATGTGACAGTGTGACTAATGTCCACTGGTTTAGTTCCATAAAGGCATATGGACGAAACGCGATTTTTTCAACGTTTGATCAATTATAAGACGTAAAAAAAGTCGCGTTGAGCGACTTTTCAAATTTGCTTTAGCTGGCCTTAGTATTAGGCGGCGCAATGATTTGCTGAGAGCCGTGGACGTAATCTTTCGGTGGCAACTCGGTTGGGTCTTGACCGTCGTTAACCGTGGCTGGAGTAAATGTAACCAATTGTTTTTCAGCGGTTTCGCCAAGCATGTTCTTGGAAGACTCGTTCCAATAAGTATTGAGGCGATTGACCTGATCAGTGATCTGTTCAAGGATTTCATGGGTCTGAGCAAAGTGATCAGAAACTTCTTGTTTTTGTTGCTCAAGGGCAAATTTTGCTTGGTCCAATTGACCGGTGGAATCATTATTCGACTTGCTAAGAAGCGAGCGAGCTACATAGCCACCCACAGAACCGACGACAAAAGCGGCAACAACCAGTGCCCAATCCATAAAGACTCCTTAAATCTTTTCAGCGCTTTCGCTCACTATACCTTGGTGGAGTGGGGCGTGGTACTATGACCGCCCAGTTAGCCCCAAGGAAGAGAACGTCCCCAGTGTCTGCGTTAACACCGCTACAGCAGTATCAAGCCGACCTGAATCGCCCCGATTTTCATTACGATGCGGCGCAACAGCGCGCAGTTGAGGCGTTACAAGGATTGTATGACGAACTGACAACAAAGGCCAATTCAGACCACTGGATTGTTCAAAAAGCCCGCAAATGGTTTGGCAAAAAGCAGCAAAGCGTTAAGGGCTTGTACTTTTGGGGCGGTGTTGGGCGCGGTAAGACCTATCTGGTGGATACCTTCTACCACGCGCTACCCACCGAGCGAAAACTGCGGGCTCACTTCCATCGTTTTATGTACCGCATCCATCACGAGCTGGATCAACGCAAGGGCGAGAGCGACCCACTGCCAAAGATTGCGGCGGATTTGGCTGAGCAATACCAAGTGATTTGTTTTGACGAGTTCTTTGTGTCGGATATCACCGATGCCATGATCCTTGCCACCTTGTTTGAAGCCTTGTTCGCCAATGGCGTGGTGTTAGTGGCGACCTCGAATATTGTTCCAGATGACTTGTATCGCAACGGCTTACAACGAGCGCGCTTTCTGCCTTGCATCGAGCTGATTAAGCGCCATTGCCAAGTGATGGAGTTGGATTCGGGCATCGATTATCGCTTGCGAACCCTAGAACAAGCAGAAATCTACCATTGGCCGCTAGACCAACAAGCCGAGCAGCAATTGCTGCAATACTTTAGTCAACTGGCACCAGAACAAGGTAAAGAGAATACTCCAATCCTCATTGAAGGAAGAGAGATCCAAACTATACGCCAGGCGGACGGCGTGTTGTTGGTCGACTTTACAGCCCTGTGCGATGGCCCCCGCTCCCAACGCGACTACATGGAGCTGGCGCGTATCTACCACACTGTGTTGCTCGCAAACGTCACTCCAATGGGTCCAGCCTATGGCGGCGATGACATCGCCAGGCGCTTTTTGGCGCTGGTGGATGAGTTTTACGATCGCAACGTCAAACTGATTATTTCGGCACAAGTGGCCGCCGAGGAATTGTACCCCAGCGGAGGCTTGGAATTTGAATTTCGCCGCTGTTTGTCTCGCTTGACCGAGATGCAGTCACACGAGTACTTAGCGCAGCCTCACGTACCTTAATTCACCTTGTTGGGATTAAGGCAAAAAGTTGATGATTTTTAATGCGCTATTGTCTATAATTCGCCGCCTGCCCACGTTACTCCGCCGTAAGGTGGATGTTTTTAGCCTTTAAGAATGCTCGAAGGGGCGTTTAAACGAGGCAAAATGATTCGTTGAATCAAAGCACTAGCTGCGATTTGACGGTGTGACAGACTCTACTTATTTGGGTTTAAGTTAAATGAAAACTTTTACTGCTAAGCCAGAAAGCGTAAAGCGCGACTGGTACATTGTTGACGCTGAAGGCAAAACTCTAGGTCGTTTGGCTACTGAAGTTGCTCGCCGCCTACGTGGTAAGCACAAGCCAGAATACACCCCTCACGTTGACACCGGTGACTACATCGTTGTTGTTAACGCTGACAAAGTGACCGTTACTGGTAACAAAGCCAAAGGCAAAATGTACTACTCGCACACTGGCTTCCCAGGTGGCATCAAGGAAATCAGCTTCGAGAAGCTGATCGAGAAGAAGCCAGAAATGATCATCGAGAAAGCGGTTAAAGGTATGTTGCCTAAAGGTCCTCTGGGCCGCGCAATGTTCCGCAAACTAAAAGTTTACGCTGGCGCTGAGCACAAGCACGCTGCACAGCAACCTCAAGTTCTTGATATCTAAACGGGATTAGGCAAATGGCTGAAAATCAGTACTACGGCACTGGCCGTCGCAAAAGCTCTACCGCTCGCGTATTCGTAAAAGCTGGTAGCGGCAACATCACTGTAAACAACCGTTCTTTGGACGTTTACTTTGGTCGTGAAACTGCTCGTATGGTTGTTCGTCAACCGCTTGAGCTGGTTGAGCTTCTAGAGAAGCTGGACATCACTGTTACTGTTAAAGGTGGCGGTACTACTGGTCAGGCGGGTGCAATCCGTCACGGTATTACTCGCGCTCTGATGCAGTACGATGAATCTCTACGTCCGTCTCTGCGTAAAGCTGGCTTCGTTACTCGTGACGCTCGTCGCGTTGAACGTAAGAAAGTTGGTCTACGCAAAGCACGTCGTCGTCCACAATTCTCGAAGCGTTAATTTTTACGCTATCGAAATTGCAAAAAACCCGACCTTCTGGTCGGGTTTTTTATTGCCTGATATTTGCTGAGGCTCCCCAAAATGGGCGAATTTACTTTGCATAATGCTAATAAAACAGTGTTTATGACTATTATTCGCAATAAGCTAGAGAAAAAAGCAGCAAACCCTCAACATTAGTTGCCAAAGTCACTATGATCCTTGTCTAATTTTTCGTTATAATGAGCGCGCTTTTGCAAAACCTGTAAAAGCGGGAGTCACCTCTCTTAATAAAAAAACTATAAGATTCCTTCACCCTCATGGGAGATAAGTGGATGAGCAATGCGCCTGTCAATAATGGACGCCGCCGATTCCTGACCGCAACCACCGCAGTGATTGGTGGTGTTGGTGCTGTTGGAGTAGCAGTACCTTTTATTAAATCCTGGAATCCCAGCGCTAAAGCGAAAGCTGCCGGTGCTCCGGTCGAAATTGATCTAAGCAAAGTAGAACCTGGACAACTGATCCGGGTGGAATGGCGAGGCAAGCCTGTTTGGGTTGTGCGCCGTACCGAAAAAGTATTGGCTGAATTGAAAAACCTTGATGGCCAATTACGCGACCCTAACTCTGAAGAACCTCAGCAACCAAGCTATGCGCAAAACCCAACGCGCGCTGTTAAAGACGAATTCTTTATCGGCGTGGGTATTTGTACTCACTTGGGTTGCTCACCAACTTACTTGCCAGATTCTTTCGGCGAGCAAGTTGAAGGCGTCGAAGCCGGCTTCTTCTGTCCGTGTCACGGTTCCAAATTCGACATGGCTGGCCGCGTATTCGCAGGTGTACCTGCACCGCTAAACCTAGTGGTTCCGCCGCACCAGTACCTAAACGACACGACCGTAGTGGTTGGTGTTGACCAGGAGGGTAACGCGTAATGGACAAACTAATGGATTGGATTAACGCCCGTATCCCAATGACTGCTACCTACAACAAGCACATTGGTCAGTACCCGGCGCCAAAAAACTTTAACTTCTGGTACTTCTTTGGCTCGCTCGCCATGCTAGTACTGGTAAACCAGCTGTTGACCGGTATTTGGTTGACCATGAACTATGTACCAACCGCGGAAGGCGCGTTTGCCTCGATTGAGTACATCATGCGTGACGTCGAGTACGGTTGGTTGCTGCGTTATATGCACTCTACCGGTGCCTCGGCCTTCTTCGTGGTGGTCTACCTGCACATGTTCCGCGGTGTGATTTACGGCTCTTATCAAAAGCCTCGTGAATTGCTGTGGATCTTCGGCATGTTGATCTTCCTGATTCTAATGGCTGAAGCCTTTATGGGTTACTTGCTGCCTTGGGGACAAATGTCCTACTGGGGTGCGCAGGTAATTATTTCTCTGTTCGGTGCTATTCCGGTTATCGGTGACGACCTGACTCTGTGGATCCGTGGTGACTACGTGGTGTCTGGTGCAACCCTGAACCGCTTCTTCGCACTGCACGTGATTGCGCTGCCGCTAGTACTGGTTGTATTGGTGTTCTTGCACATCATCGCACTGCACGAAGTGGGTTCTAACAACCCAGACGGCATCGAAATCAAGAAGAACAAGGACGAAAACGGCTGGCCTGTTGACGGCATTCCGTTCCACCCATACTACACAGTGAAAGACATTGTGGGTGTGGCTGGCTTCCTGATTCTGTTCTGCTACGTCATCTTCTTCATGCCAGAAGGCGGTGGCTACTTCCTAGAGAAGCCAAACTTCGAACCAGCTAACCCGCTGAAAACGCCAGAGCACATTGCTCCGGTATGGTACTTCACCCCGTTCTACGCCATGTTGCGTGCGGTTCCAGACAAGCTGGGTGGTGTTATCGTAATGGGCTTGGCCATTGTTATTCTGTTCTTGTTGCCTTGGATTGACCGCTGCAAAGTTAAGTCGATTCGCTACCGCAGTAACCTGCACAAGCTGAACATTGCTCAATTGGTGGTTAGCTTCATCGTGCTGGGTATTTTGGGTGCACTGCCATCAGACAACATTAAGACGATTTTGGCGCAAATCTTCACCCTGCTGTACTTCGGTTTCTTCGCCTTCCTATGGCTCTACAGTAAGAACGAAAAATGCAAGCCTGTACCAGAGAGGGTTACTGGATAATGAAAAAGCTATTGATTGCTATCGTGGCCTTGCTACCTAGTCTGGTACTGGCCGCAGGGGGCGCACCGGTTCCGTTTAAGGCGAATATCGACTTGAACGATACCGAATCGCTACAGCGTGGTGCCAAGGCCTTCATGGAAAGCTGCTTTGGTTGTCACTCAACCCATTACCAGCGCTACGAGCGCGTTGCACAGGACTTAGACATTCCTGTCGACGTGATGCGCAACGAGCTGATCACCACTGGTGCCAAAATCGGTGAGTTGATGGAAAACTCCATCGACGATGAAGATTCGGCCAAGTGGTTTGGTGCCGCGCCACCGGATCTAACTCTAGCCGCTCGTGTTCGTGGTGAAGACTGGGTATACAGCTACTTAAAGTCTTTCTACAAAGATGAGACTCGCCCATTTGGTACCAACAACACAGTATTCCCATTAGTGGGTATGCCACACGTGTTAGAGGCTTACCAAGGTATTCCAGTTCTGCAAGAAGATGGCAGCATTGTTGCCACCGGCGGCAGCATGAACGCTGAAGAGTACGACCAACTGGTGAAAGACATCACTGGATTCATGGTCTACAGCGCCGAGCCAATGCGTCTAGAGCGCGAGCGCATGGGCGTTTGGGTACTGGGTTTCTTGGTGATTCTATTTATCTTCAGTTACCTGCTGAAGAAAGAATACTGGAAAGATGTGCATTAACCCTTAATTGCGGTTAAAATGTGCGGTTTAGTGTACGGGGAGCATTCGCTCCTCGTTGCTGTGTTTGAAATAATATTTTTGGAGGGGACTTATGGCGGTTGCTGCCAACAAACGCTCTGTAATGACGCTGTATACCGGCGCCAGTGATTTGCATAGCCACCAGACTCGTATCGTGTTGGCTGAAAAAGGAGTTAGCGTTGATGTCATTCAGGTAGACCCAAACCATTTACCGGAAGAGTTGGTAGAGTTAAACCCCTACAATACAGTTCCTACTTTGGTTGACCGCGAGTTGGTGTTGTACCAGTCTCGCATCATCATGGAATACTTGGACGAGCGTTTCCCGCATCCTCCATTGATGCCTGTGTACCCAGTATCTCGCGGTTCAAGCCGTCTGATGATGTACCGCATCGAAAACGACTGGTATCAGTTGGTGGACAACATCACCAAAGGCGTTAACGCCGATGCTAGCCGTCGTCAGTTGCAAGAAAGCATTTTGAGCTTGGCGCCTCT
Organism: Paraferrimonas sedimenticola; assembly: GCF_002282855.1. Lineage (GTDB taxonomy): Bacteria > Pseudomonadota > Gammaproteobacteria > Enterobacterales > Shewanellaceae > Paraferrimonas > Paraferrimonas sedimenticola. Next base: position 67,551 of record NZ_NRIR01000007.1, on the reverse strand, counting down.
GTTTGCCGAGTACACTTTCTTCATGAGCGAAGAGTTCGGTTTGATGGACTGCTACGTGGCTCCGCTGCTGTGGCGTTTGCCAGTCCTGGGCATCTCAATTGAGACTGCTGCTGGTAAAGACATCAAGGCCTACATGAAACGCGTATTTGAGCGCGAGAGCTTCAAAGCGTCGCTGACCGAAGTTGAGCGCGAAATGAGAATGAGCATCTAATCATGGCTTTGTCTCCCAATCGTCCTTATTTATTGCGAGCCTACTACGAGTGGCTTAGCGATAACGAACTGACACCGCACATTGTGGTGGACGCAACCGTAGCCGGCACTCAGGTACCGCAACAATACGTCAAGGATGGACAGATTGTGTTGAACATTTTGAGCTCGGCCGTGGTCGGCTTACAAATGGGCAATGACGAAGTGCGCTTTAACGCGCGCTTCGGCGGAAAACCTCACCAAGTCGTGTTACCTATGGCTTCGATCATTGCTATCTACGCTCGTGAAAACGGTGCTGGTACTGTGTTTGACGCGGAAGACGCTTACGATCTTGAGTCTGAAATGCCTCTAGAGCAGGAGTTAGACGAAGTAGAACAAGCGCCTGAGTTAGTGAGCGATTCCAATGCTTCGGAATCATCACCAAAACCTAAGAACAAAGACCGCAGTCACTTGCGAGTTGTGAAGTAGTTCGCAATATTTAAAACAAAAGGGCCGAGCGGCCCTTTTTTTTGTGCCTGATTTCATTAGGAAAAATACAACCTGTTCAGATATGAACTAATCCCGACTATTCAGCATCCCCTAAATTAGGTAGTTTTCCCCAATCTTTTAACTGCACAAGTAGCGTTTTGTCTCGATGGACGCGAAATTCCGCTCGTAAACCAAATTTGATGCCGGCTGCAACAACAGCGGGCTTTTTGTGTTGGTTAAGTCCCGGAAATTCGACGCGAAAACTGCATAGGCTGAGCTTCACACTAAGGTGAACGCCTATGACACATCCATCACAGCAAACTAGCGCTAACTTGGTAGTGTCAATAAACCCCTGTCTTGTTTGGGTTTACGGCACACAAAAATATCGCTTCTGAATCATGCGGGTAGTAGGTGGCGATAGTGGAAAACACGGGAGTACACAATGAAGAAAGCACTATTAGCCATGGTCGTTGCAGCGACCCTTGTTGGCTGTGGTAGCGAAGTCAACCAGGCAGCTAATCAAGAGCTAGCGCCACAAAGCGTGCCAGTGGTTGTCAGCCAAACCAGCCAAAACGAATTCGTAGAAACCCACTCTGCACTGGTTCAACCAAAAGACATGGTAGAAGTGAGCAGCCGTACCCAAGGTTACTTGCTAAAAACCCACGTAAAAGCCGGTGAGCAAGTGGAAAAAGGCCAGTTGCTGTACGAACTGGACGCGGTAGATTACGAGCTGGCCAAAGCCGAGCTCGATTCTCAGCTGGCGATTGCCAACACTCAACTTGAAATGGCCAAGCGCGAATACGATCGTGCTACTCGCTTGAAAGAAAGCCTGTCGCTGCAAGAGCGCGACGAAGTCGAAACCACTTTCAAACTATCTCAAGGCCAGGTACAGCTGCTAGAGCGTCAAATTGACCGCATCGCGCTGGACATTGAACGTACCAAAATTGTTGCCCCTATCTCTGGTGTCATCGGTGAGAAGACCTTTGATGAAGGCGCGCTGATCAGCACAGGTCAAGTACTGAACAACATTGTTAACGATGCCAAAGTTGAAGTGGTTCTCAACCTAGATGAGAAGAAGCTACTAGCGATGATCGAAGATCTGCGCCAAGGCACTGCGGACTTCCGCGCTCGTCTGCAGCTAATCGACGGCACTGTAATGCAACAAGAAGGCGAAGTGACGTCTATTGACAACAAAATTAACCCATCCACTGGTAGCCTGGCGATGAAGGTTGAGTTCGATAACTCTGACCGGACCCTGTACTCGGGCCAGTACGCACAGCTACAAGTGATTCGAATCGCTGATGCCATGATGCTGCCTCAGCAGGCGGTTATCAGTGCCCCTGACGGAAACTACGTTTACGCGGTTGAAGACGGCAAGGTCGTTCGTGTTGACATCACCACCGGCGATGCTCAAGACGGAAACCGCGTTGTATACGGCGTGAAAGAAGGCACTCAAGTCATTGTTCAGGGGCAATCGCGCCTGGCAGTTGGTGAACCTGTTTCGATCGAGGGCTAATCCATGATTCGATTTTTTATTGACCGCCCCAAATTTGCCATTGTCTTCGCGATTCTGATGACTTTGGTAGGTGCGGCTGCCATGGTGAAGATGCCAGTAGGCCTCTACCCAGCTGTTGCTCCTCCAACCGTAAACGTATTTGCGAACTTCCGCGGTGCTAACGCCCAGGTGGTAAACGATACTGTAGCTTCTGTGATTGAGAAGCAGGTGAACGGTGTAGAGAACATGATCTACATGCGTTCCAACTCGGGTAACTCAGGCCAGTACTCGCTAAACGTTTTCTTCAAGACCGGAATGGACGTTGACCGCGCCGCGACTTTGGTGCAAAACCGCGTTAACGCGGCCATGCCGTTGCTGCCAGAAGGCGTGAAGCGCGAAGGTGTTTTCGTTGAGAAAGTATCTCCGTCTATGTTGATGTTGGCGAGTTTGTACACCCCGGACGACAGCAAAGACCCGATCACCATTTCTAACTATGCATCTAAGTACCTAAAAGAGAGCATTGCTCGTACTCCAGGGGTTTCAAAAATTGAAATTCTGGGCGAGAAAGAATACTCGATGCGTATCTGGTTGAAGCCTGAGCGCCTGTTGGCCTTGGACATGACTGCCGATGACGTAATTAACGCCATCTACAACCAGAACCAAACTCGCAGTGCCGGTACACTGGGTGCAGAGCCTGTGGTTGGCGACAACCAATGGCAATACACGGTAACCGTGCGTGGTCGTTTGAAAAACGCCGAAGAGTTTGGCGAAGTGCGTCTGCGCTCAAACCCTGATGGCTCTATCGTGCGCGTTAAAGACGTGGCGGACGTAGAGCTGGGTGCTAACCAGTACTTGTACGATGCCTTCCAAAACGGTCACCAAGCGGTAACCCTTGCGATTTACCAAGACCCATCAGCGAACGCGGTAGAAGTTGCTGCCAATATTCGTGACCAGCTAGAGCAAATGTCTAAGAACTTCCCGAAAGGCATGGACTACGAGCTGGCATACGACGCGACTGACAATATCAACGTAACCCTAGATGCGGCTTACGAGACCCTTGTTATTGCGGTAATTCTTGTTACAGCAATTACTTGGTTGTTCTTGGGTACCTGGCGCGCGACCGTGATTGTATGTTCGGCAATTCCTGTGTCTTTGGTCGCCACCTTTGCAGTCATGCAAGGCTTGGGTATGAGCATCAACACCATTTCGCTGTTCGGTTTGATTCTGGCGATTGGTATTGTGGTTGATGCGGCGATTATTGTGGTTGAGACGGTTGAGCGCTTAATGCACGAAGGCGAGACCTGTCCAAAACAGGCCACCATCAAAGCCATGCAAACCGTCTTGGGTCCACTAATTGCTTCTGCTGCGGTATTGGTTGCGGTATTCGCACCGACGCTGACCATGGCCGGTATGGTAGGTATTATCTACGGTCAATTCGGTCAGACCTTGGTAATCGCGGTACTGATTTCTACCTTGGTTGCGGTCACCTTGACTCCAGCGCTGTCTGCTATGTTGATGAAGATGGAAGACAAGCCTAAATTCTTGCAAGCTTTTGACAAAATGCTTGAAGGCTTCACCGAACGCTTTGGCGTTGGCGTTGCGTTCCTTGCCAAGCGTTTGGCGTTGGCCTTCGGTTTACTAGCGGTATTGCTAGTGGGCACCGTGGGTATTAAAGGCAACCTGGCGGATGCGTTATTCCCGTCGGAAGACCAAGGCGTGGTGTTCACCATGATCGACCTGCCAGAAGGTGCCTCGCTTGAGCGTACTCGTCAGGCGACTGCGACTGTGACCGAAAAGGTGATGCAGATGGAAGGCGTTGCCAGTGTGGTAGCGGTTCCTGGTTACAACCTGTTGAACGAATCGACTCAGTCTAACTCGACTTTGATGGTTACCAAGCTTAAGCACTGGGCTGAGCGTGGACCTGAATTGCACCAAGACGTGCTCACCGTGAAGATTCAGCAAGCTATCGACGAGATGCCTGAAGGATTAGGTATGGCGTTTGGTCTGCCTGCAGTACCTGAGCTTGGCTTCGTTGACGGTGTGGAATTCATGTTGCTTGACGAGATGGGCCGTACTCCTGCAGAAATGGAAGCCACACTGAATGACTTCCTAGCAAAAGCCAACGAGCGTCCTGAAATTGCTGCAGCATTCTCAACCTTCAGCGTTGCTACGCCAAACATGAAACTGGACATCAACGAAGACCGCGCTGCCATGAAGGGCGTTGAAATCGACGCTCTGGTTAACACGGTGAACGCTCAGTTTGGCGGAAGCTATGTGAACGACTTTACCTTAGACGGACGTAACTTCCGTGTAATGGTTCAAGCGAAGGCAGAGCAGCGCGACGACGAACGCGCATTAGACCGCTTGTTTGTTCGCAACGACAAGGGTGACATGCTGCGTGTAGGTAACTTGGTCGATACAGAGATCGTATTCACTCCAGCGACTTTGGTTCGATACAACATCAACAGTTCGGCACTGATCAACGGTATTCCAGCACCTGGGTACTCGTCTGGTGATGCGATTGCTGCGCTAGAAGAGCTAGCTGCTGAATTGCCGCAAGGTTATAGCTACGAGTGGTCTGGTTTGTCTCGCCAAGAGAAAGAAGCCGGTAACGCTGCAGCGGTTGCGTTTGCTGCGGCCATGGTCATCGTATACCTGCTGCTAGTGGCTCAGTACGAGTCATGGTTAACTCCACTGGCGATTCTACTGCCAGTACCGACCGCAGCACTGGGTACTTTGTTGGCCTGTTTCGCAGTCGGCGGCACGGTGAGCTTGTACACTCAGATTGCATTGGTACTTCTGATTGGTATGACAGCACGTAACTCGATTCTGATTGTGGAATTTGCCAAGCAGCTGCGCGAAACCGACGGTATGGGTCTGGTCGATTCGGCCATTACTGCAACCCGTCTGCGTCTGCGTGCGATTCTTATGACCGCATTGTCATTCGCTATTGGTCAGATTCCGCTGATGATTGCAGCTTCTGCCGGTGCAGGCGCACAGCAAGCCATTGGTTGGGCAGCGTTTGGTGGTATTTGTGCTGCGACCTTCGTAGGTTGTTTGCTAGTACCAGCGGCGTTTGTATTCTTCCAAGGTCTTCGTGAGCGTTTCTCGAAGAATGCTAAGGAAGCGGTAGCCCTGGCAACGGCCAATGCGGCTGCATAAACCGAGCATCGCGCTTCGCCTCCCGTGTCGAAGCGCCGCATAAGAAAGCCGGCTTGAAAGAGCCGGCTTTTTTTATGGGTATCGGACTAGATTACTCTTCTTGTTCCAGAATCTTCTGTAATTCAATCACGATAAAATCCATTAAGGACTGGTGAGGGTAGGTTTCCAGCGTCAGCCACTCGATAAACTGAGGGACTTCTTGGTTGGCGGTGGAGTAGGGGATCAACTTGAGCGAACCCTGTTTTATGTAGGGTTCGGCAATGTAGGCTGGCAGTGGTGCAGCACCTAGGCCTTTTGCCGCCAGGGCCGCTGCTTGTTTGAAGTTTTGGGTGTAACTGGTAGACAAAGACCAGGTTTCCCACTGCAAACGACTGGCGTCCGATGCGCCGGTTTTTGGCCAGAACATGTGGTAGGGCGCAAAATCATAGGTCACCGAGCCCTCGGCATTGGCCACCGGATGCTCAGGGTGAGCGTACATGCTCAAATTGATTTTGCCCACGTTGTTAATATTGATCCCGCGCAGCATGGCGTCTTCGCGCAGCACCAGCAAACCGTCGATCTTCTTGTTAAGCAGCAAGCCGTACCCTTCGAAAATCGATGGTTGGGACAGCTCGATGCGAATGCTGGGCCATTGCTCAAAAGTGCGACTGATCAGGGCAGCGGTTTGGTCTTCGCTGATCAGATCTGGCACGCCGAGCTTCAGCACCTCGGGAATGGAGGCGTCGAACAGCTGACTGGCAATCACATTGAATTGATCAATGGTATCCACAGTGAGCTGAGCGCGAGTCAGCAGCTTTTGCCCTCGCTCGGATAACACCAGACTCTTACCGGCACCCTCGCGCATGAACAAGTGGTAGCCCAGTTCGTCCTCCATAGCTGCGACGGTGCGACTTAACGTCGGGTGCGAGCTACCGAGTTTGACTGCGGCTTTTGACAACGAGCCGGTCTCAGCAATTGTTAGAAAGGCACGGATGGCAAAACTATCAATTGCCATAGACTTCCCCTTAAATGAATGGTTTAGCTAAAACTAAGGATATCAGTTATACGCTAGAAGGGGCATAGGTGTGTTTAATTGCTTGTTAAATTAATCAGCGCCAAAGGTAAAAAAGCCAAGCATTGTGCTTGGCTATTGAGGAGTGGAGCGTCAATTAGTACCACTCATCGGCCAAAGCTTCTTCGTAGAGGGCTTCTTCCATGATCTCTTCTTCGATAATCGCTTCTTCAAGTAGCTCCTCTTCGATCATTTCTTCCATGGCGTACTCTTCGATTATTTCCTCTTCGATGATCTCTTCGGCCAAGTAGTCATCTAGGTAGCCTTGCTCATAATAGAGATAGGCCATATCGCGACAGTGCTCTTCGATAATGCCACCGGTAATCAGCCCGTCGATAGCACCAATAGCCGCTCCTGCCATAGCGCCTTTGGCCGCGCCTTGCTTGCCATCGACTACGCCTCCAATCACAGCACCACTGATCGCACCGTCCAATCCGCCGTCAATCAGGCGGCCAAGTTGGTCATTACATTCGTACGCGTAGCTTGAGAAGCTCATCATGCCGGCTAGCGCCAGCGCAATACCTTTAGATTTCATTCTGCACCTGCAACCTGATTAAAAAATGTGCAGTTAGAATAGCGCAACCTGCCTGAACCAGATTTGAACCATAGTTCCATTAAAACCACAGTTCCAAAACCTTGTTGGGCGTTCGGGCACAAAAAAGGCGCCCTTAGGCGCCTTTCGAATCAGGGAGTTTAATCCCAGTATTCGTCTTCAATCGCGTCAGCAATGATTTCTTCTTCGATGGCGCGATCGACAATCTCGTCTTCAATAGCGCGGTCGATGATTTCGTCTTCGACGATGCGATCCACTACCGCATCTTCAACGACGCGATCCACCACAGCATCTTCAACAATACGGTCTTCCATGTAGCGGTAGTCGCGACAGCGGTCGTCCATCACTGCACCGTCTACCATGCCATCGACTGCGCCAACCGCGCCGCCAATGGCCGCACCGCGCGCAGCACCTTCTTTACCGTCGACAATTCCGCCGATCACAGCACCGGCCACGGCACCTTCGATGCCCCCGGCGACAGTCTCGCCTAACGAATTGTTACAATCGTAAGCTAATGCCGACAAAGAGGTCATTCCGGCCAAGCTTGCTACTAGTAGTAATTGCTTCATAAGTGTCTGTTTGGTAATAAAAATATGACGACAAACTAGCGCTTGATGGCTGAATGTTTGCTGAACGCAAACAGGGCTGAAACGAAGCTGTTCAGTTCTGTTCTGTTGGCGTTCGAGCTGAATTCTTGTAAGGTTAGCCACACTCAGATCACAAACTGCCCGATTGCTGTTGCACGGCAGTTGAACTCTTGTGTATCTATGGGGATTAGCCTGACCGCATTAGGCAGTGCCGAAATAACAAACATAAATAACGATAACAACAGGATCCAGTATGTACCTGAAGACAGCGATTGCAGCCGGTGTTGCTTTGGCACTGACCGCGTGTAGCCATTCATCCGTTGAAGCAGTTAACCCAATTGGAAGCCCAGACACAGTGATTGTTGATGCCAACGCCCTTGCGCAGAGCAATCCTTTTGCAGCGCCAAGTCAGCTGCAATACCAAGCCCCAGATTTCAGCATCATCAAAGATGAACACTTCAAGCCTGCGCTAGAAGCTGGCATGACCGCTCATTTGCGCGAAGTGAACCAAATTGCGAACAACAGCGGGCCGGCCACTTTTGACAATACCATTGTGGCCATGGAAAAAGCTGGCGGATTGCTGGACCGCGTATCGCGCGTGTTCTATAACCTGACCAGCTCTAACAGCAACGACACCATTCGCGCCGTACAAACCGAAATGGCACCGCGCATGTCGGCACACAGTGACGATATCTATTTAAATGCCAAGCTGTTTGACCGAGTAAACTCCCTGTATCAATCAAAAGATTCTTTGAACTTAGACGCTGAATCCGAGCGTCTACTAGAGGTTTACTACAAGCGCTTTGTGCGCTCGGGCGCCAAGCTGAACGCCGAAGAAAAGCAGAAAATTCGCGAGCTAAACGGCGAAGAAGCTAAGCTGACCAACGCTTTTGGCCAGAACCTATTGAAATTGGCCAAAGAGCGCGCGGTAGTGGTCGACACTGCTGAAGAGCTTGACGGCTTGACCCAGGGTCAAATCGACGCTGCTGCCAAGCGCGCCGAAGCCGCTGGCCACAAAGGCAAGTACCAGCTTCGCCTGGTTAACACCACTCGCCAAGACATCATGGCTAACATCAACGACCGCGAATTGCGTCAGCGCATCTGGGAAGCTTCGGCTTACCGCGGCCTAGACGGCGACAATGAAACTAAGACCCTAGTGTCTAAGTTGAGCAAACTGCGCGCTGAAAAAGCCAAATTGCTTGGCTACGAGTCGTGGGCAAACTACCAGCTAGAAACTGCGATGGCCAAAGAGCCACAAGCGGTACGCGATATGTTCGCCAGCATGGTGCCGTCTGTGGTTAAGAACACCAAGAAAGAAGCGGCCAAGATCGAAGCCATGATCAAAGCCGAAGGCAATGACCACCCGCTACAACCATGGGATTGGGCTTACTACGCTGAGAAAGTTCGCCAAGCGGAATTCGCACTGGATGAAAATGAAGTTAAGCAATACTTCGAATTCAACTCAGTACTGAAAGATGGCGTGTTCTTCACCATGAACAAGCTGTTTGGTATCGAGTTTAAGCCACGCCCAGACCTGCCGGTTTACCACGAAGACGTTGAAGCTTACGAGATCTTCGACAAAGATGGCCAGAGCATGGCAATTTTCTACGCCGACTACTTCGCCCGTGATGGCAAGCGCGGTGGTGCTTGGATGAGCAGCTTTGTTGGTCAGTCTAAGCTTGAAAACAGCAAGCCTGTGATTGTCAATGTGATGAACATTCCTAAGGCGCCAAACGGCGAGCCGACCTTGGTGAGCTACGACAACGTAACCACCATGTTCCACGAAATGGGCCATGGTTTGCACGGTGCCTTCTCTGACGTGAACTTCCCAAGCCTGGCAGGTACTTCGGTATCCCGTGACTTCGTCGAGTTCCCATCGACCTTTATGGAAGATTGGGCGCACCACCCAGACGTTCTGCCTAACTACGCCAAGCACTACAAAACTGGCGCGGACATTCCGGCTGAGCTGTTAGAGAAGATCATTAAGTCGCGCAGCTTTAACCAGGGCTTTGACACCCTTGAGTACATGTCAGCAGCGCTGTTGGACATGGAATGGCACTCGCTGACTGCTGACACGCCAATGGTAACCGACGTGGCTGAGTTCGAAGCGGCAGCACTGCGCAAGCACGGTGTCGATTTGCCAGCGATTCCACCTCGCTACAAGTCAACCTTCTTCGCCCACGTATTCCCAGGCGGCTACTCGGCTAGCTACTACGCCTACATGTGGAGTGAAATCCTAGCGGCTGACGCCTACGCTTACGTTCAGGAAACTGGCGGCTTAACCCGTGAAAACGGCGAGAAATTCCGTAAGCACATTCTTGAAGTGGGTAACACCAAGCCACCGATGGAAGCTTACGAAGGATACCGAGGTAAGGCACCGACCACCGACGCGCTGTTAGAGCGTCGCGGTATCAAGTAAACCTTTAGGGAATTTCAGGCCGGGTTTACCCGGCCTGACTTTTTTTGCAGCCAGGCTGCAATTTACAATCAGGAGGAACAGGTGAAACTAACTCAAACCTTTCGCGTTAGCCTGTTAGCGTCTGTGTTGGCTCTAAGCCCACTAGCGCAAGCAGAAACTCCGGCCGCCAAGCCGGTCAGCGAAACCCCACAAGTGTCCGAGACCAATCATCAGGTACGGATTGATGGCGAAAAAATCAAATACAAAGCCATCGCCGCTGAGACTTTCTTGGAAGACGCTGACGGTCAACCCACCGCTAGCATTTACTCAGTGAGCTACTTTCGCACCGATATCAAGTCTGACCCGACCCGTCCGGTGACCTTTGTGTTTAACGGTGGTCCAGGTTCAGCCTCCATTTGGTTGCATCTTGGTGTATTTGGGCCTAAACGCGTTGTGGTGCCTGGTGACGGCAAAGACGACGGTGCGCCACCGTATGAATTGGTGGACAACCAGTACTCCATGCTAGACCAAACCGACTTGGTGTTTATCGACCCTGTGGGTACCGGTTTGAGCCGTCCTTTGGGTGAGAGCAAGGGCAAAGATTTTTGGGGCGTTAAAGAAGACGCTCAGTCGATTGCCGAATTCATTCGTCGCTGGTTGACCGAGCACGGTCGTTGGAACTCGGCAAAGTACCTAGCCGGTGAGAGCTATGGTACCACTCGTGCCGCAGCCGTGACTCAAGAGCTACAAGGCGGATGGACCAATGTGTCGCTCAACGGTGTGCTACTGATTTCATCGATTCTGGACTTTAGCCACGCGCGCTACCAGCCGGGTAACCATCAGCCGTACATCGGTTTCTTGCCGACCATGGCCGCCACCGCCCACTACCACGGTAAAGTATCGGCGGCAGACAAAGCCTTAAGCTTGGAAGAGTTCGTTGAGCAGTCTCGTCAGTTCGCGCTAGGTGACTACGCCAGCGCCTTGCTACAAGGCAGTCGCTTGTCGGACAGCAAGTACGCTCAAATCCGTACCGAGCTAGCTCGATTTACCGGTCTGACCGAAGACTATTTGGATCGCGTTAACTTGCGAGTGTCAGCCCATCGCTACACCAAGCAGCTGCTTCGCGACCAAGATAAGACTGTGGGTCGTTTGGACAGCCGTTACATCGGCAAGGACTACGACAGCGGCGGCGAGCGCATGGACAATGACCCATCCGGTTACGGTATCTCGGGTGCCTACACTGCAGCCATTCAGGATTACCTGTTCCGCGAGCTAAAAGTCGATACTAAGCGCAAATTCCAAGTGCTGTCGGGTGAAGTGTTTGGCAACTGGAACTGGCACGTGTCGGGCCGTCAGATGCACTTTGTCAACGTAGCACCATATATTGGTCGTGCGATGCGTGAAAACTCAGGCTTTAAGGTGTACGTTGCTAACGGTTACTTTGACTTTGCAACGCCGTTCTTTGCCACCGAGAACACCATTGCCGACAATGGCATCGACGCGGATCGCGTCAGCATGCACTACTATCCCGCGGGCCACATGATGTATGTGGAACCAGGCTCGCTTGAGCAAATGGTTAAGGACATGCGCGCTTTCTACAACCAGTAGTTGCGCCATGCCAATCAGGAAAAGGTGACGCTTGCGTCGCCTTTTTTTTGGAAACCGCTACAATAGCCCCTGTTTTCAATGACTCGAGCCAAATCATGCTGTTAATGCTGGATAACTACGACTCCTTTACCTTCAACCTGGTGCAATACTTCCAGCAGTTGGGGTGCGAGGTAATGGTTATTCGAAACGACCAACTGACCTTGGAGCAAATTAAAGCGCTCAAGCCCGAACGTTTGGTGATATCACCTGGACCGGGCAATCCGGACCAAGCAGGGGTGTCGATGCAAGTGATTCGCCACTTCGCCGGTACTATTCCAATTCTTGGCGTGTGCCTTGGACACCAGTGTATTGCTCAAGTCTTTGGTGAAGCCGTGGTGCGAGCGCCCAAGGTGATGCATGGTAAAACCAGCCTGATCACCCACTCGAACAGCGGTCTGTTCGCCGGTCTGGACAACCCGCTGCAAGTGACTCGCTATCACTCGCTGTTGGTGGAGCGAATTCCCGCCGGTTTTGAGCTAACCGCCTGGATAGACGAACCCGAACAAGGACGATTGATCATGGCGATGGCCAACCCAGAATTAAAGCTGCACAGCGTACAATTTCACCCCGAGTCGGTACTGACTCAGCAAGGTCATCAAATGCTTGCGAATTTTCTGGCCATGAGCTGATACTGGACAGTGTATTAGCCTGGGCTTTTTTGGTATAACAGTTGACCAACAAACCTCGAGTCACAGTAAAAAAATAACGAGACTTCCACAATGACCCATTGGACCATTAAGGCCAGCGCGACGGCTTTGTCGCTGGCGCTTCTGAGCGCCTGTGCCAATACCCAAGCACCAACGCCAACTAATCCTCAGGTAACGCCGGTTGCCGCTTCACAGTTAGACACAGCAGGCCAGCCCCAAGCTGACCAGCCATTGACCTTGAATCAGATCATGGCCGACCCAATCTGGATGGGAGTGTCACCGAGTAACGCTTATTGGAGTGACAACGGCGAGCAAGTCATTTTTGATCGCAAAGGCTTTTTGGAACCATTGGCGACTCGCTACCAGTTGAACTTGGCCGACGGCCAAGCCAAAGAGGTGGCGATTGAAGACTATCACGCCCTAGACCAGCGCGGCGGCGAGCTAAGCGCCGACAAGCAGCGCAAAGTGTACTTGTACCAGGGCAACCTATTCGTCAAAGAGCTCAGCAGCGGTAAGGTCACTCAGTACACTCGCTTTAACACCGCGATGGACGGCGCTCAGTTTCTAAGCGACGGTCGCGTGGCATACTGGCAAGACGGTCAGGTGTACGCACTGGACTTGAACACTGGTATCACAGAGCAGTTGGCGGATGTGCGTTTTGAGAACAAGCCAAAAGGCGTTAAAGAGCCAGAGGGCTTCTTGGCCGAGCAGCAGCATCGTTTGATTCAGTGGGTGGCTAAAGAGCACGACAACGCCAAGGTCAAACAGCAGCGCAAACAAGATTTGCAACGTTTGGACAAAACCTATGCTCAGCAACCTTTTTTCTTGGGTGAGAAAGAACGCCTCAACCGCATCGCGTTGTCGGCGAGCGGTCGCTATTTGTTAGTGGTTGGTCAGGATAAGAGTTACCAGTGGCGTGCCGAGCACGACATTATGCCAAACTACATTGGCAAAGACGGCTATGTGGACGCAGTGAACGCCCGTGCACGAGTTGCGGAAGACAAGCCGGTACCCCATCGCTTTGTACTGTTAGACCTGCAAACGGGCACTCAAAAAGACATCACCATCGAGGGCTTAGAGGGCTTTGACGAAGACGTGCTGGCGTCGGTAAAGGCTGAAAACGCCAAAGCCAAGGGTGAGACTTACAAGAGCGAGAAGCAAGTTCGCGACATTCGCCTGATGTTGGACTGGACTTGGAGCCAAAGCCCAATTCAATGGCACCCAAGCCAGGACAAGTTGTTGGTGATGGTTGAAGCCACCGACAATAAAGACCGCTGGATTGCGTCGGTCGATTTGGACAAAGCCAAGTTTGTGACTCAGCATCGTCTGCACGACGATGCTTGGATCAACTACACCCATAATCAGTTTGGTTGGATTGGCAATAGCGACCAGTTCTTCTTCCTATCTGAACAAAGCGGCTATTCGCACCTTTATACTCAAGCGCTTGGCGGCAAGTCTAAGCCTCTGACTCAAGGCGAGTTCGTGGTAAACGAGGTGACACTGTCGCCGGATAATCAGTACCTGTACTACCGCGCCAACCCGCGCCATCCAGGCAAGTACGACATTTACCGCGTGCCTGTGGCTGGTGGTGACAGCGAGCGTTTGACCCAGTTTGAAGGCAACACGGATTACAAACTCAGCCCAGCTGGCGACAAATTACTGCTAACAGTGTCTAGCCGTACTGAGCTACCTGAGCTGTACGTGCAAGACGTACAAGGTGATGCTACGCAGTTAACCGAGAGCGCCTCAAAAGCTTTTGCCGATTACCCGTGGCAAGGCGGCCAAGTGGTGGCAATTCCATCGAGCCATCAAGACAAGCCGGTATACGCTCGCGTGTACTTACCTGAAGGCTACGACGAGTCAAAGCAGTACCCAGCGGTTATCTTCACTCACGGTGCGGGTTATCTGCAAAACGCTCACTACGGCTGGTCGAGCTACTTCCGCGAGTTCATGTTCCACAACTTGCTCGCCCAAAACGGCTATGTGGTGCTAGACATAGATTACCGTGGCTCTAAGGGCTATGGTCGCGATTGGCGTACCGCTGTATATCGCAACATGGGCCATTCAGAAGTCCAAGACATGGGCGATGCGATTAAGTGGATGCAAACCAACGCCAGTATCGACCCTCAACGCGTGGGCACCTATGGTGGCTCTTACGGTGGCTTCTTGACCTTCATGGCACTGTTCACCGAACCGGAACTATTCCAAGCTGGTGCTGCGTTGCGTCCAGTGACTGATTGGGCACACTACAACGCGCCGTACACTTCTAACATTCTCAACACGCCAGACGTAGACCCTATTGCCTACAATCGCTCAAGCCCGATTGAGTTTGCCGAAGGCCTCAAAGGTTCGCTGCTGATTCAAGCCGGTGTACTGGATGACAATGTGTTCTTCCAAGACAGTGTGCGTCTGGTGCAGCGTCTAATCGAACTTGAGAAAACCGACTTTGAAACCGCCATCTACCCAGTAGAGCCGCACGGTTTCCGCCAGCCTTCCAGTTGGCTGGACGAATACCGTCGTATCTTCAAGTTGTTCGAACGCGAACTCAAGTAATTCGAGGTGAGCATGCAGCAAGTGGGTGAGCTTAAGCCCGACAGTTTGGTCAAGCTCGAACAAGAGTTCGAGCGCCAACTCTGGGTGGGTAGTAAAGACACCAACTCTGCCGCCGCGATGGCGCGCCTGCGCGAAGATGACGCCGCTGAATCGCTGGCACACAAGCTGGCGGTTGAGCGAGCGGCGCTGTTGCGTCGCCTTAAGCAACTGCAAAAGCAGCGCGAAACCGTTGAAGCGGTGCAAAAGCAACTGAGCGACAGCTTATCCACAAAGCTGGATAACGCGCTGCTGGAGCTAAACCTTGAAGAGAGTGGCATTCCACTGTGTCAGACACAGCTAGATCTGTTGCTGATGCTGGCGGATGACGATGCCGACATTCATCGCCTGCGTCCTTTGATTCTGTCGCTGCCTTGGTTGGCTAGAGACTTGGCTGGTTTGATGCGCTCCGATCAGCTCAACAGCCGCACCGAAGTCGACGTAAAAAATCCCAAGCTGGTGGTTAACTATTTGGGCATTGAGCGCCTGCGTTTATGGGTGCCATACTTTTGTGCGCGGCACTGGCTGCCAGTGGCACAAGCTCGCCTGATTTGGCCGATGCGCAAGTTGTGGCGCTACCAACTGGTGCGTGCGATTGCCGCTCGACAGTTGGGAGAGCTTAGTAAACAAGGGTTAAAACCCTATGTGCTAAGCTGGCTGATGGGCCTGCCACGACTGGCTTGCCTGTGGAGCGGCGGTCGCCTTAGCGACCAGCTCTGGGGCGAGTTTGCAATGGCGGCGGCTCGAGAGCGCGACCGCGTATTGTACGAGTCCGTACAAGTGGCGCAGATTGAAATGAGTGGATTACAGGCGGCCTTTGAGCGACATCAAGGCGCCATTTGGACCCAGTTATGGGACAACTTTAAGCTCGAAGAGCACACTTTGATTGAGGCCATCCGCTTTGATTGCGGTGCCGAAGCCTTGTCAGAGCTATCTCCTTTGAGCCGATGCCTATTGCAGTCGGACGGCTTTGCTAAGAGCAAGCTGTTAGGCCAGTGGGGCAGTTTGGCGCCGGCGGTCTCTCGCCAATGGCACCAGTATTGGCAATTCAATCATCAGGCGATGGAGCGCTTGGCGCGGGCCAACTTCCACGCTATCGATGGTGCATCGATAAGGAGTTAAGCCATGGCCAGTTGGCAAAGCCAGGTTTTGAATAGCATCATGACCCACTTTGCTCGACCGGGTATGAGTCAACTCGGCCCCAACGGCCGTTTGACCGCTTCGCTGAGCGATATTCGCAAAAAACTGCAGGCGTTAGACCAACGCTTTGTCGACACGCCGAAATCTCTTCACATACAAGGCTATGACCTAGAACACTGCCGCATGTGGCGCTATCAGCACCCCCACTCCGGCGGTGAAAGGCACTTGCTGTACTTCCGCGGTGGTGGCTTTTGTTTTCGCACTCCTAACACCCATGCGCGTTTGTTGCGCCACTTTTGCAAACGCGCCAATTTACAAGCTTGGGTACCCGATTATCGTTTGGCGCCAGAGCACCCGTTTCCCGCCGGGTTACAAGACTGCGTTGATGCTTACAAATATTTATTAGAGCGAGGCATAGAAGCACACCAAATCATTATTGGTGGTGATTCCGCGGGTGGTCAGTTAGCCCTAGCGACTTTGTTGGCCTGTCAAAAGCAACATCTGCCCATGCCGGCGGGCTTGCTGTTGATCTCACCGGTGACCGACTTAGCCATGACAGGGGACGCTGAAGCTATTTTGGACGTGGACGACCCTTTCTTTACTCTAGAAGGTCTGCTCAGGCTGCGAAGCGCTTATATTCAGGGACAAAACCCCAGCCTTCCGCTGTTATCGCCTCTGTTTGGTGACTTATCCCAGTTTCCAGCCACCTTGCTAATGGCTGGCGAGCGCGAGTTGTTGCGCGATGACGCGCAACGATTAGCTGAAAAAATGACTCAATTTCAGAGGGATATCGATTTTCGATTGTGGCCTGCAATGCCCCACGTGTTCCCTTTGTTTGACTGGTTACCCGAGTCCGAAAAGGCCATCGATTGGTGTGTTGATTGGCTAAATAAGCGCTTTTGACAATAAATAATTATGCATTTTTTGTGCATTATTGTCGTAATTTGTCGCCTAGCTATTATTTTTTTGATTATTTATTGCTCTTTACCCGCCTGTAGCTGCACCGATTAGCAGTATTTTCCAATTTTTATGCATAATTGTGGGCTTATTTTGTGACATAGGTTACACAAAACTGGTATTTGCGTAATGAATAGGCTATTAATGGGCTAAATTTTAATAAGGGGCTTGTCATTCCCATTGGCCAGCGAGCCTGCCAATACCCTCTATTATCGGTGTCTCAACATCGTCCAAGCCTCACATACAACAATCGAAAGGATGGAATAAATGACTCAGCACAACCCTGTAAGTCGCGAAACTTTTGACCAAGTCATGGTACCTAATTATGCACCCGCCAAAGTCGTCCCAGTAAAAGGTGAAGGCAGCCGAGTGTGGGACCAAGAAGGTCGTGAGTTTATCGACTTCGCTGGTGGGATCGCGGTGAACTGTTTGGGCCATTGTCACCCAGCCTTAGTAAAGGCGCTTACCGAGCAAGGCCAAAAGTTATGGCACCTGTCCAACGTGATGACCAATGAGCCAGCTCTGCGTCTTGGTCAAAAACTGGTAGACGCCACCTTCGCCGATAAAGTGTATTTCGCCAACTCAGGTGCCGAAGCCAACGAAGCTGCGCTTAAGCTTGCCCGTCGTTACGCGCTTGACCATTACGGCGAGCAAAAAGACCAAATCATTGCTTTCAAGCAAGGTTTCCACGGCCGTACTTTCTTCACCGTGACAGTCGGTGGTCAAGCGGCTTACTCAGACGGCTTCGGTCCTAAGCCTGGTGCAGTAGACCACATCGCCTATAACGATGTTGCGGCCCTTGAAGCGCTTATTAGCGATAACACCTGTGCGGTAATGATGGAGCCAATTCAAGGCGAGGGCGGCATCATCAAGGCCGATCCTGCATTCCTGAACAAGGTGCGTGAGTTGTGTGACAAGCACAATGCGCTGCTTATCTTTGACGAAGTACAAACCGGCATGGGCCGCACCGGTGAGCTATACGCCTACATGGGCACTGACGTAACGCCAGACATCCTGACCACGGCCAAAGCCCTTGGCGGTGGTTTCCCAATTGCCGCTATGTTGACCACGGATGCGATCGCCAAGAGTTTGAAAATCGGCACGCATGGCTCTACCTACGGCGGTAACCCTCTAGCCTGTGCGGTTGGCGAAGCGGTAATGGACGTGGTTAACGATCGCCAAGTACTGGATGGGGTTAAGCACAAACACCAGCTGTTTGTAGACGGTTTGAATGCCATCAATGCCAAGTACCCCATCTTTGAAACCGTACGCGGCGAAGGTCTGCTACTAGGAGCTGTGCTTAACAGCGATTACCAAGGCAAGGCTCGCGACGTGATGGTTGCTGCGGTAGAGCAAGGCCTGATGTGTTTGGTGGCTGGTGCCAGCGTAGTGCGCTTCACCCCAAGCCTAGTCATCCCAGATTCAGACATTGTTGAAGGTCTGGCTCGATTTGAAAAAGCCGTAGCGTCTGTGGCCCAAGGCTAACAGGAGCTGATGATGATAGTCATTCGACCCATTTGCAGTCAGGACCTTGATGCCCTGATGCGCATTGCCGAGGCCTCTGGCCACGGCTTTACCTCATTGCCGCTGAACCGCGAATTGCTAGAGAGAAAGATTCGCCGCTCAGAGGCTTCGTTCAGCACGGAAGTTGCAGGCCCTCACGACGAGGGGTACCTGATGGTTATGGAAGACACCGAAACCGGTGAGGTGGTGGGAACCAGTGCCATTGAAGCCGCCGTTGGGCTGGTGGATGCTTTCTATCATTACCGAGTGGGCACGGAAGTGTACCACTCGGAAAAGCTCGGGGTTCGCAACGAAGTTGAAACCCTGACCATGTGTCACGATTACACCGGCGCTGCCGAGCTGTGCACACTGTTCTTAGACAAGAACTATCGTCACTCAGGCAATGGTCGTTTGTTGTCAAAGCACAGATTTTTGTTCTTGGCGCAACACCCTCACCGCTTTGGCGAGCGAGTGATCGCTGAGATGCGCGGTGTGTGCGATGAGCACGGTCAATCGCCATTCTACGATTGGTTGCAAAAGCACTTCTTCAGCATCGACTTCCCTTACGCCGACTATCTCTCAGGTATGGGCGAGAAGTCCTTCATGGCTGAGTTGATGCCGCGTAACCCTATCTATACCTGTTTGTTGTCGCCCGAGGCGCAAGAGGTGATCTCTCGAGTTCACCCTAATACTCGTCCAGCGCTCAAGCTGCTTGAGGCCGAAGGCCTGCGCTACCGTGGTTACGTCGACATCTTTGACGCCGGCCCGACGGTTGAGTGCCAGCTAACCGATATCGTCTCGGTGCGAAATAGCCAACTGTACACGGTGCAAATCGGCGAGCCAGTGATTGATCGGGTACAAGCGATTGCCGCTAACACCAAGCTGGTGGACTATCGCGCTGCCAATTTGGAAGTGGGCCTAGACGACGGCGAAACCGCAGTGTGGCTTAGCGAAGCTCAGGCACAAGCGCTCAAAGTCGAAGCTGGCGAGCCGCTAAGACTCTTAATTAGTTAGACTTATACCCAGTCAAAGGAAAGCAATTTCATGACTCAGTTGATTAATGGCCAGTGGCTAGAAGGCACTGGCGAGGCGATGGCGTCTCACAACCCTGCAAATAACGAATTATTATGGTCGGGCAAGTCGGCCTCTCCACAGCAAGTAGAACAGGCGCTAAAGGCCGCTCGTGCCGCTCAGTTCGATTGGTTCATGATGGGCTTTGAAGCCCGTTTGGCGATTGTCGAAGCCTACCGTGAGCAGCTAGAAGCCAACAAAACTGAAATGGCGCGCTTGATTGCCGAAGAGACTGGCAAGCCGCTGTGGGAAACCGCCACCGAAGCCGCTGCCATGATGGGTAAAATCGGCCTGTCGGTGAAAGCCTATCACGAGCGTACTGGCGAGAAGCGCAGCGACTTGCCTGCCGGACAAGCGGTATTGCGCCACAAGCCACACGGTGTGGTTGCCGTCTTTGGCCCCTACAACTTTCCGGGCCACCTGCCTAACGGCCATATTGTACCCGCTCTGCTAGCGGGTAATACTGTGGTATTCAAACCATCAGAATTGACTCCGCTAGTGGCTGAGTTCATGTTGAAGCTGTGGCTGAAAGCCGGTTTGCCAAACGGTGTCATCAACCTAGTCCAAGGTATGGTAGAAACCGGTAAAGCCCTAGCTAGCTCCCATGAAATCGACGGCTTGTTCTTTACCGGCTCCTCAAAAACTGGCCACCTGTTGCACCAGCAATTCGCCGGCGACCCAGGCAAGATTCTGGCACTGGAAATGGGCGGTAATAACCCATTGATTGTCAAAGACATCACTGACATCAAGGCAGCGGTTTACGAGATAATTCAGTCGGCCTACATCTCTACCGGCCAACGATGTACCTGCGCCCGTCGTTTGTACGTCCAACAAGGTGAGCAGGGTGATGCGCTAATCGAAGCGCTAACCGCTGCGGTCAAAGAGATTAAAGTGGGGCCTTGGAACGCTGAGCCACAACCGTTTAACGGTTCTATGATTTCTCACCAAGCCGCCGCAGGCATGCTAGGGGTGCAGCAGCGTTTGCAAGTCGCCGGTGGCCAATCGCTGGTGGAAATGCGGCTATTGCAAGAGAACACAGGCCTTATCACTCCAGGACTTATCGATGTGACTAATGTTAGCGAGCTGGCCGATGAAGAGTACTTTGGGCCTTTACTGTCTGTGATTCGTTACACGGATTTTGACCAAGCGATTGAGCTTGCTAATGCCACTCGCTATGGCCTATCTGCGGGTCTGCTGGCCGATAGCGAAGACGACTATCACTACTTCTTGGCGCGCATTCGCGCTGGAATTGTTAACTGGAACAAGCAAACCACAGGTGCCGCGGGCTCAGCGCCGTTTGGTGGCGTGGGTGCTTCGGGCAACCACAGAGCGAGCGCTTACTACGCGGCGGACTACTGTGCTTATCCGGTAGCTTCGGTAGAGTCGCAAGGTTTGTCTTTACCCGCCAAGCTAAGTCCTGGCATTGAATTATAAGGAGTTCGTCATGACTCAAGCTGTATCAGAATTATTCGGACGCCTTTGGAGCGACTACCTAGCTCATACCCCATCGGCGAAGCCAATCCATCAGTTGTTGGGCAAGGGTGCCGATATCGTCAACGACCACATTGCACTGCGCACCTTTAACTTGGCGCCTGTGACTGTGGATGCGCTGGCGGAGCACTTTAAAGCCATCGGCTATGTGGAAGCGGGCCAATACGCGTTTGAAGCGAAAAAGCTAAAGGCCAAGCACTTTGAGCATCCAGACCCAACCGCACCTAAGGTATTTATCTCAGAGTTGTTGGTGGAAGAGATGCCTGAAGAGGTTCAGACCATTATCAAAAAGCTAGTGGCTCAGGTTGACCCGAAAGCCGTTAGCGCAGCTGATTTTTTGATTGGCAATCGCCCATGGCAATTGTCGCTAGCCGACTATCAAACGCTGGCGAAGCACAGCGAATACGCGAGCTGGACTGCCGCTTGGGGTTATCGCGCCAACCACTTCACCGTGTCGGTGAATCACCTAGCTGGTTTTGACACCCTAGAAGCGGTCAATCAAGCACTCAAAGATGCCGGTCACGTGCTCAATAGCTCGGGCGGTGAAATTAAAGGCTCGCCTGAAGTGTTACTCGAGCAGTCATCGACCATGGCGGACAAAGGTGTGGTTAAGTTTAGCGATGGTGAGTTGACCATTCCTAGTTGCTTCTACGAGTTTGCCTTGCGCTATCCGCAGGCTGATGGCGAGCTCTACTCGGGGTTTGTGGCGGCTTCTGCTGACAAGATTTTTGAGTCTACCGCGCAGAACTAACTGTCGCTAAAAACTCAGCGGACCTTAAAACCAAAAAAAGCCAGCGTTAGCTGGCTTTTGTGCGTTTAGCGACTCGGATTAGCGAGTGCCGTAAACCACTATAGTCTTACCGTGCGCCTGAATCAGGTTTTGCTCTTCAAGCATCTTCAAGATACGACCAACGGTTTCGCGAGAACAGCCAACGATTTGACCGATTTCCTGGCGAGTGATCTTGATTTGCATGCCGTCTGGGTGAGTCATGGCATCTGGCTGTTTGGCCAAGTGCAACAGAGTCTGTGCGATGCGACCAGCAACATCCAAGAAGGCCAAATCGCCCACTTTTTGGCTGGTGCTTTGCAGGCGGTGCGCCATTTGTGCAGACAGCTTCATCAGAATGTCAGGGTTAACCTGAATCAACTGCATGAACTTCTTGTAAGAAATCTCGGCAATTTCACAAGGGGCTTTGGCGCGAACCCAAGCGGTACGCTCAGATTGATCTTCGAACAGGCCTAATTCGCCGATGAAGTCACCTTGGTTTAGGTAAGACAGGATCATCTCCTTGCCTTCTTCATCTTTGATCAGTACCGCAACTGAACCCTTAACTATGTAGTAAAGCGTGTCAGACTCTTCGCCAGCGTGGATCAGAGTGCTCTTCGCTGGGTACTTGTGAATGTGGCAATGTGAAAGAAACCATTCCAACGTTGGATCAGGTTTTGGTTTACCGATTAGGGCCATGTCAGGGTCCTTGTGTTCTCAAAAATTAAAATTCTAAAAAGTATTCTGGGGCGTGCGTCGCGACCGTTGAAAAATCCCTTGTTTCAGGTGAAGTGGTTCGCGTGACTCAGCTCATGCTGCTTTATTTACGTGAATCGCTAAAGTATGTCAAATTTCACGCTGTGTTAACCGGAGCTATTGTTCAAGTCTGTCTTATAGTTCACAATTTCTGCAATTTTGCCAACTCAGTTTTACCTCAAAATGGGCAAAATAGTTTTGCATTATAGCCCTAAAGGGAGAGGGGAAACACTCGATTTTTTCGGCCCTAACTAGACAAAACAGATTGTCTGACTTTTACTCAAAGTAGGCGAATATTGAATCGAGGTAGGGCTATGCAGCGAGTGAACAGACCAATAGTTTGGGTTTTTGGGCTGCTGGCATCCCTGTTGACATCCGCGCTGCTCAGTTCTTCCGCATTCGCTTTTTCTATTCCTCAGCCCAAAGCCGAAGTGGTGGCATCCCGTTTGGCACTGCTGGAGTATCAGCTGGAGGACGATGACCCTCAAGCGCATTTCTTGATTGGCGTGATGAAGCTTAGCGGCCGTTACATGCCAGTGGATGTAGACGCCGGCCTCAGTCATTTGCGAATTGCTGCTGAGCTGGATTATGGCGAGTCGGTGCAGACTCTGGCCGACGTGCTATACGAAGGTAAGTTAGCGCCCAGAGACTTATTGGAAGCTGCCCATTGGTACCGTCAATTGATCCCAGTAAACGAAGGTTGGGCAAGATTTCGCTTGGGCTTTATCTATGCGGTGGGTGCACCTGGGATAGTGCGCGATTGCGGCAAGGCCATCGACCACTTTGAGCGTGTTTCGGATCTGCGTGCACAGGCTAATCTGGTGTGGGTGCTTGCCACCTGTCCTGATTCGCAACACAGGGATGGGCAGCGTGCCTTAGATTTGGGTTTGTCTTTAATCGAAACCGAGGGAAGCTCATCGACCTTGTTGGATAACCTAGCGGCGGCCTACGCCGAACTGGGTCGATTTGAAGTGGCGGTCGAGACGCAGAAAAAGGCAATTCGCCAATTATTGCTAGAGCAGAACACTCAATACTTGGCAGAGTTTGAGTCGCGCTTGGACGCTTATCTGAGCGAGCGTCCATTTCGCGACCTAGCACCGGATCTGGATTAATCCACTCCCAACAGGCGCTTCATCACTCTGAGATTGTGGTTGGCTACTACTCGCTGTGACTGAAACAGCGCCTTGAGCTCGATAACAGTGATGATACCTATGGGGATCAAGCCCCACCACAGCCCCATGACTAACCACACCGCCCCCAACAAAAAACAACACAGGTTGATAAAGCCGCGGTTGAGTTTGCCCAAGTAAAAGTGATGCAGACCAGCGATAAACAGATAATTGAGCACCGCATAAGTGTCGGGGTCTTTGATTTGGTCTTTGAGCTGTTTGTAGTAGCGCGCGCGAGTTTCGTCGGTGAGCTGGTTAACCTCACGCTCTAGCGCGTTCTTTTCGGCTTCCACTTGCTCTAGGGTCAGCATTAGGGACGACCTAAAGTGATAAGCACGGTTTCACGGCTCCAGAATAGCCAGAAGCGACGTTTTTCAATGACTTGGAATACCAACTGCCAGCCCTCAGCTGCTTGCTCGTTGAGTGTGGCCTCAAGCTTTTCTAGTGGCATACCTGATGCACCAAGAAATAAAGTGCCAAGGGCACCTTCGGCGACCTGCATAACCTTGTATTGACGATATTGAGTGCTCATTAGGACTCCTGTTGAGATTGCGCTATGTGCTGGCGCTTGCGATCGATAAGATCTTGAATTAATGGGGTGAGTAGCAGTTCCATCGCCAGTCCCATCTTACCGCCGGGCACCACCAGGGTGTTGCGCCTGGACATAAAGCTACCCTGAATCATGTTGAGGTAGTAGGTAAAGTCCACTTGTTTCATGCCGCGAAAACGGATCACCACAAAGCTCTCGTCGTGGGATGGAATGTCTTTGGCGCTAAAGGGATTGGAAGTGTCTACCGTGGGCACCCGCTGAAAGTTGATGTGGGTACGAGAAAACTGTGGCGTCATGTGATTCACATAGTCGTCCATCGAACGCACAATTGAACTCATGACTTTTTCGCGACTGTGGCCTCTATCAGCCGTGTCGCGAATGATTTTCTGGATCCATTCAAGGTTCACAATCGGGACCATGCCGATCAGTAAATCAACATGGCTGGCGATATCCACCTCTGGGGTGACCGCGCCGCCGTGCAGGCCTTCGTAATAGAGTAGGTCGGTGTCGCTTGCGAGCGGCTCCCACGGAGTGAAGGTCCCTGGCATTTGGTTGTAAGGCACCGCATCGTCAAAGGTGTGCAGGTACTTGCGGATTTCACCTGTGCCTTTACTGCCGTACTCAGAGAAAAAGCTCTCCAGGCGTTTGAAGTCGTTGGCCTCTGGGCCAAAGTAACTGATGTTGCGTCCTGATTCCTTGGCCTTGCGTATCACCATTTCCATTTCAGCACGGGTGTGCGAATGAAAACTGTCGCCCTCGACCACAGCGGCTTTAACCCCGAGTTGGCGAAACATGTGCTTAAACGCATTGGTCGTGGTAGTGGTGCCAGCACCGGACGATCCTGTGACCGCAATAATTGGGTGTTTGATCGACATCGCCGATAATTCCTTGCTATTCCAACTCTTTTTTATATGTGGCTATTGGTCTCGGGTCAAGAACCAAGCAAATCTGAGGGGGCTTTTATGGCGATGGATTCGCTCTCTTCGGCGTACTCAACCACTAGCTCTCCGCGCTTTAATAAGGCTTTTACCTTGCTGCGGGCGGCGGCTTTGCTGTCCGAGTCTAAATTGGCCAGATTGCCGTCTTCCACCTGTTGATACAGGTAATCCATGATCAGCGCGTCCAGGGTTTCCACAGGCAACTCTTGCAGGGATTGGTAGGGGATTAACACTGAGACTCTCCTGTTAAAAAGCTCAAAATGCGCCGCTCTAAATAAAATCTCGGCTTCCAGGGCGTTCCACCCTCAATAAAGCCAACATGACCACCACCTTGGCACAACTCGTACTCTACCGATTCAGATAACTGAGCTGGCGTGGGGATCACCGCGTCGGTCATAAAGGGGTCATCGGCGGCGTGCAACACCAAAGTCGGGGTGGTAATGGATTTTAAGTAGGGCAAGCCGGAGGCCTGCTGATAGTAGTGGTCGACGCCGTTAAAGCCGTGCAGTGGTGCGGTGACCTTATCGTCAAATTGGTAAAAGGTGGTTAGCTGACTGACCTGATCGTTGGCCAAAGGCATTTGCGCCGCCAGCTCTGGCTGGGCCAACTTGTGCAGTACCCGCGCTTGCAGCTGTTTGATTAAATAGCTTTGGTACACTTTGGAGAAGCCCTTCTCTAAGCGTTTGGCGCACGCAGAAAGCTGCAAGGGGGCCGATACGACGACCGCCCGTTGAATGGCGCTATTGTCGCCCTGTTCGCCGAGGTATTTGGTCAGCACGTTGCCACCTAGGCTATAACCCACCGCCCAAATTGGGCTGTCGGGATACTCAGCTTGCAAGTGCGCTAAGGTCAGTGCGATGTCTTGCGTATCGCCACTGTGATAACTGCGCGCCAGCCGATTGGGTTGCTCGGAACAGTTACGGTGGTGGTGAACCACTGGCGCTAAGCCCTGAGATTTGGCATTGGCCAAAATGCGCTTAGCGTAGTGACTATTAGCACTGCCCTCTAACCCGTGAAGAATGAGCACTATCGGTTGCTCGGGTCTTGGGTAATCCAGCCAGGCGAGATCGATAAAATCGCCATCAGGCGTGTCGAGACGTTGCCACTGCAATGGCTGCTCATTCGGCTGTGCCAGCAGCGGAACTATGGTTTGAGTGTGGGGGCTGCGTGCCCACCAAGGGGCTTTGAACGAAGGCTTCATTGATGGCCCTTGCACGCGCTCAACTGCTATCGCATTGATCTTGCTTAGAGTTGTTCTTGCATAGACTAGTTGGCGCAGGTTAGATTGCTGTTAATAGAGTAGCGGAAAACCCCAAGGTGGTACCAGATGCAGCGACGGTCTTTTTTAACGCTCGCCCTATCGGGTACTGCTGCGCTTGCCTTGGGTGTTAATTGGTACGCGCATCAGCAAGATTTTGATTACCAGCAAGCACCCAAATATCGTTTGTTACTGGGCGCCCTGATTCCTCCTTTGCTGGATGGCGTTTTACCTCAAGTAGCGCAACCCAGAGCGGCGGCGATTGAGCGTTGTATTGATGCCACCCTGGCCACTATAGAAGCTTTGCCCGAGCATCAGCGTCTTGAGCTCGAGCAACTGCTGGATTCCCTTGAAGGCCAGTTGGGTAATTTGTTGCTCGCAGGCAGTTTGACCCCCATCGCGCTGCAATCGCCCCAACAGTTAAGCGCGCTGCTACAAAAGTGGCGTGACTCCTATCTAGATTTGGTGCGACGGGCTTATCTGGGGCTGAGAAACCTGATACTCGCCAGTTACTATGCATCACCTGAGCATTGGAGTGTGTTGGGGTATTCCAAGCCTCAGTTGCCGGGGAGAAATGTATGATCCCAGATCCTTATCTTGCAGGAATCGAGTCCGGCTGGCAGTGCATCAACGCCGACACCCTTGCCGATAAAACCCAACTGACCGCCGAGGTGGTAGTGATTGGCAGTGGCGCGGGTGGCGCGAGTGCCGCGCAGGCGCTATCCGAGGCGGGTTTCGATGTGCTGATAGTAGAAGCTGGTGGGCTTAAGCGCTCAGAGGATTTTCAGCTAGAAGAGCGCCAAGCCTACCCAGACCTCTACCAACAAAGCGCCGCTATGACCAATCGCCAGCAAAGCGTTGGCATTATGCAGGGGCGCTCGGTAGGCGGCTCCACCACAGTCAATTGGACCACCTCGATTCGAACCCCAACAGCGACCTTGGATTACTGGGCTGAGCACCACAAGGTGAAAGGCTTGTCACCGCAAACCCTAACCCCTTATTTCGAAGCGGCAGAGGCTCGTTTAAGCATCAAACCTTGGCCTGTGCCACCCAACCCAAACAATCGAGTATTGCGCGATGGCTGTCAGCAGTTAGGTTGGCAAACCACTGTGATTTCGCGCAATGTCAAAGGCTGTTGGAACTTAGGCTACTGCGGCCTGGGTTGCCCGGTGAATGCCAAACAGTCAATGCTGCTCACCAGTATTCCGGCAGCGCTGGACAATGGCGCGCGCTTGCTGTCACAGGCCGAAGCCTGGCAGTTAAAGGCCAAAGACGGTGTGATCACCAGCTTGAGCGTGCGGGTGATGAATTCGGCTCGGCGGGATAGCGGCAAGCGCTTAACCCTTAAAGCTCAGCACTTTGTGCTGGCGGGCGGCGCGATTAACACTCCGGCGCTGTTGTTGCGCAGCGAACTTGAGGACCCACACGCCATACTGGGCAAGGGCACCTGTCTGCATCCCAGCTTAATCAGCGCCGCCATTTTTGACGAGCCGATTAAGGCCCACGCCGGTGCGCCGCAAAGCATCTACTCAGACCAATTTTTATGGCCTGAGGACCCTCAGCAGTTGGGCTTCAAACTGGAAGCTGCGCCTTTGCACCCTGTGTTACTGGCTTCAAAGAGCTTTGGCTTTGGCCAGTTTCACGCCGATTTGATGAAGCGCTTTAATCAGTTGCAAGCTTGTATTGCGCTGGTTCGCGATGGCTTTGGAGCTGATACGCCCAGCGGTCAGGTTCGTTTGGATGAATTTGGCCAGCCACACCTGGACTATCCGCTTAACCCGAATTTTTGGGACGCAGCAAAACGGGCGTTTTTGGCGATGGCGGAATTGCAGTTTGCTGGCGGTGCCAAGCAGGTTTTACCCATCCACGATGGCATGCCTATGTTGAATTCTTGGAGTGAGGCGCGGCGAGTCATACAGTCCACCGAACTGCAAGCCTTGCACACTCAGGTGGCGTCAGCCCACGTGATGGGCGGCTGTCCTATGAGTGAGGACCCAAACCTTGGATGGGTGAATAGCCTGGGTGAGAGTCACTACTACAACAACCTGAATGTGTTCGATGGTTCGCTGTTTCCCACTTCGTTAGGTGCTAATCCCCAGCTAAGTATCTATGGGGTTGTGGGTTATCAAGTCGAGGCATTGATTCAAAAACTCAAGGGCCAGCTCAGAGTCGACATCAGGCAGGTGCAAACTAGCTAGCAGATGTTGGCAGTGGGTTTGATTGGCGCCTTGGGTTGGTGTTTGGCTTTGATTGATGATGGCGCTGTAGCGGCGTTGCGCTAAGCGCTCATATTCCAGCTCGATGGCTTTTAGCCTTTGGTATTGGGCTTTTGGACCTGCCTTGGCCAACTGACGATGCTGGCGGATTGGCCCGAGCAAATCACGCCAGCCTGAGGCAGCGTTAACCAAGTCTTGCCATGGAACCGGGCGGTTGGCTGAGCGCCCGCAATCCAGACTCAGCGCCAGCAGGCACAAATTGACGTCCAGACCTAGCTTGTCTTGCAGCTGGTGCAAGCGCTCGGCAACCCCGTCTACCCCATAGCCAGCTTCAACAACCGGCCAGTTAACCGGCTGATGCCTGTATGTCTTCCACTTGTTGTTGCACATCGAACCATTCCATTTCGCTGTCTTCGAGACGTCCTTTGAGCTCGCCCTGGGACTTGAGTAAGTCGGTAAGCTTGTCCTTGTTAGCGGCTTCGTAAAGGTCGCTGTTGGCTAGTTGCTCATCGATATCAGCCAATTCTTGTTGCAAGCTGGCTTGCTGTTTTTCCAGTTTAGCCAGTTGCTTAGTCAGTGGCGATAGCTTTTGTCTGAGCTCGGCTTCGGCGCGTTTTTGCGCCTTGCGATCGGTTTTAGGCTTATCGGTTTTTGGCTCATTGAGCGCGCGTTGCTGGTCGAGCAGCCACTGGTGGTAGTCGTCGAGATCGCCGTTAAAAGGCTGAACCTGGCCAGCGTCCACCAAGTAGTATTCGCTGCAACAGGCACTCAAGAGGTGACGGTCGTGCGACACTAAAATCATTGCACCTTCAAAGGCTTGCAACGCCATGGTCAGAGCGTGGCGCATATCCAAATCCAGATGGTTGGTGGGTTCGTCCATTAGTAACAGGTTGGGTTTTTGCCAAACCAATAGAGACAGCACCAAGCGGGCTTTTTCACCACCGGAGAAAGGGCGCACTGGGCTAAAGGCCTTATCGCCACTAAAGCCAAAGCTGCCCAAGTAATCGCGCAATTGCTGCTCGGTGTGATTGGGCGCTAATCGCGCCAGATGAGCGATTGGCGAGTCATCCAGCGACAGTGCTTCTAACTGATGCTGAGCAAAGTAGCCAATGCTCAACCCCTGACTGGTTTGATAGTCACCGGCCATCGGGGTTAGCTCACCGCTTAGCAGTTTAATTAGGGTGGATTTACCGGCACCATTGCGCCCCAACAGACCAATGCGAGTACCTGCCACCAGGTTGAGCTTCACCTCGTTGAGTATTGGTGTCTGGTCATAACCCACCTGCAGCTTTTCCATGGTCACTAGCGGATTAGGCAGGGCATCGGGTTTTAGAAACTGCATTTTAAACGGATTGTTCGCTTGTGCTGGGGCCAAGTCCGCCATCTTTTCTAATGCTTTTAAGCGACTTTGCGCCTGGCGAGCTTTGGACGCCTTGTAGCGAAAGCGGTCCACATAAGCCTGCATGTGGGCTTTTTGTTTTTGCTGCTTTTCATATTGCGCGGTTTGTTGCGCCATGCGCTCGGCACGGGTGCGTTCAAAGCGCGAATAGTTACCCGCATAGGTTTCGCAGCTTTGGCGCTCAATGTGGATGACTTCGGTGACTATGTTGTCGAGAAAGTCGCGGTCGTGACTAATGAGTACCAGGGTGCCTTGATACTGCTTGAGCCAAGACTCCAGCCAATACAGGGTGTCTAAGTCCAAGTGGTTGGTGGGTTCGTCCAACAGCAGTAATTCCGAGCGGCACAACAGGGCTTGAGCCAGATTCAGACGCATTCGCCAGCCCCCGGAAAATTGCGACACACGGTGGCTTTGCTTGTCTTGGCTAAAACCCAGGCCCGCCAGCAGCTCAGCGGCACGGGCGCGAATCGAATAGCCGCCAATGGCGTCGAGCTTGCCGTGCAGCAGCGCGATTTTCTCGCCTTCATGGGCTTCTTGAGCCTCGGCTAACTCGGCTTCTAGCTGACGGTACTCCACATCGCCATCGATAACGTACTCCAGCGCGCTTTTCTCCAGCTCCGGTGTTTCTTGAGCCACGCTAGCCAAGCGCCAACCCGCCGGCACCGAGCACTCGCCTTTATCCAGAGCTATCTCGCCTTTTAGCAGGGCAAACAAGCTGGACTTGCCCGCGCCATTAGCGCCAACTAGGCCGACTTTGTGGCCCGGGTAAATGGTAAAGTTGGCGTCTTCCAGCAGCACGCGGGTGCCACGGATGAGCTGAGCCTGGTTTAGGGTTATCATAGGGACTTCAATACAAGCTAGGGGAGTGCAATCATAGCAAAGTTCACTGCCCGGGAATAATCATGACGAAACTAAAAAAACGATTCATTGCAGGCGCTCGCTGCCCTAAGTGCAATGCCCAAGACAGTATTATGCTTTTCATGCAAAACGGTGTGGAAACCATTGAGTGCAGCGATTGTGGTCACACTCAAACTCAAGGTAGCGACGCTCAGCAAAAAAGCGCTGGTGGCGATCTGATTGGAGTGTTTAAGCCCGAGTAACGCTCAATAAAAAAGCCGGCATAGGCCGGCTCTTTCAATTCTGCAGGATTACAAAACTGTTTTCTACAATCCTAGGAAAGACTTATCTTTTGTCTTGCGAATCTCTTTCTCGTCTTGCCACTCAATCAGACCCGTTTCTAGGTCCATCAAACGCATAGTCATCTTGTAATACACGTCTTTAGTTGAGCTCTTTTGCTTAACGATGCTCGATAGGTTGCCGTACAGCATGTATTGGGCACCCACTTGGCGACCAAAGCTAATGGCGGTCGATGGGTCAACCATGCCAGAGCTGTTTTGATAGTCCAATTGCTTGCGAACCGAATCGACTTTGGTCATGTCCACAAAGCGGAACTTGCCCGAGCGCAGCAGCTTGGTGCTGATGCTGTCAGTGATAGACTCGGTATCAATGTGCTCAGAGGTTTTGTTCTTGATGCGATCCACAAAGATGATGGGACGGTCTGAGGCGGTCATTTCCATTACCGGTGGGAAGGTCAGCATGCTGTCGACCATCTTGGCGGCAATGGCCTGCAAATCGGTAGAGCCAAAGCTTTCGTTTACGGTTTCTACTTCGGTGGCATCGCCGTACTCGACCTTAGATTGACAGCCTGCCAAGGTTAACCCTAGCAATACCAACAATGCGTACTTCATCTGTTTCATAAGCTACCTGTAATAATTAGAAGATTTGGCTAAATAGGCGCAAGTGCCCGCCGGTTTGAATGGCCCAAACTAGTGTGGTTTGACCCGGTTTGATTTCAATAGTTTCCGCCAGTTTAGCATTGATTTGCAATGGGTAACTGCCGGCCGTTAAGTTTTGGTGCGCTATCTGCGCCTCGCTTGGCAAGGTTAGCCAGCTGCGCAGATCCGCTTGCTCGCTAATTAAGTTAAACACTTCCATCGCCACGCCCCCCCAATCGTCACGCTCGCGCGCCCATTGGTTGGCTTCCGCTTTGGCATACACACGCGCCGCTTGGCGAACTAGGATCAGCGGCAGCTCTTCGGCTAGTGCCGTGGTGGCTAAATCGTCGATGTCACTGATGGTGGCCGCCTGAATTCGAGCGTCGTTACCCAGTTTGATGTAAGCGGCGGCATAGCTTGGGCGTTGCCCCAAGTAGGTTGGCAGTGACACAGATTGCCAGCGACGATTGACTCGAAACGGCACCGAAAACGCCTGCTTGGCTGGACTAAAGCCGGTTTCGTAAATCACGACTAAGCGCCCTTGGTCGGGAGTTATCGGCTGAGCATCGCCCCATTTGTCTTTGAACTCTTGATACTGGGGCATCTGCAAGCCTTTGGCTAAACGCACCAGTTCTTGCTCGAGATAAGGGTTGCCCTGATGCAACTGGGCCGCTTTGCGATAATCGATAAAGGCGTCGTTGGGCTCGCCCGCCATTTGATACAGCAAACCCGTGACGTAGTAACTGTAGGCGTTCAAAAACGAGCTGCTGGCCTTGGAGCTGCCTTTGAGGCGATTGATCTCGGTTTGCACCGTACCGTTTTCGATGGCGTTGGAGTCACTCAGGCTCTTGCGATAGCGCTCTTGTTCTAGTGTTTGTAGCTCGTTGGCTCGGCGTACCTCTACTAAAGCGCCCTCACTGTCGCCCTGCATCAGGTAGTTGAGCGCCTGATACTGGTGCAACATGATGCGCTCAAAGCCCGGGCCTCGATAGGGAATCACATTGTCGTTAAGCAGCACACTAGTGGCGTTGGCGCCGAGGTTGCTGACGCTGATGGTAGGGTCAAAATCCGCTTTGTCGTAGCGAGCGATAGCATGGGCATAGAGCTTTTGGCTTAGCGCAAAGTCGCCATTGAGCTGAGCGATACGGCCCGCTTCTTGAGCGTAGAGAATGCCATCTTCGCCGTTAACTTTAGATTCGAGATCTGTAACCGACACCGGATCGCTGGCGTTTAGCTGGCTTTGGTAGGGCTGCAATTGGGCTGGGTAGGGCATAAACACGCTGGTAGCCGCGCACCCACTCAACAAAGTCAGTGTTAGCAGTAACGCAAATCGGGCCGAGCGGAGGAAAGATCTCATTAGTAATGGGGTGGTGGTGTTTCTTCGCTTTCGTGGGCCAAATTCGACGGTGCCTGAGCGGCGACTCGTTTACCCAGGTATTCTATTTGCGCCTGCTGGCGATCCACCTGGTCGTTGAGTTTGATAATGGTTTGGTTAAGCGACTCGATAAGCTCATCTTGAAAAGCCTGCCGGCTTTCTAAGCGTTCCAACCATTGCTGCATTTGTTCGAGGTCCATTGTGAGCCACCTTAAATCATCAGAGGCGCATATTGTATCCAGTTTGGCACCCACAACAAAGAATACACTGCGATTTGTTCAGCTTGCGTTAGAGTTTTGTGTTTTATCTTACATAGGTTAGAGTAAGTTCAACTCACTTATCTAAAACAGCGCGTGCTGTAACCATCCAATTGCTAAAGGAATCTCCATGAAATCCGTATTGAAAGTATCACTGCTGGCTATGGCCGTTGCAGGTGTGTCGGCCTGTAACCAAGAAGCGAAAACACAAGCGCCAGCTCCACAAGCCGAAGTGAAACTAGAGACCCCGGCCCAAAAAGAATCTTATGCACTGGGTATGGTGATGGGTCAGCAAATGGCCCTATCAGAGCTGAAAGAAATGGGCATCGAAATCGACCAAGCGCTAGTTATGAAGGGCTTTGAAGAGACCCTAAACGGCTCAGCTAAGTTGACCGAAGAAGAGCTAGAAACTGTGATGCGCGAGTTTTCTACCAAGGTCACCGAAATTCAAACCCAAAAAGCCGAAGCGATTGCCGCTGAAGCTAAGCAAGAAGGCGTTGACTACCTAGAGCAGAACAAAGCCAAAGAAGGCGTGACTGTAACCGAGTCGGGACTGCAGTACGAAGTGATCACCGCTGCGGAAGGCGATAAGCCAAGCGCAGAAGACACAGTAGAAGTGCACTACCGCGGTACTCTGATTGACGGCACCGAGTTCGACAGCTCGTATTCGCGCAACCAGACTGCCAAGTTCCCGCTAAACCGCGTGATCCCTGGTTGGACCGAAGGTGTTCAGCTGATGCCTGTGGGTTCTAAGTACCGCTTTGTGATTCCATCTGAACTGGCCTACGGCGAGCGCGATACTGGTACCATTCCAGCCCACTCGACTCTGGTATTCGAAGTGGAACTAATCGCCATTGAGAAAGCCGAAGAAGCAGCTCAATAAGCGATAAGCGCCATTGAAAAAGAGCCGCATTCGCGGCTCTTTTTTGTTGAGTTTGTAAAAGCGGCGCGCTTAAACCTACACTCAATGAGAGCAAGAAAGGAATAACAACAGTGGATTACGAGTTCCGCCAAGACCCAAGCACAGGAAAAGTCATCAGTCGCTTTTCGATGGAGCAAGCACTACTTGGCAATTGGTTTGACGATGAGTTGCACGACAGCCCCAAGCTACAACTGGCCCTTCGTCAATTTTTGAGCGACGGTAGCCTAACTGAACTTAAACAATGGCAGGCAATTGGACGCGAAATCAGCATCGTTATCGATGGCGGTGAAGTGAGCTTGTGGCTAAACGTCAAAGACCACGAGTCCGACGCTGAGCTCGAATTAGGTATGCAAATGGAAGACGCCCAAGCCAGTGCCAGTTTGGGCGTGGAAGATTTCGAGCAGGCGCTGAGCGCCTGGCTCGACTTTAAACGCGGTTACTGATTGAGAAAGCGCACCGCCATTTCGGTGCGCGACTTAGCGTCAGCCTTGCGCAATAAATTCTTAATGTGAACTTTCACCGTACCTTCGCTGATATGAAGATTTTCTGAAATCAGCCGGTTACTCATTCCCTCTGCCACCAATTGCAAAATCTGCAGCTCTCGCGGCGTCAGCGACATGATCCAATTTGGCTCACCTTTGCCTTGTCCTTGCTCGGTCAGGTAAGCGCTCACTTGCTCGCTCAGTACCTGCTTGCCTAGCATGACCTGTTTTAAGCTATCGATTAGGTCGTCAGGATCGCTGTCTTTCAGCAGGTAGCCGTCGGCACCGGCACGCATCAAACGCAACACGTCTTGTTTGTTGTCCGATACGGTCAGTATCGCGACCTTACTGGTAATACCGTCAGCGCGAATGGCGTTTAGGGTATCTAAGCCGCTCATGCCTTTCATGTTGAGATCCAGTACCACCAAGTCAGGTTCGTCATCGCGCATGCTAGCCAAGGCATCCAAACCAGAGCCGACTTCGCCAAATAACTCGAATTCGTCTTCGGCTTCGATCAATTGGCAAATCCCTTTTCTCAGTAATGGGTGATCATCCACTACCAATACGGAATAACTTAGGCTCATGCTGTCTCCTGCTCGGACTGGTTCACGGGAAATTCTAGGCTCACTATTGTGCCTTGTTGTGGCTCGCTGTCTATCGATATTTTGCCATTTAAGCGACTGGCTCGCTCTTGCATGATGCTCATGCCGAAATGGCCAGATTTTTCGCTCACCGCTTCCATCCCCAAGCCGTCGTCGCTAACCACCACACTGGCGCGGTTGTTGGTAAGCATTTGTGCATTAATGATAATGCGGTTGGCATTGGCGTGCTTGAGGGAGTTAATACAAGCCTCACGAGCCACCTGTAGCACATGTATCAATTGGGCTGGCAATAAACATCCAGGCGGTATTCGGTTGTTGAGTTCGATGGGCACATCAGAATCCGTTTGCAACTGTTCAACCATGGTTTGCAGCGCTTGCTGGAAGTCTGGCTCGCGAATGGTCAGGCGGAAGGTGGTGAGCAGCTCGCGCAACTGGGTATAGGCGGTGACAACACCGTCATCGATGGCTTGCAGCGGTTCTCGGGCTTTAGCAGGCAAGCCTTCACTGGGCAGAGCGCGGCGCAACAACTTGCTTTGAATTTTTAAGAAAGCCAGCACTTGCCCCAGAGAGTCGTGCAACTCGCGGGCAATAGTGGCACGCTCGTCAATCAGAGCGTATTGCTCGCGTTCGTCAAAGGCCTGCTGAATTACCATGGTACGTGAGACCATCACAGCCACTTGCTCAAAAAATCTTTTGTAGTCTTCTCGATAGTCGGCGAACTGGAGTACTCCCAAGTACTCTTCGTTGAACATCACGGGTAACTCGAGCACGTGCTCGGCCTCTGTTGGCCAGCCCGAGTGAGCGACTAAGTCGTTTTCCGGTTGGGCGTCAAAACGCAGTCTGGCAAACCCAACCACGCCCGAATTCACCAAGTCGTTCAGACCTCTTTGCATTCTTAGGTTAACCGGGTCTGAGCCGCGCAACTGAGTCAGAATACTATTGAGCAAGGTCAGCTCGCGGTTGGCGCGTGATAGCGCTTGGGTTTGATCGTCTACTCGTTTTTGCAGATCCTTATACAGGGTGTCGAGCTCTTTGGCGGAAACATCTAGAGCTTCGCCAAGCACAGCCATTTCCTCAAAGCGATAGTGCCCAAGTTGCAAATCGAACTCTTTGCGCTGCATGTTTTGGGAGGCGCCAACCAGTTGATTGATAGGACCGATGAGGTGGCGTTGAGTAAAGCGCATGGCGTAAAGCACCATGGCTATCATGATAAGTAAACCTATCCCCAAACTGACCACCAAATAGATGAGTTTGAGTTTGGCGAAGTTTTCCATCTCGGACACTAACTCGTCGACGGTCGCCACAAAAGGAATCAGTTGAGCGGCATAGGAGCGAGAGTCCTCCAATAAAATGAACTGCTTCATCTGCTGCCATTGATCGACCACTTGCTGGTATTGGTTTAGCAGGCTGTCGGGACTGTACCAACCTAAGTTGTGTTGGAGTTCTTTGGAATGAAGGGTGACCTCAAATTCTTGAATTTTCTCCAGTGCCTGCTCTGAACCCGAATTGGCATAAAACATCAATCGATAGCTTTGCATGCGCAAAGAACCACTGGCATTAATGGCTCTTGCATCACCTAGACTAAAGGCTAAGTTGGCAATCGAAAACACAGACAGGCTGGCGCTTATCACCAAGAAAATCAGCATTAAACGCAGTAGAGTGGAGGTTAATTTTACTTGCATAGGGTTCGCACTATCGTCAAATACACCTATAGTTAGTGTTGGTTTGTGTCTCTCGTTTAGCCTAAACCAAGGCTTCCTGTTTGCAAGCATGCGCTAGAGCTAACTGGTTGTCGACATAGGTAATTTCGAAATGTGAGATGCAACCGTTTAGCTAAATGGTTTGCTATCGACCGATGTAGGCTCGCCAAATGTGCACAAGGTGGGCTTGTCGTAAGCTTAAATGTGGAACGATAAAAGGTAGTGAGAAGAAACCTATGAAAGCAATGCAGGTAACACTTTCCGTCGCCATCGCTGCGACGCTCTGTGCGGCCTTGGTGCAGGCAAAGCCAGGCACCGACCCCCGCAACGAAGTCTACGCTGAGAAATTCTCTAAGCAGTACAACAGTTGGAAAGCCACCGAATCCAGTTCCGAAATCGAAGACGCGCTTGAGGGGGACCCCAATCTGGTGATCCTGTGGGCCGGCTATGGTTTCGCCAAAGACTACAACAAAGCTCGTGGCCACATGTATGCCTTGACCGATGTTCGTCAAACTTTGCGCACCGGTGCGCCAATGTCGCCAGACGAAGGCCCAATGCCAATGGCTTGCTGGAGCTGTAAAAGCCCCGATGTGGCTCGTGTCATCGAAGAGAAAGGTGAGGCCGGTTACTTTAAAGGTACTTGGGCCAGCCAAGGTCATGAGATGAACAACACTATTGGTTGTGGCGATTGTCACGACAAAGGTTCACCTAAATTGCGCGTGTCCCGTCCGTTTGCTGCCCGCGGTTTTGAAGCGGCAGGCATGCCATTTGATAAAGCGTCTCGCAAAGACAAACAAACTTTGGTCTGCGCTCAGTGTCACGTTGAGTACTACTTTGAAAAAACAGAAGGTCGCAAAGGCTTTGTTAAATTCCCATGGGACGGCGGTACTAATGTCGAAGCGATGGAGGCCTACTTTGACGCTATCCAGTTTGCCGACTGGGAGCACGGTTTGTCGAAAGCGCCGATGTTGAAAGCTCAGCACCCTGGCTTTGAAACCTGGCGTATGGGTATCCACGGCAAGAACGATGTGTCGTGTAGTGACTGTCACATGCCTCGAGTGGAAGAGAACGGCAAGAAGTTTACTGACCACAAAGTCGGCAACCCGTTTGACCGCTTTGAGTTCACTTGTGGTAAGTGTCACGAGCAGAGCAAAGAAATGCTGCAAGCCGTGACTAAGCAACGCCAAGAAGCGGTGGCCGAGATTAAACTGCGCGCCGAAGAGCAGCTAGTGGCAGCCCACTTTGAAGCCGCTGAGGCTTGGAAGCTTGGTGCTACCGACGCTGAAATGAAGGATATTCTGACTGACATCCGTCATTCACAGTGGCGCTGGGACTACGCTATCGCCTCACACGGTGTCGCGGCACACGCCCCTGACGAAGCGCTGCGTGTTTTAGGCACTGCGGTTAGCAAAGCAGCTGATGCTCGAGTGAAGCTTGCACAACTGTTAGCGTCTAAAGGGCACGCCGGTCCTGTGGCAATTCCTGACATCTCAACCAAGGCGAAAGCGCAAGCAGCGCTTGGCATGGACATGAAGAAAATGGAAGCCGACAAAGAGAAGTTCCTCAAAACTGTGATTCCACAGTGGGAAGCGAAAGCGGCAGAACGCGAAGCTAAAATGAAATAGCGAATTTAACCGCATCTAAAAGGCCTTGCATTGCAAGGCCTTTTTTGTGAGCTTGCTGTAAAGCCTGTCTAAAGGTGATAACAACAAGCGCTTCAACTCTTATCCTGTATTTCCTTCCAAATTTGGTTTTCGCGCCAAATTCGATTCGTCTCGCTTTGATAGATAACTGCCTTACACAAAAAGTGCCAGAAACGACTGATGTTGTTGGTTTCTTGTTAATACATATCTAAATCAGACGGTTCTGATTTGGCACGAAAATGCGTCTTATTTAGTCAAATTTTTGAATGCATATCCGTTAATCGGTGAATATTTAGTCACTGAGCTGCTTAAAATTTACATAAAAATAACATATAAAGCTCAA
This sequence comes from Paraferrimonas sedimenticola, assembly GCF_002282855.1. Taxonomy (GTDB): domain Bacteria; phylum Pseudomonadota; class Gammaproteobacteria; order Enterobacterales; family Shewanellaceae; genus Paraferrimonas; species Paraferrimonas sedimenticola. Next base: position 28,434 of record NZ_NRIR01000007.1, on the reverse strand, counting down.
AAAATGGTTTTTAAATGATTGACGGACGGTTGTAAGTTACTGTTTTTGAATGGTTTTATATTGGCTTGCTAGGGTTTATTCTGCCTTTGATACAAGTGCTTTACGAATATGTTGCGTTTTATCTTTTGGTGTGGTTCTATTGTTGCAACCTTTACACCTTTGTAACAACTTGTTTGCATGGTGATAAAGCGTTTACAAAAAAACTGCCGTCGAAGCGGTTTATAAAAATCTAATGGGAGAGATAAACAATGCATTCCAATAGCATTTTGGCAAAATCAGTGCGTTCAGCTCTGATCTTGGGCTTGTCAGCAGGTGGTTTCTCAGCCACTACGGCAATCGCCGCTGAAGAAGAAGCTTCAGTAGAGCGCATTTCGGTAACCGGTTCTCGTATTAAGCGTACCGACCTAGAAACCGCTAGCCCGATTACAGTTACTACTGCTGAAGACATCAAGCTGTCTGGTTTTACCAACATCGAAGATGTTCTGAACAACCTACCTCAAATCGAAGCAGCGCAAACCTCGCAAATTTCAAACGGTGCAACTGGTAACGCATCTCTTGACTTGCGTGGTCTGGGTCCTAACCGTACTTTGGTTTTGATCAACGGCCGTCGTCTACAGCCTGGTGGTCTTAACTCAGAAGCTGCTGACGTCAACCAAATTCCAGCAGCGCTGATTAAGCGCGTTGAAGTGATGACCGGTGGTGGTTCTTCTACCTATGGTGCTGACGCCGTAGCGGGTGTTGTTAACTTCGTGATGAACGATGACTTTGAAGGTTTCCAGATCAGCGCAGGCGCGACTGGTTACCAACACGATAACCGCAACAAGTACATTCAAGGCCTAATGGATAAGCGTAACTTCGACTATCCAACAGGCAACTCTGGCATCGACGGTAAGACTTACTCTATCGATGTGGTTTTGGGTGGCGAGTACGGCAACGGCAAAGGCCACGCCACTGCATACGCAACTTGGAAGAAAGCCGATGAGCTACTTCAAGGCTCGCGCGACTACTCTTCTTGTGCCCTAGATGACGAGGGTACTGGCTGTGGTGGTTCTGCGAACGCAATCGTACCAAACTTCTTCTTCTCGCCAGTATTTGACGGCGAAGTAGACTACGGCGAAGAAGTATTTTGGGGTCTAAACCCACAGGGTACCTTTACTCCAGATGACGGTACTAACCGTTACAACTACGCGCCAATTAACCACTTCCAGCGTCCAAACGAGCGCTACAGTATTGGTGCCTTCACCAACTACGAAGTGAACGAGCACTTCCGTCCGTACCTTGAAGTTAACTACATGAACGACAATACTGCAGCACAGATTGCCGAGTCAGGTACTTTCTTCAATACCGAATACTTGTTTGACTATAACAACCCACTGCTAAGCGATGCTCAAGTCAAGCAATTGCAAGAGCAGTTCGGTCATACGTCGATGGACGATGAGTTTGTTGCTTACATTGGTAAGCGTAACGTAGAGGGTGGCCCTCGTGCTTCTTTGCTACAGCACAACTCATTCCGTATCGTTGCTGGTGCTGAAGGTATGATCAACGACTTCTGGAGCTATGACTTTAGCTACCAGCACGGTCAAACTGACTCTACCGAAACTTACATCAATGACTTCTTTAGTCCAAAGATTCAAGATGCAGTATTTGACAAGAACGGTAACGGTTGTGGCGCTGACTGTATTCCATACGAAGTATTCAAGTACCAAGGCGTTACTCCAGAAATGGCTAGTAACCTAACTGGTGTTGGTATTCGTGCGGGTCTGACTACTCAGAAAGTCTACAACGGCTTTGTTAGCGGTGAATTCGACTGGGCAATCCCATCAGCTTCAAGCAATGTTGCTGCGGTATTGGGTTTCGAGCGTCGTGAACTGCAATACACTGCAATTTCAGACGAAGTATTCGAAAAAGGTCTGTTGCTAGGTCAAGGTGGTGCGACTCCAAGCATCAGCGGTGGCTACAACGTCAATGAAGTATTTGCCGAATTGCAAGTACCACTAATCAATGACGCTGTTGCTGCACACTCTCTATTGTTGGACTTGGGTGGTCGTTACTCTGACTACAACACCACAGGTTCAGATCCAACTTACAAAGTTGGTGTTGAGTGGGCGCCAATCGAAAACTGGATGCTACGTGCTAGTTACAACCGCGCCAGCCGTGCGCCAAACGTAACCGAGTTGTTTACCTCTCAGAACATTGGTCTGTGGTCTGGTACCGATCCATGTGCCGGTGCTGAGCCAATTGCCACTCAAGCACAGTGTGCCAACACTGGTATGACAGCTGAACAGTACGGCAAAGTATCTGCCTCGCCTGCAGGTCAGTACAACCAGCTATCTGGTGGTAACCTAAACCTACAACCTGAGAAAGCGGACACCCTGACTGTTGGTTTGGTTGCTAACCCGTTCGAAGGTTTCAACTTCGCAGTTGACTACTGGGACATTCAGATGAGCAACGTGATCGGCACCGCCGGCTCGTCGCTGATTCTTGAGAACTGTGCCAAGTCTGGTAACGCGTCTTTCTGTGGTAACGTAAACCGCAACGCCGCTGGTTCATTGTGGATTGGTGAAGAAGGCTACGTTATTAACTTGACCGACAACCTAGGTGGCCGTCACTGGCGTGGTGTAGATATCAGCGCTAACTACAGCGTTGAAGTTGGCGGTGGTACTATTTCTGCAGCGCTTAACGGCGTAACTAATATGAAGAAAGAGTACGAGCCAATCTCTGACCTACCTGAGTTCAACTACGACTGTTCAGGTAAGATCAGCGAGAGCTGTTTTGCTCAGCCTAAATGGCGTCACACTTTGCAAGTTAGCTACGACCGCGATAGCTGGTGGGCCGTTACTGGTAAGTGGCGTCACTACGGTAAAGTTAATTACGAAGGTGGAACCGATAAATTGGCAGAGGGTGGCATCAAAGCGCAGAACTACTTTGACTTAGTCGGTCAGTTCTACGCTGGTGAAAACGTGACCTTCCAACTTGGTGTTAACAACCTATTCGATAAAGAGCCGCCACTGGTTGGTAACACTCTATCGACTAACGCAAACGCCGTTGCGAGCTTCTACGACACTTTGGGTCGTTTCCTACACGCTCGCGTAACTTTGACTTTCTAAGTTAACGTTACTCAGTCTGATACATATCAGATAAAAACAGGCCCGGTGCATTGCACCGGGCCTTTTGTTTTGGTCGTCTTTTATTAAGGCTTATGCGCTTTCGGATAGCTGCTTAGCTAGCAACTCTTCATAAGTGCCTTGGAAGTCCACGAGCTTCTCGCCTTTGATTTCCACGATTCGAGTAGCCAATGAAGACACGAATTCACGGTCGTGACTGACGAAAATCAGAGTCCCTTCGTAGTTTTCCAGCGCTAGGTTAAGGGCCTCAATGGATTCCATGTCCAAGTGGTTAGTAGGCTCATCAAGAATCAGTACGTTAGGTGATTGCATGATCAGCTTGCCAAACAACAAGCGGTTTTTCTCACCTCCAGAGCACACAGCGACCTTCTTAGTAAAGTCGTGGGCGGAGAACAACATACGACCCAGAGTGCTGCGCACGATTTGGTCGTCGTGGCCTTCTTTGCGCCATTGGCTCATCCAGTCAAACAGGTTCAAGTCCTGTTGGAATTCAGCATTGGTGTCCTGTGGGCAATAACCAATACTGGCGTTTTCTGACCATTGGATCTCGCCCTGATTTGGCGTGAGTTCGCCCATCAAACAGCGTAAAAGCGTGGTTTTACCAACACCGTTTTCGCCTAGCACAGCCAGTCGAGTGCCGGCTTCTAGAATGAGCTCACCGTCGCTAAACAGACTCTCGCCATCAAAGCCGTGGCCGATGTTTTCAAGTACTAGGGCGTTGCGGTGTAGCTTCTTCTCTTGGTTAAAGCGAATGAAGGGGCTAACACGGCTTGAAGCCTTAATGTCGTCTAGCTTAATTTTTTCGATTTGCTTGGCGCGACTGGTGGCCTGCTTGGCCTTAGACGCGTTGGCTGAGAAGCGACTAACGAACTGTTGCAACTCGGCAATCTGGGCGGACTTTTTAGCGTTTTCGGCCTGTAGACGCTCGCGCGCTTGAGTCGAGGCAAACATAAAGTCGTCGTAGTTACCTGGGTACACTCTGAGCTCGCCGTAATCAATGTCGGCCATATGAGTGCACACTGAGTTTAAGAAGTGACGGTCGTGCGAGATGATAATCATGGTGCTTCGGCGAGTGTTAAGCACTTCTTCCAGCCAGCGAATGGTGTCGATGTCCAAGTTGTTGGTTGGCTCGTCCAGCAACAAAATATCTGGGTCTGAGAACAAGGCTTGCGCTAGCAACACCCTTAATTTCCAACCTGGTGCCACTTCGCTCATCAGGCCAAAGTGATAAGACTCTTCGATACCGGCAGCTAATAGGATTTCGCCAGCGCGAGACTCGGCGCTGTAGCCGTCCATCTCGGCAAATTGAACCTCAAGGTCGGCGACGCGCATGCCTTCTTCTTCGCTCATTTCTGGTAGCGAATAGATGCGATCGCGCTCTTGCTTCACTTCCCATAGCTCTTTGTGGCCCATGATCACAGTATCCACCACTGTGTACTCTTCAAAGGCGAACTGGTCTTGGTGAAGCTTGCCCACGCGCTCGTTAGGGGTAATCGACACAGAGCCTGCGCTTGGTGCCAAAGAGCCGTCGAGGATTTTCATGAAAGTCGATTTACCGCAGCCATTAGCGCCGATAAGGCCATAGCGATTGCCGTTTCCAAACTTGACGGATATGTTTTCAAACAGGGGTTTGGCACCAAATTGCATGGTGACACTGGCAGCAGTAATCATGGTTTACTCTCTCACTGGGCTAAGGCTCGACAATGGCCTTACAAATAAAGCCAGCCACTATAGGGAAATAGTGGCTAGTGAGCGAGGGTATTTTGCACTTTATTTGTGCTTTTTTAGCAAGTAATAGGGATTAGCGCCCTAACAGCATCAAAAACTCGTTGCGCGTTTTGACGTCTTTGCGGAAGGTACCCAGCATCACTGACGATTTCATTTTCGAGTTTTGCTTTTCGACACCGCGCATCATCATGCACATGTGCTTAGCCTCTACGATAACTGCCACCCCTGCAGCGCCTGTGACTTGCTGCACCGCTTCGGCGATTTGTTTGGTGAGGTTTTCTTGAATCTGCAGTCGGCGTGCGTACATATCAACAATACGAGCGAACTTAGATAGCCCTAGCACTTTGCCGCGAGGCAGATAGGCGATGTGGCACTGACCGATAAAGGGCAGCATATGGTGCTCGCACATGGAGTACAGCTCAATATTCTGCACTATCACCATCTCGTCGGTGTCTGAGTCGAACACAGCGTCATTGACGATATCGTCCAATTGCTGCTCATAGCCTTGGGTTAAGAATCGCATCGCCTTAGCGGCGCGCTGAGGGGTGTCCAACAAACCGTTGCGCTGGGGATCTTCACCGATATCCAGCAGGATTTGTTGATATAATTCAGTCAGTTTTGTATTCAAAGCTATCTCGTTCTTATCAGTTAGTCGCTTTAAGTGTGATTAATTGGTTAATAAATATCAAGCAGATAACAATCGAGGTTTTAGTCGGCCAATGCAGGCAAATTTGCAACTAATCGCTGGGTTCGAAGCAAAAGCGCACATCGACCAATACGGTTTGTCGATGGCGATGTTTACTCGGATCCAAGCGGCCTCTGGTGGCCCGAAATGGCTGGCGATAGCTGAGCTTGATCGTGAGATTTGGCGGCAATGGCACGCAGCCGGGTGCCTGCCAATGTCAGCGGTTGGGTCTTCTAGCGGGGCGTGGCGAATGTCGGCGCTGGCCAGCGGAGGCGACAAGGCACACGAGCGCCTGCAAAACGCCTATATCGGTTTCACTGCCAATCAGCGTCCTAGCTATGCTGATATTGAAGCGCAAATTCGCGCTCTGCTTAGCAAAGCTCTGGACAGCAATCAAAGAGACAAGTTGTGCCGCGGTTTAGACTGGCATTTAAGTGTGGTAGTGTCGCGCGCCAGGGCGCTGTCGGCGAGTGGCAACAAGACCAGAGTGGGTCTTGGCTTGGCGGCGGCGATGCTAACCAATGCCTTCGCTCGACGCAGTTTAGACTGGCATTTTCGACGAGTGGTGGTGAGCCCCGAAGCCAATAGCCCTTGGGGAGGCTTGAGCGACATGCCCACAGAGCAGGCGCCGTTGACTCTGGACAACCTAGAAGAGGTGCTGCTAGCAACCGGTTCGATTCCACTATTGTCGGCACCGGTCACGGCAATGGCTGAAATACCCGCGGGCCATTACTTCGACGGTGGCATTTCCGACTATCACTTTGACCAGAGTGTTAGTGGCGACGGCTTTACTTTGTTCCCTCACTTTTTGGACGGCGCTTACGCCGGTTGGTTTGACAAATTCTTTAAACGACGCAAGCGCCCGCAAAACTTCAGCCGCACCTTGATGTTGGTCCCCTCCGACTCTTTTGTTGCAGCATTGCCTGGCCACAAAATTCCCGACCGCAACGACTTTGCCCGATTGTCTAATGACGAGCGTCGAAAGCGTTGGCAGCAGGCGGTTGAAGCCAGTACTGCACTGGCTTTGGAGTGGCGTGAACTGGTTGAGGGAAAGCGCACTCCCGTGGTCAAACTGGTGTAATTTTAACAGCTTGGACTCGGTCTCAATAGATAGCTGCTACACTGAAAGCAGGTGTCGATAGTGAGACCAAATCATGCGTACCGAGATGACAAATTTGATCATTCTAGAGAACTGGCTGCTCCCCAAGGGGCGGCTAGAGCTGCGCATTACTCAGACCGAAGTGTTGCAACTAATTGCCCGTCATTTCAAACACGGAGAGCGAATCGCCTTAGGGGTACAAAGCTCTGAAGGTAGCTTTTTGCCTTGCATGCGCCATGCGGTTGACGTGCAAGTCGTCGACTTTTTTCAACTGGATGACGAGAGCTTGTCGTTCGTGTTTGAAGGAGTACAACGACTAAAAGTTTGCGAGACCCATCCTGTGTCTGAGAGCTTGTGGCAGGCAAAAGTTCGACGCCTGCCCGACTGGCCTGAGCAAGGCCTAGAGAAGGAATTCAAAGTACTGTCGCGGGCGTTAGAGTATTTTTACCAGACCAACCCAGACATTTCCGAGTTATACAGCCATGTTCACTTGGAAGACGCCAATTGGGTCAGTCAGCGCTGGCTCGAAGTGCTTCCCATCATAGACCAAGATAAGTTGCACTTAGTTAACCAGCCGGACTGCTCAGAAGCAATGAGTTTTGTGCTCAAAATGATCATTGAGCAGCAGATCCAGTAAGCCCTAGTCCAGCGCCAGCGGGTGTGCCCCTGCCGATGGGTGACACAGATAGGTAGTTACATCGACGCCAGTAATCGGACTAAATTGGGTTTCAATGGCGTCAAACACCGCGTCGGTGTAATCGTGATCCACCAAGGCCACCACACAACCGCCAACACCACCGCCTGTGATGCGAACGCCACCGTGCTCACCTAAGGCTTGTTGCATGGTTTCAACCAGCACATCGATTTCCGGTACGCTTAACTCAAATAAATCTCGCATAGAGGCGTGGGACTCGGCCATGATTTGGCTGAACTTAGCTAATTGGCCGCGATTCAGTGCTTTACTGGCTTGATAGACGCGGTCGTTTTCTTTGAGCACATGTAAGGCACGTTTGTACAATACCACTGGCATATCGCCTTTAGCGGCTTCGAGTTCTTCTAACAACAACTCGCGAAGGCTTGCAAGACCGAAGTACTCTGCGGCTTGCTGGCATTGTTGCCGGCGCTGGCTGTATTCCGCGGAGGAACGTTTAAGCGCCTGATTTGGCTTGATAATCATCAGGCTTAAATTGTCTGGGATGGCCACCGGCTCTGGGTCCATGTCCATACAATCGATCAAAAGCGCGTGGCCATCTTGAGCGCAGGCTGAGGTAACGTGGTCCATCAGTCCGCACTCAAAGCCGACGTACTGATACTCGCCGCGTTGAGCCAATTGAGCCAGGGCTAACGGAGATAGACTTAACTGATTGAGTTCATTGAGAGCCATTGCAAAGGCAATCTCAAGCGCTGCTGACGAAGCCAGGCCTGTGTTGATAGGCACATTTGAGGCAATGGCGATTTTCATGCCTTTAAAGGTTAGGCCGCTTTGGCTAAACGAGCGGCAAACGCCGGTCAGGTAGTGAAACCAATCGCTACAGCTAGAGTCGTCAGTGCCGATTGGCCAGGACTGCAATTTGTCGTTAAAGCGAGCGCTGACGGCGTGTATGCAATCGTCCTCTGCTGGACTTACAGCAATCACAGTATGAAAGTTGATTGCTGCAGGCAGTACTAAGCCTTCGTTATAATCTGTGTGTCCACCAATAAGGTTGACGCGACCGGGGGCCTGGAAGAGCGCACTCGGCGCTTCCCCAAAGGTGTCTTTAAACAGCGTTTTGGCCGCCTGAGCGGTGGTCGGCATGCTAATACTCCATGTGCCGTTATAGTAGGCGTTAACTCTAGCTAAACTACCACAAGCGCACTCGGGAGTTAACTTTTGGCGCTTTCAACTTTGTCGTTTGAATCGTCGCACAAATTGGTCTGGCTTGGGCAAACATAGTCTTGAGTTCTGTGTTCAGGCATTAGCTCGTAGGCAACGTGTTCGGCAAAACCCGCACCAGCGGCCTCGAAGACGTTGTAAATCGCTTCGACACCTTGCTCCTTTAGCGGCTCTACCTCGCTTTCGTACTGCACAATGGCGGCGACTTTACCTGTGTAACTGCTTTGCTTGAGCTGATCCAATGCGGTGAGATTACCATGGTGATGTGGCATCGCCAATAACACTAACTCGGTAGCACTGTGAGGAGTAATCTTGTGCCAGAAGTCGGTGTCTACCGCGTCCCCTTGAATGACGTTGCGGCCCAAGTCGCGGTGCATTTGTACTAACTCGGGTTTGTGGTCGATGCCCACTACGCACTCGCCGTACCTTTGCACCAACTCGTCGTATGCACCGCCACCGATGCGGCCCATCCCCAAGATGATGAATTTAGGTTTGCCTAAGTCGATAGGCTGGTCGTCGCGCGACAATTCGCTGGACTGCCAGCGATGCCAAATCGGCTGCCATACTTGATACATGACTTCCGAATAACGATTCAAAGGCGCGGCAATTAAAAAGCTCATCGATAGGGCTATTGCCAACACCACCACAAACTCGGGCGGTAACCAGCCTTTGTAGGTAGCGACTGAGGCGACAATCAAACCGAATTCACTGAAATTGGTAAGACTTAGTGAAGCCAATAACGACGTTCGTGCGCGCAGCTTAAAGCGGGTAAACAGCCAGAAAAACAGCAGGGTTTTAAACGGCAGCAGCAACAACAGCAGTACAGACAAGGTCAAATCTTGCGAACTCGGCAGGCCGTTGAGGCCAACGGTTAGGAAAAAGGCTACTAACAACAATTCTTTGAGCTCAAACAGAGACTTGGCTAGCTCGGATGAGCGCGGGTGGTTGGCTAGCAAAACTCCCATTAGTAGAGCGCCTAAGTCGGGTTTGATGCCAACAGCCTCGAACAGATTAGCGCCTAACACCAGCGCCATCACCAACCCGAATAGTACGAGTAGGTCACCGCGCTCCATGTGATCCAGTAAGCGGTATATCAAAGGCTTACACAGTGGAATCAAGAATAGCGCTAGGGCCCATACCGAAGGCCATTCGCCTTTCGAAATCGTCATGAACACCACGGCAAATACGTCTTGCATCACCAAAACACCAATGGCGATTTGGCCGTACAAAGAGCCCATTTCGCCTTTGTCTTCCAGAATCTTGACCGCGAATACCGTACTTGAAAATCCGAGCGCAAAGGCTAGTAGTAGCATTTGCCATGTCTCTAACGCTGCGAGCTGGGATAAACCTAGATAGCCAAGGATCTTTAGAAAGGGCACGAATACCAGCAAGCTAATGAGCAAGTGCGCGCTAGCACCACCCCAAACCTGAGCTTTGGCTAGGCTTCTAAGGTCGAGTTTTAGACCGATGGCAAATAGCAGTAAGAGGACGCCTAAGTCGGAAAGCTGTTTTAACAGCGGTAACTGGCTATCGGCAAAGCCCAATGCATATAAAGCGAAGCCCGCCGCCAAATAACCAATCAGAGAAGGTAGTCCTACTCGACTGCACAAAAAGCCACAAACTAGGGCGATGACTAGGATACTCGGTTCCATAGATTTCCAATTCAAGCCAAAAAGGTAAGGTTTTATAGACGCTTAAGTTTGTCGCAGACTTTATCTTGATGTGGGTATTTAGGCAAACTTAAAACGAATATTAAAACTTAGTAAAACCTAGGTTACATTCGTCCTAGCATAGTTCACCGGTTGTTTAAGGAACAATAATTGTACAAATCAGAGTAAATCAGTGGCTTAGCCTTAAGTGAATAGATATTCACGAGAATTGAATGGTTATATTGTGATCGAGCTCCGATTCGCTAATTTACTTGTTTGTCTAAACAGAGTAGTCTGGCGCTCAAATCAACCGTAAAGCTTGCACTTGAGGCGTCAAAACAGCCTATTGGCGGCGCTAAGAACTCGAACTACATAGGACCCTTATGCAAACTCAATCGAACCCAAGTAAGCCATTTAACATCAAGCTATTTCTGATGTTCTTACTGCCTTCACTGGTTGGCGTATTGCTTTTCATGACGCCTATCGCCGTGGGCGATGGCATGACCATTCCCGTTGCTGCGATGGCGGGGCTGATTAAAAGCACCCTTGGCGACAATATCTTCTCTATTATTCTGGCAGTGACCTGGCTGACAGCGCTACTGACTATTCTCGCCAAAGTGATTCGCCCGCAAATGGTGGAAGATTCCAAATTTTTAAGCGAGTTGCTACTAGTGACTCCAGGTTGGTTCATTACTCGTGTGCTGGGTGCAGTGTTTGCCACTATGGCCTTTTACCAGTTTGGCCCAGAACAAGCTTGGGGTGAGGCCACCGGCGGTTTGGTATTCTTTGACTTGCTACCCACCTTGTTTGCGGTATTCATTCTGGCGGGCTTGCTGATGCCTTTGCTATTGAACTTTGGCCTGCTGGAGTTCATTGGCGTGATGCTAACCAAGGTCATGCGTCCATTGTTTAACTTGCCGGGCCGCAGTGCAGTGAGCAGCATTGCCTCTTGGTTGGGCGATGGCAGCGTCGGTATTCTAATGACCAGCAAACAATACGAAGACAAAATCTTCACCAAGCGCGAAGCGGCCATCATTGGTACCAACTTCTCTTTAGTGTCGATTACCTTCACCCTGGTGATCATCTCTCAGGTTCGCCTAGAGCACATGTTTGCTGCCTTTTATCTGACAGTGTGTATCGCTGGTATTGTGGCGGCGATTATCGTTCCTCGCTTGCCACCGCTGCGCAATATTCCAAACACCTACATCGATGGCACTGAGCCGACTCAGGATGTGGAGAGTATTCCGGCTGGTAAGTCTCTGTTGGGCCACGGTCTAGATGCGGCGATGGGCCGTGCAGCCAAAGCACCATCCGCGCTTAACTTGCTCAAAGATGGCCTTAAGAACGCAGTAGAGATGGTGTTTGCGATTGTGCCTGTGGTGATGGCAGTAGGTACTTTGGCGACCATGGTGGCCGAGTACACGCCTATCTTCAACTGGTTGGGCGCGCCGTTTGTGCCACTACTTGAGCTGATGCAAGTGCCTGAAGCGGTAGCCGCTTCAAAAACCATGGTGGTTGGCTTTACCGATATGTTTGTACCGTCGATTCTAGCCGCGAGCATCGAATCGGACATGACTCGCTTTATTGTGGCGACCTTGTCGGTGACCCAGTTGATCTTCATGTCGGAAGTGGGTGCCTTGTTGTTGGGCTCTAAGATCCCAGTGACCTTCTGGCAGCTGCTAGTGGTATTCCTGCTGCGCACTTTGGTGACTTTACCTGTGATCGTACTGATGGCGCATATGCTGTTTTAATCTTCAGTGTTTAGTCAACAAAAACGGGACCTTAGGTCCCGTTTTTTGCTTTTGGGTGTCACTATGCTTTAGCTTGGAAACTCTTGGCCAATTGATCGGCACACAGTCGCGCTGCGTAATCTTATCTAATACAAGGAGTTTCCCATGCAACGTGCCAGCACTTTACCGCTTACCGCCCTTGTGGCTTTCTGCTCAATTCAAGCGGCCATCTACTTTGGGTGGTTGCCACCTGCCGACCAGCTACTGCAAACAGCGCAGCAGGGTATGGGCTCGTATCTCTACTGGTTCGCTTTTCTGATCATTTTGCTTGAGAGCATTGTTTATGTGGGCTTTTACTTTCCGGGACAGTTCTTCGCAGTTCTGCTGGTGATTGCAATGCAGCCCGGTGCTGGCGGAGTGGCTGCGCTGACCTTAGCAATGGTCGCGGCGGCCACCATAGGCTCATGCATCAACTACGGCATCGGCTATCGGTTGGGCCGTGCATCGAGTCCCGAACAGCCTCAGACCAAGCTAAGACATCTGTTGTTGGCCATGATCCACATTAACGCGCTAGCGTTTTTCATGCTCAATCGCGGTGTCAATCGCGCCAACCCCAAAGTGGTGTTGTTAGCAGGTCTACTTAATTTGCCTTACTACTTGGCACTGATAGCCGCCACCAGTTTAATGAGCGAACAGGTCGGACGCTTGGCGGAGAACACTTACATGCTGCTGGGGCTCATTCTAGTATGGCTAGTGGTGGCCTTGGGGCTCGACTACAAACGAGCGCGGGCTGACAATCAGACGCAGGAGAAAACGCCCGCCTAACCAAAAAAAGCGCCTAGATCAGGCGCTTTTTTGATGGGTCACACTTGAGCTTATGCCGAAGGTGGCAACAGGTTGTCCAAGTGTTGGGCAAAGGGACCCGCGGCCATAAATCCTGTGATGGTCAGCGGCTCTTGCAGTTGCCCCTGAGCGTCAAAGAACAGAATGGTCGGCAGTCCTAATACGCCAAAGTGATCCAATAACTCATTGTCCAAGTCATCACCGGCGGTAACGTCGGCTTGCAGCATGACCATTTGGCCTAAACGAGCCTGAACTTCGCTCGCCACAAAGGTCTTGTGTTCAAACTCCTTACAGGCCACACACCAGTCGGCGTAGAGGTCTAGCATCACAGGTTTGCCCTGGGCAGCGGCGTCAGCTACGGCTTGCTCGATGTCAGCCACAGATTTCACCTTGATGAACTGGTTGCTGTGAGCTTGTGTTTGCTCACCGGTCTGAGCAACCACTGGCGCGGGTTTCAACTCCGCCATTACGTGATGCATACCGTAAGAGAAGCTGGCCATTAGCATGATAAACAACACCACAGAGCGGGCGCTTTGCTGCCAGCTCAACTGGGTCAACTTGTTTTGGTGCAGCAGGTAGCCAACGAAGGCGACGCCCCAAACCGACCACAACAACTCCATCCACAATCCTGGCCATACGCGCTCAAGCATAATGATCGCCACGGCGATGAGCAGGAAGCCAAACACGGTTTTAATCACGTTCATCCAAGCGCCAGCGCGAGGCAGCAATTTACCGCCTGTGGTGCCCATGATCAGCAGAGGTACACCCATACCCATACTCAGGGCGTACAAGGCCAAAAAGCCCAGCCCCAAGTCGCCACTTTGAGCCACATAGATCAGCGCGCCTGACAAGGGAGCCGTGGTACAAGGAGAGGCCACCAAACCCGAAAGCACGCCCATCATCACCACACCCAACATGGTGCCGCCTTTTTGCCGATTGCTGATACCGTTGAGCTTTTCTTGCCATTTGCTTGGCAATTGCAGCTCGTACAAGCCAAACATGGACAAGCTCAACAATACGAAGAAGGCGGCGATGGTGACCAGTACCGCTGGGTGTTGTAACGCGGCTTGGTACTTCATGCCAGCACTGGCAACTATCAGGCCCAATAGCGAGTAGGTAACCGCCATACCCTGCACGTAAGCCATTGACAGGGCGAAGGCTCGGCCCATCGACAATTGCTTGCCTTGGCCAACGATAATCCCAGATAGAATCGGGTACATAGGAAATACGCAGGGCGTCAGCGCTAAGCCGATACCTAGGCCAAAGAACACCAGTAGGGTCAACCACAAGCTATCGCCTTCGAGCATAGCCGCTAGACCGGCTTGCTGGGTTTTGACCTCGCCCACGCTGGGCGCGGCAGAATCGCTAATGGTGGCAATGCCTTGCTCGACGCTTACTGGGCTTAGAGGAATGTCGATTTTGGTGGGTGGAAAGCACAGTTTACCTTCGGCGCATCCCATGAAAGTCAGTGCCAACTCAGCGGCGTCGCCGGCTTGTTGAATCGGAATCAGCAGCTCGGCTTGATTGTAGTAAACCACCTGCTCGCCAAAGTACTCATCAAAATGGTCTTTGCCTTGAGGCAACAAAGGCTGTCCTAACTCGGCATCCACTCCGTCAAAGACCAATTTGTCGCGATACAAGTAGTAGCCATCGGCAATACTAAAACGAACCGCTAAGCGACCGTCTTGTTGAACAAAATCGTGGACAAAGGCTTCGTGAACCGGCATTAACTCAGGTTCGGATTGCAAAAAACCAAACTTTTTGCCCGAAAACAGGCCTTCTGCTTGGCTTGCGCCACTAAAGCTCAGGCTAATCGCCAACAAGGCGAACATCAATCGTTTCATAGTGTTACATTGGACCTCAGCCATTCTAGATAGGCTGGGTTACAAGATTCCATCTTAAAGCTAATAATTTCAGGCACTTGGTAAGGGTGCATCTGAGTAATCAAGGTTTCTATTTGGGTAAGACCCGAGTTGAGCGATTTTAGTTGCAGCTGAACTTCGTTTTCCTGACACAGCTCACCTTGCCAAAGGTAAGTGGATGTCATGCTGGGTAACACCTGCGCGCAAGCGACAAGCTTGGCTTGCACCAGTGCTTCTGCCAAGTCGTTGGCTGTCTTCGCATCAGGACAGGCGCACAGCACCATCACTGGATAGGGGTTCACAACCACCCTCGCAACTAAGGCTAACTATAATTGAGTTACTCTAGCTTGTTTGTCAGCCCAACGCAGCATTTGTCGTTCAATACCTTGAGCTAGGCTTGAAAAGCCGTTTGCTCGTCCTTATATCTCAGATATCAGCATCGATTCGAGGTAGCTATGTTTCCCGCTTTAGTTTTGGCCTTTATTTTTATTCCTATTATTGAAATTGCCGTCATCATTCAGGTCGGGAGCTTTCTCGGCGCGCTAACCACGATTGCCATCATGGTGATTACCGCCATCATAGGTGCTGCTTTGGTGCGAGAACAAGGCTTGCGCACACTGTTTAATTTGCAAAGCCGTATGGCGCAAGGAGAGCTTCCAGGCACTCAACTCGTTGAAGGGGTGTTGTTAGCGGTCACCGGTGTACTTTTGGTGACGCCGGGATTTGTTACCGATATCGCCGGTTTCTTGATTTTAGTTCCTGCGCTTCGACAAGCGCTAGCCAATCGACTGCTTACTCGAATGCAGGGACAAGTCAGCGCCTCTGTGCACGGTTTTGCTCGACAACCTAACGATTTCGGCCAGAACGGCGGTTTTGAGCAGCCCCGAGGCTTCGAGCAAAACAGTGGCTTTCAACAGCAAACGCCGAAATCCAATGGCGATACGTTTGAAGGCGAGTATCAGCGCAAGGACTAGCGCATTCGCCAAGCGAGAAATAGGCTAACCCCGCCAGCCAGCGCATTGGCCAGCGGTAACGCCAGCAACAGCCCTGCTACGCCGTACATCGATTGTCCTATGATCATCAGCGGAATCATGATCAGCAAAGTGCGGCTCAAGTTCAGCGTCAATGCCTGTAAGGGCTTGCGGTAGGCGTTTAACGCCTGAGCAAACAGGATCACCACCCCCAAAAATCCATAGGCTAAAGGCACCAGTTTTAGGTAAAAACTCAGCCAATGCACCACTTGTGGGTCATCGCTAAAGACGCGAGCGATTGGAGTGGCAAACAGCACCACAGGCAACACCACCAAAGCCTGAATCGCCAAGCAACCAAATAGACTTTGCATCAAAGCACTGTGGGCTCGCAGTTTTTGTCCTGCGCCCAAATTGGCGGCAATAAATGGCGCTAACGCTGTAGCGAGTCCATTGACACCAATTAGCAAGAAAGACTCGATGCGCACTGCCACGCCAAACGCGGCCACCGCACTCTCATCTAAACGTGCCAGTACCGCGATGATGCCAGTGTTCACCGCTGGCTGTAATAAGGCCGTTAGGCTCGACGGCTGAGCAATGGCAATGAATCGACGCCAGTCTAGGCACAGCTTGCGCCATGAGTTATTGCAGGGTTCAAGCCATTGAGCGTCTTTGCGCCAGTGGATAGCTGACCAAGCCAAGGCAGCCGCCCAACTGATTGTAGTGGCAATCGACGCGCCGGCGATACCCAGTTCAGGCGCCGGGCCGAGTCCAAAAATTAAGATAGGGTCAAGTATGGTGTTGATGGCAGCGGCGGCAAGCATGACTTTTGCCGGCGTTTTGGCATCGCCCAAGCACCTCAGGCCCTTGTTGCCCACCATGATTAACATCAGTAGCGGCACGCCCAGGTACCAATACATCATGTAGTCTCGAATCAGCGGCAGCACATCGCTAGAGGCTCCAAGAAAACCAAACAGCGGCGCAATGCTCCACAAACCAGCGACTGCGACCAATGAGCTTATCAGCCAAGTCATTAAAATCGCATTATCAAACAAACGTCGCGCTTGGGTTGTGTTTTGCTTGCCGATGGCGCGGCCGTAATGGGCGGATAATGCAGTACCAAGCCCTTTGGCTATCGCTCCTACGAAAAGCACCAGCACAAAGGTATAGCTGACAGCGGTAAGCGCCTGAGTCGAGATCCAACTGACAAATAAGGTGTCGATTAGCGCCGAACCGATAAGCGCCAGTAGCCCGACAATATTGGGCAAACTGGTGAGGGTGAGAGTTTTAATGATGGGGGCTTGAGTAAGGGCCCGAGTCTGTAGCATGTGGCGCTTAGTTCTTTCTATTTATACCAACATACTAACAGGCATGCCTTTCGCCCCGAGAAAAAATTAAAAAAAATTTGAATTAGCCCTTTAAACCGAATCGAGTGCCCCCATATTTAGAGACATGGGTCGGTTTCAAACCGGCTACACTATTATGTGATTGATTTTGCGTAAGCATCTAAAGGAGATTCTTAAATGAACATTCGTCCTCTTCATGACCGCGTTATTGTTAAGCGCACTGAAGTTGAATCAACCTCAGCGGGCGGCATCGTTTTGACCGGTTCGGCTGCGGAAAAGTCTACCCGTGGTGAAGTGGTTGCCGTCGGCAAGGGTCGCATTATGGAAAACGGCTCAGTTATGGCATTGGACGTTAAAGTTGGCGATACGGTTATCTTTAACGAAGGCTACGGCGTTAAATCTGAAAAGATTGACGGCGATGAGTACCTAATCATGTCTGAAGCCGACATCATGGCTGTTGTGGAATAAGTTGACGAAACGCTTTTAGAAGGAAAACGCAGATGGCTGCAAAAGAAGTAAAATTTGGTAATGACGCACGTGTAAAAATGCTAGCGGGCGTGAACGTTTTGGCAAACGCCGTTAAAACCACTCTTGGCCCTAAAGGCCGTAACGTGGTTCTGGACAAGAGCTTTGGCGCTCCTGTCATCACCAAAGACGGTGTGTCAGTTGCTAAAGAAATCGAACTAGAAGACAACTTTGAGAACATGGGCGCGCAAATGGTGAAAGAGGTTGCCTCTAAAGCCAACGACGCCGCCGGTGACGGTACTACAACCGCAACAGTTTTGGCACAAGCGATTGTGACCGAAGGCCTAAAAGCGGTAGCTGCGGGCATGAACCCAATGGACCTTAAGCGCGGTATCGACAAAGCCGTAACTGCTGCGGTGAGCGAGCTTAAGTCTCTGTCTCAACCATGCGATGACAGCAAAGCTATTGCTCAGGTAGGTACTATTTCTGCTAACTCTGACGAGTCAGTGGGTGAGATTATTGCCACCGCTATGGATCGCGTTGGCAAAGAAGGTGTAATCACAGTTGAAGAAGGCCAGGCGCTAGAAAACGAGCTAGACGTGGTTGAAGGTATGCAGTTTGACCGCGGTTACCTGTCTCCTTACTTCATCAACAACCAAGACAACGGCAGCGTTGAACTAGAAAACCCCTTCATCCTGTTGGTTGACAAGAAGATCTCTAACATCCGCGAGCTTCTGCCTATCCTTGAAGGTTTGGCGAAAACCGGTAAGCCGCTGTTCATCGTAGCTGAAGACGTTGAAGGCGAAGCCTTGGCCACCTTGGTGGTTAACAATATGCGCGGAATCGTAAAAGTAGCCGCAGTGAAAGCGCCTGGTTTTGGCGACCGTCGCAAAGCTATGCTGCAGGACATCGCGATTTTGACCGGTGGTGACGTTATCTCTGAAGAGATTGGTCTTGAGCTTGAGAAAGCGACCTTAGAGAACCTGGGTTCTGCTAAGCGCGTTATCATCACCAAAGACAACAGCACCATCATCGATGGCGTTGGCGAAGCGGCCAACATTGAAGGTCGTGTGACTCAGATTAAACAGCAGATTGCTGAAACTTCTTCTGATTATGACCGTGAGAAGCTGCAAGAGCGCATGGCCAAGCTAGCCGGCGGTGTTGCGGTTATCAAAGTCGGTGCTGCTACCGAAGTTGAAATGAAAGAGAAGAAAGACCGCGTTGAAGATGCGCTACACGCGACTCGCGCTGCGGTTGAAGAAGGTGTAGTTGCTGGTGGTGGTGTCGCTCTTGTTCGCGCAGCTGCCAAACTAGACGTTGAAACCATCAACGAAGACCAAGCCCACGGTGTGAAAATCGCCCTGCGTGCGATGGAAGCGCCACTGCGTCAAATCGCCACCAACGCCGGTGAAGAAGCCTCTGTGGTTGCTAACAGCGTTAAGCAAGGCACTGGTCACTACGGTTACAACGCGGGCAATGACACCTACGGTGACATGCTAGAAATGGGTATTTTGGATCCGACTAAAGTGACTCGCTCTGCCCTGCAGTTCGCCGCTTCTGTCGCTGGTCTTATGATCACCACCGAAGCCATGGTGACTGAAATCCCTGTTGAAGCACCTGCTGCAGGCCCAGACATGGGTGGCATGGGCGGTATGGGTGGCATGGGCGGTATGGGCGGCATGATGTAAGCTTGCTCAACGCCTTTGCGATTTCAGCAAAGTCCACAAAAAACCCGGAAGCCACAGGCTCCCGGGTTTTTTATTGTTTGATATTCGATTGCGCGCTTTGGCGGCGCAGTATTTGCTCGGCAACCGTCTGGATTCAAATGCCAATGGGGTATTGCCCTTGTGTCAGTGATGCTGACCACGGCGATTAGCGCCGACGGCTTGTCTCAAGCGAGTTTGGCGTCGGTTTCGCAGAGCAATTGAGGCCTTAGTGGCAAGGCGTCGGTAGCAGCTCGGCAGCGCAGCCTTCAATAAAATTAAGATCTAGTGATGGCGCTAAGGGCGCTTGTGATGGACTAGAGAACAAAGCGAAAGCCAATAGAGATAGCATGATCAAAGTACCTAGGCGGTAGGTCCACTTATGGAAATTATCTGAGTACATTCGATTATTGTCCTTCGGCGTGTTAACGCCTGGTCTGTTTTTTGTTTATGCGAACAAGATTAGACCGGAACAAATGAACCTAAGCTGAACGAGCGTTAAGGGAGCCTCAATTCAGCTTTCAAACTGTGAGACACCCTGCAGAAAGCCCTGTTTTTTAGTAGCCAAGCGCAAAGGATACGCGATTGCTCAATGGCTGTTCAGAGATAAATCTGTGATAGTTATCAACAAATTGCTGCACCACATCTTCGGTGGTACTCGGCGCCGCCACGTGCGGTGTCAGAATGGCGTTTTGGCACTTCCACAGTGGGTTATCCTCTGGCAGTGGCTCTTGCTTGAATACATCCAATATCGCATGGCTGGTGGGATTGAGTGATAAATGTAAAATCAAAGCCTGCTCGTCAACCAAATCACCGCGACCGACATTAACAAAGATGGCACCGGGTTTGAGTAGTTGCAGACGGTGTTTGTTGAACAAATTGACCGTTTCATCAGTGGATGGCAACACGCATACCACCAGGTCGGCACTGGGTAACACTGTATCCAATTGTTCAATCGACAGAGTGACGTCAAATGGCGCTTGCGCTCGGCCGGTTCGATTAACCCCGACCACTTCTACGCCGAACTGATGAGCGGTGTTGCACAGGTGCTGGCCGATGTCGCCGGTACCCAAGAGCACCAAGCGCTTACCACGCAACTGGTTGAGCGGCAGAGCCTGCCAATGACTGTTGCGCTGCAACTGCGAGTACTTAGTGTGGTGGCGATACAAAGCCAATACGTGCCCAAACACGTACTCACTCATCATAGGGCCAAACAAGTTCTTGATATTGGTGAGTTGGTAACCTGTGTGGCGTCTGTGGTTCATCAGAGCGTCAACGCCAGCGAAGGTTGACTGCATCCACACCAACTTGCTGGCGTGAGCCAGCAATGGCGCGGCTAATTTGGGTTCAGCCAACCAGATGTTTGCTTCGAAAACCGAATTGGGGCTGTCATCGAGCACTGTCAACTGTGGTAAGTCGTGCTTAGCCAGGGCGTCATAATAGGCTTGGTTATCGCGGGTTAATACCAGCAGTTTGTGGCTCATGGTGTCTCTTTAGCGGCAGCGCCGAGTTGGTTTCTTGTCTGTTTTCACTAGTGTAGTCAAAGGATTAGGATTCGGCTAATCTGCCCAGACTTGTTTCGCTGCGCTGACCTTAGAGCCAGTTTTTGCTCGGGCTCGGCATGGGAAATTGCTAAAAATGCCATCCACTTTCCACTGGCTCAACATTTCTATGTCTTCTTCCTCATCGACCGTGTAGACAAACACCTTTAGTCCGCGTTGATGCGCGTCTTCGACCAGTGCTTGATTGGTAAAGTCCACGTCGCAGTTGATTGAGTATGCGCCCAGCTGCTGAGCAAAAGCGGCCAAATCCACAGGCAGGCAAGCGGTGAGGGCCCCTAGCTTCAGGTCTGGCCTGAGCTGGCGACTTTGGGCCAATAGGTGATGATTAAATGAAGACAATAAGAATTGGTCGGTGCTAAAGCCATAGTGCTCGCAAGCGTAGTCAATCACTTGGTGGGCCAATTCAAGGGTGTCGTCCCCCTTAAGCTCGACATTGATGTCACAGCGCCCAGCCACTCGTTCTAGCACTTGTCGCAACGAGGGGATCTTCTCGCCCTCGCCGGCATCCAGGGCTTCGAGTTGTTGCAGCGAAGTACGAGTGATTTGTCCGGTGCCATTGGTACGTCGATGCAGCCAGCGGTCGTGAATCACCATTAAGCGATCGCCGCTGCGATAAACGTCCACTTCAATGGCACAAGCTTCGCTCTTTAAGGCCTGGTCCACGGCCTTTAACGTGTTTTCTGGGGCCAGTCCGCTGGCGCCGCGATGGGCAATGATTTTCATGGCTCTGCAACCACTTAGCTGTTAGGACTTGAGTATACTGCCACCGTCACCGAGGTTTGTCCCCCCTTTCCCGGACATGTGGATCTCAAGCTGCGGATAAGCCAAGTCCACGCCATTGTCCTTCAGGCGAGCGCTGATTTTCTTGTGCAAGTCGTGCTTCAGTGGCCAGCGAGCGGCCATCTCTTTGGCGTAAGCGCGCACTTCGTAATCTTGAGTGTGCTGGCCAAATCCAGCGAACCAAACCTCTGGCTCAGGTAAATCCAGCGCAAACTCTGATTCTTTCACCGATTGGTGCAGCAGCGCTTCTACCAAACTGGGGTCAGAATCTCGCGCCACGCTGACTTTGATGATGACTCGCGTGATTGGGTCTGATAGCGACCAGTTGATCAGCTGCTCGGTAATGAAGGCCTTGTTGGGCACAATGATTTCTTTGCGGTCCCAATCCATGATGGTGGTGGCCCGAATTTGAATCTTGGACACGGTGCCGGTCAGGTCGCGAATGGTGACCGTATCGCCAATCCGAACCGGTTTTTCCATGAGAATGATAAGACCTGAGATAAAGTTGGCGAAAATCTCTTGCAGACCAAAGCCTAAACCAACCGATAGTGCGGCGATTAACCATTGTAATTTGGACCACTCGACCCCGATTGAGCCAAAGGCGATGAACAGACCGAGCATAACCACTAGGTAGCGACTGACAGTGGCAATTGCAAAGCCTGTGCCCGGGGTGAGCTCGAGTCGTTGCAAGATCACCAGCTCTAACAAACCGGGTAGATTTGAGGCAATCACCCAGGCCACACCGACGATAATCACCGCCGCCAACACAGATTTAAGCGTAATGGGAACCGCTTGCTCAATGCCATTAACCTGACTGATGGTGTTCCACAGGGTCACCCCATCGAGCATCGACAGGAAGGCGGTTTGGGTTTGCGTCCAAAGGCCAACCAAACTTAACAGAAAGCCCAGAATAAACAGAGTTCGCATTAGTCCCAAGGACTGGGTCTGAATCGTGTCCAGGTCGAGCATCTGGTCATCGGCGTTTTCGGCTATTGCCTCGACAATGGGATCTTGGCTTGGCTCACTGGAGCTTTCACGCTGGGCTAACTGCTCGGCGCGGCGAGCCTTAGCGCGCTCAAACGCGATGCGTCGCTGCTCGATCAGCATCCAGCGCTTGACCATCATGTAGGCCAACTGGAAGGTCAACCCCAGCAGCACCGACAGCTGCAATTGGGTCAGCAATTGCGAAGCTGTGTAGAAATAGCCCTTAATTGCCAAACCCGCGCAAGCCAATGGGAATATCAGCAACACCAACCACAGGCCGCGCTCTAGCAACTGCTGGTTCTTGTCGGGGTTTTTTAGCATGCGATAACCGCGCAATAGGCGGTTGAGACGCAGGTAGAAATACCAAAGCACCAAGGCGAAAAGAATGAACACGCCACGGCCAATGCTGTTGCGAAACAGTGAGTTGTCCAGAAACTCACTAAAGCCCAGTAAGCCGACCAAGGGCAGGCTGATTAAACTGAAGCGAAAGAATAGCTTGAGCGCGTCGTTGACCATTTCGGGTTTACGGCGGAAGTGACCTATCAGTACACCGTGTGGATGGGCCAGCTGCACCGCTAGCCGGTACAAGAAAAACAGGCTGCCCACCGAAGCAATCCCCACCCCAACCGCGCGCACAAAAGTAACGTCACTGGCCAGGTAGATAAAGCCCGCCAAAATCACTGGAATGGCCAGCAAGGCAGCATAGCCAATAGAGGCTGCCAAAATGGTCAGGGTGTGGCTAAAGCCATCTTGGGTTACTTTACCAACGTACTGCACCTGTTCTTTCAGCAGGGTTTGGTAAGGTCGGCTGACAATGTCGTGCACCACCAAAAACAATACCAGCAGGATTAGCCACCAAGCCCAAAGATGGGACAGCTCTTCGTTGGCGTCGTACAAGCTTTGCCACTCGCTACTGCCCAGCATCCATATCAGCGAGTTGCCCAGATTACCCAGCCAAAAGCTGTTAATTGGCACCGCATTGGGCACCCAAAACAAGTGTTCGTTCAGCAGTCCCTCGATACTGGAGTATTGCTGAGACAATTGCTCGTATACCACCCGTAATCGAGTCAGTTCGGTCACATGCTCGCCAAACTGCTCCACTAACTCATCGAGCAACTGCAATTGGAACAACAAGAGTTGTTCGCGTTCGTTTTTTGGGGCGCGATCTTGTGGAAGCTGTCGTTGCAGTTGCCCTTGTTGCTGTTGGTATTGGAATTGATACAAGCGCGCATCGTTTAGCTTGGACTCCAGCTGACTGGCCGATGGTGGCGCTTTGAGCTGCCATAGATGCTGGAGTAAGTTGTCGCCATAGGCCGCGCTGATTTCCATCAATTGCAGCTGTTGGTTGAGCTGAGACAGTTGCAGCGACTGTTTTTGATACAAGACTTCAAGTTGTTGCTGCTCTAATTGCGCCGCGTCGGTGGCTTCCGCCAATTCTTGTAAGGCATTGGCCAAGGTCAAGTTTTGCTCGAGAATGGGGCGCAATAACGGGTTCTTGACCTGTTCGAGCTGACCTTGGGTTAGTTCCAGCGCGCGTTCGGCGTTGGTGCTGCGTGCCTGCTGGCTCATTAAATTGAGCTGCTCTAACAGATCGTCTTGAGTAATGATCTGGGCGCGTTTGTGCTCCAGTCGCAACTGTTTGAGGGTTTGCAGCGGTGAGGCCAATTCCTGTTCAGCTTCTAATACTTGCAAGGAATGACGCAAATAGGTTTCTCGTAGCCGTTGCAGGCGAGCCAGTTTGGCGTCTTGTGGTGCTTCGTCTTGACTTTCAATTTGCTGTGCAAGCGCTTGCTTGGCCTGTCGAATCAGGCTGGGAAGTTCGCGCTGACGCTGGCCGTATTGGCTGAGCTCCAAGGCCAGTTGGGCTTCGGCTTGCTTGAGTTGAGTTAAACGACGATGCGCGTTTTCCAATTGATTGGTTAGCGCTTGCTGATTGGGGTATAGGTGCTGTTTGGCTTGCTCAATTTGGTGCTGCAGGCCCTTTTCCCGCTCGGAGTAATTGCTGACTTGCTGGCGAAGTTCGGCTTCCCGTTGCTTGATTTGCTCTATGGCTAAGTTGAGCTCGGAAATTTGAGCGTCTACGTCTTTGGCGCTGGCGCTTAGGGCGCTGTTACCCAACCCCATGCGTTGTGGAGAGAAAGGATTGTTAGCGAGCGCTGCCGAGCTGACCAAAGTCATGCACAACACGCACAAAATGAAAATGAAACGATTAACCAATATTACGATGCTCAAAGCAAAAGAGCGCAGGCGCCCATTATCTGCCTAATATAGCAATTGTCCAGCAAGCCATTTATTTTCTGCGAGTTTTACGGGTCTTTTGAGTTTCGTACATGGCGGTGCTTACTACAAGTGCGCCGCCTAGCAGCGTAGTCACGCTTGGCACTTCGGCCAAAACTATCAGGGCGAGAGCGGTGGCGTACAAAGGCTGTAGGCAATTGATCAAGCCTACGGTTTTGGCGGGTAGTTGGGACAATGCGGCGTTGAACATGGAGTGTGGCAAAGCGGTAAATAGCAGGGCTAGCATGGCCAACAACCCCCAGTCGTCAAATGCCATCTCAAGATGCTGCTCGCCCACAAAAGGCGCCAATATTAGAACTGCCACCAGGCTTTGGTACATCATCGCCTGCTGGCCTGAGTACTGAGAAAAGTGCCTCTTGTAGAGCAGGTTGCGAACGCTAAACAAGGCCGCCGACAATACCCCAAGCAGTACGCCCTGAGTGATCTCATTGCTCAAATCAAAGTCCGGCATCATCAAGGCGATACCGCTGAACACTAAAATGGCTGCCAGTAAGTCCACCGGTGCCAGTTTGTTGCCTGTGAAGTAGGGTTCCATCAGCACCACCATCACCGGATAGCTGAAGAAGGCAATAACCCCAATGGCGACGGTGGACATTTGCATGGAGGCGAAATAGGTCACCCAGTGCAAACAGACTAGGGTGCCCAGCACAAACGCCCAGCCGTAATCCTTGGTAGCTTGCAGTCGAAGTTTTTGACCCGAGAGGCGAATGATCAAAGCGATGGCAATAGCCGCCATGGCGCAGCGCCAGAAGGTGATATCGAGTGCAGGTAGGGGGACTAGCTTAGAGAAAAGGGCGGTGCCGCCAAAAAGCAGCACCGCTGTGTGTAATTGGGTGAGGGGGCTATTGCTCAGTCTGCTCAGCATCTTGTTCGACATTTTGCTCAACATCGCCATTGGCAATGTGCGCAAACGGAGTCCCCATGACGGTTGGCGCTTGTGGCTCAACACCCTCAGCAAACGACTCAATGGCGTTTTCGCCAAACAACAAGACCACAGTGCTACCCAGCTTGAAGCGGCCCATTTCTTCGCCCTTGTCCAACACAATAGGCTCGGCGAGCTGGTCGTAATCCCAACTAAAGACCTGTTTACCCGCTGGTGGAGTGACGGTACCAGCCCATACAGTTTCGATGCTCGCCACAATGGTGGCACCTACGAGCACCATGGCCATAGGGCCAATTTCCGTGTCAAAAATCGCTACGACGCGCTCGTTGCGAGCGAACAGGCGCGGCACATTTTGCGCGGTTAGCGGGTTTACTGAAAACAAATCGCCCGGCACATAGGTCATCTTGCGCAGGGTGCCTTTAATTGGCATATGGATTCTGTGGTAGTCGCGCGGTGACAGATAGATGGTGGCGAACTGACCATTGTTATACACGTCGGAGTCACGGCTATCACCGCCAAGCAGTTCTTGGGCGGTAAAGTCATGACCTTTGGCCTGAAAAATTCGGCCAGACTCGATGGGACCACACTGGCTGACCGCGCCATCTACCGGGTGCGCTAGCACCTTGTCATCGGCCACAATCGGGCGAGCACCGTCTTTCAGAGCTCGAGTGAAAAAGTCGTTGAAGCTGGCGTACTTAGAGGTATCTGGCTCAGCCGCTTCGTCCATGTTGACCCGATACTTATCGGCAAACCAGTTGATGAAGGTTCGAGTCACAATGCCACGAGGCTTAGCCGCCAGCCAACCTACCAAGCGCGACAGGGCATGCTTAGGCATGACGTATTGTAGAAAGATGAAAAACTTGTCCAATGTATGTTTCCTAGCTGGCTAATCCAGCGGCTTTTGTTTGATATGACGCGAGTCCTTTTGCTCGGCCATGCTTTCTATAATGCGCAAATAGTTGAAGTAGCGCATTTCGTCGATGTCTCCATTTGCCAGCGCTTCGGTAATTGCGCAGCCCGGGTCATCATTATGTTTACAGTCGCGAAATTTACAAGTCCCTATTAAGTCTCGAAATTCTCGATAGCACCAAGTCACTCGCTCCGGATCCATGTGCCACAAGCCAAACTCGCGAACGCCCGGCGAGTCGATTAAGGCGCCGCCTTTGTCCAACTTGAGTAATTTAGCGGCTGTGGTGGTGTGCTGGCCCAATCCCGAGTTATCGGACACGGCACCTTCGAGCAACTCAGCCTGAGGTAAAAGCGCGTTTACTAACGAGGATTTGCCCACACCCGATTGCCCTACCAGAATGTTGACCTGGTCCGCCATGCACTCGCCAAGTTCAGCCACGCCCTCGGCAGATTTGGCACTGGCGAGGATCACTCGATAACCTAATTGGCGATAGATTTCCAAGGCCTGGTCGAGTTCGTCTCGAAGTTCATCAGTCATTAAGTCGGTTTTATTGAGCACAATACTGACTTCAATGCCTGTGTCTTCGGCGGCAATTAAGTAGCGGTCGATAATCTGACTAGAGAAGGCCGGCAGTGGACTGGACACCACAAAAATATGGTCAATATTCGCTGCTACCACTTTGACGCCGTCGTAATAGTCTGGGCGAGTCAGCATGCTACGGCGCGGATGAACCGCTTCAATCACACCACCGTCATCGGTTTTTGAAGCGCGAAACAACACCTGGTCACCACTGACTAACGAGTCCACGGTGCGGCGAATTTGCGCTTTGACCCTATGACCGTCTTGAGTTTCGACTTCGGCGTGCTGACCAAAGCGGCTAATCACAACAGCGTCTTGCTCAGGCCCTAAGCTGGCGTCGTCCACTAGGGGCGCATCTTCGCGGGCTTGCAGCTTTTTGGAGCGATTGGCTTTAATACGGCGTAGCTGGCCTTTGCTCAACTTCTTACGCTTGGTCACAAATGGGGCTCGTTGATGGCTTGTCTCAAAATCAAGGGCGTATCATACTACTTTCTGTTTCAAGTTACTAAGAAAGGGAGCGCCGTCGCACATGACGCAAGACGCGCAAAATCTGATTTGGGTGGATCTGGAAATGACCGGATTGGACCCAAAGGTGGACAAGATTATTGAAATCGCCACTTTGGTTACTGACAAAGACCTCACCTTAATTGCCGAGGGGCCTGTGTTGGCCATTCATCAAAGCGATGAGCAACTGGCATTGATGGACGAGTGGAATCAAAAGCACCATGGTCAATCGGGCTTGGTTGAGCGAGTAAAAGCCAGCGATATCGACGAAGAGAAAGCCATACGCCAAACCATCGACTTCTTGGAGCAATACGTGCCCAAAGGGCAGTCGCCCATGTGTGGCAACTCCATTGGCCAAGACCGACGCTTTCTAAATGCCTACATGCCGGAGCTGGAAGATTTTTTCCACTACCGCAACCTAGACGTGAGCTCAGTAAAAGAGATTACTCGCCGCTGGGCACCGCAAGTGCTTAAAAACTTTAAGAAGAAGAATACTCACCAGGCGCTGGATGATATTCGAGAGTCGGTGGAAGAGCTCAAATTCTATCGCGAGCATGTATTCAAAATTTGAGCAAACGATTTAAAATTCGCGATCGGGGGTTGCATGGTCACTAAAATTGCCTATAATGCGGCTCTCGCTAAGGGATGGCGACCGAGTCACCCATAGCAGTAAGTTGATGCGAGTATAGCTCAGCTGGTAGAGCGCGACCTTGCCAAGGTCGAGGTCACGAGTTCGAACCTCGTTACTCGCTCCAATCAACTTACCGGTAAAAATTAGAGATGCGAGTATAGCTCAGCTGGTAGAGCGCGACCTTGCCAAGGTCGAGGTCACGAGTTCGAACCTCGTTACTCGCTCCA
>NZ_NRIR01000006.1 GCF_002282855.1 Paraferrimonas sedimenticola | reverse complement strand
AAGCTCAAGTCTGCATTGGACGATTACTTTGAGTAGCCGCTTTTCTTAGAGTGCGAAGACTACCCTTGGCCCTAAGCTGACGTCCAACTAGCGAGCATAATTTTCGAGAATTCAATGAACAAAATTAAGCTAATAACATTCGAGCTCTCAGCAGTGCCAGCGTATTCTTTAAAAATGCTCGGTGCTATAGCTGCTGCGTACATTGCGTTTGGAGTAAATGAAGATCTAGCTAATCAATATATTCTACTTAGAGGAACTGAATATACTGTAGCCGAAGACCCGAGCATGTTTTATTTGAACATTATAAAACGGCTATCTTTCATTGCATTTTTCTTATACCTAGCAATATGGGGTATTCGAGCTAAGAAGGCTTCCACCTAAAACTAATGTTGGGAGTATCAGGCCCATATGAAGTAGGCTCTATCCCGTCGGTAGATGAAGCTATTTCCTAGCTTGAAAGGCCGCTTCGGCCAAAATTTGCGTGTCGAAGATCGCATGATGAGACTTCGCTTGGCCCTAAGCGGTCACACGAAAGTAGTAGGCGTAGAATGCGTTTCTTCCCGCTTTTTCAAAGAATATTGGGCCGAGTTTTTGGGAACTAATTTTTGGAGGCATGATGCTGGTAGGTGCATATGTTATCTGCACAATAGTGGCGCTACTTGTGAATCTGCTGCACTACGATGCTTTGTTAAAGCGGTTATACCGGCATCATCAAGAGCAGTGGATCTCTTTTGGAAAGCCTCATGGAGTGTTTTTCATACCCGAAGGCGCTTCCAGTATCAGTTTTTACAAGTTTTCCTGGAAAAACAATGATGAACGATTTAGATGGGTTACAGGTGACGCAATCGCGGAAACTAGACTAAAACGTTTTCGTCTTTCTGGCCGATTTGTAATTACGTTGGTTGTCATGTTCCTTCCCTTTGTAATTGCTGATTATTGGATTTCGCGATAGTAGTTCGGTTCTTAGCCTCAAGAGTGAGCACATTTTATTTGGCTTAGCTTGGCCCTAAGCGGTCACTCCATTATCCGAGCAGACAAATATTACCCAACCAAAAACGGCTTCTCTCAACTGTAAAGCGCAAACTTTAGACGGCGGAAAGCCCTATGCTCGCTGTGAGAGGACGAGGTGCATTCCGTATCAGGTAAGAAAAAGGCCGAGTCGCTATTCGACTCAGCCTTTCTATGGCGCTTCACTGACTAGAATTAGTCGTTGAAGGCGTTTTCATTGTCTAATCTTTGCGATTAAAAGGGCACGTTTGGTTTGCAGGGATAATACGCCCTTTTTTTCGCATATTAGTAACTGTGGTATTCAGCCATTTTTGCAGGGCTGTGACACACAGAGCAAGACTCGACGATTGGCTCGGGGTCAAATACATTGAAGCTACTACCGTCTTCACCAATATGACTTCCCGCTGGGGTTACCATAACGTTGAAGTCACCGCCGCTTTGCTCCATATGCGCTTTGGCAGCTGCGGTTGTGTGGCAGCTGGCACAATTGGCAGCAATTGGAGTGACACCGTAAACGGTATCTTGGTCCATGCCATTTAGCACTAGTGCCGGAGCTACGTTAGCTAGGTCAATATCTCCAGTATGACAAGCAACACACTCTACTTTCTTGTTGCGGTCTACGGTTGGCATATTGCCTAAGCCACGCTCTTCGTTATACGCACCAAAGTGCATGTTATGAACCAGTGGACCCCACGCCATTGGGTGGTCTTGGCCTTGTTTATCATGCTCCCAGTTGTAAGCGCTGTGACATTGAACACAAGCGTCCCCGCCTAAGTCGAAGCCACCACGTTGCGAACCGTGACCGTCAAGTCCTTCGGTATGGCAGTTCAGACACTTCAGGCCATCTGAGCTGGTGCGACGAACGTCTTTAACGTTAGAAGCGGTGATAGGAGCGCGGGGTTTTTCACCGTCTTTATTGTGGTATACACGTCCGTCAACACCGCCAAGTAGTACCTCGCCATCCATATAAGGCAGCGCGTGTTCTATGGTGTATACGAAGGTATCAGCTTCACTACCTGCAACAACGCCAGTAGAGCGAGCTACATGGCCTGCGTCACGGCCAGGAAGCATAGCTTCACCGTTTTTCATTACGGTAGCCCAACCGCGAGGGGTCGCGTCCGTTGGGTCAATAGCAGTCACATCAACAGCGTTGCCATCGGCATCGGTTGCTTTTACAGTTACCAAGATGTTGGCTTTGTCGTCGCTGCGAGCAACAGACAACACTTCAAAGTCATAACGATTTAGCGCTTCGTCACGAGCTTTTCCATTGCTGTGGTCATAGTAGAATCCGCCATCAGCGTTGTGACACGCAGTACAGTTCGCATCAGTAAAGCCACTGTGGTCAACCGCAAGACCGTTATCTGGGTCTTGTAGACTGGTGTGGCAGGTCGCACAACCGTTAATGGTAGCGGTAAACACCACGTCGTCCATGTGACAGGTCGAGCAGCGTTTCATGTCCATGGAGTAGTTGCTCCATAGGGCCGAATGGCCTGAATACGCCATGCCATTGTCAGCATCGAACTTTTTACCGTGGCCAAACATAGCCAGGGTATTGTTGGCCCAGCCGCCATTCTCTTTTTGAACATCGGTGTGACATACCGAACAGGCTTCTACAATAACCACGTTTTGGTCATTATCTAAACCGTGGTGATGTTGGTGCCAACCCCATGTCGAGTTGCCAGAGGCCGCATCAAACTCACCGTGACAAGCAACGCATTTGGCATCATCTGTGGTTTGAACTTTGGCTAGGTTGTCAGACTCGTTGAACATAATGCGCTTGGTGCGGGGAATGCCGTCACTCGCTTTTTTCCAACCTGGACGTACGTAACCAATCCCTGTTGAATCAGCACTGACGCCCTCTTGTGGCATTACTAGGCTGTACACACCATCCCCTGTGTGCTCTAGAGTGCCCACAGATGTATCTGAACCGACTTGATACGTCACGTCGATAGTATTCGCCAACATGCCGTTTTCATCGGTGACCGTAGACATCAATTGAACGCGATCTAACGTTTCAATGTTTTCGCCATCTTGGTTTTGAAGCGCGAAGGTAACGTTAACAGTGCCGTCGCCATAGGACCACTCAAGCACTTGAGCTTGAGCTGAGGAAATGACAAGAGGTGGTTTTGGTGCTTCAGGACCTTGCGGGCCTTGTGGACCTTCAGGGCCTTGTGGACCTTGGGCGCCATCTTTACCATCACTACATGCGCCAAGCGCGAATACTGCGCTTAACATAGTGGCGAGGACTGTTTTTCTTTTTAAGGACATCTACTGCTCCTGCATGTTAGTTTGTCGTTGTTTTTATATGGGTCAATTCAATTTGACCTGAACGAATCATATGCAAGCAGAAAAAGTGAAACGTTGCGCTGGAGCAATAACTATTCCAGCTACTATCAGCAGTGATCGAAAATGAGGGTCGGGTTTGATTACTGGTTCCACCTGACAGGGGAAATGGGATGGTTGTCTGATTTTCGTTTGGTTCTTGCGAATTTAAACAACTAAAAGCTATGTATTAATTAATGCGCCACGGTTCACTAGAAAGGTTAAGAAGATGCAATGCAGAACAGTGAGCAGCCATAGCTTTACGTAACTGGCTTTCTAGCGTGCTCAGAATACCTTTGTCATACCTAGCTTGGGTGGGAATCTAGCTCGTTGCTATGGGCTACAGATGGCCTGTGGTCGCCTGTTCTAGGCTGGGATGACATGCTGAGGCTTAGCTTGGCCCTTAGCTGCCGTTAAGTCTTAGTCTCTAAAATGGCTCCTCAGCTAATTGCAAAAGCCCTTTGAATTGAAGCTACATTGAAAAATCGTTAGGTTAACTAAGCCAAGTGAAAAGGAGGTTTACTTGCGATTCCTATTAATCCTAATCGTTACACTTCTTTGCGTAAGCCCCGGTGCCCAAAGCATAGTCCCGAATGATGGATACTATCGAATAGCGGACAGCCGAATTGACTACTTAGAGAATCAGCTTAAAGACGTTGATGCCCAATTAGCACTGACCCCTGAACAATCGCAGCTCAACACCATCCGTGAATCGCTAGTCAAAGAGATTGAGCTAATCCAGGCTAGAGTGAAGCTCTACAAAGAGCTAGAAGGTTTAGGGATTATTAAATATCTAAGTAACGACGATGGTTAAATCTTGGCTGGCGGAACCGCCGCAACTGAACGAGGCTTCGCTTGGCTCAAAGCTGCAATCAACACTCGATGAGTAAACTTTTTAGATGAAAATATTAGCTTTGATCGTTTCTCTTATTCCTCTTTATGCATCTAGCTCGTCCTGCCTAGATACAGAAGCACTTGCAAAAGATCTTGAGGGAAATCCACGTTTTGAGGACAGTTCCAGTGTAAATGAATGGTTTGAAGTGAAACACGCAAACGTCGATGGTATCCATGTTTTAGTCTTTACTTACCCTGCTCAGCTAGACGGGGCTCATGTGGAAAATACCGCCCTAATCTTGCAAGAAGAAGAGACAATGGATACGGCACTTGTTGTCAATGTAAAGCAGGAGAAAGATCTAGCTAGAAATCTTGTTGAAGCTGGTGTTTATTTAGGCCGTGAGAACTTTAACAAGGCCTGGGTAGAGATTAGCTACGAAGGATGTGGAAATAGTCATTTGTTCCAGCTAAGTAACTTCGATATTAACTGGAATTAGGTGGCTCCTATAGCTCGTTGTCTTGAAAGCGAGCACAGGACATAATCCTAAGTTGCGTGCTCGCAAGCTCAGAATTACTACTATTTCACGATGGTCGCATCTAGCAGCCTGGGAAGGCATGATGAGGCTAAGCCTGGCCCAAAGCTGCCGCTCAACTGTCGACAAAAATTGTGGAGGATTCTCTGTTTACCCACAGCTTTTTTCATTCAGCTCGCGAAGCGTATTATCAAGACTTGCGCATAAATTCGTTGTTAGTACGTATTTCGGAGTTAGGCCCAAAAGTGATCGGTCTACGGCGAATATACGGCCTCCAAAGATTATCGTTGCGAAGGACTTTTGTGCTGTTCAATTTTTCATGATTGTTAACGTGTTAACTATATTCGACGCTTAAGTTGTTCAATTAGAAAACGCTGGGCGGGTCCCAGTGAATCGCGGCTGTTACATAGTGCCTCAATCATGAATATAGCGTTACCGGTACAGGTAAAATCTGGAAAAAAAGGCACGAGCGTCCCTTGATTAATTTTCTCTTCTGCAATACTGCGAGATACAAACCCCCAACCCATTCCCAGCTCTATCAGCTGTACTTGGTCAAGTAAACGTTGGACTTCAATTCGTTCACCAGCACCTTTCAACAGGTCAGTATTTGTTCCATTAGTTACCAAGTGAATCTGTGGAAACGGTAGCAAGTCCTCAAAAGAAATATCTGTCTTGTTATTGAGTTCGTGGTCCGGTGCACATACCAGTATGGATTCACAGCTTCCGATATTAAAAAACTCAAAATTCTGAGGAACTCCTTCGACCATCCGGCGTATAAGCATATCCATCTCGCGGTTAGCTAATCCAGCTTCTAACCTCTGATCTGAGTCTCGGATAAAAATGAGTCTGGTATGTGGGAATGAGGTGTTCAAAGCTTGAAACTCCCGAGCAAAGTCTTGCAAAGTGAGTTCGCTTTGCAAACCTATGCGCAGCTGCTGTTCTACTCCACCCGCTACAGCCATAGAAAATTGGTTAATTTGTTCTGCCTGGCGAAGCAACACTTTGCCTTTTTCATACAAACGTTTCCCCGAATCGGTGAGTTGCAGCTGGCGGCGACTGCGGTCAAATACCTGTAGTCCAAGGTCGACTTCGAGATTACTCAAAATCACACTGAGACTGCTTTTACTTTTTCCCATTCTTCTGGCAGCTTCTATCATAGTGCCTGATTCATAGGTCTCTACCAGTGCTTTCATCTGTTCTAAGCTAAACATGTGCTCGCAAGTTGCTCCGTCAATTGTTCGTCTTTGACGAACCTAATGTTTTTTATAGTTAGTAATATCTAAACTAAAATCAAGCGCAAATCAATGACCGGTATGTTTTCGTTACCAGTGAAACTCTAATAATTTTGGAGATATCTAATGAGTAAAGGTGTTAAGAAGCTATTGATTACCACGTTTGCCGCCAGTATTAGCTTGAATGTGTTGGCTGCGGGTTTTGAGGCGGGTGATGTAGAACCAACTCCTAAAGGCCCATCGACTTACCCCGAGGGCGTGCCACCTGAATGGATGCCTTGGAAAGATCCTGAAAATAACAGCGTAATTAACGTCAACATGGACGGGACAGAGGATGTTTTTGTATTGCGCCGAGATACCTCAAAGGATCCGAAACGCGAGCCAGGTTTAATTAATCCACAGCGTTATGTTGCCGCTTTGAATGGCAAAAGTGCTTTCCCAACATTTTTTGGGGCGCCTATGGCCTTTAATACAGAAGACCTGAAAGCCGGAAAGCCAGATGTTGCAGCATTTGGATTAACCATGGACGACAACTTTATCGGCGGTGGTTCATACGCCGCAAACAAAATGCGCTCTTTAATTGATTACACAACGGTAGGCTCCGCCACAGATCAGATGAATGGCATCGCATACTTTCCTTTGATCAGCGTGGCAGATTACGGCAACGTAAACGCACACTACGGGCACAGCGAAAAAAGCCTTGAAGAAATTCATGTTGTCGCGAGCGAAGTTTTAGATGCAGACGTCATGCCTCTCGCGATCGGTGGTAGTCACATTCAGATGTATGGCATGTTAACTGCGTTAGTCAAAAAGTACGGCAAAGGCAATGTGGCGCTAGTTCATTTCGACGCTCACTACGATGCGTTAACCGCAGGTATGGGACGCTATGTCCACAATGGTTCAATGATTGCGAGGGCAGTGGATTATGGCCTAATCAAGGGAGAGGATGTCATCCAGATTGGTTTGCGTAGCTTTGGCCCAAGTAAGGGCGACCTACAATACATGAAAGACAACAATTTTAAGTTCCATTTCCAAGCTGAAGTTGATCAGAAAGGTTGGGAGAATGTCATTAAACGCGTACTCGAAGAAACCAAAGGCAAAAAGGTATTCTTGTCGTTCGACTTAGATGTGGTCGATGCGTCAGCAGCTCCTGCTGTTGGCACACAGGAGCCAGGAGGCCTAACTTCTCAGGAAGCGATGCATATGGTGCGAGTACTTGGAGCGGGAACTGAATTAGTAGGAGCGGAATTCAACGAGTACAACCCTTTATTGGATGATGCTCACCAAACGAGTGGAATATTATTGGATCGCATTATGCGTAGTTTATTCGCCGGTATGGCAGCCAAGAAAAAAGGTATAAAAGATCCAATGTACCTTGATCCTCAACGACAGGATCATGCTTACAATCCTCAAAAATAGGGTCCATAAAATCGCCCCGTAAGGGGCGCTTTACCTCACATTCCAGTG
Source organism: Paraferrimonas sedimenticola (assembly GCF_002282855.1). Classification (GTDB taxonomy): domain Bacteria; phylum Pseudomonadota; class Gammaproteobacteria; order Enterobacterales; family Shewanellaceae; genus Paraferrimonas; species Paraferrimonas sedimenticola. The sequence continues at coordinate 308,272 of NZ_NRIR01000006.1, read as the reverse complement.
AATATAGCCTTCACCTACGTGCAGCACTCAACGCGAGGAGTAATTCCATGACTGATACATTGGACTCAACTTTGTCTAGTCAACCCAAAAGTTTATTCGGTCGTCTCAGTCGCGAGCCTTTGGTGCACTTTTTGTTGGCTGCTGCCGGACTGTTTGCTGCACACAGTTGGGTAGATAATGATAATAGGCAGCTCATCTTGGTTGATGCTTCTCGTCAAGCCCAAATTATTGCCAGCGCCCAAAGCCGCCAACTAGCTCCGTTATCAGAAAAGGAACGGGAGGTTGCTCTTAATGCCTTTGTCGATGAAGAGGTACTGTTTCAAGAGGCTATCAATCGTGGTTATGTAAGTAACAGCAAGGTGCGGGAGTTGTTGCTTCAGAATATGCGTTACTTTATATCTGGTGGCATGCAATCTCCATCAGAATCACAGCTAGTAGAGTTCTTCGAGGACAATCCCAAGTTGTTTGTTAACCAGGCAACAGTGGACATTGAACATATACAGTTTAATAAACCTGAAAGTGTACCTGATGGTCTATTAGGTGAGCTAAGAAGCGGCTTTGACCATACTCGTGTTGGCGACTTTGACAGTCACAACGCACCGGTGATGCGCTATTTAGATGAATCGAATCTGCTAAATCATTTCGACCAAACCGTGGCAACAGCGATTCTAGAAAGCGAAGATGACAATTGGTATGGACCTATTCTATCGAGCTATGGTTCGACTCATTTTTTCAAAGTAACTGCACGTCGCGAAGCATCGATGCCAAGCTTCGAGCAAGTTAAACCTTGGGTTGAAACCTTTTGGGTTAATGCGGAAAACGAACGCCTCCTGGAGCAAGCGTTGCAGGAGATCCGTCCCAATTATCGAATCGAACTGCAAGTTACTCGTGACAATGGAGTAACAGATGAATAAATGGTACAAATTCTTGATTGTTGGACTATCAACAATTATTAGCCAAGTTGCCAACGCTCATACTTTAGGTATTGATAATTCTGATCTTATTGAATTAGGTGAGCAAGGCGAGTATCAGCTAATCGTAAAAGTACCTGGGGAGTATCAGCCATACATTCATACGCCTATTCTACCTTCAGCCTGTGAATATAAAGGCGATTCAGCGGGGGAACGAGGTAATAGTCAGATTCGGTATCATTTTGCGTGTGAGCAAAGATTAACGAGTGGAGATGAGCTTGTCCTCCCGTGGGAGCGTGAAGGTGCAATGTTGACTGTGTACTGGCATGGCAGAGAGGCGGTAACCGCTTTGAGTAAGCGCAAAGATGACGTTATTACTATTGATTTTGCAGAATATTCAGCAGGTTCTGGTACTTGGGTACAAGGCGCACAGCGCTATACAAGTCTAGGTATCAGCCATATTCTCCAGGGTCTAGACCATCTGCTATTTGTATTAGCTTTGCTTTTTGTCGTGAGCGGAGGCCGTAAACTGGTAAAAACGATAACCGCTTTCACAGTAGCGCACAGCATAACCCTAGGGTTAGCGACATTTGGTTATCTGTCTTTACCTAGCGAACCGGTTGAGGCCGCAATCGCATTATCGATAGTATTTCTATGCTGTGAAATTGTTTATTCGAAGCGAGGCCAACGAGGCCTCACGTTTCACGCTCCTTGGCATGTAGCCTTCGCTTTTGGCTTACTCCATGGCTTGGGTTTTGCCGGCGCATTGTTAGATATTGGACTTCCTCAAACCGAAATACCTCTTGCGCTATTGTTTTTCAATGTAGGGGTAGAGTTGGGGCAGCTTATGTTTGTCGCCGTTGTTTTACTTGGTGTCTATGCAATGAGACAGCTATTGGAAACCGCAGACAATAAGCGTTTGTTTCAACGCGCCAACATTTTCGTTATCTACACTATGGGGATTTCATCCAGTTACTGGCTTATTGAGCGTACCTTGTTGGTACTAAATTAACAGATGTAGAGGATACGATATATGTTGACTAAGTTTATGAAGGTAATCCTATTTTTTTCGTTAGTATCTACCTCGGCGAATGCCGCGACTACGCTTAGCTGGGATGATTTGGTGCCTAAGGAAGACTTAGTTTTTACACGTATGGTTATGAAACAACCTGTTGAACACGAAGGGCAAGAGTTTGCTCCTCAACCGGTTGACGAGCCGCTGTTACGCACCGTAGGTGAACTAGATGGTAAAATGGTCAAACTGCCAGGTTATCTCGTGCCTGTAGTAGGAGACGATGAGCAAATCACGGCATTTATACTGGTTCCTGGCGCGGAGTCGTGTGGACACGAACCACCTCCGCCACCAAATCAAATTGTATATGTAGAGCCCGAAAAAGCTCTGCCAATGCAATGGTATATTGATCCGATTTGGATTGTTGGTGTAATGCAAATTGAAGAGGTTGAAACGGATAGGGCGAAAGCCAGTTATCGAATGAGTAAAGCTCAGATCTTATCCTTTAGTGATGGTAGTGACTAGATTTGCAAAATCCTTGGCTTATAGTGCAGGGGCGTACTTATTTTAAGAGTTGGCTTATCGAATTATTTCTTAAGAGTATTTTTAGGTAGCTCACCAAATTGTTTTTTATACTTTTGTGCGATGCGGCCTATCTCGAAAAAACCAAGGTCGAATGCAATTTCGGTAACTGTTTGACGGTTGGGATCTGCTTCTAATAAACGTTTTCTAAACTCATGCAGCCTAAGAATCTCGATTATTTGACGTGGGCCTACACCGAAACTGGCTTTAAATGCACTGTAAATCGTTCGCTCTGTTACTCCTATACGTTCTGCTAAGTCAGATACTTGTACGGATTCTTCGTGTAACGTAGTGCCAAATAGTTTTTGTAACTCTTGCACGGTTTGAAAAGGCTTCGTCGGTGTTAATTCGTCAATACTGACTTCTGGGTTTTCAATAACCTGACATAAAGTTTCTTGCAGCTCGCGGGTTAGCACTCGATTCCAATAGTCCCCAAGGTGTAGCAACATAGTTTTGTCACTCTGAGCGAGTTCTTCTAACTGGTTTTTGGCGTTGTCGCAGATTGCCGTCAGACGGTGTATCCGATCGATAGGCAGGCCTCTTAGGCAGAAATTTCGGCCGGTAGGCAACCCGATAGTGTTAGCAAAATCTTCGGCTAACACCAATTGTAGATGTTGAGTGATACCGTTCTGGTAGCCTTCAGTCGGTTCGGTATTACCCTGTGTAACAATAGTTTGCTGGTCAAAAAGGTTTCCCCAGAGTGTGAATTCGTCGGTGTGGGTTGTAACCAAGTTCAGGCGCAAATCTGCGCGGTTGGGCTGGAAGCTCCAAATAACAGGGTGATAGATTCTAGTCCAGTATAATTGAATCTGATTTAGCAATAACTCCTCACACAAACACTTTAGTGGCTCTGGAGACAATTGAATGATATCGAACCGGCCCTCGTGAGCTTGATTAAAGTACTCAGTGAGCTCGGAGCGATCAGTAAACAGCTGTTTTTTATACATTTAATGAAGGCTTCCCTAATAAGACCTGACGAAAGTATCTGGTCGCAATGATTGGTAGTGTTTTTTCATATTTATCAGCCTCCTAGTTCCTGACGTGTCACAAGATCTGCTTTATCCTCTAAACTCTATGCGGAGCTTTACCAATATTCAACATGCTTTCCCGTACTTTTAGTACGGCATTGTCCAACACTATTTAGCGATAGTTTTTCCCTTTCTCAAAGTTCTAATATTGCTGAACCAGCGTACTTTAAACCGTGATTTCTGAAATAGCATTTTTCCAGCTCGCCGAATCCGATACATTAGTTGCTTGTTCAACGGTTAGCCCGAACTATTAAACTGTCGTTTTCGCTTTTATTTCCTTTCACCTTAATTAAAGCACCGAGTTTGTAAAGTATGAATAATATGTCTAAGTCGATTCTGCTATGTTTTCTTACCTGCAGCGGAGCATGTGCCCAAGGAGATAAAGACTTTCTCCCAGCGGAGTTAAATATAGGTACGTCGATTGGCAATGCTTATACTTATTACGAAACCAACAGTGAAATTGGCTACCATCAGTTCGGATTGGGTTATAACTTTAAGGACGTTCTAACCGATGGACTTACAATCTCTCCTCAGCTTGCGTACATCGCTGGAGTTAATGGAGCTCAGAACAAAGATCGTATACAAGTCCGTGCTACTTATACCATGTTTGGCAAGGCATTCGTTCGTGCAGAGTATCGCTATACAAGTGGCGATAAGCGGGTCGAATTAGCTGAGCCAATGAATGCTTTCCGCGGCTTAAACATCAAGTTCGACGATGTACAGCGTGGTCGCCTAGGTATTGGCTATGATTTTGGTCGGATTGTGCTGAGCTACGATGCCTTATTCCACCGTCAAGACAACGATGTACTGGCCGCCCGTCAAAACCGCCGCTTCTGGACAAGTCAATGGATTCAAGCGGACCTGAACACTGACAGTGGTTTGACTCCATTTGTTCGTTTTACCCATACATCAGATGGCGGTCTAGCAATAGGTAATCGTCCAGATGACAAAGCGCTATTCGGAGTAAATTTTTGGTTCTAGGTCTTTACTAAGGGCTTGATTCTCTCCTAGGCTGCACCAAGAACGATTCGAAATTTCGAAAGTCTCCAGTGTAGGAGGTTTTTTCGCCTATTCAGATTTATTAGACTTTTGAGTGGCCGCTTTTGGCCGTTCTGTGCCGGTCGCGGTTGGCTAGATTTCCGCTTTCGCGGAAATGACGGGCGTGGGTATTGGCCGCTTGCTGCTATTCGCCGCTGGCTAGATTACCGCCTTCGCGGCAATGACGGGCGCGGGTGTTGGCCGTTTGGTGCCGGTCGCCTTTGGCTAGATTCCCGCTTTCGCGAGAATGACGAGCGTGGGTATTGGCCGTTTCGCGCCGGTCGTAGTTGGCTAGATTACCGCTTTCGCGAGAATGAAGATGTTGCGCGGGAATGTCCAGGTAGCAAAAAAAGAGCGGCCAGTGCCGCTCTTTTTCGTATTAGCTAGTCGCTAAAAGTCGTCCAAATCGGCGCGTGGTCCGATGGCTTCTCAATACCGCGAAGCTCATAGTCTACATCAGACTCAGTAGCACGAGGCAACAAAGATGCGGTGGCCAAAATCACGTCGATACGCAGGCCGCGGTTATCGTTAAAGCCCTTGGAGCGGTAGTCAAACCACGAATAACGCTCACTTGCGTTTGGGGTGAGGTGGCGAAAGCTATCTTCTAAGCCCCAAGATTTTAGGGTCGCTAACCATTCGCGCTCGATTGGCTGGAAGCTGCACTTACCAGTCTTTAGCCAGCGTTTAGCGTTGACTTCGCCAATACCAATGTCCAAATCCACGGGTGAGATATTGATGTCGCCCATCACCACCAAGTCACTCTCAGGGGAGTGCTCGGCGTTTAGGTAGTTTTGCAGATCCGCGTAGAACTTTTGCTTAGCTGGGAATTTGGTTTCGTGGGCAATATTCTCGCCTTGTGGGAAGTAGCCGTTTATAACGGTAAGCACACGGCCGTTTGGCTGCGCAAAGCGACACTCAATTAAACGACGTTGAGCATCTTCCTCGTCGGTAGGGAATCCCTTTTGCACGTGCACGGGCTTTTGCTTCGATAAAATGGCTACACCATAGTGGGCTTTGCCGCCGTGGTACTCCACGTGGTAACCCATCTCTTGGACCGCTTCTAGCGGAAAGGCTTCGTCGTGAACCTTGGTTTCTTGTAGACCGATAACGTCTGGCGAGTGTTTGTCGATAAGCGCTTGTAGCTGATGCAGGCGCGCACGCAGCCCATTAATGTTAAAGCTGACCAGTTTCATAGAAATTCCCTGGCGGATTATTGTTAGAGTAGCTCGCTATCATACCCCAGTTTGGCTGGGCTGCTAAGGGGTTATGCGCGTCAGTTAATCGCGACGGTTGCGCCATTGGATTAGGCCTAGACCAATCACCATGGTCAGTGCGCAAAGTCCGTGAAACCATCCCAACGGCTCGTCTAGCCACAGCGCACCCAGTACTCCGGCAAACACAGGCAAAAGGTAGTAGCAAAAGCCCGCTTGCAGAGCGCCAATTTGAGCAACTGCCTGATTCCACAGCCAGTAAGCAACTAACGAGGCAAACACACCAATGTAGGCGATACTGGCCCAGGCTTGTGGGGTTATTTGATACTCAGGAACGGATAATCCTTCTATCAAAAAGAGTGGCAGCAGGCAGAGGGTGCCAATAATGAAGGTGGCTAACAGCGTGGTTAGCGGGTGTAGCGAATTAGGTTGGTAGGGCAGCATCATGCTGTAAATCGCAAAGCTCACTGCGGCGGTTATCATCCAGGCGTCACTGTTGTGCCATTCAAGCGATAGCGCTTTGCTCCAATCACCGTCAAAAATCAGCGCGGTTGCAGCGATTAACACCAAACACAATCCCCAGATTTGCAGTGGGCGAATCAGAGTCCCGTAGCGGATGCGACTGAATATCAGGGTAAACAGCGGAAAGCTAATGGCCATTAGCGCCATTTTAAGCGCACTGGCGTGCTCACTGGCGATATAGATAAAAGTGTTGAAGCCGCTGACGCCTAGTAGGGACAAGGGCAACAAAAAGCGCCAGTGACGGGCGACTTCTCGACGCTGCTTAAACAGCATGGGCCACGCAATGGGCAGTAAGGCTAGAGTAGCAATGATCCAACGGTAGGTTGCCAGTGCCACGGGGGGAATGTCGGCGTGAAGAAAGCGGGCAATTAGTAAGTTGCCCGACCAAATTAGCGTGGCGGTGATAGCCGCCAACGTGCCCCAGCGCAATGCTGAGGCACTTTGTGCCATCGGCTGAACACTTATGGCAACACCTTGAGATAAGGCTTAACGATAACGCTTTGGTAAACGCCGGCGTCAATATAAGGGTCGGCATCGGCCCAGGCTTGAGCGTCTTCTAGCGACTCAAATTCTGCCACGACCAGAGAGCCACTAAAACCGGCTTCGCCCGGCGCTTCGCTATCGATGGCTGGGTGCGGGCCGGCTATCAGTAAACGCCCTTGGTTGTTTAGCGTTTTTAGACGCTCTAGGTGAGCAGGACGCGCCGCCAGGCGTTTCTCTAAACTGTTTTCAACGTCGGTAGCGCTAATCATGTACCACATTATTTGAGTTCCTTTTTCTTATCTTCCGGCAGGTGCTTAAACAGATACACCACGGTCAAAACGGTAAAAGCCAGAGTTAGCCCCATCAGACCAAACACTTTGAAGTTAACCCAGGTTTCTAGCGGTAGGCTGAAAGCCACGTATACGTTGAGTGCACCACAGAAACTGAAAAAGCCAATCCAAGCCCAAGATACTCGCTTCCAAATTGGCTCTGGTACAGGCAGCTCATTGCCCAGCATGGACTTAATGATTGGCTTTTTGATGATCTCGCCCACTAGCAGTGCAATCGCAAACAAGCCGTAAACCACGGTCACTTTCCACTTGATGAAGGCTTCGTCTTGCAACACCATGGTTAAACTGCCAAAAACTGCGACTAAGGCAAAGGTAAACAGGTGCATCTTTTCGATTTTTTTGTACAGCAGGTAACTCACGACCAATTGCACGGCGGTCGCGGCGATCAGGGCGCCGGTGGCCATGTAAATGTCGTAAAACTTGTACACCGCAAAGAACACCAGCAGTGGCAAGAAATCTAATAATTGTTTCATTCTGATACGTCTAAATTCAAAAGTGATTGGGGTTAAAGTGAGCCAAAGTGGCAACCCTATTTCTGGGTTGCCGCTTTCATATCTTTGGCAAAAGCACTCAGCGCGGCGGCCATTTGCGCCTTGTCATCCTTGTGCTGCTGAATCAGCTTCACCGTCGCTGAGCCGGCAATTGCACCGGCAGCGCCGCCTTGAATCGCCGATTTTACCTGTTCTGGCTGGCTGATGCCAAAACCGAGGATCGCCGGTGGCGCATTGTACTTGGCCAACGTGTCTAGCTGAGTGGTCACTGGCATGCCTGCTTGGGTTTCGGTACCGGTTACCCCTGCGCGAGACACCAGGTAGGTATACCCCTGGCTCTGCTCGGCGACTTTGGCCAATGTCGCTTCATCGGCATTCGGTGGCGCGATGAAAATTGGGCTAACGCCGAAGCGTGCTGAGGCATCAAGAAACTCCTGACTCTCATGCACTGGTACATCGGCAATTAAAACCGAATCCACACCGGCATCGCTACATGCCTGATAGAAGTTCTCCACGCCTTTGCGGTATACCAGATTGGCGTAGACCAGCAAACCCACTGGAATTTCTGGGTTGGCCTGGCGAATTTGGCTAAGCATGTCGAAGCAATCTTCGACCTTCATGCCTGAGTCCAACGCACGCACATTAGCCGCTTGGATCACCGGACCGTCAGCGGCAGGGTCGCTAAATGGGAAACCGAGTTCCAAGGCATCGGCACCGCCGTCGATTAGTGCTTGAATGGCGGCTAAGCTGGTGGCCTTATCTGGGTCACCCAAGGTCACAAAAGGGACAAAGGCGCCTTGGTTGACCGCGTCGAGTCGCTCGAATAATGCTTGATAGCGGCATGACTGGCTCATGACACGGCTCCTTGTTCTTTTAGAATGTCGTATACAGTAAAGATGTCTTTGTCACCACGGCCAGATAGGTTGACCACCATGATGCACTCTTCGGTTTGTTGCTCAGCTTCCTTGATAGCCCACGCCAACGCGTGAGCCGATTCAAGGGCTGGAATAATGCCTTCGTGGCGAGCCAAGTCCTGGAAGCATTGCAGCGCTTCATCGTCGGTGATCGACTCGTAGCGAGCGCGGCCAATGCTATTGAGATAGGCGTGTTGCGGACCTACTGATGGGAAGTCTAACCCGGCGGATACCGAATAGGATTCTTCGATTTGCCCATCGCTGTCTTGCATCAGTGGCGATTTCATTCCAAAGAAAATACCGGTTTCGCCGTGGCGCAAAGGTGCGCCGTGTTGGTCGGTATCGATGCCTTTACCCGCAGGCTCGACGCCAATCAGCTCCACTGATTCTTCGTCGATGAAATCGGCAAACATGCCAATGGCGTTGGAACCACCGCCAACACAAGCAATCACTTTGTCGGGCAGTCGGCCTTCGCGCTCAAGCAATTGTGCCTTGGTTTCTTCGCCAATGATGCGTTGGAATTCACGCACAATGGTTGGGAATGGGTGAGGGCCTGCAGCTGTTCCCAGCAAGTAGTGGGCTTTGTCGTAGTTGGCCGACCAATCGCGAAGGGCTTCGTTACAGGCGTCTTTTAGAGTGCCGGAGCCCGAGTCTACAGGAATCACTTCGGCGCCCATTAAACGCATTCGGAACACGTTTGGCGATTGACGTTCAACGTCTTTTACGCCCATGTACACACGACATTTCAGACCCAGTAGGGCACAGATCAAAGCGGATGCCACACCGTGTTGTCCGGCGCCGGTTTCGGCAATGATTTCGGTTTTGCCCATGCGCTTGGCTAATAAAGCCTGGCCCAATACCTGGTTGGTCTTATGGGCACCGCCGTGCAACAGGTCTTCACGCTTTAGGTAAATCTTCACCTTTGGGTTTGGCGAGATATTGCGACACAAGGTCAGGGCGGTCGGGCGGCCAGCGTATTCGGTCAGTAAGTGAGTGAACTCTTTGGCAAACTCAGGATCTTGCTGAGCATCGATAAACGCCTGCTCGAGCTGATCCAGCGCCGGAATAAGGATCTGGGCAACAAACTGGCCACCATAGGGGCCGAAATAAGGGTCTAGTTTTGACATAGTTAACCTTTAATACTGTCGAATTTGGCGCATTACCGTTTGAATTTTAGTCGAGCATTTTTGAGCTTTGGCGCTTTCCACTCCAGAGTTGATGTCCAGCTGATTAAAGCCAGCGGCAATCGCTTGATTGACGTTCTCTGGGGTTAAGCCGCCAGCTAGCATTGCTGGGCGTTGGCCTTGAACTTGCTCTGATTGCCAGTCTAGCGTTTGACCACTGCCACCGGGCTGAGTCTGAGTTTTGACATCCAACAGGCGGCGGTCGGCATGCTCTGAAGCTTGTTCCTGCGGGGCGATAGCTTGCCAAATCTGGCACTGCGGCAAGGCTTCTTTAAGCTTAATAATGGTTTGCTCGTCTTCTTGACCGTGCAACTGAATCGCAAACAGCCCAAGCTCATTAGCGTACTCCACCATTTGCTCAACCTCGGCGTTAACGAACACACCCACAAAGCGCAAGTTGGCCGATCCGCGAATCGCCTTTGCAGCTTCAAGGCTTAAATGGCGCGGCGATTTGGGATAGAAAATCATTCCACCGTATAAGGCACCAGCGGTCTCAGCGGCAATCGCCGACTCAGGGCGGTCTAGGCCACAGATTTTTACTTCACCGAAGATTAGCTGGCGGCAGGCTTGATCCAAGTCGTCTTGAGCCATTATCGAGCTACCTACCAAGAAACCATTGACCAGTGGCGCTAGCTCGCGCACTTGGTCGTTGGTGTATATGCCTGACTCGCTGATGATCACTCGATCTTTTGGAATGCTTGGTACCAGCTCAACCGTGCGTTGTAGGTCCGTCGACAAGTCGCGCAGGTTGCGGTTGTTAATCCCAACGATTTTGGCGTTGAGGTTAATGGCTCGCGTGAGCTCTTCTGGGTTACTGACCTCGGTCAGAATATCCAGCTGATAACGGGCGGCGTGCTCGGCCAAGGCTTGGTAGCGCTCATCATCAAGAACCGACAGCATCAGCAGAATCGCATCGGCGCCAAAGTGGGCGGCTAAGTCAATTTGAAACTCGTCGATAAAGAAATCTTTGCAAAGCACCGGCTGGTTCACTTCGGCGCGAACAATGGGCAAGAACTCGAAGCGGCCTTGGAAGTATTTCTCGTCGGTCAGTACCGAAATACCGGCGGCATATTTGCCGTAAATCTTGGCGATCGCCTGCGGGTCAAAGTCATCTCGAATCAGCCCTTTAGATGGGCTGGCTTTTTTACATTCCAAAATAAAACCGGCAGGGTCGGCTTTAAGCGAGTCGTACAAGCTGCGCTCAGACACTTGCGGCTTAAGCGATTCGCGCGGATACTCTTGCTTCAGGCGGTCTAGTTGCTCGGCTTTGTCTTCGACAATTTTGGCCAGTACGCTTGGGATCTCAGCACTCACCTTAATCATTAGCGCCCTCCTTAGCATTAGCTTCCTGCTGGCTGGCTTGGGCAAAGCCCTGCAAGGTGCGCATAGCAGCGCCTGATGTAATGGCTTCGCGAGCTAACTCGGCGCCGGCTTGGTAGCTGTCCGCTAAACCTGCCAGTTTTAGCGCCGCACCGGCGTTCATCAGCACAGCTTCCGTCTGGGCTTGAGTCGCTTTGCCTTCCAGGATCGCAAGAGTAATCGCTTGGTTCTCTTCAGGTGTGCCGCCTTTAATGGCCGACAGCGGTGCTTCGCTTAAGCCAAAGTCCGCCGGAGATAACTCGCTCACAGGTTGCAGCGCGCCTTGACGGATCTCTTGGGCCTTAGATGTGCCGTGTAATGCCAATTCGTCCAGCCCCTCACCGTGCACCACTAGCGCGTTCTCGACGCCTAAGGCCACCAAGGCTTGGGCAATGGGCTCGACTAATTCTGGCAGGTAAACCCCAAGCAACATGACTTGAGGATGAGCAGGGTTAATCAGCGGTCCAAGAATGTTAAACAAAGTACGGGTCTTGAGTGCTTGGCGCACCGGCATCGCATGGCGAACCCCGGCGTGATAATGCGGTGCAAACAAGAAAGTCAAGTTGTGCTCGTCCAAGCAGTGCTTGGCAGTCTCTGGTGACATGGTCAGGTTGATGCCCAACTGAGTCAGCAAATCCGAAGAGCCAGATTTTGACGATACCGAGCGATTACCATGTTTGGTGACTTTCGCTCCTGCTGCAGCGGCCACGATAGAGGAGGTGGTAGAGACATTGATGGTGTGATGACCATCGCCTCCGGTACCCACAATATCTACCACCGGGTAGTCACATTTGGGAAATGGCTTGGCCTCGGCGCGCAGCGCATCGGCAGCACCGGCAATTTCGTCGATGGTCTCGCCGCGTAGCTTCATGGCGACTAATACTGCGCTAAGCACTACTGGCTCAACTTCGCCTTTCACCACAGCGCTAAAAAGCTGCGCTGTTTGCGCTCGAGTCAGCGCCTGTCCTTGCATTAGGGTGTCTATCAAGGCTTGCATTAATCGCGAACTCCTGTGAGTTGTTGTATGGTTTGCACCAACAGCTGACTGCCCTTGGTGGTCATAATGGATTCTGGGTGAAACTGAAAGCCCACCGCTGGATGTGTCTTGTGCTCAATCGCCATTGGCATGCCATCGGTTTCTGCGGTGACCGTTAAGCAGTCGGGCACGATAGTCGCGACGAGGCTGTGGTAACGGGCGACGGGCAGCGGATTAGCCAAGTCGGCAAAAATACCTTCACCCGAATGGCGAGTCGGGCTAGATTTGCCGTGCATCAGTTGTTTGGCGCGCTCCACTTTACCGCCGTAGTGCTCCACTAAGGCTTGATGGCCTAAGCAGATGCCCAGCATAGGCACTTTGTTTTCCAAAAGTGCGATTAACTCCATCATGCAGCCCGCTTCGTGTGGCGCGCCAGGGCCAGGGGACAACACCAAAGGTACTGCCTGCGGTTCCGCCAGAATGCGCTCGGCTAATGCCTTGGCATCCACCGAGTTTCGAAAAATCAGCACTTCAAAGCCTAGGCTTCTGAACTGGTCGACTAGGTTGTAGGTAAAGGAGTCGAAGTTGTCGAGTAGGTAGAGTTTCATTGGCCGCCTCCTGCGCGAATGGCATTGATCACCGCTTGGGCCTTGTTGCGGGTTTCATCCGCTTCGCTTTGAGGATCTGAGTCGTAAACCACCCCAGCCCCAGCTTGTACGTGGGCTTGCCCTTGGTGAACCATGGCAGAGCGAATGACAATACAAGTGTCCATATCGCCTCGACCGTTAACGTAACCGACCGCGCCGCCATAACTGCCTCGCCGCGCACCTTCCACCTCGCGCACCAGCTGGGCGGCGCGAATTTTTGGAGCACCGACCAAGGTGCCCATGTTCATACAGGCTTGGTAGGCGTGCAGCGCGTCTAAATCGTCTCTTAGCTGTCCGGTGACTCGGCTAACTAGGTGCATCACGTGAGAATAGCGGTCGACCTTCAGAAGCTCGGCGACTTTGCGAGTACCCGCTTGGGAGATTCGAGCCACGTCGTTGCGTGCCAAGTCCACTAGCATTAAGTGCTCGGCCAGTTCTTTTTGGTCGAGACGAAGTTCAAGCTCAATACGCGAGTCCAAGTCGGCGTCAATATTACCTTGCGCGTCTTTGCCGCGAATTCGCGTACCGGCAATCGGGTAAACCTCGACTTGATTGCTGGCTTTGTCGTACTTAAGCGCACTCTCGGGCGATGCCCCAAACAAGCTAAAGTCATCGCTTTGCAGGTAGAACATGTAAGGGCTTGGGTTCGATACTCGCAACGCTTGATACGCCCCTAATGGGTTTGGACATGGCAGTGAGAAGCTGCGAGAAGGCACCACCTGGAAAATATCGCCAGCGACAATGTGCTCTTTAAGGCCGTTAACACAGTCGCGAAAATCAGCATCGCTGATATTTTCTTGGGCTTGTTGCTCAATGGTCACTAATGACGCGGGCACCACTGACGATTGCTGTAATTCGCGCAAGCGTTTGTGAGCCTGAGACATCTCGGCTGCTACTTGCTCACGAGCTTGGTCGTTACCGTCCATCACCAAGCCAATAAGCTCGCTGACACCGCTTTGGTGGTCCACGGTGAGTAATACTTCGGCCAGGTAAAACAGGTAATCCGGACAAGGATTATCGCCATTGGGCACAGTTGGCAGCGGCTCTACGTGCTCAATTAAGTCGTAACCCAACGCGCCGCCTAAAAACAATGAGTCGCGATGGGCTTCATCAAGCACCAGTAAATCCAGTAATTGGCGTAAGCCGTCCAGCGGTGAGGTGGCCTTAAGGCGCGCGTCCTCGTCAAGGCTGGTATCGGCCTTTGGAAAATTCAGAGTAAGGCCGTCGGCATCCAGCGTTGGCTCAAACTGAGCAAATTGCTTGGCGATAGCGGGCAGCAAAGCCTCGCCATTGGCACTAAGCGCGCGGTAGTGAATGCCATTTTCATCGCAGCGAATTTGCAGCGCGGCTTTGACCATGATCAGACTTTTGAGGTGGTCTTTGCTGTCGATTTCTGCCGACTCTAGCAGCATGGTGTGGCTAGGAGAGGGACATAGGGTGCGATACTGGCTTAGTGGATCGTCCACATAAGGAGCTGACTGACTCAGGCGTTCGACAGGGACCGAAACAGGAGCATTCATGCGGCTATTCCTCTGCGCTCAGAATATGAATGTGTAGAGTGCTGATAACTCTTAATATTAGTTGTTGCATGTTTCACTGATGGAACCTTATGTGTTGATTTTGGTTTGCTCAAGCAAAAACTAAAAAAACCCGCTGAGAAGCGGGTTTTTTGAAACGATTTGCAGCTATTTTGTTGCAGCCTTAATCACACCACCCGCGAGTTTGGGAAGTGCCACCACCAGTTACCGTTGGCGATATAAGTGACTGACTGCATGTAATTTACTCGATTTCTCTTTGTTTGATCGTGTTTATTGATCGTGCGTTTAGCTGTTGATGATGTAACTAGAGCATTTTTGCCTAGCGCCTGTCAATTGACAATCTTGCAAGTAAGAGCCAAACCTCAGTTCGCTATTTTTATTGGCTCAGGTAAAATCCCAACAATGACCTCGGAAAACCTACGAATTGACCTCCATAGCCACACACGAGCTTCGGACGGCAAACTAACCCCCCAAGAATTGGTAATGCGCGCCAGCAACCGTCAGATAGACGTGTTGGCGATCACCGATCACGACACCACCGCAGGGCTGGCGGCAGCAGAGCAAGCCATTGTTGAGCAAAACAGCCGCACCCGTTTAATCACTGGTGTGGAAATTTCCTGTAAGTGGCATAGTTTTGACATTCATGTGGTGGGTCTGGCTTTTGACCAATCCCATCAGGGGCTGCAAGACTTTTTATCTGAGCAGCAGCGTCGTCGCGATGCCCGCGCGGAAGCCATTTGCAAAAAGCTCGAAAAAAATGGCTTAGAAGGCGCTTACGAGGGTTCCAAGGCGTTGGCCAAGGGCAGCTTCAGCCGCAGTCACATGGCGCGCTGGCTGGTATCCAAAGGGCATGTGGCCAGTATGGATGCCGCTTTTAAACGCTATCTTGCCAAAGGCGGCAAGGCTTATGTCGCCAACCAATGGCACAGTATTGCCGAAGCCGTGGCCATTATCCACGCCGCCGGTGGCGTGGCGGTATTGGCTCATCCGAGTCGCTACTCCATGTCTACCAAATGGCTTCGAAAACTTCTGGTGGAATTTAGTGAAGCCGGAGGCGATGGCATGGAAGTGGTGTTGTCTCAGCAAGGCAGCACAGAGCGGGATTTGTTACTATCATTGGCTTCCCAATACCAGTTATACTGCTCGCTAGGTAGTGATTTTCATCATGAAAGTCAGTGGGTTGATTTAGGCAAGAACTTGTATCGCCCAGACGGTTGTCGCTGGATCTGGCAATCGCCCCGCTGGCAGGAGGAACTATGAGCCAGTTTTTTTACGTCCATCCCGAAACCCCACAAACGCGCTTGATGAATCAGGCGGCAGCGCTGATCCGCAACGGCGGTGTGGTGGTTTATCCCACCGATTCTGGCTATGCACTTGGGTGCCACTTAGGCGATAAGTCAGCCTTGGACCGTATCATTCGCATTCGTCAGCTGAGCAAGGACCACAACTTCACTTTGATGTGCCGCGACTTGTCAGAATTGTCTTTGTACGCGCGAGTAGAAAACACCGCATTTCGTTTGCTGAAGAACAACACCCCAGGGGCTTACACCTTTATTTTTAAGGGCACCAAAGAGGTGCCGCGTCGCTTGCTAAATCCCAAGCGAAAAACCATAGGTATTCGCGTCCCTGACAATGCCATTTGCTTGGCGATGCTCGAGGCTCTGGGTGAGCCCTTGATGTCCACCAGTTTGATTTTGCCCGGCAATGAGTTGGCGGAGTCGGACCCTGAAACCATTCGCGACTTGCTAGAGCATCAAGTGGATCTCATCATTCACGGCGGTTATTTGGGGGAAAGCCCGACCACAGTGATTGACATGTCAGAGGGCGAGAGCCAGGTGATCCGCCAAGGTGCAGGCGATCCTGAGCCTTTTCAGTAAGTTTTTAACTGGCAGCGCGGCGAATTTTCGCTATAATCGCGCGCTTTGCGGTACGAATCTGATTCAACACTGAGGTATTTACGGGCGAGGGGCCTTTTTGCAACAAGTCGAACTGATAGCCACGCCTGTGGCCAAAGTGGAAGGCGAACCGGTACGAGAGCTACCGGCGGACTTGTTTATCCCGCCTGAGGCGCTGGAGGTTTTTCTTGAAACCTTTGAAGGGCCACTGGATTTCCTTTTGTATCTGATTCGCAAGCAAAAGCTCGATATTGTCGACTTGCCAATTCACCGCATTACCACTCAGTACCTAGAGTACATTGGCATGCTTCAGGGCATGAAAGTGGAATTGGCGGCCGATTATCTAGTGATGGCGGCGACCTTGGCGGAAATCAAAAGTCGCATGTTGTTGCCCAAGCCTGAGTTGGATGACGAAGAGCAAGATCCTCGCGCTTTGCTGGTGGCTCAGTTGCAAGCCTACGAAGTGGTTAAGCAGGCCGCCAGCGATTTAGACGACTTACCAAGACTCGAGCGGGATCGTTTGACCGCTGCGGCGAAACGCCAAGGCGAGCAAGGCCCTAAAGTGCTGCCACCGCAAGTAGAGCTGGGTGAGTTATTGGCGGCATTTGCCCAAGTGTGCCAGCGTCTTGGCCAACTTGAGCATCACAAGATATCGCGCGAGAGTTTGTCGACACGCGAGCGCATGAGTCAAATTTTATCGCAGCTAGAGTGTGGCGAGTTCGTCGCATTTGAGCGCTTTTTTAGTTTGAACGAAGGCAAGGCTGGTGTGCTAGTGAGCTTGTTAGCCTTACTCGAACTGCTCAAAGGCGGTTTGATTGAGTTGATGCAAGCGAAACCCTTTGCCCAAATTCACGTGAGGCTGGCGTCATGAGCAAAGCTGAGCAATCGAACAAACAGTACTCGGATAACCAGTTGAAGTGTCTACTGGAAGCGGCGATTTTTAGCGCAAGCGCGCCGCAATCCATTACACTGTTACAAGAGACTGTGTTGGCTGAATACCAGCTCAGTAACGCCAAGGTACGCGAGCTATTAGACGCCTTGCAAAGCGATTACGCTGAGCGCGGTGTGCAATTGCAGTCTAGCGCCAGCGGTTATCGTTTCGTGACCGCCTTGGAGTGGGCCGAGCCTTTGCAAAAAGTGGGCCAGCATCACGCGCCAAAATACTCGCGTGCTTTGCTCGAGACCTTAGTGCTGATTGCTTATCAGCAGCCCATTACTCGAGGCGAAATCGAGAAGGTGCGCGGAGTGTCAGTTAGCTCCAAAAGCATACAAACCCTAATGGAACGCGGTTGGGTTCGCGTAGTAGGGCACAAACAAGTGCCAGGTCGACCGGCGTTGCTGGCGACCACCAAAACATTTTTGGATTATTTTGGTTTGAACAGTTTGTCGGAGTTGCCTCAGTTGAGCGACCAAGCAGCGGTTCAAGCTTTATTGTCTACCCGTGAGGGTCACAACGAGCCAGAGTCTGTCAATGAGTGAAAAACTTCAGAAAGTATTAGCCCGCGCGGGGCACGGTTCCCGTCGCGAACTTGAGCAAGTGATTGCTGCCGGTCGCGTTAGTGTCGACGGCAAAGTCGCCCAACTCGGAGATCGCGTCGAAGCTGACGCCAAGATCCGATTGGACGGTCACGCAGTTCAAGTACGCTCGCAAGATGAGATGGTTTGCCGAGTGCTGGCATACCACAAACCCGAGGGTGAGATTTGCTCGCGCAAAGATCCTCAAGGTCGTCCTACCGTATTCGACCGCCTGCCTAAGCTCAAAGGCGCCCGCTGGGTCGCTGTCGGTCGTTTGGATATCAACACCTCAGGTTTGTTGCTGTTCACTTCCGATGGTGAATTGGCGAATCGCTTGATGCACCCGGCACAAGAAGTAGAGCGTGAATACGCCGTACGCGTATTTGGTGAGGTGAGTGAAGAGCAGCTACAAGCGCTTCGCACCGGCGTGATGCTTGAAGACGGTGAAGCGGCGTTTGACACCATTAAGCCGATGGGCGGTGAAGGCTTGAACCAGTGGTACCACGTCACCCTAAAAGAAGGTCGCAATCGCGAAGTTCGCCGTTTGTGGGAATCGCAAGAGCTGCAGGTCAGCCGTTTGATGCGTATTCGCTACGGTGATATTGAGCTGGCCAAGAGCTTGCCACGGGGGGGTTGGGAAGAGCTAAACCTGACTCGTGTGAATTACCTGCGCGAAATGGTGCAGTTGCCTCGTGAGCAAAAGACCTTAATTACCCCAGAGAAAAAGCTAAGCTCGGCTCGAGCCAAGGTGAAAAAAGCCAAAATTCGCCGCGCGGTACGACGTCATACCGAGAACAAAACTCGTCGCGTCAAAAAATAGCGCTGAGCTTGTTACTGAAAACAAAAACGCCGCATTTCACAATGCGGCGTTTTTTTATGGCGTAAGCCGAAATTAAGCTTTGGCTTGCGCATCGTACGCTTGGCCGTTGTTGTCCGCTGAGGCATCACTCATCAGATACAAGTAGGCTGGCATCAGGTCGGCGGCGGTTGGCAAAGTCATTGGATCTTCTGCCGGGAAGGCGCTGGCGCGCATGCTAGTGCGAGTCGCGCCTGGGTTGATGCTATTAGCGCGTAGGTTCGAGCCGTCTAGCTCGTCCGCCAGAGTTTGCATCATGCCTTCGGTAGCAAATTTAGAGATGGCGTAGCTGCCCCAGTATGCACGGCCTTTTTTACCCACGCCACTTGAGGTGAACACAATCGAGGCTTTGTCGGCTTGCTTGAGTACAGGCAGTAGTGCTTTGGTCAGCATGAACTGCGAGCGGAGGTTCACCTGCATCACTTCGTCAAATTGTTCTAGGCTGATGTGCTCGAATGGGCCCAGAGTGCCAAGCAAGCTGGCATTGTGCAGCAGACCGTCTAACCCTTTGAACTGAGATTCTATGGTTTCTGCTAAGCCTTGATAGTGGCTTTCTTCGGCGCCTTTAAGGTCCATAGGCACGATTGCAGGTTGAGGATATCCGGCTTCGACGATTTCGTCGTAAACGGCTTCTAGCTTGGCTGTGGTCTTGCCCAACAGGATCACAGTTGCCCCATGCTCGGCGAAACTTTTGGCGGCTTGTCGACCGATACCGTCGCCAGCGCCGGTTATCAATATGGTCTTACCAGTAAGGCATTGAGGCTCAAATGAGTAGGCGGATTGAAATTCAGAGTCCATAGCTCTTACAACTCCCATGGAAAGGTGTTTTCAGCAAATCTTAAACGCCCGTTTTAAACGAGTGGTTAGCTAATTGCGCAATTCTTGTTGTGTGTTCGTTATAATTTTGTAGATAAACCAAGGGTTTTGAGTTAGCTTTAGCTAAGTCATACCTTGCTTTAGCGTGGCAAAAAATAGCACAAAAACCGCCTATGGCACAGCTAAAGCACAGATAAATAAAATCGTATCAGGATTGGGGAGAACCGATGAAACGATTAGTCTTGGCGTCAACCATTACCGCGCTACTAGGTGTAGCTGGCTGTAGTGAAGATAGCTTCAACGAAACCGTAGACAAAACGGAACCTTTGACTCCGGTAGCCCGCGTTGTTTTTGATCCGGCAGCCGCTGAGCTTCCGGTTCCAAATGACCTTCTATTTAATGGCACCACCGACGGCACCTTGAACATGCCGGGTGAACAGGGATTACTGCCTGGCGAAATGCCAGATTATTCAGATCCTGAAACCGCGATTGGTGCGCTAGATGGCTGGTCTGTAATGGCGCCCATGGTTATTGAAGTTGCCATGCCTCAAAATTCACTGGGTGAGACTCTGACCCTAGATGCGGGCAGTGTTAGCACGCCCGGTGGTATTCGAGTGTTCGAAGCCGTAGTTGGCGGAGCTTTGTCTACCGATCCTGAGTGTACCGATAAGCTTAGCGTTAGCGCTTGTAAAATCGGTGCCGAGTTGCAGTTTGGAGTGGACTTTGCCGCGCAAGCTATCAGTGATAACCAAATTGCGATCATCCCGCTTAAAGCCTACAAAGAAGGCAGCTCCTACGTAGTCGCAGTGACTACCGGCGTTCAAGATAGTGAAGGCCGCGGTATTGCGGGTTCTTCAACCTACGAGCTGCTTAAACTAGATATCGAAACCCAGCCTCTAGAAACTGACGATCAGTTGTTCTTGCAAGGTCTGGTCAACTCCTACGAGAAAGGCATTGCTGCCGCTCACGGTGTTGATACCAGTACTGTGGTGTATTCAGGCTTGTTCACCACTCAATCGGCGCACATCCAAATTGAGACCCTCAAAGGTCTGATGGCGATGCCGATCACCGATGAGAACAAGCAGTTTGCGGTGTATAAGCCGTCGTTGACTGCGCCAGTGCCAGTATTCGTAGGGCCAGACACGCAGCTTACTGCAGCAATGGTGCTAGGTCTGGATCCTGCTATGCAGATGGACCCAGCGCTTGCACCGATATATTTGGCCGCTGATGCCAGCCATGTATATTCTGCGACACTAACTGTTCCTTACTTCTTGCAACTACCATCGCCTGAAAACTGCGTGCCAGCCGAATGTACTGGCGCCAACTCGCGTTGGATGGCCGCAGGTCACAGCCCAATTGCCGTGCTAGGTGCTTTGCAAGCGGGTGTATTGTCGCAAGAGAGCTATGGTGCCCAAGCCGTGGCGCAAGGCATTGACCCAGCGGCGGCATTGGAAGACCCAAGTAAGCTAGTGGGTGCTAAGTTCTTCATTGACTACCCAGACAGCATGAACATTCCGGTTGATGCCCAAAGTCATGTCACCAAGTTCAACCCGGTACCAGCGCCGCAAGGCTTTAATGCCATGAACGGTGAGCTGCCTGCGTACCAGATGGACGTGTTCATCACTATGCCAAACACCACCAAGCTTGAGGCCTTTATGGAGCCTTTGGGACTTGAAGCCCCAGTAAAACCGGCCGAGGGTTGGCCGACCACTATGGTGCTTCACGGCATTACTGGCTTTAAAGAAGGTGCAGCGGCCTTGGCCGGTGCTTACTCTGTGGCAGGTCAGGCAGTTATCGCCATTGATATGCCATTGCACGGCTCTCGTTCAATCGACTTAAATGGCGATATTAACGAGGAGGGTGGTAAGTACGAGATTTCAGCTTCTGAAGCGCTCATCGGTGTAGACCCGCGCTTCGATAACGCTGACACCACGGTTTATATGAACCTAGCAAACCTACTAACCGGCCGTGACAACCTGCGTCAGAGCGTCGTAGACCACTTAGGTCTGCGCTTTGCGATTACTCAGTTGTCTGGCATGCAAGCCGCCCTTGGTCAAAGCCCTGACTTCAACGCAGGTGCGGTAGCACTGCAAGGTCTGTCACTAGGTGGCATTGTAGGCTCGGGTGTGAGCGCCTATGCCGCGACTGGTATTCCAGGTGCTGATTTCAACCCTTACGGTTTGACCGCCAGCTCACTGGTGGCGCCTGGTCAAGGTATTGGTTACTTCTTGGTTGAGTCGCCAAGCTTTGGTCCTCGTATTCAAGCCATTTTGCTGTCTGACCCAAGTGTGCAAGCCATCATCGAAGGGATTAATCCTGCCTGTGTTGGTCTAGCCCCTGGAGATGACCCTGTGTGTGACGTGGTACTTGGCCAAGTGTATGCGGGTATTACCCCAAGCTTTAGCCTCGCGGCGCAAACCGTGATCGACAGTGGTGACCCTGTGATGTACTCACCGCTACTGGCGGCAACCAAAGCGCCAGTACAGCTGATCGAAGTAGTTGGCGATGGTGCGAATAACCCAGGCGACTTGGTGATTCCAAACAGCATCATGGCATCACCTATGGGCGGTACTGAGCCAATGATTGCCGCGCTCGGTCTGCCAGCGGTAAGCGAAACGGTTATGGGAGATGGTGGTCCGGTAAGCGGCGCGATTCGCTTCTTGAAAGGCCATCACTCGAGCTTGCTAGATCCAAATCCGGTTGGTGAGCCTCCAGCAACTATTCCTGAGACGCCAGAGTTGGCTTCTCGTGTAACCGCTGAGATGCAAACTCAGGTTGCTACCTATGCCGCAAGCAAAGGTCAGGTACTGCAAGTTACTGACGCTGAGTTAGTTAAAGCTAACTAGTTCGAAGCTTTTTGATACAAGACCCGCCAGTTGGCGGGTCTTTTTTTGGGCTAAAGCTTGCTAGAATGGCGACTGGCCAAAAATAACACTAGACGGAGTCATTCAGTTGGAGTTTTTATACGAGTTGGGCTTATTTTCAGCCAAAGCCCTAGTTCTTGTCGTAGCGATTTTAGTGGTGGTGATTGGTGCAATCGCCGCAAGCCAGCGTCACAAGGGTGACAAAGGCGAGTTGAGCGTGGTGGATATGAGCCAAGGCTTGAAAGAGTTGAGTAACCACATCAACGAGCAAATCCTGCCGAAAAAGGCCTTTAAGGCGCTGCAGAAAAAGCAAAAAGCCGAAGCTAAAGCCAAAGACGATAGCGAAGAGGGCGAGTCGCGCTGCTTTGTGATTGATTTTAAAGCCGGCATCGATGCCGCTGAGGTGGCCAATTTACGCCAAGAAGTCACCGCGATTCTTGCGGTTGCCAAAGCTGGAGACCAAGTGTTGGTAAAAGTCGAGAGCGGCGGCGGCGTGGTGCACGGCTATGGTCTTGCCGCCAGCCAGCTGGCACGTATTCGCGATGCCGAGTTAGAGCTTACTGTGGCGATTGACAAGGTGGCCGCCAGTGGTGGTTACATGATGGCTTGTGTAGCCAATCGAATTATCGCAGCGCCGTTTGCGATTGTGGGTTCAATTGGGGTTGTAGCTCAGTTGCCTAACTTCAATCGTTTGCTGAAAAAGCACGACATTGATTTCGAGCAGCACACCGCCGGTGATTACAAGCGAACTCTGACCTTGTTTGGCGAGAATACCGACGAAGGGCGCGCCAAGTTCCAGCAAGAAATCGAGCAAACTCACGAGTTGTTCAAAGGTTTTGTGAATCAATACCGTCCTCAGCTTGTGCTAGACAAAGTGGCCACTGGCGAACATTGGTTTGGTCAGCAAGCACTTGAGCTTGAGTTGGTGGACGAGCTAACGACGTCAGACAATTGGCTGATGCAAAAGGCCAAAGAGCTGCCAGTATTTCGAGTTGAATACAAACAAAAGAAAAGTCTCAGCGAGCGCTTTGCGTTGGCGGCGAGCAAGGGTGTAACTCAGGTTTGGAGTGAAATTAGCACTCGCTGGCCTGGCAAGTCCTAGCCAATACTTACTAGCTGTTCGAAGCGAGCTAATAAAAAAGCCCCTCAGAGCAAATCTGAGGGGCTTTTTTGATGTTTAGCTGTTGTCAGCCGGCTCGAGTGAGGTCGTTGCCTCCAAGGCTCTCTAGCTTGGTTTCAGCTTTGGCGGCGTTAGGGTCGTTGAAGATGTCTTCGTTGAACTCGCCTTCGCTCTTGGCGACGATCACAGTAGCAACAGAGTCACCAGTCACGTTAACAGCGGTACGCACCATGTCTAGCAGACGGTCCACACCAATAATTAGCGCGATACCTTCAACCGGCAGGCCGACTTGGTTTAGAACCATGGCCAGCATGATAAGACCAACACCCGGTACACCAGCGGTACCCACAGAAGCAAGAGTGGCAGTCAGAATCACCATCAAGTAATCGGTAATGCTTAAGTCTATCGCGAATACTTGTGCGATAAATACAGTAGCCACACCTTGCATGATGGCGGTACCGTCCATGTTTACCGTGGCACCCAGTGGCAAAGTAAAGGAGGCAATTTTGTTATCGGCACCTAGGCGATGCTCGGCGGTCTGCATGGTCACTGGCAGGGTCGCGCTCGAGCTGGCGGTAGTGAATGCAAACAGCTGTACGTCGCGCAGTTTGCGCACGAACATCAGAGGGTTCAGACCGGTGAAGACTTTTAGCAAGATTGGGTAAGTGATCAAGCCGTGCAGCAGCAGTACGACAAGTACAACGAAGAAGTACATGGCCACACTGGCAAAGGTGTCAGTTCCCAAGGTCAGCGACAGCTTGGCCATTAGCGCGAATACGCCGATAGGAGCGATCATCATGATAAGGGTCACGACGCGCATGATGACTTCGTTTAAGTCGTTAAAGAAGGCAGCTACTTTGCGGCCGCGCTCGCCAATGTGCGAAATAGCCACACCGAAGATGATGGCAAATACGATGATCTGCAGCATATTTCCTTCGGTCAGAGATTGAATTGGGTTGCTTGGGAAGATGTTAATAATCACTTCCGCCAAGCTTGGCGCTTCCTTGACCGTGTAGGTCATGCCTTCAGCCGCTAAGCTGGCATTGCCTGGATGGAACACAAGTGCCGCAGTAATTGCGAAAGTGATGGCTACAGCCGTGGTGAACATGTAGAACAGCAAAGTCTTGCCGCCCAATCGTCCAAGTTTTGATGGCTCACTAAGGGATGCGGTACCGCACACCAAAGAGATGAAGACCAAAGGCACTACCAGCATCTTCAAAAGAGACAAGAAGATAGAGCCTAGAACGTTGAACAATCCTTCCGTTAGATACGTTTCAACAAACTCGCTTCCAGGGAATAGGGTGCGCAGCAGTAAACCTATGACCACGCCTAACAGCATGCCCACTAGAATTTGGGTGGTAAGACCCCACCTTTTGTTCGTTGTTTCAGTCATAAAATTATTCGTTTAGCTAAGTTGTAATTGTTGATTGCGTGCTCAAGCCTATCAGGAATGACAGTGCTGCGAAATGGTGAAATAGTTAAATTTTGACAGTGATTTTAAGGTTTTGGTGGTTGTTGTTAATGGCCTGAATCGGTACATTGGGGTGAGTTAAATAAAAAATAACACCAAAGCGCGAACAGCTTGTCGTATTTGTTACAGGGAGTGAATTATGAAATCAGTCGTTCGACTGTTTTCTGTTATGTGCCTGAGCCTTTTTTTGGCAGCATGTGGCGGTAGCGGAAACGAGCTCAACAAAAGTGGCGATGGCGATGGCAATGTGCCAGGTCCTTCCACTCCAGAAGCTAGCCTGACCTTGACTTTAGTCGATTCCGAAGGCAATTCCATCAATGAAGTATCATCGGCAGCACCAGGCACCCTGGAAGCGCGTTTAAGCGTGGACAGTGGCTCGGTCGCCAGCCAGTTGATTAGTTTCAGCACAGAAACCGTCGGCTCCTTGTTTCCAGGAGTTGGCACGGCACTAACCGACGAGCAAGGGGTGGCACGTATCACTCTTCGCGCCGGCACCGTTGCCGGTGCTGGCAAAGTCAGCGCCAGTTACTCCAGTGGTGAAATGAGCGCTAGCGCCGAAATGGCGTTTAACTCAGCTGGTGACGATGCTGGTGGTGGCGAAGTGCAAATTGCGTTGTCGCTTACCGATGGCGCGGGCAATCCGATTGAAGCCATTACCGCCAATTCGCCCGGTCGTCTGGTGGCGACGGTGACCGGTATCGCCAAGCCAACCATTGTGACGTTCAAAACTACCAAAGGTAATTTGCCAATCGATACCGCAGTTACCAATGACGAAGGGCTGGCGTGGGTAGATATTTACGCCGGTTCGGATCTGGGCGCTGGTGTCGTTACTGCGACCTTGGCGAGTGGAGAGTCTGGTGATTCTGTGGTGGTTATCGGTGCAACAGACGTGCAAATGGGCTCGGGCAATCCGTTTGCCTCGGGTCAAGCCGAGGTTAGCATCGCTCAGCTATCTGCCGGTGGTACAGCAACCGTTACGGTTAGCATTGTAGACGAAGCGGGTAATCCGTTTAGTCAGCCAGTGGACGTCAACTTTAGTTCGGGATGTTCCAGTGCTTCGAGTCCTAAAGCCAGCTTAAGCTCACCTGTAACTACGGTTGCCGGTGTTGCCACTTCGACCTATTTGGCTCAAGGCTGTGTTGGCGAAGACCCGATTAACGTTACCGCGAATGCTGGTGGTATCAACTTGTCTGCTAGTGCGGTCATCGAGGTGTTGGCCTCAGATGTTGGCAGTATCTCGTTTGTATCCGCGGAGCCTGAGAATATCAGCATTTTAGGTACTGGCGGTGTTGAAGCGTCAACCGTTAAGTTCAAGGTGCTGGACCAGAATGGCAATCCCGTTAGTAACCAATCGGTTTCGTTTAGTCTAAACACAGAAGTGGGTGGCATTGCGCTTCAACCTACTCAGGCCACCACCAACGATCAGGGTGTGGTGCAGACTGTGATTAACTCGGGCACAGTGGCGACTTCGGTTCGTGTCACCGCCTCGGTGGACGGCAGCACTCCGGAAATCTCCACTCAGTCCAACTTGTTGGTGGTTTCTACCGGTATTCCAGACCAAGACAGCTTTAGCTTGTCAGCCGAAGTGCTGAACGCCGAGGGTTGGGACTACGACGGCACGCAAGTGGTGATTACCGCACGTTTGGCCGATGCCTATAACAACCCAGTGAATGATGGCACCGCGGTGAGTTTCACCACTGAAGGCGGCTCGATTGAACCAAGCTGTCAGACAGTTAAGGGCACCTGTTCGGTGACCTGGACCAGCCAGAACCCTCGTCCTGATGGCAACTCACTGTTCGACAACGTCGCTCATGAGCCAAATATCTTGCCATTTATGGGTCAAAGCTATGGTGGTCGAGCGACCATTACCGCTACTGCGATTGGCGAAGAAGCCTTCCCAGACTTAAACGGTAACGGCCGATTTGATGCGTCTGAGATGACTGCCTTCTTGGGCAATGACGTCGGTGGCCAGCCCTACGACTTAGACGAAGCCTTTGTGGATCACAACGAAGACGGCGTGTTCAACCCACAAATGGCGGGTGGTGAGACTGGAGGCGAGAACGAAACCCTAATCGACTTCAATTCAAACGGCGTGTTTGATACCAAAGACGGCAAGTACAACGGGGTGTTGTGCTCGATTCCAGCACACGATGGGTGTTCAAGCACTCAAACTTCAACCAATGTGCGCGCCAGTATTGTCATGGTAATGTCTGGCTCTACCGCAATCGGCAGTGCGCCGCAGATATGGGATGATGGTGGTGCGGCTGACGAGATTGATATCATCAGTGAAGGCACAGCTACAGTTTCATTGGTTATCTCCGATTTGCACAATCAGCAATTGCCCGCAGGTACCAAGATTAGCTTTAGCGCAACTGCAGGCTCTGTGGTGTCAAAGAGCAGCTTTGACTGGCCAAGTACTAACTACAATGGTGGCCGTGAGTTTGCGGTATTGGTGAAAGGCGAGAAGGACCCGAATTCTGGGGTACTGATTGTCGAGGCTGAGACGCCAAAAGGTTTGGTGACTGTGGTTGCTAGTATTCCAATTAATATTGTTAATAACTAATCGTCAAAGTCGAAAAAGGAAGCCAACTGGCTTCCTTTTTTCATCGGCGCTTTTTGGCGGTTAGCGCTGGAACGGGTAAACGCTGCCCAAGTGCATGATTTGAGTGAGCTCATCTAAGGCAGTGCGGCTTTCAATCAATAGTTGTGGATCGGCCAGATCCGCTTCACTTAAGCGGTCGCGATAGTGTTTATCGACCCAGGCGTTAAGACGGGTAAACAGGTTGTCGTTCATTAACGTGTGCGGATTAACTGCATCGAGCTCGGCCTGGTTCATGGCGACTCGCAAACGCAAACAAGCAGGACCACCGCCGTTTTGCATGCTCTGTTTCACATCGAAGAAGTGTACCTTGTTAATCGGGGTCCCCATTTGTACCAGCTCGTTTAAGTAGCGCTCGACGGCCGGATTTTCCTGACAATCGGTTGGAGCGATGATGGCCATGCTGTCATCATCAAAGCTGACCAACTGAGTATTGAACAGGTAACTTGAAACGGCGTCTTTAATCGAAACCGCTGCAGTAGGTACTTTAATAAAGTGCAGTTCGCCATCGCCGTATTTATCGCGGATCTCGGCAAACTTTTGCTCTGTGTGTAGAAAGGCTTGCTCGTGGTAGAAAAGCACGTTGCGATTGCCGACACTGATGACGTCATTGTGGAATACACCTTGGTCGATGACATCAGGGTTTTGCTGCATGAATACTGTGTTGTCCGAGTCCAGCCCGTGCAAGCGAGCCACAGCTTGGCTGGCTTCCAAGGTCTGACGCGCAGGAAATTTTTGCGGACGCGGGCTGCCGATAAGCGAAGATTGGCCGTAGGCGAACAGCTCGACACCCGCGCTGCCGTACTGGCGGCACAGACGTGTGTGGTTGGCCGCGCCTTCATCACCTAATAAAGGATGATGAGGAAGCGCATCGTGGTGAGCAAAAAAGGCGTCATTCGCGAAGGTGGCTTTTAGAATACGGCCAGTCACTGGGGCCTCGATGGAGCGGTGCAGTTTGTCTACTAGGTTGGCCGGTGTGAAATGAATACGACCGTCGCTGGTATCCGCGCTTGGTGATACGGTAGCAGCGTTGGCGGTCCACATGCTGGATGCTGAAGCCACTGAGCGCAAAATCTGTGGTGCCTGTTTGGCCGCTTGAGATAAAACTTCGGCATCGGTGCCGCTAAAGCCTAGTTGACGCAAACAAGCCATGTCCGGGCGCTCTTGTGGTGCGAGCATGCCTTGAACGAGTCCCATGTCGGCGAGCGCTTTGGCTTTTGCCAGACCTTGTTTGGCGGCTTGTTTTGGGTTTGAAACAGCGTCGGCATTAGAAAAAGAGGCGACATTGCCAAAGGACAAACCTGCGTAGTTGTGAGTGGGGCCCACTAGGCCATCGAAGTTTGCTTCAAAGTGCTTCATTGCTTATCCAGGGAGTGTTTTCCATGCTGGCAGTATACGGGTTAACTTGCGCTTAACAAGGGCGTAAATGGTATAGCCAATTAACCAATTTTTGTTAAATTGCATAACTATCGCTTGCCACATCGGTCAAATTGCAATATTAATTCTTTTAGAAAGCAAAATTATTGAATTATTTTTTTTACGAAACTCACGTAAAGCTGGCCTAATTTGCTGCGATAT
Organism: Paraferrimonas sedimenticola; assembly: GCF_002282855.1. Lineage (GTDB taxonomy): Bacteria > Pseudomonadota > Gammaproteobacteria > Enterobacterales > Shewanellaceae > Paraferrimonas > Paraferrimonas sedimenticola. Next base: position 279,312 of record NZ_NRIR01000006.1, on the reverse strand, counting down.
GGCGCGCGTCTCTTGAAACCTGTGGCGCAAGCCTCTATATATAGTGCCACTTTTACAATGTCGTAATCTTACCGGCGAAATCGAATATATGGGTAAATCCTTAGTAATTGTGGAGTCACCAGCCAAGGCAAAAACGATCAACAAGTACCTTGGCAAGGAATTCGTGGTCAAATCTAGCGTAGGCCACATCCGCGACCTCCCAACATCTTCAACGGCCAAGCCAGCCGCGAAATCTAGCGTCAATACGCGCACTATGACGCCAGAAGAAAAGGCAAAATATAAGGCGGAAAAAGACCGCAAGGCCTTAGTTGCGCGTATGGGAATCGACCCCGACAACGACTGGGCAGCTAACTACCAAGTGCTGCCGGGCAAAGAAAAAGTCGTAAAAGAACTACAGACGCTGGCCGAAAAAGCTGACCACATCTATCTCGCAACCGATTTGGATAGAGAAGGGGAAGCCATTGCCTGGCACTTGCAACAGGTCATTGGTGGCGATGAATCTCGCTATCAGCGCGTGGTGTTTAATGAGATCACTAAATCGGCGATTCAAGACGCCTTTTCTGAGCCGGCAACTCTAGATACCAATAAAGTAGACGCGCAACAGGCGCGTCGTTTCTTAGACCGTGTGGTTGGCTTTATGGTGTCGCCACTGCTGTGGAAGAAAGTCGCTCGCGGCTTATCTGCAGGTCGAGTTCAATCCGTTGCTGTGCGTTTGGTCGTAGAGCGCGAACGCGAGATCAAAGCCTTTAACCCAGAAGAGTACTGGGACATTCACGCCGACACCCACAGTTTAGGCGGTGACGCGATTCGTCTGATGGTGGCCAAGCAAAACGGCAAAGCCTTCCGTCCTGGCTCTAAAGCTGAGACCGACGAGGCCCTGGCAGCGCTGCGAAACGCCGATTATCGCATTGCCAAGCGCGAAGACCGTCCAACTCAATCTAAGCCTCAAGCCCCATTTATTACCTCGACCCTGCAGCAAGCGGCGTCGACCCGCTTGGGCTTTGGTGTGAAAAAGACCATGATGCTGGCACAGCGCTTGTACGAAGCGGGCCACATCACCTATATGCGTACCGACTCGACTAACCTGTCGAAAGAAGCGGTAGAAACGGTTCGCGGACTGATTTCAGACAGCTATGGTCCTGAGTATTTGCCGGAGAAGGCAAATCTATACGGCAGCAAGCAAGGCGCACAAGAGGCTCACGAAGCGATTCGTCCTTCTGACGTCACTACCAAGGCGACAGACCTGTCGTCCATGGAGCGTGACGCTCAGCGCTTATATGAGCTGATTTGGCGCCAGTTTGTGGCGTGTCAGATGGTGCCTGCGCGTTTTGATGCGACTCAGATTAGCGTCGCCGCTGGTGAATTTGAATTGCGTGCCAAAGGTCGATTATTGCGTTTTGACGGTTGGACTCGCGTTCAGCCGGCAGCCAAGAAGAAATCTGAAGAAGATACCCAGCTGCCTGATGTGAAGCAGGGCGAGACGCTTGACCTGAAAGCCTTGGAGCCCAAGCAGCACTTCACGAAACCAACTCCGCGTTTCAGTGAAGCGTCATTGGTGAAAGAACTGGAGAAACGCGGTATTGGCCGTCCGTCTACCTACGCTTCTATTATTTCGACCATTCAAGATCGCGGCTATGTGCGTGTTGAAAACCGCCGTTTCTACGCGGAAAAGATGGGCGAAATTGTCAACGACCGTTTGGTGGAAAACTTCCAAGAGCTATTGAGCTATGAGTTTACTTCTGACATGGAAGGCACTCTCGATGAAATTGGCGACGGTAAACTCAAGTGGAAAGACGTTCTTAACGACTTCTTTAGCGACTTTAGCGACCAACTAGGCCAAGCGGATAAAGACCCTGAAGAGGGCGGTATGCGCCCGAATTCCATGGTGATGACCGACATCGACTGTCCGACTTGCTCGCGTAAGATGGGTATTCGTACCGCCACCACCGGCGTATTCTTGGGCTGTAGTGGCTATGCCTTACCGCCAAAAGAACGCTGTAAGACCACCATTAACCTGACCTCAGGTGATGAAGCGGTTGCCGATACCTCAGAAGACGCTGAGAACGACGCTCTGCGCGCCAAATGGCGTTGTAAAGTGTGTGACACCGCGATGGACAGCTATCTCATCGATGAGACCCGTAAGCTGCACGTGTGTGGTAACAACCCGCAGTGTGACGGTTACGCGATTGAGAAGGGCAGCTTTAAGATTAAGGGCTACGACGGTCCTATCATCGAATGTGACAAGTGCGGCAGCGACATGGAGCTTAAGAACGGTCGCTTCGGTAAGTATTTCGGCTGTACCTCAGAGACTTGTAAGAATACTCGCAAGCTGCTGAAAAACGGCGAGCCTGCGCCACCGAAGGAAGATCCAATCCAGTTGCCAGAACTGCCTTGTGCTAAGTCGGATGCGCACTTTGTTCTTCGCGACGGAGCGGCCGGTATCTTTTTGGCGGCAAGTACCTTCCCTAAATCTCGTGAAACTCGCGCGCCGCTGGTGGAAGAGCTGGTTCGCTTTAAAGACCGAGTCTGGCCTAAGTATCAATTCTTGACCGAGGCACCGGTGAAAGATGACGAAGGTAACAAGACGCTGGTGAAATTTAGCCGCAAGACCAAGAGCCAGTACGTGGCCTCTGAGGTTGATGGCAAGGCGACCGGTTGGACGGCCCATTACATCGATGGACGTTGGGTGGCTGAGAGTAAGAAATCTAAGGCGAAGGCCAAAGCTAAGGCTAAGAAGTAGCTTGAGCTGATAGGTTGTTGGGAAAGGCGCTACTGGAGTAGCGCCTTTTTTATTGGGCGTTTTTTGAGGATTGGACTAGGGTTAGCTTTATATATCAATAAGCTACACTGAAATGTAAATAGACGAGACTCTCTTGTACCGTCTTTTACCTTCCCAAGGTTAGAGGGTAATAACTGAGCATGAATGGAATCGCAGCAGTGAATGACATCATAAGAAGTCGAATGGTTTTAGGGCTCATTCTTCTGCTTGTTGTCGTTTCGACACACTTGTGGCACTGGTTTTATTTGGATCCCTACGATCTCAAAAGATGGTTGATGTTACTAACCGTATTCCCTGTTTTTGTTCTATCTCCATGGGTTGGTTCTCCCTCCAAGACAACAATTAATCTAGCAGTTCTAGGTATAGCGCTGTTCTTTTTTAGTTCGATTTTCACTTTGCTGCTCCATGAAAGGTGGCAAGATTACAACGTTTATGTGGTGAACCACCTAATTTTAGCTTTATATGTTTGGAGCTTTTCTAGAGTTGGGCTAGTGCTCTCAAAAAGAGAGTTGCAATCATGGTTGTTTGCTATTGCAGCTGTTTTTATCGTTTTAGCTTCACTGCGAGCAGGCATAAGACTGACTTATTTAGATGAAAACTGGTCAAATTTCTATTCATTGAGGGTCGGTTTCAATAATCCGAGGTTCCTTAATCAAGTCCAAGTCTGGCTCACTCCTTTTCTTTGTTTTTGGTTGCTCGATAGCGCGAGAAATATGGCCGACAAGTTTGTTTCCATACTGATATTGTCCCTGAGCTTTTCTTTGTTGCTATTAACTGAAGCGAGAGGGGCTATCGTTGCTTCTGTCTGCTCCTTTTTAACGCTAATGTTTTTCTTGAGGGGAAACAATCGTCGAGTGCTGGCGTTAGGATTGATAGCAAGTGTGCTGTGTGCGTTACTCATATTTTGGTTGGTAACCATGTTTTCAGGCATCCTAGAGGCGGACGAATTAGTAGTCGGAAGTATAGAAAGAGCTTCCAATGGAAGGTTACTAATGTGGTCGGAAACTTGGCCTAGAGTCTTTGACAACCCCCTATTTGGTCACGGTTTTGGTTATTGGTCGACCTATCCATTTATTACTCACACTAACGCTCACGTGCACAATTTCCCATTAGAATTGCTTTATGGTGTGGGCTTTGTCGGTACCCTGGGGCTAGCGATTGCTCTAGGTTGCGTAGCTCTTAGCTCAATCAAGCGGGCGCACCATGCTCAGAATATAGAAAATGTATTGAACCTAGCTCTTTTATCCAGTTTGGTTGGCGGATTGGTTTTATCGCTAGTCAGCGGTGTTTATATGACTCCGCTTAGTCAACTGTTTGGAACATTAACTGTCGGATTGCTCGTTTCTGAAACAGCGAAAAGCAAAAGAAATGTACCGATCGCAATACCTATTCCGTTCAAAGTAGTAATGTTCGCAGTGATAATACTACTTTCAAATCATATGAGTGGAAATCGAGTGAACCCAAATACTGGTAAGCAGTATATAGGACTGTGGGTAGGAACCGAGCCGAAGGAATATTGGCCCGGTAGATTGTTTTAAATGCTTACCATTTACGCTTGTTGAATAGTTGCTCGAGCTCTCCATCTCTTTCGTCAATCTCTATCTCAATGTCAGGCATGCTTTGTTCGAGTTGGGCTCTAAGTTGGTTATAGCGTTGGTCAATGTGTGCCGCGTATTCTTTGTCTTCGCCTGAATAGAGCACCGGTATTTGTACGCTAACGTTGTTTAACAAGTGACGTGCACTGCCCCATTGCTGGATTACCATAGAGCTAGCTGCACGAGTCAAACTAGACTCAATGTTAATTCTGCGTTGCTTCTGGTCAATGCTTTGAGCAATTAACCCGAAGACTTCCTGGCTCAAGTTGCTTTTATTGTGCTCAAAATTAACAACGGCTTTCAGTCGCTTAAGCGCTTGTACCATTTTCACAATCTGTTTGTCGTCATCAGACAAGCGCATTTGAGTTGGAAGGGTGACTTTGCGTTGCTCCAACTGAATCAAAGTCTCTTTGGCCTGAGCGAATTTGTTCGCTACGGATTTTTCGTCCTGATGTTTCTGAAGCAGTGATAGTGCATCGACGTATCGTTTGTTAAGAAGCACCATAGTGGGAAAGTCCAAAGCTAGTTCTGCTGCGCATTCTAAAATCCGCTCGCTCTCATCAACTATCGCTTTGGATTTCGCAATTGCTTGGCGTTTTTCTGCCAGCGCTTGTTTTTTCTTTTGCTGAACGACACTTAAGACTGCCAAAACGGCAACTAAGGCTACAACCAGCAACACGGCCCAACTCAAAAACATAGAAGTATAAATCGATATTATAGTTTTGTTTAATCCTACCCTAACTGAGCATCCCTCACTAGCGCTTACGCGGTCTTTTTGAGGCTTCAAGCACATGTGAAGAGCATTTGTTATATACAAGTTTATTTATATAACTAATTTGAATATGATGGGTTCTGTAATCTTCCTGTCGAATGTAGGGCATCATGAAGCTACAGCAGCTCAAATACATAGTCGAAGTACTAAATAACAATCTAAATGTTTCAGCCACAGCTGAGAGCCTATATACCTCTCAACCAGGCATTAGCAAACAGGTTCGAATGCTAGAAGATGAGCTTGGCATTCAAATTTTTGGCCGGTCGGGTAAACATCTTACTCATGTGACTCCAGCTGGACAGCAGGTTATAGATATTGCTGAGGATATCCTAGGAAAGGTCGAAAGCATTAAGCGCGTTGCAGAAGAATATACCAAACCTGATCAGGGGGTGCTTAACATTGCGACGACTCATACTCAGGCGAGGTATGCTCTGCCGACGGTCATCAAAGGGTTTATGGAGCGTTACCCAAATGTCAGCTTACATATGCACCAAGGGACACCCGCCCAAATTTGTGAAGCGGCTGTGCGTGGAGATGCTGACTTTGCGATTTCGACCGAGGGTATGCACTTGTATAGCGACCTGATCATGCTGCCTTGTTATCATTGGAATCGCTCAATTGTGGTTCGTAGAGACCATCCATTGGCCCAGCAAAGGCAAATCACACTCGAAGAGCTGGCATCGCATCCATTGATAACCTACGTCTTCGGATTTAATCGCTCGTCACAACTTGATAAAGCGTTTGGCAAAGCGGGTCTTGAGCCAAAAGTTGTTTTTAGCGCTACTAGTGCTGATGTCTTAAAAACTTACGTTCGATTAGGTCTTGGAGTTGGCGTGATTGCGACTATGGCAATATCCGAAGATACCGACTCTGATTTGGTTGCAATCGATGCGAGCCACATTATTGGTCACTCCACCACTAAAATTGGATTTAGAAAAGGTAGTTTCTTACGTACGTTCATGTACGATTTTATGGAAGGTTTCGCACCTCACTTGACTAGAAACCTAGTCGAACAGGCGGTAGCAATGCGTGAGCAAAGCCAAATAGACGAGATGTTCGAGAGTATTGCGCTACCGGTTCGCTAGATCTGCTTGCTCTAACTTTAGTTTTTCTAAGTTAGCGTGAGCTTTTGCAAAGTATTTTGGAGAAAGCTTTATCGCCATATTCAGCATTTCTTCGGCTTCTTCGAATTTTCCATCTAGCATAAGTATATATCCGAGGTCATTGTAAGCATCTGCTTCAGAGACAACTTGCTTAAGCGCTTGTATTGCCCTTGGATACTGACCTTTGCGAGCATAAATTAAGCCTAAGTTTGTCCAGGCTCTAGCGAAGTGATTGTCATACCTCAACGCTTGTCTAAAGTAACGCTCAGCGGGACCAAGCTTACCACTTAGATAAAACGAGTATCCCAGATTGGTAAGAAGGAGAGGATCATCTGGCTGCTGTTGCAAGCTGGCAAAAAAATACTCTCTAGCTACTAGGTGTTCACCTTTTGAGTCTTTCAAAATAGCGTATGCATTGTATGCCGCCACTGGTGACTCGGCGTCCAAAGGTTGGAGCATATTAGAGCGTGACTGAGCGTAACCCTTGATTCTAGCTTGGTCTAGGGCAATCGCTTTGTTCAAATGCTCTTTGGCTAAATTGATGTTTGGTTTTTGAGCATACAGCACTCCCAGCGCCGCGGTTATTTCAATGGAATCTGGTTTGAGTAAGAGGGCATCTTGATAAGCTTTGGTAGCAATGTCGAGATTGCCGAGTTCTCTGTGGATTTCGGCAATTCGGGTGAGAATAGCTGGGTTTTCTGGATCCAACTCTAAGGCTTTTACGTAAAAGTAAATCGCTTTATTGGCATCTCCTGCATGCCAACGGGTTTCCGCCATGCCAATAGCCTCTTCCACGCTACCCACTAGCTTTATTTGAGCAGGGGGAGTAATTGATGCTTCGTCGACGGGCTCTGAAGGCGAGCTCGTACATCCAAACATTGACGCACTCACAAAAGTCAGAAGTAAATACCGGATGTTAGTTGAACGCAAATTCCTCTCCTTTGAAAAAGTAGTCGTAAATCTTCAACCGAAGGCTAAACCCCATACCTTAAGTATTTTCAAAACCGCCGGGCCTACAGCCACGATGAAAAATGAAGGCCAAATAAACAACAGCATGGGAAATAGTAGCTTCACCCCAATTTTGGCTGCTTTCTCTTCTGCTTCCTGCAAGCGTTTGTCTTTATACTCCTCGCTGTAGACCCGAATCGTGTTAGCCACACCGGTACCTAGTTTGAGGCTTTGAACAATAACTGCGTTGAGCCCTTTGATATCTTCTAATCCGGTTCTCTCTCCGAACTCATTGAGTGCTTCTTGCATCGAAAAGCCAACTTTCACCTTCTGACACACAAGTTTTAGCTCGTGAGATAGCTCAGGGTGTGCGATTTCCAGCTCTTGGCTAACTCTTTGAAAAGCTTCTAGTAAGCCTAGACCAGATTCTGTACAAACGACGAGCAAGTCCAATGCATCTGGAAAAAACTTTCTCATCTCTCGCATTCGTTGCTTCGCGAAATGCTCCAGCACTAAGCTTGGAATGAGGTATCCAACACCCAATATCAGAGCGACGAAGTAAAAAGTCGCCAACTGACTCATATTAGGAAAGTATTTTATCAATAGTAGAGTTAACGATGCGGCAATCAGCAAACTCAGCAGTTTTAAGGATTTGAATACCAGAAGAGCGTTTTCATTATGAAATCCAGCATGTATTAGCAGTTTTTTTGTCTCTGAATCGCCGTCGCTCCCCCCTTTGAAAACAGATATTTTCTCGAGTTTTTCAAGTCGCTTATCAAAAGCTGAGCGGCCCTGCATCGAAGAAGGCGTGTCGACGTGTGCAAGTTCTTGAACTTTAACTTTCATGGGTGAATATATACCCGCAATCAGCGTTGCGGTGGCAAATGCGAGTAAGACTGCACCCGCGACCGCCACCAAGTAGACCAAGATGGTGACTTGTTGGGGATCTGAAATAAAGCTAGCGATAAGAGAGCGTAAATAGTCCATAGTTAGACGTCCAATCTTATGAGTTTGGCTATCCAAATGATTCCAAGTAGCATGCCGACGAGCCCGATTTGTACGAGCTGTATTCCTTCAGGTTTTACTAACTCCGAAATGTATGTCGGCGCCACAATATACAGAAGAGCGAATAATGCGAATGGCATCAATACCAATATCCAGCCTGACAACCGTCCTTCAGCCGACAAGGTACGGACTCGGCGTTTAAACTTAAATCGCTGCCTAATTACCCGACTTAGATTCTCTATATTCTCGGCAAGGTTGCCACCAGTTTCCTTTTGGATAGTTACTGCACTGGCGAAAGCCATGGCAGAAGTAGATGGCACACGTTTCACAAATCCGAGAAGAGCTGTTCTTAAATCACTGCCGTAGTTGATTCGTGCGAAAACTAATTGAAACTCGTCAGCTAAATGCCCCTCCATTTCCTGGTAGACGAGGCGTAGCGCATCTGAAAACGCGTATCCAGCTTGTAAACCGCGTTTTAATACATCAAGAGCTTCGGGGAATTGCTCCTCAATTTGTTCCATGCGCTTGTTGATATCCCTACTAATTTTTATGTGGCAGAGAAGCAAAGTGACTACGCAACCTAGGCCGACAAAGACTGCACTCTTTGTCCAAAACCACATTAGTAATCCCGCCAACATACTCAGTGCTGCTGCAATCAACACGTATTGATGCCCTAGTAGTTTAGAGCCGGCTAGTTCAAGTCGATAAGTAAGATTTTCGACAAATGGAAAACTCTCTATCCATCGCCCAAAAACTGACAGTTTCTCTACGCGCTTATTTACCAGCAGACTAGCTTCAATATCTGGGTTATCTCTCGCTAAGTTACGAAGATGTCGTTTTAGCGCTTTAGTATTGGCATTCTGAGGATTGAATACTGAGACAAAAAAGGCTTGGGACATCAAAACTACGGCCAAGAAAACCAAAATGAAAAACACGAATTTAGTGCCCATAATCATCGCTCCTAAAAAGCCGCCAGATTGTCATCTAGTCCGAATATAGTATGTGGAAGAGATATACCTTTGGCTTTTAAGTCGTTATTGAAGTTTGGCACTACACCCGTGGCTTTAAATTCGCCTACAATCTCACCGTCACTGTCTTTTCCGCGTCTTTGAAACTTAAAAATTTCAGACATAGTAATAACATCGCCTTCCATTCCGTTGATTTCTTGAATGCTCGTTATCCTTCTGCGGCCATCTTCTTGACGTTCGAGTTGTACAACTAAATCAATGGCTGAGGAAATTTGCTCTCTAATGTTTTTCACAGGCATATCGAAGCCGCCCATGCAAACCATATTTTCTAAACGAGCTAGTGCATCTCGTGGACTGTTAGCATGTAAAGTTGTCAGAGATCCTTCATGACCCGTATTCATTGCTGACAACATATCAATGGCTTCGGCACCACGGCATTCGCCAATGACGATTCGATCGGGGCGCATGCGCAAGCAGTTCTTAACGAGATCTCGTTGGCTTACTTCTCCAGTTCCCTCGATATTGGCCGGTCTAGTCTCTAGTCTGACGGTATGGGGCTGTTGCAGTTGTAGCTCAGCCGAGTCTTCGATAGTAATAATCCGCTCGTTGCTGGGAATGTATCCGCTGAGGATATTCAATAAGGTGGTTTTTCCGCTACCTGTACCTCCGGAAATTAACACATTGAGTTTTCCCTGTACTGACGCTTGAATGAGCTTGCCCATGTCGTCAGTCATGCTCTTGAACTCTACCAACTGATCAGCTGTTAGCTTATCCACATTAAATCGTCGAATTGATAGTGATGGGCCGTCCAGAGCCAAAGGGGGAATTATCGCATTGATACGAGATCCATCTTTGAGTCTGGCATCAACCATCGGAGAGGATTCGTCAATACGTCTAGAAACTCCAGATACTATTCGATCGATAATATTCATCAAATGTTGGTCATCAAAAAATTGAATTCCAACCTTTTCTAACTTGCCATGACGTTCGACATAAATGCTATCGTGTCGATTGACCAGTATGTCGGATATGCTCGGGTCATCGAGTAATATCTCAAGTGGTCCCAAACCGAGAACTTCATCGATAATCAATTTTATTATTAACTGGCGCGTGGCTAAGTTAATTGGCCGAGGAACAGCGTCCAACAGTTGGTCGCAAATTTCACTAATCTGGTGTTCTGCGACACGGCGTTCGAGCGTTTCCAATATCGATAGGTCGAGCATATTCAGGAGGTTTGAAAATACCTGCTGTTTGATTGCAATATCCTGGGGAGTAAGTTGCTCGAACGTGTGAATTGTGTATTTGTTCCTTGCTTCCATCAGGATCTCCTAAACAGCTTGGACAGTAGGCCGCTATGCTCTTGTTTTTTCAGTTCTAAGGGGAGAGATTGCTCTAGGTACCGATACAAATCGCTCTCTAGCAATTGGCTGCCGGAACCTTCGTTTAAAGGTTTTCCTAAGTCGGTACTTGAGGAGGCAAGCTGATAGTCGTTTTGAACTTTGAAGACTCCTCCTACTCCAGTACTTTCGCCAATTTCGCGCAAGGAAATATTGTTAACCTTATCGGAATAGCGGTTGACTATAATGTGAAGCTGTTCTTTAGGAATGCCGTAATTTTGTTCCAGCTGATTTATTAGCGCGCGAGTTTCTTTCAAGCTGACTATGTTTTGCTGACAGACCAAGCTCAATTGACTGCAATGCTGAAGCAGGCCTCCAACGTGTCCCTCCAGCCCTCTCGAAATATCGAGCATTACTAGGTCGAAGTGCAGTCGAAATTGAGTAGTAAGAGCCTGGAGGCTTTGAGCGCTATGAGTGTGTAACAACTCGTCCAAGCTGTAGGGCTTAGAAGCGAGAAGGTGAACGCCAAGTTTCTTGTACGTGATTGCTCCGATAGCGGTTTTGTCCAGAGCTGCTAGGTTGCTCAAAGCATCCGTAATGTAAAACTCGGGTGTTACATCCAAAAGATCCGACTGGGTTCCAAAATGCAGATCTAAATCGATTACTGCTACTCTAGCATCACTATGGGCCGCGGCTACTTGAGACAAAGTGCTGCAAAGAAAACTGGCGCCAGAACCTCCTTTTCCATTTACTATTCCGACCAATGGCGCCAGCGGGGTTGTGTTTGCAAGAGTTTCAGATAGTTTTAGAAGGCTTGGATACAACTCGTCTTCTAAGTTATCCACGCTTAATATGTCGTGAAGGTTTAACGTCATAGCTTCACGAATCAAACTCTGAGGGATATCTTTGCCAATGAGTAGTAGAGGCGACTCATTTCCTATTAGTTTGGCTAACGCTTTTTGAGCCTCCAGTAAGTCGCTATGTACTTCGATCACAGATACGGTATTGGGCGTTTGCTGAGAATCTTTTGCAGGCAGCAGGGTCATATTTCCGAAAGTAGCGCATGATTTTTCGAATAGAGCATGTGTGGAGCCTGATAAGTTGAGGCATCGCGCTTGAATTGGAAAAGCGAGATACTTCATAGGCCTTGAAGTTCCAGAGCTACTTTGATTTGGAACGACTTGCAGTGTTTGGTTAGAAGTTTGAGTCATTTCTACTTTTCCTTTGAGATTGGCTCAAGTGCAAGTGGTAAATGTAAATCGAGTGACGCCAAGGCTTTCTCTAGGCAAAGTAGTCGATAGGTTGTTGGAATTTATGCTAAAGCTAAGGCCCGGAATCAAAAACTGATGGGTGTAGTTGATTATTTCAGCCCGAACCAACCGAATTTGCTCGAAAGAAGTCGCGGGGGCACCCGTCAAAGTGAGATAGCTAATTTGCAAATTGGCATCTGAAAAGTTGGGAAGTAATCCAGCACTACTGAGCGAGGCGCTCGACACCATGCCGGTGAGTGGCTGTACATTAGCCTGATCAATGTGACAGACACTAGCTAACCTTGCGCCTCGACGAGAGATTTCTGTCAGTAAATTCCAAGTGTACAAAGCTCTGGCTATTTCGATACATGCAAATAGTATTAAAAAAAATACTGAGCCAACGATAGCGAACTCGACGGCATACAACCCCGATTGATGCTTCATCGTGCCCTCATGGTATAAGAGACTCTAAGAGGAAAACCAAGCCCTGAGTCTGAGCTAACTCCAAGTGCTACAACAGTACTCGCAAATAGAGGTCGCCAAGGATAGCTAATGGAAACTGTGACCAGCTGACCGCTAACGCTGTAATTAATAGTAGAGTTATCCAGATTGGGAAGAATTAGATCGTCGATGGAAGTATCGCCGTAGCGCAGCAGATTATTGCCTTCTATTTGCGTGTCACTATTCAAAGTCACTACGCTTCCTTGAGAGCCCAGTTTAGCTAAGCTACTAACGTGTCTGGCAGTATTGCGTACTGCTTTGTTCAAAGCGTTGTATTGATACAAGAGCCTGCCGAACTCGGCTACCACAAATATGATTAGCAGCAGAAATGGCAATATGATCGTCACCTCTATCGCAGCTAGACCTGTTTGTTTTTGTCGTGTTTTCATCATGAGTCTCCCGAGCCGGGAACGTGATACAGAACAATTCGATACGGTCCGTTACGGTCTTCCGCATCTCCCGAGGCTACGCCCTCGGCCGAGCAGTTCTCTACAAACTCTCCAACGATGAAACTGTTTTTTCCGCCCTTATCAATGCTTTGGGTCAGGAAAAAACAACCAACGCCTAAATAGGGTACGTCGTTCTGACCATTCAGCCTGTCAGTGCAATCTCCAACCACCACTTGCAGTATTCTTCGTTGACTGGAACCGTTGACTGGATCCAATGAACCCGAGAAGTTGGTTGGGCAAGCGTCAGGAACACTTTCATCATCGTCAGCCAACGCTCCGTAGTACGAGAGGTAATCTGAATGTCTGTAAGCCAGATCTATTGCTCCGTTATCAATCAAATCTCCTTTATTATCTAGCGCTATCGGAGTAGTGGACTCACAGGTGTTGTAGTCTGCAGGAAAATCTTCTTGGTTATCTTTCAGATTGCCTTCCCATTGACCCATTCTGGTGTTTAAACCCTGAAACGATGGCCCAACTGTATTACCAGGCTCTGTTGGAACGGTATCGCCATCAACACCGGAGGTGAGACAAATTTGTCCATCTTCGAATGGCTGACCTGCAAGCGTATCTCGTATATCGTCAGCACCTTTATTGTCTCCAAGCCGTATCAGCTGAAAGTTCCCGGGGCCTATTTCAGGCTCTGTATTTGAGGGGATTTTTAGTACTTGTAACGTGTTGGTATGAATACCATAGAAAATGGATTGATCGAATACCTCTTCGCCATCCACGGTGGAGGAAGGGTGCTCAGTAGTTGGGTCGTTTGCGCAAACCATAAGTGGTACTAGATTACTGTAGCAATCGACTAAGGCTGTAGAGGGCCCTGCCATTGCCGTTGCAGACACTTGTTTATTGAAATCGAATACACCGGCTAGAAAGTTATTCAGCGGTACATCTTCGATATAAACTAAAACGTACCTTGCTTCCGCTACATTCGTAGCTTCAAAAGGATCAGGTCTTAGTGAGAACTGTACTCTTAAGCTCGTAGTGACTTGTTCTATGGCACTGTTGAGGTTGGACATATCTACATTTGCATCTAGTTCAAAATTGTCTTGATGATCCAAATTCGCATTAATAATCGCCGCCGCGGCGGCTCTCGCTTGTTGATGAGTTCCGCCTTCGTCCAGTGTAATGGCCGCATTTAATGCAGCCGCATCAGCAATGTTTTGTAAACGACTTTTGTTTAATAGCAGGTGGCCGCCATCGAGGGCTAGCGCGGCCATTATCAATATGGCAGCTAAGCCTATGACGAACATGACTAAAACGTTGCCCTGCTGTCTTGGCTTCAGTACGTACTTACTTTGCGTAAAGTGTTTCAAGGTAAACATACTCTGTTACCCCCATACTCAGATAATCCTAGTTTGACCCGCTTCCAGATGAGCTTGAACTGGAAATGCTCCGCCCAGATTCTGGTGGCATGGAACTAGCTTGGTAATTGGTCATTACTTGCTTGCCATAATTCCCTTCAATCTCTCGAGTAATTCCGTCGTTGACTTCTGGGGCTTGTGGATCAAGGGTTTGAAGCGCTCTAACCGTGACTACAGAGTCTGTGAATTCATAGTCAGGAATCGAAGAGCAGCCCGACAAAATTGCAATAGATACCAAGATGAAACTAGATTTCATTTTCTGCTCCTAACGAGTCTGAATTTCGTGACCATAAACTGCCGTCATACCGCCATTGTCCGGGAGGCTAACTGATGCATTTGGTGAGGGATTTGGCGAATGTGTCGCGGGTTCACCGCTCTCTCGTCGAGATAATCGACCTAGTAAATAAAACTCAGCATCGCTTGGAGATATAAACCCATCGGTGGGGAGAGGGATGCCTTGTTTATTAAACGGGCGAACAAGTCTCGGGGTAACCATGATGACAAGCTCAGTTTGGCCTTTAATATATTCTTGGCTTCGGAAAAGTTGCCCCAGAACCGGAATATCTCCCAACCCTGGAATTCTGCTGACATTCTCTCTAAGGGTGTCGCTTAGTAGCCCACCAATAGCTATCGTTTGGCCATCACCAAGTTCGACTGTAGTTTCTGAAGTTCGCTTCACTACAGAGGGCACTACCAGTGCAGCCGTCGAGCCAGTCGGTTGAATTCCAACAGAGTTTGCGTTGCTTAATTCACTCACCAACACTTTCAAATTGAGGTTGATTTTTCCACTATCTAGGATTGTGGGTACGAAACTTACTCCAACACCGAAGTCTTTGAATTGGATACTAGTTCCATCTCGGTTTGGAATCGGAACGGGAAACTCGCCGCCGCTCAAGAACTCCGCGCTTTGGCCACTAAGCGCGGTAATGTTGGGCTCTGCTAGAATTTTGGCTAGGCCGTTGGTCTTTGCAACGTCCAAAGCAAAGTTGAACAACATATCTCCACGAGCATAACTACCGAAAAAGCCTCTTGTTACGTTATCTATACCTGTTTGAACGGATTCAAAAAGCAAATCGCCGTTTACAATGCCACCTGTGCCGTCGGTGCCATCAAATGCCAAAAGCAGGTTAGACTCCAATTGTCTTGCGATTTCCGTGCTAACTTCGGCTACGACAACTTCTAGCATCACTTGCTGGCCACCACCAATAGTCACCATATTGATAACTTTGGAAGTACCATTGAGCGCCGTAGCGGCCTCGGCATAGGCCGACGCTAACTCGATCGCGGTATTCATTTTTTCTAAACTAGAAGCCTGACCGGAAACAATTAATTGGCCTTGGGAACTGTGAACGCCGATATCTTGGTCAGGAAGGTAGCTGTGGAGGCGATATCTTAGACTCTCTAGATCATGAATAACTTCGAGATTTAGAATATCTACTAGATTGTCCTCTTCATCCCAGACCAAAACATTTGTCGTACCGAGTTTCTTACCTAGAATGTAAAGCTCTCGGCTTCTAAGGATTAGAATATCCGCAATCCCTGGATTACCTACTGAAACTCGATGAACATCTTGTTCCATATTTAGGTTTTTGGATTTGTGTATCGGAATGGTGACTACATCAGGTTCAGTTTGGCTTGGTCCTCCAGCCAGACTAGCGTTGGTGACAAACATCGAAACAGAAACCAACATGATCAGACTGATCAATCTGTATACCGTGTGATAGATTTTTTTCATCGTTGATTCCTTTTAACTACCCACTTGGACTGACTCTTGGGCTACACCTCTGATGATTTCTACCTTTTGGCGAGGCGAAATACTCTGAGGTTGGGCATTGCCTGGCTCTACTTCGCTGGCATCCTCAACAGTCGCTGTTGCGGTTTGTGCTTCGACCAATTCATAATCGGTAGCTATGCTAACCGGGTTGTCATCTGTAGGGTTTCTCAGGGCGAGTTGAAGACCACCTTTACTACGTGCATTTAGCAGTATTTCAGCTTGAGAAAGGTCAACTTCGACTGTTACGGCTCGAACCAGAACTGGCTTATTTTCATCACTTGATGAGCGCTGATCCACGGCGAGAATCTTTATATTAGATAGAACAACTTCAGTGTTAACCTTGCTGTGTTGTCTTTGAAAAGTATTCAAAATATCAACCCGATCACCGGGTAAAAGGAAGCCTGCGACTCCGACTATGTCGTTGACTCGAATGGTAATAGCTCGCATGTTTTCGCTAATCAAACTGGCTAGCGCTGAGCCCTCTCCCAAGGCCACTATTCGTTGTTGACGGACTATATCGCCAGCATACATTGGATGCTTAACAACTTTATTCAGCACCTCATCTATATTGGTGACAGCGCCCTCGGGTACGAGAGATTTAGGGACTGATTTTGTACTCAGGTGTTTGGCGTCCAGTAGTGTTCCTGTAGGTACATTTACTGTTACCGAGACAACTTGCTCCTCTTCGCCATTTTGTTGGATACCCGCATCATTGAGTAGCCAGTTATCTGCGATAAAGATTGCGCCAAGTCCAAAAACGACTGATAGCAAAAACACAAAAAATAAGAAATTCCTGCTCATAGTATTAACTCTCTAGTTGGAGTCCTGACTCACAAAGTTCATATTCCAAGCTTTCTGCAACAAGTTGGGAGTAACTTCTCGAGGTAGGTCGTGATAGCTAATTTGATCCACCACAATCCCGAGTAAGTCTCTCGGGTAACAGGGGAGCAAGGGGCGTTTTGATTGGTCGTGTAAAGTGCCGACTAAATAGTCGTAAGTAGTCGTTGCACAACTCAGTTGTAACGACTCGCAGTTCTTGTGCCAGATTTGTTGATACTCGGCATTTGACACCGGTTGAAACTCAATCTTGTAGCCTATTCGTCTCAAGAAGGCTTCGTCCACAAGATCAGAGGGCTGCAAGTTTGTCGAAAATAAAAGGGTTAGTTCAAATGGCACTTCAAAGTGCGCGCCGTTAGGCATGCTTAAGAAGTCTCTTCGTTCTTCTAAGGGAATAATCCAGCGGTTAAACAAAGCCTTTGGTTGTATTTTTTGACGACCCAGATCATCAATCAATAGAATTCCGTTGTTAGCTTTTAGTTGAATTGGTGCTCTGAATACGCGGCTTATAGGGTCGCTGCTAACTTCAAGCATTGATTCGGTTAGCTCGCCTCCAGTAACCATAAGCGGCCTTTTACAGCGAATCCAGCGGGGGTCATAACCGTGGCTTAGCTTAAGTAAGCTTTGACCTTCGGAAGAAGATTGCTCAGCGCTCTGGTGAATTTCGGGATCATAGACATGAATGATTTCGCCGTTAAACTCTATTGCGTTGGGGATAAGCACATCATCGTTATGAATTAAGTTAAGATGCCGGCAAAGATAGCTTTTTCCAATGCCGGGTAAACCGTACAGTAGGATAGGTTTATTGGAATTAAGCGCAGGCCCGATTTGTTCTAATAAGTCTTCGCTAAATATTTCTCCTTTAAATGCTTGATGGAGTAATTTAGATGTGACCTTAAGTTCCCGGCAAGACTGCTGCTTGCAAATCTCGGTGTACTGTTGAAGAGGTACTGGCGCGCGGCCTATGTAGCCATTTCTTCGTATCAGTTTTTCGGCTTGCTCAAACCCTTTTTGCGATAGCGCAAATCGAAACTTTCCATCCGATGCATTTGCTCGATTGATGACTAAAGTAGCGTGCTTTGCCGCATCGATTAGTTCGGTAACAATCCCACCAGCTAAGGCTAGCTGTTGAGCAAGCTCTCTTATCGTCATGACCGAATGAACGGTCAGCTGTTTCAAAAGTAGTTCTTGTAGCAGGGATTCGCTTAGCCCTGTATCCGATATCGACACAGGCCGTGGGGCAATCGCTTGAAAATTATATTCATCTTCACTAGTGCCGGAATCTATGAGGCTTACTGTGGTCATAATTTGTTCTCAACCTAGCGAAAATGTTAGTTGGGTATGTACAAATGCGGTTTGCCAAACCGCTATAACCGTTCCTAAGGCCAACGCTGGAGCGTAGGGAGCCTTAATTGAAGCCGCTTCATTGGCTTGGGCAGGAATTAGTTTTTTGGTCGCAAACTGCAATTGATAGCGATATAGAGTTGCTTTAAATCCAGGCCAACCCGTCCGATACCAAGCAAACAAAAGGCTTGAAAAGCCTCCAAAGATGACTCCCCAAACGAGACTGCTTAGCAAAAGCTCAACTCCGACTAGTGAGCCTACCGCCATCATTAGTTTGGCATCGCCAGCGCCCAATGCTTTGATAGCGACCACAGGTGCGAGTATTAGGAAAGCCAATCCTGTTGCGGATACGGAAAACCATAGTCCCTCGAAACCATTCGCTATACCGTGAACGAGAATACCTATCGCAATAAACGAGAATGTAAGCAGGTTGGGAATGGTATGCCTGCGCAAGTCATTGATAACTGCGATAGCTAATAATGTAATCAATAGCGGAAAAACTATATCCATTGAATAGGATTACCTAGTTAATGATGCGATACCTGCTTCAAAGTACTCAAAGTAGGTATCGCGAACGGTACGAGATCATTACTCGTTACGAATCACAGGCAGCGTCGCCGTCGCCTGAGTTACCATTAACAGCATCGCAAAGGTCGGCAATGCCTATGGTGGCACTATCCCCAAGACTGATAAATGCGCTGACCATACCGCCAACCACAAGGGAGCCTGCAATAGCGTACTCAACCGCCGACAAGCCACTTTCATCTTCGATGAACTGGGTTAAAAATTGCTGGATTTTTGTCATGTGTCTCTCTCCGAACAGACAGTTTTTTTACGGGTGAGGAGCGCCAATACCGCTAGCAAAACTCCTGAGGAATAAACCTAAAAACCTTATGCTTTAGAGGCTTATTACTTCAGTTTAGCCTTGAGGTTAATTTGCGCGTTTCACAAAACTGCTATCTGTTGCACCGATTTGCGGAGAGTCGAGATGATAGATGTCGTCGCGGATTTGGACTTGACCGAATTCGTCAATCCAGCCGGTTTGGTACGTTAAATGTATATTGATTGGGTCAGTTAGCTTTACGCTGGTTAGAGCATCTGAGCGCCAAAGTTGTCGCCAATCCCTCGAACGATCGAGTTTTCCGATACGTTCAATGGCGGCAACTAGTTCTTGAGTATCCTGAACTCGAACACAACCGTGGGATAGGGCTCTTTCATTCTTATTGAACAAGTGTTTTTGTGGTGTGTCGTGTAAATAAACCGAATGCGTATTGTGGAAGTTAAACCGAACTTTCCCGAGGGCATTCTGCTTACCAGGCAACTGCACTAAACGCATTCCTTGCTTGAGCTGAGCAAAGCTCGGATCAGATTTGTCGATGGCGATAGGGTTCGTACTAGTCGAAGAAAGTAATGCAAATCCTTGCTGGGTCAAAGCAGAACTATTTTTGCGATGACTGGGAACAAGCTCTTCCCAAATGATCCTATTTGTCGGTCGCCACATTGGGTTGATAGTTACGCTGCGCACTTGGCTGGAGAATATTGGAGTCTGACGATTTGGCGTCCCGACAATCGCTCGATTGCGCAAAATGGTTTTGCCGTTATGAACCAAACGCACGTCAAAATTGGCAATATTGACTTCCAAATAGGTACTCGAAGGCTGGTGAGGCAAACGCATCCAACGTCGTAAGTTTGCTTGCAGCGTGAGTCTTTCTTGTAAATTACTGCGGTTTAGCAACTTAATGGTCTTTGCACCAACAACGCCGTCGGCCTCGAGCCCGTGATGAGCCTGAAAAGCTTTAAGCGCGCGAATAAAAACAGGATCATAGCTATCCAACCGATTAGTTGGTCGATAGCGGCTGTCCATAAAACCAGTATCCAGTAAGCGCTGGCTGATCTTGGCGATGTTTGGGTGGCGGCCTCCCAATCTTGGTGTTTGAAAAGGTGAGATCCCTAATCCAGGTTTGTAGTTCGCTTTTAGTTGGCGTATGGCAATTCGCAACCGTGAGACCTGAGGAAAAGCTGGTGGTAGGTCAGCAATAAACTCGGCTCTCGTATTATCTGACTGCGGCTGTATCGTGTGCCATTGAGCCATTAGTGCAGAGCTTGATGGTGACTGTGAAACTAAGGCTTCAAAAGCACGCTGATAACTTGATTCGTTTGCTTCTAAAAAATCATACCCACCAAGGTCATCTAATAATTGGCGAAACTCCAGAGCGGCAGTGGTAGGGACGTTTTGTTCAAACCAAACGGGCACCTTGCCTGAGTTCGTTTGTTCAGCCTGCAAATGGGATGACGCAAATAGGAATACTAAAAAGGCCAAGTATTTTCGCATTAGCTTGAGCTAGCCCGCCTTTTCCGAAGAATTCGACAAGGTATCGTTTGCACTCCAGGGCAGTAGCTCCAGCCTTAATCGAGAATAACGTTGAAATGTTTCACTGGGGTTATCACTACGCTCGCCATTTAAAAAGGCCGTCGGTGTAATTCCAAAGTGACGCTTAAAACTGCGGCAAAAGTGAGAAACATTGGCAAACCCAAGTTGGTAAGCAACCTGTGTGACGTTTGTCAGGCCCTCATTAAGCAATTGTTCGCTCTGCTCAAGACGTCGGCACATGATGTACTGGCTAAAACCGATTCCGCAAAGGTCCTTGAACATATGGCTAAGACGGCTAGGGCTTAGATGAATTTTAGGCGCAAGTTGTTTTAGCGAGGTATTACATTGGTAGCTGTCTTCTATAAGACCAAGTAGTCGATTGAAAGGACCGTTGTTAATCTCATTAGCGGTAATTTCAGAAAACAAAGCTAGCTTGTCTTCTTCGACGCAATTCACCTTAGTTAGGCGCAATTGCTCGATTAAGTCTTGTTTCGTTGCCGCCGAAAATGGCCATACATAACACTCGCTTACTTTCTGACGAAGGCATTGATGCATCAATGGAATCGTAACCACTGCGCTAACCAAAAATATCGGTAGCTTAGGATTGAGCTCGCGAAGCTTAGCGAGATTGTAATTCAGTCTATGGTCCGCTTTGGTTTGAATCAGTAGTGAGGCAGCGGCTGAGGCGGGAAGGGCACGTGTTAACCCACGCTCAATTTCAATTGAGCTTACTTCGCAGAAATCTTCCAGCTCATGACACCCTTGCAATGCGAGCTGCTTGTGATTCGAAATGACAGCCAATGCCCTTGGCTCGTTTGACATATCCATACGCGATCCCTGTCAATCTTTTGATTGTTCTTGAGTCACACGGTCGGTGAACCACTAGAAAAATTAGTCAGGGAATGGCGATGTGTCAATTTGCTAGATGCCGAATTTGCAACAAAAAAGCGGCCAAAAGGCCGCCTTGTTGAACGAATGCGCCGCTAAGCTAGCACTCGACGATATTTACCGCTAGCCCGCCTTTGGCGGTTTCTTTGTACTTGGAGCGCATATCCACGCCAGTATCCCACATGGTTTTGATGACCTTGTCCAAGGATACTTTGTGTTGACCATCGCCGCGTAATGCTAATCTTGATGCATTAATGGCTTTCACCGCACCCATGGCGTTGCGCTCAATACAAGGCACCTGCACCAAGCCTCCGACCGGATCGCAGGTCAGGCCAAGGTTGTGTTCCATGCCAATTTCAGCGGCATTTTCTACATTCTCGGCAGTCCCGCCCATGATTTCGGTGAGCGCGCCAGCGGCCATCGAACAGGCCACTCCCACTTCGCCTTGGCAGCCCACTTCGGCGCCAGAAATCGAGGCGTTTTTCTTATACAAAATGCCAATCGCGCCGGCGGTTAACAGGTAGCGAACGCAAAGCTCTTCATCCACTGGATGAACGAACTTATCGTAGTAGCAAAGTACCGCAGGGATGATACCCGCAGCCCCATTGGTTGGGGCAGTAACCACACGACCGCCCGCGGCGTTTTCTTCGTTTACCGCAATCGCGAACAAGTCGACCCAATCCATGGCGGTCAGTGGGTCGCTATTGGTTTTGCCTTCGGCGGTAAGACGACGATAAAGGGCAGGGGCGCGACGGCGCAGTTTCAGACCACCAGGCAGGTTGCCTTCTTTGATGCAGCCACGTTCGACGCTGGCCTTCATGGTCTTCCAGATATGCCACAGACGCTCGCGAATTTCTGCTTCGCTGTGCAGCACTTTTTCGTTGGCCATCATCAACGCCGACACGCTCAAACCGTGCTCACAACACAGGCTTAAAAGCTGCGAGGCGGTGCTGAAGTGATAGGGCATGGTGATAGCGTTAGTATTTATCGGGGTTTGCGGGCTATCAATTTGGTCTTCGTCCAAAATGAAGCCACCGCCGACAGAGTAGTAGGTGCGCTGATAGAAGACGTCGCCGTTTTTCAGAGCATACAAGGTCATGGCATTGGCATGGGCCGGCAACGATTTACGTCTGTGGTAGGTAATGGAGTTCGCGCGAGTAAAGCGCACGCTTTTTAGACCCAGCATATTCAGGGTTTGCGATTGCGCCACATCCGCTAAATAGCCGTCGACTTTGTCGGTATCCACAGTGTCCGGTTCGTGACCCATTAGACCCAAGGTAACAGCAGTACCTGTACCGTGGCCTTTACCGGTTTGTCCTAAGGAACCGAATAATTCCGCGCGCAATTCGTCGACACCGTCGCAGTCTTTTTGCTGAACGGTCTCGGCAAATAGCTTGGCGGCGCGCATCGGGCCTACGGTGTGTGAGCTCGATGGGCCTAAACCGATGGAAAACATGTCAAAAACGCTAATCATGTGGCAGTCCTGAGGGCTGGTGTCTGGTTCTAATTGACGCTGATGTTACACTAAGCCCATTGGAATCCCAATTGGCCTCGCATCACAAAATCTAATGTGTTGATAAGTAAAAATAGGCCAGCCCAGTAGGAGTATAGCGTGAGTTATTTGATGATGGACTTGCGGTCCACAGAGGTCGCTGCCGATGAGGCCGAGTGGTTGCGGGCGAGTTGCGTTGGCGGACTGATTTTGTTTAGCCGTAATTATGAAGACAAAGCTCAATTAGCTCGACTCATCCGAGCAGTGCGTGAACTGCGCCCAGACATTCTTATTGCAGTGGATCACGAAGGCGGACGGGTACAACGTTTTCGCGATGAGTTCGCCCAAATACCTTCGATGCGCAGTCTGTTGCAAAAAGCCGGTGGTGATATTGAACAAGCCAAAGCCTGGGCCACCGAGCTTGGCTGGTTAATGGCGGCTGAATTGTTATCGCTTGGCATTGATCTCAGCTTTGCGCCTGTGCTGGATAAAGACGCTGGCTCTGATGTTATCGGCTCCCGCGCTTTCAGCGATAAAGTGGAAGATATTATTCCGCTGGCTCAGGCATGGATTGAGGGAATGAACCAGGCTGGTATGAAGGCGGTGGGTAAGCACTTCCCAGGCCATGGTTCGGTGAAAGCGGATAGCCATGTGGCGATCCCCGTAGACGAGCGTGATTTCGATACTTTGTGGAATGACGACGCTCGCCCCTTTGAACGCTTAGCTAAATCAGGTCATTTAGCAGGACTGATGCCGGCCCATGTCATTTATCCCAAGGTAGACCAACATCCTGCAGGCTTTAGCAAGGTTTGGCTGCAAAACATTGTTCGTCAAAAGATGAGCTTTCAAGGCACCTTATTTTCTGACGACTTAAGCATGCAAGGAGCATCGGTGGCTGGTGGCTACGCCGAGCGACTGTCTAGCGCGATTAATGCTGGCTGCGATGTGCTGCTTTTGTGCAACTGTGCGGAGGCGTTGGCCGAGGTTATCCCTAACTACCCATGGCCAAAGCATCCGCCCACCGCGCCTGCAAGTTTGCTGAAAGGCGAGAATTTATGGCAAGACTTTGCGCAAACTCACAGTGCTCGCTGGCAAGCAGCACGGGATTTGTGCCACACTTTTGAAGCACACGCATAGTCTAGGAAGCACCATGATCCTCTACCTTCACGGATTCGATGCCACCAGTGCTGGCAATCACCAAAAAATACTGCAACTTCAGTTCATCGACGACGATGTGCGTTACCTGAATTACTCTACTTTGCATCCAAAGCACGACTTCCAGTTTTTGCTCAAAGAAGTGGACCGAGAGTTGAAGCGTTGTGATGACCCAAATCCAATTATTCTGGGTGTGGGTTTAGGCGGTTTTTGGGCTGAGCGGGTAGGCTTTCTCAACGGCATTCGCTCGGTGATGATAAACCCTAACTTAAAGCCTCAGGGTAATATGGAAGGCAAGATTGACCGCCCGGAAGAGTACGCCGACATTGCTGCAAAATGCGTTGATAGATTTCGAGAGAAGAATCAGGAGCAAGCCTTGGTAATTCTCTCCAGACATGACGAAGACTTGGATAATAAAGCGACGGAACAAGAGCTTAAGTCCTACTACCAAATCATTTGGGATGAGCGCGAAACTCATAAATTCGCTAATCTTGCCGAGCATCTTCCGACTATACTGGCATTTAAACAACACAGTTAACGGCCTTAGCAAATGCAGCGATGCTTCGTTCGAGTCTCAGGAAAGGTACAAGGCGTCTGGTATCGAGCCAGCGCCAAAGCCCGCGCTCAAGAGTTGGGCCTCACCGGCTATGTGAAAAATCTAGAAGATGGCCAGGTGGCGCTAGTGTTACAGGGCGCTGAGCCTGCGGTAGCGCAGATGCTAGACTGGTGTGCTCAGGGACCTGAGCAAGCAAAAGTAGATCGAGTATTTGTCGATGATGATTGGGGAGATGAGATATTTCTCGACTTTAGCGTCGAAGACTAATCCTCTCCCGTTCATCTTTTGTCGGCTAGACGTTAGCCGCTAGCCCTCTGGAGACTCCTCACCCGGCTGCTGCATTCGGCGGATCTGCAGAATTACACCCATTTTCGGGTGGTCAAAGTAGTGCATTTCACGACTTTTCACGCGCTTATTTTGTACAAAGGGGATATGGTACAAAAAGCTCTGTTCTTCTTGAACCTCAGACACTTCGACGTTACTTGCAGTGACCTGCTCGCTATCCTCTAGTGTCTTTTCCGCTTTGATTTTGCGAAGCCCTGGCTCGCGCAGCACAAAGTCGGTTTCTACAAAAAGATAGTGGTCCAAATAGATCTTCAAGCTACCTTCGAGCTGCCATAAAGGCTGCGTCTCTGTGGTTTGACTTTGTAGGAAAGAAAACTGCGGGATTAGCGAGTCCAGCTCGCTGGTTTGTACCGGCAGACCCTGCCGGTCAAATTGCTCGCTTAGGTCCTCACCACCGAACAAATGAAAAGCTTTGGCCTTAAATCTAGGCTGAACCCCTTGGCGCCATCCCATATGCAGCATGGGTTTGAGCCTTAATTGACGCTGCAGATTGGCAATCATCTCCCCAAATTGCAGCTCGTCATCGCGCAGCAAGAGTGGTGCCTGATTCGGATCGGTTGGCATGTTTTCCGTTTGCTCTTGAGCTTCGGCCAGTTCAACCGCTTCCGTGCCAATGGTCTGTGTTTCTGCGTCTATCTCTACGGATGAAGGTTGCTCGGCTTGGCTAGTTTCTTCTAACTCTAACGGCTCACGGGCGCCGATTTGCCATGGAATGGTGCTGGGTAGGCTAGGAGCCTGAGTGGGCTGTTGCCAGCGCTGATTACAGCCTTCGGGATCGGTAGCCCACTCGGCGGCGCTGCAGCTCTGCAAGGCTTGGCTGAGATCTGACACGTCGCTCAATAGCGCCGGACTAATTAAGTCCATAAGCTTATCGGCTTGGTAATGGCGCTGCGCTTCGCTCCATTGTTCGTTGGTTTGACTGTCTCGCTCAAAAACGAAGACTTCCACTTCAAACCAAGTGGGTTGGGCCTGCGCCTGAGCGGATAAAAGCGTAACTAGCAGCGCTGCGTGGGCAAAAAGTCGGCTCACGAATTAAGATCCCCGGTTAGGTGTTTAGCGAATTCCGTTAGCATGGTGTCTAGCAATTGCAGACGTTGCTCGGCGGTTTCTGTGGCAATGGTAAATTTCAGTTTACTTGGCCCGTCCATGCGATAAATCTGAGGTTGGCTTTGCAGCAACCCAATAATGAAGCTTGGATCTAGGCGGTTGTTATCGCCGAATTCAATACTACCGCCATTTGCGTGCATATCCAATTTCACGATACCAATTGCGGCGGCGCGTGCCTTGTCTCGGGTCAAGCTGATGAGGTTTTTGGTTTGTTGCGGCAACAGGCCAAAGCGGTCAATCATCTCCACCTGTAACTCGTCTAACTGTTTAGCGTTGGTGCAGTTGGCGATGCGTTTGTACAGATTCAAACGGGTGTTGACGTCCATGATGTAATCGTCAGGAATTAATACTGGGATTCGCAATTCCATCTCACATTGCTGTTTTAACAGTTGGTCTAAGTCCATGGCGTCGGTTTTGCCGTCTTTAATGGCTTCAACCGCGGCTTCCAGCATTTCCATGTACAAACCAAAGCCGATTTTGGCGATGTGCCCGCTTTGCTCATCGCCCAACAGCTCGCCCGCGCCACGGATTTCTAAGTCCTGGGTGGCCAACATAAAGCCCGCGCCTAAGTCTTCTAGGCTACCAATAGCGTCCAAGCGTTTCAGCGCGTCTTTGGTCAGCCGCTTAGGGTTAGGCGTCAACAAGTAAGCGTAGGCTTGGTGGTGACTGCGGCCCACGCGTCCGCGCAGCTGGTGCAATTGGGCCAAACCGAACTTGTCGGCTCGGTCCATGATAATGGTATTAGCACTGGGGACATCGATGCCGGTTTCAATAATGGTGGTGCACACCAGTAGGTTAAATCGTTGATGATAAAAGTCCGACATCACCTGCTCGAGTTGGCGCTCGCGCATCTGACCGTGGGCCACCACCACTCGAGCCTCGGGTACTAACGCCTGTAACTCGTCGGCGGTTTTTTCAATGGTTTCCACGTTGTTGTGCAGGAAGTAGGCCTGACCACCGCGCAAAATCTCACGCAAAATGGCTTCTTTAATCACCGCATCATCGCGCTCACGCACAAAGGTCTTTACCGCCAAGCGACGGGCGGGTGGGGTGGCAATGATCGACAAGTCGCGAATGCCAGACATGGCCATATTCAGGGTACGCGGGATTGGCGTAGCAGTCAGCGTCAGTATGTCCACATTGGCGCGCAAGCGTTTGATTCTGTCTTTCTGGCGCACGCCAAATCTGTGTTCTTCGTCGATGATCAACAAGCCCAAATCGTCGAACTTAATGTCGCCCTGCAGCAGCTTGTGAGTACCCACTATGATGTCCAGCTTGCCCTGGGCCAGTTTTTCCAGCGCTTCGTTTTGCTGCTTGGCAGTTTTAAAGCGCGACATTACCTCAATTTGCACCGGCCAGTCGGCAAAGCGGTCGAGGAAGTTTTGATAGTGCTGCTGAGCGAGTAGGGTGGTGGGTACCAAAATCGCCACCTGACGGCCTGCCATCACTGCAACAAAGGCTGCGCGCATTGCCACTTCGGTTTTGCCAAAGCCCACATCGCCGCAAACCAGTCGGTCCATCGGACGCGGGCTGGCCAAGTCGCTCATCACCTGATTGATGGCTTTTTCTTGATCCACGGTCTCTTCAAATGGGAAAGAGGCTGCGAATTTTC
The DNA here is from genome assembly GCF_002282855.1 of Paraferrimonas sedimenticola. Lineage (GTDB taxonomy): Bacteria > Pseudomonadota > Gammaproteobacteria > Enterobacterales > Shewanellaceae > Paraferrimonas > Paraferrimonas sedimenticola. The sequence goes on along the minus strand of NZ_NRIR01000006.1, from coordinate 251,760 downwards.
GATAGTCTTCGGTAGGTGCGGTAATTGACTGCCCTGGCTTGAGCTCGCGTTTGGCGTATATATCGAGCAGCTCTGCTGCCACATCGCGAACTTTTTCAGCGGCCTTGCGCTTGGCGCTATCCCAAGCTTTGCCGCCTAACTTGGTCAGGGCTACTTGCTCGTCTTGACTGCCAGAATAGCGGCCAATCAGATGCAGCGAGGTTACTGGCACGTACAACAGTGCACCGGCGGCATACTCTAACTTCAAGTACTCAGCGGCGTTGCCCCCGGTATCCAAGGTTTCAAGCCCTAAGTAGCGACCCACACCGTGCTCTAAGTGAACTACCGCCTGTCCGGTTTTAAGCTCGGCTAGGTTGCGCACCAGCGCATCAGCAGAGACTTGGTGCTGACGCTCACGACGACGTTGCCTAGCGACATGGCGACCAAACAGTTCGGTCTCACACACTAAGGCCATTTTCGGCGAAGTAATCTCGACGCCGTGACTCAGTGGAGAGACGATGAGTCCTAACTTGGCTTTGCTATCGACAAACGACTGCCAATGGTCAAAGGGCTCTGGGCGAATACCCGCAGGAGACAGCAAGGACAACAAGGCTTCTTTGCGCCCCTCAGACTCCACGCTAAAACAGACTCGCGGTGCATTTTCTAAATAGTCACAGAGTGACGTCAGCGGCGCTTTGAGTTTGTGGTTGACTTCTATGTTGGGCAGAGACGCCACTTTGGCAGCGCGGCCACGGCCTTCGCTATCCGCCGCGAGGTGCAATCGTGGCAGAGGCTTAATCGCCGCAAATAGCTCTTCAAATCTCAGGTAAATCTCGTCAGGGCGCAGCAGTGGACGCTGTGAGTCTACGTTGTAGTTCTCAAAGCGGCTTTGTATCTCATCCAAGTAATGGCGACATTGGTCTTCAATATCGCCAACTGTGATTAGCTTGGTGTCGGCACTTAGGTAGTCAAACAGACTAATGGTTTCATCGAAGAACAGCGGAAGGTAGCTCTCGATACCTGCGGGCATCACCCCACGGCTGACTTGCTGATACACAGATTCAGGCGCATTGGGGGCGTTAGCAAACCGCTCGCGATAGCGCTTGCGAAAGCCCTCAATGGACTCGCTGTCGGTGGCAAACTCTCGCGCTGGCAGCATGGCCACTTCGTCAATGACGTCTTGGGAGCGCTGAGTTTCCGGGTCGAAACTGCGAATCGTCTCCACTTCATCGTCAAACAGCTCAATTCGAAAGGGTTCACGAGAGCCCATGGGGAACAGGTCGATAATCGAGCCGCGCACGGCAAATTCACCGTGGGCGTAAACTTGCTCTACTTGCCAGTAGCCAGATTGGACCAAGCGATGGCGCATGGCCTCAAGCGGGTAGGGTGCGCCAGGCTTTAGGTCGAACAGGTGCCCGCTTAAAAAGCTCAAAGGCGGTAGGCGCACCAAAGCGGTGCTGATCGGTAAAATGACCACCTGTTGTTTTGAAAGCCCTAACTGCGACAGGGTTTTTAAGCGCTGAGAGACAATATCCTGATGGGGTGAAAAGGTGTCATAGGGCAGAGTTTCTCGGTCGGGAAACAAGCTAACACTATAGGCTGAAGCTGACGCCAGGTATTCGAGTTCTTGATGTAAAGCGATGGCTGACGGCGCATCTTGAGTGAGCACCAAAGTGGTTCCGCTGTGCTCTTTGGCTTCTTGCAAGACAGATAGGGCTTGCGCAACCCCAATGACTCCGTTGAGTTGGCGTTTCATTTAGTTTCCGCTGGTACTTTGTGCTGGATAGGTTACTGGCTGCGCGCTTGTTGGCGTAATTTTAGCAGCTTTTGTTGCTCTAACAGACTGGCGCGCACCAGCATCTCTTGCTCGGCCTCACCGATGGCCAGTATATCCAATTGATATTGTTCGCTGGCTGATTCGATAGCCCCCGGCTCGACGATTCTAGGTTCGACTAGGCAAAACACTGCCAGTTGGGCAGCTTTGATGTACAGCCGTGCCTGATAAACCTGGTCAGTTTGTAGTTGGGTGGGACTGTTAATCAGCAGGTGACTGCCACCAAACTGCAAACCTTGGCACTCGCTCCCTTGTTGTGGCTGTTGTGCCATGACAAACTGAAGCAGGATATCGACTTTTTTGGCCTGTAATTGCAGGTATTGAGAAATCACATCGCCTTGTGGCAGTTGCTTAATCAGGCCAAGACTTTGTTGCTCGCTGGCGGCGATTTCACTGAGCATACGAAAGCTCTCTGGCATGGCATCAACTAGCCCTTGCTGGCTGGCTTCACCCTGGTGAGGCTGAAGAAAGACAGGATAATTGTGAGATACGCTGAAAAATCCGTCGTCTGTGCGGCTCAAAGTCTTTGTCCCTTGTATGATCCACAAGTAAGCTCGTATTATCCCGTAACTCAAGTAATTAGCAAATGGCATTTGGAAAAACCTAACCCATGAATTTGGCTTTAACCGCACGCATTGGATGGCGCTATTGGCGAAGTCGAAAGGCCAACGCATTTGCTTCCTTTATTACCTTCTTTTCGGTGCTTGGCATTGTGCTAGGCGTCGCCAGTTTGATCATCGTCTCATCGGTGATGAATGGCCTGGAAAACCAACTCAAAACTCGAATTTTGGGTAGCGTGCCGCAAGTGATAGTCACGCCGAGCGAGCCTACCACAGACTGGGATGCGTTCATGCAGCAGTTTAAGGGCATCGAAGGGGTCAACGCCATCAGCCCGCTGGTACAAACTCAAGCCATGTTGCAGTCGCGCAATCAATTGGCCGGTGCTCAGGTCTACGGCATTCAGCCTCAATCCAGTCAAGAATTTCACCTGCTGCAAGACAAGTTGTTGCAAGGGGATGTCAGCCTTTTGCAAGCGGGTGAGTATGGGGTCATGTTAGGACTCGAACTTGCGCGTACTTTGCAGGTGGGTGTTGGCGATAAGGTGCGCTTGTTTTCCGGCAGCGGTGTGGTCTACTCGCCCATGGGGCCTGTGCCGAGTCAGCGCAATTTTCGCGTGATAGGCGTGTTTAAAATGGGCTCTGTGGTGGATAAGGCGCTGGCCTTTGTGCATTACGCCGATGGCGCAAGGTTAATGCGCAAGCCGCCGTCACAGTTGCACAGTGTACGCTTGTTCTTAGACGACCCTTTTGCCGCCGAGCAAGTCACTCAGACCATTGCTAACAGTGCGCCCGAGTTGGTGGTGCAAGATTGGCAACAAAATTATGGCCATCTGTTCGCTGCGGTGAAAATGGAAAAGCGCATGATGTCGCTGATGCTGAGTCTGATTGTGGCGGTTGCCGCGTTTAATATTGTCTCAGCGCTGGTGATGATGGTAATGGACAAGTCGGCGGATATCGCCATTTTGAAAACTCAGGGCATGACCACAACTCAGGTGATGCAAATATTCCTGGTGCAGGGCATGTTAAATGCACTGATTGGACTGGTGTTAGGCGGTGCGATTGGCATGCTTATCGCGCCTAATTTGAATCAAATTTTAACAGGCCTTGGGGTTAGCTTGCTCGGACCTGGCGTTACTCTGCCGGTACTGATTTCGCAAACTCAAATCGGCGGTATCGTCGCTGGTACCTTAATCATCAGTTTACTCGCCACTCTTTACCCGGCCATCAAAGCGGCCAGCATACGCCCCGCGGAGACCTTAAGATATGAATAAGCCGTTATTGTCGGTAGCCAACATCAGCAAAGCCTACCGAGATGGCCAAGCCAGCACTCAAGTACTCAGTGGTGTCTCATTTGAGTTGGAAGCCGGGCAAAGTCTGGCCATTGTCGGTGCCTCGGGCTCGGGCAAGAGTACGCTAATGCATATTCTCGGGACTTTAGACGCGCCAGATGAGGGGCAGGTAAGGTTGCAAGACCAAGCCTTGTTTGACTTGAGCAACGCCGCGCAAGCGCAAGTGCGTAATCAAAGCATGGGTTTCATCTATCAATTCCATCATCTACTGCCGGAGTTCAGCGCGCTGGAGAACATTGCTATGCCGCAAATGATTGGCGGTCGTTCGCGCAAGTCAGCGCTTGAGGAAGCCGGCGTTTGGCTAGAGCGTGTAGGGCTTGGCCACAGAGCCTCCCATTTGCCGTCCGAACTCAGTGGTGGTGAGCGTCAACGGGTAGCGATTGCTCGCGCGCTAATCAATCAACCTAAGCTTGTTCTGGCGGATGAGCCTACCGGTAACTTGGACGATGACAGCGGTGAAACCGTGTATCAGTTGATGCGCGACCTGGCTCAACAATCGGGCACGGCGTTTGTGGTAGTGACCCATGACACGCAACTGGCACAGCGATTGGATCGCATGTTGGTAATGCAACACGGTCAACTGATGGAGCCAGAGCTCAATGCTTAATCCACTTGCGTGGCGGATCGGCTGGCGCTTTTTTAGAGCGCGCCAGCAAAACCGCTTTATCGGTTTTATCTCCATGTCCTCAACCGTTGGCATCGCGCTGGGTTGCTTGGTGCTGTTGGTATTGCTTTCCGCCATGAACGGCTTTGAGAAGGAACTCAAACAAAGATATTTAGGCGTGGTTTCTCACGCCGAGCTCAGAGGTGCCGATGCGCCAATTTCTGGTTGGCGCGATATTATCGAAACCGCCGAGTCCATGTCTGGGGTGGTGGCGGCGGCACCTGTGATTCATCTGCAAGGTCTGACTCAAAGACCTGATGGCTTTGTGGGTGTGCAAATTCAGGGGATAAGCCCGACTTTTGAGCGCCGGGCTTCCAATATCGCCAACTACATGGACGCAGACGCTTGGCAAAGCCTGTCAAAGCGCGATGACAGCATAGTGCTGGGTGCAGGCTTGGCCGAGCAGCTAGGGGTTAATCTCGGTCAACAGCTGGTGGTCTATCTGCCAAACCCAGGCGGCAGTCAAAGCGGTCCACTGTCAGCGCGCTTTACCGTGGCTGGGGTTTATCAGGTGGGTGGTGAGATGGATTACCACGGTGCATATATCAACCGCCTACATGCCGCTGAGCTTTTGGGGCTGGGCAATGAAACCACTTCGATTAAGCTCAGAGTCGAGAACCTGTTTGATGCTCATGGTTTGATACGGGATTTGGGTTACAGTCTTGACCAATACCTTTACATGTCAGACTGGACTCGCACCCAAGGTCATTTGTATGGCGACATTCAATTAGTGCGCTTAATCATGTACATCGCACTGTTTTTGGTGATCGCTGTGGCCTGTTTCAACATAGTCTCGACCTTGGTGATGGCGGTGCGCGACAAGCAAGCAGAAATTGCGATTCTGGCCACCATGGGGTTGCGTCGTCGCGCGGTACTGCAAATCTTTATGGTGCAGGGACTAACTAACGGCTTGGTGGGCACTGTGTTTGGTGTTGGTGCGGGCGCTTATTTGGCGTGGAACCTGCCGAATATTGGTCGCTGGTTGGACACCACTTTCGGCATTAACGTCTTCTCAGGTAGCGTTTATTTTATCGATTTTCTACCGAGTCAGTTGCAACTATCGGATGTGCTGTTGGTGAGTGTGTTATCGCTGCTATTGAGCTTTGTAGCGACCCTGTATCCCGCTTGGCAAGCGACCAAAGTACAACCGGCTCAAGCTCTGTCCAACGCGGCATAGCCTGATCCAAGGGCTGTAATTAATTTCTCAATAGCAGTTTAGCGTCTAAACGCCGCCAATAGCCTAAGGCTGTTTGCGGCGTTTTTCTAAGGTTTTCTTGCGGTTGAATAACACCGAATAACGCCAAAGCAAGCGGCCCAGCCCAAAGCCTAGCGCAGCGCTTAGGACACCCAATACTAAACAGCCCAAAAAGAAGGCTGGTCCCATCTGGCTAAATGACTCGATTAAGCCGCTAAAGCTCAGTTCAAAATGGTAAGAGTCAACTTCTTCCCCAAGCAAAATCGACCCCAGTTTGTACGCCAAATAGAACATGACCGGCATAGTGACTGGGTTCGTAATCCACACTAAAACCACGCTCAAGGGTAAGTTGACCTGAAAGAATATCGCAAAACCTGCGGCAAACACCATTTGAAACGGAATGGGCATCCAAGCCATAAACAAGCCAACCGCCAGCGCACCAGCAGCTGAGCGGCGATTGATGTGCCACAGGTTAGGTTCGTTCAACCATTTCCCAAAAATCCGCAGATGCTTGTTGTTTTGTAGCGTTTCGGGTGAGGGCGAGATTTTTTTTATCAGATTCTTTGGCATTTGCGCGATGGCTTAGTCTAGTAAATGGCTCTATGGATCGAATTCTTTTGGGTTTTACGGCTGCGGTGCTGTCGGGCACTCTGTGGCCAAGTCTGGGCGGTTTTCAGCTGACAATTGTACTGCTTTTCGCCTTTATCATTACATTATGGTTCAAACTCTGGCCTTTAGCCGCCACCATCTTTGGCGTGCTTTGGTTTCACTGGCACGCGAGCGAGTTGTGGTGGTATCCGCATAAATGGCTTCAAAACTCTACTGAAATTCAAGCCAAAATCCTAGCCCTAAACGACGGTTCTCACGGGCAAGTGCGTTTGGATATTGGTTTTAGCGATCAGCGCATCGGTCTTTTTCAATCGCCGCAAGCCCGAGTTTACTGGCTTGAGCCACCCCCTGAGCTGCAAGTTGGCCAGCATTGGCGGCTGCTAATAAGTGCTAAGCCCAACGTGAGTCCGTTAAATCAGGGAGCCGATTCGGCCCAGCGATTGGCTTACAGTCGTTATCAAGTCGCTCGCGGACGAGTGATCGGTGGCGAGCTCATTAGCCCCGACACCGGTTGGCGGCAAAAGGCGGTGCAAACCCTCGAAACTCAATTCTCTGCGCTGGGTAGAGGTGACTTGCTACTGGCGCTCAGCAGCGGCGAGCGACGTTTACTGAGTCCCGAGCGCTGGCAGAGCCTGCGCAACAGCGGCACCACTCACCTGATTGCCATCTCAGGGCTGCATCTTGGGGTGGCCATGGGTGCCTGCTGGTTGTTGTTTCGTTGGCTAATGCCGATGTCCTGGCTGAACAAAGGCGCGTTTGCCTACCAGTCGACTGTGGCGCTCGCTTGGGTTTGCGCCAGTGCCTACGCCTGGCTTTCCGGGTTTGCAATTGCCACTCAAAGGGCCTGGTTGATGTTGAGCTTGGTGTTTTTGCTGGGTTTGTTGATGCGCCACCTGACCCGCTGGGACCGTCTGCTAATCGCGCTGGCTGGCGTCTTGTTGTTAGACCCAATGGCAGGTCTTGGGGCTAGCCTGTGGTTATCCTTTGGCGCTTTGGCCACCATCTTTTGCTGGATGGAACGAGTGCCAGAGCAATACCGAAGCGGTTGGCGAGGGCTGGTCACGCTGCAATTGTCGGTGGGTCTTATCACATCAGTGATTGCCTTGTTGTGCTTTGACGGGCTCGCGCCCCATGGCTTTTGGGTTAACTTGATATTGGTGCCGCTGTTTAGCTTGCTAATAATCCCTGTTTGTCTTTTGTGTCTGCCTTGGTTGTTGTGGGGTGGGCCTGGCACTGAGCAAATGGCTAGCGGGCTAGATGCAATGCTGATTCCCATTGAAGCTCTAATAAATTATTCGGCGAGCCTTCCCGCCGGTTGGCTCTCAGGTACCGAGCAACAAACCCATTTGGCTATCATAGTTTTGGCCAGCGCTTTGGTGCTCGTGTTTCGTCGAGATAGGGTGGCGCTAGTGCTGGTGGGTATTTGCTGGTGCAGTTTGTTGCCTGGCTTGTCGCGCATCCCAACTTGGCGCTTTCACATGCTAGACGTGGGGCAGGGCTTGAGCGTGGTCATTCAACAGCAAAACCGCGCCTTGGTGTATGACACAGGCGCAAGTTTTCCATTTGGCTACAGCTATCAAGCAGCGGTGCTCCAGCCCTTTTTACGTCATCGTGGCATTAGCCACTTGGATTATCTGGTGGTCAGTCATGGCGATAATGACCACGCCGGAGGAGCGGCTGCTTTGCTAAGGCACTACCCCGAGGCTTTGCTCATCAGCGATTTGGCCGTAAGCCCTGCCGAGCATGAACACCAGCGTCACTGCCGTCCGGGCACTATCCAATGGCAAGCGCTCACCATAGAGATTTTGGCCCCCAAAGTGCCCGATAGCAGTAACGATGGCTCATGTGTCATTCGTATCAATGACGGCCATTATCGGTTATTGCTGCCGGGGGACATTGAAACCGATGGCGAAGTGCGTTTACTGCGACAAGACTTAAGTGCTCAGTTTCTACTGGCACCGCATCATGGCAGCCGAACCTCTAGCCGACTAAGCTTTCTGCAGAAAGTCGATGCGCTGCATGTATTTATCAGTAACGGCTACCGCCACCGCTTTGGCATGCCGCACGCTGAAGCTTTGCAGCGCTATCGAGAGCTGGGCCTTGCGGTGTGGCGAAGCGACTTACAAGGTCAAGTGAGCGTGTCAATCTATCCGAATGATTATCAAATACACAGCTTGCGCGATGACTTACAAGCATATTGGTACAATGGGATCCCGCCGTTTGGAGACCGACCCAAATCAGAGTAGAATAGCCCTTTTTGTGGCACACAGAGTAGTGAATGGCTGAAGTAAATCCAATCAGCGAAAAGAATAAAGTCTGGCCAGTATTCAAACGCTTATTAAAATACATTGCCCCGCTAAAGGGCATTTTGTTTATCGCAGTACTGGGGTTAATTACCTACGGTATTGTCGATGCATTGTTTATCGCTTTCTTAAAACCGTTTATTGACGAAGGTTTTGATACGGGCAAACCCAGCGTTACCGACGAGTTGATGCAAAACGCCGGTATGGCGGATGCTGGTATCGACGTGCTCGGCATCGCGCCCTTCGTGGTCATCGGCATGTTCATCGTTCGCGGCGTGGCCAACTTCGTGTCTAACTACAGTTTGGCTTACGTGTCGAATCAGATCATTCTGAAGATGCGCCAAGAGGTGTTCGAGCACTACCTCAAGCTGCCGGTAAGCTATGTTGACCAGCAAAACGCCGGTACCCTGATTTCCCGTGTCACCTACGATACCGAACAGATTGCTCGTGCCTCTGGTAATGCTCTGATTGTTATCGTGCGCGATAGCGTGTCTATCTTGGCTTACCTTGGCTGGATGTTCTATCTGTCATGGCAACTGACTCTGAGTATTTTGGTGGTTGCTCCGCTAATCGGCATTGTGATTACTGTGGTCAGTCGACGTTTTCGCAAGGTTTCGGTACAGATTCAATCGGCCATGGGTGATGTGACCGTGGCCACTGAGCAGATGGTCAAGGGGCACAAAAACGTTCTAATTTTTGGCGGTCAAAAAGAAGAGGCGGAGCGATTTGCCGAGGTTAACGATCGCAACCGCTCGCGCAATATGAAGTTGGCGTTAACTCACTCCATCAGCCAACCGGTTATCATGATTATTGGCTCTTTGGCCTTGGCTTTGGTGTTGGCGGCGGCCAATATTGATTCGTTCAAAGCTGACTTAACCGCCGGTGCTTTTGCTTCCATGATTGCCGCTATGTTGGCCATGCTGCAGCCTATTAAGAACCTGTCGAACGTCAACGCTGAGTTCCAGCGCGGCATCGCCGCCTGTGCCACAGTCTTTGCATTGTTGGATACCAAAACCGAAGAAGACAAGGGCCAGTACCAAGTGGCTCGAGTCAAGGGCGATATTGTCTTTGATAAGGTGGATTTTCGCTACCCTAACGCACCCGATTTGGCGCTGAAGCAGTTTGATGTTGAGATTAAGGCTGGTACTACTTTGGCCTTAGTGGGGCGTTCGGGCTCGGGTAAGTCGACGGTGACTAACTTGATCACTCGCTTCTACGACCAGCTCGAGTCTGGTGAAATCCGCATTGACGGTGTTAACGTCAATGACTTCAAACTCAAAAACCTTCGCTCCCAAATTGCTTTGGTATCGCAACAGGTCAGTTTGTTCAACGACACCATTGCCAACAACATCGCTTATGCTTGCGATGGCAATGTCACTCGCGAGCAAATTGAAGCGGCGGCAGAAGCGGCTCACGCGATGGAATTCATTAAAGACTTGCCCAATGGACTGGACACTGAAGTGGGCGAGAACGGGGTGTTGCTCTCTGGCGGTCAACGTCAACGCATCGCTATTGCTCGCGCCATTTTGCGCGATGCACCGATTCTGATTTTGGACGAGGCCACCTCAGCGCTGGATACCGAATCTGAACGGGCGATTCAAGACGCGCTAGAGACACTGCAAACCAACCGCACCTCGATTATGGTTGCGCACCGCTTAAGCACCATTGAGAAAGCGGACCGTATTTTGGTGGTCGACAAAGGACGAGTGATTGAAAGCGGTGATCACCAAAGCTTGTTGGCGCAAAAAGGCAACTACTATCAATTGCACCAGCTGCAATTTGGCAACGAATGAGACTGATCGAACGGACTTGGTATCAGGGTGGGGCGCTACAGTGGCTGTTATGGCCGCTGTCTATACTATTTAGCGGCATTGCGCTCCTGCGCAGAATCAGCTTTGGCCTTGGGCTGCTTAAGTCCACTCGAGTGTCTGTACCTGTGGTAGTGGTCGGCAATATCGGCGTCGGTGGCGCGGGTAAAACTCCGACTGTACTGGCGCTGATTAAGCATTGTAAGGGGTTGGGGCTACGTCCAGGTGTCATTAGCCGTGGCTACGGTGGTAGCTACGATTCCAAAGTGCATTGGGTGCAAGACAATGACAGCGCTGAGTTGGTTGGCGATGAGCCAAAGCTGATTCAGCGGCGTAGCGGTGTACCAGTGGTACTTGCCAAGGCGCGCGCCGATGCAGCGCAAGCACTGGCTGACGGTGGTCAAGTGGATGTGATCCTGACCGATGATGGTCTGCAGCACTACGCGCTGGCTCGAGACATTGAGTTGGTGGTGGTCGACGGTGTGCGTCGTTTTGGTAATGGCCTTAGGTTACCGGCAGGCCCCTTGCGTGAAGGCTTGGCTCGGCTTAAGGAAGTGGATGCGATAATCTGCAACGGTGGAACCGCGCAACCCAACGAGTTTCAAATGCGCTTGGTACCAAGTCCTTTGCAACCTATGCTCGACTCACTACCGGATAAGCCAACCGCGCCCATTGCTGCTTTTGCAGCGATTGCCAACCCACAACGATTTTTTGATACCCTTGAAGCGCAAGGCTTTAGCTTGTCTGAGAGTCAAGGCTTGAAGGACCACCAATCGCTAGATTTGGATGTGTTTCAAAGTGCGCTGGATCGCGGATTGGCGATTGTGATGACTGAGAAAGACGCGGTAAAATGCGACCAAATCGATTGGCCACAAGGGGCACAGGTCTACTTCTTGCCCGTAGATGCCGAGTTACCACAGCAATTTTTTCAACGATTTGAACAAAAATTAAGGAAGCACATAGATGGCTTTTGATAAAAAACTTCTGGATATCGTCGCTTGCCCAATGTGCAAAGGAAAGCTTGAGTACGATGCCGACGAGCAACGCTTGGTGTGCCGATTCGACCAGGTAGCCTATCCCATTGACGATGGTATTCCAGTATTGCTGGAAAACCGTGCGCAGCCGCTATCTCCCAAAGCGGACGACTGATCACACATATCGAAAACGACTGTGCACGCCGAAACCCTTTGGCGTCACAGCCGGTCTTGTTTAAAAAATGCACAATTGAGTCATCTGAGGTTCAGCTTGCTGCGTATAAGATAGCAAGCCAAGTAGTAGAGAAGCGCAATGAGCAGACAAAAGTATTGGTTTTACACAGCAGCAATCGCATTAGTCGCCATGTTCGCCGGCGTGATGGACGGCGGTCAGCTATTGCCAAGTACTTTTGTAACTTTGGGTTTTGCCCAGTTCAGTTTCTTGCTGCTCAGCTATGCGCGTGCCAAAGATGCAGGACAGCGCGCACCTATCGCATGGGCGGTAGGCCAATGCATTCCATTCATTGGCCCAGTGGTCTTAGTGTATTTAGGCGTTAAACGCAGCGCCGACTAGTTCGACTGATACAGGGTTCGAACCCACTTCTCTTCAGTAATAAAGCCCCAAGCCCAGTCTTTGTACTTGGCCTGCACTCCTTGTTTTACCGCATCATCTTCACTAACGCCGTTGGCCTTTGCGGCCGCCACGTAGGCCTGAGTTTCTTTTATCATGGTGGCAAATTCCATCAACTCGGTTCGGTTTGATAGCGGACCGTGCCCTGGGATCACCTGAGTCTTATCGTCGATTCGTGCAATCACTTTTTCAACCGTGGCCAGATAGCCACTGACGTTACCGCCATTGCCTAAATCCACAAAAGGAAAACGACCCTGAAAGTACTGGTCACCCATGTGTACCACATTGGCTTTTTCCCAGAACACTAGACTGTCGCCGTCGGTGTGGCCAATGCCCATGTGCTCAATTTTGATAGTGTCTTGATTAAAGTGAAGCACGATCCCTTCGTCATAGGTCAAAACCGGTAAGGCTTTTTTCGGCTGATTGTCGGCGTGTAAATGACGGCGCACATTGTGGTGAGCCATGATAGTGCCCGTTTTGCCAAAATGAGCATTACCGCCAGTGTGGTCACCGTGATGGTGAGTGTTAATCACAAATCGCGGTGCGCCAGCCTGAATTTGCTCTAGAGCTTTGCTAATTTTTTCACTTAGGGGTGCGTATTGGTCGTCAATGATCAACAAACCATCCTCGCCGGCACTAACGCCAATGTTGCCACCAGAACCCGTAAGCATGTAGATGCCATTGCCCAAAGACTGAGTCTCTATTTGAACGTTAGCGAAGCGGTCTGCCTGTACAGGAAGTGCCACTGCTAGCCCTAAAATCAGAGCCGCGCGAATGTATTGAAGGGGTTTCATCGAATCATCCTTAGTTAACTTGTTGATTTTATGTTAACAGCTATTACGCATACGCCAAGGTTTTGGATGAAACTGAGATAAAAAAAGCCGGTCGATTCGACCGGCAAGGTTGGAATTAGTTGGGAATCCAGGGCAACCAGCGCTGACTGATTTTGTGGCTGCGGCCCAATTGCACCGCTGAGCGGAAGCGAACTCGAATCAGTCCCTGATAGCAAAGGGGAACTAGGTACAAGCTAGTCACGGTTGAGAACAGCAAACCACCGATAATGGCAATCGCCATAGGGCCATAAGGAGGGCCACCTCCGCCAATTTGCGTATCGCCCATGGCCAGAGGTAGCAGTCCAAGTACAGTGGTCGCGACTGTCATCAGCACTGGGCGAATTCGAGTCAAACAGACTTTGGTTACTACATCGGACAGTTCTTCTTGGGTGGGGGACATTTGATTGATTTGATCCACCAATACAATGCCGTTGTTCACCACAATCCCGAGTAAAACCAGAATCCCAATCATGGCCATTACCGACATGGATGTGCCGGTAAACAACAAGGCCCAGAACACACCAGTAATTGAGAACAGAATCGAGGTAATGATGGCGGTGGGTAATAATAAGGACTCAAACAGAGCGGCCATCACGATGTAAATCATGGCAATCGCCAGGATCATATTAATGATCATCACTTGCTGCTCTTCGTCCTGGCGCTGGAAGCCACCGCCCATCTTGTAGCCGTAGCCGTCGTCGTATTCCAAATTGTCCATTAGCTGACGCAGGGTCTTGCCAGCCGCTTCAATGGTGACGCCATCTTCAAGGTTGGCACCAATGGTAAGCGCGGTTTGACGGTCGATGTGACGCACATTCTCTAGGCGAGGGCGCTCAACCAGTTCGGCCACCGAATCCAGTGGCAGTATGCGCCCATCCACTCGCGCTACCGGCAGGGTCTTAAGCAGCTCAAGACTGTTGCGCCATTGATGCTGATAGCTAAGCTCGAAGCGCAGTTCGCCACTGGCGTCATGGCGGTAACTGCGAAGCGGCGTGCCCCGCAGCGCGGTTTGTACCGTACGAGCTATGTCTTCGCTATTTAGGCCCAGTCGGTTGATGTGGTCGCGCTTAAAGCGGATCACCAGTTCGTTTTGCTCGCCGTTGGCTTCAGAGCGGACGTCAGTAAAGCCCTCTAAGCTTTCAATCATAGGTACGATTTGCTCGGCCATTTCCATCAAACGGGTGGTGGAGCGGCCGGTGAGAGTGACTCGAATGCCTGAATTTTCATTGCCACGCCAGCCAAACTGAGGGTTGGCAATGGCGAACTTAGGAAAACCTTCACGGATTTTCTTTTTAATCACATCCATGTCCAAGTCGTGGCTTTCTGGGTAGATAAGGGTCGACTCGGCGCGCCAAGGGGCGTAGAAACTGTACACAGACTCAAAGCCAAACTCTTGTTTGTTGGCAAACAAGTAAGCTTCCATTTCGTTGACTAAGGCTTCGGTCACCGCCATCGAGTGGCGACCTTCCACGTTGTAGTTGATGAACAAACGCACCTTCTCATTGTTGTCCGACTGGTCTTGCTGAACCATAGACAGCGGCAGGGCAGTTGAGGCTAGGATCACTACAGCGATGACAGTCGACCAACGAGGATGGGTCAAACACCAGTTCAACGAACGGCGATAACCTCGGTACAAACGACCGTCTTGGGTTTTGGGTTTGGAAGTAATGTGGAACTTCTTCAGCATCAGCGGCAGCAAGGTGCGAGCCACCAGTAACGAAGCGCCTAGCGAAATACAAATGGAAATCGCTACGTGCTCTAAGAACACGGTCAGTTCGTTCTTGGTACCAAAGATGTTGGGCAGAAACACAATCGCTGTAGTTAGGGTACCGGCAAGAACCGCCAAACTGACATTGTTCACGCCCTTTTGAATCGCATCGCTTTCGCCTTTTTGTTGTTCCTGAAGAATACTCTCGGTGATAACCACAGCGTTATCGATCAGCATACCAATGGCGAGCAACAATCCCATCATCGACAAAATGTTTAGGGTGTAGCCCAATAGGTACATAGCGCCTAGCGTAATCGCTATCGACACAGGTACACAGGTGACCACAACTAGCGTCATGCGGAAGTTGCGCAAGAATAAATAAAGTACGAAGAAAGACAAGAAGGCACCGAGTAACCCCGCTAAAGTTAGGTCCCGAATCGAAGCTTTCACGCTTTTCGCCTGATCTTCCATCACGTACATTTTGATGCCGTTAAACTGAGGATTCGCTTTTACCTCGTCCACCACTTTTAGGACTCGGTCAGCCACTTCGACGAGATTGGCGCCAGACTCTTTAAAGATGTTCAGTCCAACCGCGTAGTTGCCATCCAAGTGGCGACGTTCGCGGTTTTCGGGCAGTTGAAAACCGATATCGGCGATATCACCCAAGGTTAGCCCCGGCGCAATCACGTAGGCTTGAATCTCCTCAATGCTGCGAAACTCCCCTTGCGGGTTTAGGTTTAGCACCTGTCCTGGGCGACGAATTAGGCCGCCGGCTAGAACAAAGTTCTCACGAGCCAGTTGTTGCTGGAGCTGGGTTAAAGACAGGCCAGAAGCAGACAGGCGATCGGCGTTTACTCGAATCTCAACTTGCTTCTTGTTAACCCCGTAGAGCTCAACCTTGGAGACCCCCTGAACCCGCTCAAGGGGACGCTTTAGTTGTTTGTCCAACAAATCGTAAGCGTTGGACAGCTCGCGCTCTGAAGAGATCCGCAGGGTTAGAATTGACATGTCTTCGGTAGAGAACTGACGCACGAATACTCGTTCCAGATCTCTGGGTAACAAATGACGCACTTCGTCGATTTTTTCGCGAGCCTCCAGGCTTTTGTTGGCAATCGACTCGCCCCATTTAAGGTTTAAATCGATAAAGGCACCGTCTTCGTTCGACCATGAGCGCATCTCTTGAACACCGCTCATTTGGGCCAGCGCTTCCTCCAGTATCTTGGTGACCTGGCGCTCGGTCTCAGCAGGGGTTGAGCCTTGATAGGGTGCCTGCACGAAAACCTTAGGGATCTCAATGCCCGGAAACATCTCCAGCGGCAGTAATTTGGCCGATACTAGTCCTAACAACAGCAGTGATAGGAAGGCCATCATGGTAGTCACTGGGCGTTTTAGTGCCAGCGAGGTCATGTCCAATTTGGTTTGACTCATGTCGGCCTCCTATCCGGCTTTGGCAAAGCGTTTGCGGTCAAAGCTGGCGTACAAGGCGGGGATCACCACCAAGGTCAGCAAAGTGGCAAACACCAATCCAAAGATAACTGTAATGGCCATCGGCGCGCGTACTTCACCGCCATCGCCGAGACCCAGCGCCATCGGCATCAAGCCCAAGGTGGTGGTCAAAGTGGTCATCATAATTGGGCGTAGGCGGCTTTCGGCGGCTTCGCGAATCGCCTCCAACCGCTGTTTGCCGCTAGCGCGCAGCTGATTGATTCGGTCCACCAGAACAATCGCGTTGTTCACCACAATACCGGCGAGCATGATAAGTCCGATAAACACCACCACGGACAGGTGGGTGCCCGTAATAAATAGCCCCAAGATACTGCCTGCGGCCGCCATCGGAATTGCAACCAAAATCAGTAGTGGGTGCAACAAGGATTCAAACTGGCTAGCCATCACTACGTAGACCAAGAATACCGCTAACAGCAGGGCAATCTGCAGCGAGCGGAACGAGCTTTCCATCTCTTCGTTCTGGCCGGCCACTTGCGCTTGAATGCTGTTAGGCAGGTCGACTTGCTCTAGTACCCATTGAGCTTCTTCAACCGCTTGCGATAGGTCGCCGAAGTTCAGGTTAGCGCTGACAATCGCGACGCGCTGTTGTGCGACACGATTGATTGCCGACGGGCCTTTGGCCAACTCCAAATCGGCGACGGCGCTCAGTGGCACCGGATAGGCGGCGTCTGGATTAATCAGCAACTGTTCCACGTCTTCCACCGAGTCGCGCTCGCTGAGTTGGCTGCGCACCAGGATATCAATCTTGCGATCGCGCACCGTGTATTGGCTGGCCACCTGACCACCGACGCGATTGGCGATTGCCGCGGCGACCGTTGGTGCATCCATACCCAAAGCGGCGAGACGAGCGTGGTCAAAGCGCACGGTCAATTCGGGCTGGCCATCGCGTAAGCTTGATTGCACGTCTGCGTAGCGAGGGCGTGCGGCTAGGGCGTCCACCAACTTCAACGAGGCGGCTTTTAATTGCTCTAGGTTGTAGCCGTTTAACTCGATTTCCAATGGGGTCTTGAAGGTAAACAGTTCGGGCTGTTTTACCTTGGACTCAAGTTCCGGCACTCGAGTGGCAGCCATGCGTACTTTTTGAGCCACCGCCGCATACTGCTCGGCGTCATTCAGTACCACGTGTAAGCGGCCCCAATGCTCACCAGCGCGATTGGAATCTGAGGTTAGCAGGCCACCTGAACCCGCCTGACTGTAGATGGTTTTAACACTGGCTTCGCCTTGAATACTGCTGGCTAGCTGACGTAGCACGTTATCGGTCTGGCTCACATCCGTACCAGGCGGTAGCTGAATTTCTACGTAAAATTCACCCTGATTCATGCGTGGAATTAACTCAACACCCAACTTAGGTAGCAGAGAGCCAATGCTCAGAGTGAAAATTAGCGCAATGGCTAGCGTCGCCCAATGAAAGCGCAACGCCGCGCCAATCATGGGTTTGTACAGCGACTCAAGCAGCCCATAAAGCCACTGAAAAGCAGCGGCGATCGGACGCATGATCAAACCGGTTAGCCAGGCGAAAAAGCGAGACAGCAAAAGCACCAGGGTCAGGATTTGCGCTGGGATCCAGTTAAACACTAGCCAAAATGGAAAGCTAAATACCGTGGCACTGGTTTGCTTGATGCGTCCCAAGCGAGTGGTTGGCTTAGCCTTTTCCGGCTTCTCCGGAGGCTCAGGCAGGGATTGGAAACCCGAACGCGAGGCCAGCATAGGAATCGCGGTTAACGCTACTAGCAAAGAGGCAATCAGCGCAAAGGCAACGGTGAGCGCTTGGTCGGAGAACAAGGCACCAGCCACGCCTTCGACAAAAATCAGCGGGACAAATACCGCCAGAGAGGTGAGGGTAGAGGCCACAATCGCGCCGCTCACTTCTGAGGTGCCTTTAACCGCCGCCGCCAAGCGAGACAGACCTTGTTGCTTGTAGCGGTCAATGTTCTCCAGCACCACAATGGCGTTATCCACGAGCAGACCCACGGCTAACGCTATGCCACCCAAGGACATGATATTCAGGCTGATGTTGGCGAAATACATCATGTTGAAGGTGGCGATCACCGAGAAGGGTATCGACAGAGAGATGATTAAGGTGGCGCGTACATCTCTTAGGAACAAATAGATGATGAGCATGGCCAACACACTGCCCATCAGAGCAGCACTAGTGACCTGACCCACGGCACTTTCAATGAACTCGGATTGGTCGTAGATCATGCCGACTTTTACTGGCAATTTACCTTGGTTTATCTGGCTCATTTTATCGCGCAGGCGTTGAGCGACCGCTACCGTGTTGGCATCGCCTTCCTTATAGATAGATAGCTCAACCGCTTCTTTACCGTTCAAACGCACCATGTCCGAGCGTTCTTTGTGTTCATCCAACACTTGGGCAATATCCCCAAGGCGAACCAGCTTAGTGTTGTCTTGATACACCACCACTTGGCGCAATTGCTCAAGATCGTCGAACTGATTGAGGGTTCGTACCAACAGCTCCTTGTCACCCTGAATCACCTTACCCGCGGAGACGTTCATGTTCTCTCGAGCGATACGGTTTTGAATGGCTTCGGCGCTGAGATTGAGCTGAGACAACTGCTGCTGATTGAGCACAATTTGAATTTCGCGCTCCAAACCACCTGAGAGGCGAACGGTGGCCACACCACCCACGGCTTCGAACTGACGTTTTAGCTCTTCGTCGGCAAGGGTGCGCAGAGTTTTGAGGTTTAAGCTCGAGCCTTCATCTGGCGTCAGAGCAAAGCGCACAATCGGGTCGAGGTTTGGGTTAAAGCGCAAAATCAGTGGCTTTTTGATGTCCAGCGGTAACTGCACCGTGTCCAGTTTCTCGCGAGTATCCAATATCGCCATGTCCATATTGGTGCCCCATTCGAACTCCAAGATGACATCGGACATACCGGCGCGAGAGACCGAGGAGATTTTGCGTAGGCCTTTAACCACACCCACGGATTCTTCGATGGGCTTAGCGACGAGTTGTTCGACTTCAACCGGCGCCGCGCCTGGGTATTGGCTGCGAATGGTGATGGTTGGGTAGCTCAAATCCGGTAGTAGCTTGACCGCTAGGCGGGAGAAACCCACCATGCCGAACAGGATAATGGCGACCATAAACATCCATACGGTGACCGGACGGTTCACCGAGGTTTTAATTAAGCTCATGATGTCACCCTGTTATTTTTGTGCGGTAGCTATGTCTAGCGGAGCAATAACTTCAACTTTGGCAGCGTCTTTGAGGTTGTGCTGGCCACGCACAATAATTTGGTCGTCCAGACTTAAGCCGTCGACAATCTCAATGCGGTTGTTTTCGCGATAACCGGTTTGCACCTGACGTCGCTCTACTTGCTTACCGTCCTCTCCCAATACAAAGATGGCTTTACCATTGTCTTGGTTAACCAGTGAGTTCACGGGCACTGTGATGACTTGCTCATGGGTGTCATATTTCAGCTGTACTCGAGCGAACATACCGGCTTTTAGTTCGTGCGACTGATTCGGTACTGCTAGGGTGACTTTAAAGGTACCACTGTTGGCATCTACTACAGGACTTATGCGCAACACGGTAGAATCAAAGCTTTTATCTTTACTGGCGGTGGGCTCGATTTTGGCGTGCTGACCCAAGCGTAAGTAATTGAGCTGTTGCTCGGGTAAGTAAACAATGCCGTGCAACTCAGACTCATTAACCACGTGGAATAATTGCTGATACTCGGTCGCCATGTTGCCCAGTTTCACCATACGCTTGGCCACCACGCCATCGATTGGCGAGCGAATTTGCGACTCTTCTACCTTCAAAGCGGCCAAGTCGCGATTGGCGATAGCGGCTTGCAGGTTGTACTCAAGCTTGGCCATGCTATCTCGGCTCAAAAACTGTTGGTTTTTAATTTTGCGCAGGCGGTTGAGCTCCTGCTCGATGATTTCCACTTCTGCCTGGGCGCGGTCTAGGTCGAACTTCTGGCGTTTGGCATCGACCGTGGCCAGCAATTGGCCCGCTTGAACTCGGTCACCTTCTTCTACGTGCAGACTCTCAACAATACCGGCCAAACGACTAACCACCATGGATTCTTGCGGGGCTTCTAAAGTGGCTGTGGTGCTGTAGTAAGAGGAAATATCGCCAAGGCTGACCTCGCTAATTTCTACTGGGATAAGAAATTCGTCTTCCTTCTTCTCTTCTGCGGTCTGCTGCTCTGCGTTGCAGCCAACCAATAAGGCACAGGCTAAGGCGAGTGAAGAAAGCGTCGCTAATGATTTCATGGCGTTTTCCTTAAGCGGCTTGTTTGCTACAAGCTGGGTATTGGTAATTATGGGGGAGCGCAACGACTTGCTCCGGGTTGGCCATTACATTGCAGACCCTGTGCCAGATAATATAACTGTATGGTTTTATTATGTTTTCAGCCTGCATTGAGAATTCTGCTTATCCAAAGTTCGCTACTTATTGGCGGAAATGTTCAATAGTTGGCGACTTTTATTAACCTTGTATTAGCATTTTATTAACGACCTTAGTTTAAACAGTTTGAGCACCACAAAAGGTTTAAAAACGTAAACAATTGTGAAGTCCTGTATCGCAGACGTAAAAAAAGCGCCCCTGAATAGGAGCGCTTTGTTTTGGTTTTCTGGAACTTAGCCTTTAGGGCGGTCCGACAGCGACAGGAAGTCGCGTTGGTCATAGCCAGTGTATAGCTGACGAGGACGGCCGATTTTATGTCCAGGCTGCTCTAGCATTTCTTTCCAGTGGGCAATCCAGCCAACTGTGCGAGACAGGGCAAAGATTACGGTGAACATGCTGGTCGGAATACCAATCGCCTTCATGATGATGCCCGAGTAGAAGTCCACGTTTGGATACAGCTTCTTCTCGATGAAGTAAGGGTCGTTCAGAGCGATTTGCTCAAGTTCCATGGCTACGTCGAGCAAAGGATCCTTGATGTTTAGCTCTTTCAATACTTCGTGGCACGACTCGCGCATTACTGTTGCGCGTGGGTCGAAGTTCTTATAAACGCGGTGACCGAAGCCCATGAGACGGAACGGGTCGTTCTTGTCTTTGGCGCGCTTGATGAACTCAGGAATACGATCCACTGAACCAATTTCTTCTAGCATCTCCAAGCAGGCTTCGTTAGCGCCACCGTGGGCAGGGCCCCAAAGTGAAGCGATACCCGCAGCGATACAGGCGAATGGGTTAGCACCGGATGAACCCGCTAGTCGCACGGTCGAGGTTGAAGCGTTTTGCTCGTGGTCTGCGTGCAGGATAAAGATGCGGTCCATGGCGCGCTCAACCACTGGGTTCACTTCGTAGTCTTCACAAGGAACAGAGAACATCATGTTCAGGAAGTTACCGGCGTAGCTCAGGCTGTTTTTCGGATATACGAAAGGTTGACCGATGGAGTACTTGTACGACATCGCCGCCAGCGTAGGCATCTTAGAAATCAAGCGGAACGCTGCGATAGAGCGGTGCGAGTCGATGTTGACGTCTAGTGAGTCGTGGTAGAAGGCCGATAGGGCACCCACTACACCACACATGATGGCCATCGGGTGAGCGTCGCGACGGAAGCCGCGGAAGAAGCTAACCAATTGCTCGTTTACCATGGTGTGCTCGCGCACCAGGCGCGCAAATTCTTGGTATTCGCTTTGATTTGGCAGTTCGCCGTGTAGCAGCAAGTAGCAAACGTCTAGATAGCTTGAGTTCTTGGCCAATTGATCAATGGGATAGCCGCGGTGCAGTAAAATGCCTTTGGCACCGTCGATGTAGGTGATCTTGGATTCACAAGATGCAGTGGCTAGGAAGCCTGGATCAAAAGTGAAGTGGCCCGTACCGCCAAGTTTGCTGATATCAACCACAGCGTGGCCAGCGGTTCCGTGTTTTACCGGTAGCTCGATGGATTGGTCGTTGGGCAGTTGCAGATTGGCCTTAAGTTCAGCCATATCTCTCTCCTTACTTCAATTGTACAGTGAGATATTTCTTATTTTTAAAGTAAAAATGGCTCGTCACACCTGGCGCTTATAACACTCTATTAACCCTATCTCGTTTGGGGTAACTGTGGTTGCGCTCTTGTTGGTGCGCTTACTTTACCGTTAATCAAGATCACATTTCAATTCATATGCGTGTTTAAATCGTTTGGATCAATCTAACAAAACTGTGATTTTCTAGCTGTAGAGCCTGTTACAGCTCCAACATTAAAAAAAATAATTTTAAAAACTGTGATGTTTGTATTTGACTTTGTGCGATTGTATACTTGCTGCGTGTTGCTTTCCGAGCGGTTTTAACGGTTAAAAATCACACTGTTATTACGGAGTTGTTGAACGCATTTTAGCTTGTTTTAACCACTTGTATTGCCTCACTTTTTTTTACTTAGCTTTGCCAAATATAAGCAAAATATGGTGAAAGCTGCTCTAACAATAACAAAATGCTCAAAGGAGCTGAGTGAGCAACTTGTGAAAAAGCAAAGACCCGTTCATCTGAACCTGCAGACCATTCGCTTTCCCGCGACGGCCATTGCATCCATCCTGCACCGCGTATCCGGTGTCATCATGTTCTTCGCCATTGGCGTGCTGTTGTGGCTATTGAATCTGAGCCTAGATTCCGCAGATAGCTTCGCTGAATTGCAACAATGCCTGACTTCTCCCTTCGCTAAGTTCGTGCTGTGGGGAATAGTCACCGCCTTGATCTATCACCTACTTGCCGGTATTCGCCATTTGATCATGGACGCTGGCTACTGGGAAGAAATGTCATCAGGCCTGTTGTCCGCTAAGGTCACCTTCGCTGTGGCCGCCGTCCTATCTGCATCCATGGGAGTTTGGTTATGGTAACTAATGCCGCCAGTTTTGGACGCTCGGGCGTTCATGATTTCATCCTTATTCGCGCTAGCGCCGTGGTGCTGGCCTGTTATTCCATCTTCATGTTGGTGTTTGTGGTAAGCACGCCGCAACTGACCTTCGATATTTGGCAAGGTCTGTTTGCCACACTGCCAATGAAGGTGTTCACCCTGGTTACCCTGATTGCGCTACTGATCCACGCCTGGATCGGTATCTGGCAGGTATTGACCGACTACGTCAAAGCGCATGTGCTGCGCGGCGTACTGCAATTCTTGTTTGTAGTAGCGGCCTTTAGTTACTTGGTTGCTGGCTTTGTGATTGTGTGGGGTGTGTAAGTGAAAATCCAAGTTAGAGAATACGACGCCATCGTAATTGGCGCAGGCGGTGCGGGCATGCGCGCTGCTCTACAAATTTCAAAAGAAGGCAAAAGCTGTGCGCTGCTTTCTAAAGTCTTTCCTACCCGTTCTCACACAGTATCTGCCCAAGGCGGTATTACTGTCGCGCTGGGCAATGCTCACGAAGACAACTGGGAGTGGCATATGTACGACACGGTTAAAGGCTCCGATTACATCGGTGACCAAGACGCCATCGAGTACATGTGTAAAACCGGTCCAGAAGCGATTTTCGAACTAGAGAACATGGGTCTGCCTTTCTCGCGTTTTGAAGATGGTCGCGTTTACCAGCGTCCTTTCGGCGGTCAATCTAAGGCCTTTGGTGGCGAGCAAGCGGCTCGTACCGCAGCGGCTGCTGACCGTACTGGCCACGCGCTGCTGCATTGTCTGTACCAACAGAACGTTAAGAACCAAACCGAAGTCTTCTCCGAGTGGTATGCACTGGATTTGGTGAAGAATGACGACGGCGCGGTTGTTGGTGCGACGGCTATCGATATCGAAACCGGTGAAGTGGTTTACTTTAAAGCCAAAGCGACTGTGCTCGCCACAGGTGGTGCAGGGCGTATCTTTGCTTCGACCACAAACGCACACATCAACACTGGTGATGGTGTTGGCATGGCGGCTCGTGCTGGCATTCAACTGCAAGACATGGAAATGTGGCAGTTCCACCCAACCGGTATTGCCGGTGCCGGTGTGTTGGTAACCGAAGGTTGTCGTGGTGAAGGTGGTTACCTTCTCAACAAAGACGGCGAACGCTTCATGGAGCGTTACGCGCCAAACGCCAAAGACTTGGCCGGTCGCGACGTGGTTGCTCGCTCTATGATGACCGAAATCCGCGAAGGTCGCGGCTGCGACGGTCCATGGGGCCCACACATCAAGCTGAAACTAGACCACTTGGGTAAAGAAGTACTAGAAAGCCGTTTGCCAGGCATCTGCGAACTATCGCGTACCTTTGCGCACGTAGACCCAGTGGAAGAGCCAATTCCAGTTATCCCAACCTGTCACTACCAAATGGGCGGTATTCCGACCAAGTGGACCGGTCAGGTGGTGAACATGGATGAGAACGGCAATGACTACGACATCCACGGTCTTTTGGCTGTCGGTGAAATTGCTTGTGTATCGGTGCACGGTGCTAACCGCCTTGGCGGTAACAGCCTGTTGGATTTGGTGGTATTTGGTCGCGCGGCGGGTAAGCACCTCGGCGAAACTCTAGATAGCATTCCAGAGCCGAAAGAAGCCACCCAAGCCAACTTGGATGCCGCACTTGAGCGCTACAACCGTTGGGAAAACAACAAAGACGGTGAAGATCCAACCCAAATCCGCAAAGACCTACAAATGTGTATGCAGCTGAACTTCTCGGTATTCCGTACCGGTGAAGCCATGGCCGAAGGTCTGGAAGAACTCAAGAAAATTCGCGAGCGTTTGGCCAATGCCAAGCTGTCGGATAACTCAGCCGAGTTCAACACTCAGCGCATCGAGTGTCTGGAGCTAGACAACCTAATGTCGACTGCGATTGCTACCGCTTATGCGGCTAACTACCGCACCGAAAGCCGTGGTGCTCACAGTCGTGAAGACTTCCTAGAGCGCGACGATGAGAACTGGTTGTGTCACAGCATCTTCGACCCAGTCTCTGAGAGCATGCAAAAGCGCGAGGTCAACATGACCCCAGTCACTCGTGAAGCCTTCCCACCGAAGAAGCGTACTTATTAAGGAGTTGTCGATAATGAATGTTAATGTTGCGATTTATCGCTACAACCCGGACGTAGATACTAAGCCACGGATGCAAGACTACCAGCTGGATATTCCAGAGGGTTCTGATTTGATGGTGCTAGACGTACTGATGCTGCTAAAAGAGCAGGATTCGACGCTGGTTTTCCGTCGCTCATGTCGCGAAGGG
This sequence comes from Paraferrimonas sedimenticola, assembly GCF_002282855.1. Classification (GTDB taxonomy): domain Bacteria; phylum Pseudomonadota; class Gammaproteobacteria; order Enterobacterales; family Shewanellaceae; genus Paraferrimonas; species Paraferrimonas sedimenticola. Next base: position 226,726 of record NZ_NRIR01000006.1, on the reverse strand, counting down.
GTTTGCGGCTCGGATGGTTTGAACATGAACGGCACCAATGGCCTAGCGTGTATCACTCCGCTATCCACTTTCAAAGGCAAGAAGCTAGAGATTCGTCCACTGCCTGGGATGCCGGTTGTGCGCGATTTAGTGGTCGATTTGACTCAGTTCTACAAGCAGTACGAAAAGATTAAGCCGTACTTGATCAACGATGGCCGCCAGCCTGCGCGCGAGCATTTGCAATCGCCTGAGCAGCGCGAGCATCTTGACGGTTTGTACGAGTGCATCATGTGTGCTTGTTGTTCAAGCGCGTGTCCGTCGTTCTGGTGGAATCCAGACAAGTTTGTCGGTCCTAGCGGCCTGTTGCACGCCTATCGTTTCCTTATCGATAGTCGCGATACCGCCACCGATGAGCGCTTGGCTGAACTGGACGACGCCTTTAGCGTTTTCCGCTGCCACAGCATCATGAATTGCGTTAATGTTTGCCCGAAAGGACTCAACCCAACTAAGGCAATTGGTCACATTAAATCCATGCTTTTACAGCGTGCGGTTTAACGATTTGCAAAATAGCAAAAAATAGCGGATCTCCCTCTAGGAAAACTAGGGGGAGTTCTGTAAAGTCGGTCACACAAATGCCGACAATAAGAAGTAGCTCAAGGGAGACTAAATGCAGCAAGGCAGCATGAAGGCTTGGCTAGATTCTTCCCACCTGGGAGGCAACAGCGCCTCTTATGTTGAAGAAATGTACGAAGCCTACTTAGAAGACCCACAGTCGGTGTCATCCGACTGGTTGGCTGTTTTCGAATCCTTACCTCAGTTTCAAGATCTTCAAGACACTCCCCATTCCAAAGTCCGCGATTACTTTAAAAGTTTAGCTAGTGACAGCCAGCACCAGCGCGCCGTGCGCGTTAGCGACCCTGAAACCGATGCTAAGCAGGTTAAAGTGCTGCAGTTGATTAATGCCCATCGTTTCCGTGGCCATCAGCACGCTAACCTGGACCCATTGGAATTGTGGAAGCGCGATACGGTTTCTGAATTAGACCCAGCTTTTCACGGTCTGACCGACGCCGATATGGAACGCGAATTCAATACTGGTTCTTTTGCTTACGGTGGCGACACCATGAAGCTAAAAGAGCTGGTTTCTGCGCTCAAGCAAACCTACTGTGGTTCGATTGGTGCAGAGTACATGCACATCACCGACACCGAAGAGAAACGTTGGATCCAAAACCGCTTGGAGCCAGCCTTAGGCCGCGCTCAATTCGACGCGGATAAACAGCGCCAAATTCTCGAAGGTTTGAACGCCGCTGAGGGCATGGAGAAGTACTTAGGTGCCAAGTTCCCGGGTGCCAAGCGTTTCTCCCTCGAGGGTGGCGACTCGCTTATTCCTATGATGCGCGAGCTGATATATCGCGCCGGTGAGTCGGGTACTAAAGAAGTGGTTGTGGGCATGGCGCACCGCGGCCGCCTCAACGTACTTATCAATATTCTGGGTAAGAAACCGGGCGACTTGTTTGACGAGTTTGCCGGTAAGCAAGACGAGTCACTAGGCTCGGGCGACGTGAAATACCACCAAGGCTTCTCTTCGGACTTTGCCACCCCAGGCGGTAATGTTCACTTAGCCTTGGCGTTTAACCCGTCTCACTTGGAAATCGTCAATCCTGTGGTCATGGGTTCGGTACGCGCCCGCCAAGACCGTCGCGGCTGTGACAATGGCCAGCAAGTGATGCCCATCACGATTCACGGTGACTCGGCGATTGCCGGGCAGGGCGTGGTGCAAGAGACCTTTAACATGTCGCAAGCGCGCGGCTTTAAGGTTGGCGGTAGCATTCGCATCGTGGTTAACAACCAAGTGGGCTTCACCACTTCGAATCCGATGGATACCCGCTCGACTCCTTACTGTACTGATATTGCCAAGATGGTTCAGGCACCGATTTTCCACGTGAATTCGGATGACCCAGAAGCCGTGGCTTACGTAGCGCAACTGGCGGTGGATTATCGCAACCAGTTTAAGCGCGACGTAGTGATTGACTTGGTCTGTTACCGTCGTCACGGTCACAACGAAGCGGACGAGCCAAATGCGACTCAGCCGTTGATGTACCAGAAGATTAAAAAGCACCCAACCACTCGCAAGTTGTACGCCGACCGTTTGATTGCCAAAGGTGGTATCGAAGCGGCCTCTGTAACCGAGATGATCAACCACTACCGAGATGCGCTAGATAAAGGCGAGTGCGTGGTGGAAGAGTGGCGTCCAATGACCGAGCATTCGGTGGACTGGACGCCGTACTTAGATCATCAGTGGGATGACGAGTATCCGGCGCAGATCGACCGCGATAAGCTGAATTCGCTTACCGAAAAGATGTGCGACATTCCCGAGGGCTACAAGGTCCAAAGTCGTGTAGCGAAAATCTACAAAGACCGTCAATCCATGGCCGCTGGCGACAAAAAAGTCGACTGGGGTTTTGCCGAGACTCTGGCATACGCCACCTTGCTGGACTCGGGTCATCGCGTGCGTTTGACTGGGCAGGACTCAGGGCGTGGTACTTTCTTCCACCGCCATGCGGTACTGCACAACCAGCAAGACGCCACTGCTTACATGCCATTGCGCAACTTGTCCGAAGAGCAAGGCCCAATCGACATTACCGACTCTGTGCTGTCAGAAGCTGCAGTAATGGCATTCGAATACGGCTATGCCACTGCCGAGCCTAAGGGCTTAACCATTTGGGAAGCGCAATTTGGTGACTTTGCCAACTGTGCTCAGGTGGTTGTGGATCAGTTCTTGTCATCGGGTGAAGCTAAGTGGGGCCGTTTGTGCGGTTTGACTTTGCTACTGCCACACGGCTACGAAGGCCAAGGACCAGAGCACTCCAGTGCGCGTCTAGAGCGTTATCTACAGCTGTGTGCGGATCACAATATGCAAGTGTGTATTCCATCAACCCCAGCGCAGGTTTACCACATGCTGCGCCGTCAGGTGGTGCGCCCGATGCGCCGTCCGCTAGTAGTCATGTCGCCTAAGTCATTACTGCGCCACCCAATGGCGGTATCTAGCTTAGAAGAGTTGGCCGACGGCCAGTTCCACAACGCCATTGGCGAAGTGGACGAGCTAGACCCGAAAGCGGTTAAGCGCGTGGTGTTCTGTAGCGGTAAGGTGTACTACGACCTGCTAGACGCTCGTCGCAAAGCCGAAAAGAACGACGTGGCGATTGTGCGTATCGAACAGTTGTATCCATTCCCGCACGAGGAAGTGGCAGCCATTCTAAAAGACTACGCCCACGTTGAAGATTTCGTTTGGTGTCAGGAAGAACCGCAAAACCAAGGCGCTTGGTACTGCTCGCAGCACCACTTCCACATTGCGATTCCAAAAGGCGCCAGCCTAAGTTATGCCGGCCGTTCTGCGTCGGCCAGCCCAGCGGTTGGTTACCCATCGCTGCACATGCAACAACAACAAGACCTGGTCAGTAGCGCCTTGGGCTTGGACAAAGAATAAGATAGAGAAGGATAGGGATAAATGACCATCGAAATTAAGGTTCCCGTATTACCAGAGTCCGTGGCTGACGCCACCATTGCGACTTGGCATGTGCAACCTGGCCAAGCGGTTTCTCGTGACGACATTCTGGTTGATATCGAAACTGACAAGGTAGTACTGGAAGTACCTGCGCCAGAAGACGGCCAAATGGGCGAAATTTTGTTCCCAGAAGGCGAAACCGTATTGGGCGAGCAAGTGATTGCCAACATGACCGCTGGCGCGGTTGCTGGCGCTGAGGTGAGCAAAGCCGAAGCGGAAGCGGCGCCTGCTGCTGCCGCTGAAGAATCAAGCGATGAGCTAAGCCCGGCGGTTCGCCGTTTAGTGGCCGAGCACAACATTGATGTGGCTCAGCTTAAAGGTTCAGGTGTTGGCGGTCGTATTACCCGCGAAGACATCGAGAAGCACCTAAAAGATGCCGAAAGCAAGCCTGCGCCAACTCCTGCTGCTGCAGCCGCTGCGGCCCCTGCGGTCGAAGCGCTGGGCGAGCGCTCTGAAAAACGCGTGCCTATGACCCGTTTGCGCAAGCGCATCGCCGAGCGTCTGTTGGATGCCAAGAACTCTACCGCCATGTTGACTACCTTCAACGAAGTTAACATGAAGCCGATTATGGACTTGCGCAAGCAGTACAAAGACGTGTTTGAAGAGAAGCACGGCATTCGTTTGGGCTTTATGTCTTTCTACATCAAAGCGGTAACCGAAGCGCTAAAACGCTTTCCTGCCGTTAACGCTTCTATCGACGGTGATGACATTGTTTATCACAACTATTTCGACGTAAGCATCGCGGTTTCTACCCCTCGTGGTTTGGTAACCCCTGTGCTGCGCAATACCGACAGCATGAGCCTGGCGGATATCGAGAAAGCCGTTCGCGAACTGGCGATTAAAGGTCGCGATGGCAAACTAACCGTAGACGATATGATGGGCGGCAACTTCACCATCACCAATGGTGGTGTGTTTGGTTCGCTGATGTCTACGCCGATCATCAACCCGCCACAAAGCGCGATTTTGGGCATGCACGCCATTAAAGAGCGTCCGATGGCAGTTGACGGTCAAGTTGAAATCCTACCTATGATGTACCTGGCGTTGTCTTACGATCACCGCATCATTGATGGAAAGGAATCGGTCAGCTACTTGGTGACCATTAAGGAAATCCTGGAAGATCCAACGCGTCTGCTGTTGGACATCTAACCCCAAGCTTTCGAGCGATACGCCGACTCAGCCTTGAGTCGGCACCCACACAATAAGAAGTAACGGACACACGATTATGAATTTGCACGAGTATCAGGCAAAACTCTTGTTTGCCAAGTACGGTTTGCCCGTATCCGAAGGGTTTGCTTGCGCAACCCCACAAGAAGCGGCCGAAGCGGCTGACAAGATCGGTGGTAATCAATGGGTAGTAAAATGTCAGGTACACGCGGGCGGCCGCGGTAAAGCTGGCGGCGTGAAGTTGGTGGACAACAAAGAAGCCATCAAAGAATTCGCCCAAAACTGGCTAGGTAAAAACCTAGTGACCTACCAAACGGACGAAAACGGTCAGCCGGTCAGCAAGATTTTGGTAGAAAGCTGCACTGACATCGCTCAAGAATTGTACCTAGGTGCGGTAGTTGACCGTGCTAGCCAACGCGTAGTCTTCATGGCTTCAACCGAAGGCGGCGTTGAGATTGAAAAAGTCGCTGAGGAAACCCCTGAGCTGATTCACAAAGCAGCGATTGACCCGCTGGTTGGCCCTCAGGCCTATCAAGCCCGTGACTTGGCCTTCAAGCTGGGTCTAAAAGGCGAGCAAATCAAGCAGTTCACCAAGATCTTCATGGGTCTGGCGCAAATGTTCATCGAGAAAGACTTTGCTCTGCTTGAAATTAACCCGCTGGTTATCACTGAACAAGGCAACCTGCACTGCTTGGACGGCAAAATAAACATCGATTCCAACGCTCTGTACCGCCAGCCTGGTATCCGTGAAATGCACGACCCAAGTCAGGAAGACGAGCGCGAAGCACACGCGGCCCAGTGGGACCTTAACTATGTCGCACTCGACGGTAACGTAGGTTGTATGGTAAACGGCGCAGGCCTAGCCATGGGTACCATGGACATTGTTAACTTGCACGGCGGTCGCCCTGCAAACTTCCTAGACGTAGGTGGCGGCGCTACCAAAGAGCGTGTAGCTGAAGCCTTTAAGATCATTTTGTCTGACGACAATGTAAAAGCCGTATTGGTAAACATCTTCGGCGGTATCGTTCGCTGTGACATGATTGCCGAAGGAATCATTGGCGCGGTTAAAGAAGTTGGCGTTACCGTACCGGTAGTCGTCCGCTTAGAGGGCACCAACGCTGAGTTGGGTTCTAAAGTATTGGCCGAGTCTGGCCTAGACATCATTGCCGCCAACAGCCTAACCGAAGCGGCGCAGAAAGTAGTAGCAGCGGCGGAGGGCGTGTAATGTCAGTTTTATTGGATAAAAACACCAAGGTAATCTGCCAAGGTTTCACCGGCGGTCAAGGGACTTTCCACTCTGAGCAAGCTATCGAGTACGGTACGCAAATGGTTGGTGGTGTAAGCCCAGGTAAGGGCGGTCAGACTCACCTAGGTTTGCCAGTATTTAACACAGTAGCCGAAGCGGTAGAGCAAACTGGTGCCACTGCCTCTGTTATCTATGTTCCAGCGCCTTTCTGTAAAGACGCTATCTTGGAAGCCATTAACGCAGGCATCGAGCTTATCGTTTGTATTACCGAAGGTATTCCTACCTTGGATATGATCGAAGTTAAGATCAAGCTAGACCAAGCCGGCGTACGCATGATTGGTCCAAACTGCCCAGGTATTATCACCCCGGGCGAGTCTAAGATCGGTATTATGCCTGGTCACATTCACCGTCCAGGTAAAGTGGGTATTGTATCTCGCTCTGGTACTTTGACTTACGAAGCGGTTAAGCAAACCACTGACGAAGGCTTTGGCCAGTCGACATGTGTTGGTATTGGTGGCGACCCAATCCCTGGCACGAACTTCATCGACGTGTTGGAAATGTTTGAGAAAGACCCTCAAACCGAAGCCATCGTAATGATCGGTGAAATTGGTGGTACTGCAGAAGAAGAAGCCGCGGCTTACATCAAAGCTAACGTAACCAAGCCTGTGGTTTCTTACATCGCGGGTGTTACCGCGCCTCCAGGTAAGCGCATGGGCCACGCCGGTGCAATTATCGCTGGTGGTAAAGGTACTGCTGATGAGAAGTTTGCCGCCCTTGAAGATGCGGGTGTAACTACCGTTCGCAGCCTAGCCGATATCGGTAAAGCACTACGCGAGAAAACTGGCTGGTAATCGCTGGTTTCACTCGCTAAAAAGCGCCTTAGGGCGCTTTTTTTGTGACTTAAAAAGCAGAGCTAATCGAGGTAAGCTAAACAGATAAGGGTAAGAAGGCTCAGATTAAGGAAACCCCATGACCCAGTTTCAAACCATACTGCTTGAGTGTGAAGGCTCGCTGGCAAAACTGCACCTAAATCGCCCGGATGCCGCCAATGGCATGAGTGGTCAAATGCTGCAGGAGTTGGCAGATGCGACGACATGGCTGCGTCAACAAGAGCAAATTAAGCTGGTGGTAATAAGCGCCAGTGGGCGTTTTTTCTGCGCAGGGGGCGACATCAATTATCTGTTGAGCATTGACGGGGATATTGCTCCAGCGGTAGAAGCTCAGGTGGCTTTGCTCAATCTCACTATGGTCAACTTGGCGGAAATGGATGCCTTGGTATTGTGCGCGGTCAATGGCGTTGCCTCCGGCGCTGGGTTTAGTCTGGCAGTGGCGGCCGACATGGTGATTGCCACTCGCGCCGCCAAGTTCACTATGGCTTATTCTAATATTGGTTTCTCACCGGACGGTGGTGCCAGCTATTACCTGCCGCGATTGGTTGGCATGCGCAAAGCGCAGGAGCTTATCTATACCAGCCGTTTACTGAGTGCTGATGAGGCTCACGACTGGGGTCTGATCAATCAAGTGGTGGACGACCAAGATTTTGAAGGCGAGGTCACCTTACTCACCCACAAACTACTGTCTTACAGCAAAACCGGGCAAGCACGCGCGAAAGGCTTGCTGCGTGCAACCGACAACAATAGTCTTCAACAACAGTTGGCCATCGAAGCCCGTGATATCGGTCTTAGCGTGGCATCTCAAGATGGCCAAGAAGGCATGAACGCCTTCATGCAAAAGCGCCAACCTCAGTTTAAATAGCGCTAACAACTGGTTGGATTGCTCCGAGCACACACACTGAGTTAAGGTGAATTGTATTGACTCTAGTGTTCGGAGTAGGATTTTGATAACCAGAATAATAATTCCTTTTTTCGTTTTCTTTTTTAGTGTTGCAAGCCAGGCGGTCGAAGTAAGCCTCGGTAAATTAGACACTTATGCGGATTTTCCTTCCAAGTTCATTGACCAGCGTACGGTTCGGGTTTGGTTACCCGAGGGCTATCCTGCGGACAAAGACTATCAAGTGTTATACATGTTTGATGGTCAAGCCTTGTTTGATAAGAACACCACTTGGAACAAACAGGCATGGGAAGTGGACGATACGGCAGGACGATTGCAACAACAGGGGGCGCTCAAGCCGTTTATCGTGGTAGCTATCGACAACCACAGTCAACGCCGTCGTGGTGAGTACTTTCCTCAAGGCGCTGCCGATTACTTAACCGCAGAGCAACGCCAACAAATGCTTGCACACCAAGGCTTCGAACAAGGCCTACACGCCGATCGGTTACTTAAGTTCTTGGTTCAAGAGTTAAAGCCCTTCATCGATGCCAATTACAGGGTAAAAACTGGTCCTGCCAATACCGCATTAATGGGCTCGAGCATGGGCGGGCTTATCAGTTTGTATGCTCTTAGTCGCTACCCCGACACTTTTGGCTCGGCGGCTTGTTTGTCGACCCATTGGCCAGGCCAAATTCCGCCAAAGCCCGACGGAGAGGTACCTACCGCCTTACGGGCATTTTTTAAAGACAACCTACCAGCGCCGGGTCAGCACAAAATTTACTTTGATTTAGGTACTGCCACCTTGGATAAATACTACCCGCCGCTGCAAGCGAAAATGGACTTAGTCATGGCGGATAAAGGCTATCGACAAGGCGTTGACTGGCAAACCCAAACCTTTGGTGGCGCTGAGCACACGGAAGATGCCTGGAGTGCTCGACTGGAAATACCGTTAACTTTCCTGTTTGGCAAATAATTAACAAGTCGAGTTTTCGATTGGGTGGACCATGTTACCAAGGAGCATTGTTCACCCGGTAAATTGCAGCGCTCATCCTTTCTTTAGGTTCAAAATATCCCCCGCTTACAAGGCTGGCTTAGCGCTAGTTTCTATTTAAAACAAGAAGTCTATTTTTCAAAATTAAATGCTGTATAACCAGGGGTAATCAGCCTATTTCACCTCAAATGACGATAACCTCTTCAAAAAAACTGTAAGACAAGTTCCCCCTTTAGGTTCTTATATAAGGTCACCTAACAGAGGACAGAGCGATGAAAACCAATAATGCGATTCTAGCCACCACTATGGCCGGCTTAATTAGTGCCGGTGTGAGCCTGTCGGCCAACGCCGTGCCCGACCAACCCACCCACTGGGAAAAATGTGCCGGTATTGCCAAAAAGGGCATGAACGATTGTGGTGCCCTTGATGGCAGTCACGGCTGTGCAGGACAAGCAAAAGAAGACAATATGGCCACCGAATGGGTCTATGTCCCCAAAGGCACTTGCGAAAAGATAGCCGGCGGTGAAGTGAAAAAAGTGAAACCGGCCAAGAAAGCCAAAGATGCCTAACTTTCTTGAGGGCGCAGGTATTGGGCTGCGCGCCCCTCATCTAAAGGAATTGCTTACCAACAACCAACTCGCTGAACAGGTGGGTTGGTTGGAGGTGCTTGCCGATAATTGGTTGGCCAAAGGAGGGTACAACCGAGACGGCCTATTAGCACTGTGCGAACGTTTTCCCAGCGTGATCCATAGCGTGGGTTTGTCTCTCGGTGGCCAAGCGCCAATAAATATCGACTATCTAAATCAAATCCGTGATTTACAACGAGACACGGGCAGCCTGATGTACTCGGAGCACTTAAGCTTTTCCGACGCCGATGGGCGATTTGTACCGGATTTGTTACCACTGCCATACACAGACGAGAGCTTGGCGTACGTATGCCAGCGAGTCCAGCAGGTACAAGAGGTCATCAAGCAGCCATTAGTTATCGAAAACGTCTCAGCTTATATTCGCTGCCCGGATAACCAGATGAGTGAAGCCGAGTTCTTAGGCCAACTTTGCCAGCGCAGCGGATGCAAATTGCTACTAGACCTCAACAACGCCTATGTCAACAGTGTTAATTTTGGCGAAGACTTAGCAAAGTACATTAGTGGCTACCCCATTGAGCAGGTGGCATACCTGCACTTAGCAGGGTTTGAAGACAAGGGCGATTACTTGCTGGATGCCCACAACCATCCTATTTGTGCGGCGGTTTGGCGTTTGTTTGAGCAAGTACAGCAAGGAGCAGGCCCAATTCCGACTCTGATCGAGTGGGATCACCAGTTGCCTGAGCTGTCTCAACTGCTCGAGGAGCGCAACAAAGCGCAAGCCATCATAGACACACTGGCGAGGAGGGCTGAACCGTGCCTTCAAGCGGTCTAAAAGACTGGCAATCCAAACTGGTAGCCGTCTCAACGGCCCCAAAAGCACTGCAAACCGAGCATAAGAGAGCCGCTATTTATCGCAATAATACGCGGCTGGGATTGCGCGGAGCATTGCGCAATTGCTACCCGCATTTGATGCAGCGTCTTGGTCATTCCGGCTTTAGCGCCTTGGCCGATGACTACCAGCGCCAGCACCCACTGACTCAGGCGAGTCTGGATGATTACGCTCACGGACTCATCCCTTGGCTGGACAATGAGCATCAAATCTACGCAGGACTGGCTTGCGAATACCTTGCCCAATTAGCTCGACTCGAGTGGGGCTATCAAGCGTGTCACAGTGCGCCTGTCGATAAGCCGAACGCCATCACCGACCTCTCGGGCTTGTCGCCCCAACAGAGCATGGACTTGTGTTTTCAGCGTCAAGCCAATGTGCAAATTGGCGAGCTGAGTCAAATAGCCACCGCATGGGCAGACTGGTTACCTAAGTCGCTCAACTCGAGCGCGTATTACGCTTGGGTTCGCAACGACTATCAACCTCAGCTGCACGCCATTGAGGCTTCAGACTACGCCTTGTTAAGTCGCCTAGAAGATGCGAGTAGCCTTGGGAGTTTAATCGAAGCCGAAGTCGACATCAGACCTTTGAGCGACTGCTGGCAAAGAGGCTGGTTATTTACCGTCGCCGATCCACGTTGAACAATAATTGTGCAAAATCGAGAGCTTATCGGCCTTGTTTCGGACTAAACTAATAAACAAGTCTCAACAAGACGCGTGACACAGGAGGTGTACGCATGAAGACAACACTCATTGTCCTACTTTCCCTATGCATACTGTCAGCATGTCAAACCGCCGATGTGATAGATACCGCCGGCCACGTGCTGACACCCACAGAAATTCGTCATGATGGCGCACCCAATGAAGTGGTGCGGTTTGGCGTCAACGCCTGTGGCCACCTCAAAGCTCAATGCCGAGTAGAGCACTATCAAGAGTGGCCGGCACTTTTTCGAGACGTGGGTTGTCGATGTGACCGGAGCCACTAATGCGAATTAATCCGCTGTCCCTAAGCCGTCTTGCTTTGCTCGCTGCTGCGCTGGCACTGACCCTAGTGGCTTGGCTTGCGTTCTCAGGTAATAACAACTGGTTATTTCGCTGGGTGTCTAGCGTGCCTTATGGCGACAAGTTAGGTCATTTTTGCGTCTATGCTGGCTTGACCATGCTGGCGATTTTGGCCAGCAACTACGCTACCGTTCGACGAGCTTGGCCTTGGCTGTATTGGGCGAGTCTGGGGTGCATTGCGCTGGCCAGTATTGATGAGCTAAGCCAAGGCTTGTCGGTTAATCGCACTTTGGATGTGAACGACTTTCTGGCCAACCTAGCAGGCATTGCTAGTGCGACAATACTCTGTTTTGTATGGCAACTAACCCGATTAAGGAGAATCTCATGCGAACCTTAAAAGCTCTGACCTTTATTATTCTGGCGGTGGTGTTTTATGCCCTTGGTATGAATGGCGCGGGGCACTTAGCGCTAGCGCTGGGGCTGTTGTTTGAACTGAGTTTCTGGTACCAATGCTGTAAGACAGAGAGACCTAAGGATTAACTCGCTTGTCAGCACAGCTTCAAATTATTCCCATTGAGCGCGATTACGACCCGTTAATGGCCGCTATTATTCGCCAAGTCGGGCACGAGTTTGGCGCCGTTGGTGAGGGTTTTGGCCCAGGTGATGCCGAAGTCGATGCCCTTAGTCAGCACTATCACCCCGAGCAAAAAAGCCAATATTGGGTCGCTTTAGTAGACGGTGAGCTCGTCGGTGGCGGTGGCATTGGTGCCTTGGCTGAGCGTCCACAGGTTGCCGAGCTGCGCAAAGTGTTTTTGCTACCTGAAAGTCGCGGCCAGGGAATAGGGCGTAAGCTCACCGAATGCGCGTTAGATTTTGCCAAAGCGCAGGGCTATCAGGGCTGTTATCTGGATACGCTCAATAACATGACCGCAGCTATCGCTTTGTATCACCGGTTGGGATTTGAGCGACTGAAAGGCCCGATGGCTAGCCTTCACAATCGCTGTGATGTTTGGATGTACAAGGATTTTTCGCGGGATTAAACCGCTTTGAGGTTGGCTTTCGGCGGCGCTGAAATGTAGTAGGCACTACCACCGCTTTGTTTGGCGCGATACATGGCAGCATCTGCTTGCGCCAAAATGTCTCTTTCCGGCATATGAGTATGAGGGAAGTAGCAGGCACCAATACTCGCGCCAATTTGCACCACAAGATTCTTCTTAACTTCAATTGGCTGGGTAAGTGCCTCAACCAATTTTTGACACACCACCTCTAAGCCGTCCTCATTAGTGATGTGAGGCAACATCACAATGAACTCATCGCCACCGATACGGCAGACAGTATCACTGCGGCGCAACTCTTTGACCAATCGCTCTGCAACGGTTTGCAGCACCACATCACCTACCGTGTGTCCATGTCGGTCGTTGATGGGTTTGAACTTGTCTAAGTCGATAACCATCAGAGCACCGCGCACACTGTAGCGTCGACAGTAATCAAGTGACTCAGCCAGTTTCTCATCAAACCTCAAACGATTGGGGAGGCCGGTGAGCGGGTCTTGCCGGGCCATCGCCTTCGCAGCTTGATAGTGATGGGCGGCCACAAAACTGATACTCGCCATGGACAAAGTGATCAGTAAATTGACCGCAATGAACATCCAATGCAGTTGGGTTGCAGCGGCCCAGCCGGCGACTGGAACACCTGCCAGTTGCCAGTTGCCATTGGGTAGAGTGACCAGCAAGGTTTGCGGGTTTTGCTCAAACAGGCTGGGATCGCCATAGAAGGTTTTGCCGTCGGGCCCTTTGCCGTCGACGCCTCGAATCGACAACTGCAAATGTTGTTCGGCTTGGGATAAACGGGCGCGTCGATACAAGGATTCAGTATCGATCACAATAGAGACAATACCCCAGTAGCGCCGGCGTTCGTTGGCCTCATAGAACACCGGCTTTTGGGCGATGACACCTTCTCCGCCTTGAATCAACTTAATCGGGCCTGCCACCATGATTTGATTACTGGCGATGGCGGACAACACTGCATCGCGCTGGCTGTCGCGGCGCATGTAGTCTAATCCTAGCGCCGCCTCGTTACCCTCGAGCGGGTAGATGTATTCAATCACATTGTTAGGCGCAAGTCCGATGTTGCGAATTTCGGGTTCGCTGTCCATGATAGCCTTGGCAAGCACGTTAAACTCGCGCAAGTCGAGTTCGTGATGACTGGCAATGTGGGCATCCAAGCCTTGAGTTAAAAAGATAGAAGCGTTGAGACCTTGTTCGAGGCGCGCGCGCACATTTGCTAGGCGATAGCGAACTTCTTGCTCCACCATTTCTTGCTTGCGCTGCGCCGCCAGTTCGGTCAGCGCGCTATTGATGGCAAATACAATGAGCGCAACCCCTGCCGCAATTTTCAGCGGCATGGCTTGCCGTTTGATCAGGGAGATTAGCGCCATTTGTAACAACTTGTTAACCAGTTTCATTCGAGTGTAAAACACAAGGCCAGCCTAAGTCGACTGAAATCTGTTAGTCAGTGATCGCGCTTAGGAATGGCAAAGAGCCGAGCTAACCGATTGAGAAGGAAAGATGTTTCAACTAATTCAGAAAAACATACGCCTGCAGCCACGACCATTGGGATTTCACTTGGTCACCGATGAAATACTGGCGCAGTTACCGGAACTCGCACAAATGCGCGCGGGCAGCTGTCATTTGTTCATTCAGCACACCAGCGCCAGTTTGAGCATTAATGAAAACGCCGATCCCAGTGTGCGCGTGGACCTGCAAAGCCACTTTAGCCGCTTAGCACCGCGAAACGCCGACTATTACACTCATACCTATGAGGGGCCGGACGATATGCCCGCCCATATTCAAGCGGCGTTACTTGGCGCCAGCGTGCTGCTGCCGGTGACTAATGGCCGGCTTAATCTGGGGACTTGGCAAGGAGTGATATTAGGTGAGCACAGAGACAGTGGTGGTGCGCGTCGAATTGTCGCGACCCTACAAGGGGAGTTTGACCAATAAAAAAGGAGCGCATTGCGCTCCTTGTGTTTTGCGACTGCCAAGCCTTAGCCAGCGTCGTGGTATTGCTCGCAAGCGAAGAGCGTGTTTTGCATCAAGCTGGCAATGGTCATTGGACCCACACCACCGGGCACTGGGGTAATCCAGCTGGCTCGCTCGCGGGCATTGTCAAAGTCTACATCACCCACCAAAGAGCCGTCTTCCAAGCGATTAATGCCCACATCGATGACAATAGCGCCAGGCTTGATCCAATCGCCTGGAATAAAGTGCGCTTTACCCACAGCCACCACCACAAGATCGGCTTGGCCAATCTTTTCTTTTAAGTCTTTAGTAAAGCGGTGACAAGTCACTGTGGTACAGCCGGCCAATAGCAGTTCTAGGCTCATAGGGCGACCAACGATATTCGAGGCGCCGACGATCACTGCATCCAATCCGTGGGTTTTTACACCTGTGGATTCGATAAGCGTCATGATCCCCATTGGGGTGCACGGACGTAGAACAGGTATGCGTTGTGCCAAGCGGCCAATGTTGTACGGGTGAAAGCCGTCGACGTCTTTGTCTGGGCGAATGCGCTCAATAACTTTGGACTCATCAATGTGCTCAGGTAAAGGCAGCTGCACTAGAATACCGTCGATGGCGGCATCGTGATTGAGTTGGTCAATAAGCTCGAGTAACTGGCTTTCTGTGGTGGTCGGCTCCAAATCGTAAGAGCGGCTTTCAAAGCCAATCTCTTCGCAGGCGCGACGCTTACTACCAACATAGACTTGAGAGGCGGGATCCTCACCGACTAAGATGACAGCCAAGCCTGGAATGCGTTTGCCGGCGGCCAGGCGCATCGAGACTTTTTGTTTTAGTTCTGAGCGCAAGGTTTTGGCGATTGCCTTGCCATCAATGAGTTGTGCAGCCATCTTTGGTGAGTTCCTTCACAGTTTGTGTCATAAATGCGGCGTCATTTTAACAGTAGCCACACTTGCTGTCATGAGCTATACAAAGGGTTAAAGGCGCATTTTTGCTCAGTTGAAACAACAATCCAAAAAAGGGGTTGACGAGTCCGAGGGGAGTCAGTAATATCCGCATCCGTTCCCGAGACGCAATTGGGAACAGCAACAAACGTCGGTGATTAGCGCAGCCTGGTAGCGCATCTGGTTTGGGACCAGAGGGTCAGAGGTTCGAATCCTCTATCACCGACCACTTTTCTAAGGAAGGCTTGGCAAGCTGTAGATTCTGCGCCCGTAGCTCAGCTGGATAGAGCATCCGCCTTCTAAGCGGATGGTCGCAGGTTCAAGTCCTGCCGGGCGTGCCATCAAGTTCTATGGTGGGCGTAGCTCAGTTGGTAGAGCCCCGGATTGTGATTCCGGTTGTCGTGGGTTCAAATCCCATCGTTCACCCCATATTAAGAAAGCCGCTTCAATCGAAGCGGCTTTTTTAATGCCTGATTTTCGATAATGCGAGCTAAAACCTTAGCCATCGGTGCACACCGCTGGTATCCAACCATTTAGCTGGCTATAATGTCGCGTCCGAAATTTTCGTGACTCTGTCGCACATCACAGCGACTACAAGATTAAAGGCAATTGGGCAGGAGCGAACTCCGTTTGATTGCCCCACTCACAATTGAGGTATAACAATGCAAGTTTCTGTTGAAACCACTCAAGGCCTAGAGCGCAAAGTATCTATCAGCGTACCAGCCGACCAAATCGAAACCCTAGTCACTCAGCGCGTACGCCAAGAAGCCAAGCGCGCTCGTATCGACGGTTTCCGTCCTGGTAAAGTGCCTGTAAGCGTTATTCACAAGCGTTACGGCGCCGCTATCCGTCAAGACGTGCTTGGCGAAATCATGCAGCGCAACTTCTTCGAAGCCATCATGGCCGAGAAGCTAAACCCAGCCGGCGCGCCAACTTTCACTCCAGGTGAAACCAAAGACGACCAGTTCAGCTTTGAAGCGACTTTCGAAGTTTACCCTGAAGTTGAGTTGAATGACTTGGCGGCTATCGAAGTTGAAAAGCCAACTTGCGAAGTAAAAGACGAAGACGTTGATGCCATGATCGAGACTTTGCAAAAGCAGCACGCGACTTATAAGTCAGTGAAGCGCAAAGCGAAGAAAGGCGACAAAGTTAAGCTGAACTTTGTTGGCAGCATCGACGGTGAAGAGTTCGAAGGCGGCAAAGCTGACGATTTCGAACTAGAGCTAGGCTCTGGCCGCATGATCCCTGGTTTCGAGAAAGGCATCATTGGTAACAACGCAGGTAACGACTTCGAGATTGAAGTGACTTTCCCTGAAGATTACCACGCTGAAAACTTGAAAGGTAAAGAAGCCAAGTTCGCTATCAGCCTGACTGAAGTGAATCAGCAAGTTCTGCCTGAAGTAAACGAAGAGTTTGCTGGCCTGTTCGGCATCACCGAAGGTGGCGTTGAAGCCCTGCGCGCTGAGATCACCAAGAACATGGAGCGCGAGCTAGACCAAGCGCTGAAAGCTAACATCAAAGAGCAAGTGTTGAACGCGCTAGTTGAAAGCAACGAAATCGCTGTTCCTTCTGCACTGGTTGACAACGAAGTTAACACTTTGCGTCAGCAAGCCATGCAGCGCTTTGGTGGTCAACAAGCCAACATGCCTGAGCTACCAGCTGACTTGTTCACCGAGCAAGCTAAGCGTCGCGTAACTGTTGGTCTGCTACTTGGCGAAGTGATCAAGTCGAACGAACTAGAAGCGGACGATGCCAAAGTAAACGCATTGATCGAATCTATGGCTTCTGCGTATGAAGATCCATCGGAAGTAGTTAGCTACTACAACAACAACCAAGAGTTGATGCAGCAAATGCGCAACGTTGCTCTTGAAGAGCAAGCGGTTGAAGCTATCCTAGAAAAAGCCAAAGTAAGCGATAAAGAAGTTCAGTTCCAAGAGTTCATGAACAAAGCTAACGCTCAACAAGGCTAATTGAGCATTGACTTAGACGTTTAAAAGTCACTTATAATGGCTCGTATGAGATGGCTCATGCGAGCCTTTTGTTTGTTAGGGAAGAATCAATATGCAAAATGACCCACAGGCGATGATGAATGCGCTAGTACCTATGGTGGTTGAACAGACGTCTAAAGGTGAACGTTCATACGACATTTACTCTCGTCTTTTAAAGGAGCGGGTAATTTTCTTAGTCGGTCAGGTAGAAGAGCATATGTCCAATCTAATTGTGGCACAGATGCTGTTTTTGGAGTCTGAGAACCCAGATAAAGACATCTACTTGTACATCAACTCGCCAGGCGGCTCAGTGACTGCCGGTATGGCGATTTACGACACCATGCAATTTATCAAGCCAAACGTGTCGACCGTGTGTATGGGCCAAGCTTGTAGCATGGGCGCCTTCTTGCTTGCCGGTGGTGCCAAAGGCAAGCGTCATTGCTTACCTAACTCACGGGTGATGATTCACCAACCATTGGGTGGCTTTCAAGGCCAAGCGTCTGACATCGCTATCCACGCCCAAGAAATTCTTGGCATAAAGAACAAGTTAAACCAGATTTTGGCGGACCACACAGGTCAACCATTAGAAATTATTGAGCGCGATACGGATCGCGATAACTTCATGAGCGCCGAGCAGGCCGTGGAGTATGGATTAGTCGACTCGGTCCTAACTAAGCGCTAAGGCGAAATCTTCTCAGTTGTCGCGACTGGGAAAATGAACTTAGCTGGATTAGACTAATCAAAATAGCAGTGAAGACTGCGGTAAAGAGGTAGTTGAATGAGCGATATAAAAGGCGATGGCGATAACAGCAAACTGCTGTATTGCTCCTTCTGCGGCAAAAGCCAGCACGAAGTGCGCAAATTAATTGCAGGCCCATCGGTTTATATCTGTGACGAATGCGTTGATTTGTGCAACGACATCATTCGTGAAGAGATTAAAGACATTTCGCCTAAGCGCGAGTCGGACAAACTGCCGACTCCGAAGGAAATCCGTTCTCACCTAGATGACTATGTGATTGGCCAAGCGCGTGCCAAGAAAGTGCTGTCGGTAGCGGTGTACAACCACTACAAGCGCTTGCACAACGGTGATGTCAAAGACGGTGTTGAACTGGGCAAAAGTAATATTCTGCTAATTGGTCCTACTGGTTGCGGTAAGACTTTGCTGGCGGAAACCATGGCGCGTTTGTTGGATGTGCCATTTACCATGGCCGATGCCACCACGCTAACCGAAGCCGGTTACGTGGGTGAGGACGTGGAAAACATCATCCAAAAGCTACTGCAAAAATGCGATTACGACGTAGAAAAAGCCCAGCGCGGCATCGTCTACATCGATGAGATCGACAAGATTTCACGTAAGTCTGATAACCCATCCATCACTCGTGATGTATCGGGCGAGGGCGTACAGCAAGCGCTGCTCAAGTTGATTGAGGGCACAGTTGCTGCAGTGCCACCTCAGGGTGGTCGCAAGCACCCACAACAAGAGTTCTTGCAAGTGGACACCTCAAAGATCCTGTTCATCTGTGGCGGCGCGTTTGCCGGCCTTGATAAGGTGATTGAGCAGCGTGCCCACGTGGGAACTGGTATCGGTTTTGGCGCTGAAGTGAAGTCTAAGGACGAGCAAGCCAGCTTGACCCAAATGTTCGCTCAGGTAGAGCCTGAAGATTTGGTCAAGTACGGTCTCATTCCTGAGTTCATCGGTCGTCTGCCGGTCGTGGCTACTCTAGAAGAGTTGGACTTAGACGCTTTGGTTGAAATTCTCAACGAGCCGAAGAATGCCTTGACCAAGCAGTACGCAGCACTGTTCGCGATGGAAGACGTCGACTTGGAATTCCGCGAAGATGCGCTAACCGCGATCGGTCGCAAAGCCATGGAGCGCAAAACCGGTGCTCGTGGTCTGCGTTCCATTGTCGAGGGCGTGTTGCTGGATACCATGTACGAACTGCCATCCCTTGAAAACGTTAGTAAAGTTGTGATTGATGAAACCGTAATTACCGGCGAGTCTGAGCCTTTGCTAATTTATGAGAACGTCGACAAAGCGGCGGCAGCTGAGTAGAAAATATCCACTTAGTTTGAAAATTTTGAACAAAGGAGCCGAAATCGGCTCCTTTTTTTGTTAGAAGGATTGAAACCCGATCAAACGTCCCAATATACTCAATTAAGCGCGTTGACAAAGCCGCGGGCATTGGCTCGCATGGTCTTCGATTTCCTTCCTTAGAAACCATAACAAGTGGAACCGAGCAATGACCCAAGAAAGCGACATTAGATTAGAGTTACCCGTACTACCCTTGCGGGACGTGGTGGTCTATCCCCACATGGTTATTCCCCTATTCGTCGGCCGAGAAAAATCCATCAGCTGTTTAGACGCTGCCATGGAAAACGACAAGCAAATTGTGCTTGTGGCGCAAAAAGACCCGGACGTAGACGACCCACAAATCGAAGACATCTACGAGGTCGGCACCCTAGCCACCATTCTCCAGCTATTAAAACTGCCCGATGGTACGGTAAAAGTGCTAGTCGAAGGCGGTCGTCGCGTAAAAATTAATCGCTACCTCGACGGGCAAGAGTTCTTTGTTGGCGATGTGACTTCGCTGGATTCCACCCCGATGGACGAGCGCGAAGAAGAAGTGCTGGTTCGCAGCGCGGTTAGCCAGTTCGAAGGCTACATCAAGCTCAATAAGAAGATTCCACCCGAGGTACTGACTTCGCTATCTGGCATCGATGAGGCACCACGCCTAGCCGATACCATGGCCGCTCACATGCCGCTCAAGCTTGAGGACAAGCAAACCGTACTTGAGATGGTCGACATCGCCGAGCGGTTGGAATATCTGATGGCCATGATGGAGTCGGAAATCGATTTGCTGCAGGTCGAGAAGCGCATTCGCTCTCGTGTCAAAAAGCAAATGGAGAAAAGCCAGCGCGAGTACTATTTGAATGAGCAAATGAAAGCCATTCAAAAAGAGTTGGGTGACTTGGACGAAGGTCACGACGAATTTGAGCAGCTTGAGAAGAAAATTGATCAGGCCGGCATGCCCAAAGAGGCCAAAGAAAAGGCCAGCGCTGAGCTGAACAAACTCAAGATGATGTCTGCGATGTCGGCAGAAGCCACAGTGGTGCGCAGCTACATCGACTGGATGACCAATGTGCCGTGGAAAAAGCGCTCTAAAGTGAAGCGCGATATTGCCAAGGCGCAAGACATTCTCGATACCGATCACTATGGTCTTGAGAAAGTGAAAGAGCGCATTTTGGAATACTTGGCGGTACAAAGCCGAGTGAAACAATTGCGTGGACCTATTCTGTGTTTGGTGGGACCACCGGGTGTGGGTAAAACCTCGCTAGGTCAGTCGATTGCCAAAGCCACTGGTCGCCAGTACGTACGTATGGCACTGGGTGGGGTGCGTGATGAAGCGGAGATTCGCGGTCACCGTCGTACCTATATTGGTTCTATGCCGGGCAAAATCATTCAAAAGATGGCCAAGGTAGGGGTGCGAAATCCGCTGTTCTTGCTCGATGAAATCGACAAGATGAGCTCGGACATGCGCGGCGACCCATCGTCGGCGCTACTTGAAGTGCTAGACCCTGAGCAAAACACCGCCTTTAACGACCACTACTTAGAAGTGGACTACGACCTGTCGGACGTAATGTTTGTGGCGACGTCTAACTCGATGCACATTCCTGGTCCATTGCTAGACCGTATGGAAGTGATTCGCCTATCCGGCTACACCGAAGACGAAAAGCTGAACATCGCTAAGCGTCACTTGGTCGAAAAGCAGATGTCGCGCAACGGCCTCAAGAAGGGAGAAGTGATCATCGAAGACGCTGCTATTGTTGGCAT
The DNA here is from genome assembly GCF_002282855.1 of Paraferrimonas sedimenticola. GTDB lineage: Bacteria > Pseudomonadota > Gammaproteobacteria > Enterobacterales > Shewanellaceae > Paraferrimonas > Paraferrimonas sedimenticola. The sequence goes on along the minus strand of NZ_NRIR01000006.1, from coordinate 205,759 downwards.
CATTCGATACTACACTCGTGAAGCTGGAGTGCGTTCGCTTGAGCGCGAGATCTCGAAAATCTGTCGCAAGGCGGTGAAAAATGTACTGCTGAATCCTAAGTTGAAGAAGGTGACTGTTGATGCGGATAACCTCAACGAGTACTTGGGCGTGCAGCGCTTTGACTATGGTAAAGCCGAGTCCAACAACCAGATTGGCCAGGTAACCGGTCTGGCTTGGACCGAAGTGGGTGGCGATTTGTTGACCATTGAAACCACTTCGGTACCAGGTAAGGGCAAGCTAACCTATACCGGCTCGCTGGGTGACGTGATGCAAGAGTCGATTCAAGCGGCTCTGACCGTAGTGCGCAAGCGCGCTGAGCACCTGCGAATCAATAACGATTTCCATGAGAAGCGCGATATTCACGTGCACGTACCTGAAGGTGCCACGCCAAAAGACGGTCCATCAGCAGGTATCGCCATGTGTACCGCTTTGGTTTCTAGCTTGACCGGTAATCCGGTACGTGCGGATGTGGCCATGACAGGTGAGATTACTCTGCGCGGCGAAGTGCTTCCAATTGGTGGATTGAAAGAGAAGCTTCTGGCCGCTCACCGCGGTGGAATTAAGCGCGTATTGATCCCGAAAGACAACGAGCGCGACTTGCAGGAAATCCCTGAAAACGCCAAAGCTGACTTGGAAATTCACGCGGTGAAGTGGATTGATGAAGTGCTGGAATTGGCGCTAGAGCAGTCACCAAAAGGTTTTAGCGTCGAAAAAAGTGGCGAATAGCTCAATATTTTCATGAATTTTCGAAAAAAAATGGAAAAAGGGGCTTCCCAAAGGCTTTTGATGTGGTAGATTGATTCTGTGGAGCGGCCAGTTTGCCTTGAAACCCTTGTGTAGACTGGCTTTGAGAAGTATCCAAGTAGAAGAATCGACCTCATTGAATGACGGTTCGACAACATTTTTAAGCTAGTAGTTAGACACTCCGCCAACCGCACTAAATTGGAGTTGGTTGCGGCATAAAAATATAAATCTTAAGGGGATGATATGAACAAATCTCAACTGATCGAGAAAATCGCTTCTGGTGCTGACATTTCTAAGGCCGCTGCTGGCCGTGCACTGGATTCTTTCATTGACGCAGTAACTGAAGGTCTGAAAGACGGCGAGAAAATCTCTCTAGTTGGTTTCGGTACTTTTGAAGTACGTAAGCGCGCTGAGCGTACCGGTCGTAACCCACAAACCGGTAAAGAAATCAAAATTGCAGCGGCTACTATCCCTGCATTCAAAGCCGGTAAAGCTCTAAAAGACGCAGTAAACTAAGTCTTTTAGAAAGCGCTAGCTTTCTTTGAATAAGGCACCTTTTAGGTGCCTTTTTCCATTTAAAAGGGTAGAATTCCAAGCGCATTGCGATGGGCGCGCTTCGCGCACATTCGCCAAACAAATCATAACCAAAACGCATACGCGAGCGAGAGTTTTAATGTTAGAAAGAATCCGCGAAGGGGCACAAGGGCCCGCAGCGAAGATCATTCTGATTTTGGTCATCTTGTCATTTGCAGTCGCTGGTGTCGGGAATTACCTGGCAGGCGGTAACGAAGTGGTGGTGGCCGAGGTTAACGAAGTCCAAATAACTGCCAATCAATTAGAGCAGGCTTACCAAAATGAGCGTGCACGCTTAGAACAGCAAATGGGCGACATGTTCGACTCTCTTGCGGCCGATCCTAATTACTTAGATAGCGTTAAACAGGGTGTGCTAGAGCGCCTTGTGACCAAGACCCTGCTTGAGCAAGCGGCTCAAGATTTGGGCTTGCGCGTATCAGATGAGTTGGTGCGCGACACTATTGGCAACATGGAAGAGTTTAAGATTGCCGGTGCGTTTAACAACGAGCGCTACTTAGCGCTGATCCGCCAAATCGGTATGACGCCGAAGGGCTTTGCTGAAATGATTCGCATGGACATGATCCGCACTCAGTTGCTCAACGCGATCACCAACAGCGAATTCGTGCTTGAAGGCGAGTCACAAGCCTTGACCGACTTGACCGCGCAGACCCGTGATTTTGAATACACCATCATCGAAGCGGAGCCGCTGAAAGCCGGTATCACTGTTAGCCCAGATGAGATCAACACTTACTACCAGGAGAACGCGTTCCAGTTTAACGCGCCTGAGTTGATTGCACTTGAGTACATTGAGTTGAGCGCCGCTGATCTCGCTGCTGACGTAAGCGTTAGCGATGAAGAAATCGATGCCTACTACCAAGACAACATGTCTCAGTATCGCTCACCAGAGAAGCGCTTGGCCGCGCACATTTTGGTAAGCAAAGACCAAGACGACGCTGAAGCGAAAGCCCAAGCGATTTACGCTGAGCTGCAAGGCGGTGCCGACTTCGCTGAGCTGGCGCAAACCCGTTCAGACGACACCTTCAGTGGTGAGAATGGCGGTACTTTGGACTGGTTCGAAATGGGCGTTATGGACCCAGGCTTCGACCAAGCCTTGTTCAATACCGAAAAAGGCCAGTACTCTGAAGTGTTTGAGTCTGACTTTGGCTACCAGATTGTTAAGGTGATGGACGTTCAAGAGAGCTCACAAGCCTCGTTGGAAAGCGTTCGTGAAGACGTTGCTGATGAGCTTAAAGAGCAACAAGCTCGCAATCGTTTCTTCGAACTACAGCAAACCTTGGCAGATGTGAGTTACGAAGTGCCAGACACTTTGCAAGAAGCTGCAGAAGCCATTGGTGCTGAGATTAAATCGACTGAATTGTTTAATCGCATGTCAGCACCTGCGCCGTTTAACAGCGCAGACGTACTGCGTCAGGCCTTCTCTGGCGAAGTACTCGACGAGCGTTTGAACTCTGAAGTGGTTACCGTTGACCAAGACCATGTATTGGTGTTCCGCGTTAAGCAATACCAAGAAGCGGGTACTCGTCCGCTAGAAGAGGTCTCAGAGGCCATCGAACAGCAACTGGTTCACCAGAAAGCCGTTGATAAAGCTCAGGAAACTGCCACTTCTGTTGCCGAACAAGTGCGTCAAGGCATTCCAACCATGGAACAGTTTACTAGCGAAACTGCAGTGGCGCGTTTCGGTACTCAAGTTGACCCAAGTGTGGTTGCCCAAGCCTTTAAGATGGCTTACGTCCAAGGTGAGACCGCGGTGGAAACCGTTGAAGTGGGTACCGGTGTTGCAGTCATCAAGCTAAACGGCGTTACTACCCCAACTAGCGATGATCAACAACTGCTGCAAAACATTGCTCAGCGTTTGGAAAGCCAGTACATCGAAGGCGAGTACCAAGGCATCATTGGTCTACTTAAGAGCCAAGCGGACATTCGTTACAATCAAGTAGCAAGTGAGTAAACGGCTTGCTTGAGACGTTAATTAAAAGGCGCGCTTTCGCGCCTTTTTTGTGCCTACCAATCCCGATTTACGACTACCTTGGTTTTCAATAGGTAAGCCTAGGTCACACTATTGTTCAGAAGCTGCTAAATCGCACGGCAGACCGCTTGGATAGTGATCTGCTTCTGAGTTTACACCCGTCACAATGACTATTATTGAGCTAGATCCTAGCTTACCCAGAAGGCCAGATTTTGAGTCGAATTCACATCTTTTACTCCAGTACCCATGGCCAAGCCATGAAGATCTGCAAAGCCATTGCAGATGAGCTGAGCCAAGCAGGGCATCAAGCCCAACTGCAGGCGTTAGACGAGTTTGACGGTGACTTTAGCCAAATCGATAAGTTGTTAATTGGTGCCAGTATTTATCACGGTCGTCACAATCCAGCAGTGTTTGCTTTTGTCGATAAGTATCGTCAACAGCTAGAGTCGATTCCCAACGCCTTTTTCTCGGTGAACCTTGTGGCTCGTAAGCCCGAAAAAAATACCGCCGAGACCAACCCTTACATGCAGCAGTTCTTGTCGAAGAGCGGCTGGCAGCCATCGCTGTGCTCGGTGTTTGGCGGCAAAATTAACTATCCAAGTTACAACTTTTTCGACCGCAATATTATTCGATTTATCATGTGGATGACCAAGGGGCCAACCAACAAAGACGCGGTGATTGAGTACACGGATTGGAGCAAGGTGCGTGACTTTGCTCATCAGTTAGCTCGCTTGGCTTAGGGCTCGTCTGATGTTCAGCGCACACAAAATACCGGATCTTATCAAGCGTTTGCACCTACTGCTGGTGTTGGTGGTGATTTGGCTATTCGTCAGTGCTGGCGGTGTCAAAATGGCCAAGTTAGCCATGAGCCCTGGCTTGTGGGAATGGAACCATCTATGGTTTGGCGGTTTAGTGACTTTGTTGTCTGTTGGCTTTTGGCTAACCAATTTGGCGCATGGCAAATGGCGCAGCCATTACTCTTGGCTGGTGGCGGATTTCGCTCAAGTGGTTCGCGACCTTAAGGGGCTGACTAAAGGACGGCTGCCTAGCGCCATTGACGGTGGCCTACTGGCCTGGATTGAAGGTATCGCTATGCTATTGCTAATTGGCGCCGGCGTCAGCGGCCTAATGGGCTATTTGAGCTCGGGCGCGCAAGCGCTTAGCTGGTACGACTGGCACACCAGTTTGGCTTGGAGCCTATTGTGGGCACTGGCGGTTCACGCGGTTGCAGCGCTGGGCCACTACATTGAAACCTTCCGCTAAACACACGACCAATACCCATAAGAAATACCCACAAAAAATCCCGCGGCTTAGTCAAGGCGCGGGATTTTTTTATGGCTCGCTAACACAGATTACTCAGTTAGATATCCGCCACGTCAAAGTGAACTTCAGGGTTAACCTCAGCGTCGTAATCAACGCCTTCATAACCAAAGCCGAATAGGCTTAAGAACTCTTCTTTGTACTCGCGGTAGTCGGTCAACTCAGCTAGGTTCTCGGTAGTTACCTGAGGCCACAGGTCGCGACAGTGCTGCTGAATGCTCTCGCGAAGCTCCCAGTCGTCCAGACGCAGACGGTTGTCTTCATCGGTTGGGGTCGCACCGCCATCGGCCAAGTACAAACGCTCGCGGAACATGCGCTGAATTTGCTCGATACAGCCTTCGTGCAGGCCTTCTTCGCGCATTTTCTTAAACACCATGGCGATGTACAAAGGCATTACCGGAATGGCAGAAGAGGCTTGAGTCACCACCGACTTAAGTACCGCTACGTGCGCAGCACCACCGGTGGCGCTTAGCTTGTCGTGCAGGCCTTTAGCGGCGCGATCTAAGTCTTGCTTGGCTTGACCAAGCGCACCGTGCCAGTAGATTGGCCAGGTGATTTCGGTGCCGATGTAGCTGTAAGCCACGGTTTTGCAACCGTCAGCCAGAACGCCAGCTTGCGCTAGCGCTTCCATCCAAAGCTCCCAGTCTTGTCCGCCCATCACGGTAACCGTATCGGCAATTTCTTGCTCGGTAGCGGCTTCAACGCTGGCTTCAATAATGGTGTCTTTGTTGGTGTCTACGGCGGTCGCTGTGTAAGTTTCACCGATAGGCTTAAGGCTTGAGCGAATCACTTCACCTGTGTCAGGCATTTTACGCACAGGCGATGCTAGCGAGTAAACCACCATATCGACTTGGCCTAGGTCGGCTTTGATCAGGTCGATGGCCTTTTGCTTGGCTTCGTTGGAGAAAGCATCGCCATTTAAGCTTTTAGAGTACAAGCCCGCTTCTTTGGCGTACTTGTCAAACGCTGCTGAGTTGTACCAACCTGCGGTCCCTGGCTTGCGCTCGGTGCCAGGCTTCTCGAAAAACACGCCAATGGTTGATGCGTTACCACCAAAGGCGGCAGTAATGCGCGAGGCCAAACCGTAGCCGCTTGAAGAGCCGATAACCAAAACGCGTTTTGGGGCGTTGGCGATAGGACCTTGGGCTTTGGTGTATTCAATTTGTTGTTTTACGTTTTGCTCGCATCCAGTGGGATGGGTCGTGGTGCAGATAAAACCACGAATTTTCGGTTTAATAATCATCTTTGGGTTCCTTGCAAAATCTGCCATAGGATAAAAGGTTATCGCCCAATTGGCACGGATTTTCCTTGCAAAATGGTGCTTTGGGGCAGTGGTTGGAGGACTACTGGCGTGCTTTTCCGCCAAATGCCGAGCTTTGTGGTGTTTGGCTGAGCAGACGTTGGGTGTATTCGTGCTGTGGGTCGTCTAATAGCTGCTGGCTCTTGCCATGCTCTACTACCTCACCGTCGGCCATGATCATCAGCTCATCGCTCATATGGCGAATAATGTTCAGATCTTGAGTCACTATGATAAAGCTAATGCCAAGTTTCTGTTGCAGCGACAGCAGCAAGTTGACGATTTGGGAGCGAATAGAAAGGTCCAAATCCGCCAGCGCTTCGTCGGCGATAATAATCTCAGGCTCCAGCATCAAAGCGCGAGCAACCGCCACTCGTTGTTTTTGTCCGACGGACAACATGTGCGGGTAAAATTCGGCATGGTCTGGCAGCAGACCCACTTGGCGCAAGTTGTTGTTGATGATGGTCTGGCTACTGGCATCGTCCAAATCTGCACTGAATTTCAGTGGCTCTGATAGCAATTCACCAATGGTCAGTTTGGGATTTAAGCTGGTGCTTGGGTCTTGGAATATCATTCGAATACAACGACAGCGCTGTTTGTGGTCTTGCTCTGCCAAGGGCTCGCCGCGAAACAGTATTTCGCCTTGGGTAGGGGACTCGGCGCCTGCCAAAATACGCGCCAAGGTGGTTTTGCCCGAGCCGGTTTGTCCCAATATCGCGAGAGTCTGGCCCTGCTGCAACTCAAAACTGGTGGGCTTAAGGGCGTCCTTGTAGCGGCGCTTAAAGCGGCGGTAGCCGCTGAAGTAGCGCTTGGATATGCCGTTAACTTCAAGCAGTGCCGTCATGCTTGCTGTCCTTTTTCTTCTTGGTCTTGTTCAAAGGAAAGTGGCAGGCGTAGCTACGACCTTTTGCCACCTTTAACCTAGGCGTCTTAACACAGGTCTTTTGAGCTTGTGGGCAACGGGGGCCTAAGCGACAGCCAATCGGTAGATGCTGCAGTGCTGGTACCGCCCCTGCTAAGGTGGGCAGCATTTCTTTGTGACCTATCTCGGTAGAGAATTGGGGGAAGTTGCTAATCAAGGCGTGCGTATAGGGGTGGTGGGGCCGCTCAAGCAGCTTTTCCATGGGCCCGGCTTCCATGGTCTGGCCACAGTACAAAATGGTCAACTTGTCGCAGTGGTTGGCCATTGACTCAAGGTCGTTGCTAATTAGCAATATCGACACGTTGTGCAACTGGTTGAGTTTTACCAGCAGGCGCTGAATCTGTGCTGTGGTATTCGCTTCCATCGAGTTGGTGGGCTCATCGGCAATCAACAGACGCGGCTGATTGGACAGGGCCATCGCTATCATCACTTTTTGGCACTCGCCCTCGGTGAGCTCCCAGGGATAACTCTCCATTATCGACTCATGGTCTTTGATGCCGACCTTGTGTAGCCAGTTGACTATGTGCTTGCGTTGGGCGCGGCGTTTTTGCCAAAACCACAAGCCCTTTAGTTCCTCTGGTGCGAGCTGCATGCCCTCGCTGAGTTGCTTACCTATGGGTTGGGCTGGGTCTAGGCAACTGGTGGGCTCTTGGAAAATCATGGCGATGTCGCGTCCCATAATGGCGCGGCGTTCCCGTGAACTCATGCCAAGCAGGCTTTGACCGTCCCAGCTCAAGCGGTCAGCCGTGATGTGGCAACGATTGTCCGATATACCCATTACGGCCTGAGCTAATAGGCTTTTACCACTGCCAGATTCACCGACTAATCCGTGGATTTCACCACTGCTGATGGTTAGTGATACTTGCTCTAGCGCGGGCACTCGCCCGTGAGGGGTATCGAGTTCTATGGTGAGGTTGCGTACGTCGAGTAGCGGCATAATTAAGCCTTTTGTAGCGCGTTGAGCGCGGAGCGAAGACCATCGCCCACAAGATTAATCGCCAGCACGCTAAACAAGATGGCAAAGCCGGGGATGGTGATAGTCCATGGAGCCAATAGCAAGTTGTCCATGCTTTGGGCTACCATGGCGCCCCATTCAGGCGTTGGCGACTGGGCGCCAAGACCTAAAAAGCCCAAGGCAGCGATGTCTAAGATGGCCACCGAAACCGACAGGGTAGTGGTTACAATCAAGGTGTCCCACACATTTGGCATGACCACAAACCAAAAGATCTGGCGTCGATTGGCGCCATCTAGGCGCGCAGCGGTGACATAGGCTTTTTGCATTTCGTCGTGAATGGCGTGATGGACTGTGTGCACAAACTGAGGTAGTAGCGCCAGGCCGACGGCCCACAGCACGTTAGACAGCCCTGGCCCCAAAACGGCGGCGAACAAAATTGCCAGCAGCAAAGAGGGTATCGACAGCAGAGCGTCTAGCAAGTGACCCAAAATACTGGATTTCAGACCGGTTAGAGTGCCAGATACCGCGCCAATGGCAAAACCGACCGTCAGGGTCAAACCAACCACCAAAATTGCAGAGCCAAAGGTGAGGTGAGCGCCGTGTAACAAACGAGACCAGATGTCTCGGCCAAGATCATCGGTACCGAGAAAGTGACGCACCACACCATCATCCGCCCAAGACGGCGGCAGTAATAGGGCTTGCTGATTTTGCATTTCGGCTGGAAAAGGCGCTAACCAAGGCCCTAGTAGCATGATGAGCATCAGCATCGATAGCCCCCAAAGCCCGAGCAGCGAAAACGGGTTGCGGCGGAACTGTCGCCACAACTGGCGACTCGGTGAGCGTATCGGCTCGTCTAAATAGCGATCAGTGAATGCCATAAAGTTCCTTACGACTGCTTGGGTTAACCTTATGGTGAATCACTTCCACAGTAATGGTGGAGAAGATAATGAACATGCTGGTGACCAGCACGCCGCCTTGAATGGCGGGGTAATCTCGCTGAAAGATGGCCGAAACCAACCAAGCACCAATGCCCGGCCAAGAGAAAATCACTTCGGTAATAATCGCGTACGTGCCTATGGTGCCCAACATTAACCCAAAGGTGCGCAGCACTGGCAGCATGGCGTTTGGCAAACTGTGGCGCAGAGTTATCTGCAAAGCCGACAAACCGCGAGCCTCCGCCGCCTTAATGTAATTCTGCTCCATCACTGTCACCATAGCAGCGCGAGTGATGCGCACCACCATAGTAAATGGCAACAGGGCCAACGTTAGAGTGGGTAACACCAAATGCGCCAGTGCATCGTAAAATGCGGCGATGCGATATGGGGCATCGCTGAGCAGTGTGTCTATTAATAAAAAGCCGGTTACCGGTTCCACCGGATAAAGCAGATTAAAGCGGCCGTTAACTGGCACTAAATTAAGTTCCAGACCAAACCACAGGGAGAGGGTGATACCCAACCAGAATACCGGAATTGAGTAGCCCCCGAGAGTCAGTGCCAGTATCGTATTTTGCAGCAGTTTGTTTCGAGTTTGGGCGGCAATCACTCCTAAAGGTAGCCCCAACGCCAGTGCTACTATGATGGCCATCATGCCCAGCTCAAGCGACGCCGGAATCAAACTCATCATCTCGTCAAACACGGGTTGTTGCGAGGTCACCGATAAGCCAAAATCGCCACTTAAGCGGGCTTTTGTGTAAGCCAAAAACTGAACTGGTGCAGAGGAGTCCAAGGCGTAGGTTTGTTCGATATCGACCATTTGCTCAGGACTGGGTTGGCTGATGCCGGTAAGGATATAACTGCGTTCGCCAGGAAATTGATAACTGACCCAGAACACCACAATAAACAACAGCATGGTGGTGGCCAAGAAGAGGTTGAGGCGTCGCAGCAGATAAATACTCATGGCTGTGCCTCCTGCTCATCATCGTCGTCATCACTGGTTTTGACCGCGCCTGCAAGGGCTAAACCGCCAAAGGGCGCTAGCTTTAGGCCTTCTAAGCGCTCGTGACGAATGATTTGGCGAGTGGTGTGAGCTAGCGAAATCAGTGGCGCTTCGATGGCAATTAACCGCTCCGCTTGGCGATAAAGCGCTTTTCGCTCTGCCAGATCTGTGGTCTGGCGCGCGTGCTGAACCAACCAATCGAAGGTTTCGTTGCACCAGCGAGCGCGATTGTTGCCGGAATTGACCGAATTACAACTCAACAGAGGCGTGAAGAAATTGTCTGGATCTGTGTTGTCAGCATTCCAACCAATCACCACCGAGTCGTATTCGTTGCTGGCCATTTTTTGGTTAAACACACTCCAGTCGTAGGTAATGATGTTGGCGGTGATCCCGACTCGTGCCAGATCTGCCTGAATCAACTCGGCGGTTTTGAGTGAGTTGGGGTTGTAGGCTCGAGCCACCGGCACGGTCCAGATGTCCATTTCTAACTCTTCCACTCCCGCTGCGCGCAGCAGTTTAATGGCTTGGTTAGGGTCGTACTCGTAACCGTAACGGCTTGGTGAGTAAGCCCAAGAAAAGGGCGGTAGCAAACTGCGCGATTGAATTGCGGTGTTGTTATACACCACCTTCAAAATGGCTTCTTTATTGATGGCGTGCGCCAGCGCTTGGCGGACCTCTGAAAGGTGAAACGGCGGTTTTTGAGTATTGAGTGCCCAAAACGCCACGTTCAATCCTGGCTGGTTCTCAATACGCACTTGCGGGTATTTGCCCAATACTGACAATTCATTGCTGTTGGGCAGCGCCGAAATATCACACTCATTGGTAATCAGTTTGGTTAAGCGTGTGGTGGAGTTGGGACTAATATCGAATACCAGCTGAGGGTTTTCTACCGGCCCGCGCCAATGTTTGTCGTGACGTTGATAGCGAATGTACTGGTTCTTGGCGTACTGGTGCAGCTTAAACGGCCCAGTGCCCACAGGTAGCTGGTCTAGCGCTTCTAAGTTGCCTTGCTGTTGCAGCGTGTCGCCGTATTCACCTGACAGAATGACCGCGAAATCCGTGGCGAGATTGGCCATAAAGGTCACATCTGGCTGGGCGAGCTTAAACTCCACTTCGTAGGGCCCTAGCGCCTTGATGTACTCAATCTGTTGGGCAAATTGTACCGATTCAAAGAAGGGGAATTGACCCGTGCCTTCGAGATAAAACGGATGCGAAGGCTGGCGAATTCGGTCGAAACTAAAAAGTACATCGTCAGCGTTAAAGCGACGAGTAGGGGTGAAATAATCGGTTTGATGAAAGTCGACGTTTTGGCGAAGTTGGAATCGGTAGACCAATCCGTCTTCTGAAATGTCCCACTTCACAGCTAGACCTGGAACATAATCACCGACGCTCATATCGAAATTAATCAAGCGGTCGTAAATCTGATGTGAAGTGGCATCAATGGTGGTGCCGGACGTTACACGCTGAGGGTTAAAACTCTCAGGGTTACCCTCGGAGCAATAAACCAGCCCAGCGGTAGCGGGCGAGTCCGAAGGGCTGCAACCACTCAAGCTGAGTAGTAACAGTGGCAAGCAACGCCGTAATGAGGCAAAGCTCAATGACATGAAGCTATCGCATTTCAATATGAGTCAGTGACTTAAGTCTACCAAGTAGAGCGCATTTGTGACAATGGCGACTAGCTCTTATCCAGCAATTGATACTTTTTCAGTATGCCACGCAGCTGGTGATAGCTCAGACCCAGCGCTTCGGCAGTTTTTTTCTGGCTAAATTGGTTTTGAGATAAGGCTGATTGCAGCAGGTCTACCTCGTAATCTTGCATGTGCTGTTTAAAGTCCAGCGGGAACTGAACTGTTTGATTTGGGCTAGCGCTAGCGGTTTCGCTAGCTTGGGCTGAAGCAGCGTCTGTAGCTGGGCTCTGTGGCGCTTGAGCTGGAGCATTTGAAGCGCTTTGGCGCATAGGCGATGGCTGGGGCCGATAGGGGGACTCAAAGGGGTCGATGACAATATTAGACACTGGAATGTGGGCATTGTTATGGCGGTATACCGAGCGCTCGACCACGTTTTTTAGCTCTCGAACATTGCCCGGCCATGGGTATTCCAGTAACGCTTGTTGAGCTTTAGTCGTGAAACCGGCGAACATTTCCAGCCCCATTTGACGAGCCATATTGACCGCGAAGTGCTGTGCCAACAGAGCAATGTCCTCTAGACGGGCGCGCAACGGCGGCAAGGTAATGACGTCAAACGCCAAACGATCCAGCAAGTCGGCGCGAAACTCTCCGTTTTCGGCGAGCGCTGGCAAATCTTCGTTGGTCGCGCATATCAAACGCACGTCGGTTTGCAGCGCTCGAGAACCACCGACGCGTTCAAACTCACCGTATTCGATCACTCGCAGTAACTTCTCTTGCACCAGCGCAGAAGTATTGGCTAATTCATCCAAGAACAAAGTGCCGCCGTCGGCTCGCTCAAAGCGTCCTTGGTGACGTTTGCTGGCACCGGTAAAGGCACCGGTTTCGTGCCCAAACAGCTCGCTTTCCAATAAATTTTCAGACAGCGCCGCGCAGTTGAGCTTGAGATAGTTCTGATCCCAACGGCTCGACAGATAGTGCAGACGCTCGGCAATCAACTCTTTACCTGTGCCGCGTTCACCAATGATAAGTACTGGCTTGTTCAGTGGTGCCACTTGAGATACGTGTTCGAGTACTTGGTGAAAGGCTTGGGATTCACCGATGAGGTTGTCTGGTTGAAAGCGAGAGGCCATACGAAAAATTGGTGATTTTTATTAATTATTGGTGTGATTCATAATAGTGAAGTTCACCGTTAGAAGTAAAGTTATCTTTTTAATTGCTTTTATAACAGTAGGTTACGTATATTTTTGGGAGTTGGCACGGAACCTGTATTACTTCTGTCGGAAAGGTGAGAACCAATTGGGTAGACACCTTACGAATATTTTATAGAGGAAGTCATTATGGGTATTTTTTCACGTTTTGCCGACATCATTAATTCTAACATCTCATCACTGTTGGATAAGGCTGAAGATCCAGAAAAAATGGTGCGCCTGATTATCCAGGAAATGGAAGACACCCTGGTAGAAGTTCGTTCAACCTCGGCTCGAGTGTTGGCAGACAAAAAAGAGCTGCAACGCAAAATCGAGCGCATGCAAGGCCTAGGTGACGACTGGCACGCCAAAGCAGAACTGGCTCTAGAGAAAGGTCGTGAAGACCTTGCGAAAGCCGCTTTGATTGAAAAGCAAAAGGTTAGCGATACCGTTGCTACAATGGAGCAGGACTTAGTGGTGGTTGACGAGCAGATTGTTAAGCTCAAAGAAGAAATTGGTCAGCTTCAAGAGAAGCTAGAAGATGCTAAGGCTCGTCAGAAGACCATTTTGATGCGCAAGAAAACCGTATCTTCGCGCTTGGACGTTAAGCGCCAACTGGATTCTTCTAAGTTCGACAAAGCCATGAACCGCTTTGACCAATACGAGTCGCGTATTGACGGCATTGAAGCCGAGGTGGATTCTTACGACTTGGCCGGCAAGTCGCTACAAGACGAGTTTGCCGCGCTAGAAGCCGAAGACTCTATTAACTCTGAGTTGGAAGCGCTTAAGAAAAAGATGCAAAAGCCTGCGAAAGCGAAGAAATCTTCAAAAGCTTAATCGATTAACAACAGAGCAATAGGGGGAGCGACAAATGGAACTAGAGATCTTAATGGTACCCTTGATTCTGTTCATGTTAATCGTGGCGCCTATCTGGCTAATTCTTCACTATCGAAGCAAACGCCAGGTAAGCCAAGGGCTAACGGAAGAAGAGTATCAACAGTTGCACGAATTGGCCGTAAAAGCCGACAAGATGGCACAGCGAATCGAGAGTTTGGAAGCCATTTTGGACGCGGAAACACCGGATTGGAGAAACAAACATGACTAGTCGAAAAGGCAAGCGCGAGCTTTACCGCGACCCAGCCAATGGCAAGATCGCCGGTGTCTGCGCCGGCATCGCCGAGTACTTCAACGTCGAAGTATGGCTGGTCCGCGTCGTAACTCTGTCGGCCTTTTTGCTGGGTTGGTTCTCCGGGTTACCTTTGATTTTATACATCGCAGCATGGGCAGTATTGGACAAGAAGCCCGCCCAAGCTCAACGCGAAGAGATGGCCAACATGGAAGTGAAGAAGAAACTTTGGCAGGCCGGCGAGCCACCAAAGCAGGCGCTTAGAGACATCAACCGCAATTTTCGCGCACTAGAGCTTAAGCTGCGCCGCATGGAACAGCACGTCACTACTGACAGCTTCCACCTCAAACGGGAGATTGACAATCTGTGAAGGCAGGTGACATCCTCACTCGAATCGCCAGCAAGTCCCAACAGCTGGCGGTTCGTTCGTTAGACAAGCAAGTCAAACTCGCGGTCACTGGTTTATCAGGGGCCGGTAAAACCACCTTTATCACCGGACTGGTGAATCAACTCCTAAACGCATCACCTGAATCTTTGCCCCTATGGGACTTGGCCCGTGAAGGGCGTTTAGTGTCTGTGACTCGAGTCCCTCAGCCGGACTTAAACATTGCCAGTTTTGATTACCAAAGCGCATTGTCTCAATTAAGTGCACAGCCGCCGGCTTGGCCGCATTCCACTCGTAAACTGACCCAAATTCGCTTGGCCATTCGCTACCGCAGCGAGCACCCTTTGTGGTCTACCTTGAGTGATACCCAAACCCTGTACTTGGACATTGTCGATTACCCCGGCGAGTGGCTATTGGATTTGCCTATGCTGGCGATGGATTATCGCCAGTGGAGCCAGACCATGGCACAAGTGCTGGAGTTGTGCCCACAGGCCGAGCTCGATAAGTTTCGACAGGCGTGCCAGGCCTTGGGCGAATCGGTTGGCGATGAAACCTTGGCGCGAGTGAGTGAGCAATACCGAGACTTGTTGCTGTACCTCAAGCACGAGCGAGGCTTGTCTTATTTGCAGCCTGGTCGTCTGATTTTACCCGGCGACCTAGAAGGCACGCCGCTTATCAGCTTCTTTCCTTGGCTTGAAGCGGTGGAGGACTGGGACGACCTACCTGAATCTTCGGTGGTCGCGCAGCTGCAACAGCGTTATAGCCAATATCAATCTCAGGTTGTAAAGCGTTTTTACCGCGATCATTTTCGTTATTTCGACCGCCAGTTGGTGCTGGTGGATTGCCTCAGTCCCTTGTCTCGTGGCGAGGCTGAAATGCGCGATACCGCCAAAGCGCTGGGCGAGATTTTGCAGCACTTTCACTACGGTGAGCGCCATTGGTTAACTCAAATCTTTTCGCCAAAAATTGATAAGCTAGTGTTCGCCGCCAGTAAAGCGGACCATGTCAGCTACCAGCAAAGACCTCAGCTACTCAATTTGCTAGAAAATATGCTGGCGCAAAGTCGACAAGAGTTGCAGCTACAAGGTACCCAGATTCACACCCAGACTCTGGCATCGATTCGAGCCACTAGTGATCATCAGGTGGACCATCAAGGGCAAACGCTACCGGTTATCAGTGGCACTCCGCAGGGGGAGCAAGCGGGCCACTTCTACCCAGGCGACCTACCGCCCCAGTGGCCGGACAGTGACTATTGGACTAAGCGACCTTTCCAGCACATGCGTTTCTTGCCACAGCCATTGCACAAAGGTCAGGCGCGACATTTAGGGCTGGACGCGCTGTTACAGCAGTTGCTGGGAGACAAACTCAAATGAGCCAACCGCAAAAACCACTGCGCTTTGACATAGAGCCGCAAGCCAAGGTGGAAACCCAAACCGCTAGCCGATTTGACGATGCGGTGGTTGGGCAACTAGAACCCGAGCACCCAATTACGCCATTGCAAATCGACGACCCATTGGAAACCCAGGCGCCGCCTAAGCGTCGCCGCGGGCTTAAGCTGTTACTTTTGCTGATAGCCTGTGTGTTAGGTGTGGAGCTGGTGGACACATTGATGCAAGCCTGGCAAACCAGCCCTTGGCGCTTTGGCTTGTACGCCAGTGCTGTAGGACTGGCTTTGGGCTTGGCTGGCCGTGCCGCTTGGCGAGAGTGGCGCTTGCTCAGACAACTCAAGCAAGTGGAGCAAAACCAAGGCGCTGCGCAACGCATGCAAACCAGCGTGCAGCACGGCGAGGTTAGCGATTGGCTGGCGAAACAGCCGTTGAGCAAGGTCTATCCAAAAGCCTACCAGCGATTTGGCGAGTTGGTTCAACCCCATCACAACGACGCAGAACAGTTGGCCTTGTTTGAAAAAGTGGTGCTGCATGAAGCCGATGAAAGAGCACAAAAACAAGTGGCGCGTTTTGCCGGCGAGGCGGCGCTATTACTGGCCGCCAGTCCTTTAGCGGCTTTGGATATGGCACTAATTCTTTGGCGCAACCAACGCATGATTGACCAAGTGGCTCAAAGCTATGGGGTCAAACTGGGCTATGCCAGCCGCTTGCGTCTGGTTCGAGGGATAGTGCGTAACATCATTTATGCTGGTGCCAGCGAGATAGCCACAGATGTCGGCAGTCAATTTGTATCCGCCGAACTGTCGGGCAAGCTATCGGCTCGAGTAGCACAGGGCTTAGGCGGAGGCTTGCTTACCGCGCGCTTAGGCCACAAAGCCATGGCTCTGTGTCGACCGGTGGAGTTTTCTAGCGAATCTCGCCCCAAGATGACTCAGGTTCAAGCTAAGCTGTTGACGCAACTAGGAGAACTGGCAGGGCAAGGCTTTAAGGCCGAGCGCGCCAGTAAACAGAAAGTCAAAGCGAATAAGGTAGATAGCTAAAAGTGTAAACAAAACGTTACAGTTAATCTCAAATGGTTTTGCGAATAGGGCTTAAAAATTCACCTTTTGCGAATAAGATAAAATTATTCGAAGGTGCTAAATAAGACAGAGGTGCTATGAGTAAGGCCAGCCAGTATCAGGCTAGACAACCCGATGAAAACGGTCACATTGAGTATTCAGATGCCGAGCATTTGGTGTGGCACAAGCTGTATGCTCGTCAGATTGATAACCTTCCCGGCAAGGCTTGTACTCAATACTTAGATGGGCTGCAACAGCTCAATATGACAGCGGATCGCATTCCTCAGTTGGCTGAAATTGATGCTGTCCTCAAAGTCACCACGGGCTGGCGCACCGAGCCTGTGCCTGCACTGATTTCCTTTGAGCGCTTTTTTGACTTGTTGGCCAACAAAGCCTTTCCGGTTGCGACCTTTATTCGCACCGAGCAAGACTTTGACTACCTGCAAGAGCCGGACATTTTTCACGAGATTTTCGGTCACTGTCCTTTGTTGACCAATCCCGCATTTGCCTACTTTACTGAAACCTATGGCAAGTTAGGCGTAAACGCCTCTCCGCAAGAGCGGGTGTATCTGGCTCGATTGTATTGGTTCACGGTGGAATTTGGCTTACTGAAAGCGCCTGACCATGGCCTGAGTATCTATGGCGGTGGCATTTTGAGTTCGCCAGGAGAAACTAACTACGCCTTGAGCGACCAACCTCAAGTGAAAGACTTCGACTTGGTGGACGTTTTGCGCACGCCTTATCGAATTGACATCATGCAGCCGCTGTACTTCTCGCTTGAGAACTTTGAGCAGCTGTTTGAGATAGCCAATATGGACATTATGGCGGCGGTGCGCGAGGCCATGCGGCTTGGATTGCACCAACCCTTGTTCGACACTAACCAAGACAAAGCAAGCTAAGGAACCCCATGAGCGATATTGCCGAATTGAAATGTGAAGCCTGCCAAGCAGGTGCACCAACCGTGACCGATGCCGAACTGGCCGAACTCGTAAAACAAATTCCAGATTGGTCGGTGGAAGTGCGGGAAGGCGTGATGCAGCTAGAGCGTGTGTACAAGTTTAAGAACTTTAAACTGGCCTTGGCGTTTTCTAACAAAGTTGCTGAATTGGCAGAAGAAGAGTTTCATCACCCATCGATTTTGACCGAATGGGGCAAGACCACAATTACTTGGTGGACTCACGCCATCGGCGGTCTGCACAAAAACGATTTTATTATGGCGGCGAAGACGGATCGTCTACTGTAAAGAAAACTTGCCAGAAGTTAACAAACCCACTAACGTATAGGCCTCCCAACGATAGATAAGCCAATGGGATGGCCTAATGCGTTTAGAAGTCACCTGCCAGGATAGGGTAGGCCTGGCCAAAGACATTCTTGAAGTGCTCGAGCAGCACAAAATCAATCTCAAAGGGATCGACGCCAGTTCACTAGGCTATCTGTACATGCAGTTTGCCGATCTCAACTTTGATACTCTTAGCGAACTACTGCCAAGGATCCGCAAAATCCAAGGCGTTCTCGACGTTCGCACCACGCCTTTTATGCCTTCAGAGCGCGAGCACTACGCGCTAAAAACTCTGTTAAAAACCTTGCCAGATGGGGTGTTCGCCATCGACGCCAAAGGTCGTATTTCAATCGTTAACGACAGCGCCTTAAAAATCTTAGACATGCAAGAAGAGGAAGTGCTTGATGAGTCTTTGAATCACTGGGTTCAAGGCTTCTCCTTTGGTCGCTGGTTGAGTCTCGAAGAGGTCACCGCCCAAGCCACTCGAGTCTCAGTTGGCAATAAAGAGTATCTGGTGGAAGCTTTGCCGGTCTACCTGCCCAACGAAGAGGGTGATTCGATTTTGGCGGGGGCGGTAGTTGCCATGAAAACCCCACAACGGGTGGGCGAGCAATTTAGCGCGCTGCAAAATCAAGTGGCCGGTTTTGAGAAAATAAAAGCCAACAGCAAGGCGATGAAAGCTGTGGTCAAACAGGTGCGAAAACTGGCTCAGCTTGACGCACCTTTGCTACTGAGTGGCGAAATTGGCAGCGGCAAAGAAATCATCGCGCAAGCTCTTCACGAAGTCAGTTTGCGCAAAGAAAAAGCGTTTATCACTTTGAGTTGCGCCAGCTTGAGCGGAAGCAGTGAGGTTAAGGCGTTATTTGGCGAAGTCGATGCCAAGGGACTGTGGCATGCTGGGGCTTTGCAACAAGCCAATGGTGGCACTCTATTGCTCAGCGAAATTGATGAATTGAGCCTGGATAGCCAAGGGCGTCTGCTGCATTTTTTGCAAACCACAGAAGCGCTGCCGCATGGGAGCGAAAAGGGCAAGAGTGCCAATGTACGGCTGGTGGTTGCCACCAATCAGGAGCTTGAGCGTCTGTGTCAAAGCGGACAGTTTCGCGAAGACTTATATCATCGTCTCAATCAACTCAATTGCCAGTTGCCGCCGCTTAGGTTGCGTCGTGAAGACATACTGCCGCTGGCCGAGTACTTTGTTGACCGCTATTGCCAACAGCTAAACAAGCCCGTTGCTCACCTCACAGAGGCTTGTGAGGAGTTACTGCTGCAATACGCATGGCCGGGCAATGTGCGCCAGTTAAAAAACGCGATTTTCCGCGCCGTATCCGTGTTAGATGACCATCGAGATATCACACCCGAGTTGCTGAAACTGCCCCATTATCATCAAGATTTTGGCTACTTAGATGACGAGTTTGACGGCACTCTAGAGCAAGCGGTGAAGCAGTTTGAAGCCAATATCATTCGTCGGCTCTACCCGAGCTATACCTCAACTCGTAAGTTGGCGAAAAAGCTGGGAATGTCCCATACCGCAATTGCCAACAAACTCAAGGAATACGGCATCAGTAAGCCACCCATCACGTATACTGACAGCTAGGCAAAAGGAGGCACTATGAACAAGCTTTATGGGTATTGGCGCTCTAGCGCCGCATATCGAGTGCGCATTGCGCTGAACTACAAGGGATTGGATGCAGAGCATGTACCTGTGCATTTGGTGCGCGATGGCGGCGAGCAACACACGGCTGAGTATCAAGCGCTTAATGCCTCGGAGTTAGTACCCACCTACACCGAAAGCGACGGCTTGGTCTTAACTCAGTCAATTGCGATACTAGAGTACCTACAGGACACTCATCCTACCCCAACCATATTGCCTTACCATCCAAAAGAGCGCGCTGTAGTACGCTCGATGGTGCAAACCATTGCCAGCGATTTGCACCCGCTAAACAATCTGCGAGTATTGCAGATGCTTGCGAAAATGGGCTTTGATGACCAGCAGAAGAAGGACTGGTATCGCCATTGGATGCTCACCGGCTTTAGAGCCTTTGAAGCCTTGCTAGAGCATAACGCCGGTGATTACTGTTTTGGTGATGAGGTGTCGATGGCGGACATTTGCCTGGTGCCTCAAGTGTACAACGCCCGCCGCTTTGATATTGATTTATCCGAGTTCAAGCACATACAGCGAATCGACGGCCACTGTTGTGAATTGTCGGCGTTTGCTATGGCGCAACCGGAGCAGCAGCCAGACGCCGGCTCCTAAGCACAAATAGGCCCGCAGCGAGCAGCGCCATGGCACTGGCGCTAGCAATCGCTAACTCAACGCCAATCAGGGTGGCGGCAGTACCTATGGCCGCGGCCACTATGTTGCCCAAACAAAAGGTGGTGGTCATCAATCCCATCAAGGCGCCTTGGCCTTTGTCCGGGTAGGTTTGTGCCATGTACAAGGGCAGGTGAGTGTTGTAAATGGCGATGCTCGCGCCAATTAACGCAAACCAAAGCCAATAGGTGTCTGCGGGCGCTATGTAGTTGGCCAATAGCGCCAGTCCAAGCCCCACCATACCCAACAAACTACTTTGGGCGGAGGAATACCAGCGCGGCAAGCGTGGGGATAGCCACAAAGCGCAGGCAATCATGACCAGGGTCAGCCAGACCGTTGCCCAGCTGATATCCACTGAGGTGTAATCGAGTTTGACCACAAGCCACAAGGGATAGAATTCGTAGTAAATGCAAACCCCAGTGGTTAGGGCGAGATACAACACAAAAAATGAAGCAATAGGCCCTTCTTTCAATAAAGTGAGGCTAGAGCGAGAGTGTTTTATCAACGCGGGTTTGTCTTTAGGCAGCAACAAATAGCACAGCAGTGCGCACAGCCAACAGGCGATTGCGGCGAGAACAAACACCACTTCAATCCCATAAAGGACTAAGTAACCGCCTAGCAAAGGGCCAATCAGATAACCCGCGTAGTTGGTCGCACTTAGATAACTGAAGCTTTTGGCTCTGTCTACGTGTGGGTGTAAGTCAGAGGCGATGGCTCTGGCAATCGACAAATTGCCCTCGCAAACCCCGGTAAACAGGCGCGCTGAGCAGAACAGCAGAAAGTCCCCTTGCAAGCAGGCCCAGGCGCTAACCCCATAGCCCATACCACTGCCCAGCAAAGTGATGCCTAACAGACGTCGACGGCCACATGTATCAGATAAGGCGCCGATAAAACTGCCACCAATCAAAATTCCCAGCGGGTAAATCCCTAGCGCTATGCCAAACAGGAGTTCGCTGGGGAGTCCGCCAAATTGAGTTAACGGCGATTCTCCTTGGTGAAATAAGGGCGCCAAAATCGGGTAAGGCAGGGCGATACCAGAAACGCTAATCAAGGTGATTAGTAGGGTAACGGCGAGTTGAGTACTTGGTTTGGATTGCATTGTAGTAAGGCGCTGAATTCGGTGTCCCAGTATAGAGGGGATCCACATCAAATAAACAGCCGTGCAACTTGGTTTTTACTTGAGGTTCAATTTTTCAGGCTCTATAGTGCCAGTGTTTTCGGGTCGGTAACATGGAATTTTGAGTGCACCGAATAAGCGTTACGAAGGATTTTATCTGGCTGATTTTGTTGTCTTGGCTGGGCTTACTAGGATTCAGTGTACAAGCACAGCAGCCACCTGCTAAATCCTTGGCAACCAGCTTGTCGGCGCGCCCGACACAAGCGGAAGCTAACGCTTTTCGCCAAAGTCTCACCCCGGCCGAGCGTCAGTTATTGGCGCAATTACCTCGCTTAACCCTCGCGCCAGATCCAGATTACCCTCCGTTTGAATACTTGGACGCTAACGGTCGTTATCAAGGCCTAGTGGCAGACTATATGCGCCTGTTTTCCGCCCTGTTAGAAGTGCCTTTTGAGGTGCTTGAGGTGAAACATTTTGACCAGGCAGTCAGTTTGGTCGAGCAGGGGGTGGCTGACTTGGGCACGACTCACGTAGAGTCGGACCTACTAAAGCAAACGTTCGATTTTGGCCAGCAAACCTATTACCCGCAAACCCTTGTTTTGCTGGGACGCAAAACGCAAGCGGTGGACGTTGCGAAACTTGAGCGAGAAGGTGGCACCTTAGTGTCGGTGGACGGCTGGGAGACCGACAGAAATATTGTCTTGGGCAAATACCCCAAAGTGGATTTTTTTGGTGTAAAAGACACTTTGAGTGGGCTGATTCACTTATCCAGTGGCGTTGCCGATATCATGGTTACCAGCTTGCCGGTAGCCTCCTATTACGCTGAATATCGCGGCATCAATAATCTAACCTTGGTGGAGAGCTTACAAGACTCGCAATTGACCGGGGACACCTATTACAGCAAAGCCGGCAACCAGTTGCTGTTAGGAATTCTCGACAAAGCCATGCTGGCGCTCTCCCAAAACACCAAACAGCGCTTACGCCGCCACTGGATGCCGCCCATCTCCAATCTGGGCAATGCTCAGGCCAACACACAATGGTACGACAAAGATACCCAAGACTACATCAAGCAACTGGGTTCCATCCGTGTGGTAGCACCGGCCGAACTGCCCCCAGTGAGCTTTGTCGCTCAGGACGACTATCTGGCCGGAATGGCGATTGATTGGGTTGATTACTTGGGCTCGCAGATGGGGCTCCACATTCATTGGCTAGAAGACAGTGGGTTGCAAAGTGCTAGCGAGTTTATAGCGGCCGGGCACGCCGAACTGGTGCTCGCTGATACCGCCGCTGTGACTGATTTGGCGGTCAAAAACGAATTGTTCAACTCGCCCTACAAACTCTATGGGCAGGGATTACATCGCTACATTTATGACCTCTCCGAGTTGAAGCACGAGTCGGTAGCCGTGGTGGCACCGTTGCAAGTGTTTAACCAGTTAGTAGAGAGTTACCCTTTGGTTCGATTTAGCCATTCGAACTCGTTGCAGCATGCTTTCTCAAGATTGCTCGGCGGTCACGTCAGCGGTGTTGTCGCCAGCTTATTACCCGCCAGCGACTACCTACAAAACAATGGTTTAACCAGCGTCCAAGTGATGGGAGACACTTCCCATGTGCAAGTCTTTGCCTTGATGAGTGATCCTCATTGGCAACCTTTGATTGAAGCCCTGGGGCAGGCTGAAAAACAACTCAAACTGTCAGAGAAGCAAAAGATTCAGCGAGAGTGGTTAGTTCCGTCGAACACCGGTGAACTCGACTTTGGGGTGATGCTAAAAGTCGCATTAATATCCGCAGTACTACTGGCTATATTAGGGTACCGCAATCGCCGTATGTCCAGGCTATTAAAGCAAAAGCGACACTTGGCAGAAGCGTTAGAGAAGCATCAGGGCCAACTCGAACAAATGGTAAGCGAGCGTACCGAAGAGCTGCAGCAATCGGAGGCGCGTTTTAGACGTTTCTTTGAAAGTAATGCCATGGTTATGTTGGTGATTGACCCTAATTCTCGTCAAATCGTGAGTGCCAATGAGGCGGCTTCTGCGTATTACGGTTACCCGTTAAAAACCCTAATCGGCATGTCGGTATTTGATATCAATAAAAGCGATCCCAAACAGGTCGCCCTAGCGGAATCGAATAGCAAGCGTGGCTTTCAAAAAATTTCGGATTACAAGCATCAACTGGCCGACGGGCGTTTGCGTGATGTGGATATTTACTCAACTCCGATCGAAGTGGATGGCAAGATTTTGTCGTTTGCAGTGGTGTTAGATATCACAGAGCAGCGCCAAGCCCAGCAGAGAATTGCGTTTCAGGCGATGTTCGATGCCTTGACCGGCCTGCCTAATCGCTTTCAGGTGTTGGAGTTGATGGCTAAACGACGTCAACAGCAACCCTTTGAGCAATTCAGTGTCATCTTTGTGGATATTGACCACTTTAAACGCATCAACGATTTTCTGGGCCACGATGTCGGTGACCAAGTGTTAGTCGAGGTGGGCGGGCGAATTCGTCAAGTGGTAGGGGAGTTTGGAAGCATTGGCCGTTTGGGGGGAGATGAGTTCTTGATTCTTTCCAATCTTACTCCGAACAAAAGTCGCAAAGCATTTGAAGCCTTAATGGAGGACTTGCTCAGCGAGATCGCAGCACCCATTCGCTCAGGTGACCGTCAGCTTAATATTACCGTGTCAATCGGAGTGGCAGTGGCCAATTCTGCAGGCTGTGGCGAAGCCGAGTTGATGCGCGACGCCGATGTGGCCATGTATCAAGCTAAAGCCAATGGCAGAAATAATTATCGCTTGTTCTCCCACGAAATGCGTGCCTCTTTGCAACGCCAAGTGGAGTTGGAAGAACAGCTAAGATACGCGCTTGAGCACGACGAGTTGTCGGTATTCTATCAACCTAAGTATTGCCTCAACTCAGATCAGGTGGTGGGTTTTGAGGCTTTGTTGCGCTGGCAGCAGAGCGACGGCAACTGGGTTTCGCCAGCAGAATTTATACCAATCGCTGAGCAATGCGGCGAGATTGATGCCATTGGCCGTTTTGTCATTGAGCAGGGTGTTGCTCAAATCGCCAAATGGTACGACCAAACCGGTATTTGGTTAAAGTTGGCCGTGAACTTGTCTCCCAGCCAGTTTAGAGATCTTGGTTTGGTCGACTTTATCGGCCGAACCTTAAAACAACATCAGGTCTCCAGCGAATTGCTAGAACTCGAAATCACCGAAGGGGTATTCCTATCTGGGCACGCTGATGTCGAAGAGGGGATTCGCGGTTTGAATCAACTCGGTGTGAGTTTGGCAATGGACGACTTTGGTACGGGGTACTCATCACTGAGCTATTTGCGTAGATTCCCCTTTGATGTGGTCAAGATTGACCGAACATTCATCGTCGATCTGCAACCAAATACTAAAGACTATCAGTTGGTTACCGCAGCAATTGCGATGGCCAACAGCTTGGGGTTGGCCGTGGTCGCCGAGGGGGTTGAGACAGAGCAGCAATTGGATTTGCTGGCGCGTATTGGCTGCCACCTGGTGCAAGGCTACTACATCGCCAAGCCACTGCCACCAGAGCAGGCGATTGAAGTTTTGTGTGTCGAGTCGCGGCAATTAGCGAACGCGACCTAGTATTTGTTGTAAGACTTCTGAGCTAGGCTCCAGCTCAAGGTGGCCGTGTTCATCGAAATACCAGCCCTCGATGTAGCCCTTGCTGCGCATGTCGACTAGGTTGTTCCAAACTTCTTTAGCTTGACTCTGTGCTTCGACTTCAGTGAGGCCATGGGCCAATTTCAAGTACTTAGTGATGCTTTTAAGAGAGGCCGATTGACTAATGTGTGGCATAGCAAATCCTTCAATACCAATCGATGGTCATTTGAATTTAGCTAAGCTAGAGAAAATTGCCAGAAAGGCGAAAGGATGGTGGGCGATACCGGGCTCGAACCAGTGACCCCCTCCTTGTAAGGGAGGTGCTCTCCCAACTGAGCTAATCGCCCATCCTTTAGGGGAGAAAACAGCAGCAGCGTGGTGGGCGATACCGGGCTCGAACCAGTGACCCCCTCCTTGTAAGGGAGGTGCTCTCCCAACTGAGCTAATCGCCCACTTGGTGCTTAGTCTGCAATAACAAAACGAGTGGTGGGCGATACCGGGCTCGAACCAGTGACCCCCTCCTTGTAAGGGAGGTGCTCTCCCAACTGAGCTAATCGCCCACTTGGTGCTTAGTCTGCAATAACAAAACGAGTGGTGGGCGATACCGGGCTCGAACCAGTGACCCCCTCCTTGTAAGGGAGGTGCTCTCCCAACTGAGCTAATCGCCCTCGTTGTCGTCATTGCGGGGCGTATTATAGGTGGGTCAGAAAAAGAGTCAAACCCTTTTTCGGCCTGCATGAATCGATTGCCGAGTTTTTGCGCGCTGACTAAATTTGCGACAGAGTCGGCGCAATGGCGTTCTGCTGCTGTATTTTGGCTTGAGCACTGCTAAACTAAGCCGCTGAAATTGGCAAGCAAATTGCCTAGCTAATACTGATCCATTCATAGGTAGACCAAATCAAATGACCATCAAAACACGGTTCGCCCCAAGCCCAACCGGCTTTCTTCACGTTGGCGGTGCTCGCACTGCGTTGTATTCCTGGCTGTATGCCCAAGCCAACCAGGGTGAGTTTGTACTGCGAATCGAAGACACGGATTTGGAACGCTCCACTCAAGAAGCGATTGATGCCATTTTAGAGGGCATGCAGTGGCTAGGCCTGAATTGGAGCGAAGGTCCTTATTACCAAACCGAGCGTTTTGACCGCTATAAAGCCCTTATTCAAGATCTTATCGATCAAGACAAGGCATACCGCTGCTATTGTTCTCGCGAGCGCCTAGACGAGCTGCGCGAAACCCAAATGGCCAATGGCGAGAAGCCGCGATACGACGGTAAGTGTCGTGACCGACTTGACCAGCCTGACGACCAACCTTATGTCATTCGCTTTCGCAATCCGCAAACCGGTTCGGTGATTTTTGACGATCACGTTCGCGGTCGTATCGAAGTGGCCAACAGCGAACTAGACGACTTAATCATCTTGCGTTCCGATGGTTCGCCTACTTACAACTTCTGTGTAGTAGTCGATGACTGGGATATGGGTATTACTCATGTAGTTCGTGGTGAAGACCACATTAATAACACCCCTCGCCAAATCAATATTCTGAAAGCGCTGGGCGCGCCTGTGCCTGAATACGCCCACGTTTCTATGATTCTGGGTGACGATGGTGCCAAGCTGTCTAAGCGTCACGGTGCGGTGAGTGTGATGCAGTATCGCGACGACGGCTATTTACCAGAAGCACTGTTGAACTATCTGGTGCGTTTGGGATGGTCTCACGGCGACCAAGAAATCTTCTCGGTAGAGGAGATGACCAACTTATTTAGCCTAGATGCCATTAATAAAGCGGCGTCGGCATTTAATACCGAGAAGCTGGTTTGGTTGAACCAACACTATATTAAGAGTTTGGATCCTGAGTATGTTGCCAAGCACCTTGAGTGGCACATGAGCGATCAGAACATTGATACCAGCAATGGACCAGCTTTGCCGGAAATCGTCACCGCATTGTCTGAGCGCGCTAAAACTCTCAAAGAGTTGGCCGAGTCGAGCCGCTACTTCTATGAAGATTTTAGTGAGTTCGATGCGACCGCCGCTAAGAAGCATTTGCGCCCAGTGGCCAAGGCGCCTTTAGAGCTAGTGTTGCAGAAATTAGAGCAGCTTGAAGACTGGAATCCTGAAGCGATTCACCAGTGTATTCAAGACACAGCTGCTGAGCTGGAAGTGGGTATGGGCAAAGTGGGTATGCCACTGCGTGTAGCCGTGACCGGGGCAGGGCAGTCGCCATCCTTGGACATCACCATAAATCTAGTTGGAAAGGCCCGTTCTGTTGAAAGAATCGGCAAGGCGGTTGAATTTATAGCAGCCAGAGAAAATTCGTAAAAAATGGGTTGACTCGTTTTCACTGGCTGCTTAGAATGCGCCTCGCACTCAAGGGGAACACAGCAACTAAGTCGCTAGTGGGAACTGCGAGTCACTCTGCTAAAGTTTGGGCTGTAGCTCAGCTGGGCGAGGTGCGACAATAGGTAGCACCGAGCGCGAGACACGATGTCGAGCTGGAATATGGCTTCATGGACGAATTGTCCAAAGGTAGATAAAATCGACCAGTTATTGTGGGGCTATAGCTCAGCTGGGAGAGCGCTTGCATGGCATGCAAGAGGTCCGCGGTTCGATCCCGCGTAGCTCCACCAACTTTAGTTTGAAAAGTCCAGGTTAAAGAGAGTTTTTCAATAAGGCCATTCGCCTTAACCAGTAAATGCTCATCTTTACGCAAAATTAGCAAAGCAGTGCTTTGCTGGACAAAATTTTGCGTCCCCTTCGTCTAGAGGCCTAGGACACCGCCCTTTCACGGCGGTAACAGGGGTTCGAATCCCCTAGGGGACGCCACTTATTCACTCGCATCATCCGAGTTTAAACGATGATAAGTCCGGGTCCCCTTCGTCTAGAGGCCTAGGACACCGCCCTTTCACGGCGGTAACAGGGGTTCGAATCCCCTAGGGGACGCCACTTATTCACTCGTATCATCCGAGTTTAAACGATGATAAATCTGGGTCCCCTTCGTCTAGAGGCCTAGGACACCGCCCTTTCACGGCGGTAACAGGGGTTCGAATCCCCTAGGGGACGCCATTCTTTTTTTTGGAACGAAAGTTCCAAAGATAGAAAAATCGACCAGTTTAAGTGGGGCTATAGCTCAGCTGGGAGAGCGCTTGCATGGCATGCAAGAGGTCCGCGGTTCGATCCCGCGTAGCTCCACCACTTAATCAGAAACGCCGCAACATAAGTTGCGGCGTTTTTGTTTGTGCTCATTCGTAAATTGTTTCAAATTGATTCGAACCAAGGTCTTAAAAACTCTGCAATTTTCGGTTGTGCATCGGGGTTGGGGTGAATTCCATCGGGCAGCATTAAATTCGGGTCTATGGCGATATCTCGCATGAAGAAAGGGACCAAGGTAATCGAATAGTCTTCCGCAAGCTCTTGATATACATTGGTAAATTGCGATGTATATCTAGGGCCGTAGTTACCCGGGATCATGACTTCGCTGAGCATGACTTGTGCGCCACTTTGCTGACTGAGCTGGATCATTTGTTCCAGATTCGCCTTCAACTTTTTGATCGGGAAGCCGCGCAACCCGTCATTGCCCCCCAATTCGATAAACACCACATCTGGGTTATGATGATCGAGAATGTTGGGTAAACGTCTCAATCCGCCGCCACTGGTCTCGCCGCTGGCGGAGGCATTGATCCACTCGTGCTGAGGCAACGTTTGGCTAAGTATATGCACCCAACCTTGGTCTTCGGTCATGCCATAGGCGGCACTCAAACTGTCGCCCAACACCAATACTGTGGCACTTTGAGCCATTGACGTGGGTAACAACAAACACAAGCAAAAAAGGAAGCGGCGAAGCGATATGAATAGTGTCATTAAGGTATCTCAGCTAACCAAACAAGTTGAAACCCAAGAGGGGCCTTTAAAAATACTCAAGGGCATCGACTTGGATGTCAAGCCGGGTGAGTCGCTGGCTATCGTCGGGCCTTCTGGCTCGGGTAAGTCGACATTGCTTGGGATCATCGCTGCGTTGGACACGCCAAGTGAAGGCGAGGTCAGCATTGACGGCGTTAATTTGGCCCAGCTTGATGAAGAGCAAAAGGCCGCTTTGCGCAAGCGCAGCACCAGCTTTGTGTTCCAGTCATTCATGCTGGTGGATACCCTTACCGCGCTTGAGAACGTGATGCTGCCAGCAGAACTAGCAGGCGTGCAAGGCGTCAAGCAGCGCGCCGAGCAATGGCTCGAGCGAGTGGGGTTGTCGCACCGATTGCACCACCTTCCGAATCAGCTATCAGGTGGCGAACAGCAGCGAGTGGCTTTGGCCCGTGCCTTCATTAGCCAGCCTAAAGTGTTATTTGCGGATGAGCCTACCGGCAACCTAGACCCGGCGAATGGCGACAAGGTCGCCGACCTCTTGTTCGAGCTCAATCAAGACCAACAAACCACCTTGATACTGGTCACCCATGACCAAAAGCTCGCGGCCCGCTGTGAGCGCCAAGTACGCATGGTCGAAGGGCAGCTGCACGAAGTAAGCTCCGCGCCAATTAATCTGGTAGTAGGGGAAACTGGCTAAATGGATTTTCAAATTGCTTGGCGTTTGTTCAAACGCGAGCTGGTTCAAGG
Organism: Paraferrimonas sedimenticola; assembly: GCF_002282855.1. Lineage (GTDB taxonomy): Bacteria > Pseudomonadota > Gammaproteobacteria > Enterobacterales > Shewanellaceae > Paraferrimonas > Paraferrimonas sedimenticola. The sequence goes on along the minus strand of NZ_NRIR01000006.1, from coordinate 176,283 downwards.
CCAGCTGATACTGATTTTGCTCGCCATCACATTAGCCGTGATGTCGGTTAGTGGCTTATCTAGAGTGTCTGAGCGACTGCAAGCGGCCATTGGCGAGCAAGCCTCACAGTTTATCGCCGCTGACCGCATATTCTCAGCATCGAAACCCATCCCTGATGACTGGCTGGTCAAAGCGCGAGAGCTGGGCTTGAACTACACCCAGAGCATTCGTTTTAATTCCGTGGTGTTTGCCGGCGATGAGATGCTGTTAGTGTCTGTGCGCGCCGTCGAACCTGGTTACCCGCTAAAAGGCAGCATTCAGTTGGACAAAGCCAGTGAGCAGAGTCTGCCTGATGTGGACCAGGTTTGGGTCGAGGGCCGAGTCAGTGCGATTTTAGGGCGACCGCAGGCGCTAGAGCTGGGGCTGAGCCAATTCACCATCGACAATCAAATTGTGCAATTGCCGGACGGTGGCTTTAGTCTGTTTAACGCATCACCCGTGGTGTTAATGCGCAAGGAAGCGGTAGACAAGACGGGCATATTGCAGCCTGGTAGTCGAGTTAACTACCGTACCCAATTCACCGGCAGTGACGATGCGCTCAGCGCGTTTGACGATTTTATCAAGCCTTTGCTTAGCGACGTGCAACGTTGGCAGGACGTTCGCAGTGGAGAATCGCCAATCGCCTCATCGATCCGCCGCGCCGAGCGATTTTTACTGCTAGCCAGTCTGTTGGGGATTGCACTGGCTTGTGCGGCGATTGGGATCGCTGCTAATCGCTATTGCCAACGTCACTTTGACGTGGTCGCAATGCTTAAAACTTTCGGCGCTTCCAAAGGGCAGATTCAAACCATATTTGTGTCTCATTTGGGATTAGTAACGGCGCTTGGCGTGGTGCTGGGTCTAGCCTTGGGCATGGCGTTGGATATGATGGTGGCCAGGTGGCTGCCACCTGAGCTGGCTTCTAGCGCTCCAGCACTGACGCGACCAATACTCTTAGGTGTCGTCACCGGCTTCTTTAGCGCCTTCATGTTCTCCGCCTACCCGATACTACGCTTATTGGCCATCCCGCCACTGCGAGTGATACAACGACAGTTGCAGGGGGTTAGCTGGAGTGCTTGGCTAAACGGCTTGCTGAGCTTATTGGCGATGGCCACTTTGGGTTACTTGTACAGCCAAGATCTTAAGCTCACTCTGATTGTGGTGGCTTGCGCTTTGCTGTTAGGAGCCTTGCTGCTTATCGTTGGTCTCGGTTTCATTCGCTTAGGGCACAGCATTGGGCTGAGCCTAGCCAATCCACTGCAACTGGCAATGGCGTCTTTGCGTCGTCGAGGCCGCCAAAACTCAGTACACCTAGTTGGATTCAGTACCGCCTTGGTGCTTCTGCTGACCATTTTAGCACTTCGCCAAGACCTGCTGTCGGACTGGCAGGCGCAACTGCCCGAGGGTACGCCGAACTATTTCTTAGTCAACGTCGCGCCAGATGAGGTGGAGCCCATTGGCAATTTACTCGATAGCCAAAACATTGAGCGTACCCATTTGTACCCGGTGATCCGTGGCCGTCTCAGTCAAATCAATACTGATGAGCTGGTGGCGCGTTCTCGCGATGAGGAGCAACCTCGCGAAGGACGGCGCGGAGTCGGACGGGAGCTAAATCTGACTTACTTAGCCGACTTGCCCGAGAACAACGAAATCGTGGCGGGCGAGTGGCAACCTACGCCAGATTCCGTATCCCTTGAACAAGACTTTGCTCAGCGTATGGGCATTGAACTAGGAGACGTTCTGACCTTTCAAATGGATGGACGCCCGGTTCAGGTGACGGTGACCAGCCTGCGCACTTTGCAATGGGAGAGCTTGCAGCCCAACTTCTTTGTAATTTTTGCGCCGCAAGCGCTGGAGTCCTTCTCCGCTACGTTCATCGGTTCGTTTCACCTAACCCCAGAGCAAGAGCCGCTGCTGCTGCAATTGATCCGCGATTACCCCACAGTGTCCATCATTGATGTTGGCGCTATGGTTGCGCAAATGCGCCAGATTGTGGATCAAGTGGCATTGAGTTTGAGCCTCGTACTGGCAATGGTTGTGGCCGCATCGACCTTAGTTATGCTGGCGCAGACCGAAGCGGGTATGGCGCAGAGGACGCGTGAGCTGGCGGTGTTGCGCACCTTAGGCGCCAGTGGCAGTTTACTGCGTTGGGCAACGGCACTGGAGTTTGGCCTATTAGGGGCGTTGGCGGGCTTGCTGGCGGTGATTGTCGCGGAAGCGGCGCTTTGGTTGTTAAAAACTCAGGTGTTTGAATTGGCTGTGCAAATGCATTGGGATTGGTGGCTGATAGCGCCAGTACTCGGCGCGGTGGTGGTGGCCAGTCTGGGGTGGTGGCGCACCCGTCACTTACTGTCTCAACAGTGTGCAGGGCTACTTCGAGCCAGTTAAGTCAGTCATCGAGTTCGGATTTGGGCGCCGGCAGCAATAGCTGCTCTAAGGCGCCCTTTAACTCTGGGTAGCGAAATGCAAATCCCAAGTTCAGTGCAGCCGTAGGCAATACGAACTGACCGTCAAGTAGCAGGGTAGCACGCTTGCCAAACACCAGCTTGAGCAACCAGCTTGGCAAACCGAAAATACTCGGTCGCTTGAGCACGCCCGCCAAAGTCCGGCTAAAGCTTTGATTGGATTCAGGGTTTGGCGCTACCGCGTTAAATACGCCTTGGGCTTGGGGTTCGTTTAGTAAAAACAACAGCAAGTCCACGTAGTCGTCTAGGTGAATCCAACTCATGCCTTGGTTACCCGAGCCCAAACGGCCGCCCACGCCAAGTTTGAATGGCATCAGCATGCGCGCAAGTAACCCGCCATCGCTGCCAAGCACCAAACCGGTACGCACGATACACACTCTTGTCGCATCACTGGCGGCTGCATTGGCGCGAGTCTCCCAACCAATACACACCTGATGGCCAAAGTCGCTTCCGCCTGGGCTGGTTTCGGTAAGGCGTTCTTCGTCGCTTGGCCCGTAAAAGCCAATGGCACTGCCAGAGATGAAGCACTCCGGTGGGTTGTTGCTCTTGTTGATAAGCTCGGCGAGCTTTTCTGTTATGTGCCAGCGACTGTGGCAAATTTTTTGTTGCTGGGCTGAGGTCCAAGGCTTGTCGATGATGGGCTCGCCGGCAAGGTTGATTACCGCGTGGTAGTCGTCGAGATTTTGCAATTGGGTCACGTCTTGAAGGTAGACGGGGCCTTTGCCCAATACGGCTTCGGCTTTGTTGAGGTCGCGGCTGAGCACGGTAACCTTGTGCCCGAGATTGAGTAACTTGCTAACCAGCGCACTGCCAAGAAACCCGGTGGCGCCACTGACAAGAAGATTCATTAGACCTCTCTTGCGATATTAAACGTCTCGCTCAAAACTTAATTGTAGTGAAACTGAGTCGGCAAAGCGCAGCGCGTGCGGTTTGTCGATCTCAACACTGGCTCGCTCAACCCAAGGGTGCTCGCTCGCAATGTCTAACACGTCTTGAGTTAGCTTTTCGAGCAAGAAGAAGCGATTGTCTTCTACTAAAGGGATAATGCGTTTGGTGATGGTGCGATAATTCAAAGCATCGTCCATGTTGTCGCTTTGGCGCGCCTTATCATCGCAATACTCAATCACGACGTTAATGACCACATCCTGCTTGTTCTTCACCTCGTCGGGATTGATACCTATGTAGGTGCGCAAGCGCAGGTTTTTTATTCGAATAATGGCTTTGTCTGGTTGCATGCTTTTGCTTTTGAGTTATTTGCACTTATGATAACCAGTGTATACGAGCCCCCGCCGGTTTTGGACTAATTATTTCGGAAAAATCAACACCATGCTAAAAGTCGCTAAAGAAAGCGTGATGTTTCGCAGCCTAGCTATCATGGCCTTCCTAGTGGTCATCATGGCCGGAATCAAAGCCGCCAGCGCGGTATTGGTGCCGTTTATCCTATCGGCGTTTATCGCCATTATCTGTTACCCATTGATTCGTCGCATGACCGACAAAGGGGTACCCAAAGTCCTAGCTGTGCTTGTGATAGTGGCCTTCATCGTGCTCATGGGGCTTTGGCTTGCAGGCCTTGTGGGCTCTTCGATCAACGAGTTTACTCAACAACTGCCTGTGTATCGCGCCAAGCTACTGGCCCAACTTGGTTGGGTGTTTGAGTGGCTTGCACACAACAATGTGTCCTTGGGGCGCGAGCAAATTCTGGCGTATTTTGACCCGGGTAAAGCCATGTCGCTGGCTACCAATATGCTCTCCGGCGTGGGCGGTGTGATGACCAATCTGTTTTTGATCATCTTAACCGTGGTCTTCATGCTATTTGAAGCGCCAAGTCTGGGTAAGAAGGTCCATTTGGCGATGGACGACCCCACCATGCGCATCAAGCAAATCGACGAAGTGCTTGAGTCCATTAATCGCTACATGGTGATAAAGACGCTAATCAGCCTGGCCACAGGTGCTGTGGTCGGTTTAGGTTTGACGCTAATTGGCGTTGACTACGCGCTGCTGTGGGCGGTCGTAGCTTTCTTATTCAATTACATTCCCAATATTGGCAGTATCATTGCCGCGGTACCTGCGGTGATATTAGCCTTGGTTCAACTCGGGCCTGCAGCTGCTGGTGCAACCGCGCTACTGTATTTGGGAACCAACACTGTCATGGGTAACGCCATCGAGCCAAGGTTTATGGGGAAGGGACTTGGGCTCTCAACCCTAGTGGTGTTTTTATCTTTGTTGTTTTGGGGCTGGTTGTTGGGCTCTACCGGCATGTTGCTATCCGTGCCGCTAACAATGGTGGTGAAAATCGCGATGGAATCCTCGTCTAGTGGTCGTTGGTTGTCGGTCATTATGGGCGGAGATGCGGATTTGGATAAGCAAATCGAGCAAGCGGAAGCAGAACAGCAAGCGCAGAACGAGTCATGAAGCCAGTAATTGATAGCCTTGAGTCGCTAACTCAAATCGACCAAGTACAGCGCTTGTTTCACGGCCGTGGTGGGCGTTTTAGCGGACTAAATCACATTTGTTTGGACTGGTTTCCGGATGTTTTGCTACTCACCAGTTTTGATGTCATCGAAGATGACCTGTTAGCAGACTGGCATCGCGCAATAGAGGCTGCGGTGCAACAACATCCATTGATGCAAAGCTTTAATTTGGTGTATCAATGCCGCGCCAAAGGCCATCAACAGACTCAGTTGTTAGCGGGCGAGGTACCCGAGCCCCATATCGTTCAAGAAGGTCAGTGTCGCTACCTAATCCACCTGATGCGCGGCCAGAATCACGGACTGTTTTTGGACATGGCGAATGGGCGCAACTGGGTTCAAAATCACGCCAACGGGGCTAAAGTGCTCAATCTGTTTGCTTATACCTGTGCTTTTTCTTGCGTGGCTATGGCTGGCGGTGCTCAAAGCGTGGTCAATATGGATATGAGCCGAGGCGCGCTAAACATTGGAAAGCGCAATCATCAGCTCAACGGCTTTGAATCCGGCGTGCGCTATTTCTCCCATGACATTTTTTCAAGCTTTGGCAAGCTCAAACGCCATGGTCCCTACGACTTGATAGTTGCGGATCCACCCAGTTACCAAAAGGGTAGCTTTATCGCCAGCAAAGATTACCCAAGATTGCTGCGCAGGCTGCCAGAGCTGCTTGAGGAACGAGGGGAGTTGTTGTTGTGTTTGAACGCGCCGAATCTCGATAGCGGCTTTTTGCGCGAGCAAGTCGCGCAAGCTGCTCCAGAATTGGTGTTTGCGGAGCGATTGGCTAACCCAGCAGTATTCGCTGATAGCGACGAAGAGCGTTCTCTGAAAGTGTTGCGTTACCGCAAGCGCTAGCCGCGAATACGTTCTGAGATAGTGCTGTAGCCGTGGGATTCTATAATGCTGCCGATGTTGACACTATTACAGGTTCTCAGTTGAGAAACGTCGTCGAGGATCTTGTCCTGGACGTCAACCGGCAAACTCATCGATTCCATAAACATGCGAATTGCGATGTGGTCGCCTTGCTTGAGTAGCATTGCTAACTGGTCTGCTTCGAACTCTACCAGAGTGTTCATGGATACCTCGCTTATCGACACCGATCTATTAAGTAAAGTCGGCACAAGCGAGATTTTCCAGTCTATGAGAGCTCGTTAATGTCCTTTCTCAGTTGGTATGTATTGTCGGTTACTATCGCCTCTAAGGTCGCAACTCTTTGTTTTAATTTCTCAATTTCTAGTTCCATCTGGCTGACTTGACGCTCCGACGCTTTTCCCTGAATTTCAGCAGAATGCATGGCCAATTCTTTCTGATGTTTCAGATGGCTGCGATATGCGGTCAACATTAGGCCGCCGCCTATGGCAATTAATGGAATTAACAAGGAGAGTATCGCTGGGTTCATTTTAGGGCTCCGGCTCGCTGTACACCTTTAAAAGGATAACTCAGTTTTTTAGCTCTTGGTTAACCTCTATTGATGTTGTTTTTGCTGAAAGTATTACAAGATCTAATGCGTAAGTTATTGAGTTTTGCTTTGCATAAACAGTTTTAGTCTATTTTTTAGTCAAAACTTTCAAAAAACTTTCAAAAAGGAAAGCTTTTGCGTGCCAAGTTAGCTAAACTAGGCACACTGTTTAATCACAATTAGTAGGAAGTCGCCATGAACGAGCGTTTGCCATACTATTTGATTCGTTATCAATTGGGCCGCCGCAGCTAATTTGCGATTGCCTTGGCTTTGTTAAGCCAACCAAGAATAGCAACCCTGCGCGGTTGCTATTTTTTTTGCGCCTTTGCAGAATGGACGGCATGCCATCGAATAACTAACAACAAAGGTGCGTTGTGCGTTTCACTCCCTGGGTTCTTTCCCTTTGCCTAATCGGCCTAAGTCAATCAGTCTTAGCCAAAACTCCGCTAGAAGTCGGCGAGCCGGAGGCAGCCACCGGGATCCAAACGGTTCGCTTAGTCGAGGGCAAACAATGGCTGGCCGCTACCGCTAATCCTCACGCCTCGCAAGCGGCAGCCGAGCAGCTGCGAAATGGCGGTAGCGCAATTGATGCTGCCATTGCGGCCCAGACTATGCTGACGCTTACAGAGCCTCAGTCATCTGGGATTGGCGGCGGCTTTTTCATGATGTTTTGGGACGCCAAAGCCAAAAAATTACACACACTAGATGCTCGTGAAACAGCCCCCATGAGCGCCGATGCCAGCCAGTACGTCGAAGCCGATGGCAAGCGCAGCACTTGGCGTCAGGCGATTGTCGGCGGACGTAGCGTCGGCGTACCCGGCGCGGTACAGGGGCTTTGGGATGCGCACCAGCGCTGGGGCAAACTGCCGTGGAAAGCCAGCTTTCAGCCAGCCATCCAAAAATCCATCGATGGCTTTGCAGTATCCCCGCGTTTACACAAGTTACTGGCGGCTCGTATTCACCCGGGATTTGAGCGGGACGGCGCTGCGGCCGATTACTTTTACCCCAAGGGCGAGCCTTTGGCGATTGGGCACCAGCTGAAAAACCCGGAGCTGGCCGAGAGTTTGCGTTTGGTAGCCAATTACGGTCCTGCGGGCTTTTATCAGGGGCAGTTGGCAAAACAGATAGTGACCGCGGTACAAAACGACCCAGACTACCCTGGGCGCTTGAGTTTAACCGACATGGCAGACTATCAAGTGCGCTGGCGTGAACCTTTGTGCGGTGATTATCGCCAGTTTTCGGTATGCGGCATGGGACCGCCTTCTTCCGGCGCAGTGACCATTGCTCAGATACTGGGCATTCTGGCTCACCAGGATGTAGCCAGCATGCCGGTGAATGGGCTTGAGTTTGTCCATTGGTTCTCACAGGCGTCCCGCTTAGCCTACGCGGATCGCAACAAGTTCGTCGCTGACCCAGATTTCAACGACACTCCGATTGAGCAAATGCTTGACCCCCAATACCTCAAATCCCGCTGGCAGCTAATTGATCAGGCTAAAGACGGAGGCGTTCGACGGGCGGGCATTTCTCAAGGGATTTACGTCAGCGCGAAGGCGTTTGAACTGCCATCCACTAGCCATATGGTGTTCAAAGACAGCGAAGGCAACCTAGTGAGTCTGACCAGCTCAATCGAAATGGGCTTTGGCTCTAGTGTGATGGTCGGTGGCTTTTTACTAAACAATCAATTGACTGACTTTACTCTGTCAGCAGACAGTGGCGATATTACCGTGGCCAATCGACTGCAAGGGGGTAAACGGCCCCGTAGCTCAATGGCGCCGACCATAGTATTTGACGATAAAGGCCAACCCATATTGGCTGTGGGTTCGCCCGGCGGTAGCCGAATTATCAATTACGTGGCTCAGGCAGTCATCGCCAGTTTGGACTGGCAACTGCCTTTGGATCAGGTGATGGCCCTGCCCAGAGTCACCAACCGCAACGATTACACCGCGCTTGAAGTCGACACTGGTCTTGAGAAGTTACAGCCACAGCTTGAGCAAATGGGACACAAGGTACGAGTGGTGCCGTTGAATTCCGGCATTCAGGCGATTCAATTCAAAGATGGGCGCTGGTTCGGCAGCGCGGATCCACGCCGTGAAGGCTTGGTGGTAGCGGAGTAACCCTATGCGATTATTGCTGTTGTTAGTGGCTTTGTTGAGCTTGGGTTGTCAGCCCAAAGATCCTCGTGCTGAAATGACTCCAGAGCAAGTGGCGATTGCGTTTTTGGATGCGATCTATGTCCAGCAAAACACTCAGCTTGCCAGCGAATTTGTGTCCGATGAACTCAAAGAGTTACTGGCTCATTACCGCCTTCCGTCCAGTGTACAAAGGCACGTACTTGGTCTGCGGATGAACAATGCCGAATTGATGATTGGCGACGTAGGCATCGACTTTTTTCGGTTGAGCGACAAGGACATTCAGGTCACGGTTAAGCTGGAGGGAGATTTGGACTTTGAGCGTCGCTTAGACGATAGAACGCTAGAGCTAAACCGGATCAATGGTTACTGGTATGTCACCAAAGTTGAAATGGATATTCACGATATCAACGGCTGACAAGTTATCCACAAAATCTGTGGACAAGTGTGTTTACAGTTTTGGCGAAACTCCGTAAGTGCATGAATATCAAAGTTAAAAATTGGTGATTATTTTTTACCACCCACGAGTCAAGCAAAACTTTTCGGTTTTGAAAAACTGCGCGAAACAAGATCCAGATCAAAGGACTGTGGGATAGCTCAAAAAACCGCGTTGTTCCGTCTCAGCGCGCGTGTGTTCACTAACAAATTCGATTAACATTGGCCGCTTTATTACTCTCAACTAATGTAAGTTAGTCGTCGATTACAAAATCGGAGCCTGTTGTGGATCTCATCCTGATACTTCTGGCCGTTGTCACCTTCATTGTTGTGGCTGCGTCAAAATACAAACTACACGCCTTTCTAACCCTGTTGTTGGCCTCTTATTTGGCCGCCTTTGCCTACGGACTTGAACCTGCAGAAATTGCCTCCACCATTACCGGTGGTTTTGGCGGTATTCTGGGTTACATCGGTCTAGTGATTGTGCTGGGTACCATTATTGGTGTGATTCTCGAAAAGAGCGGAGCGGCAATTACCATGGCCGACGCGGTTGTGCGCGTGCTGGGTGACCGTTTTCCAACCCTGACCATGGCGATTATCGGTTACATTGTATCGGTACCCGTTTTCTGCGATTCAGGCTTTGTGATTCTGAACTCGCTGAAAGAGTCTATGGCCAAGCGCATGCTGGTATCACCGGTGGCCATGAGTGTGGCGTTGGCTTGTGGTTTGTACGCCACTCACACCTTTATCCCACCAACCCCAGGTCCGATTGCTGCTGCGGGTAACTTAGGCCTTGAGTCTAACTTGGGCTTAGTGATTGCCATGGGTATTGTGGTTGCCGCTGTGGCCACGCTTGCGGGACTGTTTTGGGCCAACCGCTTCAAAGACACTCAGCGTGACGAAGAAGATCCACAGTCTTCTGAAGAAGTCATGGCCGAGTACCAGCGCATCAAAGACAGCTACGGCGTGCTGCCGTCTGCGGGCATGGCGTTTGCGCCAATTTTTGTTCCAATTCTGCTTATCTGCCTAGGCTCAATTGCTAACTTCCCATCTGCGCCGTTGGGCGAGGGTGTTGTGGCCGATGTGTTTGCTTTCTTTGGTCAGCCGCTTAATGCTTTGTTGGTTGGTCTGCTTGTGGCTTTGGGTCTGCTTAAGAGCGATGAGCAAAACAATCGCGCCGAAGTTTTGTCTAAGCGCATTGGTGAAGGTCTTACGGTTGCTGCGCCAATTCTATTGATCACAGGTGCAGGTGGTGCCTTTGGTGCGGTACTAAAAGCCACTCCAATCGGTGAGTACTTGGGATCGACCTTGTCTGCCTTGGGTATTGGCATCTTCATGCCATTCGTTGTGGCGGCAGCGCTTAAATCGGCACAGGGCTCGTCTACCGTTGCCTTAGTGACAACTTCTGCTCTTGTGGCGCCTTTAATGGCCGAACTCGGACTAGACTCTGAAATGGGCCGGGTATTATGCGTGATGGCGATTGGCGCTGGTGCGATGACAGTTTCTCATGCAAACGACAGTTTCTTCTGGGTAGTATCACAGTTCAGTAAGATGAATGTGTCACTGGCTTACCGCGCTCACACCATGGCGACCTTGGTGCAAGGTGTGACAGCTATGATTGCGGTGTATATCCTCAGCTTGGTGCTACTGTAACAACGAGTGAGAATTGATGAATTCTATACTGATTGCTCCGGACTCTTTTAAAGAAAGCTTGACCGCTATGCAGGTGTCTCAAGCCATTCAAAAAGGTTTAATGAAAGTTTGGCCCGATGCCAACTATCAACTGCTGCCAGTGGCTGACGGCGGCGAGGGGACGGTGCAATCCTTAGTGGATGCTAGCCATGGTGAATTTTGTCAAAAAACCGTTCGCGGCCCGATGGGCGAGCCCGTCAGTGCTCGCTACGGCCTGATTGACCAAGGAGACACCGCGGTCATCGAAATGGCGGAAGCTTCAGGCCTTCACCTGGTGGAGCGTCGCCAGCGCAATCCCTTGGTGGCTTCGTCTTTTGGTACAGGCGAGCTGATTGTCGATGCGTTAAACAAAGGCGTGTCGAAACTGATTATCGGCTTGGGTGGCAGTGCCACCAATGACGCTGGGCGTGGCATGTTGGCCGCACTTGGGGTGAAGTTCATTGATGCCGATGGCAAACTCCTGCCTCCAGGCGGAGCGGCACTGTCTCAGCTGGCCAAAGTGGATGCCAGTTCGCTGGATCCGCGTCTTGCCAAAGTTGAACTACAGGTGGCATGCGACGTGGATAACCCGCTTTGTGGCGCACGAGGCGCTAGTGCTGTGTTTGGCCCACAAAAGGGCGCAAATGACGCTATGGTCGAGCAACTGGACAAAGCTCTGATGCAGTTTGCCAAGGTTGTATCTCAATGCGGCGGGCCAAATGTGGCCAATATCGCCGGAGCGGGCGCCGCAGGTGGAATGGGGGCGGGTTTGTTGGCCTTCACTCAAGCCCAGTTGCGCCCTGGCATCGACATTGTGACCGACGCGGTTAGCCTGAAAGAGCGCCTTAAGGGGGTGGACTTGGTGGTAACCGGAGAAGGTCGAATTGATGCGCAAACCGTGTTTGGTAAAACTCCGGTTGGGGTGGCGCGCCATGCACGTGAACTTGGCATTCCTGTGATTGCGATTTGCGGCAGCGTCGGCGATGGCGCCGAAGCGGTTTATGAGCACGGCATTGATGCAGTGTTCGATGTGGTTCCAGGGGCGATGAGCTTAGAGCAAGCTCTTGCCGATGGCGCAATTAATCTCGAACGTTGCGCTGAAAACCTAGCGCGCGCGATGCGCTTATCTCGCTAATTTTGTCTTTTATATGAAAACGCCGACTCTGTGGAGTCGGCGTTTTTTTTGCTTCAGAGCTTATTGCTGATCCGCTTGAATCGCAGTTAGCGCGATGGTGTAAACGATATCGTCCACCAAAGCACCTCGGCTCAAGTCGTTCACCGGTTTGCCTAAACCTTGCAGCATAGGACCGATACTGATCAGGTCTGCGCTTCGCTGTACCGCCTTGTAGGTGGTGTTACCCGTGTTTAGGTCGGGGAATACGAACACAGTGGCTTTACCGGCTACTGGGCTATCTGGCGCTTTAGATGCAGCCACATTTGGCATTACTGCAGCGTCGTATTGCAGCGGGCCATCGATCACTAGATCCGGACGGGCTTTTTGCGCCAGCTCGGTGGCTTGGCGAACCTTCTCAACGTCGGAACCCGAGCCAGATGAGCCGGTGGAGTAGCTGATCATCGCCACTCTTGGTTCAATCCCAAAGGCTTTGGCCGACTCGGCGCTTTGAATAGCAATGTCAGCCAGCTGCTCTGAGGTAGGGTCTGGGTTAATCGCACAATCACCGTAAATCAGTACTTGATCCGGCAACAGCATAAAGAACACAGAGGATACCAAGTTGGAATTGGGTGCGGTTTTAATCAACTGCAGGGCCGGACGAATGGTATTGGCGGTGGTGTGAACCGCGCCAGAAACCAAGCCGTCTACGTGGTCTTGCTGCAACATCATGGTACCAAGCACTACGTTGTCTTCCAGTTGCTCACGAGCGACGACTTCTTCTAGGCCTTTGTGCTTGCGCAGCTCAACCATAGGCGCCACGTATTGTTCGCGAATGCTTTGCGGATCGACAATCTCAACCCCAGGCCCAAGCGTAACACCTTGCGCAGCGGCAACGCGCTCGATTTCAGCGGGATCGCCAAGCAGCACACACTGAGCGATGCCACGCTCTGCAGCAATTGCAGCCGCTTGCACGGTGCGCGGCTCGTCGCCTTCTGGCAATACCACGCGTTTTTTGGCGGCGCGGGCCAATTCGGTCAACTGATAGCGGAATGCCGAAGGTGATAAACGACGCGCACGAGCACTGCCTTGAGCAATACCGGTGACAAAGTTCTCGTCGATACAGCTGGCTACATAGTCTTGCATAAACTCAATGCGCACGGCATCGTCCACTGGCACTTCGTTGTTGAAGTTCTGCAAGTGCAGAGCGGTTTGCCAAGTGTTGGACTGGACTAAAAAGACAGGTAAGCCGGTGGCCAACGCTTGCTCGCAAAGCTCCATGATCTGCGGCTCTGGGTGTAAACCACTGGTCAGCAAGATAGCGCCGACTTTGACGCCATTCATCGCAGCCAAGCAGGCCGCAACCAGCACATCGGAGCGATCGCCTGAGGTCACCAACAAAGTATCGGCAGCAATGTGGTTCACCATGTAAGGCACAGAGCGGGCGCAGAACGAGGTGCGACGCAGACGGCGAGTGTTCATCTCACCGGCATTCAAAATCTGTACGTTTAAATGCTTGGCCAAGTCTGAAGCACGGGGTGCGCGCATGTCAGTATGGAAAGGGATAGCACCAAGCAGCGGTACCGGGCATCGCTCAGAAAGGGCGAACTGCTCGGACACTGCCACAAACTCCATGTTGGACTCGTCAAACACCTCACCGGTATCCGGTTGCAGATTGGTAGGAGTTACCGCCGGTTGACCAACCTTGTTGACAATAGTGCCAAGCAAACGTTTGTTCGAGCGCCCACCCCAAGTGTTGTAGGCCATCTCCAATCGCGCGGACACATCAGCGGGATCTGAGCCACCACCAGAGGTGACGAATACAATATCTGCGTCTAGTGCGCTGGCGACGTTTTCATTGACGTACTTGGCGTAAGGGTGCGAGCGGGTCGGCACCAAGCCTTCAAGCACCAGCACTTCGCACTCGCTTTGCACAGTTTGGGCGCGGGCGATGATCTCTTCGAGCATGATGTCCATCTCATTGGCACCAATGCGCTCTTCCACATAGTCCATTGAGAAAGGCTCAAGTGGGCTAATGGTAGGCGAGGTGGCCAAAATCGTGGTGGAGCGCTCTGGGCCAATATCCCCTTCGCGCAACTGAGAGATGGGCTTGAAGAACTGGACTTTAATCCCCTGACGTTCAAGCGCTCGAACCATGCCCAGACTGATAGAGGTCAAACCTACGTCAGAGCCAACCGGAACCAGAATAATATTACGCTTCATTAATGCGCCCCTTAAATCAGGTTGATAGCGTCGGAGGCGATAACCCACTCTTCGTTGGTGGGGATCACCATGGCCTTGGTAGCACCTTCGGCGGTAATCACTCCAGATGCGCCAAAGCAAGCCGCGTTATTGCCGGCCTCGTCTAGTTTATAACCCAAAATACTCAACTGATTGATGACTTTAGCGCGAATCAACGCCGAATTCTCGCCAATACCGCCAGTAAATACTAAAGCGTCAATGCGGTCGAGCGCCACAGCGTAACTGCCAATGTACTTGGCCAGTCGGTAGCAGAAGATTTCCAGCGCCAAGGTCGCACCTTTGTGGCCCTTTTCGTAGCCTTCTTCAATGTCGCGACAATCATTGGTCAGCTCGCTGATCCCCAAAAGCCCCGATTGCTTGTTGAGCATTTGCTGTACTTCATCCAGGGTGTAGCCCAGTTGGTCGACCAAATGGAAGATGATACTAGGGTCAAGGTCGCCACAGCGTGTGCCCATTACCAGTCCTTCTAGTGGGGTCAGGCCCATCGAGGTATCGACGCATTGACCGTTTTTCACCGCCGCTACCGAGGCACCATTGCCCAAGTGGCAACAAATCAAGTTGGTCTCACTCTCACTTTTGCCCAGGGTACGTGCGGTTTCTTGGGTAATGAACTTGTGGCTGGTACCGTGCATGCCGTAGCGACGTACGCTGTTCTCTCGATAAAGCTTGTACGGCAGGGCGTAGACATACGCTTTTTCTGGCATGGTTTGATGAAACGCGGTATCGAACACCGCCACTTGTGGCAGGTCGGGGAATGAGGCCTGAGCGGCACGAATACCAATTAGATGCGCTGGATTGTGCAGCGGCGCCAAAGTGGCGCAGGCTTCAATACCCTTGATGACGTCGTCGGTAATTTGTACGGATTCGCTAAACTTCTCACCACCGTGTACCACGCGATGGCCAATAGCTTTGATGCCGGCCGACAGCTCTGGGTGAGCGCCCAGTACTTTGTCGACAATAAACTCAACAGCTTCGCGGTGAGCACTAAAAGGCGGCAAATCGGCGCTGTCTTTTTGGCCAGACGCTTTCCACTTGATGCGGGCATCTTCCAACGCGAAACACTCGGCTAGGCCTGAGATTAAATCGTCGCCGGTGGCGGCGTCGATCACAGCGAATTTCAGCGATGAGCTACCGCAATTCAGTACTAGTACCAGTTGTTGACTCATATTGACCTCTTTGATTGATTCAGGCATTCACTAGAATGCGCGAAAAAGCTCTGTCTGTTGCGTTCAAGCTTAGCTGAGCCTGTGCTTTGTGCTAAGGTTGCGTTATGAACGCGTTTTCTAGTTTGTTTTCCGAGGGGCAGCGCTACATGGCCACTTGGCCGATGTTGAAAGCTCTGGCGTCCTCATTTCCCGAATATCGGGTTATCAAAGCCACTCAATTTGCCATGCGATACTTGCCCGCCGTGGCTGTGTTGGTGGCTTTTGGCCATGTCAGCGTGTTTGGTCTGGAGCAATTGCCCCAAGCCCTTGCCATGGCCTTGTTAATCCTGAGTCTGCCCATGCAGGGCTTATTGTGGTTGGGCTGGCGCGCACGCCACCCGCTTCCTTTGTCTGTGTACGCTTGGTGCCAGCAGTTGCAGCAACGCATGCGTGAGGCCGGGCATGAGGCGCCGGCTTTTCGATATGGCGCTTGTTATTTAGACCTAGCTTGTATCCTCAACCAAGCACTGGTGTGTTTGGATGACAATTTCCTCGACGATCTTTAGCGACGCCGCTTGTGTCAATAACGCGCTTTAAGCCCTTTGGCTTCAAACACCCCTAGGATGCGTTTCATGGTGTCGCCACTCGGTGGCTTAACTCCGTCTAACGGGTAGTCCAGTCCCAGTGCCTGCCATTTGTGCTTGCCCAGTTCGTGATAGGGCAATAACTCAACCTGCTCTACATTTTTCATGGGGGCGATGAATTCAGCCAAGGCTTCGGCGCTGTCGACATCGTCGGTGAAACCGTCCACGACCACGTAGCGAATCCAAGTAGGTTGATTGAGCTTGGCCAGGTATTCGGCAAATTGCAGGGTTCGTTTGTTGCTGACTTGGGTAAGTGCTATGTGCTTGTCGTCGTCCATCTGCTTGATGTCCAACAGCACTAAATCGGTGAGCGATAACAACTCGTCCAGCGCCGGCGTGTAATGGCGCGCGAATCCATTGGTATCCAAGCAAGTGTGCAGTCCTTCCGCTTTGACTCGCTTAAACAGCTCTACCAAAAACTCCACTTGCAATATGGCTTCGCCACCAGAGGCGGTGATACCGCCTCCCGAGGCTTCAAAAAAGTGTCGATAGCTGAGGATTTGCTCCATCAGCTCGTCGACACTGACCAGCTTGCCATCGTCCAACGCCCAAGAGTCGCGGTTGTGACAATACTGGCAACGCATTAGGCAGCCTTGCATAAACACAATAAAACGGATCCCGGGCCCGTCGACCGTGCCACAGGATTCCGTTGAGTGTATGCGACCTAGCATAGCGGCCTTATACCGACTCGGTGAAAGTCCGAGTGATAACGTCTTTCTGCTGTTCGGCAGTCAGAGCGTTAAAGCGTACCGCGTAACCGGACACACGAATGGTCAGTTGCGGGTACTTCTCTGGATTCTCTACCGCGTCCATCAGCATTTCGCGATTCAGAACGTTCACGTTTAGGTGCTGACCACCTTCAACGCGATCGTCATGCTTAAAGTAACCGTCCATCAGTGCGGCTAGGTTGCCACGACGGCTGTCGTCGTCTTTACCCAGTGCGTTTGGCACGATAGAGAAGGTGTACGAGATACCATCTTTGGCGTGCGAGAAGGGCAGTTTGGCCACCGAAGTCAGCGAGGCAATCGCGCCTTTTTGGTCGCGGCCGTGCATCGGGTTGGCACCAGGTGCAAAGGGTGCGCCTGCAGGGCGACCATCTGGCGTGTTACCTGTCTTCTTACCGTAAACTACGTTTGAGGTAATGGTCAGAATTGACTGAGTGTGCGTCGCGTTGCGATAGGTTTTGATGTTGCGAATCTTGCTCATAAAGCGTTCGGTCAAATCCACCGCAATGTCATCAACACGAGCGTCGTTGTTACCGAACTTAGGATAATCGCCTTCGATGTTGAAGTCGGTCGCAATACCATCGTCGTCAAGTACCGGAGTAACCTTGGCGTACTTAATCGCAGACAGTGAGTCAGCGGCAACCGACAGACCAGCAATACCACAAGCCATGGTGCGCTCTACGTCACGGTCGTGCAGGGCTAGCTGAATTGACTCGTAGGCGTATTTGTCGTGCATGAAGTGAATGGTGTTCAGCGCAGTCACGTATTGAGTGGCTAACCAGTCCATTAGTGGGTCTAGCTTGGCCATCACAGCGTCGTAGTCCAACACACCATCGGTGAGCTTGTCTGACACAGGTGCCACTTGGGCTTTTGACTTCTCGTCCACACCACCGTTGATAGCGTATAACAAGGTCTTACCAAGGTTGGCGCGAGCACCAAAGAACTGCATTTGCTTACCAACGATCATCGGGCTTACACAACAAGCGATAGCATAGTCATCGTTGTTGAAGTCCGGACGCATCAAATCGTCGTTCTCATACTGGATTGAGCTGGTGTCGATGGAGACCTTGGCGCAGTACTTTTTAAATGGGGTAGGCAGTTGCTCAGACCAAAGCACAGTAATGTTTGGCTCTGGGCTTGGACCCATGGTGTAAAGGGTGTGCAGAATACGGAAGCTCGACTTGGTCACCAAAGTGCGACCGTCAACGCCCATACCGGCAACCGATTCAGTCGCCCAGATTGGGTCGCCCGAGAACAATTCGTCGTACTCTGGGGTACGAAGGAAGCGAACCATACGCAACTTCATCACAAAGTGGTCCATCATCTCTTGCGCTTCAGATTCGGTAATTGCACCCGCTTGCAAGTCGCGCTCAAAGTAGATGTCTAGGAAAGTCGATACACGACCCAATGACATCGCGGCACCGTTTTGGCTCTTAACCGCAGCCAGGTAGGCAAAGTAGGTCCACTGAACCGCTTCTTTAGCGTTTTGCGCAGGCTTGGAGATGTCGAAACCATAGCTGGCGGCCATTTCTTTCAGCTGACCAAGTGCACGGTGCTGCTCGGCAATCTCTTCGCGCAGCTGAATCACAGCCTGCACGTCTTGACCAGTTTCTAGGTCTGCTTGAGTCGAGTGGAATTGGTTTAGCTTGTCTTGCATCAAGAAGTCGATGCCGTACAGAGCAACGCGACGGTAGTCACCAATAATACGACCACGGCCGTACGCATCTGGCAAACCAGTCAGTACGCCAGATTTGCGGCAGCGCAGAATGTCTGGAGTATAAACGTCAAATACGCCCTGGTTGTGGGTTTTGCGGTATTCGCTGTAAATCTTAGAAATCTGTGGGTCTAGGGTGCGACCATAGGCTTTGCACGAACCTTCCACCATGCGCACACCACCGTTTGGCATGACCGCGCGCTTAAGCGGTGCATCAGTTTGTAAGCCAACAATGGTTTCTAAATCTTGATTGATATAGCCGGGGGCGTGGGAGGTAATGGTAGAGATAACGTCAGTGTCGAAGTCGACTGGGGCTAGGGTGGCGTTTTCTTTCTTAATGCCTTCCATCACTTTTGCCCACAAAGTGGTGGTGGCGTCGGTGGCGTCGGCTAGAAACGATTCGTCGCCGTGGTAAGGAGTGTAATTGGTTTGAATGAAATCGCGAACGTTTACCGCTTCTTTCCAATCACCAGGGGTAAATTCACGCCAAGCTTGTGCATATACTTCTTGCGTCACTGTCATCGCTTCGTACCTTAATATAACGAAATCACGGGTGAAGGGCTGTGCCCTAACTAACCATAGCAGCCGCGCTAAATTTAGAAAGCTGGCGGCTACGACATCATTGCCCAAGCGATTTATCTCCACTTCAAAATCGCTTTTTTGAATGACGGTAAATTGGTAAGACCAATTTTAGTAAATAGTATAACACGCTTATCGAGCTGCGCATTGAGCGCTGGATCGAATTTTTTAAACCGTGGTGTTAAACGACCTTTAAGGCCATTAAAGCAGAGGCACAAGGCGAGCAATGTGTCTTAGCGCTCGCCTTATGTGAGGAGTTACTTAGAGATGAGACGAATGCCGGAAGGTTCAATAACTATTTGTTGTTGCTTATAAAGGCTGCCAATGGCTTGCTTGAACGATTTTTTCGAACAGCCAAACAAACGCTTGATAAGCGCCGGGTCACTTTTATCGGTAACCGCCATAAACCCATCGTTTTTCTGTAGGTTTGTTAGCACTTGTTGCGTTAGTGTTTCAATTTTGCCGTAACCGGGCTCGGTAAGAGTGAGATTGATTTTGTCGTCGCGGCGTACTTTTTGGACAAAACCCTTTACCTTCATGCCCGGGTAAAGCTTTTGATAAACCTCTTCGTGAAAAATCACACCCCAGTGGCTTTTATTGATAATGGCTTTTTGACCAAGGTCAGTTCGACCGGCAATGATTAGCTCAACCGCTTCACCTGTCTCGTAGGGTGGTGGGGTTTTATCCAAAAACTTGTTGAGCTTGGCAGACGCACAAATACGCTGGCTGGCGCGGTCCTGATAAAGGTGAACCAAGACTCGCTGGCCTACTTCGTAGGGGCGCAACTGCTCACCAAACGGAAGCAATAGGTCTTTGGGTAAGCCCCAGTCCAAAAAAGCGCCCGCTTTATTGACATCGACTACTTTGAGCGACACAAAGTCACCCAGTTGGGCCAGTGGCTTTTCTGTGGTGGCCAGTAATCTGTCTTCGGAATCAAGGTAAATGAACACTTGGAGGCGATCGCCAATGGCCGAGTTTTGCGGCACGTAGCGATTGGGCAGCAAAATATCACCGAGTTCGCCGGCGTCTAAATACAAGCCTTGCGCGGTTTCTTCCACCACTGAAAGTAAATTGAAGCGGCCGAGTTGAGCCATGGTTACACCTTGTTGCCTGAGAACAGATTGGGAGGCAGATTGTAGGCTGCAAGGGCTGAGTGTCAAGGCAAAAAACAAAGGCTTACCTGAGGTAAGCCTTTATTTGGAGTGATTTCGACTCAGTCGTCGTTGTGGTCGCATTTGCCGTCGATTGACGAACCGTACAAATACAAGCTGTGGTTGGTCAGTTTGATATTGTGTTTGGCGGCGATCTGGTTTTGACGTTCTTCGATAATGTCGTCGCTAAACTCAATCACTTTGCCGCAATCTAGGCAGACTAGGTGATCGTGGTGTTTTTGCGAGGAAAGTTCAAACACGGCTTTGCCGCTTTCGAAGTGGTGTCGAGTAACGATACCAGCGTCATCAAACTGGTTAAGTACGCGATACACGGTGGCTAAACCAATTTCTTCGCCTTGATCCAGCAGTAGTTTGTAAAGGTCTTCTGCACTGATGTGCTGATTGCTAGGTTGCTCCAGAAGCTCCAAAATCTTAATTCGGGGCAGGGTGATTTTCAGACCGGCTTTTTTTAAGGCCTGATTTCCGTCTGTCATAGTCCGTCTCTTATTTTCGCCTGGTGAATTAAGGCAACCCGTCGGCACCTTTTAGTGGATTCATTATAAAGAAAAAGTCTAAAACTGAAAGCGTTATCACAGTGTTTCGTGGTCGGCTTCCCATGTTGGTGGATTTTCGCCACAATGGGTGTGGCAGTATAAAAGGGGACCACACATTGGCTAATATCGTCATTCTGACCGGCGCAGGGATTTCAGCGGAATCTGGCTTGAAGACTTTTCGAGATCAAGACGGACTTTGGGAGAATCATCCGATTGAAGCGGTGGCCACTCCAGAGGGCTATCAAGCAAATCCACAGCTGGTTCGCGAGTTTTATAACGCTCGCTGGAAACAGCTTAAAGACGCCGATGTCGCTCCAAACGCGGCGCACCAAGCGCTGGCTCGATTAGAGGCAGAGCACCAAGGTCGCGTGACCTTGGTGACCCAAAACGTAGACGACTTACACGAGCGCGCCGGCAGCCGTCGCGTGATTCACATGCACGGCCAGCTCACAAAGGCTCGTTGCCCAGTGAGTCAGCAAGTATTTCCAAAAACCGAACCTTTTTCGGAAAGTACGGTTTGCACCTGTTGCATTCCCCATTACCCGCTGCGTCCACACATTGTTTGGTTTGGTGAAATGCCACTGCAAATGGAGCGCATTGAGAACGAACTGGCCCAGTGTGATTTGTTCATTTCTATCGGTACTAGCGGCAGTGTGTACCCTGCAGCAGGCTTTGTGGAGTTGGCCAATCAGCTGGGAGCGCAAACCATTGAACTCAACCTCGAGCCTTCGCAAGTAGCCAGTCAATTCCAGCAAACCCGCTATGGTAGAGCTTCTGAAACTGTGGTCGAGCTGGTGGAACAGATACTAAAAAGCCCGCAGTAGCGGGCTCCTATACAGCAATTTCCTCTACACCTTTATTTTAGAAAAAGTAGCGCAAGCTAAGCTCGGGACCCCAGTAGGTGAAACGCGCGTCCATTTCTCCAAGGAAGCCAGTCTCTTTGGCTTCAGCCTGATAATACTGATAAGCCAAACCCACCGAGAAATTGTCGGTAAAGTATTTGCTAAGCTCTAAACGCAAATCCACCAAACCTCCAGAGACACTATCTAGGCTAATCGCAAAGTACTGGGCGTTGCCCACCAACAACCAGTCTGGCGCCAACTGGTAGCTGCCATAGACACCAATGTCCGGCAGCGGTGCGGTGGCTTTGCCTTCCACACCGTCGTCGGTAATGGGAATGTTGACTCGGTCATCTGGATTCATCGCGTCGATAATCTGAATATCACCACTAAAGCCCAAATTGAATCGCATAATATGAGCGCCCGCGGTTAACGCGATACGCGAGTTTTCAGTGGGGTAGAAGCTATAGCCGTACATCAACTGGTAAATGTCGATATCCAGCTTGGTTGTGATTTGAGCTGCAGCCCCAATACTGTAATCGACTCCGCCTAGGGTAAAGTCAAACGGGCGGGTGACGCCTTCGGTAAAGCCCGTTCGATTCAAGTTGATGTAGTTCAGTGACAGGCTGTGGCGCTCATTAAAGCCATAAGCGATTTCGATGAAAGGGCTGTTTTTACTTTGCTCCAGCGCTAAATCGTTCTCTAAATCCACTCGATAGGGCTCTTCGCGACCTATGACTCGAGCGTTGAGTTTGGAATCCACTTTGGCCCAGAAGGCGCCAAGACCTACTGACCAACCTTGTTCGCGGGCTACAGCATGTGCCTGGCCTGTGCTAGCTAGCAGCGCAAGTCCTACTAAGCTGGATAAAACTTTCATGGCAACGTCCTTTGCGAAAACAATGTTATGCTTTTGTTGTGTTTGTTTAATTTTAAGATAGTATCCCATCCAAAGCTAAAACACTAAACGTGGATTATGGTTCAAGCTAAGTTCGTTACCGGCTCCATCATGCGACACATCGCAGTGATGAGCTCAACTGCCGCTGTTGGCATTACCGCGCTGTTCCTGGTTGACCTGCTAGACATGTTCTTCTTAAGCCTTTTAGGGCAAGAGCATTTGGCGGCCGCTGTGGGCTACGCCGGGACGATTTCCTTTTTTACCACCTCGGTCGGGATTGGTTTGTCTATCGCGGTCGGCGCTTTGGTGTCGCGCAATATTGGCGCGAAAGATAAAGAAACCGCCCAACGATTACTTATCAACGCCTTGGTTCTGACCTTAATCATTGCGCTGGTGGTGACCGTTGCCGTATTCCTAAGCATTGATGAGTTACTGTCTTTAATTGGTGCCAAAGGCAACACCCACACTCTGGCCAGTCAGTATTTGGTGATTTTGGTGCCATCGATGCCGGTGATCTGTATGGCCATGGCACTAGGTGCCGCGTTGCGCGCGGTGGGCGATGCCAAATTGTCGATGAACTCTACCTTGGCCGGTGGTGCGGTTAATGCCATCCTCGACCCCATCTTAATTTTTGGTCTTAGCATGGGAATTGAAGGGGCGGCTGTCGCCTCGGTGTTTGCGCGTTTCACCGTGATGTTTGTGTCACTGCGTGGGGTGTGGGTTAAACACGGACTACTGGTGAAATGGGTGCCAGCGCTGTTCGTTGAAGATGTCAGCAAAGTCATGGCTATTGCTGGACCTGCGATAATTACCAATGTTGCGACGCCAATAGGTAACGCTTTTGCCACTCGTGCGATTGCGGAATTTGGCGATGGTTACGTGGCTGGGTGGGCGATAGTCGGGCGTATTATCCCGGTAGCTTTTGGGATGATCTTCGCACTATCTGGCGCGATAGGACCGATCATCGGCCAAAACTACGGTGCGCAATCCTATAAAAGAGTCCGCCAAACCCTCACGGATTCACTTAAGTTTTGTGTCTACTATGTCCTGGGCATGTGCTTGTTGTTATTTGTGTTCCACAATCAGATATCCACCCTGTTTAACGTCAGTGGCGATGCAGCTCACTTAATCCAAGTGTTCTGTCAGTTCATTGCGATAAGCTTTGCCTTTAACGGCGCTTTGTTCATTGCCAATGCGTCGTTTAACAATTTGGGTAAAGCCAAATACTCCACCATGTTTAATGTAGGTAAAGCCACCTTGGGTACCATTCCCTTTGTGTATTTAGGCGGCTTGTGGGGCGGTGCGGTTGGCGTTTTGGTGGGGCAGGCAATTGGTGCCGCCTTGTTTGGTGTCGCCGGCGTTTGGGCAGCGTATACCTTGGTCAACAAGATTAGCGAGTGCGAAGAGCCGGAGCCTGAAGAAGACGAGCCGCTGTCCAGCGCCAGCAATACAGGGGTTGCACTTAGCTCTGACCGCTCGATTATGGGGCAGGAAACCGACCCAGATCTCGCTTGTGATATCGCCGACGAAGCCTCCAAATCGACACAAAAAACGACATAAAAAAAGCGCCTTAAGACGCTTTTTTTGACTCGAAACCGACGATTTACAGACGGTAGTTCAAGCTTAACATCACCAAGTGAGCTGTGTAGTCATGGCGTTGGTCGCCAAAGGTGACTACGTTCCAGATGGTATCTGGCGTGGTGCCCGCGTTGGCAAAGTTAGTGTCGCGGTAGCGTTCAATCTTGTAGTCCAAACGCAGCGCGGCGCGCTCTGAAACCTGGAAGCTGGTGTAGGCATTCAGGTTGTGTACTTTAGAGAAGTAATCTCCGTACTGGTTAGGCGTACCGTTAACCACCAAAGTGTCAGACTTAGAGTCGTTAAAGGTGTAATCCAGACCAATGCGCATTCTGTCGTCTAACAGATTGCCCTTAGAGATGCCGGCGCCATACGACTTAATCTTGTCTTCGACTTTGCTGGTCCAAGTCGGAGTGCTGAAGATAGCGCTACCGGCTTGCTCAGAGACGATTTCTTGATGCGAGAAGAAAGCGTATGCGTTGAAACCATTGCTGGTGACATAGCTGGCGTTCACATCAAAGTACTGGTCATCCGCTTCGGTTAGGCCAATTACCGTGCTCTTATAGTCGTCGTGGGCGTAGCGATAACCCGCGTCTAGGCTCAAGCTTTCCAATGGCGTGTGCGATACACGAACTTCGCTGAACTTACGGCTGCGGTCGGCAAGGTAGTACTTGCGCAGCAGAGCGTTGTTCTCGCGAGAAGTGTGTGCAGAGGCCTGATACTCAGAACCATCGCGCTCGCTAAAGCCACCTTTAACCCACATGTCCCAGTTGTCCATGCGGTTAAAGCGCAACTTACCCCAAAGCGACTGCTCATCGGTCTTTTCGCGCTCTTGATTTGAGCGCTCATCGCTGCGGAAGTCGTAACCCACTTCACCCCGAAGTCCCTGAGCCATACGCACGTCGGTCGCCAGTTTTACCTTTTGAGTACGAATGTCGTATTGCTTGTTGTAAGCCACTCGGCCGTTGACGTTATCAATGCTGACTTGGTCATAAGGCAGTGAGCTGGTTTTGTTATCGCGATCCGAGTAGTCGTAAGCCGCGCGCACGCGCACAGCTGAAGACACGCGGGAGGTCAGCTTAAAGTTGGCCTGAGTCAGGTCAACTTTGCCGTCCAACGAATGAGCCGGAACGTCATAACGATAGTTGGTCGTTACGTAATCTTGGTTTTGGGTCATCTTGGTGTGATTCACACGACCAGACAGATGGGTTTTACCCAACGACACCTGGCCCAGGGCCGAAATGGTGTGCGCTTGGTTGTCTGGCGCCAAAGCCATAGTACCTTGAGTTTGCCCGCCAAAAGTCGGCACAAACGCGTTGGCGTAGGTCAGCTGTGAATTGCCGTTTTGGAAGCGCGAACCATTGTAGGTTAGGGCACCAAACCAGTTGTCACCATTGAGCTTAAAGCCAGCTTCAACCAAGTCCGTGGTGTAATCCACTGGCGAGGCCAGCATCATCGACTGGTTAAAGAAAGCACCAGAAGCGGTTTTCAGACCTGTCTTCTCTTCGCGGCTGTAATCCACATAGGCGCTCCAAAGCTTTTCACCTTGAAGCTCGGCACCCATGAAGGCTTTCTGACGCTTGAGCTTAAGTGTCACAGGTTGTAGCGAGTTGTTCAGCTCGCTCATATCACCTGTGTTGCCCGCAGGCACCCAGTTGTCAGGCAGGGTCAGGTTGTTACCACCCACACCTTGATACGGCGTCAGTGCCTTGTCAGTTTGATAAGTCGCGATTTGGCGAATACCTAGCTCAACGTTGGCAGTACCTTTACGGCCGGCCTTGATTTTGGCATCACCGCGCTCGGTACCCAGCTCGCGGGCTTCAAAGCTCGCGCTGTGGTTACCGCGGTTGTACTGCATGTCGGCGTCTAAGCGGCCAAACACGCCATCTTTTACACCAAAGGCATTGGCACTGCGAACATCATCCGAGTTGCTGTTGCCCATGCCAACGGCGAAATCGCCGCTGGCACCTTGTTCAACTTTACAGGCTTTACAAGCCCACTTGTCGAACTTGACCTTTTCAGTGTTGGCTTGGCTCAAGTCGAAGCTAGCAATCGCTGCGCCTGAGTGAGCCAGCACCGCCAAGGTAATCAGATTGAGTTTAAATTTCATCTGTAACTCTCCTTGTTAGCGCTGGAACAACTGGCCAGATGGGTGGTTTGAACCGTGAATCTGGTTGTGACAGTTGAGGCAGCTACGACCACCAGTGAAGGCATTGTTATTACCGCCGGTATACGGGTTGCTGACGTGACCGTCGCTCGCGTGACACTGTTGACACAGTTGCGGGGCGCGGGTCTTCA
Source organism: Paraferrimonas sedimenticola (assembly GCF_002282855.1). Taxonomy (GTDB): domain Bacteria; phylum Pseudomonadota; class Gammaproteobacteria; order Enterobacterales; family Shewanellaceae; genus Paraferrimonas; species Paraferrimonas sedimenticola. The sequence goes on along the minus strand of NZ_NRIR01000006.1, from coordinate 150,151 downwards.
ACATGCCTTCATTCACCGATCCATGGGGGTTATGACACGAAACACAGTTCTCGGTGACTGGCGCGTGCTCCCACAAATGTGGACCGCGCTTCTCGGCGTGACACTCGTAACAGGTTTCGTTAATGCTTGGCTTTACCAGGTCGGCTTCGCTTAAGGTACCGTGCGGGTTGTGACAATCACTACATACCATCTGTGCCCATTTCAGCGGGTGCGAAGAGCGCTTCAGTGCATCAGATTTTTGCTTAGTGTGACAGCTAGTACAGACTTCCATTTCGGTCTGCTTAGACAGCACGGCATCGTTGTGAGTGTGAACTTGGTGACATGAGGCACAAGACACGTCCGCGATGTCGTGGTGACCACCGTTCCAAGCCATGCGCTTGTCGTCTTTGTGACAGCTCATACACACACTGTTTTGCTTCTCAGTCGACAGGGTAGAGTCTGGACCAAAGGTGATCATTGGCTCGCGGCCACCTTTGTTGTGACTACCTTGTGGGCCGTGGCAAGACTCACACTGTAGACCCGCCATAGGTCCTTTCGGATGGCTTGGATCACCGTGTACGTTGTTGAAAATGGCCTTCACCTTGTCAGAACGACGGTGACACATCATGCATGAGTCGGCGCCCTTAGGTGAGTATTTCCCTTCTGCAAACTTGGTTTCGAGAACTTGCTCCACCTCAGCGGGGGTCATTTTCTCGTCCCACTTAGCAGCTAGCGCTTGGCCGTTGATACCGGCAAATGCCAATACACCGAACAAGACTGTGGCTAAACGTTTTTTATGTTTCATCGTAGGCTTCTCTTATCCACGTGAATTCGAGGGAGGGCAAGCCTCCCTCGAAAGTCCCTTACATCTTGATGGCGCGGTGATCGTCAACCGTGACATCGTGGCAGAAGAAACAAGTTTCAGACTGCGCAGCCTGGTTGGCCTTAGTGAAGTCATCATTGACGACAGCACCCATGTTCTCTAGGCCGTGGCCGATAGAGTCAGAGCTGTGGCAAGAGAGACAGGTAGCAGTACGAGGCGTGGTGTAACCTTGGGCGTCGTCGCTTTCGTAAGTGCGGATAGCACCTTTGTTAGCAAACGCTTCTAGGTTAAAGCTGTCGTGACACTGAGCACAGTCACTAACCACTTGCTGACCGCTGTGAGTGGTGTGGATCTTCATTTCCCAAGCACCATTCTTAGTCGGCGAGTAAGTGCCTTCTGGCGTATGACAGGTCACACAAGCGTCAGTACCAACACGCAGCTCACCGTCTACTTCGCGGCCCATTTGCTCGGTGTTCATGACGAAACCAGCGTGGTAGCCCTTGTGAATCTGCCAATCTTCACCGTGACAGCTTTGGCAAGAAGCGAAGTTAACCGAGTCAATGTGACGCAGTGATGGCGCATCACCAGAAGCGGTTACGTGAGCCAGAGAGGCTTTAGTACCTGTGTACTCAGAAGAACCGTCTTCATTACACTCAACGATTTGGTCTGCGTCAGAACACACAGCCAAGCCGGCGAAGGTAAAGGCAGTGTCAGCGTCGCCTTCTGCGAATGGCAGGCTACCTGTGTTAACCACAAACTTGCCGTTCTCGATGGCAGCATCACCTTGAAGCTGGCCGTCTTTCACCAAGTCGATAGCTTTCTTACCTTGAATGCCATTGGCTTCGTTGGCGCTGTAGCCCATCACTGGGAAGTTAGGGCCTACGTTAGTCAGGGTTTCGATGCGCTTGATCTTGCTCAGCATGCTCGAAGCATCGATGTCGTTGCCGTTACCGTCGTTCAGACCAACGATTAGGTTGGCAGAACCAGTGGTTTGGCCTTCAGCGGCTGCAACGTACTCAAGGGTCAGTGACATGCCTACTTGGTCAATCACGGCAGCTGTGTCGGTAGACTTGCGCAAGTGCAATTCTTCGGTCCACTCGGCGTTGTGACAGGCGATACAGTTAGAGTTGTCTAGCTGTTGGCTGTGGCCTTGGCCCGCTTGGAAGTCAACGTTGTGACAGCTTGAACAGGTTTCCATGGTAGGAACGCGAGTCCAGTTGCCCCACTCAGTAAGCTCTTCGCTTTCCACGTGACAGCTAGAACAGTTGTTTTGTAGCAAGTGCTCAGCTTTCTCACCAGTGTATTCATCACCGTTTTTGTCGGTGAATGACTTGGTGCTGTTGTGGATATTGTGAACCAGGTGTTTCCACTGGGTCTCAGTGCGGAAGCTGCCGTTGTGGCAGGTGGCACAAGTCTCGTTGGTATAGTAGCTAGAATGACGACGGGTCAGCGGCTCGCTCTCATCGTGACACTGAGTACAGGCTTCGTGAGAAACGATGTCTTTGGTGTAGTGAGCAATACCGCCTTGGCCGTTAAAATCAGCGACGATTTCGCGGCGCGGTACTTCGGTTACACCGTCTTCAAGTACTTTGCCTTTGCCGCCAGCGTATACGTTGTAGCGCTGGGTCAAAGCAGCGTCAAAGCCGTCAATGGCAGGGGTGAAGGTGTAGTAACCGTTCTTTTGGTCGACGTAGTTATCAGCTCCGCTCACGCGTGCGGTGCGGCTCCACTCAGCACTATCACCAGGATTTTTGTCTCCCTGTGGAGTTAGTTGAGCGACAACCATGCCCATACCTGTGATACCGACGACTGGCTGGCCTTCTTCGTTAGAGGCGTAAACTTGAATGGTTGGTTGGTTACCCTCGTAGGTTACCGCGTCAACTTCCAAGTTCAGCACTTCGATAGAAGTGGCTGGGGTTCCGCCTGGACGACCAGGTTCACCAGGTTCGCCCGGTTGACCGTCTTTACCGTCTTGGGCACAACCGGCTAACGCGGCTGAAACCATGCTGGCAATGAGCAGCTTTTTCAGATTTGATTTGTGAATTTCCATTATAACTCCCTGCAATTTTGACCCTTTTTCGAACGCTTATTGGTTCGCTTGTCGCTGACTTGGAGGCTCAGTCAGACGGGTTTTTGTTATGGTTCAAGCGTACCTAAATCGATATACCCCTGCAGCAGCTGTAGATGGGAACTGTGAACAGACCCCCACTTTGTTTGCAGATGTGTATCAAAGCGTTCGCTAGATCCCGTTTTTACAGGTCAAAATTAAACAAAAATGTAACGATGGAGCCGGCTGGCTCCATCGTTTGTTAACGGCTTACTTGTAACGCACTGGGTGCACTATATCGACGCCGTGAGACTTGCCTTCTGCGTGACACGCAGCACAAGACTCAGTACCTGGAACGTAAGGCTCAGGTCCCCATACACCACCATTGCCAATAGCGTGGGATTTGAAGGAATCACCACCATGGCCTTCGTGACAGGCTGCACAAGTAGCTGTGGTTGGTGAGACATTGATGACTTCACCGTCCTGACTAGCAACCACGGCTTTTTGCATAGCTACTTCGGTCAGAGTTAACTGGCCTGGGTTGTGGCAACTGCCGCAATTGGCATAGTGCTCAGGGTAGGTGATCGCTGAACTCTCTTGCTCGCCATCGTCATTGGTATGAGTGCGCTTACTAGCGTGCAGGCTGTGAGCTAACACTTTGTAATCCAATGAGTTATTTAGTGGGCGAACAAAGCTTGAGTGGTAGTTGTTGATGCTGTTGTTGTGACAGCTAGCACAGCTACCATCTTCGAAGTTGCCCGACAACATAGAGCGGTCGTGACAAGCGATACAGCTTGAGCTTTCGTCCTTACCAGTGTCAGTGTGAATCCCACGGTCTTTTGAGGTGTTCATCTGACCTTCGTGACAGCTTTGACACTTGGCATTATCTACCACCATACGGCGCACTTCGGTGTCCGCGGTTTCAGTGGCGAAAGTAATGGCACTGGTCAGTACTTTTGCGGTCACCAGTTTTACGTCTTCACCGGCGTTGCAATCGACAGCAGTGCCACCTTTTTCAGCGCAGATTTCTAGGTGTGCGGTCAGGTTACCTTGCTCGGCTTTTTGCATTGCAACGTTAGCTACTTGATAAACGAAGAAACCGTCATCGCCTTGGGAAACCGTGACGCGTGGCGACTCGGTTTTCTTCAGTTCAGCCACCAAATCGCCCACGTATGAGTTGTAGCGAGCGGTGTAGGAACGCGCATTGCTCTCGTCGCCTGGGGGCACGTCAAAGTTGTAGTCGTAGTTGGCATTACCCATAGCGCGAACTGGCAACTTACTGATCTGTGCGATTTCGTGAACAGGAGTGTTGTAGCTAGAGCCATCGCTTGGGTTGCTTACCTTCACTTCGAAGGTCAGTGTGCCTTCGGTTTCTGATAAGCGCTCAAAGCTGGCGTTACGAGTTTCAATGGCGAACAAATCGCTGGCTTGAGCGCGAGCTGACTGAGTTGCCATGTGGAACTGAGTGGCACCCAACGACTGGTTGTCGTCGGCGTGACACGAGCTACAGCCTTGCTCCCAAGCATTCGGAAAACGCTCAGGGTCGTGGAATAAGCCCTTAGCGGTGCCATCCCAACCGGCCATACCTTCATCCGTGCTTGGCTCGTGACAGCTCAAACAGGCTTCTTGGCGGTGGAAGTTGAAGTAGTTGGCTTGCGCTGGTGCATCTTCGCCTTGGATGTGACAAGCCTGACAGGCATTGTACTCAGCTGGGAATGTAACCTTGCTGTAGTCGTGTCCACGACCACCGTAACCAACGATAAAGGACTTAGACTTGTGGATCCTGTGCAGCATTGCCCCAAAATCTACGGTTTCACCGGTTTCAGGGTCGCCAGAATAGCTGGTATGACAAACTACGCAGTTCTCGATATTGGTCCGACGCCCGCCGTGGAACACCAACTTTGGGGCCCAAGCGTGATCGTAATCATTGGAGTGACAACGAATACAAGATTCTTCCAGAGACACCAGATTACGGGTTTCGTCCGCAGGTGCGGCTTGGCCAGTTTCAGGAATGAAGTCGTAGAAGGTGTTGATAAGCTTTACCGCTGGCGCACCCGATTCAACGTTGAGCTCCATAGTGACACGGTGTACTAGCTCGGGTTGGTAATCGGTATTGATGCCTTCAATGGCGTCGTACTCGTTGAGCGCTTTGGAGAAGGTGTAGCGATAAATGCCATCGTCCACCAATTCGACACAGTCTAGCTGGCAGCTAGAGTCGATGCTGGCTTGGATTTGTGGTCCTTGGTGACGGTCCCAGTTTTCCGGGAAACCATCGGTGTTTGGTGGCGTCACTGGGTCAACCATGCGGTTGATATAGCTGGTCCACTGTTGAGTTTTAAACCCTTTGGCGTAGGTGCTTGCGTCATCTTGGCCGGTTGGGTGGCCCGGTAGTGGGCGAGTACGGGTTTGCAATTCACTGAGTTTGGCAATACCAAAGCCCAGAGTGTGAATGCTGTCGAGCTCGTTCAGGCCTGATACGGCAACGCCGTTACCGTCGACCAAGTCGAACTCAACGCTAACACGCCCGTCGACAATCTCGGTTTGAATGATGGTCGCCTGTAGCGCGCTGGCTTCGCGGATATCAACGGTGACTGGTCCCGGCCCGCCAGGCTCGCCTGGCTTACCTTGATCACCATCTTTGCCATCGCGAGCACAGCCCGTGAGTGCCATTGACAATACGCCAGCGCCCAAAATCGCTTTGGTCGCTAAGCTGAGGTTAAATTGAAGGTTCATAAGATTCCCTGCATAAAAATCTATTTCTGTGTGTTGCCAAGCACTCGTACAATCAAGGGCTTAGGCCAACTCGGAATTTAATCCGGCGACTAGTTTAGCGAGTTGCTAATTTAGAGTTCAGCAAACCGGTGGCTTTTGTGATCCCACTCCAACTATTTCGAAAGGAGTAGTTCTTCAAGGGTTTAGCCAGATGCTCGCTTAACTGCGACGTTACAAAATGGCCACATAAGCAGGGGAAAAATACAGGGATTTTGCAACTTAGGAGGTATTGTTCAAAGCATTGAAATCTATAGGTTTGATCTATACTTCCTGAAATTGCCAGTTTTGAAAAGTGTGAGCTGGATCTACTAAAAAGAGGCGGTGTGCCTCTTTTCAGTGGATTGGATTTAACAGATTGTGATCTTGATGCAGCATCGAAAAACGAACGTTTTTGTTTACATGGAATAACTCACGCTCAAGCCGAAGAAAGGGGAGGGGCGAACGTTAGAAATGGCGTCTTGCACGCCGGCATGATTACCCATATTTGCTGAATGGTTATGCAGCGGGGCTTGGGTGTGCCAATCGAAGCGAACTTGTAGCTGTTGCTCATAGGCGTATTTAACGTAGAAGCTCAAAGCAGGAGCATTTAAGTCCAATTGGGCACGGCTTTGCTCGCCAGGATTTAAACCGGCGCCCACTTGAACTTGGTGATTGGACAGCGAGGTAAAACCAAACCCAAGCTGAGCCTGTTGTTTGTCGTTCCAGGGACTGGTGCCGTAATCTGTCTGAGAGTGCAGCCCCAGCTCTTGTCGCCACTGATTGTGGTTGACGACCACTTGTTTGGGCTGCAAGCGCCAATCCACGCCCCAACCGATAGAATCCGATTGCATTTGTGCGAGGGGAGCGCTGAGAGTGTGTGCGAGGGGAGCGCTGAGAGTGGTTTCGTCGGAAGCGAGCGCAGCCGTGCCTAGCAGGCCGCTGCATGCGTATAAAATGAAGCTAACTCTGATCTTTTTTATTAAGTTCGTCATTATCACTCCCGAAGGCTTTGCGCAGTTCACAGTAAATTACTGTTTGTTCTTTTAATTTGTCTTATTTGTTGGTGTCTATCTGGGCTCGAACGACGAACTTCACGCAGCCTCATTTAACTATAAACAAGCTTTTTCATCCCTGCATAAAAATTATGCAAAATACCGTAATTTTGTTCGCAGCAACTCACATTTACGGATTTAGTATTGAAAACCATTCGCATTAAAGTTCGTAAATATGATCTCGATTAAGTTTTTCCGTAAGTGCCTTGGGTAGACTGTCGCCAATTAAGCTGTTTACTGGTTCGTATCCAGGAGTACCAATGATTTTATCTGACCTGAGTCCGGGGCAAGTGGCGACCATTCGCCAAATCAACGCCCAAGACTTACCTCAACCTATTAAACGCAAGCTACTGTCGATGGGATTAACCCCTAATAGCAGTGTTGAGTTTGTGCGCAATGCGCCGTTGGGGAGCAATTTACAAGTCAAAATTCGAGGAAGTCAGTTGTGTTTGCGCAAGGACTTGGCTGAGAAAATTCAAGTTGAGGTAAGCCAATGAGCAAGCAACACAAACAGTGCGGTTGCCACTCGCCTGCGATTAACATTACTCCTGGGAAACACTTTCATTGCGTGACTGTGGGTAACCCAAACGCCGGTAAATCTACTCTGTTTAACGCTCTAACCGGTGGTAATCAGCACGTGGGTAACTGGTCAGGGGTTACTGTCGAAAAGAAAACCGGTGAGTTTCAACTAGCCGGACAGTCAATTCACCTGACCGATTTGCCAGGCATTTATGACTTGGTACCGGCCGAAGCCGACCAACAGGGCAGTTTAGACGAAGTCATCGCCCAACAGTTTTTAGCGCGCCAACCGGTAGACGCCATTATTAACTTGGTCGATGCCACTAATCTTGAGCGCCATTTGTACCTCACAGTGCAACTGCTTGAGCTAAACCTACCTATGTTGGTGGTCATCAACAAAATCGATGTTGCCGGTGCACAAGGTGTGGTGATCGACGAGCGTGCTTTAGAGGCTCAGCTCGGTTGTCAGGTGATTTCGGTTAACGCCAAAAACGCCGCCGATATTAAGCACGTGCAGCAGCACGTTGTGGAGCTGGTGAACTGTTCCGCGAACGCCAAGCCGGTACGCATCGATTATGGCCAGCAGATTGAAGCTGAGTTGGCGGCACTGTCAAGCGAAGCGCTTCCGCGTAGCGAGCTATTAAACGCACTGGCGCAGCCAGAACGAGCTGAGCCACGCAGCGAGCTAGAGGCCAAGGCGGCCAAAACTAAGGCACGCTTGCTAGAACAAGGTGTTGATGTTGACACCGAGCTGGCACACGCCCGCTATCAAAAAGTGGAAAGCATTTGCGCCGCTGGTGTCAAAGCCCGCGAGTCGATGACTTTGACTGAGCGCTTAGACAAAGTGGTATTGCACCCAATTACCGGGGTGCCTGTGTTCTTGTTGGCCATGTACTTGATGTTCATGTTCGCGATTAACGTGGGCTCGGCCTTTATCGACTTTTTCGACATTGCCGCTGGGGCATTGTTCGTCGACCACTTTGGTGCGCTAATGAGCACCATGGGTGCGCCTGAGTGGCTAGTCACTATTGTTGCCGGTGGTATTGGTGCCGGTATTCAAACAGTAGCGACCTTTATTCCAGTGGTGGTTGCCTTGTTCCTAGCGCTTTCCTTTATGGAAACCTCGGGTTACCTGTCGCGCGCGGCCTTCGTGATTGACGGTGTGATGCGTCGCATTGGCCTGCCTGGCAAAGCCTTTGTACCTATGATTGTGGGCTTTGGCTGTTCGGTACCTGCGATTATGGCGACTCGTACTCTGGGTAACGAACGCGAGCGCATTGTGACCGGGATGATGACGCCGTTCATGTCTTGTGGTGCGCGTTTGCCTGTGTATGCCTTGTTTGCCGCCGCCTTCTTTCCCGAGCAGGGTCAAAACCTAGTCTTCTTGCTATACGTGATTGGCATTATCGCTGCGATTGGTACTGGTTTGATGCTGCGCTCCACGGTTCTGCCGGGTCAATCGACTTCCAGCGTCATGGAACTGCCAGACTACGAATTGCCGAAAGCCAAAGCGATTTTGAATCGTACCGGTAAGCGTACCAAGAGCTTTATCAAAGGCGCAGGTGTCACTATTGTGCTAGTGGTTACCGGACTTAACTTTGTGAATTCCATTGGTACCGATGGCAGCTTTGGCCACGAAGACTCCAAAGAGTCAGTGCTTAGTGCCATTAGCCAGACGGTAACGCCAGTGTTTGCCCCTATGGGTGTTGAGCAGGACAACTGGCCAGCTACCGTGGGCATTGTGACTGGTATTTTTGCCAAAGAAGCCGTAGTAGGTACGCTGAATAGCTTGTACTCCGGCGGTGGCGAAGAAGAAGAGCTAGCGCCTTTGTCTGAGTCGATGGCGGAAGCCTTTGCCACTATTCCTGAGAACCTGCTGGGGATTAATCCACGCGACCCTTTAGGCGTTGATACCGGCGATAGCACCAACAGAGCAGAGCAATCTGAAGCTTTAGAGGTGGATAACAGTACCTTTGATAAAGTTAAAGGAAGCTTCACAAATAGTGCCGCCTTTGCTTACCTGCTATTCGTGCTGCTTTACACCCCGTGTGTAGCCGCCATGGGCGCTTTGGTTGCCGAATTTGGCAAGAAGTGGGCGATCTTCGCCGGTACTTGGACCTTTGGCCTGGCCTACGGTGTGGCGACTCTGTTCTATCAAAGCGTGAATTTCGCTAGCCATCCTGCCCAATCAAGCGCATACATTATTGCGGTGTTGGTGACTTTTGTTGGCTACTTTAAGTGGCTACAACACAAAGGCCGCAAACAGCAGCAAATCATCCCGACTCAGGTGATTTCTCAAAGCTAATGCTGGATTAATAGTCGAGTGTTTCTAAAGCCGCTTGAGAGAGCGGCTTTTTTATTGTACTTGGATTAGATATGTAGGATTATACCCGGCTAGTCTAAGAGTTAACCGCAACACAGTCCTGAAGCTAAGGGGTAAGGCATGAGCGCCTCGGACACAGAAAACCGTCCAAGCAATTTCATTCGCACCATCATTGACACTGATTTGGCCGCTGGTAAGCACCAAAGTGTTAAGACTCGTTTTCCACCTGAGCCTAATGGTTATCTGCACATTGGCCACGCTAAGTCTATCTGCTTGAACTTTGGCATCGCGCAAGACTACCAGGGTACTTGTAACCTGCGTTTTGACGACACCAATCCAGAGAAAGAAGACATGGATTTTGTGCGCTCGATTCAGGAAGACGTGAGCTGGTTGGGTTTTCAGTGGGATGGCGAGGTTCGCTACTCCTCTAATTACTTCGACAGCTTGTACGGCTACGCCATCGAACTCATCGAAAAGGGCTTGGCCTATGTGGATTTCTTAAGCCCTGAGCAAATGCGCGAGTACCGCGGTACCCTAAAAGAGCCGGGTAAGAACTCGCCCCATCGCGACAGCAGTGTCGAAGACAATCTGGCCAACTTTGAGAAAATGCGCGCCGGTGAGTACAAAGAAGGTCAAGCCTGTTTACGTGCCAAGATCGACATGAGCTCACCATTCATGGTGATGCGCGATCCTGTGTTGTATCGCGTGAAGTTTGTTGAGCATCATCAGACCGGTGATAAGTGGTGCATTTACCCTATGTACGACTTCACTCACTGTATCTCGGATGCGCTTGAGAACATTACTCACTCTCTGTGTACTTTAGAGTTCCAAGACAACCGTCGTTTGTACGACTGGGTGCTGGATAACATCTCGATTGAAGCTCGCCCACATCAGTACGAATTCAGCCGCCTGAATTTGGAATACACCCTGATGTCCAAGCGCAAGCTTTCGGCCTTGGTGGAAGAGGGTAAGGTTAGCGGCTGGAACGACCCGCGTATGCCAACCATTGCCGGTTTGCGTCGCCGTGGTTACACCCCAGCTTCGATTCGTGAATTCTCTAAGCGCATTGGTGTCACCAAGCAAGACAATCTCGTAGAAATGGGCATGCTTGAAGCCTGTATTCGCGACGATTTAAACGCTAACGCGCCACGTGCGATGGCGGTCATGGACCCAATTAAACTGGTTATCGAAAACTTCGATGGCGAGCCTGAGATCCTGCAAGCGCCAAATCACCCGAATAAGGAAGAAATGGGTACTCGTGAGCTGCCGTTTAGCCGTGAGATCTATATCGACCGCGCTGACTTCCGCGAAGAAGCCAACAAGAAGTACAAGCGCTTGGTATTGGGTAACGAAGTGCGTTTGCGTAATGCTTATGTTGTCTCGGCGGATCGTGTTGAGTACGACGAGCAGGGCAACGTCACTACCATTTATGGTCAGTACGACAAAGACACGCTGGGTAAGAACCCTGAGCCGCGCGAAGGCCGCAAGGTACGTGGGGTTATCCATTGGGTGGCAGCAAGTCACGCCAAACCGGCTCAATTCCGTTTGTACGACCGCTTGTTTAAAGTGGCCAACCCTAACGGCCTAGAAATCGACGAAGCCTTGAATCCTGACTCTTTGATTGAGAAGAGCGGTTTTGTTGAAGCCAGCCTAGCCAATGCCGTAGCCGAGCAAGCCTATCAGTTTGAGCGTGAAGGCTACTTCTGCGCTGACAACACTGACAGCTCTGCGGATAACTTGGTGTTTAACCGCACGGTTGGTCTTCGCGACTCTTGGGGTCAAGGCTAACCGCAAACGCCTGTCGAAAAAACCGAGAGCTGGCCTCTCGGTTTTTTTATGCCTGAAGCTTGCCTTGCATGAGCGGTCACATTTCCCGGTAAATTCTAATTGCAGAGAAACCTCTGTTCCTGCCGTCACTACCAAGCTCACAGAATCCTGAACCAGAGCCGCTTATATTGCGGCACTATGAACGTATCTTTGATTTTTATCGTCTACCTGATTTACGGCTTGGCGTTTTTCTCCATTGCTTGCGCGATTGCGTTTCGCAATGTGGGCTTTTCCAATTTGGCTATTACCAAAGCCTTGCCGGCACTGGCGGTGTTTGGCTTGGTGCACGCCGTGCATGAATGGTCGGAAATGTACTGGCTATTACGCCATCATCACTTTGACCCAAGTCTTTGGCATGTGGGACAGGTGTGGCGAGTCATCAAACTCGTTTTCTCCTATTTGGCCATGGTGTGGTTTGCCTGGCTGATGATTGACATCAGCCGAGTCAAACGCAGCCATTTGTTTAAATCGGCGATAGTGGCTGTGCTGTTTAGCTATGTGGCGCTTATGTATCGCCATTGGAATCTACTCGACTCACAGGAATACGTTAGCCAAGCGGCCTTAATTACTCGCTGGGTGTTTGGTTTTGGCGCATCGACCTTAGCTGGCATTCTGCTAATTGTTTATGGCGGCAATAAGCAAAGCAAAGGCCTAGATGGCGGTCGTTATTTCGCTTACTGCGGCATCGCTCTGGGTTGTTACGGCATCGCGGCCGGTATTTTGAAAGCGGATTATGGACTTTGGGTGCCTATGCTCAGAACCACCATGGCATTGGCCATGCTGGTATTTCTAATTCAGGCGCTCAAGGTGTTTGACGAAGAGCGCGAACGCCAGATTGCTGCCCAACTAACCCGCGCGATGAAAGCCGAAAAGCTCAACGCTATCGGTCAGCTCACCACTGGCATAGCCCATGAGATAAAGACGCCGTTGGCTAATGCTACCTTGGCCTTGGATTTGGTTGAGCGCCAGCCCAGTTTAGAAGACGCAAAACCGCTATTGGGACGAATTAAAAAAAGCTTAAGTCGGGCCAGTCATATCAGCCAGGAAGTGCTGCAGTTTGGGCGTCAGAAAAAGACTGAATTTGAGGCGGTTGATCTGAGTAAGGTGGTTGCATCTACGCTCGATCTGCTAGCGTTTAGGGCCCGCCAGTACCGAATTATCAACTCTGTGGTGGAGCCGGTTTGGGTTCACGGTGATCCGATTAAACTCGAAGAAGTGCTGGTTAATTTGATTGGCAATGCCATGGATGCCAGCGAACCGGGTGGCCGAATTTCGTTGTTCGTCGAACAGTGCGATGAGCGCGTACGTTTGTGCGTGCGTGATAACGGCCCTGGCATCGAGCCTCATGAGCTGGAAAAAGCCTTTACGCCTTTCTATACCAGCAAGCCTGCGGGACAGGGCACTGGATTAGGACTGGTGATCAGTCGCGAAATCGTAGAGCAGCATTTAGGTGAGTTGAGCTTAGAAAATCACGCCAGCGGTCTACAGGCGTGGGTGTGTTTACCGGGAGGGAGCGAAACGTGAGCATTCGATTATTGTTGGCTGAGGATGATGCCGATCTACGCGAAACCCTGACTGAGGCCCTTGAGTTCTCAGGCTTTGAGGTGAGTGCTTGTGAAGACGCTGAGCAAGCGATCGCGGTAGCGCAAGAGCAAGTGTTCGACATGGCTTTGTTGGACATGGTGATGCCAGGCATGAGCGGGATTGATGCCATTGGCCAGATTCGCCTGTTTCAGCCAACCATAGGAGTGGTGATCACCACCGCCTTTGGCACGGTAGATACTGCAGTGGATGCTATGAAGCACGGCGCTGCGGAGTTTTTAACCAAGCCCTTTGATATGGATAGTTTGTGCGTGACCCTTAAACGGGTCGAGGCACAACGACGTCAAAGCCCCAAACTTAGTGGCGATAAAGCGGACAAGGTGTTTTCAGCGCTGGCTAACCCAATACGCCGTGAAACCTTGCTACAACTCAGGAAACACGGGCGCTTGCGTTTTATGGATCTGTGCCGCTTGGTCCATATTGATAACCACACCAAGTTTAATTTTCACGTGCGACAGCTCAAAAACTCGGGGCTTGTCGAGCAAACTGAGAGCAAGATCTACTTTTTAACAACTCAAGGCAAAAACCTGTGCGCTTCCTTGTTTGAGGAGGAAAATGCCTAGCCTAGAGGGATAAAGGGCTGGCAACAATTCTGATAAGTAAATTTGACAACCCCTGAATCCTTGTCAATTTTGCTTATCTAGTTTCAACTCGCCGCTGCGACCATCATGAATCCCAGAACAATAATGACAGCCTTTTTTGGGTATTTGGGAGTTCATGATGAAAACCACACATAAAGCCAAACTCTTGGCAATGGTAGTCGCCGCGGCATTAGCAGGCTGTTCGAGCGACGATCCGAAAGACGTCACCCCTGAGGTGCCAGAAGTTCCACAAAACAACGCGCCAGTAGCGGGTGAAGTGGCGCAAGCCACCATTGTTAACCAAGTTATCACTCTGGATGTCGTTGCCGTTGCTAGCGACGCCGATGGCGATGAAGTTAGCCTTGTGGCTGATAGTGTTTCTGCCTCAGTGGGTGATGCCGTCTACTACGGCGGAAAAATTAGCTATTTTGCGCCGTTGGGCACCGATGGTGAAGTGACCGTAAGCTACACCCTGACCGATGGCACCGACGAAACTGCGGCAACCGCAACCGTTACCGTTGAAGACAAGACCATGAGCGTTGAGTACATGGGCTCACAAAGCTGCTTAGGCTGCCACGCCGATCACGCCAGCTTCCTAGAGACTGGTCACAACTTTAAAATCAACAAAGTTGAGAACGACCAAGCGCCTAAGTACCCATTCTCCAACATCGACGGTCGCCTAGAGCAGTTGGTTGAGCGTTTGGAGAGCGGTGATTCGTTTATCGAGAATATTCTGCAACCATCAAGCTATGCCGACGTGACTTATGTTATTGGTGGTTACCACTGGAAAAACCGCTGGGCCGATGCCGATGGCTATGTCCATGCCGGTACTGGCACCCAGTTTAACTTGCAAGCGGAAGAAGGCGCTGCTGATCAATGGGGTAACTACAAGTCTGGCCAAGTATTCAAAGATGGCGAACGTTTGAAAGATGGTTACACCTATGGTTGTGGTGGCTGTCACAACACAGGTTATAAGCGCTATGACGAAGAGCTAAACCCGAACCGTCAGTGGGACCTAGTGGGTACCGGTGGTACTTGGGAGCTATCTGGCGTTCAGTGTGAAGCCTGCCACGGTGCCGGTAACGAGCACGTAGACACCATGGTGGCTATCTCGAACACGCCACACGTATTGGACTCAGAGCTGTTGCGCATTACACGCAAGGCCACCCCACGTACAGCAGAGGCCTTGGCAGCGGATGACATGGCCTTTGGTCAAGCGGTTCACTGCGCCGAGTGTCATACCCGGGATGGTGAGCGCAAGTACGACTCTGAAACTGGCGAGTACAAGACTCCGTACAACAAGGCCTTCCCAGAGGGTTCTACTTATGGCGGCCGTATTGTCGGTAACAACAAAGGTTACGGCTTAGGTAAGCATCACCAAACCATTGATGAGTTGGTGGGTGTGAACCCTGCGACCGGCGAGGAAATGGGTAAGCATTTCCAAGCGGGATTGGATTGCTCTAGCTGTCACAACCCTCACAAGTCGACGGTGAATCGCGACAAGCCAGGACACGACGGTGCGCTGAAGTCAGTATGTACTGACTGCCATACCGACCAAGCGCCAAGTGGTGCGACTCACGCAGCACTTGACTGTACCTCTTGTCACATGCCAGGGACCGCGAAGAGTGCCATCTATGAAGACTTCACCCCAATGATGGGTGGTGGTGAAGAGAGCGTGCGCTTGGGCGACGTTAAGGGTCACATCTTCAAGATTGACCTGAGTAAGAGCTCGGCTGAGCTAGAGATGGACGGATTTGTCTATCCTGCTATATCTCGCGACCAAGCTTGTGGCGCATGTCACAGCGAAAGTTTCCGTGAAATGACGAAGAGCACAGTTATTCACTAAGCTTTCAAGCGTCCCTGCATAGTTGGAGCAAGGCGCGGTATGGATACCGCGCCTTTTTCCTTTTTGATTATGAGTAAAAAGCGTTCGAAAAACCGTTCTTTTTGCTGTTTTTTTGTCCTGACTGTTGGGCTAGTCCAGTTCTCCATTGAAACCTATTAGACCATTGGCGCATGGTGCGTCTTAGGCCACTCAATTAGTGTGCAAGGCTCCTTACTGTGGTTTTGAGCTGAGAATTACAAAACACTATGTCGTCACAGAGTACTAATTCGTCACAGAGTGAGCGCCAAGCCTTGCTCGACAACGAGCTTATCAACGCGCGCTACCAGCGCTGGAAAATTCACTTACCCGGAAGAGACTTCCATTTTCGCATCGAGGACTGGGTGCCTGCGATGGCGGGTACCATTGGCAAGATTGTGATGGTCGCCGCGGTGGCGGGGATGTTTGCCGCCGAGTTTGGCCTAGGCCCTGAGTTCGTAGCCGAGAACGTACGCTATGAATTATTGATTGTGGCGCTATTTGCGGTGCTGTTTTGTGGCATTTTACTGCCTAACGCCAACCTGCCAGGCACTCATGGTCCTATGCTGCCGCTAATTCCGCTGGTGGTGGCCTCTGGCGGACATCCCTTAGCATTGGGGATTGCTGTGGGTGTGCTTGGGTTGATGTTGAGTTTGTTCAAAGGCGGTAGTCGCTTGTTGAATTTAACCGGGGTTGGCGTGAGAGCGGGCCTTCTATTGTATCTCGGCGCGGTGGGGCTCATCTCACAGATGTCGGCATTTCAAGCTTGGGCCGAGGCCAGCGGTAATGGTTTGGCTTTCTTTGGCGTGATTTTGGTAACCATAGTGATTTACGCTGTGCTAGCTCGAGTGCAGCTGCGTTGGCTGGCCATTCCATTGTGTTCTGTTGTGGCGGGTGTTATGGCGTTGATGCTTGGTGCAGACTTTGAATTTAAGACCGAACCTGGATTACCGCACTTAAGCCCATTTTACTGGTGGGGTGAGGATACGGGTTGGCAGCTGGGCTGGCCAGAGTTAAGCCATTTTGTGGCAGTGCTGCCGTTCGCCATTTTGGCAGTAGCCATGTGGTCACCAGATTTCGTTGGCCATCGCGTCTTCCAAGAGATGAACTATCCGAAAAAGGCCAAGGGCGCGTTAATGAACGTCGACGACACCATGACGGTGTGCTCGGTGCGTCAGATTGTCGGCTCAACCTTGTGTGGCGGCAATCTTACGTCAAGCTGGGGCACCTACATTATCCCCGCGGCAATCGCTAAACGCCCAATTCCAGGCGGGGCTATGTTAACCGGTTTGCTGTGCGTGGTGTGCGCGCTATGGGGCTACCCAATGGACTTGGCCATGTGGGAGCCGGTATTGCGAGTGGCCTTGATCGTGGGTGTGTTCTTACCGCTACTGGAAGCCGGCATGACCATGGTGAAAGAGGTCAAGACCTCGCAGGTGGCTGGCATTTGTCTGTTTAGCTGTGCGTTTGTGAATCCTGTGTTTGGCTGGGCGGCCACCATGTTAATGGATAATTCGGGTGTGATTGGCGATCGCGACCGCAGCAGTAGCTTAACCTCGGCCGATCGAGTATGGCTCCCTCTGGCGACTCTATCCTTGTGTGTGGTTGCTCTGGCGAGTGTCGGTCAGCTGCCGGGAATACCAGCTCTGCTATAGCGAGCGTTTATTAGGGGCTAGGGTTGTCGGCCAACTGAATACTGCGTCTTGTGCCTATTGAGTTTATTGCGACAATCCAAGACAGCCCCTAAGCTGTGCTTGGTGGTCAAACAATTCCACCGCTTTAGAACGAGCTGCCGTTGAGCCAAAACAAGATACGCTTCGTAGACTGTGAGCAGCGAGGGAGAATGCGTCTTAATGCCCGCAGGTTTAATCAATGATTGATTTCGTTGCCACTTTTATCGTTTTTTTCGCCGTCATAGACCCGATAGGGACTGTGCCCGTGTTTGTGGCTGTCACTTCGCGCTTTGACAGTGCCGCGAGGAAGAAAATCGCGCTGGTTGCCACCATAGCTGCGGCGCTGATTCTGCTGTTTTTTGTCATCGCCGGCGAGATCATTCTAATAGCCATGTCTATCCCACTGCCTGCTTTTCAGATAGCGGGAGGCATAGTGTTATTCCTGTTTGCCTTGACCATGATTTTTGGTGAGAGCAAGCCAGAGGAGGAGGTCAAGCTGATTCCGGACCATCATCAGACGGCAATTTACCCCCTGGCAATCCCCTCAATAGCAAGCCCAGGCGCCATATTAGCGGCTGTCCTACTCACGGAAAAAAATCGTTTTAGCCTGTGGGAGCAAGCCCAAACCGTGTCTATGATTTTTGCGGTTTTACTGGTCACCTACATACTCATGTTGTTGGCAGGCCGCATCAATCGCTTGATTGGCGCAAGCGGTGCCACTGTGGTGAGCCGAGTCATGGGCTTGATTCTAGCCTCAGTGGCCACATCCAATACGCTTGATGGTATCAAAGCCTACTTTGAGTTGTAGCCACTGGCTTAACTGTTCTGAAGCGCTGCGTGAAAGCGCGCAAAACCCGCTTCCAAATCCTCAATTAAATCCTGAGTGTCCTCAAGGCCGATGTGCAACCTAAGCAACGGGCCATCCGCCTGCCATTGAGTGGCACTACGAGGTCCAGGAGTACCGTGATTGGCCAACATTAAGCTCTCAAATCCGCCCCAGCTGTAGCCCATTTTAAAGTGCTCCATACCATTGAGCATGGCGTTGGTGGCGGCGCGATTGCCACAGTTAAGTACTACGCTGAAAAGGCCATTGCTGCCGTTAAAGTCACGCTTAAATTCGGCGTGTCCTGGGTTGGATTCAAAGGCTGGATGACGCACTTCTGCCACTTCGGGGCGAGCCGCTAGCCAGTTGGCTACTTCAAGGGCGTTTGTCTCGTGCTGGCGCATGCGAACTCCCAGAGTACGCAGGCCGCGCAAGGCCAAATAGGCGTCGTCTGGTGACACACAGTAGCCGTGCAAATAGCTTTGCTCACGCAGCTGAGGCCAAAGTTCTTCCGTGGTTGAGGCAGTACCCATCATCACATCTGAGTGACCGACGATGTACTTGGTGGCCGCTTGAATACAAACGTCCACCCCATGGGCTTTGGCATCGAATAATAGTGGGCTGGCCCAAGTGTTATCCAGCATCACCAGAATGTCCTTGCTACGCGCCACTTCTACGATTGCGGGCAGGTCTTGCACTTCCATGGTGATAGAGCCTGGCGACTCAGTGAAAATCACCTTGGTATTCGGCTGAACTAGGCGAGCGATATCGGCGCCAAGCATAGGGTCGTAATAGGTGGTGGTAACGCCCATTTTGGCTAGTACTTTGTCGCAAAAGTCACGGGTGGGCTCGTAGGTGGTATCCACCATCAACAGGTGATCGCCGGCCTCTAAGAAGGCCATCAAGCTGCCAGCGATTGCTGCGGTACCGCAAGGGTACAAAGCGCAACCGGCGTAGCCGTCGAGCTCATTTATCGCTTGTTGCAAGGCAAAGTGCGTGTCGGTACCGCGACGACCGTAAAACATCACCTTGTCGCCACGGTTTTGAGTGGCGTGCTTCATCTCGTCGGTATTGTTAAACACCACGGTGGAGGCGCGCGTCACCGGTGGGTTGACGGTGTTTTTGGTCCAACGCTTGTTGCGTCCGCCGCTGATAATTTTGGTATCGATTCGCTTGGTCATGGAGTTTTTGTAATTCTTGAGTCTGTTGCACTGAGTGTATAAAAACTAAGGCCGGCATAAAACCGGCCTTTGGCGTAAATGTTAGCTATCACTAATAACTTTCGTTGTGAACGCTCTTAACCGCCCGTCCTGAAGGGTCGGTAAGCTCGGCCAAACTGGCATCCCAAGCCAAGGCTTGTTCGGTAGAGCAGGCCACAGATTTACCGCCAGGCACACACTCGGCGGCGGTAGGCTGTGGGAAGTGACCTTCAAACAAGCTGCGATACAAATAAGCCTCTTTGGTTTCCGGTGTGTTGTGCGGAAAGCGATAGTGGGCGTTGGCTAACTCGCTATCCGACACCACAGCGTCGGCCTGGTCTTTAAGACCGTCAATCCAGGAGTAACCCACACCATCGGAGAACTGTTCCTTTTGGCGCTTCACAATCGACTCGGGCAGCATGTCGGCAAAGGCGTCTCGCAGCGCTTGTTTTTCGATGCGTCCATCGCGACACATTTTGGCCTCTGGATTAAAGCGCATCGCAATATCGACAAACTCTTTATCCAAGAAGGGCACACGCGCTTCCAAGCCCCAAGCGGCCATCGCCTTGTTGGCGCGGGCGCAGTCAAACATGTGCAGCTTGTCGAGCTTACGTACCGTCTCTTCGTGGAATTCCTGCGCGTTCGGCGCTTTGTGGAAGTACAAATAGCCGCCAAACAGCTCATCGGCGCCTTCGCCAGAGAGCACCATTTTAATGCCCATGGCTTTAATTTTACGCGCCATCAAATACATAGGGGTGGAAGCGCGAATGGTGGTCACGTCATAGGTTTCCAAGTGGTAGATAACATCTTTAATCGCATCTAAGCCTTCTTGGAAGGTGAAGTGAATCTCGTGGTGCACTGTGCCTAAGTACTTGGCCACTTCCGCAGCGGCGGCCAAATCTGGCGCGCCTTTAAGACCGACGGCAAAGCTGTGTAGCTGCGGCCACCAGGCAGCGCTTTGCTGATCGTCCTCAACTCGCTTATCCGCATAGCTCTTGGTAATCGCGCTGATAATGGATGAATCCAAACCACCGGAAAGTAAGACGCCGTAAGGCACATCAGACATCAGCTGGCGTTTTACCGCCGCCATTAAGCCTAGACGCAGGCTGGCCAAATCGGCGCTTTCTGCAGATACATTGGCGTAGTCACGCCAATCGCGCTGGTAGTAGTGCACCGGCGCTTGCTGGTCTTGCTGATAGTGGCCGGGTTTAAACTCCGCAATGGTGCGACACACAGGAGTTAAGGCTTTCATTTCAGAGGCGACGTAAAAGTTACCTTTCTCATCAAAGCCAGTGTAGAGCGGAATAATGCCGATGTGGTCGCGACCAATTAGCGTGCGGCCGGTTTGCTTGTCATACAGCACAAAGGCAAAGATACCGTTGAGCTTGTCTAAAAAGTCGTTGCCGTACTCTTGGTACAAGGCCAAAATCACTTCGCAGTCCGAGTCGGTTTGATAGCGATACTTGTCGCCAAGCTCGGCTTTTAGCTCTCTGTGATTGTAAATCTCGCCATTAACTGCCAAAACCAAATTACCATCTTCGCTGAATAGTGGTTGCGCGCCATTATTAATATCAACGATTGCCAAACGTTCGTGAGCCAGGATGGCTTGGTTATCCGCATATATACCTGACCAGTCAGGGCCGCGGTGACGCAAGCGTTTGGACATCTCAAGGGCGACATCGCGCAGGGCTTGAGGATCGGACTTAATATCGAGAATGGCAAAGATGGAACACATAGCTGGCTCTCCAACGACTAATGGGCGCAGTCTCTAGAGTGCCATTAAGCGGGGCAAATGCCTAACCCAAAGTGGTTGAGGATTACTAATAAAACCCAAGGTGAAATGCTAAATAAAAAGGGCCACTTTCAAAGCGGCCCTTATGTTTAGATTTTGGCGTCGTTAATCTGCAGCGTAGCCCGATGGCGGCAGCGGCTGGTCATCCAACCAAGCCTGACCGTCTTTAAGCTGCACGCGCTGTTGCGAGAGCCATTTTACCACCAAAGGATAAATGCTGTGCTCTTGTACGTGCACGCGCTCAGACAAGCTAGTGACATCGTCATCGGCAAATACTGGCACTTTGGCCTGTAAAATCACGGGGCCAGAATCCAGTTGTGGGGTCACAAAGTGCACGCTGGCACCGTGTTCCTCGTCACCGTTGTCGATAGCCTTTTGGTGAGTGTTAAGGCCTGGGTACTTAGGTAGCAGCGATGGGTGAATGTTCACCATGCGGCCTAGGTAGCGCTCAACAAACTCATCGCTGAGAATTCGCATAAAGCCCGCCAGCACAATGATGTCTGGCTGGTACTCGCTCAAGGCCTGGTGCAAGCGTTGATCGTAGCTTGCACGAGATTCACCGGCTTCAGCGGTTAACGCCAACGCTGGAATGCCTTGTTGCTCGGCACGAATGAGGCCGTAAGCGTCTTCCTTGTTGCTAATTACCACTGCAAACTCGACATCGATGTCGCCAATGGTGTTGGCGTCCATGATGGCTTGCAGGTTAGTGCCTTGTCCTGAAATCAGGACGGCGACTCGTGCCGGGCGATTCACTAGCGGATCTCCACCTGAGGCTGGTCGCCTTCGCGAGCGTCAATGTGGCCGATTAGCCATGCATTTTCGCCAGCGGCTTGCAGCTGAGCTACCGCTTTGTCAGCGCAGTCGGCAGGAACCACAACTACCATGCCCACACCACAGTTAAAGGTGCGGTACATTTCGTCTTGAGCGATGTTGCCGTTTTCCATTAGCCAGTTGAACACTACTGGCCATTCCCAAGAGCTGCCATCGCATACGGCTTTGGCGTCAACTGGCAATACGCGAGGAATGTTTTCCCAGAAACCACCACCGGTGATGTGGGCCATGGCGTGCACAGGCACTTGCTCGATAAGCTCAAGCAAAGGCTTCACGTAAATTTTGGTAGGCGCCAATAGGTGCTCAATTAGCGGCTTGCCGTTCAAGTCTTGGCTTGGGTCAGCTTGGCTCACTTCCAGTACTTTGCGAATTAGCGAGTAGCCGTTTGAGTGTGGGCCAGATGAGCCCAGTGCAATCAGTGCATCACCCGCGGCCACTTTAGAGCCGTCGATAACGCCGTCTTTTTCTACAACGCCAACGCAGAAGCCGGCTAGGTCGTAGTCTTCGCCTTCGTACATGCCAGGCATTTCAGCAGTTTCACCGCCGATAAGGGCACAGCCAGATTGCTGACAGCCTTCGCCGATACCGCTTACCACACTGGTAGCAGTGGCAACGTCTAGTTTGCCAGTGGCGTAGTAGTCCAAGAAGAACAGAGGCTCAGCGCCTTGAACGATAAGGTCGTTAACGCACATGGCAACCAAATCGATACCCACAGAGTCGTGCTTGTTGTGGTCGATTGCCAGACGTAGCTTGGTACCAACACCATCGGTGCCGCTAACCAGTACAGGGTGCTTATATTTAGTTGGTAGTTCGCACAGGGCACCAAATCCACCTAAGTTACCCAAAACTTCTGGGCGGTGAGTCTTTTTAACGACAGATTTGATGTTATCAACCAGTTCATTACCAGCGTCGATATCGACACCAGCGTCTTTATAGCTTAATTGGCTTGGGGCACTCACGGAGGATCCTCGTAAATGGCGTGTAATGGGTTTTTTAGCGCGCATAGTCTAGCAGCTTGTGACTCGGCTCAAAAGAAAAATGTCCAAAATAGTAGCTGTTGAACTGAGTGATTCGGTTTTGAAGCAAATTTTGGCTGTTGCGCGGCAAGCGATTCGACTAAAATCCTTGGCAAGCAGCAAAATTTGGAGAGATTTCAATGAAGATCGTTGAAGTGAAGCACCCCTTGGTTCAGCACAAAATCGGTAAAATGCGCGAAGGTGATGTATCCACCAAGCGCTTTAGAGAGCTGGCGGGGGAGATAGGTAGCTTACTGACCTACGAAGCCACCGCTGACTTGGCCACCGAAGCGGTCACCATCGACGGTTGGAACGGCCCGATTGATGTTCGCCAAATCAAAGGTAAGAAAATCACGGTGGTACCAATTTTGCGCGCGGGCCTTGGAATGATGGACGGCGTGCTAGAGCACGTACCGTCAGCTCGAATCAGCGTGGTGGGCATGTACCGCAACGAAGAAACGCTTGAGCCGGTTTGGTATTTCGAAAAGCTCGCCTCAAGTCTCGAAGAGCGCCTAGCTCTGGTGGTTGACCCTATGCTGGCCACCGGTGGTTCTATGGTGGCGACCATTGATTTGCTTAAAGAGCGCGGCTGTAAGAACATCAAGTTGTTGGTATTGGTCGCAGCCCCTGAAGGCATTGCCGCAGTGGAAGCTGCACATCCAGATGTAGAGCTGTATACTGCAGCGATTGACGAACGACTCAACGAAGATGGCTACATTCTGCCCGGACTGGGCGATGCAGGCGATAAAATCTTCGGAACCAAATAAGGATTCAGCAGTTGATGCGACAGGCGTTGGCGTTAGTGTTCGCCGGCTTGACCCTATTGTGGGCACAAGCACTACAGGCAGTCGAAGTTAAGGACTTAGACAAGGCTCAGGTGAAAGTGAGCTCGCGCAGTAATGCCTCGCTCAATCAAGGCATGAAAGCGGGCTTAACCCAAGTGCTGATGAAAAACTCAGGCGGCTTGGCCCAGCTTGACGAGCCTTTGTTAAAAAGCCGCTTGGCCGCGCCGCGTGCTCTGATAAGCCAATACGGTTACACCGACGTCGACGGCCAGTTGTGGTTAGAAATGAGCTTTGACCACAAGCAAATCTTGGCGCTATTACGCCAGTCGAACCAGCCGATATGGGCGGCGCAGCGTCCGTTGACCTTAATGTGGATGGTGGACGAGCAAAGCGAAGAGCAGACTATTCTATCTGACACCTTAGACTCTGAATTTCGCGACCAGTTACTAGAGCAGGCTCAGCAAGTGGGCATGCCTATGCTGCTACCGCTAATGGATTTAGACGATGCCATGACGGTCGCTGCCAACGACGTGAAAGGTCAGTTTATCGATCCAGTGGCGACCGCTAGTGCGCGCTATCGCTCCGATTTCTTTGCCATGGCGAGCGTACAGTCGTCGTTGGATGGGGTGTTTTATCAGCTGCAGCTGTACCCAAAGAACAGCAACACTCAAGGGTTTGTGCGCCCTGTGCTCAACCTGCAAGACCAAGCGCTTGATGCCGATGCCGCCCTAGCTGCCATGATGAGCGCGATAAGCGGCTATTATGTGGATCGCTACGCCGTGGTTAGCACTGGCGAGAGCGATACCGTGAGCTTGAGCTTCGCGCCGATTAAGGACCTGACCAAGCTGGTGGAGCTTGAGCGCTATTTGAGCAGCTTACCTTCGGTGAAGTCACTCTTGATGAGCAACTATCAAGGCGAAGTGGCTCAGTTTGATGTGGCCTTATTTGGTCAGCTGGCCGAGCTTGAGCAACAGCTGAGCCTAGACTCTCGCATCAGTCCGGTGGAGGCTTCTGATACTCCGTCTGACGATCTGCAACCAAAGCAAGAATTAAACTTTTGGTGGCAGCCGTAACAGAGTTCAGATCCCCTTTGGCTTTTGATATGATCCCTTGCAATAAGAGTTACCCCGAGAGGGATCATTGAGCCAGTCTTCGCCCACCCAGTTGTCCTTACCGGTGTACCTGCCGGACGATGAGACTTTTACCAGTTTTTACGCGGCTGCGAATTGCGAGCTGATCGATCAGCTGCAAAGCATTGCCCAAGGTAAAGGCGACAACAATGTATTCCTTTGGGGCGAGCCTAAATGCGGTCGTACGCATTTGCTCCACGCCGCCTGTGCTGCCGCCAACGAGGCACAGCGTCGCAGCTTCTATTTGCCGCTAGCCATTCATTCCAGTTTGTCCGTTGCCGTTTTTGAAGATCTCGAGCAGTGCGACTTGGTGTGCCTGGACGACATACACAGTATTTGTGGCAATCCACTGTGGGAAGAGGCGGTGTTTGATTTGTACAATCGGGTTGCCGAGCAAGGGCACACCTTAATTGTCAGCGGTAATGCAGGTCCTGCCAGTTTGCCAATTGCGCTGCCGGATCTGCGCTCGCGATTGTCTTGGGGCGTGGCCTACCAATTGCACCCGCTGGATGATGAGCAAAAACTGGCAGCCCTAACTCGCCGCGCCGAAGCCCGTGGTTTGAGCTTGCCTGAGGATGCTGGTCGTTTTTTACTGAATCGTTTGAATCGGGACATGCGAACGCTGTTTGATGTATTGGATAAGCTAGACAAAGCGTCCATGGTGCATCAGCGTCGCCTGACAATCCCATTTATTAAAGAAACTTTATTGCTGTAATTGTGTGCCGATTCCTTGATCTGGTACACTTTGCGACCCTAACAAGCTGTTAACAAACAGACTTGTGACAGTCTATTAATAACAACGTCGACCTAGGAAAGCGCTAACCATGAGTCTTGCCGACAAAGTACTTGCCGTAAATAACGATCTACCCATTCGTACCGACGCTCCAGTGCACAGCGGAAAAGTTCGCTCTGTATACTGGCTAACTGCCGAAGACAGTGCCCGTCTGATTAAAGACCGTGGCTATGACGTCGCTGCAGATGCGCCACTGGCCATCATGGTGATTTCTGACCGCATCTCGGCGTTTGACTGCATTTGGCACGGCGAAGGCGACATGCGCGGCGTACCGGGTAAAGGTGCCGCCTTGAACGCGATTTCGAACCACTGGTTTGGGCTGTTCAAAGAAAAAGGTTTGGCCGATAGCCACATTCTAGAAATCCCACATCCGTTCGTTTGGATCGTGCAAAAAGCCCGCCCAGTGATGATTGAAGCGATTTGTCGCCAGTACATCACAGGCTCTATGTGGCGCTCATACGCCAAGGGCGAGCGCGATTTCTGTGGCATCACCATGCCTGAAGGCCTAGAGCGCGATAAGAAGCTTCCTGAGCTGCTGATCACTCCATCGACCAAAGGTATTTTGGAAAATATTCCTGGTGTGCCGGCGGTAGACGATGTGAACATTAGCCGCAGCGACATCGATAACAACTTCGAAGCCTTTAAGTTCCAGTCGAAAGAAGACATCGACCGCTACGAGCGTCTGCTGCGCGAAGGTTTTGACGTTATTAGCGATGAGCTATCTAAAATCGATCAAATCTTTGTCGATACCAAGTTTGAATTTGGCTATGTCACCGATGCTTCGGGCAACGACAAGCTGATCTACATGGACGAAGTGGGTACGCCTGACTCGTCACGCATTTGGGACGGCCCAAGCTACCGCGATGGCAAAGTCGTGGAAAACTCAAAAGAAGGTTTCCGCCAGTTGCTGCTTAACCACTTCCCAGATCCAGACATTCTGTTGAACAAGGACCGCATGGAGGAGCGCTCGGCCTTGGCGCGCGATAACGCTCTGCCAACTGACGTGCTAATGGCGGTTTCTAAGACCTACACCGACATCGCTGAGAAAATCACTGGCCAGCCAGTACACCTAAGCGATAACCCCCGCGCTGAAATCCTTGAGATTTTGAAAAACGAGTTCAACTTGGTGGACTAAGTTTTTATCAGTGCGTAGAAGCCTCAAGCCTTAGCTTGGGGCTTTTTCGTTTTTGAGCGTGTATGATTTGCTCGGTATAGCGGGTTGATTCGATCGTGAGGATGGGAAGCGGGCATGTATTTAGACCCTAGTTGGCGAGTGCTGACCATTGGTGATGGCGATTTAAGCTTTTCGCGTTCTTTGGCGCGCATGGGCTCTGTGGCGGACCTGACCGCTAGTGTGTATGACTCTCGGGAAAGTTTGTTGGCTAAATATGCGGACAATGGACATTCTGAACTTGAGAGCGCTGGTGTACCGGTGTTGTTTGGGTTGGACGTCACTCGACCTGAGAGTTTTGTGGAGTGTGTGACGAAGCACTTTGATGCGGTCATTTTTCAGTTTCCCTTGTTAACTGCTGATGTGAGCAGCCAAGCTTTGAGAGATGGCGTTAAGGTCGATTCCAACCTAATGAATCGACAGTTACTGCGTTGGTTTTTGGAACACTGCCATGCGCATTTACTCGATGACACCGGCGCAGGGCTTGCAATTATCTCTTCAAAAGATGTCCAGCCATACCGCCACTGGAACTTGGAGTCGAGCTTGGCTGTCGGTTGTGATTTGGGGTATCTGGGCAAAAGCGAGTTCGATGTCAGCGCATTTCCCGGTTATCGGATTCGCAACGTAGAGCGAGATAAGAAAGTCAAAAACACACAGGCCTACAGCTACTATTTCGGTCGAGCCATTTCTCCACAAATAGATAGCTTGCAGCCGCCAATCCCAAGTTCTAAGTTCTACTGCCCCTGGTGCCGAGTCGGCCCCGCCCAAAACGCTGCCGATTGGCAAGCGCATTTAGCTTCAAAGTCCCATCAGAAAATGGCGGCCTACGAGCAGGCTTACCAGCAATGGCTTTTCTCTCGCAAATAACACAGACACCCACCGCTAATTTGCTTTGGCCTAACACAGACACCCACCGTTAACTCGCTTTGAATTAACACAGACACCCGCCGTTAACTCGCTTTGAATTAATACAGACACCCATCGCTAATTTGTTTTGACCTAACGCAGACACCCACCGCTAATTAGCTTTGGATTAATACAGACACCCACCGTTAACTCGCTTTGAGCTAACACAGACATCCACTCTCAGTGACACTTCGGTTTTTCAGCCACTAGCAGCAATCAGGGTTTCAACTTCTAAGTCGTTCATCTATACGAATAGCTTATGCTTTAGTTGGTTAGGTTTTGCTTATAAACGGCCAAGCTGCTAGCTTAAAGGCTTGCTGTTGAAAGCGGAACAATAAAACAAGGAGTGTTTTTATGTCATCGAAACTATGGTTCGGCGCAGTCATCGCTTGCTTTCTGCCTTTCTCAGGTGCTCATTCATCAAAAACTGATGATTTCTCAACAGCCTATAAAGCCTACAACCAAGCCTTAGAAACTGACGACAAATCAGCTATCACTCAGCATGCCAAAACTGCCTTTGAGTTGGGCTGCAAAAAGTTCGGCGATTCGAGCACCAACTGCGCTTCGTTAATGGTCAACTACGCCAATAGCCTCCCTAAAGAGCTCGAGAATGCGGAAGAAACCAACGAGCTTCTAGAGGATGCTAGAAATATCTTTTTGAAGCTGTATGGAGAAAACTCAGTCGAAGTCGCAGAAACCTATTTATCTGCTGCAGAACTGTATGGCTTGTTTCCAAGGAGAGTCGGTGCTTACGCTGGAGAGGCAATAGACATAGGTAATGCTATAGAGGCGCAAGACCCTGTCACAGCAGCTCAAATATACCTAGAAGCCGGTAAAACTTTACTAAAAATGGGTTCTAAGCAATCACGTGTTTTGATTCGAGCCTATGAGTTGTTTAAAGACCATCTAGAGCCAGATGATGATCGATTTCTTGAGGCTCGAAGCACGCTGGGTGCTTATTATCGAGCGGCGGAAAACTACAGTGAGTCTATCGCGCTCTTTGAAGAGAATATTGCGCAATTAGATAGGCTTGGCGATAGCACCAATCCATATGATGTATACAGTCGGGCGCAGCTTGTGGAGTTGTACGAAAGGCTAGGTAAAAGCGACGAAGCGACTCGACATTGTTTGGCTATAGGAGCCATGAAGCCTTGGGATCCCAATCAGGAGGCGGAGCCTTTGTATAAGGTGAACCCCGATTTCCCAATTTCAAAAATAAGGAATGTGGGGATGGCTACCGTACATCTTAGCTTTGATATCAGTGAAACGGGCTTCGTAGAGAATATCGAAGTGATCGAGTCCACAAAGGGGTTTAGTCGATACGCTAAGAAAGCCTTAAAGCAATGGCGTTATGCCCCGAAATTCGAAAATGGCGAACCAGTTGTGGCCCGGAGTACCGTAAGTTTTAGTGTCGAGCGCGTTAAACCATAGCCAGATATAACAATACAGGCACCCGCCTTCTCGTTAGCTGCTGACTAAAACACACTCAACTACAACGGGGACGACAGTTTCTTTTTGTGTTTATTTGAAAAGATTGTTAATTTCATTGCCGCAATTAGGAAGTATTGAACAAGGAGTGTCTCTATGTTGCCGCGCTTTGCACTGGTATTCGCCGGTGGTTTATTGTCGTTTAATCTGGTTGCCGAGCCTGCACAAAGCAATGATTTTTCAAAAGCATACCAGGCTTATCAAGCGGCCGTCGAAGCTCAAAACAACGAATTGATACCCCTTCACGCGAAGCAATCCGTTGACCTTGGATGTAACAAGTTTGGTGAAAAAAGCGAGAACTGTGCGGCGCTGTGGAGCAATTACGGCTATGCCCTTGGGCACGATGACGACAAGGCATATGAAGCCGCCAATGCATTCAATAGCGCTCGTCTGATTTTCAAAGAGCTGTATGGCCCAGATTCCATCGAGGTGGCAGACACGCTGATTGGCGCGGGTCAGCTAACTGGTTTACCCAACAAAAAGCGCATCCGTTACCTGCAAGATGCCATTAGCATCGCCGATATACACGACTCAACCAGCCCATTGTATGCCGCCAATATATACCTAGAAGCTGGCAAGGAGCTGTTGAGAGCCAACTCGCCCAAATCTAAGGTGTTGGAGAAGGCATACCGCATTCTCTCACAAGAGCTCGCCAACAATGACCGTCGTCTGTTTGAAGCTCGCACGACTTTGGCAAACTACTATCGAGCTGATAGGAAGCTTGAGAAGTCTATTGAACTGTTGGAGCTCAATATTCAACAACTGGAAGCGGTAGGTGCCAAAGATCATCCTTATGATGTGCATAGCCGAGCTCAATTGGTGGACTTGTACGAGCGCGTTGGTGAAAGCGACAAGGCGACACCTCACTGTGTTGCGATTGGCGCCATGACTCCTTGGGACCCCAACCAAGAGGCTTCGCCGTTATTTCGCGTACCTCCAAAATATCCAGTGAACTTAGCGAGAAGACAACAAGGCGGGCAGGTAGTGCTTGATTTTGAGATTGACGAAATGGGGTTCGTCGATAACGTGAAAATAGTGAGATCCACCAATAAATCCTTGTCCAGAGAGACAACCAAAGCACTAAAGAACTGGCGCTATGCTCCAAAATTTGAGGATGGCAAACCGGTTAGAGCGGAAAGCAAAGTGACCATAGATTTTTCCATCGATGAGCGGTAATTAGCCAAACAAAAGCCTAGCGAATGCTAGGCTTTTTTCTCAACTAACCAAAAGGTTAGAAGTTATAGATACCGCGCAGGTAGTAGAAACCACCGTTGAAACCAAACGGCGAGGTTTCATAGTACTTACCACCAAAGGCGTTGTTTGGCAGACCCAGTTTCTCAGCGTGGTCTAGCTCTTCTGCTTGCTGATTCAACAGGTTCTGCGCGCCAACGGCGACAGTCCAGCTATCGCTAATGAAGTAGCTAACCTCGGCGTCCAAAGTGATGGCTGCTTTTGCGTTTTTAGTCGCTGTTGAGTCATCAATGTGAACCCCTTGATACGGGCCGTAGTAGTTACCACGCAGGTAAGCACCGAAGCTATCCCAGTTCTGCGCCCAAGTCGCGGTACCGCGATGATTTGGCAAGTCGTTTTCTAGACGCGAAACCTTGAAGGCACCAGTGATCTCAGTAAAGCGATCGACCTTGGTTTCGTTCCAGTTGTAGGCCAGGGTAAAGGCTGACGCGCCACCTAACAATTCCGCCGAGTAGTTAGCAACGATGTCCACACCTTGAGTGGTGGTGTCAAAGTCGTTGGTAAAGAAGCTCACCTGAGATAGGCCGTCGACGTTAGGCACGCCAGCCTCTTTCAGAATGCGCTTGTCTTCGTCGGTCAAGTCGATGCGCTCAGACTGACTGATGCGGTTCTCTACTTTGATGTTGTAGTAATCCACAGTCAGGAAGAAGTCGTTGTAGTTGTACACCAAACCACCTGTGAAACTCTTCGACTCTTCTGGTTGCAGGGCTTTACCACCTAACTGAACCGCAATTGGGTTAGTTGGTGGCAACAGCGCCGAGTCGACCAATTCACCGTTAGACAGTGCAGTCTGAACGTTGGCTACGTTAGCCTGACCTACGGTCGGAGCGCGGAAACCTGTGTTGTACGATGCACGAATTTTCAGGTCATCGGTAATCGAGTAGTTAGCCGCAACCTTGTAGTTAGTGGTGTTACCAAAGGTGGCGTAATCTTCGTAACGAATCGCCACTTCGGCAAAGAAGTTGTCGGTAAACTGAAGGTCGGTATCAATGTAAGCGGCCCAGTTGCGACGAGTAAACTCGCCTGCAGCGGCTGGTTGGAAACCTGGGAAGCCGTTCGAGCCAATACCAAAGCCTTGTTGAGTCAGCGGACCAACTTGCCAAGACGCCTCTTCACCGGCGACTACGGTAAAGGTCTCTTCGTGCCACTCCAAACCAAAAGCGAACGCGGTTTCCGCGGCTAAGCCAATATCAGCAAACTTAACGAAGTCAGCGTTGAAGTTGTATTCTTGCTGCTCGTATTTACCTGGGCTGAACTCCATTGGTGTGTCTGGACCCAAGGAGGCGTTGACGGTATTGAAAATGAAGTAACGGGACTCGTTGTTACCATAGCTGGCGCTAAAGTCGTAATTAATGCCTTTAATCCAGTTGATCTGGAATTCACCCTTAGAGCCTGCGGTTAGCGAGGTGTCTTTAATTTTACCGCCAAAGTTTGGTGTAAAGCCGCCTGGCAAAATCAGGTTGAAGGCGAAACAGTTCGCTTCCTGAAGCGCATTCAAAGCGTTGGCATCTGGGATACCGTCCACGATAGGCACGATAGGACAGCGCGAGTTATCGGTAGCGCCCGGGTTGAGATCCGCGGTCAGAATCGTCTCTGTACCGTCTTCTAGGGTTGGACCGCCATAAACACCACCACGCGTGTTTGGATTACGGTAGTAAAAACCACCTTTCACTTCACGCTCTGAATAGTTACCAAACAGGTAGGCTTGCTGATACAAATCTAGGTCTAAGCCTAGGTTGGCCCATAAGGTCACGTCGTTCTTAATTTCTGGTGAGCCCCAAACCTGCGCAGGATCGGCTACTGGCAAGCCGGCCGCCTTGAACGCTGCGGCATCTGGGCGTTGCACTGAGCGGCTAGTAGCATCAGCGTTTTTGTATTGAGCGGAGAAGTTGGCAAAACCCGCATCAGTCAGCTTGGTACCCACGTTGGCCGAAACCACCACGGTATCGCCATCACCTTCGTAGTATTGGCCAGCTTTGGCTTCAATAGTACCGCCGTCAGCATCATCTTTAAGAACGAAGTTAATAACACCGGCAATGGCGTCTGAGCCGTATTGAGCCGCTGCACCATCGCGCAAGACTTCCACTTGCTTCATGGCGATAGCCGGGATCACCGAAATATCTGGGCCGTGGGAGCCATCGTTAATACCACCACCCAAGAAGGTAATTACTGACGAGCGGTGACGACGCTTACCGTTTAATAGCACCAAGGTCGAGTCGGCAGACAAACCACGCAGGTTCGCTGGGCGCACTAAAGTAGCGGCATCACTGATGGGGTTAGTGTGAACGTTTAACGACGGCACTGAAGCTTTTAGCACTTCTAGCATGTCTGGGTTGGCAGACTTGCGCAGCTCGTCGCCGCCAATGATATCGATAGGTACTGGTGAGTCACCAATTGAGCGTGGAGCGGCGCGTGAACCTACTACCGCAATTTTCTCAATACCTTTGAGCGACTGCTCTTCTTCGGCGGCAAGTGCACTGACACTTAGGCCGCCAGATACCGCTACAGCAATCGCGATACTAAGCGCGCTGTAACGATGGTTTGACTTTTTCATGGTCTCATTCCCTGTATTGCGTTTATTGTTGTAAGCGCAAACCGATAGGCTCCTTCCTTGGCAATGAACCGCAAAGACTGCGAACGAATCAGGGTTGCCATTTGTTTTTATTACATTTCATTTACATTAGCCATAGCTAAATGAGTGCAAGCTAGCGGAATCTTGATTCTGGGTTAGTGAGTTAGTTTTGAACAGAGTTTGCGAACAGGAGAAATAACTAAAGTTCCGTCATGTAGTGGGTTTATCTGACTGATTTGGTAGGTTTTTAAGGGTGGGTGTCTTTTTTAGTGAAAAATTTGATGATGACGGATTTGGGGTGGGTGTCTGTGTTATTTGCCAGAAACTGGACTCGGCTTAAGAGTGGGTGTCTGTGTTAATTACTAGATATTGCAGTCGGTTTAAGGGTGGGTGTCTGTGTTATTTGAGGGGGTTGGACTCGATAGTGTGATTTGTGCTTAACAGGGAGATACCAAGTTGGTAGATTGTGACAATGTTAATGAAAAGGAAGTCTTAACCCATGCCATCTCAATCTCCTCAATCTGCCACTAATGTTATCGTGGGCGCTGGCGTCGCCGGACTGGTTTGCGCGCTTGAATTGGCTCGCGCAGGGCAATCGGTTGTGCTTATTGAACGTCAAAACGAGAAGCGTCGCGGCGGATTGGCGCGCTGGGCCTTTGGGGGCATGGCCTTGGTGGGAACCGAGCTGCAGCAGCGCATGGGGGTGGATGACACGCCAGAGACGGCTTATCGCGACTGGTGCAACTTCGCTGACTTCGAAGAGGGCGATTACTGGCCGCGCCAGTGGGCGCAGGCGTATGTGCAAGAGTCGAATGCCGACGTTTATCAGTGGCTCCTAAAGGAAGGCTTTAAGTTCATGCCGGCGGTTAACTGGGTCGAGCGCGGCTTGTTTGGCGACGGTAACACGCGCCCTCGTTATCACGTGATGTGGGGCACCGGATTTCATCTAGTCGAAACTTTGTTTGGAAAACTCGCTGAACAACAACTCAAGAAGTTAGTCGAAATTCGCTATGAGCAAACGGTTACCAAGCTGGAAGCCAACGACAGCGGTTATCTGCTGCACATTGAAAGCGATACCGGTGAGGCTTATACCCTAGACGCCGAGCGTCTGATTTTGGCCTGTGGCGGTATCAACGGCTCGGTCGAACAAGTTAGAGCTAACTGGCCTAGCGACCAAGGACCAATGCCGCTGGAGATTCTCAACGGCGCTCATCCAGACGCCGACGGTGCTCTGCATCATCAAGTGTCCAACATTGGCGGGCGACTGACTCATCTGGACAAAATGTGGAATTACGCGGCGGGTATCGCTCATCCCCAAGCCCATTATCCAGGTCATGGCTTGAGTTTGATCCCCTGTAAATCGGCGTTGTGGCTCAACGCCGAGGGCGATCGTATTGGGCCTATGCCGCTGGTGACTGGCTTTGATACCAATGATTTGTGCCGTCGCGTTAATGAGCAGCAGGGCGAGCATACCTGGCACGTACTCAATTGGAAAATTGCTACCAAAGAGCTGGCGATCTCTGGGTCAGAGCACAATGTACACATTCGTGATCGCAACCAACTGCGCTTTTTCAAAGATCTACTGTTTGGCAATAAAGCGCTGGTCAATCGCATGCTCAAAGAGTCTGTGGACTTTATTCAAGCCGAAACTCTTGAAGCACTGGCCGCTAAGATGAGTCAGTTAACTCCAGAATGGCCCATCAGTGCCGACCAACTGCAATTACAGGTCAATCTCTACGATGAGCAGCTAGGCGCGAAAAAAGCGCTGCAAAATGACGAGCAAGTACGCCGTATTGAGCACGCTCGCCAGTGGCGCCCCGACCGTCTGCGCACCTGTAAGCCCGAGCCTTTGCAGACCCTTAAAAACGGGCCTTTTATTGCTATTCGACTCAAATTTATCAGTCGCAAAAGCTTGGGTGGCATTCAAACCAATTTAAGCTCGCAAGTGTTGGACCTGCAGGGCCTACCGATGAACAACCTGTACGCCATCGGTGAAGCGGCAGGCTTTGGCGGCGGTGGTATTTCTGGCCGTCGCTCACTCGAAGGAACTTTCTTAAGCTGTTGCGTGCACACTGCGCGGCGGGCGGCTAGCGCAATCCTGCAAGGCGGGCAGAGTGAGTGAGTTTGAGTGGCAACTATTGGCCGACCGTCCTGAAACCATCCCACAAGTGGCGCTTTGGTACTTCCGAGAATGGTGCGAGGAAAGCGGCCGATACCGCCTTGAAGAAGTTCAACAAAACGTCGCTAAGTCGGTTGAGCGCACTCAAGCTCCGCTGATTTTGCTGGGTTTCCAAGACAGTGAACTCGCCTGTGCTGGTGAGTTTAAACTCACAGAAATGGACATGTACCCAGACTACGAGCACTGGATTGGTGGAATCTATGTCGACCCGCAGCATCGCGGGCTTGGGCTAGGACGTCAGTTGGTCGAGCGCCTAATGGCCATCGCAAAGCGCGCTGGCGTAAAACAGCTATACCTGCAAACCGAGCGACTAGACGGTGGCTTGTACTCACCGCTGGGTTTTAAACCCATTCATCAGGTCAACAACAAAGGTGTTGACGTTCGAGTGATGGTGGCCAATCTCGAGCGATAAGCTAACAGCACTTTGGGGTTTTGCTGATATGAGACTAGCTTAAACACATGCCCAGTACTCAAGGACCCTCAAAAATGCGCACTTTGGTGTTGCTGTTAGGACTTTCTGTTTATGCCGCTATCGCTACTCCGCTAGAGCGCGAGGTGAAGCTCACGCTAAACTCAGGTCAGGTTCACGGTGTGTTATTGGAACCAAGCCAACCGACTCAAGTGGCGGCCTTGTTGATCGCCGGTTCCGGCCCAACCGATCGCAATGGCAACAATCCTCGCATGCAAAATAACTCCCTTAAGATGTTAGCCGAAGGCTTGGCGGCAAATGGCGTGGCCAGCCTGCGCTACGACAAGCGCGGTATTGCAGCCAGTCACGGCGCTGGCGCTGATGAGAGCCAGTTGCGCTTTGAACACTATGTGGACGATGCGGTGGCTTGGTTGGCGCAACTGTCAAACAAGTTCGGTTATCAAAAAGTGGTGGTGATAGGTCACAGCGAAGGCTCCATGATTGCCATGCTAGCCGCGGCGCGCGCCGGTTCACACAAGGTGGTTTCTATCGCTGGACCGGGTGAGCGCGGCGATAAACTCATCGACGCTCAGCTCAGTGCTCACTCGCCGCCGCTAGCCCAACAAGCCAGGCCGATACTCGACAAGCTGGTGGCGGGCGAAACCATTGTCGACACACCTGCGCAATTAGCCCCTTTGTTTCGTCCGAGTGTGCAGCCTTATTTGAAGTCCTGGTTTCGCCACGACCCACAGCAAGCAGCTGCCAAGCTCACTCAACCCTTACTCATCGTCCAAGGTACCAGCGATATTCAAGTCGGTGTCGCTCACGCTGAGTATTTGAAAGCAGCTCAGCCTGATGCAGAGGTGGTGATCATTGAAGGCATGAACCACGTACTTAAGCCCGCATCCATGGACTACAGCTCCAATTTAGCCACATACAATCAGCCCGAATTGCCACTTAGCGAAGCGCTACTCCCAGCCATCGTTGAATTTGTATTGGAATAGGGTCTATCTGGCTATCTTTTGGACTCACATCGAGTTAGGCTGAAGTCAAAAATTAATCAATGAAAAACAACGGACTAAGTATGAGTGACAATAGCTATCAGCCGCCGAAGGTTTGGCAATGGGACCAAGCCAGCGGTGGTAAATTTGCCAACATCAATCGACCCATCGCCGGTAAAACCCACGACCAAGAGCTACCTCGGGGCGAACACCCATTCCAGTTGTACTCGCTAGCCACACCTAACGGCGTCAAAGTGACCCTTATGTTTGAAGAGTTGCTGGCCGCTGGGCACAAAGGCGCGGAGTACGACGCTTTTATCATTGATATTTCAGAGGGTACCCAGTTTAGCTCGGGCTTTGTTGAAATTAATCCTAACTCAAAAATCCCAGCGCTACTGGATGTTAGCGGCGACGAGCCGGTACGAGTGTTTGAGTCGGGCGCGATATTGCTGCACTTGGCCGAAAAGTTTGACGCATTCATTCCTAAAGACGCTAATACTCGCACCGAGTGCCTGTCTTGGTTGTTCTGGCAAATGGGCAGTGCGCCGTTTGTCGGCGGAGGCTTTGGTCACTTCTACAATTACGCGCCAGAGAAGTTCGAATACCCAATCAATCGCTACGCCATGGAGACCAAACGCCAGCTCAGCCTATTAGACCAACAGCTAGCGGAGCGCGAGTACATTTGCGGCGACGAGTACACCATTGCTGATATGGCCATTTGGCCCTGGTACGGCGGTATGGTGCTAGGGCGCATGTACGATGCGGGAGAGTTCTTATCGGTGCACGAGTACCCGAATTTGATTCGCTGGGCCAAAGCCATTGATGCTCGTCCCGCGGCGCAGCGCGGTCGCGCTGTAAACCGTGGCTGGGGCGAGGAGCATGAACAAGTGCACAACCGTCATAGCGCCGAGGACATCGACAAGGTGTTTGCGCTCAAGCCAAGCGAATAATCGCATCCCCGCACACACAAAAAAACGCCGCGTAAATTTGCGCGGCGTTTTTTTTTCGTGTCGAACTCTAGTGTCGTCCACTTCGCAGTGGTGGCTCTTGTAGCCTTGGGTCGCGAACCTTTGTTCCTTGTTGCAGCGCTGAGACGCCGGCAGGGGTTCCGTTCAAGCTTAAGTTGCTATTCCAGCTCTCGCCCGCGCGCATCGGCGTTGGTGCTGGAAGCCCTGAAACAATTTCAGTGGCGTTCAAGTTAGGCAAGAAGCTCTCGATAGTCGCGCTCGCGCGCGCTTGAATCTTATCTTCTGCGACTCGTCCGCGCTGTCCCCAGTCCACAATCACAGTATCACCAGTTCTTACTTCTGGGTCGTTGGTGACCGCCACGTCGCGACGAATACCGAAGCGGTGCGCCATCATGATTTCTTCAAACATCATGGCGGTGTCTTCACGGGTGGTGGAGTAAGCGTAGAAATCCGTGGCCAAATCAGGCTCAAAGAAGCTGGTGACGTCGTCAGGCTGGTAATTTCTTTGCGTTGGAGTGGCGGTTTCGCCGTTAAAGCGCACCTGAGCTAGCCCGTCCATTTCGCTGCTGGTTAGCGGATAGTCGCGGCTGATTTCATCGGAGACTAGGCCTGCGCGGTCAAAGCGAAGGAAAATGTCATCCCACAGACTTGGCCCCTGCAAACTCGCGTGGGTAGAGGGTGGCAAAAAGTCGTTGGCGTGAGCCAGTTCGTGATACAGCAGTGAGGCTAAATCCGGTTGTAAGTCGGTCATGCTACGGGTTAGGCGCAGCTCTCGAGGGTAGAATAAGGAGGCGTAGTCATTGTTTTTGGTGTAGCGCCAAATCATCAAAAACTGCAGGTCACTACCAAAGCCGGCACGGTAGTCCGGTGCTTCATTGATGGTATCCCGTTGTTCCGGAGTCAGCCACAAATCTTCTGGGTCGAGATATATTGCGGCTGTGCCCGCCCAATAAAACGAAGGGCGTACGTCGTAGCTAATCACAACCGCGCTGGTGGCAGCCAATAAGCGCTTAAGATCGCCACTGGTATCGTAGTCGCGCAGAAAGGTCTCAAAATTTTGGCCCATCCACTCGTGACTCACCACTACCTTATCCATGATGTCGTCAAGGCTCGGCGTACCATTTTGGCCAATCAGCGGCAGGGTGTCGATATTGCAAAATCCTTCTGGTAACTGAGTCGAATAGACACAGGTCTCTAGCGCGCTGGCGTACGGCGAATCCTGTTTGTAGGCCTTAACCCGCGCTACTGGCTCTTGGAAAATCTCATAAGGGGTGCTGATGTTAAGCTCGGATGTCACTAGCACATGCACATCGTCGCTCCAGTTCTGCCCATTGACCTGACCCGAGACGCGGAAACTGAGCAGGGTATCAATGCCAACGTCTGGGCTATCGAAAAAGGCTTGTACTGGGTTGGTGGTGTCTAACGTCACACTGGGCCCAGCGGTCTGAGTCCAATTAATATTGCTTGGGCTATCTGGGGTATACAGTCGCAGTGACACACCGTTGCCTTCGGCAACCATATGATCTCGGGTTACGTTGAAGGTTTGCACCTCACCACTGACATTGATATCAACCTGATCTTGCAGCACATTACCCGCACTATCGGTAGCGCTTAGCTCGAACTGGTAAGTACCGGACGTCGGTGGGCTGATGGCCAACAAGGGGCCGGTTGGATCGGCGATGAAAACACTTGGACCGCTAACT
This sequence comes from Paraferrimonas sedimenticola, assembly GCF_002282855.1. Classification (GTDB taxonomy): domain Bacteria; phylum Pseudomonadota; class Gammaproteobacteria; order Enterobacterales; family Shewanellaceae; genus Paraferrimonas; species Paraferrimonas sedimenticola. The sequence continues at coordinate 111,096 of NZ_NRIR01000006.1, read as the reverse complement.
TGACGCCAACGATAACTCAAGTTTCGGCTTTGCTGGTTGTCTACCTGACCCCATACAGCAATCGCTTGTTGCGGGCGAGCTTCGGTTTCGCCCACAAAAGTGATGCCATCGTCGCCGCTAATTGGCGGCGCGCCAGGGCCTGAATCGTTTGAACTGCCTCCACCACAAGCGCTTAGGCCTGCAGCGACTAGCAGCATCACGGCAAAGTTGCGTTTCATCTACCACTCCTTCTGATGACACAGCTTCTATTCAGTTAGGATTGCTGTGCTTTGATTTGTTTTAGTGAAGTTCCCATTTCACGTACCCGCATACGGGCGTAATAACTTTGTGCAGCGATTAAGGTCAACGCCAAAATACTTTCAATACTGGCAAATACGCGTGCCTCTGGCGCAATCACCAGCAGGGTCAAACCGTGGCACAGGTACAGGCACAAGATGAACCCCGACCAAGCGTAGGTGTATGGCTTACCTGCGAGGATTCCTGGGATTGGTAGTAATAAAGGTGCGACTAGCAGGGCTTTAAAGCCCAGCGAATACTCACCTTGAGTCAAAATGTAGCTGCCAACCAAGGCCACAAAGGCCAAATAGCCGATACGGCAAAGTCGCATTAGGTTCATACTGCTCATGCGTTAACACCCAAAAGCGTCAGCACGTTTTCTGGCGGACGACCGATAGCTGCCTTATCGGCTACGACCACAATTGGTCGCTCGATCAGTTTTGGGGTATCTAACATGGCTTGAATAAGTGCTTGCTCGTCATCCACTTGGGCCAGGCCCTGGTCTTTGTACTCGGCTTCTTTGGTGCGCATTAGCTCACGAGGAGACAGTGACAACATGCTCAACAGTTGCTTTAACGCCTCTTCTGTCGGCGGAGTTTTTAGATATTCGATCACTTCTACCGATTGCGCGTGCTCGCGAACTAGCTCTAGAGTTTGACGGCTTTTTGAGCAGCGCGGGTTGTGGTAGATAACGGCGTGAGTCATGGGTTTTCCTTGTTCTTATAAGTCTTCAAAATCGCGTTTAGCTTTGCGGAACTGGCGCAGTCTGGCTTCGATTCTGGCGGTTTGTAAGGGTTCTTCTGTGGTTAGCTTGTAGGCGTAGTTGAGCTGGTCAATCGCGTTGTCGTAATCTGCGGCTAGCGCCATTAGCTCGGCTTGGGCTAAGTGGCGTTGGGCTTTTTCGCCGGTTTTCTTGTAAGCATCGACCATCATGGAGTAGGGCAGCATGTAGTCTTTGTCCAAAAACGCCATGGATTGCAACTTGTTGATGGCCAACTCGGGTTGGTTGTCCTGCATGTAGGCGTTAGCCAAGTTCGCCAGCACCACTTGCGAGGTTGGCTTGAGCTTGAGCTGATGCTTTAACATGGCAATGGCTTCGTCGTTTTTGTCTTGCTCAAGCAACAGGTCAGTTTTCAAATCCACATAAAACAGGTTGTTCTTATCGTTTTTTATTAGCTCTTCGAGCACCTGTTGTGACTCCTCGTAACGCTTGAGCCTAAACAGCGCCAAGGCGCGACCGTATAGCGCCGCTTCCTTAAATTCGTAGTCGCGTTTTTTGAGCTGCATGTCGTAGCGAGCTAGTGCCGCCTTGTCGTTTAGCGGCGAGTAGCGCACCCAAATGCGCGCCCGCGCCAAATGGTAATCCAAGTTTTGCTCGTAGCGGCGTCGAGGATAATTGGCGGCACGGGTTCTCGCTTCAGAAATCCGCGATTCGGGCAATGGGTGAGTCAGCAGCATTTGTGGCGGCTTGCTGGAGTAGCGATAGCGCGCGGCCAATTTGGCGAAGAACTCCGGTGCCCCTTGGGGATCGAAACCGGCTTCGGCCAACATGGCAATGCCAATTCGGTCTGCTTCGCGCTCGTGAGCACGGGTGTAGTTAATTGAACTCTGCTGGGCCAGTGCTTGAGTGGTCGCCAATGCCGCCATACCCGCTTGTGGGGCGGCAATCGCGAGTAAGATTGCGCCTAACATGCCCACCATGGCGGCAGGCCCGGTTTTCTGTTGAGCTTCCATAGAACGGGCCAAGTGACGCTGGGTCACGTGCACAATTTCGTGCGCAAGTACCGAAGCCAGCTGCGCTTCGTTGTCGGCGTTGAGAAACAGCCCGGTGTGAATCCCTACGTGGCCGCCGAAAAAGGCGAATGCGTTAATTTCGTCCTGACGCAGCATAAAAAAGGTGAACGGGGTTTTCACGTCATGGGCGTGGCTGACCAGTTTATTGCCCAGTTCCGAGAGGTACTGTTCTAATACAGGGTCGGTCACCATTGGGGCTGAACCGCGGATCACCCGCATGTAGGCATCACCCACCTGCATTTCTTTTTCGATGCTTAGGGTGTTGACCGCGGCGGTGCCAAGATCGGGCAGATTAGAAGCCGTCATGTGCGCACTGACACCGGCGCTGACGGCCAAGGCTAGCGCGCCTGCGGCGAGACGTTTAATCCTTTGCTTGGTTGTTTGTTTTTTCAATGTATCAATCTCTTAACGACCTTGTTTAGTGTACCGTTATCCTTCGGCATTCGGCTAGTGTTTGCTTTCAAGCAGGCCTTGATAGTTGTGGTTTTCGCCATCGCAACGGATAATAGCGCCACTCATATGCGACGGAGTTGTCATGGAACGGCTAGACCTAAGGTCAGAAAATTGTCCTATCCCATTGATTACAGTCAAATTAAAGCTGAAGCAAATGGCAGCCGGGGAACAATTGTGTGTGTTACTATCAGACCCTGGTTCGGTTAAAGATGTTCCCCGCCTGTTAGCAAAAAAAGCGATTCCGTTTGAGCGAAGGCTGCGGGACTCGGCCACTGAATTGACCATAACAAAACCATAAGGGAGCCAGAACTCAACAATGCTTTCCATGATTAAAGGCTGGTACAAAGCGCATTTCTCGGATCCTCAAGCGGTCACCTTACTCTTTATTCTGGTGGGCGGCTTTTTACTCCTGTATTTTGCCAGCTCACTGTTAATGCCTATTATCCTCGCTGTGGTTTTGGCTTATTTGCTCGAGTGGCCTGTTGAAAAAATGAGCCGGCTTGGCATTCCTAGAGCCGCTGCCGCATCGCTGGTGCTGTTGCTGTTCGTGCTGATGATGCTAATCATCACCTTTGGTCTGGTACCCAGTCTGTGGAATCAAGGGGTTGCTTTAGTCGCTGAAATTCCAAGCATGCTAGATAAGGGTTATCAGACGCTGCAACACTTAGCGGACGAGTACCCTCAATTTATTTCTTCCGAGCAAATCAGCACTATCATGGCCGAGGTTCGCTCGCTGGCGGACAGTCAACATCTGTTGCGCTTTGTGCAAGGTTTACTGGGCTTTTCCGCCGAAGCTTTGGTGCTGATGATTTACGCAATTTTGGTGCCTTTGCTGGTGTTTTTCTTTCTCAAAGACAAAGAGCAGCTGCTCAAAGACGCCAAACGCTTTTTCCCCACCAATCGTCAATTGGCCCGCAAAGTGTGGGCTGAAATGGACGTGCAAATCTTCAATTATATTCGCGGTAAGGTGATGGAGATTGTGATCATTGGTTTGGTCAGTTACATCTTCTTTGCCTTTATGGGGCTGCGCTACTCAGTGCTGCTAGGTGTGCTAACTGGCCTGTCGGTATTGGTGCCGTACGTGGGGGCCACTTTGGTGACAATTCCCATCGCTTTGGTGGGCTTTTTCCAGTGGGGCTTTAGTGCCGAGTTTGGCTATCTGATGATTGGTTACGGCGTCATTCAAGCGCTGGATGGCAATTTACTGGTACCGATTTTGTTCTCAGGGGCGGTAAATCTGCATCCTGTGATGATTATTGCCGCGGTACTGGTCTTTGGCGGCTTGTGGGGTGTGTGGGGCGTGTTCTTTGCGATACCGTTAGCTTCTTTGGTGAGGGCTGTGATGAACGCTTGGCCGAGCATGTCGGTGAGCGAGGCCACCGAACCACCCAAGCCCAGCGAGACCAACTAGCGCGTCTTCCAACTAGTCTCTACGGCGTGGGCTCTTGCAACAAGTAGCGTCGCGCCGTGGCCGATAAAGCGCGGTAAATCAATGTGGTTTGCGGCGCTTTAATGTTCCAATGCTGCCAGTACAGCGGCACCTTCATTTGTTTATCCGGTTCTAGCTCTATCAAGCGTTGCTGCTCGATAAGCGGCTTGGCTTGCAAGTGGCTCACCAGACCATAACCAAACCCGTTAACGATTAACTCGAGGAAACTCTCGGACGATGGAATGCGGTGGTACTGCCATTGCCCTGGCGCCATGTTGTGATGTTGCTGTAAGTATCTGTGGTGCATTTCGTCTTTTACGCTGAACACTACTCCAGGGGCTTTTTGCAGGGCCGCTGGGGTCATGCCATCGGCAAAGTAGCGCGCTTTAAAGGAGCGATTACACACGCAACTGTAAATCATGGTGCCTAGATAGTCGGAGCGACAGCCCGGCAGGGCGTGAGCCTCGGTGGTTACACAGCCAATCACTTTGCCGTCTTTCAGTAATTTATGGGTCTCGCCCTCGTCATCGATGATGAGGTCTAATAGCCAATCGCGTCGGTCAAACAAAGCGTTAAGCGAAGGCATGAACCAGGTGGCCAGCGAATCGGCATTCACCGCAATTTGAATTTTACTTTGGGCCAAGGCCACTTCTTCGCCGCGCTCGTGGCCCAGTTCAGCTTCGAGCAAACTGACTTGCTGAAAATGGCGCAACAGTCGATTACCTGCCGCGGTGGTTTCTACCGGATTGGAGCGAATAAGCAGGGCTTCACCGGTTTTTTGTTCTAGCTGTTTGACCCGCTGCGACACCGCTGATTGGCTGATAAACAGCACCTTGGCCGCCCGCTCAAACCCACCCTCTTGGACCACTGTGGCCAGAGCTTGTAATCCTTTGTAATCGAGCATGTTAACCTTGTTGATAGATTATAAGTTTTACTTATGCTGTATCGTAAATATTAGTTTCACTTAAGTCGTTAAGCAATTTATTCTGCGCCCACTTTCTACTACCGCACAGTATTTTTTAAGGAATTTGGGTTATGGCAGCGGCATTCGTTCAAGGTATGGGTATCGGCGCAAGCTTGATTATTGCTGTAGGAGCGCAAAATGCGTTTGTACTTAAGCAAGGCATTAAGCGCAACTATCCTATGCCAATTGCCATGCTGTGCTCGTTGATTGATGCGTTGATGATCACCGCCGGAGTGATGGGCATGGGTCAGTTGATCATGAACTTCCCAACCTTGGCCCACGCCGCAAGCTTTGGTGGCGCAGCGTTTTTGTTCTGGTACGGCTTTAACGCGCTGAAATCGTCTTTCAACCCGCAGGCGATGAATACCAACGGCGGACAGGCGGCGGACTCGCTGAAAAAAGCGATTTTGACCACCTTGGCGATTAGCTTGCTAAACCCGCATTTGTATCTAGATACCGTTGTACTACTGGGCTCGATTAGCACTCAGTATGCAGTAGATGACCGTCCATTGTTTGGTGCCGGTGCTGTGTTTGCTTCTTTCTTATGGTTCTTTGCTTTGAGCTATGGTTCGCGCTTCTTAGCGCCTGTGTTCCAAAACCCGAAAGCTTGGGTGTATTTGGACCGATTTATTTTCTTGACCATGTGGGGCATCGCCTTTGCGATTTTAAGTCCTTACATCAAGATGTTGCTAAATTAAGCTGATGCTTTTGGGCGAACCGCATGGTTCGCCTTTTTTTTGTCTTTGGCTAGGGGTAGACTCGTTGGCAAGTCAATAAAACAACCACGAGACGGATCTATGATTAAGCCTTTGCAAGCGGGTGATACCGCCCCAGACTTTAGCCTGCCAGACCAAAATGGCGACACAGTTAAACTGAGCGACCTTCGCGGCAAGAAAGTATTGGTGTACTTTTACCCGAAAGCCTCGACCCCTGGCTGTACCGTACAAGCCTGCTCATTGCGCGACACTCAAGCCGAGTTGGAGGCTTTGAATGTGGTGACCTTGGGCATCAGTCCTGACCCGCAAAAACGCCTGAAAAACTTTGAGACCAAACAATCGCTCAACTTTACCTTGTTAGGGGATGAAGACCATGCGGTGTGCGAAGCCTTTGGTATTTGGGGACAAAAGAAATTCATGGGAAAGGTTTACGATGGCGTGCATCGTTTGAGCTTCTTAATCAATGAAGAAGGGGTGGTTGAGCACCTGTTCGACAAATTTAAAACCAAAGACCATCACGAGGTGGTGTTGGATTATTTGAAAGGTTAGAGAGTCTTAAACGCAGAACGGCGCTAGTTAGCGCCGTTTTTTGTGCGGTGACTTTGTTTACTCGCTGGACTGAATGTCCATCGCGGTGCATTGGCAGCTCAGTGACATTTCTTCTGCGATAGTCTGAATGTCCTGACACACCTTGGCGCTATCGGCGCCTGGTGGCAAATTCAGACTAAAGTGCAGCTCTTGCTGACCCTTGTCCAAGGTTTGAGTGCGCAAGGCGGCTAGGTCCAACTGCTGCTCGGCAAAGTACTGAGTAAAGCGGCTCATAGTCCCGCGTTTATCCGGCCCGGTTAGGGCAATATCCAGCTTACCGATGAATTCGAGTGCGGTGTGAGATTGGGTGCGCTTGATGATGGTGTGCAGCTCTAACTCAACGCTCAGTGGTGGCAGGGCATTTTCGATTCGAGTAATGGCGCTGTATTCGCCGCTAAGCATCAGGCTTAGGGTAAATTCACTGCCGTATAGCGCCATGCGGCTATCGACAATATTACAGTCGCATTCACTGGCCAAACGGGTGAAGCGGTTAACGATACCGGGACGATCGCTACCCATGGCTGTGACCACCAAATAATCGGTCATCGAGTCTCTCTTTTGGCGCAGTTGAAAAATTTGAGCATATGCTATCACACAAAGCCCAATTTGGAATGTTTTGTCGCTTGTGTTCGCCTATTGGTGTCAGTACCATTGACAGTCCAAAACGGCTTGAGGAATTAAGATGTTAAAGGGAAGCATAGTCGCGCTGATCACTCCAATGCACGATGACGGACGCGTCGATTATGAAAGTCTTGAGCGATTGGTGGAATTTCACATAGAGCAGGGTACTAGTGCAATTGTTGCGGTTGGTACCACTGGCGAGTCCGCCACGTTGCCAGTTGATGACCACATTGAGGTCGTTCGACAAGTAGTTAAGTATGCCAATGGCCGGATTGCTGTTGTTGGCGGTAATGGCGCTAATGCCACTGCTGAAGCCGTGGAGCTAACCGAGAAACTTAACCCGCTAGGCATAGACGCCATGTTGGGTGTGACGCCTTATTACAACAAACCGTCACCCAAAGGTCTGATTGCTCACTACAAAGCAGTAGCCGCGGCGACCGATGTGCCTCAGATTTTGTACAATGTGCCGGGTCGTACAGCGCTGGATATGCCGCTTGAGACTGTGGCCGAGTTGTCTCAAGTTAATAATATTATTGCCATCAAAGAAGCCACGGGTGATGTTAGCCGAGTGGCCAAGTTGCGCGAGCTTTGCGGTGATGACTTCTTGCTCTACAGTGGCGATGACGCCACGGCCATGGAGTTTTTGTTGGCCGGCGGTGACGGCGTAATTTCTGTGGCCAACAATATCGTTCCCGCGCAATTTCAGGCCATGTGTCAGGCGGCTTTAAGCGGTGATGCGCAAAAAGCTGCGGAACTGGACGCGCCTATGCGTGGTCTATACAAACAATTGTTTGTCGAAGCCAACCCAATTCCTGTGAAATGGGCTGCGCATCGCATGGGATTAATCCCAGGTGGGCTCTTGCGTCTGCCACTGACCGAACTAGAACAACAACATCATGCTGTGGTGCTGAACGCCATGCGTCAGGCCAACATCGAGGTTAATTCATGATAAAGCCCATTAGTACCGCTGTGACTTTGGTACTTTTGTTGAGCGCTTGCTCAACGCCAATCGAACGTCGTCAAATCTCCGGTTCCGATGAGTACACCAATGCCGATATTGGCGAGCCGTTGAAAATTCCATCGCATCTAAAAGAGCCGACCTACTCGAAAGAGTTTGACGTGCCAGAGCTGACCGAAGAAGGCCAAGCTCGTTCCATGGGGCGCGCGTTGGACATTCGCCCACCACTACAGATTTTGGCCAGTGCCGATGGCACCTTTGTAGAAGAGGGCACGGATAACGTTAAGGTCATGATTGAGGCCGTGGGCGACCAAGACCTCAATACTGAGGTGCACGACTCAATTATTGGCTATCTGGCGCAACGCGAAGTTGGCGTGACTACCGACGATTTTGACGGCGGGGTTATCGAAACTGACTGGATTGAAACTCGCCAAGAGTTCAAAAAGAACTGGATTGGTAAGAACGACGAATATGTTTTGCGACAACGCTACCGTTTCACCATTCAGGTCAAGCCACACGGCCGCAGCGGTGATGTCTCCATTGACTTGATTGAGCACGATGAAAGCATCGATGGCGCTACCGAAATCCCTGCGCTGACCAGTGATGACAAGCGTCGTTACACCATCGATATGCTCAACGATGCGGTGGCCTATGTGAGTGCTAAACGTGCCGCAGAAGAGCGGGCCGAGCGTATTCGCAACAGCTTGGGTATTGAGATTGAGCTGGAAGACAACGCCGAGCAAGAAACTGTCTGGGTGGCCGAGTCTAAGTTCTTGCGGACATGGGACCGCTTGGGCCTAGTGTTACCTGAGCTTGGCTTTGATATCGAAGACAGAGATCGCAATAACGGCATCTACTACGCCCGCCTTGATGACGATCCTGGTTTCTGGGACTCCATGTTTGGTGGCGAAGCCTTGCCATTGGATGAAGGTTTGTATCGCTTTAAGTTGACTGATACCGAAGACGGCAAAACTCAGATTCAAATGTTTGACGCCGAAGACAACAAACTGTCTAACGAGGTGGTGGAACAGATCCACGAGTTCTTCGCTGAAGTTATGGGTGAAGACCGCAGCACCAGTCGACGCCGTTAACTCGCGTTAAGTGCTTGAACCAAAAGACCGCAGCCTTGAGCTGCGGTTTTTGTTTACAATTTGCTCGCAGCTTTTTTGCTTAATTGTAAACCTTTGTAATCTGCATTGCGTAGAGCACGGGTATCGGTAAACTAACCTCACTCAAATTAGGCAAGTCAGACCCATGAAAAAAATAATAATAGCTCTATTGGTGATAGTAGCGGCTGGCGCTGCATACCTGCAGTTTTCCCCAAAAGAAGCTGCTAAAGGCCCGCAAAAACGCGGTCCCGGTGTCGTAAATGTGGTAGTCACGGATGTAACTGAACAAGTGGTTCAAGACCGGGTGGAAGCTCTGGGGACCACCCGTGCCAAAGAGTCGGTGACCATTACCTCAAAGGTGACTGAAAAGATTGATTCTATCTCGTTTGACGATGGCGACATGGTTTCTGCGGGCCAGTTGCTAGTGACCCTGCGTCAAAACGAACAGGCGGCCAAAGTGCGCGCGGCCAAAGTTCAGCTTGCCGACCACATTCGCGAGTATCAACGTATTGACTCGCTGGTGACCAACCAAACTATCGCAGAGTTAGAGCGCGACCGCCTCCAAACCTTAATTGATACCGCTCGCGCTAACCTGAGCCAATCGGAAGCTGAGCTGCAAACCCGCTCGATTAAAGCACCGTTTGCCGGACGTTTAGGCCTTCGCCAGGTTTCTACTGGCTCACTGGTCTCTACCGGACAAGAAATTACTACTCTGGATGACATCTCCACCATTAAGTTGGACTTCTCAGTACCTGAGCGATTTTTGGGTGATTTGCGCCCAGGTTCATCGGTAGAAGCCATTTCTGCGGCATACCCAGACAAAGTCTTTCGCGGCACGGTTAAGTCGTTAGACAGCCGTATCGACCCTGAAACGCGTGCGGTTGTGGTACGCGCCGAGATTCCAAACCAAGACGGCCTAGTGCTACCGGGTATGTTGATGAAGGTTCGCCTGATCAAAGCCGAGCACACTACCTTGGTGGTGCCAGAGTCTGCAATTATTCCATTACAAGCGGACCACTTTGTTTATCTGGTGGACGACTCGGGCATGGTTGAGCGCAAACAAGTAAAAATCGGCATTCGTCAGCGCGGTTTAGTAGAGCTGGTTGATGGTGTGAGCGAAGGACAGCAAGTGGTGATCCGCGGTGCCATGAAAGTCCGTGTCGGTCAGAAAGTGAATGCGACTACCTCAGAACCTTGGGTTACAAAGAGGTAGGGCACCATGATATTAACGGACGTTTCGGTTAAGCGACCGGTATTCGCTTCTGTTTTGAGTTTGTTGCTAATTGCCTTTGGTTTAGTGGCGTTTGACCGCTTGCCATTGCGCGAGTATCCCAACATTGATCCACCGGTTGTGTCGGTGGACACCAACTACCGCGGCGCTTCAGCGGCGGTGGTAGAAACTCGTATTACTCAGTTGATTGAAAACCGCATTTCGGGTGTCGAAGGCATTCGCCACATCTCCTCGTCGAGCCGCGATGGGCGCTCGTCGATTACTTTGGAATTCCAAGTGGGCCGCGATATTGATTCGGCGGCAAACGACGTGCGCGATAGAGTGTCTGGCTTGCTGAATAACCTACCGGATGAAGCGGATCCACCTGAGGTGCAAAAGGCCAACAGTGGCGACGAAGTTATCATGTGGCTGAACCTAGTGTCGGATCGCATGGACACTTTGCAGTTGACCGATTATGCCCGCCGCTATTTGGTGGACCGCATGTCGGTGCAAGACGGGGTGGCAACCATTCGCGTTGGTGGCGGTAAAGTTTACTCGATGCGGATCTGGATCGACCGTCAGGCGCTAGCCTCGCGTCAGTTGACCGTGACTGACGTTGAAAACGCGCTGCGCGCTGAAAACGTGGAGCTTCCAGCCGGTTCGATTGAGTCGAAAGAGCGTCACTTTAGTGTGCGCGTTCAGCGCTCGTTCGCCACCGAAAAAGACTTTTCTAAGCTGGTGCTGGCTGAGGGTAGCGATGGTTACCTGGTGAAACTGGGCGATGTGGCCAAAGTGGAGTTGGGTTCAGAAGAAGAGCGCATCATGTTCCGCGGTAATGGTGAGAACATGATTGGTTTGGGCGTGGCCAAGCAGTCGACGGCAAACTCGCTGGACGTGGGCCGTGCGATTAATGCCATGGTGGATGAGATTAATCCAACTTTGCCTGAAGGGATGGAGATTAAGCGCTCCTACGACTCTACCGTATTTATTGAAGCCTCGATTGAAGAGGTATATCAGACCCTATTTATCGCGATGAGCATGGTAATTTTGGTGATTTTCCTGTTTTTGGGGAATTTCCGCGCCATGTTGATCCCAGCCTTGACCGTGCCTGTGTCTTTGATGGGTACTTTTATTGTGCTGTTCATGCTGGGTTACTCAATTAACCTGCTGACCCTGCTGGCGCTGATTTTGGCGATTGGTATGGTAGTGGATGATGCGATTGTGATGCTCGAAAACATTCACCGTCGTATCGAGGAAGGCGAGACACCGCTTAAAGCCGCATTCTTGGGGGCTAAGGAAGTCTCGTTTGCGATTGTCGCTACTACCTTGGTATTGATTTCCGTGTTCATGCCTATCACCTTCTTAGAAGGGGATTTGGGCAAGCTGTTTAAAGAGTTCGCGGTGGCCATGAGTGCCGCTGTGCTGTTCTCATCCTTTATCGCTTTGAGCTTGAGCCCAATGATGTGCTCCAAGGTACTCAAACAGCACGAAGCCGGCTGGATGACTACGCGTATCGATCGCGCCATGGATTGGCTGACCGCCCGATACGCAGGTGGCGTACGCCAAGCGATTGCGCATCCGTTTATTATGGTTGCGCTTATTTTAAGTGCCTTTGCCGCGTCTTTTTATCTGGTCAAAGAAGTACCAGCAGAGTTTGCCCCTCGTGAAGATCGCGGCTCCATGTTCGTGATGGTTAACGGTCCGCAAGGCGGCAGCTACGAGTACATCTCTGAGTACATGAACGAAGTGGAAACTCGTTTGATGCCATTGGTAGAGTCGGGCGATGTGAAACGATTGCTGATTCGTGCTCCGCGCGGCTGGGGTGGCACTGCTGATTTCTCCAACGGTATGGCGATTGTGGTACTGGAAGACTGGTCGGTGCGTCGTCCAGCCCAAGAGATTATCGGCGATATTCGTGCGCGATTGGGCGATTTGGCCGGGGTTCGCGCCTTCCCAATTATGCGTCAGGCCTTTGGGCGTGGTGTAGGTAAGCCGATTCAGTTTGTGATTGGTGGTCCTAGCTACGAAGCCCTGGTGGAGTGGCGTGACATCATGCTTGAGAAAGCGCAAGACAACCCGTATGTGGTTGGTCTGGACCACGATTACCAAGAGACTAAGCCGCAGCTTCGAGTGCTTATCGACAAAGAGCGCGCCGCTAGCTTGGGTGTCTCTATTAGCCACATTGGCCGCACGCTTGAGAGCATGCTGGGTTCGAAGAAGGTCACCACCTTTATGCGCGACGGCGAAGAGTACGATGTGATCATCGAGGGTGAGCGTGATAATCAAAATACCGCTAACGACCTTGAGAACATCTACGTCCGTTCAGACCGTACTAAGCAACTGATTCCATTGTCAAATATGGTATCTGTGGAAGAGTTTGCCGACGCTTCGCGCTTGAATCGATACAACCGCTTGCGCTCGATTACGTTGGAAGCCAACTTGGCCGATGGTGCGTCTTTGGGTGATGCTCTGAACTATTTGAATGGCTTGGCGGCAGAGCATCTGCCAGCAGAAGCCATCATTAGCTATAAGGGCCAATCGCTGGATTACTACGAGTCCGGAAGCTCGATTTACTTCGTGTTCTTGCTGGCCTTGGTAGTGGTGTTCTTGGTGCTTGCGGCACAGTTTGAAAGTTACGTGCACCCACTGGTTATCATGTTGACGGTACCACTGGCGACTCTGGGTGCTTTGTTGGGGCTGTACTTTACCGGTCAAACGCTCAACATTTACTCACAAATCGGGATTATTATGTTAGTCGGTCTGTCGGCTAAGAATGGTATTTTGATTGTTGAGTTTGCTAACCAGCTGCGCGACCGTGGCTTGGCTTTTGAAGAGGCGGTGGTGCAAGCCTCTAGCCAGCGATTGCGTCCGATTCTGATGACGGGTATCACTACCGCAGCCGGTGCGATTCCGCTAGTGCTGGCCTCTGGCGCGGGCGCTGAGACTCGCCTTGTGATTGGTGTGGTGGTACTCAGCGGCACCTTGGTTGCCACACTGTTTACTCTGTTTGTCATCCCTGGCACCTACAGCCTACTGGCCCGCAACACCAGTTCGCCGGACGCGGTAGCGCGCAAGCTCGAGGCCGAGCTCGCCGCCGACAAACCCAACTAACACAGACACCCACCCCAACTCTGGGGTGTTTAGTTAAAACAGACACCCACTCTAATCGTCGTTAGGGTGGGTGTCTGCGTTATTGCTGTTGCTATCACCAGTGCTAAACTCATTCAACTGCTCGTGTCCGAAGCCGGATAAAGGAGAAGACGATGATGGAACCCAAAGAGTTAACAAAGCTAGTTTTGATAGCAGCCCTAGTAGTTTCTTCGATGCTGTCCTCAATTCGCTTACAAGCTCAGCCTGAACTTGCTGACCCTCAAATGCTGTTAGATCCAATCGACATTGATGGCGCGAAACTAATCACTGAGCAACAAGGAAGAGATTGGTTGGTGACGGTCGATGCAGGGCGTTATGCGGATTCATGGAGTGATGCGAGTACGCTTTTCCAACAAGCCATTCAACAAGAAGCTTGGGCTGCAACACTTGAGCAAATGAGGCGACCTTTGGGTGAAATAATCGCTAGAGAGTTGGTTCAATCGGACTACGCCGAAGAGTTACCAGGCGTGCCACAAGGGCACTACATCACAATGGTGTTCCAGACCGAGTTTTCAGAATATACAGGACAAGAGACGGTGACACTAATGCTCGATACGGGGCGTGAGTGGAGGGTTACAGGGTATTTTATTCATTAAGGTAACCTGCAATTCAGTCACTCTTTAGTATGAGTGTGTGGAATCATAACTATTCAGTCTCGAAAAGCTAGCTAGCCTTAGGATTAAACCCCATAGGCGAGTTAGGTATGCCCAGTCCCAGAAGCTCACAGATCTGTCTCGAACAGACACCTTTTTATCATTGCGTCAGCCGCGTTGTTCGGCGGGCTTACCTTTGCGGAAAAGACTCTGTTTCAGGACGTTGTTATGACCATCGGCGCAATTGGGTTGAAAAGCGCATTTTACAACTTGCCAAAGTCTTCTCAATCGATGTCGCAGCCTACGCGGTTATGAGCAATCATCTTCACGTGGTTTTACGTGTAAATCAGAGTGGTGCTAACCTCCTTAGTCCCGCTTCGATTGCTGAGAGATGGTTGAGCTTGTTCAAAGGAACAACCGCGCTTCGTGAGATTGCTGCAGGTGAGACCCAAGGTCGCTCTGATGAGGAACAACTTGAAGTAGTTGCGATCTATCGACAGCGGCTGGCGTGTATTAGTTGGTTTATGCGCTGCCTAAATGAGCCAATTGCAAGACAGGCCAACGCTGAAGATGAATGTACAGGCCGGTTCTGGGAAGGTCGGTTCAAGTCTCAAGCATTGTTGGATGAAAGGGCTGTAATAACCTGTATGGCTTACGTCGATTTAAATCCGGTGAGAGCCCAAGAGTCAAAGCTGCCTGAACATGGGCCATACACTAGCTTGAGGTTGAGAGTTGAAGCGGCATCTAAGGGGCTTGAACCAAAATCATTATTGCCTTTTCAAGCGGATAGCTTTCGAGATGAACGGTGTTCGATAGGCATTTCTCTGAGAGACTACCTCCAATTGGTCGATGCAACCGGTCGTGCCATTGTCGAGGGGAAGTCGGGTTCAATAAGCGATGGAGTTAGCGATATTCTCAGCCGGCTTTCCTTGGCTAAAGACAATTGGCTGGAGCATACCAGCCGCTTTGAAGCCCAGTTTCGTGGAGCAGCAGGTTCACCAGAATCGTTGACCGCTTATTGTATTCAAACCCATCGACGAAGACGACCTAACACGGGCATAGCGCCTTCACTAACTTTTCACTGAAATGATTCGATATATGGATTCGGTCATACCAAATAAGGTCGTGGCCGATTCTCGCTGGCCTTAGACCAGTCACACTCAAATTTGCCTTGTAAACTCTCGAGTCGAGCTTGCCTCTAGCTAATTTGTGCTCAATATCAGCTTTGATTTTTTGAGAGAGGATAGGGTGGGTGTCTGTATTACTTATCTGGCTCGTTGTTATTGGTGGGTGTCTTCTTTAGAGGCGCCTTTGGCTTCTTGCTCGACTTCTTGGGAGCCCCAAACTGCGGCATCTTAAATTTGCTGGAGTACTTGAGCACCATAAGGTTGCTCACCACAACCCCAAGGACCAATATGATTAAAAGGATTACCTCCCAAGTCTCCAGCATCTTATCTACTCCAGCCCGAGTTGGCGTTCAGCTCGTTGAACATCCGCCGGAGTGTCGACTTCAGTGGAGTCTATGCCGCTTACGGCTATGCGAATTTTAAAGCCATTTTCCAAAGCTCTCAGTTGCTCGAGTTTTTCTAAAGCCTCCAAGCGGCCCACAGGCAGCTTTGCAAATGCATCAACAAACCCTTTTGAGTAGCCGTAAATGCCCAAATGCTTGTAGATAGGGTAATCCTCAGCGTCTCGACCAAATGGAATCGTCGAGCGACTGAAGTAGAGCGCGTTGTGCTGATTATCAAAAACTACCTTAACCTGATTGGGGTCCGCAATCGCCTTGGGATCGGTAATTTGATAGGCCAAGGTTGCCATAGAAAATTCACCAGGGTGAGCTTTAAATAACTGGATGAGCTGCTCTAAGGTATTTGGGTCAACTAGCGGTTGGTCGCCTTGCAGATTAATAATAATATCTTCATCTTGAAGTCCAATGCGCTCAGCTGCCTGGTTGATTCTATCGGTACCACTGGGCAACTCAGAATCGGTCATTACAGCTATCGCGCCGACTTGCTCAACCGCATCAGCGATGCGTTTATCGTCAGTGGCAACGTAGATTGCATCAGCGCCTTTGACCAACTTGGCGCGCTCGATCACTCGCTGGATCATGGGTTGTCCGTTAATCAGAGTTAAAGGCTTACCAGGGAAGCGGCTTGAACCGAATCGAGCGGGAATTAGAATTACGGTTTTCATATTAGTTTAAACCAGCCCTTTTGCACGAGCCCAATGCTCACGATCGACAGTAACTTCGAGATTCTTCAAAAGGCCGTTGTCCAAGCCGTAAATCAACCCGTGAACCGCTAGTTTTTGGCCGCCAGACCAAGCATCCTGCACTATGCTGGTGTTGCAAACGTTGGCCACTTGTTCGATGACATTCAATTCGCACAAACGATGAAACTTGGCCTCTTCATCTAAGCTGTTCAGTTCGTTGCGATGGAGTCTTACGATGTCTTTGATATGCCCAAGCCAATTGTCGATAAGACCATTCTTCTGGTTGTCTAAGGCGGCTTTAACACCACCACAGCCATAGTGACCGACAACCATAATGTGTTTGACCTTGAGCACATCAACGGCGTATTGAAGCACGGAAAGACAGTTGAGATCCGAGTGGACAACTTGATTGGCGATATTGCGGTGAACAAAAACTTCGCCAGGCGCTAAGTCGATGATCTGATTCGCCGGAACACGAGAGTCTGAGCAACCAATCCACAGGTATTCGGGCTTTTGCTGTTTGGCCAAATGTTCAAAAAATTTTGGGTCTTGTGCGACGGTACGGTCCGCCCATTCTCGATTGTTTTGGAAAAGCTTTTTAATGGCGTTCATTGTTTTGGATTCTCTACCAAGGTGACGAAATTATACTGCTAGCTCGGAAAATACTGAAGAGAGCAGCTAGATGGTCGGTGCAGCTGGTCACCAGGTTTTGTCGACATTTAAGACATAGTGCTCAAAAATCTTGTCGAGTTCGCTCTCTATCGTCGCTGATAACTCAACATTCGCCTTAGTAATCGCATCCCTCAGATGCTTTATTTCAAAGTTCGCCAGACATTGGTCTGACTCGCGTTTATAGCTGTAATGCCATGGTTCAGGTTGCACACCGTTAGTGGGCGAGCGATAAGGGCGATAAAAACCAAAATCTCTGGCATTTTTTTCGAGCCAACAGGCCAGTTCATGGCAGGGGCCACCGGCATCGAATTCTGACTGAACTAATTCCAGCTGTCCGTGTTCGATATGGCATGGGTCAAATAAATCAATATCTGTACCCCAGTGGTGTCGCGATGCGCCGGGTAGCGCCGACCAGATGAGAATGGTCTTTAGCAGCGCTCTCGGCTCCGCGATTGGCGTCGCAATGATATTGTGGCTCGAGTCGCGCAAAGCTAATTCTCCTCTGGCTTTGCGGTTAAAAATGCTTGCTTGAGCCTCAAAACTCCTAAATCCAGAAGCGATTGCCATTGTCACGCCATCGCGCTCAGCCGCTTTTTGCATTAATAAGTAGGCTTTAGCTGTGCCATCTGTGACACGAACCTCTCCCAAATCAGTAAGGTGGGTGTCTTCGCAACCGGTTAGTTGCTCTGGAGTTAGCAAAGCAGCTTCTCCAACAATCGCTGATAAATGCGTGCCAAAGTTTCGAGATCGTCCACGTTCACGCACTCGTTGACCTTGTGAATGGTAGCGTTGATTGGACCAACTTCGATAACTTGCGCTCCGGTTGGCGCGATAAATCGACCATCTGAGGTGCCACCGCTGGTCTGAGGATCCGTTTCAATTCCTGTGACTTCGGAAATTGCTTGGCGGGTCGCAGATAATAATTCGCCGTCGTCAGTCAGGAAAGGCACACCATTGTAGGTCCAGTCTAACTCGTACTCTAGTTGGTGCTTATCAAACACGGATTGAACAGCTTGAGTCAGTTGGTCGGCGGTGACTTCCGTTGAGTATCTGAAATTAAACAGAACATCGCAGTAACCCGGTACCACATTTGGGGCGCCAGTCCCGGCGTGAATATTGGAGACTTGAAAGCTGGTCGGCGGGAAGTAGCGGTTTCCTTGATCCCATTGGGTCGCAGATAATTCTGCCAAAGCAGGAGCGACTGCATGGATAGGGTTTTGCACCAAGTCTGGGTAAGCCACGTGTCCTTGAGTGCCTTTGACCTTGAGCGCACCGGTAAGGCTGCCGCGACGACCATTTTTTACCACATCGCCGAGTCGTTGACTGGATGAGGGTTCGCCGACTAAAGACCAGGTAATGGCTTCGTTTCGGGCTTGTAATGTCTCGATGACCTTGACGGTACCATTGATAAAAGGACCTTCTTCATCGGAGGTGATTAGAAACGCAATCGAGCCTTTGTGGTTGGGGTGCTCCGTGACGAATCGCTCGGTGGCGACCACCATGGCCGCGAGTGAACCTTTCATATCAGCGGCGCCGCGACCGTACAAATAACCGTCGCGGATTTCTGATTTAAAAGGATCTGAGTGCCACAAGCTCAAGTCGCCAGCGGGCACAACATCGGTATGACCGGCGAAACAAAACACAGGGCCCATTGAGCCGCGGCGCGCCCACATATTGGTGGTGTCGTGAAACACCATGGATTCGATATCAAACCCTACTTTCGATAGTCGCTTTGCCATCAAAGGCTGACAACCTGCGTCTTCTGGCGTGACTGATGCACGGTCAATTAATTCGATTGCAAGTGCTAGGACGTCCTGCCTCATGCCTTTAACCACGCTTGGTATTGTTCTGCTTTAAAACCCACCAATATCCCTTGTTTACCGATAAGTACTGGGCGTTTCACCAGCTTTGGATTCGCTAGCATCAGCGCTTTGGCTTTTGCTTGGTCAATATCTTGCTTGTCGTCATCGCTAAGTGCGCGAAAATTGGTAGAGCGCTTGTTTAAAAGGACTTCCCACGAGGCTGCTTCAAGCCACTGGTCGATAGTTTCTTCGCTGAGCCCTTGCGATACGAAATCGTGAAACTGATAGGCGTGTTCGTTGGCGTTGAGAAATTTTTGAGCTTTTTTGACCGAGTCGCAATTTTTGATGCCGTATAGAGTTGTCATGCTTTGTTCTTTTCTAATGCTGTGAAAAAGCATTGTGGCAAAGCTACCGCGGAGGCTCAAGAGGCGCTTTCGTTGAATTGCTAATCTAGCGGTAAATAACACGGATAACACAGACACCCACCGCTAGTGGGAATAACACAGACACCCACCTTTAGTCCGAGTTTGGCTGTCGCTCTGCAAGATAAATTAATCATGGGTGTCTGTGTTATTGATTGTGCTATTTGCAACAGTGGGTGTCTGTCTAAGAGCGATAGAGAAACGCCACGGGCGTGACAAGGTTTTGGTTAGCAAGGCTTAGCGCAATGCTGATGGCGCACAGCGATAGCCATTTGTATGCATTGCCCACTACCGCCTTGTGCTTTTTACCGTGCACTGTCCATGGGGCGTCCAGATAGGGCTTACTTCAAATTTACGGAAAGATTTGGCGGGTGAAGCGAAAGAGGTATATGACCATGGCCAATTATCTAGAGATTTTACCTACATAGATGACACTGTGGCTGCTATTATGGCCGCCATGCAGGTGATGCCTGAAGGGGAGCCGGAGAGCGGCAATTTTACGCCGTACACTTCCAGTGCACCCTACCAAGTGTTTAATATAGGCCACCACCGACCGGTACCCCTTTGGGATTTTATCCGCAGTTTGGAAAATACTTTGGGGCGCCGAGCCAAGTTGGAACTCAAAGCCATGCAGCAAGGTGACGTTTATGACACCTACGCCAGCACAGAATAGCTCTAACGGGCCACAGGGTTCCAACCGAGTACAGATTAACAGCAATGGCTTGAAGCTTTTGCGAAATGGTATCGAGACTATTACGATACCTGATTGGCCTAGCGCCAGTCGCCACATTTTCAATACGACATATATCAGCGAGACCAAATAATGGGCAGAGCGTTTCAAAACCGAAAAGAATCCATGGCTAAAACGCAGGGAGCAAAAACCAAGCTTTACTCCCGCTACGGCAAGGAAATCTACATGTGCGCCAAGAATGGCGGCATTGACCCAGACAGCAACTTGGCGCTACGTCGCCTGATCGACAAAGCTAAGAAAGACCAAGTGCCGACTCACGTTATCGACCGCGGTATTGATAAAGCTAAAGGTGGTGGTGGCGAAGACTATTCTACCGCTCGTTACGAAGGCTTTGGCCCCGGCGGTTGCATGGTCATTGTTGATTGTCTGACCGACAACAATAAGCGTACCTTCACCGAAGTGCGTCAGTGCTTCGTGAAGAACGATGCAAAAATTGGTGCGCCAGGTGCGGTATCGCACATGTTTGATCACCAAGCAGTGTTTGCCTTTGCCGGTGACGACGAAGAAGGCTGCCTAGAAGCCTTGATGATGGAAGATGTAGACGTTGCCGATATTGAGTGCGAGGACGGCAAGCTGACCGTATTTGTACCCCATACCGAATACAATAAAGCTCGAACTGCACTGGCTGAATGGCAAGCGGACATCGACTTTGAAGTAGATGAGATTAGCTTTGTTCCGCAAAACACTCATGAGGTGAGCGGTGACGATGTGGCAGTGTTTGAGAAATTTATGGACATGCTAAACGACTGCGACGATGTACAAGACGTTTATCACAACGCCGAGCTGCCAGCTTAACTCCTTGTTGTTAGCAATAAAAAACCGACCTTTGGGTCGGTTTTTTATTTATCAGGGTAGAGCACTTGATAACTATTGCTTCGCAAGGCCTTCGCCGCCTCTTCGAGTCGTTGTGATTTTACAAACACATAGTCAGTATCAAAGGTAGAAACCGCCAGAATACTGATATTGGCGTTAGCCAAGGTAGTAGACACACGAGCCATTATACCCACCATCGAAAAGCCCAGAGGACCGAGGACTTCTAAACATTTCCAGCCAGATTCGACCTCATCGCTAACAAGCGGCAAGCTCGATGGCACCAAGATTGACACTTCGTCTTGGGTCTTACCGATAAAGTACAAGGGTTGCGCCATTACCTCTGTGGGAATATCCGCATTGGGTGGAAGGCTGTGAATGCTGTATTCGCCATCCAGCACCGCCAAAGTTAAATTGGCCACATTAAAATCCTTTAAGCCTGTTTAGTACAAAGATTAGCAGCAAAGTCCAAGCTTTAGAAAAGTGGAATGATGCGAACTAGCGCCCCTGTGGGTTTTTCGATTAGTAATGGGTGTCTTTGTTAGCTAGTGCCTTTGGGTTTGCTGACTAACGGTGGGTGTCTGTGTTAGCTAGCATGCCAGGGGTTTGTTGATTAACAGTGGGTGTCTGTGTTAGCTAGCATGCCGTGGTTTGTCGATTAACAGTGGGTGTCTGTGTTAGCTAGTATGCCAGGGTTTGTCGATTAACAATGGGTGTCTGTGTTAGCTAGCGCCTTTGGGTTGCTGACTAACGGTGGGTGTCTGCGTTAAAGCACAACAAAAAACCGAAGCGCGAGGCTTCGGTTTTGCTGAGTTTGGTGCGGGTTACACTTTAAACTGCTGAATTAGTCCACCAATCTCATTGGATACTTGGTGCAGATTATCGCTCGATTGCGAGTTCTGCTGATTGGTCTCTAAAGACTCAGAACTCAGTTCTGAGATACGGCTGATATTGCGGTTGATTTCTGTGGTGACCAGCGACTGCTCTTCGGTGGCGGAAGCCAGTTGAGTGTTCATGTCGCTGATGGTGGCTACTGCCGCCAAGATCTGCTCCAGCGCAATACCCGCTTGCTGGGCGTGCTGTTCCAAAGTATCCGACTGCAGTTGGGTCTGCTCGTTAGACTCGGTCACATCGCCAACCGCTTGCTGAATGTTCTCGATGATTTTTTGAATCTCATCAGTACTGTCTTGAGTGCGGTTAGCCAAGGCGCGAACCTCGTCGGCGACTACCGCAAAGCCGCGACCATGGGTACCGGCACGAGCGGCTTCAATGGCGGCGTTCAGAGCCAGCAAGTTAGTCTGCTCGGCAATACCGCGAATCACTTCCAAAATGCTACCGATTTGCGAGCTGTGCTGAGCCAGCTGGCGAGTCGTAGCGGTCGCCTTGCGAACCTCACCACCTAGAGTGTGCGAGGCAGTAATGGTATTCATCACCAGGTCATTGGTAGTCTCAGCTTGGGACTTGGCGTGCTCAGCCGCGTCAGCCGCCTGTTGAGTGTTGTTGGCCATTTCATGGGTGGTGGCCACCATCTGATTGATTGCCGTGGCCACACTGTCAGTCTCTTTGTACAAAGAATCGGCGCTAACAGAAGCGGCAGCAACCGACTCATTTAATGTATTGGCCTGAGCGTGCAGTGTGTCGGTTACCGGGCGCATGCCGCGAACCAGTTCGCCAATCTTGGCCACAAAGGTGTTAAATTCACGGGCAACATCAGACACTTCGTCCTTGCCATCGGCTGACAGGGTTTTCGACAGGTCGCCATCGCCTTCAGAGATGTCTTTTAGCGCCTGCAAAATATCGTTGATAGGCTTGGTTATCGAATGATTAATCAACAAGAATGCGGCAAAGATAGGCAGCGCAATTGAGCCTAGAATAATCACATAAGACCACAGCACATCGCGCATGGTCGCGTCGATTTCACCGGTATAGGTGCCAGTGGCAATCATCCAACCCCACTCGGGAAACGCTTTAGCGACCGTCAGCTTGCTCTCGTCTTCACGGGTTTTTGGATTGAGGAATGGATACTCAATCTTAGAGACCTGTTGCGAGTTAATTCTCCGCTGCAACGGCGCAAATGGACGTTGGCCGTCAGTGGTGGTGTAAGAGAGGTAAGAAGTACCTTCCAACTTGGGAATGGTTGGGTGCATCAGGAAGTCACCGTCAGCGCCTAGAATCAAGAAATAACCGGCAGCACCAAAACGCACATTGCGAATGAGCTCCAAGGTGGTGGTTTTGGCCTCTTCCTCGGTGATTTTGCCGGTGCGCACCAAATCGCGCTCGGCATCGATAACCGCCAAAATGGTTTCTAATTGCTGCTCAGCTTGCTGCCACTTTTGCTCAATTAGGTTTGCTCTTTGCTCGCTGATAGACTGGTAGGCAAACATCATAGTGCCTAACGCGGCCATCCCCAGCATGGCCAGCAAACGCTGCAAAATCGTGATATTTCTTAAAAATGCGATCATCGGAACCTCAGACAAATCCTTGTTACTAGCCAGTTATCGGCGGGTGTAGATAATAATTGAGAGAAAAGTTTGAGGTTGTGACGGGGGCCAAAAAAAATGGCGCGAGAGTCTCGCGCCATCTAAGCTAGCAAAGCATAAGTCTTTGTTACTGAACCAGTTCCTGCTCAGTAAATTCGTCCGCGAACAGGGCGCTGGTGAGGTAGCGCTCGGCACTAGAAGGCAGCACCACAACAATGGTTTTACCTGCGTACTCTGGCTTCTCAGCAATGCGGTTAGCCGCAACGACAGCCGCACCTGAGCTGATACCCGCCAAAATGCCTTCTTCTTTCATCAGACGCTTAGCCATGGCCATCGCATCTTCGTTGCTGACCTGTTCAACCGCGTCCACCAAATCCAAATCCAAGTTGCCCGGGATAAAGCCGGCACCAATACCTTGGATTTTGTGCGGCCCAGGAGTAAGCGCTTCATTGGCTTTCGCCTGAGTAATCACTGGTGAGTCAACCGGCTCAACCGCTACCGAAGTAATCGCCTTGCCCTGAGTTTGTTTGATGTAGCGGCTAACACCTGTGATGGTACCACCAGTACCCACACCAGCAACAAACACGTCAACTTCACCGTCGGTGTCATTCCAGATTTCTGGGCCTGTGGTCTTTTCGTGAATTTGCGGGTTCGCTGGGTTGTCGAATTGCTGCAGCAATACGTACTTATTCGGATCGGAATTCAGAATCTCTTCAGCGGCGGCAATCGCGCCTTTCATACCCTTAGCGCCTTCGGTCAGCACTAATTCAGCACCTAAGGCCTTAAGCAACTTGCGGCGCTCGAGACTCATGGTGTTCGGCATGGTCAAGGTCAATGGATAGCCACGTGCCGCAGCAACAAATGCCAGAGCAATCCCCGTATTACCCGAGGTTGGTTCAATCAGTGCTTTGCCAGGGCCTAACAGACCTTGCTTTTCGGCTTGCCAAATCATATTGGCACCGATGCGACATTTTACACTGAAGCTTGGGTTACGGGATTCGAGTTTAGCCAGTACCTTTCCTTGGCTGACTCGATTCAGTTTCACCAGCGGAGTATCTCCGATGGACAGCGAGTTATCTTCAAACACTTTGCTCATTGCATGCTCCTTAATGTTATAAGCACAAGCATAAAGTCCGTTCAAAATTTTAGAAGTGACTGATAGTTATGCCTTATTCCGTTTAGCTATATGTATAGTTTCTTTTATTTAAAGGCCATCCTTCAGCGGGGCGGCATAGGCGTCGCGATACTTGTCGACCCACAGTGCAGTCGCGCCACAAATTGCTACTGGCATTACCACCAAATTGACGAATGGGATCATCGCAAATACAGCCACACTCATGCCAAAACTGAAGCTAGAGCCGCGAGTTTGCTTGAGTGACCACTTCATATCGTCAAAGGGCACCTTGTGGTTATCAAAGGGGTAGTCGCAGTACTGCACCGCCATCATCCAGCTGGTGAACATAAACCACACCACAGGCCCGAGAGTTTGACCAAACACAGGCACAATAAACAACAGCAAACACAAAATGGCCCGTGGCAGGTAATACTTGAGTTTTTTCCATTCTCGGCCAAAAACCCGGGGCAGGTCTTTAACGATATCCATCAAACCGGCGTCATTGAGTTTTTGGCCTGTGAGTTTGAGTTCCACTTTTTCCGCTAACAAGCCGTTAAAGGGCGCCGCTATCCAGTTCATCACAGAACTGAAGATAAACGACAAACTCACTAACATGCTGATGACCGCCAAGGGGTAAAGGATAAAGTTCAGCCAACTCAAGAATTCGGGCAACTGAGCTGCTACCCAAGTCAGCATTTCGTCCAATCGCCCCAAAGCGAAGTAAAAGCCCACGCCAAACAACAGCATGTTGATCAGCAGGGGGAGAATGACAAAGGTACGAAGCCCTGGCTGTCTGATTAGCTCAAAGCCATACATGAAATAACTGGCACCGGATCCGCGGCGAACCCGTTCTGGGGTGCCTACCTGGCTGCGTTCCATAGCAAATTCCTTACAAAGCGTGTGTCTTATTGTGTGAGCAAGGTGTGATTTGAATCAAGTAACAAAGCGTTGCAAAGCATTTCAACTTGGCCGCGTTGCATCCTCGACCTTGACTGGTACTATAGAGGTTTGACCCTTATTCACGGCGCTATTCTACCTCTCGCATGCGATTAAAGCAGATCAAACTGGCTGGCTTTAAGTCTTTTGTCGATCCCACCAAGATTGCCTTACCTAAGGCGATCACGGCGATCGTCGGTCCGAATGGCTGTGGCAAGTCCAATGTGATTGACGCGGTGCGCTGGGTATTAGGCGAAAGCTCGGCAAAGCATTTGCGCGGCGATGCCATGACCGACGTGATTTTCAACGGCTCCAATAGTCGCAAGCCGGTGGGCCAAGCCTCGGTGGAGCTGGTATTCGAGCAGTGCGATTCGCGCTTAACCGCGGAATACGCCCAGTACAATGAAATCAGCGTTAAACGAGTTGTGAATCGCGAGGCCCAATCCCAATATTGGCTCAACGGTAAAAAATGCCGTCGTCGCGACGTTACCGATTTGTTCATGGGCACAGGCCTCGGCCCGCGCAGCTACGCCATTATTGAGCAGGGCACCATTGCTCGTTTAATCGAATCTAAACCCGCTGAGCTTCGCGTATTTATCGAAGAAGCAGCGGCGATTTCTAAGTATAAAGAGCGTCGTCGCGAAACCGAGAATCGGATTCGCCACACTCGCGAGAACCTCGACCGCTTAAGCGATATTCGCTTAGAGCTAGGCAACCAATTGTCTCGTTTGCAACGTCAAGCGGACGCCGCCAAGCGCTATCGCAACTACAAACAACAGCAAGGCCAACTCAAAGCGCAGTTGGCCGCTTGGCTGTGGCGCGACGCTGAAACCGAACGCCAGGCCTTAGACGCCAAGATCGACGAACTGAAAACTCAGCGCGAGGCAATCAGCGCTGAGCAGGTTAAACGCAACCTGTCGCTGCAACAGCTGCAGAGCCAAACCGAAGCGCAGCGCAGCGCCGAGCAAGAGCACACCCAAAAAGCCTTTGTGCTGTCTAAGCAAGCCAACCAGCTCGAGCAGCAAATTCGCAGCCAAGAGCAATCGAGCCAACACAGACAAGAGCAGTTAGCTGCGGCTAAGCAGACGCTTGAGCAGGCTGTGGCTCAGCAGACTCAATTGGAGGCGCAAGCCACTGGCTTACAGTCGACCTTAGCCGAACTTGAGCCGGAATTGGCATTAGCCCAAGCCTTGCTTGAGGAGCGCCAGGCTCAGTTGGCCGACGCCAAAGAGCACAACGATCTGATCTTGGCGAAACAGGCGAAATACCAAGGGATGTTGTCGCAAGCGCATCAACATCTGGCCAAGTCGCAAACAGAGCAAGCCAGCGCAAAGGCTAAACAGAACGCCTTGCAGCAGCGACTGCAAGAGTTAAGCGAGGCGCTAGAAGAGCAGGCGGACAGCCAGCTCGAAACCCAAGCCGAAGAGCTCACCCAAGCACTGGCGCAAAACCAAGCGGCAATTGACCTACAACAGCAGGTGGCTGAAGAAGCGCAGTTTGCCTTAGAGGCCGCCCAGCAAGCATTGGCGGACGACGAGGCCAGTACTCGTGACGCACTAAAACGCGAAAGTCAGCTGCAAGGGGAGTTGGCGGCGGTTAAAGCGCAACTGGCGAGTTTAGAAACTCAGGCCGAAACCAGTGTTTATCAGGTGTTAGACGCGCCAAAACTGTGGCAAAAAGCACTAGGCCAGCTAATGGCGCCGATCATGTTGCAGCCAGTCCAAGTGTTTGCCGACGGTGAGTCAACGGAATCTGGTTTTAGCGATGATCAAAGTTTTGAACTGACCTTAGACGATGGCAGTCGTATTCAAGCGCCTATCAACCTACAGCCATGGTTAGACGGTATTCGCTTTGCCAAAGACGAAGCGCAGGCTGAAGCCTTAATGACAGGGCTTAAGCCCCAACAAGCGATATTACTCGCAGACGGTCAGTTGTGGGGGCAGGGTTTTAAACTCACCCCTGCGCAAACCACTCATGCGCTTAGTCTGGAGTCCCAATCGCAGACGTTGGATGCTGAACTTAGCACCAATAGCCAACGCCTGGCACAGTTGCGCCAAAGCAATGAGCGCCAGCTAGAAACGGTGCACATTCGTCACAACCAAGCAAAGCAAGCGCAAACTGAAGCTCAAAGTCTTAATCAGCAGCATCAACGCATCGAGTTACAGCGCGAGCACGTGCAAAGTCAGCTGGTACAACTCACTGAGCAACAGCAAAAAGCCCAACTCAAATATAGCCAAGCAGAGCAAGAGTTACAGCAACTGAGCGCCGCGCTAGCGCCTTTAGATGCGCAAATGGCCGAGGCTCAAGCACAGCAACAAAGTGCTCAAGCTCAGCTGGAGCAACTGGGGCTCGAGGTCGAGCAGACTCGAGAGCATTGGCAAACCCTACAATCACAAGCCCTCGAAGCCGAGCGTCAGCAGCTGGGGTTGAGTCATCAGCAACAAAGTACTCAGCAGCAAATCGCTGCACTTCAGCCAAGTCTTGGCCAAGCCCGACAACAGGCACAACAAGCGCAAGCCCGCATTGACGAGTTATCGAAAACAAGCGATGCGCCAGTAGACATGGCAGCGCTGCAAAGCCAGCTACAGAGTCTCTTAAGCGCCCAAAGCGATGCGCAAAAAGCGGCCGAGAGTGCTCGTCAGCAAAGCTTTGAGGCGTCGCAAAGCCAGCAACAAATGGTGGCTGAGCAGGCGAAAGCCAACCAATCTCTGCAGCAGATTGCCGAGTCCCAGCACAACATAGAGCTGGCGCAACAGCAAAAGCTCAGCGACGCCCAGCATCAGCTTGAGCAATTGGGAGAGGGCGTTGACGCTAACCAGCTGAGTTTGTTGCTCGAAGGCATTGATGAGATCGCCACTGAACAAAGTTTGCGCAGTCAGTTGTCCCAGGTCGCACTGAAAATCGAGCGCTTGGGTGCTATCAATTTGGCGGCGGTGGAAGAGTTTGACCAGGCCAATCAGCGCAAGGTCTACTTGGACGAGCAAGACCTGGATCTCAACAAGGCGTTAGAGGCGCTAGAGCAGGCCATACGCACCATAGACAAAGAGACGCGACAGAAATTCAAGACGACTTTTGACGCCATTAACGACGGTTTTCAACGCCTGTTTCCACAGGTGTTTGGCGGCGGTAAAGCCTGGTTGGAACTAACCGACGACGACTTACTCCAAAGTGGTGTGGCGATTATGGCGCAACCACCTGGAAAGCGTAACAGCACAATTCACCTTCTTAGCGGTGGTGAAAAGGCGCTAACCGCATTATCATTGGTGTTCGCCATTTTCCAGCTCAATCCTGCGCCATTCTGCTTATTGGATGAGGTGGATGCCCCATTGGACGATGCCAACGTGGGGCGCTTTTGCCAACTCTTAGAACAAATGGCGAAAGACGTGCAGTTTATATACATTAGTCATAACAAGGTAACGATGGAGCTGGCCCAACAATTGACCGGGGTCACCATGCAAGAAGCCGGCGCTTCGCGCATCGTTGCTGTGGATATAGAAGACGCTCTGGCCTTTGCTGAAGCGTGATAACAAAGGGATACGGAACTACCAATGAACGATGAGTTGCAACTGGTATTAATCATCTTGGGATTGATGGCCATTGCCGGCGTGCTAGTGCACGGATACTGGACCAATAAAAAGAACAAAGCCCAATCCATCGAAGAAAAACCTTTTACTCCTTTGTATCAAGATCCTGAAAACCCGCCACGCGATGCCGATGGCTTCGACCCAGATGGCGTGGGGCAGGTTCGGATTGTTAAGAATTCAGAGACCAAGCCTGCGGAGCCGAGTGAGCCGCTTGAGCCAGTTATCAAGCTAGACGCTGAAGAAGACGATATTCGCACAGAGCCTGTGATTTCCACGCCAGCGGCTGAGACTAAGTCCGAAGGCCCAATGCAGTTGGGCCTTGGCGGTTTCGACATTGAAGGTGACTCATTGCCAAGCGCAAGTGCCGAGCTTAAACCCAAAACTCAGCGCCGTCGTACTGAGCCAAAGATGGATGCACCTGAGCCACAGTTGAACTTGGACGACAACTTTGAATTGTCGCCTTCACCGGCTCAAGCCGAACCTGTCATCGAATCCAGCTCAGTTGCTGAAACGCCTGCTTTCGACGAGCCGCTCATTGCCGAGCCAAAAATCGAAGACCTAGTTACTGAAGACCTAGGCACCGAAGAGCCTGTGATTGCAGCGCCTGCTGAAGCTGTGGTTAACGAGTCAGCTGTTGCCCAAGCGCAACCGGCGACTAGCGGTGCCGCGAGTCCAGAGCCACAAGCGGCTTCAGCGGAACCACAAGACGTATTGGTACTGCACGTGCAAGCTCAGCCGGGCGAACAGCTCGCTGGTGCTGAGTTGCTGCCTTGCATGCTGACTCTAGGTCTTAAGTTTGGCGAGATGAATATCTTCCATCGCCATCAAGATCCTGCTGGTACCGGCAAGGTCATCTACTCGCTGGCCAACATGATGAAACCGGGCACCTTTGACCCGGACAACATGGAGCAATTTAAAACCGAAGGCGTGGTGTTGTTTTTACAGCTTCCATGTCCAGGCGAAGCCAAGCTAAGCTTCTCGACCATGCTAAACGCGGCTCATCAGTTGGCCGATGACTTAAACGGTGTGGTCACCGACGATGCTCGCAACCCATGGAGCGATGCTAGTCGCAGCGCCTACCTAGAGCGAATTAAAACCGTCTACCGGTCGGTTCCAGCCTAATTTTCAATGGCCGCCTAACGCGGCCATTTTTGTTTTAAGAGTGAGTTCATGAGCGACATACAAGCCCAAATTCAATCCTTAACAGATACCCTTAACGACCATAACTATCGGTATTACGTTCTCGATGAGCCCAGTGTGCCAGACGCCGAGTACGACCGCTTACTGCGCCAGTTACAGGCCCTTGAAGCCGAGTATCCAGAGCTAGCGTCGCCCAGCAGCCCCACTCAACGGGTTGGCGGCCAGGCGTTAAGCCAGTTTGAGCAACTGACTCACTTAAAGCCAATGCTGTCGTTAGACAACGCCTTTGATCAAGCTGAGTTTGAGGCCTTTTACAAGAGAATTGGCGACAGAGTGGGTAGCCAGATTGAGTTTTGCTGCGAGCCTAAACTCGATGGCTTGGCGGTATCTCTGATATATCGCGATGGTGAGTTAGAGTCGGCTGCGACTCGAGGCGATGGTCTTGTGGGCGAGAACATTACCGCTAATGTGCGCACGATTGCCGCGATCCCACTAAAGCTGCGCGGCGAAGGCTATCCCAAGCTGTTAGAAGTGCGCGGTGAAGTGGTGATGCCAAAGGCCGGCTTTGAAGCGCTTAACGAGCGCGCTCGCACTCAAGGGCAAAAGACCTTTGCCAACCCGCGTAATGCCGCCGCTGGTTCGCTGCGTCAACTGGATTCAAAAATCACCGCCTCGCGCCCGTTGGCGTTTTACGCTTATTCCTTGGGCGTAGTGGAGCAAGAGCAGCAACCCATGGCCAACAGCCATCACGCCCAGCTAGAGCAGCTGCGTCAATGGGGCTTACCCGTGTCACTGGAGCTTAAAAAGGCCGACAACGTCGAAGGTGTGATGGATTACTACCGCGCCATCATGGAAAAACGCGATGCGCTGACCTACGAAATTGACGGCGTGGTTATCAAGGTTAACTCTCTCGAGCAGCAACAAACTCTGGGTTTTGTGGCTCGAGCACCACGCTGGGCGATTGCCTTTAAGTTCCCGGCGCAAGAAGAGCTAACCGAGCTGCAAGGGGTGGATTTCCAAGTGGGCCGCACTGGCTCGGTGACTCCTGTGGCGCGCCTCAAACCGGTATTTGTTGGCGGTGTGACCGTATCCAATGCCACCTTGCACAACCAAGACGAAATTGAGCGCCTTGGGGTCATGGTAGGTGACACTGTGATTATTCGTCGCGCTGGGGATGTAATCCCACAAGTGGTGGCGGTAGTGGCTGAGCGCCGTCCAGCAGATGCTTCTCCTATCGAGTTTCCAACCGACTGCCCTGTGTGCGGTTCTCAAGTGGAGCGCGAAGAGGGCGAAGCCGTGGCTCGCTGCAGCGCAGGGCTTTTCTGTCAGGCCCAGCGCAAGCAAGCCATCATTCACTTCGTCAGTCGCAAAGCGCTGGATGTGGATGGTATGGGTGACAAAATCATCGAGCAGTTGGTGGACAAAGAGTTGGTGGAAACCCCAGCGGATTTGTTTGGCTTAAGCGCATCGACCTTGACCATGCTCGAGCGCATGGGCCCTAAGTCGGCGGCCAATAAAGTCGACGCGCTGCAAGCGGCCAAGCGCACCACATTACCTAAGTTCCTATATTCGCTGGGTATTCGCGAGGTAGGCGAGGCTACGGCGTTAAACCTAGCAACACATTTCCAAACCTTAGAAGCGGTCATGGCGGCCACCCACGAACAGCTGCTAGAAGTGGATGATGTGGGTGAGATTGTGGCGGCACACATTGTGACCTTCTTTGCTCAAAGCCATAACCGCGAGGTGATTGACGCTTTGATTGCCGCTGGAATCAATTGGCCAGCCATCGAGGCGCCAAGCCAAGACGCACAACCCTTAGTGGGCCAGACCTGGGTGCTCACTGGCACCTTGTCGCAGCTTAATCGCAGCGACGCCAAAGCGCGCCTGCAGGCGCTAGGTGCCAAAGTGGCAGGTAGTGTATCAGCGAAGACCCATTGCCTTGTGGCGGGTGAGAAAGCAGGCTCCAAGCTGACCAAAGCGACCGATTTGGGTATTGAGGTACTCGATGAGCAGGGATTGATGGATTTGTTTGAGCGCTATTCTGCTTAAGACAATGGTTCGCGAGGGAGCAGGACGACTCCCTCGCGAGCTAGCGTTTAGCTAATTCGACACGCTCACAGGTACTTGCCAAACCACTCCAGCATCATCTCTGGATGCTCGCCAAAATAGTTATAGCCGTCGAATCGACGCGTCGTACCTTCTATCCAAAACAATTGTTTGTCTTGGCTGCCCAAAGCGTCAAAGGTCTTTTGGCCATCGGCGGGGTTGTCTGTCCACAAATCGTCTTTTACTTGAACACTGAGTACCGGCATAGTCACCGCATCGGCAAAGTGCTGAGGGTTCATCGCTTCGTTTTTAAACCCACCTAATTTGAGCTGTTCGAAATCCATCAGCTCCAAATAGTCAGCCACGCCTTGTAGAGCTGCGAAAGAGCTCATTAATGCCTGCATTGAAACAGGCAAAGGCGCAAGCATGCATTTCACATTGGCAAACAACTCAGGGTGATACTTTATTGCCTCGAATTGAGCGTTAGCACCAGTACATTGGCTGTACAAAGCGACATCCATTTGCGCGAGCTCAGGGTGATTGTCAACGTAGCGCTTAGCGCCAACACAGTCGCGCCATTCATAGCGGCCGATACCACAAATACCACCATTCGCGGCGCCACTGGTGCCGTGATTGCGCAGATCATAAGCCAGCACGTTATAACCCGCCTTGACCAGATGAGACCAAATCCGCACGAAGTCGATTTTGATGTCATCCACATTGCTCCAAGGCTCACCGAAATGGCCACAAAATCCCGCGCGAGACATAGGCATTGGATGGTTGGCAATGATGAGCTTTTGGGAGTTAGCTGCTCGCATCAGCCAACCTTCAAGGGGAACGCCATCGGCAGACGGAAAAAACACGTTTTTATAATTATCTATGCCCCAGTCGTTTGGGGTGACAAACAGTGGGGTTCTGAACATAGGGCGAACCGCAAACTCCGCCAAATACTTTACTGTGGCTAGCTGTTCTGGAGAGATATCAGATGCTTGCATTGGACCTAGCTCCCATTGGAAAGGTGGGTGAATCAGTAATTTCCACTTCAATATAGGATGGATACTTGGCTCGGGTTAGTCACAAATCTGCCCAAAAATTGTACTTTTCTGCTTTTTTGCACGAGGGTTATCAATGGTCTTAGTGAGTTTCCAGAGGTGTGGTTTGAGCGAAGCGTTACAGCTATATCGAGCATTCAGAAAGGAATACGGCGTTTGTGATAAGCAGGGTGTCGTCCCTTCGTATGTCGAAGGGGTTAACTTTTTCTGGAGCGTCAAACCGGTGGACTTTAGCGCCATGGTGTACCCCAGTGGTATTGGGTTTATTCTCAATGGTGCCAAAATAGGCGTGTTCGGTGAGCAGCAGTTTAACTATGACTCGGAACACTTTTTGATAGTCACAGTGTCGACGCCACTTATCTGTCAAACCTTGGCCAGCGAATCTGAGCCAGTGTTTGGCTTATTCATCCAAACTAACTCCAGCGATGTGAAACATCTTGTGGCCAGTATGGGAGGGGAAAGTGCTTTACCGAATACCGAAACTCGAGGGGTCGAGCCAGTGGCGCTTAGCGCTGAGCTCAGCGATTCTGTAGTTCGGCTAGCCAATTCTATGCTGTCCAAGCAAGACAGCGCGGCTATCGGTGAATCACAATTGCGCGAGGTGTTGTATCGAGTACTGCAAAGCCCCCACGGCCGCACTTTGCACCAGGCCATGCAAGTCAACACGCCAGAGAATAAGATTGCGCTGGTGGTGGACTATATCAAGCAGTCTTACTCACAACGGATAGAAGTGTCTTCGCTGGCGGACATGTCTAACATGAGCGCCAGTCACTTCCATCGAGAATTCAAATTGCTAACAGGCACATCGCCGATTCAATTCATCAAGCAGATTCGACTGAGTAAGGCGCGAAACTTGATAGTTCACGATTGCAAACAGGTGACAGTGGCCGCTGATGAGGTGGGTTATCGCAATTTGTCGCAGTTTCATCGAGACTTTAAAACTCACTTTAAAGTGACGCCAAGACAGGCTTCAACTAGTGGCTACGCTGAGATTGACCGATTTGTAAGCGACTGAGTGAAGGAGCTAGCCTTGTGGGATTGCCAAAGAGTGGTGCTTGATTAGCACTAAGCGCACATAAAAACGGGGTCGTGTAAGACCCCGTTTCACAGACACCAGTTTCAATGGCAGATTTAATGCACGTGAGGTTTTCTCACCCCGGACACTGGCGCTACTAGCCAATACAAGAGGCATGCAAACCAAGACACAAACACCACGGCGAAAAGCCAAATGATTTTCTCCGTGCCTTGGGTTTTGTCTGAGCGCGCGATTATCACGATTGGCGTCAGGTATATCAATAGCGCGACCACGAGCGTTAACAGTCCGATGTTTCCCATACTTCCTTCCTTGTAAATCTGATTTACTTAACCAACTCTCGGCCAATTAGCATACGGCGGATCTCTGAAGTGCCGGCGCCAATCTCATAAAGCTTGGCATCGCGCAGCAAACGTCCGGCGCTGAACTCGTTGATGTAGCCATTACCACCGAGCAGCTGAATCGCATCCAGCGCTACTTGAGTGGCTTTCTCGGCCGCGTACAAAATCGCCCCAGCGGCGTCTTTACGGGTGGTCTCACCGCGATCGCATGCACGCGCTACCGAGTAAACATAGCTGCGACAGGCGTTCATTTGGGTGTACATGTCCGCCAATTTGCCTTGTACTAGCTGGAAAGCGCCGATGGGTTTGCCAAACTGCTCGCGCTGTTGCACGTAGGGCAACACTAGGTCCATGGCCGCTGCCATGATACCTAATGGTCCGGCAGCCAATACCACGCGCTCGTAATCCAAGCCGCTCATCAGAACTTTAACGCCCTGATTCAGACCGCCCAGTATGTTCTCTTCTGGCACTTCCACATCTTCAAACACCAACTCGCAAGTGTTTGAGCCACGCATGCCCAACTTGTCGAGCTTTTGCGCTTGCGAAAAGCCTTTGTAGCCTTTCTCGACGATAAAGGCAGTAATGCCGTGGGCGCCAAGGTCATTGTCAGTTTTAGCGTAAATCACAAAGGTATTCGCATCGGGACCATTGGTGATCCACATCTTGGTGCCATTGAGAATGTACTTGTCGCCTTGTTTACGCGCCTGCAGTTTCATCGATACCACGTCCGAGCCGGCGTTTGGCTCACTCATGGCTAGAGCGCCAATGTGCTCACCGCTAATCAGCTTGGGTAGGTACTTGGCCTTTTGCTCTGGAGACCCGTTTTTAGTCAACTGGTTAACGCACAGGTTGGAGTGCGCGCCGTAGCTCAAACCAATCGAGGCCGACGCTCGGCTGATTTCTTCCATCGCTAGCACATGGGCTAGATAGCCCATGTTGACCCCGCCGTACTCCTCTTCGGCGGTAATACCTAGCAGGCCCATTTCACCAAGTTTTGGCCACAACTCGTTGGGGAAGGCGTTATTGGCGTCGGCTGCTTCAGCAAGGGGGGCGATTTCAGCTTGGGCGAATTCGCGTACCGACTGCTGCAGCATGTCTAGCGTTTCGCCGTGGCCAAAATTGAAGCCGTCAAACAAGGGGTTCATGCAATCTTCCTTTTCAGGTTAGTTTTTTATTATGAAGGGCGGCTCGACATTGAGCCTCAGAAGCATTCAGTTCCATCAACACCACTTGAATGTCGTCCATTTGTTGTTGTAGCTCTTGTTTTTTTTGGTCGATCATCGACAGCATGGCTTCTAACTGGTTTGAGCTGGATTTGTCGGTATCGTATAGCTCAAACAAACGACGGGTTTCTGCCAGTGAAAAGCCCAAGCGTTTGCCGCGCAGAACCAGTTTCAAACGCACTTTATCTTTAATGCTGTAGATACGGGTTTGGCCTTTACGACGCGGCTTAATCAAGCCTTGGTCCTCGTAAAAACGAATGCTGCGGGTGGTAATATCAAACTCTTTGGACAACTCGCTAATGCTGAATGTCGCTTTCTTTTCGTTAGTCATCGTGCTGTTTTTTTGGGGCTGATTGAAATTACCTTAAAGGAAGTTTACGTAAAGGTAAAGGATGCAGAATTATCCCTCTTGATTAGTGCTCCCTACACTTAGGTCTAATTGGCTAAGTTTTGAACGCTTGCTATTACTAGAGTCCAGCTAGCGAGAGTCAAGGAGTGGAAAATGACGCAGTTGAGAAAAGTCATGGCTGAGCAGGCCGCAAGCAACCCGCAACAATTCTGGGGTGAGGCCGCCAAAGCGGTCGACTGGGCATCGCCTTATCAAGAGGTACTGACTCAGGGGGAGCAAGCCCACGACTACCAGTGGTTTAGTGGCGGTAAGCTCAATACTTGCTACAACGCGGTTGACCGTCATGTGGAGCTAGGGCGGGGTGAACAAGCCGCCATCTATTACGACAGTCCTGTCACTGATAGCCGCGAGACCATCAGCTACAACCAACTGCATCGCGAAGTAAAACGCCTAGCTGGCGCCTTGCAAGACCTGGGTGTGACTCAAGGAGATACTGTGGTGATCTACATGCCGATGATCCCGCAAACCACCTATGCCATGCTAGCCTGCGCTCGTATCGGTGCGATTCACTCTGTGGTGTTTGGTGGATTTGCCGCCAAAGAACTGGCCACGCGAATTGATGATGCCAAACCGAAAATCGTGATTTCCGCTTCTTGTGGCGTTGAAGGTGCCAAAGTGCTGCCTTACAAACCCTTGTTGGATGAGGCCCTAAATCTCAGTGCGCATAGCGTCGATGCTTGTCTTATCTATCAGCGCGAGCAATGTCAGGCGCAACTGCAAGCGCCCAGAGATCACGATTGGCTCGATTGCTGCGAACGCGCCAGCGACGCCGATTGGGTAGCGCTTGATGCGACTCACCCACTGTACATTCTTTACACCTCTGGCACCACGGGAACACCCAAAGGTGTGGTACGCGATAATGGTGGTCACGCGGTGGCGCTGACCTGGTCTATGAAACACATTTATGATGTGGGCGCTGGCGAAGTGTTTTGGGCCGCCTCAGATGTTGGCTGGGTGGTTGGCCACTCTTACATTGTGTACGGGCCATTGTTGGTTGGTGCAACCACTGTGGTTTACGAAGGTAAACCTGTGGGCACCCCGAATGCCGGTGCTTTTTGGCGAGTTATTCAAGACTACAGCGTTAAGAGTTTCTTTACCGCGCCTACCGCGATTCGAGCGATTAAGCGCGAAGATCCCAACGGCGACTGGTTGAGCCAATACGATACCAGCTCGCTGGCTGTGTTGTTTTTGGCCGGCGAGCGTTGCGATCCAGACACTTTGCATTGGGCCGGTGAACGTTTGCAAAAGCCTGTGGTGGATCACTGGTGGCAAACCGAAACGGGCTGGTCAATTTGTGCCAACATGATGGGCAGTGATCCCATGCCGGTGAAAGCTGGAAGCCCCTGTTTGGCAATCCCTGGTTATCAGGTCAGCGTGGTGGACGAGTCCGGTGAGCCAGTGGAGCCGAACGCTCAAGGTGCTGTGGTGATAAAACTGCCGCTGCCACCGGGGACTTTGACTGGCCTGTGGGGTAACCCAGAGCGCTTTTATCAGGGCTATATGGCGCGCTACCCGGGTTACTACTTAAGTGGCGATGCCGGTTACATGGATGAAGATGGTTACTTGTACATCATGAGTCGCCTTGATGACATCATTAATGTGGCGGGGCACCGACTCTCTACCGGTCGCTTCGAAGAGGTACTGTGCAGCCATCCGGCGGTAGCCGAGGCAGCGGTGATTGGAGTTCACGACAATCTCAAAGGTCAATTGCCACTGGGTTTAGTGGTGTTAAAGCAAGGGGTTGAGCTCAGTGAAGACGCGCTGCAACAAGAGTTGATTTCTTTGGTGCGTGAGCAAGTGGGAGCGGTAGCTAGCTTTAAGCTGGTCAGCTCAATTCCGCGCTTACCCAAGACCCGTTCGGGCAAAATATTGCGAGCCACCATGCGTAAAATTGCCGACAACCAAAGTTATCAGACGCCAGCTACCATTGAGGACCCAAGCACACTGCAATTGGTGGAGCAAACTCTCCACCAAATGGGCGTCAAAGACTAGCTTTGGGCGGGAAATAAAACGCTTAGCGCCAAGCCTACGCTGTAGGCCAAGCTAAACATTAGCGTGAGCAAGGCGGTGCGACCAAGCAAGGGGTTGAGAGCAGCCCCTTGCGACTGTTGAAAGGCGTTGGCTAGTGAGCGCGCCATTGGCAGGGTCAGGCCCACAGCCAAAGCCAGCCAGCCGCTGCCTTCGAGCAACAAGAATTGCAGAATCGTCAGCATAATGGGGGCGAACAGCAGCACAGTATAGAGGCTACGGGCGTTCGCCAAACCAATGCGCACCGCCAAAGTGCGCTTGCCAGCCTTTTGGTCGGTACTGATATCGCGGGTGTTGTTGACCAACATGATTGCCGCATTGAGCAGACCTAAGCAGCTGGCCAATATCCAAGCATCGGCGTGAGTGGTACCTGTGTGTATAAAGTAAACGCCGACAATCGCCACTAAACCAAAATAGACAAACGCCGCCACTTCGCCGAGTCCGTGGGATGCCAGAGGGTATGGGCCACCGCTGTAGCAAAGCGCGCCCAGCACAGAGAAGGCCGCCAAAAAGGCCACAATCGGGCCACCGATGTAGATCAGGTACAAACCCACCGCGACCGCCGCCACTAAGGACAGCGCCATGGCGTTGCGCACCTTTTCCGGAGCTATCAAGCCTTGCTGAGTAACGCGCATTGGCCCTAATCGATCGTCTGTATCCACTCCAGAGCGAAAATCAAAGTAGTCGTTGGCTAGGTTCACCCCGATTTGCAGCAACAGCGCGCATCCCATCGAACTGACGGCTATCAGCCATGCAAAGTGGCCGTGACTCCAAGCTAAAACGTTAGCCACCAGTATGGGGCCAATAGCGGCGGGAAGAGTTCGAGGACGAATGGCGGTTAGCCAGGCAGACATAAGCGAGTTCACGATTGAAAAAATTGGCCAGAGTTTAACATAGGCCTCACTGGTGCTAAAGGAGCTGCTAAAAGAGGGGTTTGCTAAGCGATTGACGACAGCTCCTATAGCCACCTGTTAACAAATCTGAATGCCTGCGCCTGCGTCAGCTAACACTTGTTCTATTCAAATTGATCCCGGTTGCAATTTTGCTATCGCAACCGTCCCTTGTTGCGAGTTTGTGGTTTACTTAACTAAAAGGAAACAGGGGAGATGAGATATGCGATTTGACGGTCAGACCGCGATTGTGACAGGAGCTGCGCGCGGACTGGGTCGGGCTTATGCGTTGGCGTTAGCCGAGCGCGGAGCCAAAGTAGCTTTAATTGACAATGGTTGCGATGCTGATGGTCAGGGTGAAAGCGATGAAGCCCTGCAAGAGGTCGCAAGTTTAATTCATCACCTAGGTGGCGAAGCCATGACTTTTGTGGTGGATGTGGCTGACGAAATGGATATCGATGGCACGGTCAAATTTGTGGTTGAGCAATGGGGGCGGCTAGATATTGTCGTTTGCTCAGCAGGCTATCAGATGCATAAATCGCTTATCGATACTAGTCACTCCGAATGGCAGCGCATGTTCTCGGTCGAAGTCGACAGCGTATTTCACTTAGCCAAGCGCGCCTGGCCTTTGTTTCAGGCACAAGGTGGCGGTCGTATTATAGTGGCTACCTCGGCCACTGGCTTTTACGGTGAAGCTGGGCACGTGCCTCACTCATCGGCCAAAATGGCCTTGTACGGCATGGTTAACTCGCTGGCTCGCGAAGGCGAAGCCGACAACATTCGAGTCAATAGCCTGTGTCCTGTGGCCAATACGCGTCTGACTCAAGAGCACTACAAGCCCGAGCTCAAGCAAATAGCGCAACCGCAGCGTGTGACTCCTGGCTTGGTGTTGTTAGCCAGTGACTCAGCACCCAATGGTAAGCACTTGCTCGTCGCCGGTGGTCAATTTTCTTTAGCTCAGGTCTACGAGAGCAAAGGAGTGCTGCTAGACGAAGAAGAGGCCAATCCAGAGACCCTTTTGCGCAACTGGCCATCCTTGGAGCAGTCGGCGCCGTTAAAGCCTTATCGCTCGGTAACGGATTATTTGGTGCAGCTCACGCAACGCTTGAAAAAGGCCAGCAAGCCGCTGTTGTTTGGTTAATCGGCGAGCGAGTGTTTCTAGGAAAACTGTTGATTTTGCGGTAAATTAGCTCAATCTTAGCCATTGCTAATGAGGTAGCATTATATGTCCGCTGTGCTCGAACAATTGGTCGAACTGCACAATCTAGAAACCATTGAGCAAGGGCTGTATCGCGGCCAAAGCCAAGATTTGGGCTTTGGCCACGTGTTTGGCGGCCAAGTCATTGGTCAGGCGCTCGCTGCTGCTAAGCGCACCGTTGAAGCCTCTCGAGGCATCACCTCACTGCACACCTATTTTTTACTTCCGGGCGATGTCAGTCTTCCTATCGTTTACGACGTGGAAGTGATTCGCGACGGTGGCAGCTTTTCTACTCGTCGGGTTAAGGCCATTCAAAAAGGTCGTCCGATCTTCTACATGACTTGTTCGTTTCAAGAGCCGGAAGAGGGCTTTGAGCACCAAACGCAAATGCCCGAGGTTAACGGACCAGAAGGCTTGCTAAACAGTCAGCAATTGGCGCAAGCCATGGTCGGTAAAGTGCCGGCGCGCTCGTTGGCCATGTGGCTAGCCGAAGGCCCAATCGAAATGCGCCCGCTGAATCCGGTAAACCCGGTTAAGCCAGAGAAATTACCGGCGGTGAATCGCGTCTGGTTCCGTGCCAATGGCACTTTGCCTGACGATCCTCGCCTACACAAATACCTACTGGCCTACGTATCGGACTTTAATTTCTTAACCACCACTTTGCTGCCTCATGGGGTTGGCTTCATGACCCCTGGGGTGCGCATGGCCACCATAGACCACAGTATGTGGTATCACCGCGACGTTAACCTAAACGATTGGATTTTGTTTGAATCTGAGAGTACCTCAGCCAGCGGTGGTCGTGGTTTGGTCCACGGTAAGTTCTACGACCCACAAGGCAAGTTGTTGGTATCCGCCAGCCAAGAAGGGCTAATTCGATTTAATCCACCTGAAAGTCAGGGATAGGGAGTCAAAGGGATGAAATTCAAACACTATTTATCACTCTTGGTTTTGTTGTTTGTCAGCGCTTGCGTCACGGTTGAACCGGCTAAGCCAATTGTGG
Organism: Paraferrimonas sedimenticola; assembly: GCF_002282855.1. Lineage (GTDB taxonomy): Bacteria > Pseudomonadota > Gammaproteobacteria > Enterobacterales > Shewanellaceae > Paraferrimonas > Paraferrimonas sedimenticola. Next base: position 70,093 of record NZ_NRIR01000006.1, on the reverse strand, counting down.
TCTCTGGGGCGGCTGGCTTCTTGGACGAGCGTCCGTTGCCACGGGATTCGGTGATTACCATAGCCATTATCGACTTTGACACTCCAGGTGCCATTTTGGCACAAAAGAGTTTCAACGTAGCAGTACAACCGGTGCCGTTTAAGTTCTCACTGCAGCCTGACACGCTAGATGCCAATGCCAACTATGGCGTGGTGGCGCACATCGAGTCGCAAGGTCGAATCATCTATCAGACCTATGACAGGGTTAGTGTGATTACCAACGACCAATACACTGCCGAAGTGGTAATGAAACCGGCTCGCTAAGCGAGCCGGCTGGCTTTTAGGCCTTGTCTTTGTTCTTGTCTTTTTTCTTCCACCGGCGTGTGTTGTAGATATAGCCGGGAAGCAGCTTAAACATGGTGGACACCAGCCACCAACGTTTGGTGACGTGAAACTTCTGTTTGCCTTTCTTAAGACCTGCCAAAATTTGCTTGGCCACCACAGGTAAGGGCGAAAGCCAAAAAGTACGTCCCTGCTGGGCAAACTTATCAAATTGGCCTAATTGCACATCGCTGACTGTAATTCCAAGCTTGAGTCGCTGGGCGTGCATCCGCAGGCCTTCCAAATAGTTACTGGCAAAGGCCTTTGAGGCGTGAAATGCCATGGCAGGGCCGCCGCGTACCCCAGATACCGAATTAATCGCCGCCAATTGACCGTAACTTTGTTCGCGCAAACGCTCGAAGGCGAGGTGGCAAGCCTTGGCAAACCCAACCACGTTGACATCAATTACGTCCTGGTCAATCTGCCATGGCAGTGAAGGGTGGTAGGCATTAAGACCGGTATTCACTAACACTAAATGAGCGCCGCCGAGCTGCTGCCAAAGGCTATCGATGGCCGCGGCGATATCGTCGATGTCATTGATATTTACCGCTTGCAACAAAGTGTCGTCTGGCAACTGTTGGGTTAAATCACCGAGGCTGTCGAGATCTGGACTAATTAATCCCAGTCGGACGCCCTCGTTGGCCAGCTGACGAGCGAGCTCTTGGCTTAAGGCAGAACTTGCGCCAAAGATAATGGCGGTGGTTTTTGCGGTCATAGCGTTAAAAATTCATAAGTTTCAATCAATTCAGTTTACCTGATATTCACTCGATGCCTAGCGGCGGTTTTTAGCTGCCTTTGAAAATGAGGCACTGCGCAGATTTTTCATGGTTTGGCTGTCTAGACATCTAAATGGCCTGGTGTATCATGAATGCTATTGCCAGAGATAACCGATAACGCCCATGCCAGTAAGAATTCCGGACAATTTACCTGCCGCAGATACCCTGACCGAAGAAAATATCTTTGTGATGTCAGAGACGCGCGCTGCCAATCAGGACATTCGTCCCATGCAGGTGCTGATCCTTAACTTGATGCCGAATAAGATCGAAACCGAGACTCAGTTGCTGCGCATGCTCAGTAATACGCCGCTGCAGGTGAACGTGGATCTGATGCGCATTCACGACAAGGAGTCAAAGCACACCCCGGCGGATCATATGAACGCCTTTTATCGGGACTTCGATGACATTCGCAATCGCAACTATGACGGGCTAATTATCACCGGTGCGCCTCTGGGTCAGCTGGATTTCACCGATGTAAGCTATTGGGACAAAATTCGCGACATTATGGATTGGTCGCAACAGCACTGTACTTCAGTGTTATTCCTTTGCTGGGCCGCTCACGCTGGTTTTTACCATCTGTACGGTTTGAAACGCAAGCTGCTTGAGACCAAGCGTTCAGGCGTCTACCTACACGCTCGTAGTCGTGAGCACGACCCGCTGCTGCGCGGCTTTGACGATGAATTCTACGCGCCGCACTCCCGCTATGCAGAAATGTCGGTTGAAGAGTTAGAAGCCCATCCGGACTTGCGCATCTTAGCGGCCTCAGAAGAAGTGGGGGCCTACTTGGTGATCTCCGAAGACAACCGCAATCTGTTTGTAATGGGCCACCCTGAGTACCAAAAGGATACGTTGGCCTTTGAGTACCACAGAGACATATCTGCTGGCCTAAATCCGAGTTTGCCGGTGAACTACTTTAAACAAGACGACCCAGCACTGGAGCCCATTGGTCGCTGGCACGGACACGCCAACTTGCTGATCAGCAATTGGCTCAACTATTACGTCTATCAGTTGACCCCTTACAATCTCAAAACCGAAGAGATTCAAGGGATCACCCCCTGGGAAACCAACCCCTAATTTTTACTCCTTACAGAGCCGCGGTATCGCGGCTTTTTTGTGCCCGCTGTACGCATTTGTTTACTGTTTAAAACCTGCTCACTTTGAAAATTTTGTGACATTGGTCGGACTTTTTGGTAAAAGCTTGCTTTACGTTAGCGTAAACGTCATTGTGTGACTCAGGCTACACTAATACTAATGACTGAAGGGACTTTTGATTATGAGCAATGTGGTAATTGTGGCGGCACGACGCACTCCTATGGGTGGTTTTCAGGGGAGTTTATCTAGCGTTCCTGCCAGCGATTTAGCCGCGCAATCGATTCGCGCATGTATTGAAGACACTGGCCTTGCCCCAGAGCAAGTATCAGAAGTGCTAATGGGCTGTGTACTGCCCGCTGGCCAAGGCCAAGCGCCAGCTCGCCAAGCCACCATCAAGGCTGGCTTAGACTTGAGCGTTGGCGCTACCACAGTCAACAAAGTGTGTGGCTCAGGCATGAAAACCGTGATGATGGCCAACGACCTTATCAAAGCCGGAAGCGCTGATGTGGTTCTGGCTGGCGGTATGGAGAGCATGAGCTTAGCGCCGTACCTATTGGACAAAGCCCGCGGCGGCATGCGTATGGGCCACGGTAAGGTGATGGACCACATGTTCTTAGATGGTCTGGAAGATGCCTACACCGGTGGTGCGATGGGCACTTTCGCGCAAAAGACGGCCGATGATTTTGGCCTGACCCGCGAGCAAATGGACGAGTACGCACTGACCTCGCTACAGCGTGCAAATGATGCGATTAACTCAGGTGCCTTTGAAGCGGAAATCACCCCGGTAACGGTTAAGACTCGCAAAGGCGAGCATGTTATCAGCGTGGACGAGCAACCGGGCAATGCCCGCCCAGAGAAAATTCCTCAACTGCGTCCGGCTTTTGCCAAAGACGGCACCATCACAGCCGCTAACTCAAGCTCAATTTCCGATGGCGCGGCATCGCTGATTCTAATGAGCGAAGAGCAAGCTAAGGCGATGAACCTAGACGTTCTGGCCACCATTAAGGGGCATGCGACTCACGCGCAAAAGCCAGAAGAGTTCACCATTGCGCCAGTAGGCGCGGTTACCAAGCTGATGGAAAAAGTGGGTTGGAGCGCGGACGATGTCGACCTGTTTGAAATCAACGAAGCTTTTGCCATGGTGACCATGCTAGCCATCTCTGAGCTAGGTCTGCACCCAGAAAAAGTCAACGTTAACGGCGGTGCTTGCGCGCTAGGCCACCCAATTGGCTGTAGCGGTGCTCGCTTGTTGGTAACTCTGATCCACGCCTTGCGTCGTCAGGGTAAGTCCAAAGGTGTGGCATCTCTGTGTATCGGTGGCGGTGAAGCGACTGCGATGGCTATCGAGGTTTAACACTCGAAGTTCAAATCATTAAAACAACAATAAAACTAACGAAAATACATTGGCAGCCCCAAGCCAACCGAACTTAGGAAGTAAGGCAATGAAACAAGTTCTACACTACATCGACGGCGAGTTTGTCGAAGGCAACTCAGAGCGTCAAATCACGGTCACCAACCCGGCCAACAACGAAGCAATTGCACGCGTTAACTGTGCCTCTGATGCGGAAGTTCACGCGGCAATTGCCAGCGCCAAAGCGGCGTTTGATAGCTGGAAAGAGACCCCAGTCTCTGAGCGCGCTCGCGTGATGTTGCGCTATCAAGCGCTTCTAAAAGAGCACCATGACGAAATCGCAGAGATTCTGGCCCAAGAAACCGGTAAAACCTTTGAAGATGCCAAGGGTGACGTGTGGCGCGGCATCGAAGTGGCCGAGCACGCTTGTAACATTGCCAGCCTTTCCATGGGTGAAACCGTTGAGAACGTTGCCCGTAAAATCGATACCTACAGCTACACCCAGCCATTGGGCGTGTGCGCTGGTATCACTCCGTTTAACTTCCCAGCGATGATCCCACTGTGGATGTTCCCGTTGGCGATTGCTTGCGGGAACACCTTTGTACTTAAGCCCTCTGAGCAAGACCCAATGACACCGCAGCGCTTGGTTGAGCTGTTTGAAGAAGCAGGCGCGCCAAAAGGTGTTTTGCAACTGGTTCACGGCGACAAGAGCGCGGTGGATATTTTGTTGACGCACGAAGACATCAAAGCCATCTCGTTTGTAGGCTCTGTGGGTGTTGGCCAATACGTTTACAAAACCGGTACTGACCACCTAAAACGCGTGCAAGCCTTTGCCGGTGCCAAAAACCACAGCGTGATTATGCCGGATGCTAACAAGCAGCAAGTGATCAACAACCTAGTTGGCGCTTCTGTGGGTGCTGCGGGACAGCGTTGTATGGCGATTTCAGTGGCGGTATTTGTTGGTTCTTCTAAAGAGTGGATTGACGAAGTGGCTGCTGAGATTGGCAAAGTGAAACCAGGTCTTTGGAACGACCCAGAAGCCGGTTACGGCCCTCTGATCTCACCGCAAGCCAAGGTGCGAGTGTTGGACTTGATTGCTCAAGGTAAACAACAAGGTGCTGAGTGTCTGGTTGACGGCTCGGATTTCACCGTTGAAGGCTATGAAACAGGTAACTGGGTGGGTCCTACCGTATTCCGTAACGTGACCCCAGAGATGAGCATCTACCAAGAAGAAATTTTCGGCCCAGTGCTTTGCTGCGTTGAGGTAGAGACACTAGAAGAAGCGTTAGAACTGGTGAACAACAGCCCTTATGGTAACGGTACTTCTATCTTTACCGCATCTGGCGCCGCTGCGCGCAAGTACCAACACGAAGTGGAAGTCGGCCAAGTGGGCATCAATATTCCAATCCCTGTGCCACTGCCGTTCTTTAGCTTTACTGGTTGGAAAGGCAGCTTCTACGGCGACCAACACGCCTACGGTAAGCAAGCGGTGCGCTTTTACACGGAAACTAAGACAATCACCGCTCGTTGGTTCGACTCGGACATTGCTACCGGTCCAAACATGACCATTGCTTTGAAATAAGCGGAGGTCCCAATGAACTTTGATTTAACCGAAGACCAACTCGCATTTAGCGAGGCGGCGCGCCAGTTTGCCGATAGCGAGCTGGCCCCGAATGCGGCTAAGTGGGACGAAGAGCATATCTTTCCCAAGGCCGTGATTCAGCAAGCAGGAGAGCTGGGCTTTTGTGGCCTGTATGCCAAAGAAGAAGCCGGTGGCATGGGTCTGCCGCGCTTAGATTCCAGCATTATCTTTGAGCAGCTTTCCACCGGTTGTACCGCGACCACGGCCATGCTGACCATTCACAATATGGCGGCCTGGATGCTGACCGACTTTGGTCAGGATGGCTTGGTCAAAGATTGGGGCGAGGCGCTAACTAGCGGTGCCAAATTAGCCTCTTACTGCTTAACCGAGCCTGGTGCGGGCTCAGATGCGGCCAGTCTTGCCACCAAAGCGGTACGTGATGGTGATGACTATCTGGTTAGCGGTACCAAGGTATTTATCTCAGGCGCTGGTGAAACCGACATGCTGATTGTCATGTGTCGCACCGGTGGCGAAGGTGCCTCGGGTATTTCGGCACTGGCAATCCCTGCGGATAGCGACGGTATTTCCTACGGCAAGCCGGAAGTAAAAATGGGCTGGAACGCTCAGCCCACTCGTCAAATCAACTTTGACCAGGTACGAGTGCCGGTGGCCAATCGTTTAGGCGAAGAAGGCGAGGGCTTTAAGATTGCCATGAAGGGCTTGGACGGCGGTCGTATTAATATCGCTTCTTGCTCGCTAGGTACTGCCCAAGCGGCCCTTGAGCGCGCCACCGAGTATATGCAAGAGCGCCAGCAATTTGGCAAGCCGTTGGCGGCTTTTCAAGCCTTGCAGTTTAAGCTGGCGGACATGGCCACCGAGCTAATTGCCGCTCGCCAAATGGTGCGTTTAGCGGCCTTTAAACTGGATAATAACGACCCAGAGAAAACCGCTTATTGTGCCATGGCCAAACGCTTTGCCACCGATATTGGCTTTAAGGTGTGCGATGCAGCGCTGCAGCTACATGGCGGCTATGGCTACATTCGTGAGTACCCGTTAGAGCGCCACTTGCGTGACGTTCGCGTGCACCAAATTCTTGAAGGGACCAATGAGATCATGCGCTTGATCGTGGCCCGTCGATTGCTGGCGGACAACGCCGGTCAGATTTTGTAGAGGGAACTATGGTCGAATTTGAACTTCTCTCCGGCCCCAATGGTAAGCAACTGGGTGTCGCTACCCTAAACGCGCCCAAGTCACTCAATGCTCTGAGCTTTGAGATGGTCAAGCAGCTGAGCGAGCAACTACTGGCTTGGCAAAACGACGAGCGGGTTGCCGCAGTGTTGCTTAAAGGCAGTGGCGAAAAGGCGTTTTGCGCCGGTGGCGATGTGGTGTCGTTGTTTAATGCGGCTAAGGCCGATGCCGAGCGGGTTAGCGACTGGGCTCGAGACTTTTTCACCTACGAGTATCAAGTGGATTATTTAATTCACACCTACGCCAAGCCAGTCGTGGTTTGGGGTAGTGGAATCGTGATGGGCGGTGGCCTGGGTTTGATGGCTGGAGCCAGCCACCGAGTGGTTACTGAGACCTCGCGTATCGCCATGCCGGAAGTCACCATTGGTCTGTACCCAGATGTGGGTGCGAGCTACTTCCTCAATCGCATGCCGGGCAAAGTGGGTTTATTCCTCGGAATGACAGGCCATGGTCTGAATGCCGAAGACGCCCGCTACGTGGGCCTGGCGGATTACTCTTTGGCTAACGCCCAACTAGACAAGCTAATTGACCTTTTGAGCACTCAAGCATGGGATAACAACGCCGAACTGAACCATCGCCGAGTGAAAGCTTGTATGACAGAGCTTAGTGCCGAACGTGATGTGGACATGCCAGCCGGCGTATTGGCTGACAATCAAGCGCAAATTGATGAGCTGATGCAAGGCGAGCTAACTGAGATTATCAAACGCTTTGAGAGTCTAGAATATGCGCCTAAGTGGTTGGCTCGCGCGGCGCAAACCATGGCATCCGGTAGCCCAATTTCATTAGCACTGATTAATTACCAACACGCGGCAGGGCAAAGCAAAAGCTTGGCTACTTGTTTTCGCGAAGAGCTGGCCATGTCAGTGCAATCCCTGGCCTACGGCGATTTTGTCGAAGGGGTGCGCGCACTGCTTATCGATAAAGACCGTCAGCCCAAGTTTCAGTATGAGCGCCTAGAGCAGGTGCCGGAGGCTTTGGTGAAACGTATTACTCAGTCGCCATGGGAGGCACAAGACCACCCATTAGCGAACCTAGAACAGCAAGGAGCTTAGTATGCAACGTATTGCTTTTATCGGCCTTGGCAACATGGGTGGGCCAATGGCGGCCAACCTTCTAAAAGCAGGCAAACAAGTCAAAGTCTTCGATTTGGTTCAAGCGGCGATTGACCCGTTAGTGGCGGCTGGAGCGACTCAAGCGGCTAGCGCCCTTGATGCGGTTGCTGACGTGGATTGTGTAGTGAGCATGCTACCAGCGGGCAAGCATGTTCGCGGCTTGTTCATGGGAGAAGAGGGCATAATCGCCAAGGTTAACTCAGGTACTTTGCTGATTGATTGCTCCACCATTGACGCTGACAGTGCTCGCGCAGTGGCGGCTGAGGCTCAGAGCAAAGGCATCGATTTTGTTGATGCGCCAGTGTCTGGCGGTACTGCTGGTGCCCAGGCCGGCACTCTGACCTTTATCTGTGGGGGCTCAGAGACCGCGGTTGAGCGTGCTCGTGATGTTTTAGATATCATGGGTGCCAACGTGTTCCGCGCTGGTGACAGTGGTGCCGGACAGGTCGCAAAAATCTGCAACAACCAATTGTTGGCGGTATTGATGGTGGGTACTAGCGAAGCATTGCAGCTGGGTATCGACAATGGTCTTGACCCTAAAGTGCTGTCAGACATCATGAAAGTGTCTAGCGGCGGTAACTGGACTCTGGAAAAATACAATCCTTGTCCCGGGGTAATGGAGCAAACTCCAGCCAGTCACGGCTATCAGGGTGGCTTCATGACCGACTTGATGGTAAAAGACTTGGGGTTGGCTTCAGAAGCGGCGCTTAGCAGTCAGTCTAGCGCGCCAATGGGAGCATTAGCTCGAAGCCTTTATCAGGCTCACGCTCGCGCCGGCAATGGCAAAGCGGACTTTTCGAGCATCTTTAATTATTTCAGCCGTAAGGACTAATTATGCAAGTGAAAGACCAGGTAGTGGTTATCACAGGTGGCGCGCGAGGCTTGGGCTTTGCCATGGCGACTAACTTTGCCAACGCTGGCGCTAAACTGGCGATCATCGACGCAGACGAGCAGAACCTCAACAAAGCCGTAGGCGACTTGGGCGCTGCGGGTGCCGAAGTACAGGGCTACTGTGTCGACATTACCGACGAAGAGCTTATCACTGATACCTTCAACTACATTCTCGAAGACTTTGGCAAAGTTAACGTGCTGATCAATAACGCAGGCATTCTGCGTGACGGCATGTTGCTTAAAGCCAAAGACGGCGAAATTCGCGAGAAAATGTCGCTGGCCCAATTCAACGCTGTAATTGGGGTTAACCTTGCGGGTAGTTTTTTGTGTGGCCGCGAAGGTGCTGCGGCCATGATCCGCTCTGGCCAACAAGGCGTGATCATCAACATGTCGTCTGTAGCACGGGCCGGCAACATGGGTCAAAGCAACTACTCGGCGTCAAAAGCCGGTGTGGCGGCCATGACAGTCACTTGGGCGCGCGAATTGGCGCGTCACAACATTCGTTGTGCGGCGATCGCACCTGGTGTTATCGAGACCGAAATGACTGCGGGCATGAAACCTGAAATGCTAGAGCGTCTTGAGAAAATGGTCCCTGTGGGCCGTTTAGGCCAAGCCGATGAGATTGCATCGACCGCTCGCTACATTGTCGAGAATGACTATGTAAACGGTCGCGTGATTGAAGTTGATGGTGGCGTTTCGTTTTAAGGCGTTGGCCTAAACATGGCTACTAAGCTGGTTTGAGCGCGCCGATAGGTGTGAAAACGCCCTCTCAGTTCAGTCGGTAATGAATCCGGATTCACCCCTGTGAATCCGGATTTTCGGTATAAGGGCGTCAGCGAAGCATCACAAAACAGGTAGCAATCGCTTGAGTACTGGGTCAAAGCTTGGTTTAACAAGTGTGCGGCGAGTCCTTTGCGGCGCATTGCCGAGTCGACCACTAAGCCACTTAGTAACCAGTCTGAGCCAATCGGCAGCAAGCGCATCACGGCTACTCGCTGGTTATTTAGCAATAGTTGCCACACCAAATCGTGGGACTTCACTCTGGCGCTTTTGTAATGCGCCTGATAAAAGCGCTGAATCAGCGGAAAGTGACTGCTAGGCACAGCTTCTACCCGCCAATTTGTTGGTTCAGGTTGGCGGTTGTGATCTGGCTGGTATTCTTTAACACTCACTGGGGTATACTGGCACTCTACTGATTTTGGGAGAATCTTAGTGCTTACCAAGTTGCTTGTCACCGTTGTGGTTTTGATTTTCAGCATGATGCTGTTAAAGCGCTCTAAAGCCAAAACCGAGCAAGTTGAACCCAGCGCTGACGTTACTGCAATGTCGCGCAAAGCCTTGTTTCGCTTTTACGCTGTGTTTTGCTTGGGCGCGCTGCTCATAGGCAGTGCGGCGTTTATGGGTTGGCGCTACATCGACAATCAGCAATTAATGCGTGTCACCATTACCAATCCCAACACAGGTGCTTCGGTAGAATACTTGGCCCACAAAGGCGATATTGAGTCTAAGGTCCTAGTCACGGTTGACGGCCAGACCATTCGAATTTCACCGCTAGAAAGTGTCATTATTCAGTTAGCCGAGACCAAATAAGCCGTTAACTTGGTAAAAGCTAAGATTTTCTTCTGCAATTGAGAGTGCTTGCTGTACACTAGCGCCCATTCGAAAGCCATTCAGAATGGGGGAAGCGCTGTGATCACCGCATACCTATACCAAAATCAATCCCTACAGAGCATCGAACTCACGGTGAGCGATGCCATTCCTGACGGTACGCTGTGGTTGGACGTGTATCAACCCGAAGAAGACGAGCGTCAGTGGCTTTCCAGTTATTTTGTCGAAGAAGTCCCCGAAGAAGACGACTTCAACGAGATTGAGGCCTCGGCGCGTTTTTACACCGACAAAGACGGCCTGCACATCAATAGCTTGTTTCCGCAGCGCTTAGGCACTGATCTTAAAGCGGTTAACGTTTCGTTTAACTTGCGTCCAAACTTGCTGATCACCATTCGCGAAGAAGACGTGGGCCTGATTCGCCTGTTGCGCAACTACTTGCGCTTAGGCCGCTTAGATGCCGAAACTCCTGCAGATCTTTTCCTTGAGCTGTTTAACCTAAAGGTTGAGTACCTGTCGGATTTAATTGAAGACGTTTATACCGTGCTGGAGAACGTCGGCGATCAGGCGCTCAACGCGCAAGAGTTGGACGACATCTTTAAGCTAATTACCATGCAGGAAGATGCCAACGGTAAAATTCGCTTGAGTTTGCTCGATACGCAACGTTCACTGCGTTACATGAACCGCTATTATCGCAAGCAGCTGCACGACGACAACGTTAAAGATCTCAAAGAAATGCTGGCGGACGTCGATTCCTTGATGCCCCACAGCCAGTTCATCTTCGACAAGTTAAACTTCTTGCTCGACGCCGCAGTGGGTTTAAGCGGTCTGCAGCAAAACAAGATCATTAAAATCTTCTCGGTTGCCGCTGTGGTGTTCCTGCCACCGACTGTGATTGCCAGTAGCTACGGGATGAACTTTGCCAATATGCCAGAGCTGGATTGGCAGTTTGGTTACCCCATGGCATTGGGCATGATGCTTGCCAGTGCGGTCGGTACCTATCTGTTTTTCCGAAGAAAAGGCTGGCTGTAACGGGGCAAAAATCCCGGCTCTGAACTAGGCTTGATAAAAAGTCATTGTTTGGAGCTAGCCTTGAGTGACACCTCTCCTGAAATCGATTGGCAGGCGTTAGCCGAGCTTGCCAAGCGAGACCCTATCGCTTTTGAGCGGCATCGTAGCGCTTTGCTGAACGACATGCTGGCGCGAGTGAGCCATGAGCGAAGAGGGCGCTTGGAAGCCTACCAATCTCACTTGGATCGCTTAAGAGAACGGGCCAAAAACCCCTTGCACGCTTGCGTGCTATTTGAAGCGGAAATGCGTACTCAGCTTGAAAAGCTTCAGCGAACTTGTCGAGGAGAGATAACGCCCGCGTCGGTGGTGTCCTTGCGGGCGAGAGATTAAGCTTGTGATTCGTCCAAAGTAGGGATGTGGATTTCGAATTTTGCACCTTCAAGCTCGGACGTCTCAATGTGCAACACCCCTTGATATGAGGCCACGATTTCACTACACACGGCCAGTCCAATGCCTTGCCCTGGAGAGTTGGTGTCGGCGCGAACTCCGCGCTGTAAAATCTTATCGCGCATCTCAGGAGCTACCCCTTCGCCGTCGTCTTCTACCGTGATCACTAACTTGTCTTGGTGCTGAGTGGCAGTCACCAGCACTTGCGAGATACACAAGCGAAAAGCGTTTTCCATCAAGTTGCCCAACAGCTCCATTAAGTCGCCTTTGTTGCCAGGGAAGCAAACATCGGCAGCGACCCGCTGCTGGTAGCTCACTTGCTTATCCTGATATACCTTGTCGAGCATATTGCTCATTTGGGTTAGGATTGGCGCCATTTCAGTTTGCTCTTGAGCCAAACCTTGGCGGCCGAGCATGGCGCGCTTGAGTTGATATTTTACCAGCAGGTCCATTTGACCCACTTGGTCCATCACCTTATCCATCAGCTGGTGGCGCTGCAGCGTGTTGTCGTCCATTAGCGCATGAACCGCCGCCAAACGAGTTTTCAAGCTGTGGGCCAAGTCATTCATGGCGTTTTGGTATCTGTCTTGCTGGGCACCGGATTGCTTAATCAGTTGGTTAACCGCACTGGTGACACCATCGAGCTCCACAGGATACTGACCAGACAACTGTTGTGTTTTACCGTCGGAGATTCGTTGCAGCTCACTTTGCATCTTCACTAGGGGACGCATCCCCCAGTAGCCCGCTGAAATCATCAACACCGTAGCGAGCGCTAGTACCACGGCTAGTTTGATGAAAGTGTTGCGGGCAAAGCGGTCGTAGTCTTGCTCGATACTTTGCGAGTCTTTCATCACCAAAAGATTGTATGGGTTGCCACCTAGCTCTACTTCAAGCAGGTAGATGAAGTAATTTTTCTGATCCGCGAGCGTCAGATAGTAGGGAGGAGCGTCATTACGGATTAAGTTAAAGCGCTCACAAGTATCGAACAGTCCTAAGTCTACAGCGGCAACCGAGGTCCAAACCTGGTCGTAGTTCACTGAGCAGGAGGCCATTAAATATTGCTTCTGAGTGGTGTTTTCTTCCAGCCAAGTGGAGTCCGCCGGTATCAAGTCGTGCTCGCGCAACTCAGCAGCCACATTTGGGATTTGAGCGATGAGCTTGGCGGTTTCTTTGTTGTAGCTGTTTTGAACGTGTTGTTCGTTCACCATTAGGGCGAGACCGAAGCCCACCATGGCGATAATGCCAATCGAAGTCAAAAACACCCGCGTGAGCAGGCGTTTTTTGGGTCGAAGAAATCGCATTAGTTGCATGACCGGCTAAATTTGTAGCCTTGACCGCGAATGGTGGCAATCGAGTTGTCCAAACCACCGGCGTTCAGCTTTTTACGCAGACGCGAGACCATCACCTCAATGGTGTTAGGATCGCCATCTTTATCGCCATACAAAACGTCTAGTAGACGCTGCTTTGACACCACTTCTTGGTGGTGGCGCATCAAGTATTCGAGAATTTGGTACTCAAACGCGGTGATTTCCATTGGCTCGTTGGCCAGAGTTACTTGCTTAGCGGCTAAATCTAGCTCCAAGTGCTCGCAGGTAATCACGGTTTTGACAAAACCGGCGCTACGACGCACAAGCGCGTTTAAGCGAGCCACGAGCTCTTCTTTCTGGAAAGGCTTAACCAAGTAATCGTCAGCACCTGCGTTGAGGCCTTCTACCTTGTCCTGCCAGTTAACACGGGCGGTTAAGATAAGCACAGGCGCGCGCACGTCAGCCTCACGCATTTGCGCGATTAGGCTGATGCCGTCTTGATCCGGTAGACCCAAATCCACTACAGCTACCTCAATTGGGTAGTTAGTGGCTTGGTACAAACCTTCTTTGGCGTTTGGTGCCACTTGCACCACATTGCCCATCTCTTCGAGTTGAACTTTGAGGTGGTGAGAGAGGATTGGATCGTCCTCTACTACAAGAATTCTCATGATAAATTAGCCCCTTAAGTGGTCTGGCTAGTGTAGCCCGAATACGAGGCTATGCCAATTAAGACGCTAGTGTAATGTATAACGACTTAACCCTAGCTGAACTTGGTTGTTAAGTTTAGCGATAACTAATAACTGAGACGGCAATGGACGCAAAAAAGGCGCCATAAGGCGCCTTCTTCGATTGAGTCGAGACTCGCTTAGAAGCGGTAGTCTACACCCAAGTAAAGCTGTGAAGTGCTGTTTACTTTGAAGCTTTGCTCTTCAACTTTGAACTTGGTGTCTTGCTTCAGGTAGCGGTAGCCAACTTCAGTACGAACACCGTTGTCGAACTGGTAAGAGAAACCAGTTTGAGCACCGTATACAGGAGTCGCTTCGTTGCCTAGGCCTGCATCTTTGAAGATACCAGCGCCAACGCTTGCACCGATGAACCAGTCAACTTTACCAGCGTCGTCTAGCTTAACTAGGTAGTCGTAAGACGCGATGATGTTGTGGTTGCGAGACTCGCCTTTGTCTTTAGAACCGTGAACGCCTTCAGAGCGAGTGTAGGTACCAGTGAAACGGTGAGTATCGTTCAAGATGGCACCAGCGCGCAGGCCGATGTTAGAGTTTGAAGAAGTCTCTTTAGCAGCGCCTTTGGTTTCAGTCCACTGGTTACCAACGGTGGCACCGATGAACAAATCAGCAGCCATGGCAGGTGCGGTCAAAGCGGTAGCGGCTACAGCAGCGATAATTGATTGTTTAACGTTCATTATTCTCTCCGAGGAAAATGTTCTGCCAAGTCGTGTTGGCTTCGTTTTGATGACGGCGGAGAGTGTATACAGAGGTGGCTGAATTGAACCTGAACAAGGAATTATTTTTCCAAATTCAGCTAAAGAGAGAAAAAAATCCAATAAAAAGGGCGCCTTACGGCGCCCAAAGGGGAAGCTAGCTTAGAAGCGATAGTCTAGACCCAAGTACAGTTGCTGAGTGTTGTTCAAAGAAAACTCTGCGTACTCGATAGAGGTTGGTGCAACTTCTGGCAGGTTGCCTTTCTTGTAGTCTTGCTTCAGGTAACGGTAGCCCAAGTCAGCGCTTAGCTTGTCGGTCAGGCGGTAGTTCAAACCAACCTGTGCGCCGTATACAAAGTCGTTGCTAGAACCGCTTTGGTCCATCTTGGTGTAGGCGCTACCAATGGTGGCACCCACATATACGTTTAGACGCTTGTCAGCAGTCACTGGAATTAGGTAGTCGTATGAGGCCAACAGGTTTTGCTGGTCAAACTTAGTACCTTCTAGCGAAGAAATTTTGCCAGAGTTCCAGCTGTAGCTAACAGTGGCACGGTGCTGTGAAGCATCGCCAAAATAAGCACCGGCACGCAGCTCGTAAAACGGGTCGCGCTCACGCTTAGTGCCAGAGTATGGCATTAGGTTCATTGGCTCTGGCTCAATGCTGTTTAGAGTGTTAGCGCGAATTTCGTTTTGCTGAGCACCGATGTTACCACCGATAAAGTATTCAGCTGCAAAAGAAGGTGCGGCGGCCGCCATTAGGGTGGTGCCAGCGATGACAGAAGTGATACGAGTTAGTTTCATGTTGCTCTCCATTAAAAACTCTGTGTTTTGTTGTTGGGAGCAGTGTAGGCTGGTCCAGCTGAACCGAGGCTGAACCAATATATCGATAAGTTATTGAAATTAAATAGGAAATTTTATTCCTAGGCAGTTTAATTCCGAGTGCGGCGGTTATAGATTTGTTGAGTCAACACCAGCGCTAGCAGGTTAAAGCCAACGACCGCAGCCATGATTATCGCCAGTCTAGTGTAATCACTATCAAAAGCGATTCGCATGCTAATTAACTGCCAGCTGGTTTGCAGCCAAACCATAATCGCAGCGATTAAACCCAGTTGGATTACTCGGTCGCTCCACTGAGCCTTAACGAAATAAAGTAGCGGAGCGACGGCAGAAACAATGACCACGGCGAGGTTGCCGTAGCGAAGAAAGTGCGCAGCCAGTAATACGTAGGCCAATACGATGATGAGATAACGCCACCACATACATGGAGTTCCTAAATCATTAGAAGATGCTGATAGCTTAAATGAGAATCAACACGAAAGGTTTGGAGTGCCTCTCGTTTTCGTTAAAAACGATAGGCAAGGGTGGCTACAGGCCCAAAAAAGCGGTAGTTAAATTGAGGACGGCTTTGTTCAAAGTTCATTTTCGACTCGAATTCCAAATAGCTGTAGCCCACGTAAGCTTTGAAATTCTTCCAGAACGACAAATTTACCCCAGCGTTGAGATCGAAAAAGCGGCCATCGAGGTTTTGGGTATCAATGCTGTAAAGCTTTGCGGTGGCGCTTAAATCGAAGTTTCTCAATAGCCGGTATTGGCCATAAAGGCCGAGATTGACCATAGGGTGCTTGGATTTTTCACTAACAGTATCACCAAGGGTTGGGCAGGGTTGCCCTGGGCACAGTGGCTGCATGCCCGCCAAGCTAAATTGCACTTTCATCTGGTGCAAGCCAAGGCTTACGCCAAACATGGACTCATTTTCGTGCCACAGCGGAATGCCGTAACTTAAACTGGCGATCTCTAGGGTTAACTCGCTAGCGATAAAAGCACCGTTGTTGGCTCGGTAGTCTGTGTCATTTTGTCGCCAAGTAAATGGCCCGCCATTGAACTCTCCGGCTTCTTTGCGCGTTAGGTACTGGTAATCAGCAATCAGACGGTGGTCGTTATTAAAATCCAGCTGCAGTGCAATTAACGGTACTGCCTCTCTGACTGGTAGGTCGAACTGGTTCTCGAGATTGAGATCACGAGAGGAGCCTGCAGCCTGGTTGTTGAGTTGAAACGACGAGTTAGATTTTGAGTAAAAGCCGCCGGCGCGCACCGTCACCTGCGCCGCTTCCACTGCAAAAGTGCAAAGCAGAGCAACAGATACTAACAGAGTGTTCAAGGCTTTTACTGACATACGAATGTTGAGCGCAATTGTTATAAGGCTTATAGCGGATAGTTTAGCTTTATTCGGCAAATTGCTACAATCGGGGATTGAATTGAGTTTGTCTTTTAGTGATTTGGAATGGCTATACACGCAAAAAAAGTAGAGTTTCGAGGGCGCGCTGCGCACTTAATAGACTTGGCGCATTCCATCACTCATTATTCGCAAAAGTACTTTTGCCAGTGCAGCAAACCCGCCCGTTACCTGTTGCTGACGAAGGGACGCCGCACTGGATACTGTAAAACCTGTTGGCAACGCGAGGAACTAGAGTCTTTTGAATAAGACGATTAATGGATAATTCCTAGAATTGGCGAAAATGTGAACGTTTGTTCAGCTTGGGTTCAAGGCTTTTTGGTTAATATTTAACCCGAAACAGAGAGTATTGAAAACCGGGCAAGTTGAGCCCTTGAGGAGTTAAACATGGCAGCTATCATTTCGTTATTCGCAGTCGTTTTCACCTACAACGTAGTTAAGACTGACCGCAAGTCGCGCTTTAATCCTTAATTGGAAAAGCCGAAAAAACACAGAAAACCCAGGCCTTGTGCCTGGGTTTTTCGATCTTTACCCTACCAATTTGATATTGGTTAAATTCACCCTGTGCGCCGGTCGCAATTTTTCGCCAGTTTGGTTAAAAAAGTAAACTAACACCACAAAAGGACATACGGTATGGCGAAGACATTGGTTATCACGGGAAGCACCAGCGGTCTAGGTTTAGCAACTGCACACTCAGCAGTGGCAAAGGGCGCTAACTTGGTGGTGTCTAGCGAGTCAGAAACCGCTCTACAAGAGACCTTGGCTGAGTTTTCGAGTCATGCAAACGTGGTAGGTATGGTATGTGATGTTACCGATGCGAGCCAAATCCAAGCCTTAATTCAAACCGCTCATCAGACATTCGGCAAAATCGATTGTTGGATTAACAATGCCGGAACCACCACACCTTCTGGCCCAACCACTGAGGTTCCGCTGGCGATGGCCAATCTGTTGGTGTCGGTGAATATACAAGGGTGTTTACAAGGTAGCAGTTTGGCATGCCGCTACTTTCGCAAACAAGGCTACGGTCGCCTGATCAACATTACCGGCCGAGGTGAAAAAGGGCCGCAAGTCGACGCGAATTGCTATAGCGCATCCAAAGCGTGGGCGCGTAATTTCACACTGGCGCTTCGCAAAGAAGAGGCGGGCAATGGCATTGAGGTAGGGACCTTTAACCCAGGACTCATTCTGACCGCCTTGACTCAGCACCCGCGCGTGCTCAAAGGTAAGCACGAAAAATTCATCAAGGGCTTAAAGACGGTGCTCCCTATCATAGGAAATCCCGCGTCGGTCTCCGGCGAAGCATTGGCGGGATTTGCCCTTCAGGAAAAGCCGCTCAAAGCGGAAAATCGCGCGGGTAGTTTTGTTTGGACAGCGCTGGGGCGCTTGATTAGCGGTCGACGCGCCGACGTCAACGTGGAAACTATTAGTCCCAAGCTGATTGAGCCCGAGTTGGATTAATCAGACGGACACAAAAAAGCCGCAATCAATCGATTGCGGCCTTTTTGCTATTTGGTCGGAACGAGAGGATTTGAACCTCCGACCCCCGACACCCCATGACTAGGGGTTATTGTCCTAAGTCGTATTTTTGATTTTTTTATAGTCTCAACCCTCTGTTTTTAATGCATAATGGCGAATTTCTTTGTCTAACTTCGTTCGTTGATGTTTTTTAAAGTCCACGATGTTAGCCCATAGATTAGCCCATGAGCTTACAGGGGAGCGTGCATGGCCTTATGCAAAAGAGATATTGAGCAAATTAAAGCTAACCCATCGGGAAAGGAGCGAGCACACAAACATACTAAAGGGCTCTATTTAAGAGAGACTAAGGCTGGCGTCCTCAGTTGGTTATGTAGGTACTCTTTCGAAGGCAAACAGTACAAACTGACATTGAACAAACTATCAGAGATGAGCATTCGTCAAGCAGAAGACAGGCATCAAGACATCTTGGACATGCTCGCTGAGGGACTAGATCCGAAAAGTGAACAAGAAGGAGAGAACCCTCGAACTGTAAAGGAGCTTTGTGACTCTTGGTATTCTTTAGACGCGCAACTCAACAGAAAGCGTCCAGAAATAGCGAAGGAGTCGATTGACCTGTTAATTGTCCCTGTAATAGGTCACATCAAGCTCAACATACTGAAGAAGCGACACGTCAACATGATGACTGACGCTTGTATTAAACGTGGGGCAGGTGGTCAGGCTAAAAAAGCGCTTGGCTTGTTTCGTCAAATTTGTCTTTGGGCATTTCAGCGCAGCATTCTTAGCTTTAATCCTACAGCAGATATCAATAAGTCTCGCCTTGGTGGTAAAAGTAGCCCTCGAGAAAGAACACTTAAAGACGAAGAAATATCAGTGGTTTGGAACACCATCGGTAACTTAGGTCTTAGCAAGCAAGTAGAGATCGGTGTAAAGATCTTGATAGCAACGGGTCAAAGGCGTGGAGAGATAACTCGCTGTGAATGGTCCGAGGTGAGATTTGACTCTGCAGAATGGTACATTCCCAAAGAGAAGTCGAAAAATGGTAAGGAGCATCTCGTGCCACTCTCTCCATTAGTTATTGAGTTATTTAAAGAACTGAAGAGATTCAGCAATGGGTCAGCCTTTGTTATGCCTGGGGCAAGCCATAGAAGAAGTCAAGCTGATGGGCATATGACTGAAAAGGCTATTACTCGAGCGATCGCACGAAAACAGTGTGAATTTTTGTTAGATGGCAAGGCGATTGAAAAGTGGGTAGCTCATGACTTACGACGGACAGCCATGAGCCGTATGGCGGGGATCGGTGTTGGTCTGCATATTATCGAACTAATAGCTAATCATCGTTTACCTGATATGTTAAGAGTCTACGTTACAGGAGTTCAGGAAGACGAGTTGTTCGAGATGCAACGGAGAGCGCTCAACCAATGGGCTGAGCACCTTAAGTCAATTTGCGGCATCTCGTCTCCTCGGCTGATAGCCGAGTGATTTTAAGCAGCTTGACTTGTGGCTAGTCTTTCAGCCCACTCATCAACCACGTATTTGGGCCAGCGAACGTTTCGAACTGAGATTTTTATAGGTTTTGGAAATTTTTTGTCTCTCATGAGTTTGTAAATAGTAGAACGGCTTAATTTCGTCAATCGACAAACGTCTTGGATTGTAAGTAGCTGTTCGATAGTAACCATGCTAGATACCTCTGTTTAAGTTCTTTTTGCGAAGTCATAGTTGGTCTACATACTTGACCTATGGTCTCTGCTTTTAAGGCTAAAAATGTCAACTCATTCTCGACAGAGACTCGTTCAAAGTAAGTAGTATTCAAGAAGAAATATTAGCTCTAAGGTGGTTCACGAAAAAGGTTAACAAGGTGATTAAGTCTGCGCGTTGAATGCACAACTCGAAGTTTTTCTTCATCCTCCTGTGGTTTGCACTCAATTCTCATAATCAGGTGATTAAACCTGTGGCAATCGCAAAAATCCCACGAATACATTCAAATAAGTCAATAAGATAGACTGGGAAGAGCAATCCTGGTGCGGTGGCGCAGTGAACTTTCTGAGAACAACTGAGAAGAGCGGTCAATTTGGACCCTGAGCTAATCACCCGTCCGGCTTTGAGCAGTCTATCGAAGCCGGACTAGCGCACTTTTGGAGTAAGCGGATAGGTAGTGCCAAGCTCTTACTTTAAGACGTCGGACTTGAAAACCCGGTTTCAAAACTTTAGTTTATGCGGAATTATCATGCTGGTTATATTGATGGGGAAGCTAAAGTGCTGTCGAAAAGGCCCGTTTTGTATATATGTGCTTTGCTGTTGGTTTACATCAGTCCATTTGCACTATCTCACTCTGGTGGGTTGGATGCAAATGGTTGCCATGGAGGAAGTAAACCATACCACTGTCACCGCTCTCCAGGTGAAATGGTAAAGAGTTTATCAGGACAAAACCGACTAAGATGTAGCGCTGGAAGCCGTTCGCAAGACTGTATAGGTACGTCGTCAAGGTCTTTATCATCGGGAGCTGATACCTTGCTTCAGCCTGAATCTCCACTTCCAAGTATGGAAGGTTTAAGTAGGTCAGATCAAGATTGGGTTAGACGAACATGCCCGAGTCAATTGGGGCCTTCACTAACGATCTCTTGCATGAACAGAGAAGTCGGAGCCTTAAGAGGCGGAGTCTCAAGTATGGATGACTTAAGTAAGTCAAACCAAGATTGGGTTAGACGAACATGCCCGAGTCAATTGGGGCCTTCACTAATGTTCTCTTGCATGAACAGAGAAATAAAAGCCTTAAGAAACGGTGTCTCAGGTCTGGCCGGCCTAAGCAAGTCAAACCAAGATTGGATCAGAAGGTCATGCCCCAGTCAATTAGGGCCTTCGCTAACCATCTCTTGCATGAACAGGGAAATAAGGGCTCTGAGAGGTTACTAGACCTGAGTATATCCATATTTCTAGCGGAAAAATCGTGTTTTGTGAACGCCTCTATTTCATTTTCCTGTAATGCCACTCCAAGGTAGGCTGATAACATATTTGGAATCTATTGGATCCCGATTTTTATCACATTAGTGCGATGGAGCCTGCATTTTACCGCTAGTTTTCGTTATGGAAATTAGCAGTTATCGTAGGAATCCTACAAATATGCTCCAACTATCAATAAGATAAAAATCGATAGGAGGCCGTTGGCCCTTTGTTGCCGTGCGCAGTTGGTCGAACATAATCGAGAGTTCCGTACAACAAGCTGTTTTGTTTAAAGGAAAGTACAATGAAAATTAACCAGTTTTATGCAAATTTGCGTTCTCAGTTAAAAAAGGTCATTACGGGTGTACAAGATGCTGATGGGCTTTTTTGGGACGACACTACTCCTAACTCTAGCATCAAACGAGAGCTAGAGAGTTTGCTGAAAGAAAATCTAGAGTTAGTCGCAAAACATTTTGGTATATACGTAGTAACTAGGCACTGTTCTTGTCCGAATAAGCAACACAATAAATACTTCGACTTCCCGACAAGTAATAACTATGGCTTGGATATCAACTACGGAGACTCACGTTACAAATGGACCATGCAGCAATTTTTTCAGGGTGAGCGATATTGCGCCTGCGCATGCAGTAAAATAAATAAACCAACTAACCATTGGGTTATTGATGACTTTGTCTATGATAAGCAACTAGAACGTGATTTCGACGCTGATAAGCTAATAAATATCCTTACCGATATTGTTGAGGCTATTGATAGTGCTGGCGAAAGAAGGCCTCGTTCCGCCATTCGGGAATGGCTGCTTAGAGCTGTGCTAAACATAAATGATGAATTGTTGCCTATCGCTATGGATGATTTTGTTACTAGGTATATAACAAATTGAACATAACAATCTGGTAGGGACCAAATAAACTAGGTATTTCTTGTCTTCATATAGGCTGACTCCGGTTCTCCAGACATCCAAAAACTAACCTTTGAGCATTGCTTGACACGTGCTTGTCGAGGAGAGAGCCCTTGTCTCTAGCTCTCTCCTTAAAGCATAGCTTTAAAAAGTTACAACTCTCAAAATTCTCCCGCCTAGTATTCTACGCACGCAATCAACTGAGCGACTAGTAGCAGATGTGGTGCTACGTTCGCTGTATATCTGCTGCTGTTGTACATCTCAAAAAACGGTTTCAACAAGTCTTCGGCGTTATCAAGCGAAGTTGTACCAGGCTGGGTTCAAAGAACGAAGGTAGCTTGGTAAAGCATGTTTACAGTGGAGCAAACCTACTTCGTTTGGTTGCGGACTTGAAACAAGCACAAGTTGGGCTTTTTTCATGCAATTACGTAAGCGCGAGAAAGCTAGATTGACAAGCGAACTCGGTGGCTTATCAAACATTAAACATAGGTTACCCGCTATGAAAAACCTCCATAAATTTAGTCTTTTAATTTTTTCAATGTTCTTATTCATACTGCAGGGCTGTGGCGGTGGAGGCGATAATTCATCCTCGAACAAGCCGCCGGAAAGTATAGTATCAGTATCTCTAAGCCCAAATAGCGTTGAAGTGGGTGTTGGCGAAAAGGCGTCTATAACAGCAACGGGCATCACCACAACGGGTCAATCGGTTGATGTTACAGGTTCTGGAACATGGGGAACATTAGATACAAATATCGTAACGGTATCTGGCGGGATGATTACCGGTGTAAGCGTTGGTGCGACGAGCGTTGTTTTTGAAGCCATGGGTGTAAAAGCGCAAGCCGCGGTTTCGGTAACGAGTGATGTAGTATCAATTGACATAGAAGATAACCAGCCAATGATTGCCTCGGGGCAGAGAGTCAATCTGGTAGCTAAGGCCATACTCAAGAACGGTGAAGTAATCGACAGCTCTAGCTCTGGTACATGGGAGGTATCAAACGACAATGCCAGAGTCACCACTAGTGGCCAACTTACTGCACTAAAGGATGGTAAGTTTACGCTAACGCATAGCTACTACGGCGTTAAAGCAACAAAAGAGCTAGAGGTCGTGACAATCAAGCAGCTAGTGCCAAATCGCTCCGCTCTGCGTCTTTTTGTGGGGGACAGCGAGCAACTCACAGTACGTGCAGAATTCGTAAATCGCACATCGGAGGAAGTGGGACAAGCAGGCGAGTGGGTAGCTATGAATGAGACGAGGGCAACGGTTGATAATGGCCTTGTCACCGCAGTCGGCGCAGGCCAAACGGCCGCACGGTTCAAATTCTTAAATCAGCAGTTGGATATTAAGGTTGATGTACTCGCGAAAGGCATGCTGAAGAAAGAGGGAGCCTTGCCAGAGTATTCCGCTGACTTAGTTAACATTGGATCTGCGGGCCATATCATTGAAGCTCGTAACTATAGAGCAACAGGCCAAAGACCCAAATTGCTGGTTAACGGAAGTGAGGTCACTCAGCTAGATGGACCAAGTAGCATCACCTCATTTGAGACCATCTCAGTAAACAGCACCGGCTCGATTGTGGCATATCAGCTTCGCGACGACAAAGCCAACATGTTGTTTAAAAGCATATTTGTTCACAATACATCAGGTGGCAAACAACTGCTCAGATTGGGAGACTTTTTTGAGGGAGTTTGCTGCAAGATTTACACTCAGTTTGTTGGCTCTGACTTGTACGTATTTAAGAATGGACAGATGGGTCGTCTTGGCGCGGATGGTATTTTTACGGTGCTTTTCGATGGATACAAAGCCGGTCAGGAGATATTCCAATCTTACAGTAACTTCACATTCTTGAAAGACAAAATAATTGCCACTAAGACTTCGCGAGGTGAAGGCGCGAAGGTCATTGAAATCGACTATCAGGGCAAGATCATTCGCTCTTTAGAAAATGGGTTACCAAGTCATGGAGATAATGGTCCAAGGGACATCGTTGAACTATCAGAAGGTCGGTATATTGCGCGTATGAACGGTTCAACGTGGGAGTTTAGTGGAAACTGGTTTGAGCGCCCTGACCTTGGTTACGTATCTCGGTTTGGCGAAAAGGTCTACTCAATTAAGCGGGAGAACAATTTCTGTGCGATACGAGAGGTTGATAGCGCGGTCGGTAATGCAGGAGACATCATCCACAATTACTCAACCTTGAACAGCTGCAACGAAAGGGTTAGCCATACAACTGGCGAGACACATGTGCTTTCAGCGCACGATGTTTTTGGCGTTGTTAAGCAAGTGACCTTTTTCAGCAATGAAACCAGAAGGGCTGACGCCAAAGAGTGACGGAGTTATAGTCAAGACGAGAGCGGAGCTCGGGTAGCTAAGTAGATATTGAGTTTTGAGCCTAGAAGCATCTCGGCCATCACTCAAGCCCCGAGTTGCCTCTTGATGTAATTAGCTAGCGGGGCCCATAATCGGATCGAATACAATTTGGTGTGCTATTGGTCTGCAGGGTCGTTGATTCGTCTCGCGGTAGATAGGCGGTTGAGTATCATATGTGCGCCCCCTATCTTGGCAAACTGGAAGCCATATGCTTCGAAACTCGAGCCTAGCTAAACCTCCATAAGGTTTACTGGGCTCAGTTTCTGTTTAGTGGGAGGCGGCTCCAGAAACTACCACCATGGTATAAGTGCCAGTTGTTGATTTACATCTGCATCCAAAACTCTACCACTGAGGTAGGCGTCTTATTCGTGTGGCAAGCATTTTCATTGATTCAAAGACGCCACTTTTCGGTTGCTTAAGCTCTCTAATGACATTGTCAACGTAGAACCGAAACATACTGAGTAGTCAGTCGCTCCACCTTTCGATGAGTTCTTCTCTGAGTATCTCAACTTCTTGTGGCGCTTCAAAACAAAGTCCCACTTGATTACCTTTTATCTGAACTACTAGTACTTTGATCTCCATGTCGTATATGAAAAGGCTAATGGACTCTTGCTCACGGCGGGTTAGTTTTAACATGGTGCACTTCCTTTGCTGTTTGGATGGTTCCAATTGAGCGTAGACTAGGGTCACTTACTTGTATGCCGTTGTGTAAAAAATCACTCGAAAGTATGAGACTCCATATCTGTTTTAGTCCCAGTTGTTGAACCGGCTTGCCATTACGTAGACGAAACCTTTCTCATAGTTGGCCAAAAGTACTTTCGGCAATCACCGCAGCAAGCGAGCCCTTATTTAAGAGCTCTCATGTTAAAAACATCGCCAGATAACAGCTTCAAATAGGGAAGGAATATAGCCTACCACCAAACTCTCGTTCGCGTAATCTGCGCACTCATTGAAGAGAAAACTTTTTCGTGCAAGATGGCATGGATTCATTTCAAAAGACTTAGCATCATTGTTTCATTGGGTAGACATTCCGGAGTTATCAATGAGAATTACAGCAGAGTACCGAGCATGGCTGGCGTCAATCGTAATAGCATTTCTCTACCTTGCGGTTGTTTTACCAATAGCTCTAAGGCATAGCTTCGAACTGTGTGTAGCGCTGTGGCTTCTGTTTTCAGCCTTCGCTGGGTTCGGCATTACCCCTTACTATCAAAGCCTTCGAAAACATAATGAGCCGCATTGTTGGAAGCGATTCATGGCGTACTTTTATCTCTATGGCGTTTGGCGAGCCTGCATGTTGCCGATGGAGTTCTGGCAATGGTACAAACGTCGTTAGCTCAGTCTGTTTCAACTTTCTTTTAGCGCATTCCAAGGTGCACTCATTGACTTCCTAACTGACTGTTTTATCGTCTGAATAACTGCAGTAGTCAGAGAACAGAAGTATCTTTTGTGTCTCTGACCATGCAAGTGATTTGAGCGTTGCTCAATGATTAGTGATGAACTTCAAGGAGGAATCATGGGTATTTTCAATTGGCTTAGCGACGTCTTTGGCGATAGTTCATCAGCGACTTCGTCAGTGGATGACAATGCCATCAACCCCGCCAACGGGTTGCCAATGGTCGATGGCACTGGAGGTGTTGATGTTGAGGGTAATCCTTATGGCACTGATTCCAGTCATGATTTGATGGATAGCAGTATGAATGACAGCCTTGGCACATCCAGTTTCGACGATTCATTTGGCTGCGGGGTCGATGATTCATTTAGCTCAGGTATAGACGACACGTTTTCCAGCGGCGGTTTTGATGAGTGGTAGAACACACCTGTAGCAATTAGCCGGAAAAGGATTCACCGAAATGAACTCTAAATCAATAAAAGTCGTCGTAGTTATCCTAGGCCTCTTGGTAGGGGGAGCCCTTGGCCAACAGTTGTTTTCTGATACTCTTCAAAACGAGACCACACAACTGAAGACGCAACTTGACGCCCAGGCAAGAGAGATTCGAGTGTTAAAGGCCAAGCTTAAACAGCTCGAGCAATCACTGCCTTGCGAACGGAAAGCTGACTCTAGTCTCAACCCATCGACCAATTGACTCGGTCTTCCTTATTCTCCCCGCTGCGCTCCTAGGTCTATGTGAGGACCAACATATGGGAGAGTATAGATGGGAGCTGACGTGCAGTTTCTAAGAGAGTACAAGCGCGCGAGCCAGTCACCTTGGGATGATGTCAGTACGGTGTTGCTGTATTGCCGGCATGGCACAGATGATGAAGGCCAACGCCAGTTTTCCTTTGACCGATACATCTACCAGCATCGGGCAGGGGATGGGCGAATACTGGGAATTAGCATTAGTAAAGCAATACTCGAAGCGCACGATGAGTTTAGTGGACGGTATCTTGAAGGTGATGAGATGGTGTTGTGCTTACTCGTTTACATTGATGAGATACGCTCCTTTTGTGGCTTGTTCGCGCAGGAGTTTGAAGCCGTATTTGGCTTACCGCCAGAGCCATACTTTGAGGTCGCGCAAGCGTATTGGTTGTCGCTTATCGAGCAACTCTAAAACTAAAAGCGAAACTTTGGTTTCGCTTTTTTCCGTTGACAGTCCCTAGGTATCAAAAGAACACAATTAATGACTTGAGGCGCTCAATCATCACTTCACAAAGTCTGACTGCCGGCCAAGGGCAGTGGATGTCGCTAAGGACGTGCGGCGTCACTAGAAGGTGACGCGCTGGCCCGTGTCACAGGCTTGGCCATACGAAAGCGTTATGGTTGATGCTTCGATGAAACTGACAAGAGCAAAAACGGAAAACGGGCGGCTATTCATAGCGGTCCGTTTTTCTTTTTCCGCTGAATGGAATACGCAGATTCTCCACACTCACTCCTAGGTATGGATGTGCAATGTCGCACGATGACTTTGACAGGCTTTGCCATGACCGATTTATACAAACGAGCACCCGACGCCCACCTTCACTATTTGCTGGAATCTCGCTTAGAGCGAGTGCGACTCAACGCCTTACTACTCTCTAACATTTTGGAAGAGGTCATGTACGGCGATTGGGTCCCCGATGAATGCATGCCGAACTTTAACCATGCCCAATTATCGGAAGTGATTGCCGACCGATTAGAGGCTTGCGTGGATAACAACCGCGAGCGTGAGCTGCTCTTTGATTTTGTTGACCACTATGTGCGTTTAACCGAGTACACCCGCCGTCCCATCTGGATTGATTGAATCGCTGACTACCAGGCGCACTCCTAGGCAACGGGGCTATTGCCCCGTAAGCTATTCATATCAATGGACAATCGATAAAGGTGTAAAGATGGATGAAGTGATGTCTTTGAGCCATTTCAGGCAGGCAAAAGCTTGGGTGGCTGAAGTGGGGGAGTACTTTGGCACACCTCAAGATTACGCCTTTTTGAAGTTTTTAACCCAAGTCATCACCCGATTGAGCGCCTCCCAAGGCGAGAGCTTTGACAGAGAGCAATTGATTCAGGCTTTCAACCTTTACGGCTACGGGTTTGATGCGGATGTGGTTGTCGCGTTTATCGAGGATGATGACTAGGCCCAATCACTCAACCCAGAGAAGAACGGATGAGCCTAGTGAGTTCAAAGGAGTGATGAATGAAATGGCCCGATGACATCAAGCCCTGGTTACCCACCTTGGTGGCTTACATCCTGCTGAACTTTATCTTCGATGCATTGGTTACCTACTTCGATTCAAAGCCCGGTGAGCTGGTCTTTGCCCTTTGGAACTTAGGCGTTGCTCTGAGCTTTGAGCCATATCGCAGAGCGCGAGCACGTGCCGGCGGCAAGGAGTGTTGGAAAGAGATTATGGCCTACTTTATTTTTTACGGACCCACGCACTTAATTGCCGCCGCCGGCCATCAGTTAACGCAACTGGCCAAATGGCTAGGCTATCGATAGAAAAGACTCTCAATCTCCTCACAAAAGGCGCTGCGATACACCAAGGCTTTTTGCAGCAACTGCGCTTGCTCTTCAGTAATACTCACCCCATGGCGAGCATTGGCGGGGCGTGCGAGCATCTCCGCTATCAACTGGTCGTTCAAACGTCGGGCATCGTCCAGGATCCCTTTAGACTGAGAGACCAAGAACACCTTGTCATAAGCGCCTTGTTCTAAGGCCGCGAGGTACTTGACTAAAATCCCCTGGCGAACTTGCTTACTCTTAAACGAATGCTCCATCTCAATGGCTGCAATTTGTTTATCCTCCTCCTGTACCAACGCATCAACCACTCGAAGACCGGTGCCCTTGAACAAACGATTGACCTCTCGCTCGGCAATCAACCCGTCCCATTTGGCATCCGTTCGGGCTTCTCGAGTGCCCATCAGACACACCACGCTGCAAATTAAGTCGTGCGTAACGGCATTGAGGTTAATCAGCTTTTGCGGCTGAGGGGCAGAGCGATAGTAAACCGGCAACTGGGTCAGATGTTCCGCTTGCTGTGCGCCGCTGTAACTTAGAATGTAAACCCGCCCATCAGGCGAGCGTAGGGTTGGCACTTTAACTAACAACCCTTTTTTTACCAGAACGCTTAAATGTATCAGCGCTAGGTTTCTCGATATGTCGAAATACCAACTGATGACCGTTGGTGACGTAATGTGAAAGCGCGCCAAAAGCTTGAGCGTTGCCGCTTCTCGCACTTTACCGGTGTAGAACTTACTGGGGGCCTCTTGATATTGGTGGGGGACTTGTAGGTAGCGCTCATACTCAACGCGCAAATCCGATGTTTGATTAGACATGAGAGTCTCACTTTTGGTTATGGATGAGCTCATACCTAGTCACTACCCAAACAAACTTTGACCGCTCTTCTTAAAATTCTCCCCCATCGAGCCTTGTTATCCATGCAAGCCATAACGAATAAGGAGAAGACTTGTGATGGATAAACCGCTAACGGCAGAAACCTTGGTGCAAGGCTTAGGTTTTGAGCCAGTGGTCACTGCGATTAACTCGCACCTTGAGGCCTATCAGTTAGGACGGGTAGGGGATAGCTCACTGCCTTTGCTCAAACGCTGGCGAGCTAATTCGATTGAGGAGGCTCAAGCGCTTGCTACGGATGACGCAATGCTAGCCTGGCTCGGTAACGACTATGCCTATTGGCGTTATGAACGCCGTCATGCCTGTGACCAACTACTGGAGCAGTACTATTCGCCGATTGTGGATTGGCTGGAAACGTATCTGGCCGAGCATGATTTGGATTATCTGGTGCAAGAGGCGATGTTTTATCGACGTTATAACTAAAGCAACTACAAAGCTTGGCTTCGGCCAAGCTTTTCTATGTTATCGAAATCCCCGCACACTGAGTTATCAGCTGCCAAGTAGTTAGTTGCGCTGATAGTGCTCGAGATGAGTTGTTGGTTGGGCTTTAGTATGGCTCTCACGCCTAAAGTCTCCTATCGCAAATCCCTTCTTCCTGAAGCGCCCGTAACCGTTGATTCAAAGCGGTGTTGTGATCGTCGCTTCGTAATACTTTTTTTCCTCTTCCTTTTAAATATTAAATAAGCCGGCGGCCGCCTTGGTGCTTCAACGGTTCACTTGGGGTGGGCCTGGCCAGGTCTCACCACCCATGATTCGCGCGAGGTGTTAAAGCATGGTCATGATGGCATCAAACAAAAGGTGAGTAAAAAATGCGGTTATGCAGAAACTTGTCTGCGTGGAACAGCGCTTCGTTAGCGAGCATTGGTTCACAGAATCAATGCCAGAAACGCTTAATCCAAGCCTGGATTGTTTCTGAGATAGGCTATCGCCAAATACCCACTATCGTGGGCAGCCAAAACCGGACTTCGCCGGTTTCGATTGATGCTCCAAAACGCCCGTCATCGCTGATGTTGCGCTGCAACGCGATGACTCAACGAGCTTCGCTCTAGCGTTTTAAAGCATGGGCGCAAATGCACGGGGCGATGCCCCGTACCAAAGGGCAAATTTGCCGCTTATGACGGTGCGCTTCGTACCGAAGTCGTTCGCACCTTTCAACGCTTCTCGTTTCTGGCGAAACTCGCTGGTTCATCCGATTCTGCTTTGCAGACTCGGATGAATTTCGCTTAAGCGAAACCAATTTCCCCTTTGGCACGGGACACCGTGCATTTGCGCCGCGCCGCCAAACTTCCGCTTCGCTTTAGTTTGGCTACGCATAAGGCAGTCCTTGTTCCAAAGACTTTCGTCTTACGCTTACTTAGTGGATCAAGCAAAGATTTGAGGAGGCGTCTGGGCTTATTAGGGCCTTATTTCATTGCTGTATTGATTTCAGTAAGTAGCAATAGTTCTCATATATATCAGACTCTTACCGATAAAGTTCTTGATGTTCTCATAGATTGATCTATCTGCTTGCTAGTGACGAAATTGGGTGGTTAAATCGTTCCTTGTCTTTGTGCAAGTTTAGGATGATGAAGTGTCTAAAGAAGTTGAGCAGTCTGAAATGAAATTTCTCTTGGAACAGCCATCTAGTAGTGATGATTTTAAGGGAGGAAGTCATAGCTACGTAGCGATTCAAATCGCTGAGACATTTGAGACCCAGCCAGAGATCAAAAATATCTGTTTGGAGGGAGACCTTGGCTCAGGTAAGTCAACAGTAATCGCTCTAACCGAAAAAATGCTCGCAGAAAAAGGGTACGTTTTTACTACTTTTGATGTTGAAAAATACCAACATTCTGCGACTAAAAAGGCTTTAGTGACAACTTTGGCCGAATCCATTGCGAGTATTGATGGTCAGGAAAATGCCGAGGAGATTAGGGAAGCTCAGAGTGTAGCTTTGGGCAATCAATTTGATTATGAGAAGACTACCCATAGTAGTATACCCGGCGCAACGGCGGTTTTTGCCTTGCTGTTACTATTCTCAACTCAAGCTTTAAAGCCTGCTCTCGAAAGTCTTTCCCTAACAATCAATACTCTGCGGGGTGTGAATTCATCCTCTTTCGACTTGGCTGGAGCTTCGAGTTTTCTCATTCTGTTTTCGCCAGTACTATTCTTGCTAGCTATAAAACTACTTAGCGCCCCCTGGCTGGCCCAAAAATATAAGTTTTGTAGAAAGCTTGGAAAAAGCACCTTTGGGAATCTCTTAAAAAGAAATTCCACCGATAGGATCAGCGAAACGTTGCTAGTTAACCGAGAGGTTGGAAGTCTTGAGTTACAACAAGCGTTTGAGGTGTTTTCTAACAAAATCCCTAAAAACATTAACTATGTTCTTGTTATTGATAACTTAGATAGAGTATCCGATTCAGAAAAGGTTAGAGATATCTGGAGTGATATAGAGTTGTTTATATCTAGCAATGTCAGTAATTTCCGGTTAATTGTTCCGTTTTCTTCATCACAAATCTCTTCTGCGATTTCTGATGATCCTATAGTGGGAAGAGAGTCCGTTACAAAGCAGTTTCCTGTTAGGTTTTGGGTTTCTCCCATAGTGAGCGCTGGCTGGAGAGAGGCGTTTAATGAGCTTTTCAAAAAATCTTTCATAAAACACGATTTAACTGATGAGCAGATTGATGTTGTAGCAGACCTGTTGGAAGTTTGGTGTGGAAGCCATGGTGTCAAGATAACCCCTCGTCTTTTAAAGCAGTATTTGAATGGTATTATCAGTACAATAAAATGCAGTCCTGATAAAGTCAGTCCCATAATCGCCGCGTACTATTATATGTCGGTAAGATACCTTGGTGTCGATTTTAAGATACTTATGCAAAGATTTTCAGCAGGAGTATCGGTGAAGGGAGCTGAAAAAGCTGCTTACGAATCTCAGCGGTTAATGAGGAAAAACTTTTCTGACACGAAGTGGTCAATGTCGCTAATTTGTATACATTTCCAATCTACGCAAAATATTGCAATGAGCGAATGGCTTGTTGAACCTCTCAAAGCCGCAATTAAAAGAAGAGATGTTGATGAAATACTAAGTAAAAAGGATACTTTTGGATTTGATACCGTGTGTAAGAAAATGATTTCTGAGTGCCCTATAGAGGAGGTTTTGTTCACGGCAGAGGAAATGGTAATTTTTGATTTCGATGAGTCTTCGGCCTGGATAGATAGGTGGCTTAAAGAAATAAACATAGTATTCAATGAGTCCTATATATATTCGTCAGAAAACCTTACTTCTGTGCTGAGTGCACTAGAAAAACTAAGCGAACATGGGTTTGAAGTCAGTAATGAAAGCCTTAATTCGTTATTTGAATCTATTGATAGGAAGGCCAGAAACTACTCCAGAGATAAGAATTCGATAGAAAAAGATGAGCTTAACTTACTTTATAGGATAGGGGTCTTAGCCAACAAGAAACCCAGAGCGCTCACTCAACTGACTAGTAACTCTGAAATTTTCGTTGAGCTTATTTGGCCATATAGGAAGGACTTCCCTGAGTGGAACTTGGATAAGTGTATCAAGAATAGCGGTCAGGCCTTAAAGATACTTAAGGCAAATGTTGATGCAAATGGCAACCCCATAGAATCGAGTTTGTTCCAAGTGATTGGAAAATTCCTAAGAGTAGGGGATTTTGATAGTTCTGGTGAAAACGGACCAGCTTCAGACTTGGTTATTTTGAATCATCATGAATTTAATATGAGAATCAAAAATGACGATTTTTATGCGCTACCTTTCGATACAAGCTGGCGTACCACGAACTACTGTCAAGAGTATATTAGCAATTGTGAACTTATGAGTCACGAGCGAAAGCAGGAGTATCTGGCGCAAACCTTGTCACATATTATTCAGCATCAGGACTGGAACACCTTCGAAAGCTATAGGCATATCTTTACAGAATATGAAAGCAAAGGACTGGATATCGCTAGATATATTCCGTTCATAGAAAGCTTTAACAATATACTAAACGGCATGCATAGAGATGGGATTGCTGAACTAATCAATGACTCTGTAAAGAGATGTATTTTGGGCCGTAAGGTAGGCGTACTTTCCATTAATGAACTAGCTATTCGTCACTATGGAGTGTTGAAAGCAGCTGTGGGGGAGCCTGACTTAATTATTGGCTGGGTTTCAGGATGGGAGACTCACGTGAAAAGCGATAGTGTAAAACACTATGCCCCTGAATTTGTTAAAGATGTACTTGGTAGTAGGTCGAATAAACAGTTTGCCAAGAAGCTACTTTCAGCCTTCGAAAGTAACTATGAAGTACCAGAAGATTGTGTGGGGCTATTTAAGTCCCCTACAGGCTCAGAGAAGGCATTTGTTAGACACTTTAAATCCTCGAACACAAGACTTAAGGGAGCTAACGCGGTCGTTTCCGATGCATTGCTAGACTATGTAAATAACTCGCCGTCGTTCTTTAGAGAGTGTGAATCTAGTTGGCTTGCTGATCTGCTCGATGCACTAAAGGTAGCAACCTTTGGAAAGGTGCATAGAGCTATTACAGCGCAATACTATCTATCCAGTGTTGGGGTCGACGATAAGTATATACTGATGTCAAAGTTCCCTAGTGACTCTACAATTATTCTACCTCAGAATGAAAATGATGAAGCAAATCTAATTATGCTGTACGAGAACTCGGCTGGTGAATCTGCCGAAGTGAAAGAGCGTTTAGATAAGCAAAAGTTATCCTTAGATAGTTGGACGTCTCGGAATAAATCAGTATTCCTGGAGTTCTTAAAAGGCTCAAAGGATGAATTCCCTCGCTTGAACAAAGTCCATTGCAGGGGTGCTAGAATCGCCGGTAAAAACACTAAAAAAAGAAGCAAGGAAGAGAGCATCGTATAGCGCTCTTTTTGCCTCTGTTATTTATCGGGGGGATTACCATTTAACAAAAATTGGCGATTATTAAGTGGGTGCTTTATTAGCCTTGTGGCGCCTCAATTTGTTGTGAGGCGGAGGGGATTCATTGCTCCCTTAATTTCCTATTACTGAGACTACAATGGCAAAGTGAGGCTCGGTCTGGCTGTGAGTTCAACGGGTGAGCGAACGGCATAGTTAATCAGGGGGGCTGGCGATAAGTCAGTCCTTCACTTTCTTTTGCTGAAACAATCCCTCACATGCCCTGACTAAATTTCTTGCAAGTGGACATAGTTGCGGGGCCAAATATGGCCCTTAGCTGCCGTTCACTTACCTATTTATTTCACACTCTTCCTGTCAATAAGGTAGAAAGAGTGGATAGTTTAAAATGTGTAGCAAAGCTTAAGAGCATTTGGACTTGAGCTATGCATCGCAGAGATGTTTTAACTATTCGTAGGTATATTCCAAACGTATTAGTCATTGTTTGACAATACACAAAAACTCAACTCAAATGAGTAGAGGTTTTTGTATGTTCTAGCCCTTGAGCACATAGCACTGTGTTTAAGTGCTTTCGAACTTAAGAAATAGTCCGTAGAGATATTCCATGTACTCTTCTGTATCGGTTTCAGCTATGTCGCCACCGTATAGAAGTCGGGTAGTGTCCCAAAGGTTTCTGGATGCTGTTCCAGGTTCTGCCATCGCTAGGTATTGTTTGGCCTTTCTCCAATCGGCTTTATAAGTTTCCAACCAAACTAGATGGGAGTATATTGCTTGCTCAGAAGAGAAAAATAGAAAGTTTTTAGCTTCTTTCACTCTTCCTGCTTCTACCAGTCCCAACAGGATTCTTGTCTCATCCTGTTCGTTTTTAAAGTGCTGGTTTTCTTTGGCAAGTTCAAGATGTTTTCTGAACTCGCGTTTTCGTGTAGTGGTGCGGATGTCGAACACCGCGATTTGGTTTGCGCAGTTAAGGGCAGAGATTATTTCGTCATCGGCGCAATAAGGGGTCGAGGGAGCCCATCGCTCAGCCAAGTCTCGCCTGTCTATTTGCTGGAGTCTTAAATATAACTCTTTTTTGCCCCGGTCCATATTGGGGCTGTATGGGCTAGTTTTGTGGTAATTCTCAGTAAACGCTTTATTTATCCCAACAATCAATATTTTGTAAAGCTCCCTGTATTTAGGGCGTCGTTCCCAACCTATGAAGGGAGAGAATGTGTCGTATGGCGAAAATTCAGACTGGCCTCTGAAGTTGAAAGATTCTAGTGCGGCTCTGGCAGATTCTATTGCCAGCTGAACCGCCGCTTCAGGGTCGATGTGCATGTATGCAAATACAAGCCCGCCGTTCCACCATCTGTTTTCTTTTGCGTTTATCCTCATCTTGTTAAGCACGGATCGGACTTTATCAGACTGGTTACGGTGATGAAACGCTATAGAGAGAAGAGCTAGTTCGTCTCTATGTGCTTCGTCGAGCGCTGATGGGTCTGAGTATTTTTCAAGCGTCTTAGTCGCGTGCTCGTCATCAATGAAGATTGCATAATAGAGTTCGAATTTAGTTGCTAGTGATTCTTTTTTTCGACGGTCTTCGATTGATTGAATAATAGGCTCAATAAGTTGAAAGATTGGCCGGAAAGTGAGCGTATCATGGCTCCCCAATAGCTCTTTGATAAGAAAAAAGAGTTTCCCAACTAGATTTATTTTTGCTTCATCGTCCATCTCCCTTGAGTCATAAAAGGGTTTGGTTTTGACTTTAAAGTAGGCCAGGGCGGGGTTCGAATAAAATCTTTTGCGCTTTTCTGCTTCTTGTTGTTGCCTGATTTGCTCCTCTCTTTCTTTTCGCAATTGTGAGAGGTAGTTGTTGTGTTCGATTTTAAGTTCACTAAGTTTGACACCGTTTAGTGAAACTTGGTCAGTTAGTAGTTCGTAGGTTGGGGTTGCGTTTGGGTAAGTCTCTCGAAGCTCTCTCAGCTTGTCGAATGTCTGCTGGTAACTTTTGAGCCTTAATTCGCTGGTGCTCTCGTGATTGGTTGCTTGCTGATGGGCTGTTATTGCGCTCACCAAGAGCTTTTGTGCCTTAGAATCATCTGACTCAAAGCACGCGGTTAAGAGGAGTGTAAGTGCGGCCGGTAAAATTAGCCTGATTTTTGAATACATCAACAATTCCTTGTTCTTCAGTTAGGCAAACGGTAAATCCCTGCCGCATAAGGCACTATTATTCCAATAGTAGCGTTACATTCTTTGATCGACGTCAAGGGTTATATAAGTCCTCCTTCAATTAAGCGTAGGTATAGGGCGTTGTTATTTATTTAGTTTTGCTTGTTGAAGCGTATTTGGTAAAAAAACGGGGTAGTTAAAATGTGGTCGTGACAATCTCTATCACGAGTACCGGCGCTCCTAGGTACACAGCCAGTCAGTTTATTTCCAATCTGATTCTCTCCTGTCATTTTTTACTAATCGACAGGCTAATCGGAATGGCATTTAAATCATTTATCTCGATCTTTTGCTATGGGTTTTAAGACTGGATTAGCTAAGACAATGAATGACCACTCTTGGCCGGTGGTCGGAGGTCGCCCCCCCCTTTTTTTCACCGGCCCTATCAAAAAGACGGAAAATGTAGAGCGCGTTAGGTGCTTTCTGTTGCCTACACAAGGCAGTTAAAGCACCCGCTTAAAACGCCTGCCGGACAAACCTCAATATCCATCACAGGAATGGAGATTCCTTAGCTGTTGCTATTTACTTTGGCCATTCAATTGTTACTGTGAATTAACAATTGAATGGCCAAATCGTTATACAACAAACACTTGAAGCAGGATTTAAAAGGATGAAAAAAACAGCTGTAGGCCTAGCCGCAATAACCATGTTGTGCGGCTGCGCAGTCGCCCCCCTTGAAAACCCTACTGCTCAATCCTGCTCAAAGTACTACAAGTCAGGAAAAAAGGAGACAGCAGAAGCTGTTTGCAGGGCGATAGCCGAGAGGGGCGACTTGGAGGGCTTTTACTACCTGGCAAAGATTGAGCGAGACAGGGGGAGCAATTTACAAAGCCTAGAAATGCTCTATAAAGCAGGAACAACCCGTCGCGCCGAATACAATAAAGCCGCAGAAGAACAGCTTCAGATTGCACTGTCGGCCAAACAAAACAAAAACTACAAGCCCTCCTTGGAGGTGTTTAAGAAGCTTGCAAGCCAAAAAAATACTAGAGCCAAGAAAGAGCTCGGCGATATGTTTTATTCTGGCTTAGGCGTCAAACCCAACTTAAAGCAGGCCATCTACTGGTATAAAGAAGCCGCAGAGTCGGGCGACTTGTACAGCCAGAACCAACTAGACAAAATCTTTGGCAAAGAGACCCTAAAAGGGGGAGGTCTATATCTACTCGGCCGGTACTCCGAAGCTATTGACGTTTGGAAGCCCATCGCTGATGCCGGTCACGCAGAGGCTCAAGTACACATGGGAGACTTATACAGGAAAGGGAACATCGGAGACCCGGATTACTCCTTAGCTCGTGAATGGTATCGGAAGGCCGCCGACCAAAATAGCAGCTACGGAGCATATATGCTCGGTTATTTATTACGAAATGGCAAAGGGGGAGCAAGGAACCCGAACGAGGCTTATAAGTATCTTAAGCAAGCTGCGAATATGGGCGAGTCAAGAGCCTATTATCACGTGGCGCATATACTAACGTTAGGCACTGGCGCTGAAGTGGACTACGCAAAGGCCAGATACTGGTACGAGAAAGCGCTCTCTGAAAGGCCCACTCATCTTGTTTATGAGGGGTTGGCAAAACTTTATCGCGACGGGCAGGGAGGCGAGACTGACATACGCAGAGCCAAGGAGTTGTTTCAATTAGCAATAGATGCTGGCAACAGATTTGCTAAAAGCCAACTAGAGGAGCTCGAAAAAAGAGAGAAAATTAAGCTGAGAAACCAGGACTCCCCAGTTTTGTTTGGCCTAAAACTGTATGGAGCCACTAGAGCTGAGATGCGCGAAAAAATAAAGGAGGCTGGCGCACAGGCAATTAGAGAGGACTATA
Source organism: Paraferrimonas sedimenticola (assembly GCF_002282855.1). Lineage (GTDB taxonomy): Bacteria > Pseudomonadota > Gammaproteobacteria > Enterobacterales > Shewanellaceae > Paraferrimonas > Paraferrimonas sedimenticola. The sequence continues at coordinate 32,226 of NZ_NRIR01000006.1, read as the reverse complement.
ACTATTGGGCTGACACCTACTTTTCTAGCAACCTAATGCAGAGTTCTGAAAGAATGCTCGTCTTTTATTCGATCAGCTCTGATAGCAGTGGCTATGGGTCATCTGGCGATTATTTAGCGCAAATTCAGTACGAGTTCGGCTCGCGGTCGCTCCAATTCTTCAGAGAAATCAAAGAACTCTTGACTGAAAAATATGGTGAAACTACCTACGTTTTTGATTCAATAAAGCTAGGCTACCTTACCCATACTTGGGAAAAGAACGGCGTCATAATCAAACTAGAAAAGGAGTGGGAGAACAGCGAGGTAATCCTATATTATGACGTGGACGAATTTAAAGAACGTATGGATGCAGAGATAAAAGAATTCGACAAGAAGAAAAAGCTAAGCAAGTATGAAGGGTCAAGCTCAGCTTATTAGCATGCCAAGAAACAGCGACAAAGCGTCTGAAAGGCGCTTTTCTTTTGCCTTGGCAACCTCCGATAAAGTTACGACTGTTCATTTGAATTGAAAACTGTTCCATGGACTTTTGCGTCTGTTTGTGCAGCAAGCGCCTCTATTAAAGGAATCAAAGCTGTTGCACTAAGACAGTGAATGACTACTTTTGGCCGATGTTCGCATGTCCTAGACAAGGGTGGCATGATGAGGCTTAGCTTGGCCCTAATCGGCCATTCGAAAACATGACAAGTTAGTTGTATGCTCATTTATAAATCAGTTCGTTGAGAGTCGATTTCATAGGGCAACGAAGAATGGAACGTAACCCCCTCAACCTTTTAAAAGTCGTGACAAATAGTATCTATGACGAAGCGACTTTTACATTCCCGAAGTTCGCCTTGCGGGATAATTGGTCAGCTCTTTTGTGGCCTGCAGAAGAGAACTCTGAGGCTATATCCTGGATAGATAGAAAGAAGTTTGAGGCTCTTCGAAAAACTATTCAATCACTTCACTCCAGCAATCGCATCTATATGGTCTGGGAAGCTCTTATGTCTGGCTCTGGGAGTAAAAAGGGTTTCAGGCCCGTTGTTGAGTTAGAGCTTTCTTGGCAGTCGTTGGTCGACTCCCAAGTGGAAGTATCTCAACAGCTTCTTCCGAGCGAGGGCATCTATATTTTTGACGCGGAACTAGATTGGTTCATACACATCGATGAGTCGATACTTCTAGCTGGAACAAGGGAGTTTGTGAACAGGTTTACGTCGAATTACGGCGGCTTTGAGACTACCTACCAGGCTACGTTTGCTCGACTAGAGCATCCTGAAAACACGGACGATTTTAGCTTGTGGTTTTCGAGGATTAAGAGTCGCTTTATCCTTAACCGCAAGGACGAGATTAATTAAATCCCAGTATGCCTTCTTACAGAGCTGTCGATATGTGGCCCTTAGCGGTCGTTCGTATTTTGGCCAAAATAGTATAGGCTCTTCAAAAAGAGCATTTAACCAATGGATTAGATTTAGGACGCATGGCTAAGAATTTTGAACAGGGTAAAGTTGTAGAAATTGAACTAGCAAACGGGCTATTTACATACGGTGTCGTTGTATCTAACCCGTTGATTGCGTTTAGTGGCAGTTTTTATCAGAGCCCCCAAGTGGTTTCAGAGAGCCTCTTTGGAAATATAGGGTTTCAAATTTGGGTGATGAAATATGCACTAGGTAGCAAAGGATGGCCGAAAGTAGGTAGCATCGACATTTCAAAACTCGACTTAGCTGAGCCCGAATTCTACAAATTTGATCAAATCGCAAAGTCATTTTCTATCGTCAAATCGGGTGTTGAGGTACAGGCAACTCGTGAGGACTGTCTTAATTTAGAGTGTGCAGCGGTATGGGATAAAACTCATGTTGAGGACAGGCTTATAGCTTTAAGTGAAGATCGATCTTGCAAGTGGTCCATGTCACTATTGGCGAATTCGAGAGCTTAAAAAGCTATTTGAATACGCTCAGATCATTTAGTAGCCATACTCCACTCGTCGCCAGAATATTGTGCGAACGAAAACTACTAGTCGAAGGTCTCTTGAAGACCTTTTTGGTGGCATAGCGAGGCTAAGCTTGGCCCTAAGCAGTCGTTCGCTTGCATGCTTACTATGGCAGGCCGCCATTACTGGTGGTCTAACTTCTACCTTTAACTTCGGTTAAAAATGGTAAATTTACCCTTGAATCTTGTCCGTTAAGCTATTTTTACTTTATTGGGCGTGCGGGTATCTACATTTATAACGAGTGGCGCTGCCATTAGCAGATGTACGTTTCTTTTGGTGTGACAAGCCTCACGACTCTTATATTGTTTTCCAAAATAACTATCCTATTCCCAGCTTTGGCGTGATTATTATTTTAACTTTGTAGTAAAAGCGTTAAAAGGTGGTTAGATGTTAGGTTGTCGTTCGGTTAAAGGGCTAGCTTTTGTTTTTATTGTATTCAATCTTTCTGGTTGTACTGTTGGTATTAATTCTGAGCAAAGTCGAAACCTTAATTCATTGATTTCAAATAAAGCAACCCCTCAACAAGTTGTCGATTCGTTAGCTCTCGCTCACAACGGTCAGATTGCCGAAACTCGTGGTATAAAATATGTTCATTGGTTAGGTTCCTTTGCGTATAGACAACTTGAGTATTATAAAGAAAAGCTCCCAAGGCATTGTGCTACATTAGGTGGAGTGAAAGGAAAAGATTATTGGAATATTGAATTGGAGCATTTGTTGCGGCAACAGAGTTTATTGCCGGAGAAGAGAGGTTTTAGCACAGAAGATACTAAAAGCTTTATTCGTCGGGGTTGGCGCAATGGTGGGAGATTCGAAATTTATGCATTGAAAGATATTCTTAATGTTGATGCAAACATAAACTCAAATGAGCGAAAAGGTTTGCATTCTCAATATATTTCACTAATGCCACATTTCGTCTGCCTTGCGAACGATAGTGATTTTCCTTTATACGTATATGATGTCAGAGCAATAAAAGATAAGAAACAAGGCGACAATATACAAGGCATATCCCTTTCTATTCTTGGTGAAGCTGAATTAAAGGCCATTTATAAATATCAGTTACTAAAAGCTTTTGAGCTCGGACAGAACATACACAAAAGAGAGCAAGATAGAATTGCCCGAAAAATTCAGCAGGAAGAAGAAGAAAAAGCAAAGAAAAAAGAATTAGCTAGAATTGAAAAATTGAAAAAAGCCAGTGTAGATTTAGAAAATCTTGCTAATGAACTTAGGTGGAATACTCGGAGCTCAGCTAATGCGAAACTGAGGCGGGGCGACGAGGTTTGCAGCTACAATAGGAATCTAATGGGCTATGTCGAGGATGTTTCTAAGCCCAACATAAAAGTATTATGGAAAGGGGAATTAGTAAAATATGCTGATGGATTCTTTTTCGGAAACAAACCAATATCGGTAATGAAGAACTTTAACCCATTCGACATGACTTGGGTTAATAGCTACAGATACAATAAAATTGATGAGATCACTTGGGTTAAATTTGAAGAGGTCGCTGCGTGTAATCATTAGCTAGACCACTAGTGGTTAACTAATTGGGCTGGTACAGATTCTTAGTTAGACGTTCAGTTTTCATTGTGATTTAACCAGCTCTAACACCTAACTTTTCTATTTTTATTCGGATGTGTAAATGTTCAGCATATGAAATATTAGAAGTGTGGCAAAGCCTTAAAGGCGGTGAGGCGAATTAGAGGCGAAAAATATTCAGAGAAAACTTGGCTTCCATTGTGACAAAGCGATGTTCTTGATGGATATAGAATAATTGGTAATTTTTTTCCTACTCTTACTAACATGATAAACAGTTTTCTATCGTTTGACAGCAAGAAATGGCAGCTCTTGGCCGTTTGCTGCTGCCCGGTGTGCTTTGTTGGATATATCAGAACAATTGGTTGGAAAGGTTAATACCAGTCATACCAGCTTGAAAACTATACAAACTTGGCGACCAGATTACTCCACCTTGGAGTTTGTATACCATTTTTTCAGCTTTAACCGCTGTAAAAAAATTGGCCAAAACTCGGAAGGTGGACATTTGTCTTCTAGGAGGTAACGGTAGAATCTGGTATACCACAGAGAATGTCGGTTACCAAATCCGAATGCAGGTAGGCCTGTTACAGAGCCAAAACTAATTGCGATTTGACCCGACTAGCCCACAGATTAGTCTTCAGGTTAAAATTATGCTCTGACTTTTTTATGTGAAAAAGCCGCAAACCTTTTCAGGCTGCGGCTTTAATTTGGTCGGAACGAGAGGATTTGAACCTCCGACCCCCGACACCCCATGACGGTGCGCTACCAGGCTGCGCTACGTTCCGATTTGTGTGTAGAGAGAGTCTCTCTAGAGCGCTCGAGCATGTTAAGTCACCGGCTATTCTGTGTCAAACAAGCCTCAGCCGATTGCCCAATTATTAAACGTCTGGCCTTTGGCTTTGGATCTAACGCCAAAATACCCCGTTTTCAGCATCTTGCACTTTCCAGCCTTGGTCAGAAAGTTTGCCTAAGTCGGACTCAAACAGCATCGAGTTGCCGCTTTTTATGCAATAAGCTTGGTGCGGTTTAATGCTTGGCAACGCACCTGGCGAATAGTCTTTACCTTGAGGTAGACCTTCAAACAAATTGGCCAGCTGGCTGCTAGCAGTAATTCGGCCAAAATCCTCGAAGTAGAATTTACAAAGCAGAGTTTCCTTGGCGGATTCTGGCTTAGAAATAGGCTTGGGTTGGTTACTTGCCACACCGCACCCCAACAAGAACAGGGCGCCTAGCACCATCAGCAATATTTTCTTGGACACGATTGGATTCCAACGAGAATTGTTTGGCTAGGAATTTTATTTCCATCAAGCTGAACGCTTGCTGATTCACAAAAAACAAAGCCGGCATCAATGCCGGCTTTTGTGAACTCTATCGGTCGTAAAACCTTTGTCCCTCATTCATCACTTCCATCAAGGGTTTGGGATGGAGTCGCGCACCGCGCTGGCGCTGGAACTGGGTATCAAAGATACGGTAGTTACCATGGCGGTTTATCAAAGTGATGCGATTGGGTTGGTAAATGGCAAAGTTGCGCTGATGCCCTGCATAAACCCAAGCGTTTTTCTGACGTTGTAAAAGGTCACTGCCGGAGCTGTAATCGCTGGCTGGGTTGTCGCACAGCGCCGCTCGGCTAAGCAGTGTTGGTACGATCCCGTGGTGCGAGGTAGCGTAGTCAATGGCATCAGGCTGGCTGTTCGGCCAGCTAACTACCAATGGCACGTGTACCGAGGCCGGTGACAAATCACGGCGGTTAATGGTGGCATCGCTACTAAACACCAAACCATTAATACCGGTCACTATCACGTGAGTATCTTGTGCCTGTTGACTTAATAGCTCCTCGAGACGCTTATCCAACGCCCGTAGCGCCTGGCGATACTGGTTGAATAGAATGCGCTCGGCCACATTCAGCTCAGCGCTGGCGGCAGTCGTGGCTATCCCGACAAAGCCTTCGGGCGTGTCGTAGCTTGCAGGACCGCTTAGGCGTACCATATTAAGCCAAGGCGCATCCGCTGGCGCTTGCCAGTCCTGGTAGCGTTTGATCAGCTGTTTATCGTTGTCGGCTTGGTTGATGGATGGGCTTAACGGGTGAACCTCAAATCCTTCAAACCAGCGCGAGCCAATGTCGTAGGGATTGGCACTAAACAGGTTGAGTTGATAGCCCAAATCGCCAAACACTTGGTTGAGCACGGGCACAGTGTCATCAGCGACAACAGCGTCTAGATAGCTGCCTTGTAGACCAAACATCAGGCTAAACAGGCCGGTATCTGAACGTCCGCCACCGGCAAAGTGCTGGTTAAAACTGCGGTTCTGCTGAGCGTAATCACTAAAGAAAGGCATGGTGTCAGCATTTACCATGTCCGCTCGCCACCCGTCGACCACTACCATTAGTAAATTCGGCTGCTTGGCCATACCGCGGCACTGCAGTGGCTCTAGCGGATAGTTCAATTGACTGATGCTGGCATCGGTGATTTGCGTGTTGTCTTGCTCAAAGCCGTGTTCTGCCATGAAAGAGCGGGCAGTGGCTGGGTAACTCAAAGGCAGCAGTACATCTTGGCGAGTAATTCGAGTTTCTTGACTGATGTCTGCCCATATGTGAATCAAGTGGGAGCCAAAAAAGCACACGGCGACCGCCGCGATGGCTTTGTTGCCAAAATTCTTTTTCTGAATCTTGTTGATGCGCCGCCAAATCCAATTGGCCGCCACCAGTTCAATGGTGATGATAAACGCCAAAGTTAAAGCCGCGTTGGTACGGCTGATGACCTGATTGAGATCGGCGTAAGCCAAGTCAAAAGCAAACGGGCTTAGGTGAATGCCGTAGGCTTTGAACACTTGTACGTCGAACAAGAGCACGCTCAGGGCTATGGTCGCCACTAGCGCGGCATACCCCCTTAGAAAACCGGCAAAGGGCAGTAATAGAGTTACCGGGAATAAAAACAAGACGTAAACTAAAAACGCCAAGAAAGCGAAGTGACCAAAGCTTGAGATTAAAAAATAACCCCAACCTAGGATCCCCTCGGGCGAGCCGGAATCCGCTAAATAGCGAAAGCCGATCACAAAGGCTAGCAGACCATTGAAAAAGGCAAACCAATGGCCCCAGTTGATCAGAGAAGAAGTGCGCTCTCGCTTGAGCTGTTGGTCTTGCTTCAGCATCGCTGAATAATCCTTAATTATTATGCGCTTGCCCCAATACCATAGTGCTATTGGGGCGAAATTTCATTAATTATCGGATAGGGATTGTTGCAGGGCTTGGGCGAATTGCTGAGCCAGTGCTTGACGTTGCTCGGCAGCGACGCGGGTGTTGAGTAAGTGGCTGATACTGTTGCCCAGCACCATAATGCTGAGATCCAACGGAGCTTCTTGTTGCTCAAGATGTTGTAAAACCCCGTTGACCAAGGCCTCAACCTGCTCGTTGGAATACTTAGATACTAACGCCATAGTGACATGTCTTCGCTTTAGTGGATAATAGCCGCCTATAATACCGAAATTCTTACCACATCACTATTGGCGCCTATGAGTATTCAAGTCGAAACTGCAATCATTCACGCAATTGTTAGCCAAGGCGAGGGCCAGCTGGTGTGTCGTATGCGACCTCAACCGCTGAACGACAGTCAGGCACTCACTACCACGCTCGAAGAACTGCACAGAATTTATACCGCTAAGCCTGGTAAAGGCTATGGTTACTTCGGCATTCCCGAAGGGGAGAGCGACCCAGAAGTTGAAGCCAATACGGCGTTCAAAGAAGCCCTGCGCGAATACCGCCAAGGTAACTTAGGCTTTGTCGACTTTAGCCGCCAAGCCGGTGAGTTGCTGCAAAGCGAGTTGTCTAAGTACGACTTTGCCACCGGTGGTTTTTTGTTGCTGTCGAGCTACAACCACACCGCCAATGATTACTTGTTCGTTGCTCTGTTAAGCGCCAAGCCTTCGCTAACCGTTAGCGATGACATGGAATTGCACCAAAATGACCACTTGGACTTGAGCAATTTGCAATTAGCGGCTCGCATCAATCTGACTGAGTGGGATGCTGATGCCGACAGTCGCAAGTACATCTCTTTTGTCAAAGGTCGTGCCGGTCGCAAGGTTGCGGACTTCTTCTTGGACTTCATGGGCTGCGCCGAGGGTATTAACGTTAAGGCGCAAAACAAGTCGTTGATGGTGGCAGTGGAAGATTGTGTGGCTGAGAGCGAGCTAGACAAACAAGAGCGCCAACAGGTACGCGATAATCTGTTTAGCTACGCCAGCGAGCAAGTAGACAAGGGCGAGTCGCTAAAACTGCCTGAGCTGTCCGAGCAATTGGCCGAAGCGGGTTTGGATGACTTTTACGCCTTTACCAATAATGGCGACTATGCCCTTGAAGATGAATTCGATGGCGACAAGTCAACTTTGCGTCAGCTGAAAAAGTTCTCTGGCAGCGGTGCTGGCGTGTCGGTGAGCTTTGATGCGATTCATTTGGGTGAGCGAGTGATTTACAACCCTCACCAAGATACTTTGATGATCAAAGGCATTCCGCCGAATCTCAAAGACCAGCTTGAACGTCGCTTAAAAGGCAGCGACTAAACGCAAACAGGCGCCAACTGGCGCCTGTTTTAGTTGTGTAACCTAGCGAATCCGTATGTATCAGTCGCGAGTAAAGGCCAAACGCTCGCCAAGCTTGTCGCTAACTAGGTTTTGACCGTCCCACATCAGCTGACCGTTAACCCAAGTGGCGGCGATGCGAGATTGGAACTGATGACCTTCAAACGGCGACCAGTTGCAGTGATACAAAATGTTTTCTTTGGTTACCGTGTAAGGTGAGTCCAGATCCACTAGCACTAGATCCGCATGGTAACCTTCGCGCAAGTAGCCGCGCTCTTTTACCTGGTAACGCTCGGCCACCGCGTGGCTAGTTTTCTCAACAATTTTTTCGAGTGAGAAAATGCCGTTGTGGTAATGCTCAAGCAAGCTTAACAGTGCATGTTGTACCAAAGGCACACCGGCTGGGGCTTTGAAGTAGGTGTTTTGCTTCTCATCCCAGGTGTGCGGTGCGTGGTCGGTGGCAATAATACTGATGCGATTGTCGTTTACCGCAGCAATCAGGGCTTCTTGGTCTGAGCGCTTTTTCACCGCAGGATTACATTTGATTTGGCTACCAAGGCGCGGGTAGTACTCGTCGTTGAAGTACAAGTGGTGCACACAAACTTCCGCAGTGACATTGGTGTTCTTCAAGTCTTCTAGGGACTTTGGCGGCTCGAATTGGTCGAGCTCTTCGGCGGTGGTCAAATGCAGCACGTGCAGCTTAGACCCAAATTGCTTCGCCAGCGAAATGGCCAAGGAGGATGACTTGTAGCAAGCTTCGCGAGAGCGAATTTCACCGTGCAACTCCATCGGCACATCTTCTCCATACTTCTCACGCGCTTGCGCCTCAAGCGCATTGATCATCGGGCTGTCTTCGCAATGAGTGGTAATTAGAGTTGGCGAGTTGGCGAAAATGCCTTCTAGGGTTTGGATATTATCAACCAGCATGTTACCGGTAGAGGCACCCATAAAGGTCTTAACACCACAGGCTTGATGCGGGTCTAGCGCCTTAATGACTTCAAGGTTGTCATTGGTAGCGCCTAAATAGAAGCTAAAGTTGGCGACGGCTTTGGTGGCAGCAAGCGCGTACTTGTCTTCAAGCGCTTCCAAAGTGGTGGTTTGCGGATTTACGTTGGGCATTTCCATGAAACTGGTGATACCGCCAGCCACACAAGCGCGAGATTCTGAACCTATGTTGCCCTTATTAGGGAAACCGGGCTCGCGAAAGTGCACTTGGTCGTCGATCATTCCTGGCAACAAGTATTTGCCTTTGGCATCAATCACTTTGGTGTTGTCGTCGGCACTGATTTCGGCGTCAATACGGGCGATTCGACCGTTTTCAATGAGTAAGTCTTGTTGAAGAATTTGGCCTTGATTAACTAGATGGGCATTGCGGATTAAGGTTTTCATGAAGTACCTGACTGTTATTTTGGTTTCAGCTCATGTTGTCAGTCGCTTATAATACCCGAATCACTTTGTGAAACCTATTGGGGTGGACTGTTTATCTGCCCAGGAGAACCCATTGAAATTGTTCGTAAAGGACCTTACGGTCGCCGACTTTTCCTACTTGTGCGCCAAGCGCGGAATGGTAGGGGAAAGTTGGTCGGTCGATGTCACTCTTGACGGAGCGCTGGACCATCAAAATATGGTGCTGGACTTCGCCAAAGTCAAAAAAATTATCAAGCAAGTCATTGATGATAGTGTAGATCATCGCTTGGCCGTGCCTGTTAACAGCGCTGGCTGCAAAGTCACGCGTCGCGACCAACAGGTGTGCGTGGATTTCGCCACTGAAAAGGGCTCGATTCACCTGGCTTGTCCCGAGCAAGCCTACGCCATGATTGATACCGAGGTGATCTCTCAAGAAGCCGTGCATGCTCACTTGCACGAACTCCTGTTACAGGCATTGCCTGAGAACGTTCAGGGACTTGAGCTCGAGTTTCATTGCGAAGCTATCGATGGCGCTTTTTATCATTACAGCCACGGGCTGAAAAAGCACGATGGTAATTGTCAGCGCATCGCTCACGGACATCGCTCTCCAGTTCAAGTCTACCTAGATGGCGAACGCTCAGATTCTGAGGAACAATACTGGGCGGAACGTTGGTGCGATATCTACCTTGGCACCTCAGAAGACCAAGTGAGTCTGGAAGTGTTAACTTTGGGTGAACCGTGTTCGCATTTGGTTGATAGCCATTGGGGTTTTTGTTATCAAGCGCCGCAAGGTGAGTTCCAATTGGCGATTCCTAAAGCAATTTGTGACATCATACCCTGTGATACCACAGTGGAATTATTGGCCGGCTTTATGGCTCGAGTCAGTAGCCACAATCATCCAAGCTCGCAAGTTCGAGTAGTAGCTTATGAAGGCATAGGTAAGGGTGCCATTGCGACCTGTCATAGCAACGAGTAACCAATGAAAAAAACGATAACAATGTTTGGCCTGTTGGCATGGGCTGTCGCCACATCGAGTCTGGCGGCAACTCAGCTTAAAGGCGAAATGACTCAGGGTAGTTTAATCCGCGGCGAAACCACGCCGGGAGCGGAAGTGACACTAAACGACAAATCTTTGCTGGTTTCCAAGCAAGGGTTCTTCGTGTTTGGTTTTGATAGAGATTCAAAAGCCAAACATTTGTTGAAAGTCGAACATCCAGACGGTGAGATTGAAACACTGACGCTGGACGTACAACCGCGTGAATACAAAAAGCAGATGATCGAAGGGATTGCCAAAAACATCATGCAACCCTCGCAAAAAGAGCTAGAGCGCGCCGCTCAAGACACCCGTCAAATCCACGAGGCGCGCTCAAACTTTATAGATAATCTAGATTATCTTGCCGACTTCCAATGGCCTTTGTTGGGCCGTATCACAGGTGTGTATGGTAGTCAGCGGGTTTATAACGGCGTACCAGGTCGACCGCACTTTGGCATCGATATCGCTAAGCCTGAAGGCACCCCAATTGTGGCGCCGGCCTCGGGGATTATCACAGTGGCTTCGCCAGACATGTTTTACTCTGGCGGTACTATTGTGTTGGATCATGGCTACGGGGTCACCTCGACCTTCTTGCACATGAGCAAACTAAGCGTTCGTGAGGGGCAGCGTGTTCAAGCGGGCGAGAAAATCGGTGAAGTGGGTAGCACCGGCCGTTCGACCGGTCCTCATTTGGATTGGCGAGTAAATTGGTATCAACTGCGCTTAGACCCGCAATACCTGGTGCCGTCGATGAAAGAGGCCCGCGCAGCAGCCAAGCAATAACTAGCTCGCTTGGGTTAATCCCAAGACTTGAGCTAACGAATAGGGGTGGAGCTTAATGCACACCCCATTTTTGTGCTTGAACGCCAAGCTTGGGTTAGCCAGAGCTTCCCCCTCGCCCTTAGGGCAAGAAGACTTAACCACAAACTCTCCCCAGCTAGCATCGCCGCTTTGATAGCCTTTGACCCATTGTTGGGCGCACAGCTCAAGCGCTTGAGCTGAGTCAGCATCGCAAGGTGACACCAACTCTACGTGCTCCCAGCCATCAATCGGATGGGGCTTAGACTTGGGAAACGGCAATTCGATGTAGCGAATCTTTCGCTGTGGCTGGCCGATAAGCGCTAATGGCTCGTCTAGTTGTAGCAGCAGAATAGGGCGGCCATTCACGGCTTTGTTGCTGACCACTTTGCCGAAAGGGACAAAGTCATCTACGAGCTGTTGCGCGTTATCAGCGCAGTTAACGCGCAGTGCGCAGTGATCGATTTGCCAGCTGCGCTGAGCAAGACCTAATTGACGCTCCGCTTGCTCGATGCGCTCGGAAAACACCGGCCATTGAGCGAATAACAACTTCCAAGTGAGCGCCATATCAATTTACCGTCTTATTTGGGCGCAGACTCGGAATAGCAAACACCAACGCAGCCAGCGAAAATCCGGCAAACATCACTCGAGTCCACTCAGCCATGGTTTGTCCTAGGAAAACCCAGTGTTCATCGGTACAGCTACCAGTGGGTTGCAGTAACCAAGGGAACCATTGGTCTAACGGTACCCAAAATTCTGGTGAGAAAGAGCATACGTGAAACGGTGACGGGTTGTTTTGCAGTTCCACCAACTCGTGGGCAATCAAAAGCCCCCAAATAGCGGCGATAGCCCACACCAACCAGCCGATTGCTCGTACAGGCCATTTCTGTGGTGCGATTATTCCGAGAAAACCCGCCAACGCGATACCCAACAAAGCGGTTCTTTGATAGACGCAGTTAATGCAAGGCTCATAGGCTAGTGCGTATTGGATGGTCAATGCGGTGCCTTCAAAAAGCAGCGCGAATCCCAGTAGTAATCCCCAAGCCAATCGACTTTGTGCGAATTGGTGTAGCCCCATAGTTAAAGCATCTCTTATCTAGTAATTTTGACAAAAAAGAAGCGCCTGATTAGGCGCTTGCTTATGTTAACCGATCCTAACCTAAATGGTTAGTGGCCACCTTGAATTCCGGTTTCAGCAGCTTCTTGCACTGTGTGGTGCTCAATCCAGTGCATTTCGTACAACCAGTCAGTCATCTCAACCAGAATACCCGATTGAATCACCAGCATACCGACAATAGTCAGAACAATAGTGTACGGCAGAGCCATGATAACCATGCGACCGTAAGACAGGCGAATTAGCGGTGCCAATGCCGAGGTCAACAGGAACAAGAAGGCGGCTTGGCCGTTAGGCGTTGCAACCGATGGTAGGTTAGTACCAGTGTTGATAGCCACAGCTAGCATGTCGAACTGGTCACGAGTGATTTGGCCATTCAACAGCGCAGATTTCACTTCGTTGATGTAAACCGTACCTACGAATACGTTGTCACTCACCATAGATAGCACACCGTTAGCTAGGTAGAACATCACTAGCTGGGTGTTGGCGTCTTTCACGCTCAGTACCGACTCGATAACCGGGGCGAACAGACCTTGGTCAACAATTACCGCAACCACGGCAAAGAATACCGCCAGCAGAGAGGTAAACGGCAGGGCTTCTTCAAAGGCTTTACCGATTTGGTGCTCGTCGATAACGCCGCTGAACGAGCTGGCTAGGATGATGATGGTTAGACCGATAAGACCAACCGCCGCCAAGTGCATCGCCAGAGCAACTACCAACCAAATGCCTACTAGGCCTTGAGCAATCAGCTTGGCCTTGTCTTTAACGGTACGGCGTTCGTCTTCGTAAGCGGCGTAGTCTTCAAGAATTGTGCGCACTGGGTCTGGCAGCTGAACGCCATAGGTGAAGGTTTTGGTTTTTTCTACCAAGACACAAGTGGCGATACCGGCGAAGAACACAGGCACTGTAACCGGCGCCATGCGAATGGCAAACTCGGTAAAGTTCCAGCTGGCTTGCGCAGCAATAATCAGGTTTTGCGGCTCACCCACCATGGTGCACACACCACCTAGCGCAGTACCAACACCTGCATGCATCAACAGGTTACGCAAGAAGGCGCGAAACTCTTCTAATGTTTCTTTGTTGATGCTCGGATTAGCGTCGTCGTCGGTGGTGTGATCATGGTGATGGCCAAAGTCTTTGCCCGATGCCACCTTGTGGTAAATCGAGTAGAAACCTACAGCAACCGCGATGATCACAGCGATTACGGTCAAGGCATCTAGGAAGGCCGACAGGAATGCTGCTGATGCACAGAACATTACCGACAATACCGTCTTTGAGCGAATAGAGGTGATCATCTTGGTAAACATGAACAACAACAGCTGCTTCATGAAGTGGATACCAGCAACCATGAACACCAACAGCAAGATAACTTCTAGGTTGGCTTCAATCTCGTGCATCACCATGTCGGGTGATGTCATGCCTATAATGACGGCTTCAAAGGCTAACAGACCACCTGGTTGAAGTGGGTAGCACTTAAGCGCCATTGCAAGAGTGAAGATAAACTGGATAACCAATACCCAACCGGCAACGAATGGGTCAATGGCGAATAAAACAGGGTTGATGGCCAAAAAACTGATGATGGCGATCTTGTACCACTTAGGTGCATGGCCTAAAAAGTTGGCAAAAAACGCCTGTCCTAAGGACATTTGCATAGTGACGAGCTCCGACAATAAATTACTGTTAGGGTTGCAAAATTAACCCAACTGTAGCAAAGGCGGCATTGTAGCAAGTGTTTGATACACCTGCTAGCTCCCTTGAAATGGGTGTATGGAATTTTGGGTCAGATAACACTTTCTCGCAAATAAATCGGGTTCGGATCACAATTTCCTAAGCGTTCATTTTGTCGACAAGGCGACTTTCCAAGGCGTGATTTACCAAACTTGTAGTTTCCATTTTGCGCCCATCTGGTATGATCAGTCGATTACTATTTTCTAAACGCGAGATAGAAGTTCTCCTATGATCATCAATGCCAAAGGCCCAGCCAGCTTTGCTGAAAAGTACATAGTGCGTTCGATTTGGGAAAACAAGTTTCCCCCGGGTTCGATTCTGCCGGCAGAGCGAGAGTTGTCTGAGCTGATTGGGGTGACTCGTACCACCTTACGCGAAGTACTGCAGCGCTTGGCGCGAGACGGATGGTTGACCATTCAGCACGGTAAGCCAACGCGAGTTAACAACTTCTGGGAAACCTCTGGACTCAACATTCTTGAGACCATCGCACGCTTGGACCAAGACGGCGTACCTGAGTTAGTTGACCAATTATTGGCAGCTCGTGCGGACATCAGTAGCATCTACTTCCGCACTGCCATTCGCAGCAAAGCCGCTGACGTGCATGAATTCATTCGCGATGGTCTTGCTGAGCTTGAAGACAACGCCATCGCGGTTACCGAATTCGATTATCAACTGCATCACAAGTTGGCCTTTAGTGCTGGTAACCCCATTTATGTGTTGATCCTCAACGGCTTCAAAGGCTTGTACAGCCGAGTGGGTGAGTATTATTTCTCTAACCCTCAAGCTCGCAGCGAAGCCCGTAGCTTTTATGAGTCGCTGGCCAAACTGGCAGAAGCGGGTGATTACAAGGCTGTGCCTGAGTTGATGCATCAATACGGTGTGGAAACTGGCAAAATTTGGCAATTGGTGCGCGAGAACATGCCGCGTGACATCGCCGAAGAAGCCAACTAGTCTGCAAGAGTTTCAAAAAAACGCCGCATTCAAAATGCGGCGTTTTTTGTGGCTAGCCCTCTTCGGAGAGAGCGAGAGGAATTTGCGCGATGATTCGTTCCTCGCTTTGTTCTTTTTGCACTAACTTCACATCAAATCCCCATAAACGATGCAAGTGCTTGAGCACTTCTACCTTGCTGTCTGCCAGCGGTATGCGGTTGTGCGGCGTGTATTCAAGAGTGAGCGAGCGGTCGCCGCGCAAGTCCACCTGGCTAACTTGTATATTGGGCTCTATGTTCGACAGGTTGTACTGTTGCGACAGGGCATGGCGTATTTGACGGTAGCCTTGTTCGTCGTGAATGTCAGTGACGGTCAAAAAGCTTTTTTGGTCGTTGTCCATGATCGAGAAGAGTTTAAAGTCGCGCATCAGTTTGGGTGATAAAAACTGGCTGATAAAACTCTCGTCCTTAAAGTCGCGCATGGCGTGGTGCAGGGTGGTCAACCAATCGCTACCGGCGATTTCCGGGAACCAATGCTTGTCCTCTTCGGTGGGGTTTTCACAGATTCGGCGAATGTCGACGAACATGTTAAAGCCCAGTGCATAGGGGTTGATGCCGCTAAAATAGGGGCTGTTATACGGGGGCTGATACACAACGTTGGTGTGACTGTGCAAAAACTCCAACATGAATTTGTCGGATAAGCGCCCTTCGTCATAAAGGTGATTCAGCAGAGTGTAATGCCAAAAGGTGGCCCAACCTTCGTTCATTACCTGAGTTTGTTTCTGCGGATAAAAATATTGCGCCATTTTGCGCACAATACGCACCACCTCACGCTGCCAGGGCTCTAGTAGCGGCGCATTTTTCTCGATGAAATACAGAATGTTCTCTTGTGGCTCGCTGGGAAATCTCTCCTCGGCGACAGCGCCTTTGGCATTATTGCGTTTTGGGACTGTGCGCCACAAATCGTTGACTTGCGACTGCATGTAGGCTTCGCGCTCTTTCTGCTTTTGCTGCTCTTGTTTGAGCGACAGTTGAGAAGGGCGCTTATAGCGGTCGACGCCGTGATTCATCAAGGCATGGCAAGAGTCGATAATTTCTTCAACCGCATCAATGCCGTGGGCCTGTTCGCACTCGCTAATGTAGTTTTTGGCAAACACCAAATAATCGATAATCGACTCGGCATCAGTCCAGGTTCGAAACAGATAATTGTTTTTAAAGAAACTGTTGTGGCCAAAGCTTGCGTGGGCCATTACCAAAGCTTGCATGGTAATGGTGTTTTCTTCCATTAAATACGCAATGCAGGGGTTGGAGTTAATTACAATCTCATAGGCCAAGCCCATTTGACCGCGTTTGTAACCTTGCTCGGTTTCAATAAATCGTTGCCCGAAGGACCAATGGCTATAACCAATCGGCATCCCGATACTGGCGTAGGCGTCCATCATCTGCTCGGCGGTGATCACTTCTATCTGGTTGGGATAGGTCTCCAAACCAAAATGCTCCGCCGCCTCTTCGATGACGTCTAGGTACTCTTGTAGCAATTCAAAGGTCCAATCTGGACCATCGCTCAGTTGTTTTTTCGCCATACACCCTCCTTACGCCGCTTGTTTTTTGAAGAGCTCCCTAAACACCGGATAGATATCGGCGACTTCGCGAATGTGCTGCATAGCGAAGTGAGGGTGCTTGTCGGCCAGTTTCAGGTATTCACGCCACAGGGTTTGGTGAGCGCGATTGGTGATCTCTATGTAACTGAAATAGCGCACGTTGCTCATGATTTTTTCGTTTAACCAACGGCCGCAGTTTGGACTGTCATCGGCCCAGTTATCACCGTCTGAAGCTTGCGCTACATAGACGTTCCACTCGTTGGCAGGGTAGCGTTCTTGCTGAATCTCGTGCATCAGCTTAAGCGCACTGGAGACGATAGTGCCGCCGGTTTCTTGGCTGTAAAAGAACTCTTGCTCATCCACTTCTTTGGCTTGAGTGTGATGGCGAATAAACACCACGTCCAGGTGCTTGTAGGTACGAGTTAAGAACAAATACAACAGGATATAAAAGCGCTTGGCCATGTCCTTGGTGGCCTGATCCATCGAGCCTGACACATCCATCAAACAAAACATCACTGCCTGCGAGGTCGGCACAGGGTGCTTAACGTAGTTGTTGTAGCGCAAGTCAAAGGTATCGATAAAGGGCACAGCATCGATGCGACGCTTAAGCTCTGCGATTTCATCTTTTAGGGTGCGGATCTTATCGGCGCATGCACCTGGGGTGTTTTCCAGTTGCTCAAGTTGGGCTTGCAACTCGCCCAAGCGACGACGTTTCTTGGCAGTCATTGCCATACGTCTTGCCAAAGAGCCACGCAAACTGCGCACGATATTGATGTTGGCCGGCACACCTGTATTGGTGAACCCCGCTCTGTGGGTTTTGTACTGAATCAGTTTGTCGAGCTTGTTCTGCTCTAAGTTAGGTAGCTCCAAGTCCTCGAACAACAAATCCAAGTACTCATCTTTGGACACATCAAAGGCAAAATCGTCTTGGCCTTCGCCTTGATTCGAGGCATCCCCCTCACCACTGCCTTGACCACCACCGCCAGAAGGCGGGCGTTCGAG
This sequence comes from Paraferrimonas sedimenticola, assembly GCF_002282855.1. Taxonomy (GTDB): domain Bacteria; phylum Pseudomonadota; class Gammaproteobacteria; order Enterobacterales; family Shewanellaceae; genus Paraferrimonas; species Paraferrimonas sedimenticola. The sequence continues at coordinate 14,553 of NZ_NRIR01000006.1, read as the reverse complement.
TTGGTCACCTCGAGTAAACTGATCGTTGCCAGGAAATACACGTTGCCGCTCACCGCCAGCGCCTTGATGGAATACCGGTTGCTGTATGTCCTTGGTAGGCACTGACACACTCTCGCCAGATTCCACGTCGGTCACGCTGCGTTGAGTCACAGCGTCACTGACAGACTTTTTAATTTGATGCTTATATCGCCGTATGAACCTTTGTCGGTTAACCGTGCTTTTACCTTTGGTGTTCAGTCGGCGGTCGATAAAACTGGTCATCTCGCCTCCTCAGCCGAATTACGACGATTTACGTACTCGCAAGTACCATTCAGACAACAGGCGCACCTGTTTCTGGGTGTAGCCTTTCTCTGTCATACGCTCGATGAACTGATCGTGTTTCTTCTGATCTTCGCTCGAGGTTTTGGCATTGAAAGAGATTACTGGTAGCAAGTCTTCGGTGTTGGAGAACATCTTAGTCTCAATCACAGTGCGCAGCTTCTCGTAGCTGGTCCACAGCGGATTTTTGCCCTCGTTATTGGCGCGAGCACGCAACACAAAGTTGACGATTTCATTGCGGAAATCTTTAGGATTACTGATACCCGCAGGCTTCTCGATTTTCTCGAGTTCGGCGTTTAGGGCTGCTCGGTCAAACAATTGGCCAGTTTCTGGGTCACGATATTCTTGGTCTTGGATCCAGAAGTCGGCATAGGTGACGTAGCGGTCAAAGATGTTCTGGCCGTACTCTGAGTAGCTTTCCAGATACGCGGTTTGCAGTTCTTTACCAATGAACTCCACGTATTTGGGGATCAGGTAGCCCTTTAAGAATTCCATGTAGCGTTCAGCCACTTCTTTGGGGAACTGCTCTTGCTCAATTTGCTTCTCTAGAACATAGAAGAGGTGCACTGGGTTGGCGGCAATCTCGGTGGCGTCAAAGTTAAACACGCGCGAGAGGATCTTAAACGCAAATCGCGTCGAAAGACCGTCCATGCCTTCGTCCACACCAGCGTAATCGCGATACTCCTGCACGCTTTTGGCTTTCGGGTCTGTGTCTTTTAGCGTCTCACCGTCATACACTCGCATCTTGGAGTATATCGATGAATTCTCCGGCGCTTTGATACGCGATAATACAGAGAATTGCGCCAGTGCCTCGAGCGTACCCGGAGCACAATGGGATTGGGTCAGCGCCGAGTTGTCCAACAGTTTCTGGTAAATCTTCTGCTCTTCACTGATGCGCAAGCAATAAGGCACCTTGACGATGTAGACTCGGTCTAAAAACGCTTCGTTGTTCTTGTTGTTGCGGAAGGACTGCCATTCTGACTCGTTGGAGTGGGCCAAAATGATGCCTTGGTAAGGCAGCGCAGACAAGCCTTCGGTTCCGTTGTAGTTACCTTCTTGCGTCGCAGTCAGTAGAGGGTGGAGCACCTTTATCGGTGCTTTGAACATCTCAACGAATTCCATCAAGCCTTGGTTGGCACGACAAAGCGCACCAGAGTAGGCGTAGGCATCTGGGTCGTCTTGAGCGAAATGCTCGAGCTGACGTATGTCCACTTTACCCACTAGGGCTGAAATGTCTTGGTTGTTCTCGTCACCTGGCTCGGTTTTGGCAATCGCAATTTGGTCCAAAATCGATGGGAAGACTTTCACGACGCGGAACTTGCTGATGTCGCCACCAAACTCATGCAAACGCTTAGCCGCCCAAGGCGACATAATGGTGCTCAAGTAGCGTTTGTTAATGCCGTATTCTTGCGACAGAATCTGTCCGTCTTCATCAGCGTCAAACAGTGCAAAGGGGTGGTCGTTTACAGGGGATCGCTGTCCGTTTGCGGTCAAAACATAGATGGGCACGCGCTGCATGAGCGACTTGAGCTTTTCGGCCAGCGATGACTTACCGCCGCCCACAGGACCCAACAAATACAAGATTTGTTTAGACTCTTCGAGTCCCTGCGCCGAGTGTTTGAGATAAGCGACTATCTGCTCGATAGCGTCTTCCATGCCGTAAAACTCAGAGAAGGCGGGATAGCGTGCAATTAGACGATTCGAAAAAATCCGGGACAATCTAGCGTCGGTTGAGGTGTCGATAATCTCTGGCTCGCCGATCGCCTGCAGCAGGCGCTCAGCCGCAGAAGCGTAAGCCGATTTGTCTTGCTTACAGATGTCGAGAAACTGTTGTAGCGTGTATTCTTCGTCACGGGTGTGTTCGTAACGGGTTTGATAATGCTCAAAAATTCCCATAATGGACCCCTTAACCGGACTGGTCTGGTTTCGTTGTTGTCGTAATAATCGCGTGCCTTGTTTTCTTTAAGCCTAGTCAGAAAATGACGGTGTCACTAAAAAATTTATAATTATTTCAATGATTAACAATTGCAGTCTGCAACTGTTGCAAGAGGCAATCATGATACCTCTCACTACTAATTAGACCGGTTTGTTTAGGCTTGTGTTCCACAGGTACAGAATCGGGTACGAAAAAAGGAGCCAAATGGCTCCTTTTTATAGGGACTTTTTTTGCGCTTAGGCTGCGAAGTTATCCGCAACGAAGTTCCAGTTAACCAGGGCCCAGAAACCTTCGAGGTACTTAGGACGCAGGTTGCGGTAATCGATGTAGTAGGCGTGCTCCCACAAATCCACGGTCAGTAGTGGCGTTACGCCGTCGTCGGTTAGCGGGGTCGCAGCGTTGCTGGTGTTAACGATGGCCAAAGAACCGTCGGCGTTTTTCACCAACCAAGTCCAGCTAGAACCAAAGTTATTAACGGCCTTGTCGTTAAACTGAGCAACAAACTCGTCAAACGAACCAAAGCTGGCGTCGATGGCCGCTGCTAAGTCGCCACTTGGCTTGCCGCCAGCGTTTGGCGCTAGGCAGTTCCAGTAGAAGGTGTGGTTCCAAATTTGCGCGGCGTTGTTGAATACGCCACCGTCAGAGCTCTTAACAATCTCTTCTAGGCTCTTACCTTCGAACTCAGTGCCTGGGATCATGCCGTTAAGCTTAACCACATAGGTGTTGTGGTGCTTACCATAGTGGAATTCCAAAGTTTCTTTTGACAGGTGCGGCTCTAGGGCATCCATCGCGTAAGGCAGTGCTGGTAGTTCAATAGCCATTAGTTGCGTCTCCATTACTTTAATTTTCTATGGCTTACAGGTGGTTACCCAATCCTGTAATTGCCATGTATTGTAGTGGGGAAAAAACGTGATGTGAATCCCATTCGATCACTTTTAAAGACCATAAAAAACATGGGATTTTTATCCGATGAGTTTTAACGTACACTTACGAGCGACATTGAATAACCGCAAGGGTCAGGAAGTCTGATGGAAACCCTAGATAAAATTAAGCAGCAAATTAGCGAAAACCCTATCATCCTTTACATGAAGGGCTCACCAAAACTGCCAAGCTGTGGCTTTTCTTCGCAAGCTGGGCAGGCGCTTATCAATTGTGGCGAGCAGTTCGCTTACGTTGATATTTTGCAGCACCCAGATATTCGCGCTGAATTACCAAAGTTCGCTAACTGGCCAACTTTCCCGCAGTTGTGGGTAGAAGGCGAGCTGGTTGGCGGCTGTGACATCATCATGGAAATGTTTCAACAAGGCGAATTGCAAAGCCTGATCAAGGAAACAGCCGCTAAGTACAAGAGTGAAGACGCTGAGTAGTCACTCACTCTTGGTACATTGAGTGCATAAAAAGTGAAAGCCAGTCGTTTGACTGGCTTTTTTGTGGCCGTTAGTTAGGCAACAACAGAGATTTGGTCTGAGCCACAATCTAAGTTAGAGTGAATACTTTAACACAATAATAACAAGGCCTCAGGGACAGTCATGCAGCCAAATACACACATCGAGCCGGAACTTCTCGACAATAGCGACCAATTTAAGCACCCCTTCTTTCGTCAGTTTAAGCTTCGCACAGCCAATAGTCCCTTGGCGTTGACAGAAGACATCAGCAAGGACTATCTGTTTCCAACTTTATACGGCAATGTCAGCTGTGCTATTGGTATCTTTCTGTGCGATTACGACAAGGCGAAAGCCTTGTTGCCGCACCCGAAAATGAAGCCAGTGGCCATGCCCAAAGGCCGAGCGCTTGTCACCTTTTCTTGTTACGAGTATCGCAACGTCAGCGGCATTGCCCCTTACAATGAAATCGCGATGACTATCCCTGTGATGATAGACCCGAGCGTCAACGTCCCTGTGTTACCCGTGCTAATGGACAAACTGTTTAGGAAATTTGGTTACTACGTGTTTCACATGCCGGTGACATCTTTAGAAAATCGCATTCGCGGCAACAATATTTGGGGGCTGCCTAAGGTGGTCAATCGCATCGACATTGAAGCGGATGCGCAACAGTCGGTGACTCAAGCTTTTGATGAAGATGGCAATTCCTACTTCCGTTTGACCGTGCCCACTCAAGGCGCTAAACAGGCGTTTGATGTGCGCTCTAATTTGTACTCGCAGCTTGGCAGTCAATTACTGCAAAGCCCGACCCAGTTTAAAGCCGAGTTCAACGTGACCAAGTTTATGAACCGCCTGTGGACTAAGGGAGGAGCCGATCCAGGTGTGCTTGAGATAGGTGAGGGGCCTTATGCGGACATGTTACGAGAGCTGAAGATAGAACCCCAGCCGTTTCAGTTTCGTTTTGCCGATGACATGAACGCTTGTTTTGATTTACCCAATCCAAACTATCGAGCGCCATTTGGTTTTGAATAGCAGATGCGTGTAGATAGTAAAACGGCCAACATTCGTTGGCCGTTTTTTGTCAGTTTTGCGCAGCGCTTTAAAGCACGAGCGCTGCCGCCCAACCAAACACCAATAACGGTAGGTTAAAGTGGACGAAAGTTGGGATCACACTGTCGCGAATGTGGTCGTGTTGGCCATCGGCATTCAAACCTGCAGTCGGTCCAAGCGTTGAGTCGGACGCCGGTGAACCGGCATCGCCCAAGGCAGCAGCTGTGCCCACCAAGGCAATGGTCGCTGCTGCTGAGAAACCAAAGGTTGCCGCTAGTGGCACGTAAATAGTGGCAATAATGGGAATGGTGGAGAACGAACTACCAATACCCATGGTAATAAGTAGACCCACCAATAGCATCAAGAAAGCCGCCAGCGCTTTGTTATCGCCAATGGTATCAGCAATCGAGGACACCAGAGTCTGGACTTCACCGGTCGCTTTTACAACAGCGGCAAAGCCCGCTGCCGCAATCATGATAAAGCCAATCATGGCCATCATGGCAACGCCTTTAACCATTAACTCCTGGCTTTCCACGTGCTTTAGAGCACCACTTAAATTGAGCACGATAAAGCCCATCAGCGCGCCAAAAATCATTGAGTCGGTATAAAGCTGAACCCCAAGGGTGACTAGGATAGCCACTAGCGCGGCAATAACGCCTTTTTGGTTGATCTCGGCTTTGGCTTTGGTCGCCTGGCTTTGCTTTATCTCGTATTGGCGTGGCGCTCGGTAAGAGATGAAAATCGCAATCAGCAAGCCCAAAATCATACCTGCAGCGGGCAATAGCATGGCGTTAGGCACATCGCTGGCTTGCGCTTGTAAACCGTTGTCAATCAAGTTTGCCAACAGGATGTCGTTTAGGAAAATCGCACCAAAGCCCACAGGCAGTATCATGTAGGTGGTCACAAGACCAAAAGTCAGTACACAGGCTATCAAGCGACGGTCAACCTGCAGCTGACTCATCAGCATTAACAGCGGTGGTACCAGAATCGGAATGAAGGCAATGTGAATTGGCAGGATGTTCTGCGAGCTCACAGCCATTGCGACTAGCACTAGAATCAAACCACTTTTCACCCAGCCGCTGTGATCTTCTGAGCCGCCGACGCGTTTAACCAAGGCATTGGCAATCACGTCTGGCAGGCCTGAGTAGCTCAAGGAGACTGCAAAGGCGCCAAGCATGGCATAGCTTAGAGCGATTTTGGCACCGCCGCCTAAACCTTGGTTAAAGGCGTCGATGGTAGCGCTGATATCCAGTCCGCCCACCAAACCGGCGGCAAGCGCACTGATGGTCAGAGCAATAACTACGTTGATGCGGGCTAAGCTTAATCCGAGCATTAAGCACACGGCGATGACAACGGCATTCATAGAGTCGAGATCCGAGTGAAAAATTGGCCTGCATTATAACCAAGTTGATGAGTAAATGCCGAAAAACGAAAGCGAAAATGACCTTTTCGCGCCAGTTGTTGTCGATAATGAAAGCGGTATGTAAGACGCTCAAGCAAAATAGCTTGTGAACTTGTTAGCAGCTTTTATAATGCTGGCAGGTATTAAAAAATCCGACTGAAGTTGGAACCCTATTAGATAAACCACGGAGAGTGAACATGAGTGTATTAGTTGGCCGTCCTGCGCCAGACTTTACTGCTGCAGCGGTACTAGGTAATGGTGAAATCGTTGACGCGTTTAACTTGGCTGAAGCCATCAAAGGTAAGCCTGCGGTCATCTTTTTCTACCCACTAGATTTTACCTTTGTATGTCCTTCTGAGTTGATCGCTTTCGATCACCGTCTAGAAGACTTCAAAAAGCGCGGCGTAGAAGTTATCGGTGTTTCTATCGATTCTCAATTCAGCCACAACGCATGGCGTAACACTTCTGTAGACGAAGGCGGTATCGGCCCTGTTGGTTACACTCTGGTAGCTGACGTTAAGCACGAAATCTGCCAAGCCTACGACGTTGAGCACCCAGAAGCTGGCGTTGCTTTCCGCGGCTCGTTCCTGATCGACAAAGACGGCATGGTTCGCCACCAAGTGGTGAACGACCTGCCATTAGGCCGTAACGTTGACGAAATGCTGCGTATGGTTGACGCGCTGCAGTTCCACGAGGAGCACGGTGAAGTTTGCCCTGCCGGTTGGGAGCAAGGTGACGAAGGTATGACTGCAAGCCCAGACGGCGTTGCCTCCTACCTATCTGAGAATGCTGACAAGCTGTAAGCTTGGATTTGAGCATGAAAAAAGGACCCTAGGGTCCTTTTTTGTGTCTGGTATTTAGTGAAAAGCTAGTCTTGTTCTTCGTCGATAAGCGGCCAGCCCCCAAGGGATTTGTAGCGATTGACGATAAAGCAAAATAACTGCGCGGTGCGCTCAGTGTCGTAGGCGGCGCTGTGTGCTTGGCTATTGTCGAAATCGATTTTGGCCGCTTCACAGGCTTTGGCGAGCACGGTTTGACCCAGTGCCAACCCAGATAGGGCTGCGGTATCAAAGGTGGCGAATGGGTGAAACGGTGAACGCTTGATGTTGGCGCGCTCAATTGCGGCGTGAACAAAGCCGTGATCAAAAGCCGCATTGTGTGCCACCATCACGGCTCGATGACATCCAACTTGCTTCAAGCGCTTGCGAATGACCTTGAAGATTTCCTTTAGTGCGTGAGACTCATCCACCGCACCTCGCAGCGCGCAAAACGGACGAATGCCATTGAAGTCCAGGGCCGCTTGTTCAAGATTGGCTCCTTCAAAAGGCTCAACGTGAAAATGCAGAGTCTCGCTGACTGACAGCCAGCCATCGTCGTCCATTTCTAACAGGCTCGCGGCAATTTCTAGCAAAGCGTCTGTTTTAGCATTAAAACCAGCAGTTTCAACGTCGATGACGACTGGCATATAGCCGCGAAAACGCGATTTCATGAGGTTCGATTCATCAACCTCAACGGCGGCGGCAGGGGAAGGGCTAGACATGGGGACTCTCGATAAACCACAAAGGCAATATTATGCAAAAAGCCACGCCGCATTGCATCTGTTGTGGGCTTGAGAGCCATAAAAATACCCGCCAAAAGTACTAAAGCTTGAATGCGACGGGCCGATATCTAATACGAAGTCATTAAAGAGTGTAAATTATGCGGCGTTTTCTAGTGTCATTGTGTTGCGGTCTGATTAGCTTATCGGCAACCGCCGAATTGCGTCATTATCGCGCCACTTTGGACGATTCGTCGTGGCAATTAACTCGCTCGAGTCGTCTAGGTTGTGAATTACGCCATCCCATTCCAGCGTTTGGCGATGCGGTATTTCAAGCCCATTCGGGTAAAGACCACAATTTGTTGTTCACCTTAGACATGCAGATTAAGCCTGACAAGGTCACACAGGCTCAGCTAGTGAGTAACGCACCGCCTTGGCGCCCAGGCGTGCCAAGTCGACCTATCGCTCAGTTGACCTACCACAAGTACTTTAACGGTGAAGTGCCAAAGAACGCCGCTTGGGCCATGCTAAACGAGCTAGAGCGCGGTATGCAGCCTACCTTTTACTATCAAGACTGGTTTTCCCAGCAAGACCAGGTTGCAGTGGGTCTGTCCTCGGTGCGCTTCTCCCAGGCATTTGCCGATTTCAAGCAATGCGTGGCGAACCTACTGCCCTATGACTTTGAAGACATTGCGTACACCATTTTGACCTATGAATCTGGTGGTGAGCAGTTGACACCGGCCTCTAAAAAGCAGCTCATGCGCTTGCAAGAGTACGTGATGCATGACCCGAATTTGGAGTTGGTGCTGGTGGACGGGTACACGGATAGTTTTGGCTCGCGTCAGTCCAATCTCAAATTGTCGCAACAACGTGCCAATAGTATTAAGGCATTGTTGGTGCAAAGCGGCATTCGTCAAGAGAGAATTCTGACAACCGGTCATGGCGAGAAGCGTCATGTTGCTGCAAATAATATTGAGCGAGAACGGGCTAAAAACCGCAGAGTTGTGGTTCGAATTAACCGCTAGATTCGTATCTAATTGTAACCAATACGTCCGCTACCATGCGGACGCTTTTGTAGGCGTTGGCGCATAAAAAAACACCCGAGACCATATCGGCTCGGGTGAAAAAACAATAGCAATCAACAAATTGATGGAAGCCTTAGCCAGGTAATGGGAATCTATAAACCTAGGCATTATCACCAGCGTAAAGCGGTGCTTCCGGATAACTGAGTGCAATTTTAGCGCTGGTCTGAACACTGAACAAACGAGAAAAATTTCTTTTTCAGATTAGAAAAATTAATGGATAGGCAATAACTGTCCGCTAGCATAAAATTGTTTCTGGTTTGTTACTGCAACATAGCTGAAACGGCTTTTTGTCCAGTTGAATGGCTCGTCCGAAGGGGTGGAAGGCTTAGATTTTCTTGGTGAAGGTCAAAGTATTTGGTACTAAACAAGAGTTTAGGCTAAGTTCTGGTCTAATCTAGGCAAACTGCAGAGTGTCCTGATTCCCACCTAACACCAGATGGGGTATAGTAATCGGCTTACAAAAATAGCGAGATAGCAGGGTTATCACCATGGGCTTTTCATGGCCGATTAGAGTGTACTACGAGGACACGGATGCTGGCGGCGTAGTTTATCACTCCAATTATTTGAATTTCTTTGAAAGGGCGCGCACCGAGTGGTTAGCTGACATGGGCGTTGAGCAGACGGCCTTGTTGCAGCAAGACATCGCCTTTGTGGTTCGCAGCGCCAAGCTGGACTTTCTGATACCCGCCAGATTCGAGCAGAAACTTGTTGTCGAATCTGTTGTCTCTAAGTTAGGTAAGGCATCTGTTACCTTCACCCAAGAATTAAAAGACAGCCAGGGCACTGTGTATTGCCGTGGTGAAATAAAAGTGGGTTGCGTGCGACTTTCGGCATTAAAACCCTGCGCTATTCCTACCAACATTTACTCGGAGTTTTTACGTGCAAGCTGAACTGAGTTTTATTGATCTGTTTTTAGAAGCCAGTTTGTTGGTGAAATTAGTGATGCTGACCCTTGTAGGCATGTCAGTAGTGTCTTGGGGCATTATCTTTCAGCGCTATAAGTTGCTTAAGGCCGCTCGTGAGAACGCCGAGAAATTTGAAGACAAGTTTTGGTCTGGCGTCGATTTAAACCGTTTCTACAAAGAACTATCGGCTCGCAGTCAGGCCGCCTTAGGTCTTGAAAGCCTGTTTAGCGCTGGCTTTAAAGAATACGCTCGCCTTAATAATCTATCTGACCGCGCGCCTGCGGCGGTAATGGATGGTACCTATCGCGCCATGCGAGTATCCCTAACTCGCGAAGTCGACAAGATGGAAACTCACCTTCCTACCTTGGCAACCATAGGCTCAATTAGCCCATACGTGGGTCTGTTTGGTACCGTTTGGGGCATCATGAACTCTTTTATTGCCCTTGGCTCACAGCAAAACGCCACGCTGGCTATGGTGGCACCGGGTATTGCTGAAGCCTTGATTGCGACCGCCATGGGTTTGTTTGCCGCAATTCCTGCGGTGGTTGCTTATAACCGCTTCTCGGTGCAGGTAGAAAAACTAGAAACCTCCTACGCCAACTTCATGGAAGAGTTTTCGAGCATTCTGCATCGCCAAACCTACGGCAGTAAGGAAGTGGCTTAATGCACCACGGTTACCAACGCAAACGCCGCCGCCCGGTGGCCGAGATCAACGTAGTGCCCTACATCGATGTGATGTTGGTACTGTTGATCATCTTTATGGTGACAGCGCCATTGATTACCCAAGGGGTAAAGGTGGACCTGCCCCAAGGCGAAGCCGAAGCATTGCCACAAGATAGTAAGCCGCCTGTGGTAGCCACTGTGGATGGCGACGGATTTTATTATCTGGATATGGATGGCTCGGATGCCAACCAACCTATTGAACTTGAGGAACTAGCCACTCGAGTCGCCGCTTTGTTAACGCTAGAGCCTGAGCGGCCAGTGGTGGTTCGCGGTTCCAAGGATGTCAGCTACGAACAAGTGGTTCAGTTGATGATCACTTTGCAGGGGGCCGGCGTGCCTTCGGTAGGCTTGATGACCGAGCCGGATCAGGGAGGCTAAGGGTTGAAGTTTAATCCCGATAAACTGTTGCACTTTGTATGGCTATCACTGGGGATCCACGTGGTAGCCTTGGTGGTTATGATAATCGGCGTTAGTTTCGACGATAAGCCCAAGCACATCGCGGCACCGGCGTCTGTGCCTGTGGTACAAGCGGTGGTGGTGGATCAAGCTAAGGTCGCCGAAGCTGCCGAGAAACTCAAGCAGGCCCGCGAAGCCGAGCGCCAGAAAGAGATAAAGCGTCAACAAGAACTGGAACGCAAGGCCGCTGAAGCCAAGCGCAAAGCCGAAGCCGAGCAAAAGCGAATTAGAGAGCTTGAAGCGCAACGCAAGAAACGCGAGCAAGAAACCCTGCGCGCTGAAGAAGCCGCTAAGTTAGCCAAGCTTAAAGAGAAGCAAGAAAAGGAAAAGGCCGCAAAAGCACAAGCTGAGCGCGAGCGCAAAGAGCGCGAACGCGTGGCTCGTGAAAAAGCCGCAGCTGAAAAGCGCAAAAAAGAAGAGGCCGAGCGTAAGCGCAAAGCCGAAGAAGAGCGCAAACGCAAAGAGGCGGCAGAACGCAAAGCCCGTGAAGAAGCCGCTCGCAAAGCCGAAATGGAACGCCAGATGCAAGAAGCGCTTGCCGCTGAGCAAGAGGCCTTGGCCAATGCTCGCAGCCGTCAGGTGCTGTCTGAAGTACAGCGTTACACCGCGATGATCACTGCAACCATTCAACGCAATTGGAACAAAGATGAAACCATGCGCGGCAAGAGTTGTAAGTTGAACATACGTATCGCTCCTGATGGCTTTGTGACACGAGTGGCGGTTGTCTCTGGCGATAGTCACGTGTGCCGCAGCGCCGAGTTTGCGGTGAACAAGGCAGGGCGCTTGCCGGTGTCAAAAGAGCGCGACGTTTACGAAAAATTGAAAAACATTAACCTAACCATGCGTCCAGAGTTTGATTAAGGGGAGCTATGCAGTTGTTTAATAAATGGATTGGTGCGGCATTTGCGCTGTTGGTAAGCATCAACGCCCACGCGGCGTTAGAGATTGTGATTACCGACGGTGTGGATACCGCTCGCCCGGTGGCCGTAGTACCGTTTAAATGGGAAGGTCCAGGACCAGCGCCGTCGAGCATCTCGGATGTGGTGGTTTCAGACTTGCGTCGCAGTGGCATGTTCAACCCCATTGCTGAGTTGGGAATGCCGGAACAGCCTAAAGTCACCAGTGAAATGAACCTGGCGAGCTGGGCTGACACAGCGGTTGAAGCGGTTGTGATGGGCACGGTTAAGCCTTACGGCGCGGATCAATACCTTGTTGGTTTTGAACTGGTGGACATGGTGCGCGCGCAAATGTCAGCGCAAAATGGCCCTTCATCATTCTCTCAAGAGTTCATATTGGACAGCCGCGAAGCGGTAATTAGCGCTAAGCAATTTCGCCAGTACGGTCATCGCATTGCCGATATCATCTACGAAAAGCTAACCGGTGAGCGCGGTGCGTTTTTAACTAAAATCGCCTATGTGGTGGTTGAGCACGGCAAACCTTACCCTTACCAGTTAATGGTGGCGGACTACGATGGTTACAACGAAACCTTGTTGTTGCGCTCCAAAGAACCACTGATGTCTCCAGCTTGGTCACCTGATGGACGTAAACTGGCGTACGTCACGTTCGAGAATCGCCGTTCAGAAATCTATATTCAGGACATATATACTCAACAAAGACAAAAGATTACCAGCTTTGAAGGGATTAACGGTTCGCCTAAGTTCTCTCCAGACGGCCGTACTCTCGCTGTGTCTTTGTCCAAAGACGGTAACCCGGAAGTTTATCTGGTGGATATTGCCACTAAGCGCCTGACGCGTATCACCAACCACTACGCGATTGATACCGAACCCTATTGGGCGCCAGATGGCAAATCTTTGGTGTTTACCTCGGAGCGAGGTGGTCGCCCGCAGATTTATCAGGTAGATTTGCAAAGCAAGCGCGTACAGCGCTTAACCTTTGAAGGGGAATGGAATTTGGGTGGTTCAATCACCCCAGATGGCCGTAATTTGGTGATGGTTAACCGCACCAACGGCAAATACCACATTGCCCGACTGGATTTGGAGTCGCGCTTCATGCAAGTGCTGACCTCCACCCGATTGGATGAGTCTCCGAGCATTGCGCCAAATGGCAGCATGATCATTTACGGAACCACTCACAACGGCCGACAAGTGTTGGCGGCCGTCTCCATGGACGGACGATTCAAGGCTAGATTGCCAGCCCGTGAGGGCGAAGTTAAGGCGCCCGCCTGGTCGCCATTTTTATAAGTTGTTTAAGCTCAGTTGAGTAAATAAAGGAAGTTCACGAATGAAACTTAACCAATTGATGAAGAGCATGCTGGTGGCCATGCCATTGCTTGCCATCACTGCATGTAGCTCTACTTCAGGTACAGACTCTTCTGCCGACACTACCAACCAAGGTGGTAACGCAGGTATTGAGCAGGGCTCTGACGTACAAACCGGTGGTTTGGAAGCTGTGTTGACTCCAGAAGAGCAGCAACGTCAAAAGTTCGAAGAAATGCGCAAAGAGCACATCATCTACTTTGATTTCGACCGCTCTGACGTGAACAGTCAGTTTGCTGACCTGCTACAAGCCCACGCTGAGTACCTAGTTCAGTACCCGAACGTATCAGTACTGATCGAAGGTCACGCTGATGAGCGCGGTACCCCTGAGTACAACATTGCGCTAGGCGAGCGTCGTGCCAAGGCTGTGGCTAAGTACCTGCAAGGTCTTGGTGTTCAGTCGAACCAAATCGGTGTCGTTAGCTATGGTGAAGAGAAGCCTCTAGACGTTTCTCGTAGCGAAGCCGCTCACGCCAAAAACCGCCGTGCGGTATTAGTTTACTAAGGTAGGTTAGTATGCAACGACTGACTCTCTCGATCCTCAGTTTGTCACTGGCCGCCGCAGTTAATGCAGCGCCGGCACCTGTGGAAGACGCCTCTGGCCAATCGTCACAATATGGCTCGTCTAAAACCGAACAATTACAGCGCATGCTAAATGCCAGTAATCGGGTTCAGTTAGAGATGCAAAACCGTATCGACGCCTTGCAGCAAGAAGTATTGGATTTGCGCGGTATCACCGAACAGCAATCCTACCAATTGCAGCAAATGCAAAATCGCCAGCGCCAGATCTACGATGAGATCAGTCGTCTATCTGATCAGCTAGCGGCCGGTGGCACAGCCGCCGTTGCCGCTGGTGCCGGTAGCGCCGCTGCAGCGGGTATCAGCAGCCTGAGCGAAGCTGATACTTATCAGGCCGCGGTTAACCTGGTGCTTAAGGAAAAAGAGTACGACAAGGCCATTCCAGCGTTTGAGAGCTTCTTAGCCCAATATCCACAATCCAGTTTTGCAGCCAACGCCAACTATTGGTTAGGGCAGTTGTTGTTTAACAAGAGTGACTTGGCGGGTGCAGAAGCGGCGTTTACTCGGGTCAATAAAGACTTTCCCAAATCGAGCAAGCGTGCCGATAGCTTGGTTAAGTTAGGTATGATTGCCGCTCGCCAAAATCAAAACAGCGTCGCTAAAGGCTTCTATCAGCAGGTATTAAGCGAGTATGCCAATTCGGCCGCGGCTCGTTTAGCCCAGCAGCAATTGGATAAATTGCCTTAATCTTGGCCAGCATTGCAGCACTTCGGTGGTTTTTAAAACAAACGGTAAAAAATCACTGATTTGCTCTTGCATGGCAAGCCAAAAAGGGTATTATAAGCGCCCGTTGACGCAGCACAGCGCGTTGGCGACAAGTTGAAAAGTGGGTCGTTAGCTCAGTCGGTAGAGCAGTTGGCTTTTAACCAATTGGTCGAAGGTTCGAATCCTTCACGACCCACCA
>NZ_NRIR01000005.1 GCF_002282855.1 Paraferrimonas sedimenticola | reverse complement strand
AAGTGTAAAATAAAGTTCGAACAAACAGCCAATTCCTCACAGTATTCGCCCACATTCGAATGACAGCTTTGGGCCAACTTAAGCCGGTAGCAACTGGCTAGATTCCCAGTCAAGCTGGGAATGACATGCGGGAGCGGGCCAATGGAAGCCTGTTGCAACTGGCTAGATTCCCAGTCCAGCTGGGAATGACAAGATTAGGCTAACTTGCCGTCCCAATCCAAAAACTACAAGCAATTCCTCCTTTTGACCGATTACCGAACCACCCAATCAAAGCTCTACTAATAGCGAACCCTTTCACATGGAGTCGCTAATGTTTTACGAAGATCTCAACGTTTGGAAAAAGAGCACCAATCAGGCCTGTGCCGTGGTGCAAATCATAGGAATGTGCGACAACAACGCGCTTAAAGACCGAATTACTACGACGGCACTGGCGATTCCCACCAGTATTGCCCACGGGCAGAATCGCAGAGATAAGACCGAGTGTATTCGCTATCTAGAGCGAGCGATTGGAAGCAATGCCGAACTAGCCACACAACTCACTATTGGCCAACAAGCGGGCCTAATTGACCCACAGGCCTGTAAAGAGCTGCTAGAGGAAAACAATGTCATTGGGCGCATGCTGGGGAGTTTAATAAGAGCGAAGCGCAATCAGGGACAGGCTAAGACCAACGGACAATCTGCACCTAATCAGGCCCAAGCTAACTCAGGCTAAAGCACAAGTAACCATAGTCTTGCTCAACGTCTTTGCGCACCACGCCGCGGTGTTGGTTCGCTTGCAGTGCTTCGCGAGCAGGCAGACCACCACAAATCAGCACTAGTGCTTGGTCTGACGTCATGGTGCGGTAGTGAGTGGCTGGATTCACCTGGGGCTGTTGGCCCATCGCCGGCGTGTTGGGCATGACAATCGGCAATAAGGTTTGCTGTTGGCGAACCATGCTGCGAACCCCATGTCCGAGTTGGCCTAGGGATAAACGTTGAGATTCTGAGTCGTAGCAGGCGTAGGCGATATCCATAGTGATGCCCGCGCCGCTTTGTAACAGGGTCTGGTTGATGTGAGCCAGCATAGTATTGGGGTGACTCACCACGCGACTGGCGCCGCGTTGAAACTCTTGTACCTTGTGATTCACACAGGTGCGCAGCAACATACTGCTAAAGGCCATGCCTGGCTGGTTGGCGTAGATTTTGGCAAACAAGAACGCTTGTCGACGGTCGTCAATTGGCACCACTTCCAGATACACACTAGAAACTTCTCCTGAGTGGACTATGGTGTAACCAATCTCGCTTTCGCTACCTTGTACCGCGGCTTCTGGAAACAAGGATAACTGAGCGATTTGAGCGGTAGCGGCATCTTGGGCAAGCGCTTCAAGGTTTTCATCCAGTTCCTGTTGCGCTCCTTCCGCTTCGCGCTTGAGCGGCGCCATTTTGACCTGCTCGAGCACCAGCTCCCCAATTTGTTTTAGATCAGCAATGGGCTTAGTTAGGTAATCGACAGCACCGAGTTTGAGTGCTTCCATGGCATCCGCCATCAAGTGGTTGCCGGAAATCACCACCACAGGAATATCGCTAAACTGAGGCTGCATCAACTTGATCATCTCAAGCCCAGAAAGCACAGGCATGCTTAAATCAGCCAGCACGATATCTGGGCTATGCCATTGCAGCATGTCCAGTCCTTGTTGGCCGTCACCGGCTTGGAAAACTTGCGCTTGTTGTTGTATCAGGTATTCAGAGAGTAGGTGCCGAAACACCGGATCGTCCTCGACCACCAGTACCGAAATTCCAGATAAGTCCATGTAACTCCCAAAGTTTCTGCGTCATCGCGCAGATACTCTGAGTGTCGTCGTTCTAGTCCAGTTCGTCAAGGTAGTCGTCAAGCAGCTCATCGTCGTCATCATCGATAGGCGGCTCGCCATCGTACACTTTAAAGGCCACGTGTTGGAAGTAGGCATCGCGCACGAACAAGTATGGGTCGATGGCATTGTCAATCAAACCGTCTTGTTCGAGCGCTTTGGCACGCTTGTGCAGGTTCTTTAAGCCCCACTTTGCCGCCGAGGCCCAGAAGTTAAGCTCTGATAGCGGCCAGTAAGTACCATCGACCCAATCAAAGGCGATTTCCCGAGCCACATAGGGGCCAACCACTGGCAACATAAAATAAGGCCCGTCGGGAACGCCGTAGTAACCCATGACTTCTGAGAAGTCGTCGAGTTTGCGCTCCATGCCCACGTAACCAGCAACGTCAATTACGCCCAAAATACCAACCGTTGAGTTAACCACAAAACGTCCTGCGGCATTGACTGCGTACTTGGGTTTACCTTGGAGAATGTTATTGACTACTGATTGCGGCTCTTCAAGGTTGAGCACCACATTGTAAATACCGGTTTGCACGGGGTCTGGCACATAGTCGCGGTAGCCCCGGGCCACCGGACGATACAGATAACGGTCCAAGTAGTTGTAGTTAAGGTCCCACATGGCGCGGTTGAAGTTTTCAAACGGGTCGCGGGGATCTTTTTCAATCAGGTCGGCAGGGGTAATTGTCTCGGGTTTGGCTTCCACCTGAGACTCTGGCTCTGCCTGAGCCAAACCAGCACCAAACAAACTAAAAGCCAACACAAAGGCTTTGGTACTGGTAATTAAACAAGACTTCACAATGATAATCCTATCGGGGTTTCGCCAGAATATGAAAACGGAAAAGAATGCTGGCGTCAGTCAATCAATCGACTTATGTACCCGTATAGCATACTGAAAGGTTCACAACGAACAAAACGTTATTTGTTAACGCCTGTGTCAAATGGACCCTCAGGCGTTTACTTTTATTCGCTATTTGCTTGATTGAGGCGAAGCAAAAGTTCGGCTTCGGCGCGAGGAATTTCGCACTCGGCGATAATTTCGTCCAGGCTGGCCCCCAGAGCCACCATTTTGCTGGCACGGGCGTACAGCTTGGCCTGAGGGTCTTGCTGACTCACTTCCTCAAGCTGTTGTTGCTGCTCAACAATACCTTGCTGCAACTCCTGTAAGCGACGGCCAACGCCTAGGGTGCCGCTGCGCAATTCTTGTATTTCTTGTTTGAGTAATCCTTGTTGCATCTCGTAATCATCCAGCAACTTTTGTTGCTGATTTAGACGCTTATTTTGCTGCGCCAGTTGGCGCTGCATCAACACCAGTCCAAAGGCAAAGCCAATGAAACCGATGACGATTAACCAATCGTTACTGATCATAGTGCTGCTAATTCATCCCATTCTTTGTCTGATAGAAGCTTGTTGAGATCCACCAAGATCAACAACTCTTCTTCGCGATGGCTCACCCCTTGAATAAAGCGGGCACTTTCTTCGGTGCCTAAATGCGGGGCGCTGTCGATTTCGCTACTACCCAAGTCAACCACTTCAGCAACGCTGTCGACCAGAATGCCGACCACCTGCTTTTCTGCTTCAATAATGACGATGCGCGAGTGTTGGTCAACTCCGCCTGGCGACAAGCCAAAGCGGCGACGAGTATCAATCACTGTCACTACATTACCACGAAGGTTGATAATACCCAGCACATACTCAGGAGTACCTGGTACCGGTGCGATGTCAGTGTAACGCAGCACTTCCTGCACCTGCATCACGTTAATGCCGTAAACCTCATCGTCCAGCTTGAAGGTTACCCATTGTTGCAGGGTTTCGCTGCTTTGCTCTTCCTTGTCTTGTACAACCTGGCTCATGTTGTCCTCTCGTTTCAGGAGTTGTCGCCGTCAAGCGCGGCAATTAGTTGTTGGCTATCCAGTAGATGGCACAAATCTGATTTAATCATGCCGGCGCTCCATTTAGGGCCGCTATCCCCTTTGCGCCATCCTATGTCACTCTCGCCGACAATGCGGCTGTAAACATCTTTTTGGCAAGCAATGCCAAAGTGGCTGTCTTTTAGCACTAACACGAAATGATAATTGTCGATGGAACCGGCTTTGCCGTGGATCCAGGCTGGCCAATCCACCACTTTAAGACTTTTGCCGCGATAGTTTTGGACACCCAAAATCCAGGGCTCGCCGCCGGGCACTTGGTGAAGGCCATCGATGGCAACTATCTCTCCAAGCTCGGTCAGCGGAATAGCGGCAGTGTAATTCTCTGCACTGAAAAATAAACTCGGCACTTCGCTTGGCTTGGGTGGCTCTGAGGCAGTCTGTGCAACTGGCTTTGAGACAAGTTTCGGCTCGGCGGTGACGGTTTGTTTTGGCGCGTCCGGTAGCGCTGTTTGTTCGACAGCAGGTTTTGCGGCTGTCGCCGCCTCACCGCAATCGGGCGCGGTTTCCACACTCGTCGATTTCGCAGCAAGATTTGACTCAACCGTGGTCGCCTTCACCGGGTTGACTGATTTGGACGCAGACTTAGAGGCAAGCTTCGGCTCCGCCACCGCTTTTTTCGATTTACTGTCGGCTTGGTTCGCCGGTGTCAGTAGGCATTCGAGGTAATCGCTTAGCGCCTGTTGCGGATTAGCCATGCACGGCCTCCTTGGCCATCACGGCTTTGGTTAACTGTCGATAGGCATCGACCCCACGGCTATTTGGCGCACAGTGTGTCAAGGGCAGTCGCTTTAAGCTTGCCTCTCTGAATTGAGTATCAACAGGGATAACCGAGGTATGCAGCTTGGCAGGAAAATCGCATTGCAATTGAGCTAGAGCCCTTTTTGCCGCTTTGGTTCTTTGGTCGAACATGGTCGGAATAATGGTGTAAGCGTACTGACGCCCTTGCGAGCGGCCCATCATGGTCAGAGTGTTCACCATACGATCCAGCCCCTTAAGCGCCAAAAACTCGGTCTGCACTGGAATTAACACCTGGTCACAGGCGGCTAACGCGTTAACCATCAAGACGCCAAGCACTGGTGGGCAGTCAATTAGAATGTAATCAAAGTCGTCCTGCAACGCCTTGACCGTGTTTGCCAGCACCAGTCCCATGCCATCTTGTTGACCGGAACGACGGTCAATGGTGGCCAAGCCGATACTGGCCGGCATTAAGCTGATGTTCTCTACCGAGGTTGGGTACACAGAGTGCAATACTTTGCTGCGGTTGAGATTCTTAGGCGTTTGAAATAAGTCGAATAAGGTCGCTGTTTGAGCGTCGCTATCAATGCCAAAGTGATGCCCTAAGGAGGCGTGCGGATCGGTATCGATAACCAACACTCGATGGCGCATTTTGGCCAACACACCGGCAATGGTAACCACTGTGGTGGTTTTTCCGACACCGCCTTTTTGGTTAGCGATTGTCCAGACTTTCATCGTGCGCCTCCCAAATCGGCTCGTGATTCTAGATCCCACTCACGGGTGGTAATTAGCACCCCACCGTTGGCTTGTGGACGAATTTGTATTCCTTTTAAACCATCGTCTTCAGGGGCTTGTCGCGCCTGAGCAATGACTTGTTCCAGCTGCGGGTTGGTCTCAACCCAGCGCGCCAGCGCTGCGGCTTGTTCCTCGGGTACCACCAGCAGCAGTTGTGAGGCCTCAAGCTCGGTAATTCTTTGTTGCAACGCTTGATTTTCAAGCGCGCTATCACTCCAGTACACACCAAAGGTGAAAGCAGCCACACTGGCTAAAAATGCGTACAGCGACAACCAAGGTACTTTGGCCCCGCGCTTATGCACCGTGGTACGACTCGCGCTAGCCACCACGCACCTCACCCATCAAGGCGCCGGCAAATTGTTCAATCGGTAAAACCGCCTCGGCTAAACCTTCGCTGACTACCGCTTGCGGCATGCCGTACACCACGCAAGACTCTTCGTCCTGCGCCCAAATTGAGCCACCGGCCTGCTTGAGCAAACGCGCGCCTTCGCGGCCATCAGCGCCCATACCAGTGAGCACCAGTGACAAGGAGCGAGCCCCGTAAACCTTGGCAATCGAGGCAAACAGTACGTCCACGGACGGCTTGTAGGTCAAATCAGCACGCCCTTCGAGGACTCGCACTCGATACCCAGCTCCCGAGGCTTCTAGCATCATTTGCTGGCCACCAGGCGCCAAATAAGCCACGCCGTTTTCTACTAAATCGCCATCGCTGGCGTGTTTTACTTTCACCGCACAATTGCTATCTAAGCGCTCGGCAAAGGCTGGAGTGAAGGCCGCCGGCATGTGCTGAGCAATAAAAATCGGTGCCGGAAAGCCTGCCGGTAGCGCCGATAACAAGGTTTGCAAAGCCACAGGGCCACCGGTTGAAGAACCAATGGCAATCGCCTGCAATGAACATGCACGACGGCGCGGCACTCGAATCTCACTCTCGTGGACCTTAAGCTCCCCGTTTGGCTTGGCGGTCTTTGTCTCGCTAGACTTATTGTCGCTGGTCGTGCTTTTGAGCGAGCGAGGACGGCTTTGGCGAGCCAATTCGCGCACTCGCTTGCGCAGCAAAGTGACTGAATGGCTGTCGTCTTTGGTGATCTCTTCAAAGGTTTTAGCGATGTAATCGGCAGCACCGGCATTCAGTGCATTCAAAGTGGCTCGCGCCCCCTCATGGGTTAGCGAGCTGAACATCAAAATTGGGGTTGGGTTGCTGGCCATGATAGCGCCAACCGCCTCAATGCCGTTCATTACCG
This sequence comes from Paraferrimonas sedimenticola, assembly GCF_002282855.1. Classification (GTDB taxonomy): domain Bacteria; phylum Pseudomonadota; class Gammaproteobacteria; order Enterobacterales; family Shewanellaceae; genus Paraferrimonas; species Paraferrimonas sedimenticola. The sequence goes on along the minus strand of NZ_NRIR01000005.1, from coordinate 311,206 downwards.
GCATTTCTAAGTCCATGGTGATAACGTCAGGCTTTAGCTCTTTGGCTAGGCGCACACCTTCACGACCGTTTTCAGCCTGCCCGATGACTTGGATCATCGGGTCTTGAGTAAGGATCTCGCTGACACGGCGGCGAAAAAAGCCCGAGTCGTCTACCACTAACACTTTAACTTTCATTATCGTCCTTGCTGTCCCGCTAGCTGGCTCCGGCGTAGTGTTTGAGCAGCCCTGGAACATCCAAAATCAGCGCAATTCCACCGTCCGAGGTAATGGTGGCACCGGACATGCCCGGCGTGCCTTGCAATAACTCACCCAAAGGTTTGATAACCACTTCCTCTTGGCCAATCAAACCGTCCACCACAAAGCCAATCAGGCGATTAGCGATCTGCACAATCACTACGTGGCGGCTATCCGATTCTTGGGTCTCTGGCAATTCGCCGTGAATGTCTTTTAGCCACTCGTCTAAGTAGAACAGCGGAATGGCTTTATCGCGCACTATCAGGGTGCGCTGACCGTCGACCATATTGGTCTTGCCCTGCTCCAGCACAATGATCTCACTGACGTTTGACAGAGGTAAGGCAAATATCTGCTGTGCCACTTTAACCATCAAAGTCGGCATAATCGCCAAGGTCAGCGGCACTTTAATCTCAAGATGGGTACCGACACCCATTTCGCTTTGAATGTCGACCGTGCCGTTTAGTTGAGTAATGGAGGTTTTTACTACGTCCATACCCACACCACGGCCCGATACGTCAGACACTTCTTGTTTGGTGGAAAACCCTGCGGCAAAAATCAGGTTAAAGGCTTCTGAGTCGCTCATGCGCTCGGCCGCATCAGGCTCCAATACGCCGCGTTTGATTGCTAGGGCTTTGAGTTTTTCAGGGTCCATGCCCGCGCCATCGTCGCGAATCTGCAGCAAAATGTGGTCGCCTTCTTGAGAGGCTGACAGGCTGATTTGACCGCAGCTTGGCTTACCGGCTGCCTGACGTTGCTCAGGGGTTTCTATCCCGTGATCTACCGCGTTGCGAACCAAGTGCACCAAGGGATCGGCTAGTGCTTCGACTAGGTTCTTGTCCAAGTCCGTGTCTTCGCCAATCAGCTCTAGCTTCACTTCTTTGTTGAGCGAGCGCGCCAAGTCTCTTACCACACGAGGGAAGCGGCCAAATACCTTTTTAATTGGCTGCATGCGGGTTTTCATCACAGCGCCTTGTAAGTCGGCGGTGACTAAATCCAAGTTGGCCAAGGCTTTACTCATGGCCTCGTCACTGCGGCTAACTCCGAGAGACAAGAGGCGATTGCGCACCAACACCAACTCACCCACCATGTTCATAATGGTGTCCAAACGAGCGGTATCCACCCGTACTGTGGTTTCTGCTTGTGGCTTAGCAATCACCGGCTCTTGTTTGGCCTTAGGCTTGCTTTCACTGGCAGCTGGCGCGTTTTCAGCAGCGTTGTGGGGTTCGGAAGTCGATTCAGTCGCGGGTGCCGAGAACTGTCCTTCGCCGTGGAGTTGGTCTAGCAGCGCTTCAAATTCATCATCGCTGATATCGTCTGAAGTATTAGCAGCCGCTTCGGGAATTTCGACGACCGCAGGTTCGGCGGGCTTAGATTCGCCTTCTAGCGCATTGAGCAAGTCGTCAAATTCGTCTTGGAGTATGTCGTTGACTTGAGTGGTGGTCGCAGGCTCTGCCGGAGTTGACACTGGCGCTGCATTTGGAGCTATCGGCTGACCGTCAGAGAGTTGCTGATTGACCTGGTCAATCGCGTTTAGAAGCTGTTGCGGCGCGCTTTGTAGTGGCTGACCGGCTTGCAACTGAGCAAACATAGAGTTGACCGAGTCGGTGACTTCGAGAATCAAATCCATCAGCTCTGGAGTGACTTGAGCCACGCCATTTCTCAACTGGTCAAACAGATTTTCAGCGCCATGACAGACGTTGACCATTTCGGTCAAACTTAGAAAGCCGGCACCACCTTTAATGGTGTGGAATCCTCGGAAAATGGCATTGAGTAATTCTTGGTCGTCGGGGCTGTTTTCCAGCTCCACCAACTGACTCGATAATTGCTCTAGGATTTCCCCAGCTTCTAACAAAAAGTCTTGAAGGATTTCTTGATCCAAATCCAGCGCCATGGCTACTTCTCCAATATTCGTTGGCGTTGGTTTGCGTCTGGTGTTCGCTTCACTGACGAACGACTGGCAAACCTGTCCTGACTAGCTATCGGCGCTTTGCGTGAAAACTTTACGCAAAAGCGCGGCTTAGCAAGTCTGGATTAGCCCAGACGCTCAAAGATTTTGTCTAGCTTGGTGCTTAAGGTCGCGGCGGTGAATGGCTTAACGATGTAACCGTTTACGCCGGCCTGCGCTGCGGTGATGATCTGGTCGCGCTTAGCTTCCGCCGTCACCATCAGAACTGGCAAGTGCTTTAGCGAATCGTCGCTGCGAATGGCTTTGAGTAAATCAATGCCCTGCATGCCTGGCATGTTCCAATCGGTAACCACAAATTCAAACGAGCCATCGCGCAACATGGGCAGCGCAGTCTGACCATCGTCTGCTTCGTGGATATTGGTAAAGCCCAGATCTTTCAGTAGGTTTTTAATGATTCTGCGCATGGTGGCAAAGTCGTCTACCACTAGCACTTTCATGTTCTTGTTCAAAGTGACCTCCCGTCACAATTTCGAGCAAGGCTCGAATCAAAACTTCTAATTATGTTTGGGTCCAAGCGCGCAATTTGGTCTTCAAGCGCGCCATTGCCTGACTCAATATTTGGCTCACTCGCGATTCGCTGACCTCGAGTACGGCCCCAATTTCTTTTAGGTTTAAGGCCTCATCGTAGTAGAGGCTAAGCACCAAAGCGTCCCGCTCGGGTAAGGCTTTGATGGCTTCGACCATGGCCACTGAAAAGCGCTCTTCGGCCAGTTGGTCGTAATTATTGTCCGTCGGCGATGCGCTATTTTCGCCCTGTACGGCACTTGCGAGAGTATCGATGGGCGTACCCAAATCTTCGATACCCACCAACTTGCCCACTGCCACGTCTTTGACAATGGCGTGGTAGTCGTTAGCACTCATATTCAAATGTGCGGCAACTTCGTTGTCCGTCGGTTCACGGCCCAGCTGCTGTTCTAGCGACTCGAGCGCTTCACCAACCAAGCGGCTGTTTCTGTGTACCGAACGCGGCACCCAGTCGCCGCGGCGCATTTCGTCTAACATGGCGCCGCGAATTCGAATTCCGGCAAAGGTTTCGAATTTGGCGCCCTTGCTGCCGTCAAACTTAGAGGCAGCTTCTAACAGACCAATCATGCCTGATTGCAATAAATCATCGAGCTGCACACTGGCGGGCAAACGCGCCATTAGGTGCAAAGCGATGCGCTTTACCAATGGCGCGTGTTGCTCCACCAGTAAAGTCTTGGCGTCTTTGTCTTGGTATGCGGCGTAACCGGCTGCCTTACCGAGCATTGCTTTCCTCTGTCGCGCGAGGCTCACGTACTAAGCGCTCAACAAAAAACTCTAAGTGCCCGCCGGGCTGCTGCGGAATTGGCCAGCTGATGATTTTGCTGGCAAGGCCCTGATAAGCAATGGCCGCTGGCGAATTCGGGAAGGACTCCACTACTAGCTTTTGCTTACGCACCGCTTTGCGCAGATTGTCGTCAAACGGAATGGTCGCCACAAGCTCTAGTGCAACGTCCAAGAAGCGGTCGGTCACTCGAGACAGTTTGGCGAATAGCTCCATGCCCTCGCGCAAGCTGCGAACCATGTTGGCCACCACTTTAAAGCGGAAAACCCCGTGCTCGCGGCTTAGAATTTTGATCAAGGCGTAAGCATCGGTAATCGAGGTTGGCTCATCGCACACCACCACTAACACGTCCTGCGAAGCGCGCGAAAAACTCAGCACCATGTCAGAAATACCTGCAGCGGTATCAACGATCAGCACATCGCACGGGGTGCGCATTTCGCTGAAGGCGCGAATTAGCCCCGCGTGTTGCGCGTGGCTTAGCTCTACCATGGATTGAGTGCCAGAGGTGGCTGGAATAATTTGGATGCCCTTAGGGCCTTCGACCAATACTTCGTCGAGCTCGCACTCGCCCGAAATAACATGGGATAGATTGCGATCGGCGCGCAACCCTAACATTACATCTACGTTCGCCAGACCAAGGTCGGCGTCTAGCACCACTACCTTCTTGCCTTTTTCGGCCAGCGCTACAGCAGTATTAATCGATGCACTGGTTTTACCTACGCCGCCTTTACCGCCGGTCACGGCAACGACCTTGACTCCGTTCAATTTCATTTCATTCATCATGCGTAAACCGTTTGCTTGATCCCCGGTCATTCAACTGCTCCTGCCAGGTTAAATTGTTGTTCTTGTTCAATGTTATTTATCGCCTGGGCCGCCACCTGCAAAGCGTCGGCCAACTGCAGGTCTTCTGGCACTCGCTGACCATTGGTGACATAGGTCAGTTCGAGTTGTTCGCGCACCAATACGCTCAGCGCCCCTCCAAGAGAAACGGCTTCGTCCATCTTGGTTAAAATACTGCCTTTCAGCGGAATTTGACTAAACTGCTTCACCGCTTCGGCGATAACTTTCCCCTGAGCAGTTGCTGATAATACCAAATAATTTTGAATTGGGATGCGACTATCCGCCGCTAATTCGCGCAACTGAGCCGTTAAACGCAAATCTCTTTGACTCATGCCCGCGGTATCGATCAAAACCAGCGAGCGATTGCGCATCACATTCAGGGCTGATTCCAGCTCTTCGATGTTACTCGCCGACTTCACCATGCAACCGATAATCTTGCCATAGGTGGCTAGTTGCTCGTAAGCGCCGATTCGATAGTGATCCAGTGTAATCAGGCCTAGCTGGTCGGCGCCATAACGAGCGGCATAGCGGGCGGCCAGTTTAGCTAGAGTAGTGGTTTTACCCACGCCAGTCGGTCCGACCAACGCCACAACCCCACCGCGCAGAATCACGTCGGTTTGCGGGCAGTTAATGCACTCTGCCAGCATCTTTGGCAGTTGCTGGGGAATGCTTTGCGCTGGTACTTGCCCGGCTTGTTGGCCCAGTAACGAACTGATGTCTTTGCTGAACTCGCCGTCGCGCAGCAATTGCTCCACCATGGAACCCATAGGGTCGACACGCTGTTGATGGCTGTCCATTAAGCTGGCCAGTTGGTGAGTGAGCAGCTGGTTCATTTGCGCCATTTGCGCTTTGAGCTGGTCGACTTCGCTTTGACTGGCAGCGGCAGGCTGGGCGCTTGACTTGGGTTTGTTCAGAATGTCTTGCTGATAAGGCGCAAAGTCTTTGTCTGACGCTGTGTTGGCGGCTTGTCCGGTTTCTTGCGCGACGAGCGCTTGGGCCCACTTGGGCAGGTCAGCGTCCGAGGTGGCTGGCTGTTGCGCTAAGCTTTGACGGTGCTTTTGCTGGCGTTGCAGCAAGGCGTCTAGGCTGTCGGTTTCGGCCTCGCTGTCATTCCCGCGCCCACCGGCGTCATTCCCGCGTAGGCGGGAATCTAGCGACTGGCTAGGTGCTTGTGGGAACTGGCCTGGATTCCCGTTTTCACGGGAATGACTCAAAGATACGGCGTCATTCCCGCGCAACCCTGCGTCATTCCCGTGCCCATTGCCGTCATTCCCGCGTAGGCGGGAATCTAGCGACTGGCTAGGTGCTTGTGGGGACTGGCCTGGATTCCCGTTTTCACGGGAATGACGAGCGGCCGGTTGGGAATGACAAGCGGCCGGCTGGGAATGACCAGGAGCAGTCTGCCCCGCCCCCGAATTGTCATAGTCCACTGCCGCTACAATCTCGATACCGCCGGTCACTTTTTTGTTTGACATGATCACCGCATCGGCGCCCAAGGTTTCCTTAACCTGGTCCAAAGCGGTTCGCATATCCTTGGCTAAAAAGCGCTTAATTTTCACCTTGCCTCTCTCCTAGCTGACGGCTACTGTCCAACGGCTGCCACAATCTTTATTTGTTTTTCGTCTGGCACTTCTTGATAACTGATCACACGCAAACTTGGAATCGTGTGTTTAGTGAAGCGCGATAAGGTCGAGCGTAACATGCCAGAAGTCAGCAGAATCGCCGGTTGCCCCAGCATTTCTTGATTCTGTGAAGCCTCCAACAGAGATTGCTGCATTTTCTCTGCCAATCCCGGTTCGATATTCGGACCGTCACCACCCGACGCCTGCATAGATTGATGCAGAATTTGTTCCAATTCTGGCGCCAAGGTTATCACAGGAATCTCTTGCTCTGGTCCGCTGATCTCTTGGACAATCATGCGCTTCAGTGCAATGCGCACCGCCGCTTGTAAAACATCTGGGTCCTGACTCTTAGGCCCGTACTCAACCAAGGTTTGTACTATGGTGCGCAAATCGCGAATGGGCACCCCTTCGTGGAGTAGGTTTTGCATCACCTTCACCACCACGCCCAAAGACAGCACATCCGGAATCAAACCTTCCACCAGCTTAGGCGCTTGCTTGGCAAGTAAATCCAACAAATGCTGTACTTCTTCATAGCCCAACAGTTGAGCCGAGTTGTTGGCTAGCAACTGCGATAAGTGAGTGGCCACTACCGTCGCAGAGTCCACTACTGTATAGCCCATGGACTGAGCGTACTCACGCTGTTCCGGTTGGATCCACACCGCTTCCAAGCCAAAGGCTGGGTCGCGAGTCTTATCGCCGTCCAGCTCGCCAAATACTTGTCCTGGGTTAATCGCCAGCTCGCAATCGTGGCGAACTTCGCCTTCACCGCTGGTCACACCATTCAAATTAATTCGATAAGCACCGGGGGCTAAATCCAAGTTGTCGCGAATATGCACCGCCGGCACCAGAAAGCCAAACTCTTGTGAAAGCTTTTTGCGAACCCCTTTGATTCGAGCCAACAACTCCCCATTTTGGGTCTTATCCACCAGAGGAATTAATCGATAACCCACTTCCAAACCAACGGTATCCACGTGACGCACATCTTCCCAGCTGAGCTCTTTCGGTGCCGCATCCTTGGCGGGAGAGGGGTTAGCCGCCGCTTCTTGCGCCGCAATCTCGTCGGCTTTTTGACGTTTGTGCAAATAGTAAGCGGCACCGCCACAAATCGCCGCGAAGCTTAAAAACGGAATATGCGGCATACCAGGTACTACGCCCATCACAAACAAAACCCCAGCAGCAATCGAGAGGGATTTGCTGTTGGCAAACATCTGGCTTATCACCAACTGTCCCATCTCGCCTTTCTCGTTTTGGCGAGTCACCATTAGCGCTGCGGCAATCGACAACAACAGCCCCGGAATCTGCGCTACCAGACCATCACCAATGGTCAACAAGGTATAGACTTCAATGGCTTGAGAAAAGCTCAGACCGTGCTGAATCATACCAATGATAAAACCACCGCTAATGTTAATCAGCAAGATAAGAATCCCAGCAATTGCATCGCCTTTAACGAACTTAGACGCACCGTCCATCGCACCGTAGAAGTCGGCCTCGCGAGTCACTTCTGAGCGGCGTGCACGGGCTTGGTCTTTGTTAATCAATCCTGCGTTTAAATCCGCATCGATAGCCATTTGCTTGCCCGGCATAGCGTCCAGAGTAAAGCGAGCACTCACCTCTGAGATACGACCGGCACCCTTGGTGACCACCGCAAAGTTAATGATGACCAGAATTAGGAAAACAATCAGGCCGACGGCATAGTTGCCACCGATAACCACTGAGCCAAAGGCTTCAATCACTTTACCGGCGGCATCACCGCCATTGTGACCTTCTAGCAGAACCACGCGAGTTGACGCCACGTTCAAGGCTAATCGCAGCAAAGTCGCCACCAAGAGTACAGTTGGGAATGCAGCAAAATCTAGCGGGCGAAGAGTGTAAATGGCGACCAGAAGGACCACCAGCGCGAGAGCGATGTTAAAGCTGAATAAAACGTCCAGCAAGATGGCTGGCATGGGAAGGATCACCATGGCCAACGCCGCTAAAACCAGCAGCGGCGTACCCAGTCCATTGAGCATGGTCGGATTAACCCGACTAAAAATCTTAGTTCCTATCACTGACATCCAATGCGCGAAGCGACAATAAAGCGACTGTTATTCTAGTTATGTAAGCTTTAGAGCAAGTTTGATGCCAACCCATTTGGACAAGTGTTCAAATAAGCGGCTAATGACGCAGGTCTTCTGGTAAGTCGAATTCTTTTGGTAGTGGGTTTGGTTTGCGAGCGCGGCGAGCTTGATATTGCTTGAGTTGCATGACGTACGCGAGCACGGCCGCTACAGCGGTAAACAGGCCTTGAGGGATCTCTTCGTTAAGTTTGGTGGTGTAGTAAACCGCTCGAGCCAGCGCTGGAGAGCTGACAATCGGAATGTCGTGCTCATTGCCAATCTCGCGAATTTTAAAGGCCACCTGATCTACCCCTTTGGCCAACAAGAAAGGCGCACCGGCCCGACTCACGTCGTACTTAAGCGCCACCGCATAGTGCTCTGGGTTCACCAGAATGACATCGGCGTTAGGTACTTCGCCCATCATCTTGCGCTGAGAAATTTCACGCTGTAACTGGCGAATACGCCCCTTAACTTCGGGCTTGCCTTCGGTGTCTTTGTACTCGTCTTTGACCTCTTGCTTGGTCATTTTGAGCTGCTTGTTGTGATTCCAAAGCTGGTATGGCGCGTCGATCAACACAATTAGCAGCATGGTGGAGCACAGAATAATAAACATCTTGAGCAGCAGCCCCATGGCCTCAGCCACGTTGCCCGGCAGGTGCATCGCCGACAGGCTCAAAATGTCGTCAAAATTAAACTTAAGCAGCAAATAAGCCACAATCGCGACCACCAGAAACTTGGCGATCCCCTTGGCCAACTCCACTAACGCCTGAATCCCAAACATTCGCTTAAAGCCCTTTAACGGGCTCATCTTATCCAGCTTGGGCATCGCCGCTTTGGTACTAAAGGTGATTCCTCCGAGTAGCGTGTTACCGGCAAAGGCCGCGGCGAATAAGAACACCACGAACATCAACAAAGGCTTGGCCAACTCGCTAAATACCATGGGCCAAATACTCAAGGTAGAGGCGGCGTCAAACAAGGCGTCGCGCTCGGGCTGGAACACACGAGTCATGACATTCAGGAGCGCCTCGCCCAAGCCTGGCCCCACCATCACCATACCAATTGCGGCGGCTAACAACACGGAAGCAGTACCTAGCTCTTTGGAGCGAGGTACTTGGCCTTTTTCACGCGCCTGTTGCAGGCGCTTGGGCGTGGGTTGTTCGGTTTTTTCCTGACTGGAATCGTTTTCGGCCATTAGGGGATCCTACAAGGCAATTCCAGTAGCTGGCACAACAAGCCCTGCGCCGCATTCCAAGTGTTTTCGAAATGGCTCATGATCCCGCCGAGGGTTAACCACAGAATGATCAATCCAGAGATCATGGTTATCGGAAAGCCAATGGCAAAAATGTTCAGCTGAGGCGCGGCTCGAGTCATCACACCGAAAGAAAAGTTAATCAGCAACAGCGCCACAATTGCCGAAATGGCAACGGTCAAGGCGGCGCCAAACATCCATCCGCCCCACTCGGCCAATGCGCGCAAGTTAGCCACGTTCAAACTGGTCTCGCCCACAGGCAAGGTTTCAAAACTGGCTACCAGCATACGAATCATGGTTAGGTGACCGTCGAACAAAAAGAACAGCAAGGTGGTTAAAATCAGGTAGAACTGGCCCACCAAAGGCACTTGTTGCCCGTTGGTCGGGTCCACCATGGAAGCGAAACCCAAACTGGTTTGCATACCGATAATTTGACCGGCCAACACAAAGGTTTGCAGCAATAACAGGGACACAAAACCCGCGGCAATACCAATCAATAATTGCTGCGCCAAAATCCAATAGGCTTCAAAGGAAAACAAGGGAACGGCGGGCATGGCCGGCAACACAGGCGCCACCGCTATGGTCATGGCAAACACCAACAACAGGCGCACACGCATCGGTGTGGTGTTAGAGCCTATGGTGGTCATCACCATCATCATTCCGCCAATGCGAGCCATGGGCCACAGATAGGCGGCTATGGTGGCTTCGATGCTGCCGTAAAGCCAGTCCATCGATTAGCCTATAACGGCTGGGATCTGCGCCACCATTTCTTGCATGAACTCCATCAAGGTGCGGATCAGCCAGTGACCCAACACCATCATGGCCAGCAAGGTGGTTAGCAGACGAGGTAAGAAACTTAAGGTCTGCTCGTTAATCGAAGTCGCGGCCTGAAACACAGCCACAATCAAACCCACCAACAAACCTGGAACCACAATCGCCGAAACCATGATCACTACTGTGTACAAGGCTTCGCGGAAAATGTCGACGAAAGCTTCTGGACTCATGGGCTTAGTCCAAAGCTGTTAGCCAGCGAACCAAGTACCAGATTCCAGCCGTCAACCAGCACGAACAACATGATCTTAAACGGCAAGGATACAATCATGGGCGATAGCATCATCATACCCATGGCCATCAGCACCGAGGCTACCACCAAGTCCACCACCAAAAACGGAATAAACAGCATAAAGCCGATTTGAAAGGCGGTTTTAAGCTCAGAAGTGATAAAGGCAGGTACTAATACCTGCATAGGCACCGCCTCTGGCGAATCGATGTCTTGCAAGTCCGCCATTTCGGCAAACAGGTTGAGGTCTTTCATGCGGGTTTGCGACAGCATGAACTCTCTAAGCGGCACCTGACCCGTTTCGTAGGCTTGTTGCAGCGTTATTTGGTCGTTCATGTAAGGCTCAATGGCTTGCTCATAGGCCTGGTCGAACACAGGCGCCATAATAAAAAACGACATGAATAAACTAATGCCTAACAGAATCTGATTCGACGGGGTTTGCTGCAAGCCAATGGCCTGACGCAAAATCGCCAAGGTGACAATGATTCGAGTAAAACTGGTGAGCATGATGACCATCGCCGGCAGAAAGCTCAGCGCCGTCATCAGCAATAGGATTTGTAGGGTCACCGAATACTCTTGAGTGCCGTCAGCGGCGGTAGTGACTGTCACCGCCGGTAAAATTCCGTCAGCGGCCAGTGCAGGAGCACCAAAACCCATTAGCAAAACCAGTCCCATTAACCAACGACTCATGACTGGTTTTCCTTGTTTTGTGCTTGTTTATCTTTGGCTTGAACGCGCATCGCTTGCAGGCCGGTCGCCGGTATGTCGATGGGCGGTGAGATGGTGTCAATCAAACTGATGTTATGGGCGGTCACCCCAAGCAAGTACTGCTTGTCTCCCAGTTGTACCAGGGTTAGCTTTTCTTTGCCGCCAAGCGAGGTGACGGCTTTGGTGGTAATTGCGCCTTGGGCTAATTGAGTCAGATTAAGGCGGCGCACCAAATAGGCCAACCCCAATATCAAACCCAACACCAGCACAAGTCCACCCAATAGTTGCGCCAGCTCGGCGAACCAACTGATTTTTTGTTCTTCTGCCATGGACTACTTCAGTTTTTTAATACGCTCGGTCTGGCTGATGACGTCTGTGAGTCGAATACCAAATTTGTCGTTTACTACTACCACTTCGCCGTGAGCGATAAGGGTGCCGTTGACCATTACATCCAACGGCTCACCGGCGATACGGTCTAGCTCGACCACAGAGCCCTGATTCAATTGAAGTAGATTGCGAATAGAGATTTGTGCTCGGCCCACTTCCATCGAAATAGTGACCGGAATGTCCATAATGGCATCGAGCTTTTCGTTTTCAGCCTTAGATAACTTGGTGCCTGCGCCGGGCAACTCTTCTAGAGCCACCGCTTGTACGTCTAGCTCTTGGTCCTGCTCGGCCAGCGCGTCGGCCCAGGCATCGGCCATGTCTTGTTGATTTTGATCTTCGGTCGTCATTAGCGCATTTCCTTAGTGCCTGTTTCCAGGTCGAATTTTTGTTATTCCAGCTCTTGCTTCTTGCGTTCTTGGGCGCGCTTTGGCACCAACTGTAGCTGGGATTTCACCGTTTCAGGGCGAGGAATTTGTTCAGTAATTTTCACAGCGACGTTGTCACCGCTGCGGCCTACTTTGCCGCGGTAAGTTGGCAAATCTTCCACTTTTACCAACAAGTGCTCCGGCATATCCACCGGAATGATGTCACCGGCTTCCAAGTTGACTATGTCACGCAGGCTCATTTCGTGCTCAAGCAACTGGGTCTGTAAGCCGACTCTGACGTCCATGATTTCGTCCTTGAGGGCCTTTGACCAGCGCATGTCGATGTCCTGCTTATCGCTTTGAACACCGGCATCTAGCAGCTCGCGAATCGGCTCGATCATCGAATAAGGCATGGCGATGTGAAAATCGCCGCCACCACCGTCAAGCTCAATGTGGAACGAGCTAACCACCACCACTTCGGTAGGACTGACAATGTTGGCCATGGCTGGGTTTACTTCCGAGTCCATGTATTCCATGTCTAAGTCCATCACTGGCGCCCAAGCTTGGTGATAGTCTTCAAAGATGACTTTTAGCATGAGTTGGATGATGCGACGTTCAGTGGGAGTAAATTCACGGCCTTCAATTTTGGCGTGAAAACGTCCGTCGCCGCCAAAAAAGTTGTCCACCATGATGAACACCAAACGAGCTTCCATGGTGATAAGCGCGGTACCTTTGAGTGGATTAAAGCGCACCATATTCAAGCTAGTTGGCACAAACAAGGTGTGGGTGTACTCGCTAAACTTCAACATTTGCACGCCGTTGATCGACACATCGGCGGCGCGGCGCATCATGTTGAACAGACTAATGCGCATGTGCCGCGCAAATCGTTCATTGACGATTTCAAGCGTTGGCATGCGCCCGCGGACAATTCTATCCTGGGCACTGAAATCAAATCGAACCGCATCGCCAAGCTCTTCTTCCGGGGCTTCTTCGACAACATCGTCGACCCCGTGCAATAGCGCATCAATCTCTTCTTGGCTTAATAAATCGGTCACTGTGGTTCCTTATTGCATCACAAACCCGGTGAATAACACTCGCTCAACCACACTGCGCCCTTCCACTTTGGACAGTGCCGACTGAACACCTTGCAAGGCTTCATTGCGCAACTGCTCTTTACCTTCCAACGTGGCCAGCTGCTCTATCGAAGCTCGGCTGAAAGTGGTGAGGATGGCATCCTCAATCAAAGGTACGTGCTTGCGCGCAATGCGGCTATTGTCTCGACCGCGAACCAGCAGCTGCACCTTAATTTGAACTAAGCGAGTTCGACCATCACCGGTGGCGTTGAATAGGAATGGACGAGGCATAGGAACGTAATCGGCGGCTTCTTGGGCGACTTTTGGCTCTAGGCTTTCGTGCGTGATTTCAGTCTTGGCAGCGGGCTTTTGTGCTTCGTCAGAAGAACCCCAAAGAAATAGCCATAGGACAACGACAACGCCTATCAGCACGCTTGCTGCAATGCCAGCTATGATCCACCGCTTCGGTGTCGAAGCTTTGGGCACTTCTTCCAATTGCAAACTTTGGTCACTCATTACATTCTTCCTAGAATTGCCGGCTGAGACGGCTCCTATTGTTATTTAGGCATAATAATCGATACGTCTAGCATAACCAATGCTCCAACCCTCGGCTGACGAGGATTTGTGCGGGTCAAAGGGCAAATCTTGGACCTCGCTCCCGTCTTCGAGTGGATTTTGAACCCAAAGGCTGTGAGCATCGTCATCACGACTGTCCGAATGGGCCTGCTGCTCCTTTGATTCTTGTCCCGAAACATCGGTATTACCCAAATCCAGCCCTTGTTGTTGCATCAGTTCTCGCAGGCGAGGTAATGCCGACTCAAGCAATTCACGGGCATGTGGCTGAGCCGCCATGAATTGAACTTGCGCTTGCTCCCCCTGCATTTGGATTCGAATTTGTAAGCTACCCAGCTCTGCCGGGTCTAGCCGAATTTCCGCGTGCTGTTGGCCGTGACGGATCATCGCCTGTATCTGATTCTGAATCTGACCAGGCGTCATCTGCATTGGCGTTTGCGCCTGAGTTTGGGCTTGGGGTAACGTCTGAGCCACGCTAGCCGTGTTTAGATGATTCTGACTCAACAACGGGCGTTCAGAATTAACTAGAGGATGGACATCTTGAGTGGTTGCAGCGGTCGACGCGGGTTGATTCACTAACCCTTCAAGTCTGACCGAATGGCCTTTGGCTCGCGTTTGCAAGCCCTCTTGTATCCCTTTCAGCATGGCCTTACTTTGTGCCAACACAGTCACTAAATCACTCTTCGCCGTGGGTTGAGCGTCAGTTTTAATCGCCCCATCGCTCTTACCCGCGCTCGCTCCTTGCGACTCACTCAACAAATACGTTGGTCTGTCTTTGCTCGACTGAGATTGAACCGCAACACTGGTAGCCTGATTAAGCTGGTCTTTGGTTGACTTGTTTTGGAGCAAAACCTCTTTTGAGTCGACATCACGCTTCTCAGCCGGCTTAGCCGTTATCGCATGTTGAGCTGAAAGCTCGCCTTTTTCAGTGGAATTAACAAGCGCTACTTGTTGAGGCGGAAATTCACCGGCCTTAAGCGGCAAACTTTGGCCATCGGCGCTAACTGATGGCTGGCTGTGGCTACCGCTGCCGATTTGGTTTGGCTGAATGACTGTCGAATCTACGGCTCGGTTGGCGCTGAGATTGGTCTGGGCGCCTTGCTCACTTGACTTAGCATCGACGCCGGATTCCGATTTAGTACTGCCTGTGCTTGTATCGACAATGGACACATCTGCATATCGCTTAGACGCTTGGCCTTCACGCAAATGGTTTGAGTTATCAACCACGGTTTCCGCTTTGCCACTATCGGCTGATAGCGATGGTGTTGGCGCGTCGGTAATAGCGGTCACAGTGACTTGTGTGGCCGGCACATTGTCAGCCTCAAGGTCAGCTTGAGGCGGCGTATCTGTCGATGAGTCATGTTCTGCAGACGACTCGATACTCGAGTCATCGGCGTCGCCGGTCAAGGCCGGGTTTGAGCCTGTTATTTCGTCTTCGGCTGGCTGACTCGCGAGTTGTTGGTTGAGCAGTGAGTCAAACTCGCTTTCAGTAGCATCACTATCATGAGCACAGCTCCCATCTGCGGGCTTAAGTCCACTGCTGCTTGGTGAAAGCATACTGGCGTCAAAACTGGGTCCCATGCACAGGTTCTCGCTATTAAATCCAATCGCAATAAGCCGCTTTAAAGCGTCAAATGTCCTGGACTAAGTGTCTAGATTAAGTAAGTCAAAGCAAACTTAGTGCCAATCGTTATGCTTGGCGGCGCAAAAAGGCTTGAATGGCAAACTCGTCGGTGGCCTTTTGCTCTTGCTTTGCGGCTTGTATCTGCAGCAAGGCGAGACGTTTATCTATTAATTGCTCCATTGCTCGGCATTTTTGCTGAAGCGTTTGCCACTCTTGCCGGCACTGGTTTTGGGCGTGCATTGCCTGATGCATCGCCTGATTTTCCGCTTCGCTGGCTTTATCAAGCTGGCTGATAAACTGGTGATACTGGTGGTAGTGATTGGCGTTCAACGCCTGCCCTTTCTGACGATTCATCTGCCCGAGGTAGTCAAAGCGATACTGCTGAATTTGCGCCAGTTGTTGTTGATGACGCTCCAGTTGAGCCGTGGCTTGCGACAGTTTTTGTTGCGCTTGTTGCTCTTGCTGTTGAGACAATTCGAGCACTTGTTGTAACTGATTGAGATCGGCCATAAAAGCCTCCTATGCTTGGTCCGTTCGCGAGCCTTTTTCAGGCTCTGTAACGCCCGATTACGGACATTGGGCGGCCAACTGACTCAACATCAATTGACAGTCTTGCAAGACCACCACTTCTTTCATTTGTTGTTGCAGATAGGCGCTGACAACTGGCTGGAGCAACAACGCCTTATCTACTTTGGGATCGCTACCCTGAACGTAGGCGCCAATTGAGACCAAGTCTTTATTGCGCTGATACAGGGAATAACAACGCTTGACCGCTCGCGCTTGATTGACATGATCTTCAGAAACCACTTGTGGCATCACCCGTGATATCGACGCTTCGATATCCACCGCGGGATAATGACCGCTCTCAGCCAACTCTCGCGACAAAACGACGTGTCCATCGAGAATCGCTCGAGACGCATCGGCGATGGGGTCTTGTTGGTCATCCCCTTCGGTCAACACGGTATAAAACGCCGTAATAGACCCTTGGCCTGCACTACCATTGCCAGCGCGTTCCACTAGTTTGGGTAATTTGGCGAAAACCGATGGCGGGTAACCTTTGGTGGCCGGCGGCTCGCCCACTGCCAAGGCAATTTCACGCTGCGCTTGGGCATAGCGAGTCAAGCTGTCCATCAGCAACAACACATCTTTGCCTAAGTCGCGAAAATACTCAGCCACACGAGTGGCGGTTTCACAAGCGCGCAGGCGCATCAACGGCGTGGTGTCAGCTGGCGCCGCGATCACCACAGAGCGTGCACGTCCTTGCTCGCCCAGAATCTCTTCAATGAATTCTTTGACCTCGCGACCACGCTCGCCCACTAAGCCCACCACAATCACATCCGCTGTGGTACCGCGAGTCATCATGCCCAACAGCACAGATTTACCCACACCAGAGCCTGCAAACAAACCCATACGCTGGCCTTTGCCAACCGTCAGCAAACCATTGATGGCTCGCACCCCCACATCCAGTGGTGTATTCACCGGGCGTCGAGCCAAAGGGTTCACTGTAATCGCTTGGCGACTGGCTTGTTCATGGGTAGCCAAAGGACCTAATCCGTCAATCGGCTGAGCGTTGCCGTCTAACACTCGTCCCAATAGGGACATGCCAACAGGAATGCCTTGTTGAGCGCCGAGCGGCGTCACTTTGGCACCTGGCAGTACCCCCTCTAGCGGCTCAACCGGCATCAAATACAAAAGGTTGTCTTCAAAACCAATCACCTCGGCGATTAACTCACCAGTTAGGGTTTCGATGCTGCATAGGCTGCCCAAGGGTGCGCGACAACCTCGAGCTTCAAGGGTAAGGCCCACCACTCGTACCAACTCACCGCTAGCGATGGGTTTGTAAGGGAGCACTTTGGCTCGCGCCGTTTGTATCTTGGCGCACAGACGCTCACGACGCTCAAGCATTGCTGTCCTCAGCGGTGTGATTGAGTTGCTCGCGGATCGCCTGAGTGACGCTTTGTACGCGATCGCTCCAGTTCCAATTCAGTTTTGAGTGAGCCGAAGCCAAAGCCAATTCGCCGGGGTTGAGTTGTGGATTAGAGAACAATTGCCAGTTCTGCTCTTGCAACTGCTCAGCGGTATAGAAATCTTCAATCAAGGCTTTATCTTCCGCGGTCGCCTCGATCCGTACTCCGGACTCAGCCTTTGGTAGAGCTTCAATACCGGCGCGCAAGGCCTGCAAAATGTGCTCTGGTTTTTGGCTGATTTCCGCCATTACCACCTGCTCGGCGAGCTCAAGTGCTAAGGCCAATAATTGATGTTCAACTTGCTCATCGATAACAGCTAGCGGCTGGGCAAGTTGTTGATTTAGGGTTTGCCAGCGTTCAGCTTGCTCGATAGCCAACTGCTTGCCTTCGGCCAATCCCTGCTCTCGACCTTCCGCTAACCCTTGCTGACGGCCTTCTTCCTGACCGGTTTGGCGGCCCTCTTCAAGCCCTTGAGCAAAACCCTGTTCGTGGCCCTGCAACATGCCCTCGTCGAACGCCGACTGTCGAATCGCTTCGATTTCTTCCATGGTTGGCGGCTTGGGTAGGTTGGACTCTGCCTGCGCTTGAGCGCGCATGGCAGCGAGATCGACCCCAAACGCATTGGACAAGTCAGCCGCTTCAAACTCGGGCTGCTCGGCCATTTTTGGCTCTGTGTTTTGAGCCTGCGACGGAGCCGTTTCGACAAACTCAGCTTCGTCCATCACCAGCGCTTCTTCAAACGGCGTATTACAAGAATTCATCGCCGCCACCGCTGCCTAGCATAATTTCGCCGGCATCCGCCAAACGACGGGCCACAGTAAGAATGTCTTTTTGCGCAGCTTCCACTTCGCTGATGCGAATCGGCCCCATGGCTTCCATGTCTTCGCGCATCATGTCTGCTGCACGCTTAGACATATTGCTTAAGATCTTCTCTTTGAGTGTTTCATCCGTGCCCTTGAGGGCTTTCATCAGATCGTCTTGCGGGACTTCACGCAGTATGGTTTGAATGCCGCGATCGTCTACATCGATTAGATTCTCAAATACGAACATCAAGTCTTGAATTTGTTGCGCCATTTCTTCGTCACTGTCGCGAATGGCGTCCATGACCTGGCTTTCGATGCCAGTATCCAAGTAGTTCATGATGTCGGCAGCCGCCTTCAGGCCGCCCATCTTGGCCGCTTGTGCGCCTGCTTGACCGGCGAACTGTTTCTCCATAATGTCATTGAGCTCTTGCAGCGCCGCTGGCTGCACTTCTTCGAGATTGGCGATCCGCATCATTAGGTCTAAGCGCACTGGCTCTGGGAACTGAGCCATGATTTCTGCGGCTTGATCCGGCTCTAGATAAGACATCACGATAGTTTGAATTTGAGGGTGCTCGCTTTGAATGATACTGGCCACCTGGCGCGCATCCATCCACTTCAACGAGTCTAGGCCTTTCGCCCCCTTACCCATCACAATCTGTTCGATAAGATTGCCGGCCTTGTCTTCGCCCAAAGCTGTAGTTAGTGCTTTGCGAACGAATTCTTCAGAGTTAAAGCCAATGGTCGAGAACTGTTGTAGCTGATCGAGAAATTGGCGATGAACTGCGGTGACTTTCTCTTGGCTAAAATCCTCCATTGCCGCCATCACACGGCCTACTGCTTGAACCTGTTTAGGCTCCAAGTTCTTCAGAATTTTGGCGGCGTCAGATTCGCTAAGGCTGAGTAGCAAAATGGCAGTGCGTTCGAGTCCTGACAAAGTACTCAAGTCAAATCCGGCCTCTTTGGCCACGGCTAGATTATTTTGGGGCATCTTCGGTCAACCAACTTTTGATAACTTGAGTGGACAGCTCTGGCTCGTTGGCCACTAGCGCGCGAATCGCTTTAAGCATGTCATCGTCTTTGTGCAGATCCGGCAGGCGAATCGAGCCGTCTTCGGCGTAGCTGTAACTACCTGGGTCTTGGGTCAACATGCCCAGCGTGTCGGCTGCGTACTGGTCTTCGATTTCGGCCAGCTCATAACCTCCAGGCTGAGGCTCTTCTTCGCCTTTGTTGAGCATGCGATTGAGCACGGGACGAACCACGGTCAGGAACAACACCAGCGCTGCAAGCAGGCCGGCGAATAACTTCACGCCGCGCCAGAATAGCGGATGCTCGTAAAATGGCGGCTCTGGCAAGGCTTCAATGGCGTTGTCGATAAAGGGGAAAGACACCACTTCGATTTGGTCACCGCGACCATTGGAGAACCCAATAGAGCCCTCAAGCAAGCGACGAATATTGGCCAATTCGGCTTCGCTATAGGGCACGCGCTGCACGCCCTCTTCGCCCATTTGCTCTTTGTAGTCCACTGCCACTGACACGCTAACTCGGTCAATCACACCCACTTGATTGCGAGTGTGGCTGATGGTGGTATCCAGCTCGTAGTTGCGAGTTTGCTCGCGATGGGTTGAGCCTAAACGCAAGGTTTCGTCGGTTTGCGCTTCCTCTAAAGTTTGCGGGATTTGGCTTGCCGCTGGCGGCTGATTAGACAAAGCCCCTGGCACGCCGCCCACCTCGTTGCTGCTAGAGCCGCGCTCTAAGGTCATCTCGCTGCGCACGGTGGGCTCAG
The DNA here is from genome assembly GCF_002282855.1 of Paraferrimonas sedimenticola. GTDB lineage: Bacteria > Pseudomonadota > Gammaproteobacteria > Enterobacterales > Shewanellaceae > Paraferrimonas > Paraferrimonas sedimenticola. The sequence goes on along the minus strand of NZ_NRIR01000005.1, from coordinate 291,549 downwards.
AATGAAAACGCTTGGAAGTTTCCTCAACTGCGGTGAAGTCCATGCTGACATCCACTTGAGCAGTGAAGGCATCCACACCCAGAATTGGCATCAAAATGGTTTCGATTTTTTGGCGATATTCCAGCTCTTTTTGCTGAACCAGTTCTTGCTCTCGACGGGCCTGAGTCGAAGCGGCATCCTTCGAGCCTGAACTCAACAAGCGGCCGCTTTGATCGGTAACCGTGACTCGATTCGGCTTAAGCGCGTGTACCGCCGAGGCCACCAAGTCGACGACTGAGTCCACTTCTTCTTGCTTTAACACGGCACCACGACGCAGGTTTACCACCACAGTGGCACTTGGCTCTTGCTGACGTCGAGCAAAAACGTTTTCTTTTGGCAGCGCCAAAATCACTTTGGCGCGATTGATTTTTTGCAGCTCTTCAATGGCACGAGCTAGGTTTTGTTCTTGAGAGTGTTTAAGGCGCGCCTGCTCCATGCGCTGGGACACCCCAAAACCACTGTCTTGGCTTAAGTAGTCTGTGCCTGTCTCGTTGGTTTGGTCTAAGCCAGCGCGAGCCAATGCCAGTTTTATCGACTGGTAGTCGGCTTCAGGGACTTTGATCAGGTCACCTTGTAACTGGTACTTCAGTTGGTTCTTGTCGAGAAAATCCAAGGTTTCGATCAGTTCTTGGGTTTCAAATTGACCTAGAGGACGGTATTCGGGCTCTTGCGCCCACAACATGATGAATACGGCAATGGCAAGGGTAATAGCCAACAAAAGAATCAGGCTGATTTGACGCAGAACGTCTAACCCACCCAACTGAGAAAACATTCCCGCTTTGTTCTCTTCGACGGTAGAGCTGTTTTGCACCTGACCATCTAACACTGCTTGGGTCTGACCGGGAAGCGCCGGATTTTGGTTTTGTTGAGTTAGCTCAGCCACAAACTAATTCCTGTATTTGATTAAACCGGCATATTCATAATGTCTTTGTACGCTTCAACGAGCTTGTTGCGTACTTGAACCGTGGCTTCAAACGCCACACTGGCCTTCTCGCGAGCGATCACTGTGTCGGACAGACTGACACTGGAGTCACCCATTTCTAGACGCGTCGATAGGTCGCTGGCGGTGGATTGAAGCTGGTTGACCTGGCCGATGGCCTGAGTCAAAAGGGCTGAGAAGTCGCCGCTTTTAGCGGGATTAACCGAGTTGGGTTGCACGTCCGGTGCGATAGGCGCTGAGAGTGAGCGAATCTGGGATTGCATCTCAGCGAACAAGGCGTTGCCTTTAATGTCCATGTTATCCTCAAGCAATTGTTATTTTGCCGAAGTCTTGACGCTTCGTGTTTGTTTGACATAACTATGCAACTTGAATGCCAAATACTTGAACGTATGTACAATTGCTGCTTCTTTGAGCGAAGCGGCGATGGCGATCCCAAAACGCTCGCCATCGGTGAGGTTAAGCCGGAATTTCGATACCGGCTTCGCGCATTTTAGCCAGCTTGTAGCGCAAGGTGCGCGAGCTAATGCCTAATTTTTCAGCGACGGCTTTTCGACTGCCTTGGCACTGATTAAGAGTTTCGAGAATGATTTGGTGCTCTTGTGCACGCACACCCGCACCCAAACTGTCACTCGATACTGGCGCCGGCGCTGCCGCTTGGTAGCCTTCGATAACAATGTCGTCTGCATCTAGCGTATCGCCTTGGCGCAAAATCAACGCGCGTTGAACCACGTTGTCGAGCTCGCGCACATTGCCCGGCCAGCGATGTCCTAATAACTTGCGCGCCGCCGCTTCGCTAAGTTCTGGCGTGCTGTCACCACTGCGCTGACAGTGCTTTTCCAGCAAATGACGAGCTAATGGCAGGATATCGCCCGGGCGCTCGCACAATGCTGGCCAAGCCAGTGGAAAAACATTGAGTCGATAGTACAAATCTTCGCGGAACTTGCCCTCATCGACGTATTGTTTAAGGTCGCGGTTGGAAGTTGCCAAGACTCGCACGTTGAGCGGAATAACTTTACGCCCACCCAAGCGCTCTACCTCGCGCTCTTGCAACACCCGCAGTAGTTTAGCTTGCAGACCTAAATCCATTTCCGAGACTTCATCGAGCAACAAGGTCCCATCTTGCGCCTGCTCGAATTTGCCTGGGCACGCTTGATGGGCGCCGGTATAGGCGCCTTTCTCATAACCAAACAAAGTGGCTTCAAGCATGTTCTCAGGAATCGCCGCACAGTTAATCGCCACAAAAGGCGCATCGTTGCGTGACGAATGTTGGTGCAGGTATCGCGCTAGCACTTCTTTACCCGAACCGCTAGGGCCTGTGATCATCACGCTAGCGTCTGACTTAGCCACTTTTTGAGCCAGTTTTAACAGGGCCTGCGATTGCTCATCGGCCACCACTGCTTGCTCTTCGCCGCCAGCTCGCATTAAATAGCGCTCTACCTGATTGAGTAGCACCTGCGGCGAGAATGGTTTTTGCAAGTAGTCTTTGGCGCCAAGTTTCATGGCCTCGACCGCTTTTTCTACCGCGGCGTAGGCGGTCATTAGCAGTACGGGTAATTGGGGTTGTTGCTTTTGGATAAAGCCCAACAAGGCCACACCGTCCATCGCACCCATTTGAACGTCGGATACCACCAGCCCAAATTGGGTTTTCTTAAGGGCAATCACCGCCGCTTCGGCGCTGTCTACCGCTATCACCGGATATTGAGCAAGCTCTAGAGTATCAACCAGCGCCTCGCGCAGCGCGGCATCGTCTTCCACTAACAAAATTGGTAAATCAGCCATTTACACATTCCTGTGAATTGATTACTGCTTGTTGCGAGGGCAAGGGAAAACTCAGTTCAACCAGACAGCCCTGATTCTCCAAGCTACCAATTTGAACACTGCCCTGATGGTTTCGCATGACACTTTGTACCACTGCCAACCCAAGTCCTGTGCCTTGGGATTTAGTGGTGTAGAAAGGCTGCACGGCTTGCAATTGGGTATCTGCGCCCATGCCCTGTCCGTTATCCAATACCGACAGCACCAATGCGCTTTGGCGTTGCTCTAGGCGCAACTCGATGCGAGTCGCCTTGGCTTCCATGGCGTTCATTAGCAAATTGCCAATCGCTGAAGACAAAGCGTTGCTGTTGCCTTGGATTTGCGCAGACGTCAGTTGCTTAAAGGCAATTTCACATTGGTTGCGCTGAGCATGAGCATCCACACTTTCGATGGATTGCTGTACAGCGGCGTTAAGCGACATATCGGCAAGCGGTTGGCTCGGCGAACGAGCGAACATCAACATGTCATTAACCTGAGATTCAAGCTCGTTGAGGCGATCAACCAACTTGCCTTGGAACTTTTGTTGCGATTGCGGATTTAGCCCTGGGTTACCTAGGTTGGATGCGTATAGCAGCGCAGCACTTAGTGGGGTGCGCACTTGATGGGCAAGGGATGCCATCATTTTACCCAGAGCACTCAAGCGCTCCATGTGCGCCATGTTGCGTTGCAACTCGCGAGTTTCGGTCAAGTCGGTCAGCACTATCATCTGACCGTTCTCTTGCTCTAACGGGGTCATCGCCACTTGCACGCGGCGACCGTTCTTCAAGGAAACTTCATGACCATCATCCGCTTGCGGTGCGAAGTCGCGTTGAATGATGTGTATCCAACGCTGACCGACCAATGGGTCGTCTAGTAAATTCGCGGCACTGGGATTGGCCTCAATCACGACGCCATTGGCGTCCAAAATAATGATCCCAGAGGGCATGGCTTGTAAAAGTGCGTCGTAACGTCCACTGTGAACTTCGGCAACCCGAGACATCCAAACTCCGTCAAAAAACTGCGCTTATTATTGTTATGCCAAGGAGATTTGCAAGGAGGATGCCAACTCGAGAACATCGGTAATTCATTACCAAAAGTGAAACTTGTTAACAGGTATTGGGCGTCAGATTCCTGACTGTGTTCAAAATTTCGTCAGGATTTCTGGCTAATGTTTGACCTTTTTGGAATTAGCTCGCGAAACCGTCAACAAAGCTCGGATAACTGAGCTTTAGACTTGCGCTTTGGGCATCATTTAGGACATTATTTTGCAAAAGGACTTTAACTCGGTACGCGATTTTAGATTTACGCGAGAAGTCCAAACCGAAGATGCAACTAATAAAACGTTAATAACAAATGCAGACAGACCAGCGGATTCTACTTGTCGACAATTTATCAGAGCGCGTCCAGCGTCTCTTTTGCGTCCTTGAGTTTCTCGGGGAAAAAGTCGAGCTAAGAAAACTGGAAGAAGTAGCCAACGCCGCCGAGCCCAAACGCTGGCGCGCGGTTATCATTGCTACTGACCAGATTACGCCTGAACAAATTTCTAGGGTTGCCGCCAAATTGCCTTGGCAACCGATACTGACCATAGGCAGGAGTCAGGTCGAGCCATGCCAAAACTTAATTGGCCAGCTCGACGAACCGCTAGCCTACCCTCAGGTCACCGAGCTTCTTAATTTCTGCCAAGTCTTTGGCCAAACCGTACGCCCACAAACTCCTACTAGCCCGAATCAAACCAAACTGTTTCGCAGCCTAGTCGGCCGCAGCACAGGTATTTCGCAAGTTCGCCACATGATCAACCAAGTGGCCGAAACCGATGCGACCGTGCTGATTTTGGGACAATCAGGTACGGGTAAAGAAGTGGTTGCACGCAATATTCATTACTTGTCAGCCCGCTCAAATGGTCCCTTCATTCCGGTGAACTGTGGTGCCATTCCTGGCGAGCTGTTAGAGAGTGAATTGTTTGGTCATGAAAAAGGTGCTTTCACCGGTGCAATTAGCTCTCGTAAGGGCCGATTTGAGCTAGCCAACGGCGGTACCTTATTCCTCGATGAAATTGGCGATATGCCAATGCCGATGCAAGTAAAACTGCTTCGAGTACTGCAAGAAAGAACTTTTGACCGCGTCGGTGGAAACAAGTCAATCGCGACCGATGTACGCGTGATCGCAGCAACTCACCGCAATCTTGAGCATATGATTGCCGATGGCACTTTCCGCGAGGACTTGTTCTATCGCTTGAATGTGTTCCCAATTGAAATGCCGAGTTTGAGCGAGCGCGCTGACGATATTCCGCTGCTATTGCAAGAATTAGTATCGCGAGTATTTAACGAAGGCAAAGGTAAAGTTCGCTTCACTCAGCGCGCCATTGACTCGCTGATGGAACACCCCTGGTCGGGCAATGTGCGAGAGCTTTCGAACCTAGTTGAGCGCTTAACCATCTTGTTCCCCAACGGCATGGTCGATGTGAACGACCTACCAATGAAATATCGTCACATTGACGTGCCGGCTTACGCGGTAGAGGTGCCAGAAGAGCAGCTAGAGCGCGATGCCTTGGCCGCTATCTTTACCGACGAGGAGCCGGTGGAGATTCCTATGGGTCAGCTGAGTAACGAGCTGCCCGCAGAGGGTGTGAACCTTAAAGACTTGTTGGCAGAGCTGGAAATCGACATGATCCGCCAAGCATTGGATCAGCAGGAAAATGTGGTTAGCCGCGCCGCTGAAATGCTGGGTATTCGCCGTACGACTCTGGTAGAGAAAATGCGTAAGTATGGACTGAGCAAGGCTTAGTGGCACTCCTGTCGTCCCCAGCTGTCATCCCCAGCTTGACTGGGGACCCATCCAACCGCCACTCACGCTTGTCATTCCCAACTCACGCTTGTCATTCCCAACTCACGCTTGTCATTCCCAACTTGATTGGGAATCTAGCCACTTGCTAACCAGCAGTTAGGTAGATTCCCGCTTTCGCGCGAATGACAGGGGTTCGCGAGAATGACAGGGTTTCGCGAGCACGACTGAGCACGACGAAGGAATTAGGAAGCAAACTTGCAGAGGTTACTTATGATGCATATCCGCCGGAATCGCATCCCAACCAGCTTTAACCTCACGCAGCAAGCCACTAATCTCGTCAATGATATTTACGTCATTGGCCATATTCGCAGCCGCCAACTGACGAGTCATATAGTCGTACAGCGCATCCAGGTTTTGGCTGATCTCGCCACCCTGCTCCATATCCAAACTGCCGCGTAGACCAGAAATGATGCCTTGCGCCTTATTGAGCTGTTCGCCCTTCAGCGCCATATCGTTTTGCTCCATGGCATAACGAGTGCGTGCTAGACGCTCTAACGCGCCATTAAACAGCATTTGTACCAAGCGATGAGGCGAAGCCGCCGCCACCTGACTTTCGATGTCGACCTTGCGATAGGCTTGCAACGATCCTCTCATATGATTTCCTCTATCCTTAGTTTCCAACGTTGGAATAAGTGATTAGTGGGGCGAAACCCCATTGGCCAAATCGCATCAATTGAGATAGCGCGTTTGGCTCTTATTTGTCACCTGACATATCACTACTAACTAAAGCAATTATCAGGCCAAAGGTGTGTGTAATGCGGAATTATCTAGCGTTGGCGACAGCCTGATAGGCCTTTTGGGTATTGGCACCCTTTTTAAGACGATGCAATGCCGCGGCGGAAGCCATTTTTTGCTTCACCGCCCACTCGCTCAACGCCTTGTTAAAGGCCATGTGCTCGGCCAGTTGCTCATCCAAAATCCCTTGGCTAACCAGTTCGTTTAGACAATTCGAACGAACGGCCAGATGCTTTTGTAATTCCAGCAAATAGGCCTCAGGTTCCTCTGGTAAATCCTGGTTGAGAAAATTACGTTCCAACCACACATTAGTCTGTTCCAAATGTTCAAGAAGTGACTGCATTATGTCCGCACCAATCCAGGCAGTGAGTCAAAACGACTTTGCAAAGAGGCGCCTTGTGCATTTAGCTGACTCACTATCAAATCCATAGCGTTGAACTGCTTATATAGCCTGGCTTCCAGAGCTTCCATCCTGTAGGCCAAATCTTCGCGTTGATCGTCAATTCTATCGATTTGTCCATTTAGGCTTTTGTCTCGACCATCTAACAATCCGCCAGTTTGCGTGTATCGTTCAAGAAGCTCGTTAAACCCTACTGCAAGCCCATCCTCTGAATTAGCGAAAAAGTGGGCGGGATCAAGCTGCCCGTCTTCCAGAGCTGCAGCCATTTTGCCTTCGTCTATTTCCAACTTGCCATATCGATCGCTAGTAATTCCAAACTCAGACAATGCCTTCCCGTCAACTAGGTTCATGACCTGAGATTTTAATTGGGATGACAGGCCCCTGACTAAGCTATCACCCTGCAGTGGTCCACCGCTTTCAGTTTCGGCATTATAACTACTGTCTTTTGAAATCAAGTCCTGTATCTCATTATATGCATCAACGAATGCAACAAGAGCTTCGGTAATTTTTTCCTGATCTTTAGCGACCGAAATCCAGACTGGTTCGCCGCCCGTTGTCTCCGTCAAATCTAAACTAATTCCATTAATAACGTTATCGACTTTGTTCGTCGAAGAGGTAACAACTAATCCATCAATTTCGATAATTGCGTCTAATGGTTGTTGTAACTGGGTTAGCTTACTAGTACTAGGGGATTGGTTGTCGCTTTGGCTACCGAATAAGTCCGTGAGAGAAGTACCCGATCCAGAGTTTGTAGCTGAGATTTCTAATGCGTTTGAAGTTCCGGTCTCACTTGAGGTTAATACTAACCGGGCACCTTCATCGCTATTTACTATGCTAGCTTGGACACCAGAATTTTCAGGAGAATCATTAATTGCTCGCATCACGTCCTGTAGGGAATCCGTCGGTCCGACAATAATGTCAAAGTTCTCGCCTCCAACTCCTAAAGTGACAGTACCTTCTCCAACTGGTGAAGTAACGTCGTTCACCGCATTTAAAGCCACTTTGTGTTGAGATGCCAATTGATTAACCTTTACTTGGTATCTTCCTGGAGTCGAATTTTCTGAAGTAGTTACGCTAAAAAATCCATCTTTGCTGAGCTCGGCGGTGGAAGAAGAAAAAAAGCTAGCTTTACTGAGGCTTTCCAACGATTCGCTAAATTTAGCTAGAGTAGATTTTAAATTACCAAAAGCAGATATCTGGGCTTTCAGGCCACTTTCTTGAGCGTCAAAAGAGGCTTCTTTAGGGGCTTTTTGCGCATTCACTAGACTGCTTACAATAGCGTTAATATCTAACCCAGACCCCATCCCCGTAGCGGTCAATGCCATGCGTTACCTCTTAGTATAATCATGCTTCGTCGTTTAAAAGTAATCCTTGAGCATCGGCCAACTTTTGGGCTAGCTCTAAAGCTTCAATAGAAGGGATATGTCTTATCACCTCTCCCGTATCCGTATCAATGACAGCGATTGTTTGCTTTCCGGAGGCTTCGTGAATTCCAAAACTCAGCCCCTTTTGTATCATTTCTACAAACTCTGCCATCTCATGCACGATTTGTTCCAAATCCACCTGTTCACGAGACTCGGCGCCAGACTTTGCTTGGTTGGCTTCCACCGAGCTAACGCTTGCTTGCTCTGGCAGCTCTTGCTGCTTGGCTTGAGCGGCTTGCGCTTCTAGATTCGGCTTAGTCAACAAGCTGGCGTTGCTACTCGCGGCAGCGGCCTGATTAATTTCCATAAAGCCTCCAGTTTCCCTAATGATTCCGGCTTGATAGTTAGCTCTATTGCCGGGCGGCAAATCCTTGCCACCGAAAAACAAAAAGCGGAGACGCGCTTAGTGCACGGCTCCGCGATAGATTCCACCTTGGGTCTGTTACAGTAGCGATAGAGCCAATTGTGGGATTTGGTTAGCTTGCGCTAGCATCGCAGAACCAGACTGTTGCAGTACTTGCTGCTTGGTCATTTCTGCAGTTTCCTTGGCAAAGTCAACGTCTTGGATACGGCTACGCGCATCGGCTACGTTGGCTTGGATATTAGACATGTTATTGATGCTGTGGCTCAATCGGTTTTGAAATGAACCCAAAGTCGCGCGCTGACCATCAACCAATTTGATCGCGTCGTCGATCGCAGTGATTGAAGTCGCAGCTGCACTCGCATCGGTTACATCTAATGAATCTACAGACAAAGCAGCTGCATCGATGTCACTAATGCTTAACGCCAAGGTATCGCCCGATGATGCACCGATGGCAAATGATTTAGATGTAAATGAACCGTCAATAAGAGCAACACCACCGAACTCAGTTTTGTCGGCGATTCGAGTCAATTCTGAGGCTAAAGCAGTGATTTCGTTGCCGATGGCGGTGCGCTCATCTGCTCCGTTTGAGTCGTTTGCGGCTTGCAGAGCCAGGTCACGCATGCGATGTAGAATGTTGGTTGATTCCTGCATAGCGCCTTCGGCGGTTTGAGCTATTGAAATACCATCATTAGCATTTCGCATTGCCACATCGATACCTCTTACTTGTGAGGTTAAGCGGTTGGCAATTTGTAGACCAGCTGCATCGTCTTTGGCAGAGTTAATGCGAAGCCCACTAGAAAGGCGCTCCATCGATTGTTGCATTGCGCCGTTTGCGTTATTCAGGTTCTTCTGAGCAAACATGGAAGTTACGTTGGTATTTACAGTAATAGCCATTTTGATTTTCCCTTTTAGCTTGAATCAAAGAGCCTGAATAAATTGATGTTTTTGCAGGCCATTCACGTTCGGTTCAAAACTATTAACGGCCCCTAAAAGAAAACCTTTAGATCTTTTTTCAATAAAAAAACGACCCATATGGGTCGTTATTTCCTGGCTAGATCAAATGCTATTGCAGTAGCGAAAGTGCCAATTGTGGAATCTGGTTTGCCTGCGCAAGCATGGCAGACCCCGATTGTTGTAACACTTGCTGCTTTGTCATCTCGGCTGTTTCTTTGGCAAAATCCACGTCTTGAATTCGGCTTCGGGCATCAGCTACATTCGCTTGAATGTTGCTTTGGTTATTTATCGTATGTGACAACCGATTTTGGAATGTACCTAGCGTGGACCTCTGCGTGTCGATAGTACCAATTGCTGTGTCAATTGCCGTGATCGCCGCCCCCGCATTTGTCGCATCGGATACGTCAAGAGCGTTCACTCCGAGAGCAGTTGAGTCAAAGTCTCCTATACTCAATCCAATAGTGTCACCAGAAGCCGCTCCAATCTGAAAGGACTTTCCGGTATAAGATCCATCAAGAAGTTTAACTCCACCGAATTCAGTTTTCTCAGAGATTCGAGTTAATTCAGCGCTCAAAGCAGAAATTTCGTTTCCAATGGCAGTCCTTTCAGCAGTACCATTTGAATCGTTCGCAGCCTGTAATGCCAGATCGCGCATGCGGTGTAGAATGTTGGTTGACTCTTGCATAGCACCTTCAGCGGTTTGCGCTATGGATATGCCATCATTCGCATTTCGCATCGCCACATCAATACCTCGAATTTGTGAGGTTAATCGGTTGGCAATTTGCAAGCCGGCAGCGTCGTCTTTTGCTGAATTAATTCGCAAACCGCTAGACAATCGCTCCATCGCTTGCTGCATTGAACCATTGGCGCTATTCAGGTTTCTTTGTGCCAACATTGAAGTGACATTCGTATTTACTGTAATTGCCATCCGCGAGACTCCTTTTGTGGCCGCCTGACTTCTTTCAAAACCCTTGGCTGCACTTAGATATAGTTAAATAAACTTATTGTATTCACTTTCGAAAAAGTGTTGTTTACGGCGTTCAACGCCAACATTTGTTGCTCAAACAGCGTTATAGCTTCTGCATAGTCAACGTCTTGCAAAGGCGAAAGTGCTGTCTCATTCAACAACCGCGTTTCCTCATGCGCTTGTTGAAATGAATCAAGGCTCTTTAAAGTGTTCCCAAACTCACCCCGCTTTAGATGAATGGACGCAAGCCCTTGGTCTATATCATTCAAAAGCTGTGCCAACTCTTTTTGACCCGCGGGTGATTCCAAGCCAGGATCCGCGTTAAGCAGGTCTATCGCTTGATTTAGCGAAGAGAACACATCAAAACTGCTGCCAGGCGTGGTATCGATGACATCACCGATTTCTGGCGTTCCGCTGAACTGAACTTCCATACCGTTGAATTTCAACGGTTGCGACGGGTCGAATGGCGATTGGGTGTGCACCGTATTGCCGCCACTGTCCAGTACCTGCAATTCCATGCCGCCGCTGCCATCGCCAACAAACTGGTAGCGGAAATCGTCTGCCGTGTGGTTTGCCGGATCGGTGATCTTTGCCGACTCCAAGAAACCATCCCCAGTATTGCCCGCGTCGTAACTGGCACGATAATCACCGCTTGGGTTGGCAATTTGCATCAGCATATCTAGGCCGGACGTTGAGGTATCGATGCGAACGCCATCATCGACTAGCGCTTCGAGCTTGCCCGCATCGCCGCGAAATACCACAGTGCCATCCGCTTGACGCACAAACGGCGCTTCACCTTGTTGGTGGCCGCCAAACACGTAATTACCACTGGCGTCTTTGGTGTTGCCAATCGCAACTAACTCGTCCACCAAATTATTCATTTCATCGGACAACAGCCCTTTCTCGTCAGCGGTCAGTTGGCCATTGTTGGCGCGGAGCATCAGCTCTTTGACATTGTTAAGTAGGCTATCGGCTTCACCCATCTTGGCTTCGTTCAAACTCAAGCGATTGCGAGCGTAATCAATATTGCTCAAGTATTGCTCGGCCAAGCGGTTTTGCTGATTAAGGTTGTTAATTGCAATTGCCGCAATCGGGTCATCACCGGCGGTGTTCACCTTTTTACCTGTGGCCAATTGCTCCATGGTTTGGTTGAGCAGGTTCTGCGTCTTGGACAGCTGCGAGTGCGAATTGAAATAAAGCAGATTAGTGGAAATACGCATGATTCATCCTATCGCAGCGAGTTAAATAAAGTGTCGTACAGCTCAGAAGCAGTACTCATTAAACGAGCTGAGGCTTGGTAGGCCTGCTGGAAGCGCATTAGGTTTGCAGCTTCCTCGTCAAGGTTGACGCCAGATTCTGACTGAACGCGAGTGTAAGCCTGGTTGTAGAAAGCTTGAGCACTCTCCACCTCACCGGCAGCACGCTTGGTCTGGGCACCAACTGAGTTGATAGTTTGGTTAAATACATCGACAAAGGTTTGCCGCCCACCGTTCATGATTTTGTCGGTTTGCAAGCCCGCCATGGCCAGCGCATTGCTGTTATCGCCCTCGCCAAAGGACATATCCAAGGTGAAGCTGTCACCATCTTTCAAATCGTTTGGCACGGCTAACGTTACGCCAGCCACCGTTAGGCTTGGTGGCGTATAAGGACCGCTGCTCACCGTATTGCCGTCTTTGTCGGTGGCGGTGTAAGTACCGTTGCTGGCATCAAAAGTTAAGGTCAGAGGCGAATCGGCGGTGGGAAAGTTGTTCGCGGTTCTATCAACACCCAAAACGCCCAGAGTCGCACCGCTGTTGTTCTCGTCAGCTTCGATTGAGTATCCTGCCGCGGCGATGCCATCTGGGTCGGTCATAGTGACTTCTAGCGCGCTAGAAATACCGGCGGCGGGACGAATTTCAAAACGATCGCCGTCGTTCATGGCGCCAGCGTCAATGCGAATGCTGAAACCATCACCGCCAATTAGGCGCGACGGGTCATTCGGGTCAGGCGTCAGGGGAATTTGCTCACCGCTGGTTTTATTGAGTAACTGATACTGGCCAGCTTCAAAGCTCAAGGTATAACTGCCCGAGCCCAATTGGCTGAAGTCGTCGATGTTGACGCTAAGCTGGGCGTTACCAGTATTTTCGGAGTAACCGCCCACTCGCCCTAATGACAATTCAGGGCTATTGATGTCGCTAAAGATGTCCTGACCGATTTGGCCGTTCAAATCAAAGCCGTTGCGTTGCGCTTCGTTGATAGCACCGGCAATACCCGCAGCCAACTGGCTTAGCTGCATTTTGGCTGGGACCAAGCTTTGGTCGCGATACTCAAACAGCGCCTGCATTTGCCCGCCCAGTCGTGCACCATCAACGCTGACAGTACGTCCACCTGAAGTTACTGTGAGACCAATTTCATCGCCAAATGGGTCGCCGTCAGTGACACCCAACTGCATTGGAATTTCACCGGATACCAGCATCACCGAGCCGCCAATCATGATGCTTTTAGCACCGTTTTCCAGCGGCACAGCGTTAACATCTGTGTATTGCGATAACTCTTGAATCAGCTGTTCTTGTCGGTCTTGCAGGGCGGGGTCCTGCACCTGCTGCCCCATCAACTTGGTATTGATGTCAGCAATTTCTTTACTGATGTCGTTAATGCGATCCGCAGTGGCTCGAATTTGATCGTTGGTGTTGTTGTATTGAACGTCCAGTTGACTGCTCAAAGAGCGAATCGACTGAGCGACGCGATCGGCGTTGCTCAGCAAATTGGTGCGCATGCCAGGATCACTAGGCAAGTCGCCTAGCTTGTTAAAGGCATCGAACATGTCGTTGATGGCATTCGGCACGGATTTGCCGGTTAACGAGAAGAGTTGGTCCAACTCATTAAGCTTGGTGTACTTGGCTTCTGAATAGCTCAGATTACTCTGGCTAATACGCATTTCTTTGGTCGCAAACTCATTGTAAATGCGTTTTACATCAGACACATAAGTGCCGGCACCTTGAAACGCTCCACCAATAAAATCCGAGCCAATCGAGCGTTGTTCTGCCACCTGACGGTGATAACCTGCCGTGTTGGCATTGGCAATGTTATTGGAAGTCACGCCCAGTTGGCGCTGCGCCGCGAGCAATCCGCTACGGCCAATATTCAGTAAGTCGCTCATTGGTCAGCCTCGGGCAAAAACTTGCCGCCGAATTGGCGAGTAATTTGTTCCATCAGGCCTTTCACTTTGTCCCCGTAGTTCGGGTCGGTGGCATAACCGGCTTGATGAATGGCGTCGATGAATTCGCCCGGAGAGGCAGCTTTATCCAGAGCCGACTGGTAGCGAGAGCCGGATTGCAAAAAGCTGACAAAATCGTCAAAGCTTTGCTGAAACCCTTGGTAGGCGCGAAAGTCGGCTTGTTTTTTCACCGCAACGCCTTGCTCAAATTCTAAGGTGGCCACTTGGGTCTTATCTCCATTCCATCGACGGTCGGCTTTGATATTGAAAAGATTAAAGCTGGATTCACCGTTGGAGCGTTTTACGATTTTACGTCCCCAGCCAGTTTCCAGCGCCGACTGCGCTAATAGCAATGCAGGTGATGTGCCAAGTTTCTGGCTGGCCTCGATAGCCATAGGGGTAAGCTGGTTGATGAAGTCTTCGGCTTGGTCAAAGAAGCCCGTGGCTTGAGGGCTAGCTTCAGCTTGCACAGAGGCTTGTTTAGATTCCTCTGAAAGCTTTTTAGTATCAGCCACTTGCTCAGAAGGTTTAACCACTGCCGGAGCCATGACGGTTTGACTATCAAGGCCACCGCGAAGACTACTTGCCGGCGCAAAATTGGCACTGCCGCCACCGAGCTGGGTAACAATCAAATCCGCCAAACCCAAACTGCCTTTTTGGCTGAGGTCCACCGACATTTGTTGGTCGTGCATCTGCTGGTAAAACTGGGTGTATTGAGTATTGAAAGGACTGTCGCTTTCAAAAGCCGCGTTAGCTTCACGCATGCTTTTAAGCACCATTTGCATGAATAAGCCCTCGAACTGCTCGGCGGCAGCTCGCAGGGCTTGTGGGTCATTGTCTTTGGCTTGGGAGCGCAATTTATCTAAACCAGCTAAATCCATATAGTGCTGGCTTTCCGATATTTTGTTCATTCCCTGACCTCTGTTCCCTTAGGTATTCGGCTTAGATATTCAGCTTAAATGTTCGGCTTAGATGATGATCAGTTCGCCGTGTAAAGCACCAGCGGTCTTCAGCGCTTCTAATATGGCCATCACATCCGATGGCGCCGCGCCCACTTGATTGACCGCACGAACCAATTCGTTGAGGGTAACGCCTGGGTCAAACAGGAACATACGGCTGTCTTCTTGAGCCACATCAATCGTCGAATCTTGAGTAATTACCGTCTCGCCGGCACCAAAAGGATTCGGTTGCGAGGCGCGCTCGGACTCGGCGATGGTCACGGTTAAGCCGCCGTGGGTCACAGCCGCTGGCAGCAAACGTACATCACTACCAACCACAATGGTGCCAGTGCGTGAGTTAACGATAACCTTGGCGGACTCTCGCGCAGGCTCGACTTCGATGTTTTCTAAGGTCGCCAGATAAGATACGCGTTGGTTGGGATCGCGCGGTGCACTGACCTGTACCGAAGCACTATCTAGCGCATGGGCCATACCAGGTCCTAGCAAGCCGTTGATGGCATCCGCTAAGCGCTTGGCGGTGGAGAAATCCGGGTGGCGTAGGTTAAAGGTTAAGCTATCGCCGGTTTGAAATGGCGAGGCAACCGTGCGCTCCACAATTGCACCATTGGGAATGCGACCTACCGTTGGGGTGTTTTGCATCACTTTCGAGCCATCAAGGCCCTGAGCGCTGAACCCACTGACGACCAAGCTGCCTTGAGCGATGGCATAAACATTGCCATCAGCCCCTTTTAAAAAGGTCTGCAACAAACTACCACCGCGAAGGCTCTTCGCTTCACCGATGGAAGACACAGTAACGTCGACGGTTTGTCCGGTTTTGATGAAGGCCGGCATAGTGGCGTGTACTGCAACCACGGCAACGTTTTTGATTTTTGGCCGTACGTTCTCTGGCAGGTTGATGCCAAAGTTCTTCAACATGGTTTTAAAGGTTTGCTCGGTGTAGCGAGTCTTCTCGCCAGTGCCAGGCAAACCCACCACCAAACCGTAACCAATCAGTTGGTTGTCGCGAACCCCCTGAATGTCGGCAATGTCTTTAATGCGTTGCGCCTGGGCTTGCAGGCTCACGCTTACTAGGGCTAAAGCAATCCATTGAAACCAGCGCATTAGAATGGCCACCATCCGCTCATGAAGAATTTACTCAACCAACCCGATTTTTGAGAGTCGGCAAAGGTCCCGGTACCCGAATATTGAATTCGAGCGTTCGCCACTCGAGGCGACAATATGCTGTTGTCGGTATTGATGTCCTGAGGACGCACAATACCGGTCAGACGAATGAACTCGTCACCATTGTTAATGGTGATCCATTTCTCGCCGCGAATGACTAGGTTGCCGTTCTCCAGCACCTGCATTACGTGAGCAGTAATGCTGCCCGACAAGCTGTTGCTCTGCCCCGCACCCGCTTTACGAGTATTGTTGAAGCTATCGGAATACCCCAAATCAATAGGACGGCCATTGATGGTCACAGGCACGCCACCATTGGTAACCGGCCCGATTTGACCCGAATTGGATTTATCAATCTTATTGTTCGCGCTTTTACTGGCCTGAGTTTGCTCGGTCAGTACCACGGTGACTATGTCACCCACGCGGTGAGCACGCAGATCCGAATACAACTCGTTGACTTGGCTAGTCTGAAAAATTGACCCAGTGGCCACCACAGGCTCTTGCACCTGCTCAGGAAACACAGGCGCGTAGTGCGGGTCATCAGGCAATGGCTTGTTGTTAGCAGTTGAAGTACAACCCGCCAATCCAACTAATGCCAAGGCTCCAAGAACTAATCCAATTCGCATCACGGAGCTCCTAATTAAAGGTTCTGATTGGCGTAAGACAGCATTTGGTCAACCGATGAAATCACCTTGGAATTCATCTCAAACACACGCTGCGATTGAATCAGGTTCACCAGCTCTTCGGTGACGTTCACATTCGAGGTTTCCAACGCGCCTTGGCGAATCGCGCCCATGCCATCCAGGCTGGCAGTCCCTTGAATCGGCGCACCCGAAGCGCCAGTTTCGCGGTACAGATTCTGCCCCATGGACTCAAGGCCCGATGGATTGACAAAATCAGAGATGGTTAGCTGACCAACAATTTGGTTTTCCGCCTGACCAGGGATCGCCACCGACACTTCACCTTCGGCACTCACGGTAACGCTCTGGGCATCTTCTGGAATGGTAATCGCCGGCTGCACTACATAGCCGCTAGGTGTCACCATTTGCCCTTCGTTATCTAGGGTAAACTGGCCGGCACGGGTATAGGCAATGTTGCCATCTGGCATTTCAATTTCGAAAAAGCCCTTGCCGTCGATCATCAGGTCCATGCTGTTATTGGTGGTTAGCATGTTGCCTTGGCTGTGAATTTTTTGAGTGGCTACTACCTTGGCACCGGCACCTAGTGATAAGCCAACCGGCAGCTCGGTATTTTGCGCACTGATGCCACCGGCTTGGTTGATGTTTTGGTACAACAAGTCTTCAAACATGGCGCGGTCTTTCTTAAAACCAATGGTGCTGGCATTGGCCACGTTGTTCGAAATGGTAGAAATATTGGTTTGCTGTGCGTCTAAGCCAGTTTTGCTAATCCATAACGCTGGGTGCATGAGTTGCTCCTATTATCCTATCTTCATCAAGCTAGATGCGCTGCGGTCGTTCTCTTCCGCGGTTTTCATCATCTTGATTTGCATTTCGAATTGTCGTTGTAGGTCAATCAGACCGACCATCTCGGCGACGGCATTAACGTTGCTGCCTTCAATGGCACCGCTTTGCAGTCTGACCGTGGCGTCAGGCAAGGCTGCCACGCCATTTTTTTGGCGAAACAAACCGTCTTCGCCTTTGTATAAATCACCGACATTAGGCTTAACCATTTTTAATCGGCCTACCTGCTCTAACGCCTCAGCTGGTGCACCTTGCGGGCGTACGGTAATGGTGCCGTCCTGACCGATATCCACCTTTTGAATCGGTAGCGGCAAGAAAATTGGGCCATCGTCGCCAAGCATGGGCTGGCCTTGGCTGTTGGTCAGCATACCGGTTGGGTCAAAGCGCAGGCTACCGTTGCGGGTATAGGCTTCATCACCGTTACCACCTTGTACGGCAAAAAAGCCGTCGCCATTGATCGCCACATCTAAATTGCGACCTGTGGTTTGCAGCACACCTGGGGTAAAGTCGGCGCTTGGGCTTTCGGTTACCGCAAAAGCGCGACTGGCATGTCCTTCGCCATAAACCTGTAAGGTCCGGGCCTGAGCAATTTCCGCCTTAAAGCCGTCGGTGTTGGCGTTAGCCAAATTGTTACCGCGTAGGGCTAAAGTCTTGAAGTTTTGCTTGGCGCCGCTCATGGCGATGTAGAGATAGTCGTCCACCGCACTCTCCGTCAATTATTCGCTGTCGCTTGGTGTTATTAACAAGGTAATTGCAACAGCTGTGCCAATTAACGAAACCCAGTGGCTTCAGGGGCTTGCGGGAGGTTTGTTTGGTTACTATTTGTTCGAGGCGGCAATCGTGCGGAAGGATAGGCAAAAGCTTGCCGCCCCGAGAAGACCCCGAGGCGGCCATACCCATTAGCGGATTTGTAGAATGGTCTGCTGTAGGGTGTTGTTGATTTCTAGGCTTCGTGAGTTGGCTTGGAAGTTACGCTGAGCACTAATCAAGTCAACCAGCTCAGAGGTCAAATCGACGTTAGCTTGCTCAAGACTGGCGGAGTTAATCGCACCAAAGGTTCCAGAACCGGCTTCACCTGCCAATGCGTTGCCCGAATCTAAGCTGGCTTTCCACGAGCTGTTGCCGACTTGCGCCAAGCCTTGCTCGTTGTTAAACCGCGCCAGAGCGACACGACCTAAAGGTACTTCACTGCCGTTGGAGTAAGTGGCTTTTACCAAACCGTCCAAACCGATTTCCAGTGCGGTCAAACGACCCACGGTTTGGCCGTTCTGGCTCAAACGAGTCACTTCAAAATTGGCCGCAAACTGAGTTGGGTTGCTGAAGTTAATGTCTAGAGTTTGAGTACCGTCGGCGCCTGCGCCAAGAATACCTGCGCCGTTAGCGCCTAGCTCCACGGTTTTGATATTCGCCGGGTTAGTGCCTTGATAAACGCCATTGTCATCAAAAGTCACTACCGCACCGGCCCAGCCGTTGCCGTCTGAAGCGGGTTCAGTGGTAGTGCCGCCAGCGCCATCATCCTTGGTATAACTGCCCGCAGAGTCAACGTTCACCGGCTTGCCATCAACCGCGTAAAAAGCCACCCATTGGTTCTCACCGTTGACTGAGCCACCTTCAGGTCGAACAAAGTAAGTGGTCATCACATGTGGGTTACCCAGCGAATCGTAAATCGTCGCTGAGGTTGAGTTGTTGTAAGTCGATGGGTCATCAGGATCGAAGTTCGCTGGGTCGTGGTAATCGTCGCCAGCATTCAGGTTCATGCCAATATCCAACGCCGTGGACTTAATTGGATTACCCGCAGTATCAGGCACTTGCAGCGGCTGAGTGGTCGACAAGCTGATGGAAGTTGACGCGCCATTTTGGTCGACTGGGAAGGTCTGGAGGTAGTTACCTGCCGAGTCAACGATGAAGTTTTCACTGTTGAGCTTAAAGGCACCAGCGCGAGTGAAATTGAAGTCCTGACCATCGCCATTTGAGGTCACAAAGAAACCGTTGCCTGAAATTGCCATGTCCAACGAGTTGTTGGTGCGAACCAAGCTGCCCTGTTGGAACTGCTGCGCTACTGAAGAAGTTGCTACACCGCCACCTGTATTGGTACGACTGTTAGAAAACATTGAGCTGGCGTATACGTCAGCAAATTCCGCACGTGAGCCTTTAAATCCATAAGTGTTCACGTTGGCAATGTTGTTTGCCGTGGTATTCAGGTGCTTTTGACTGGCTGAGATACCACTTAGAGCGATGTTAAAAGACATAGTTATCCCCTATGTTGCTAAATGCGTAAATTCTTTTCGTTATGATTCGGCTACTGCTAGGACGTCACCTAACAACACACCGCCAATACCGCGTAAGTTCAGGATTGCACCGGTTTCTGGAGTGCCCAGAGACACACTAGAAACGTGCGCGTAAGTCGATACTGGCAGTTCTTGGCTCTCGCCATCCACAGTACCTTCGACTTTGAAGGTGTACATGCCAGGCTCCACTGCGTTACCTTCGCTATCCAAACCATCCCACTCAAAGTCGACGTTACCTTCTTTGCCGGCTGGAATATCCACAAAGGCCACCAATTGGCCGTTCTCGTCTTCCACACGAACCTTGTTGGCTTCGCCACCAGACGGCAGAGTGACCACGCCCTTAATGCTGGTATTGCCATCACCGATGTAACCGGATGCGGAAGGAATCAATACTTTCTGACCGACCAAACTTGAAGCTTGCAGCGCTTGGCTTGAGGTCATGATGCTGTTTAGGTTGGCAATTTCACCGTTTAGCTGGTTGATACCATCAACCGTCGCGAACGAAGCCATTTGCGAAATCATCTGGTCGTTGTCAACTGGGTTGGACGGGTCTTGCATCGACAACTGCTGAGTTAACAAGGCAAAGAAATCTTCTTGAGTCAGACTTTGGTTGTTATTGGTCGAGTTGGTGCCATTGTTGTTGGTACCTGATGCATTGTTGGCGGTTAAATTGCTTAATTCATTGATATTCATAATCTAACCTTACTTACCTAAGCGCAGAGTTTGCATCAGCATGGTCTTGGCGGAATCGGCCACCTGGACATTCATCTGGTACGAGCGCGATGCGCTGATCATATTGGCCATCTCTTCTACTACATTGACGTTTGACTTGTAGATAAAGCCGTCAGTATCTGCCAGAGGATGATCCGGCGCGTGCTCGCGAGTCAGTGGCTTGTCGCTTTGCACAATGCCTTTGACTTGCACGCCCATACCTTTAGTCTGACCGCCAATCGCTTGTTGAAGCTCGGCGGCAAATACCGGATGGCGAGCGCGGTAAGTTTCTTCCGTGTTGCTAGAAACCGAGTCTGCATTGGCAATGTTTGAGGCCGTGGTGTTTAAGCGCACGGATTGAGCGCTCATGCCGCTGCCGGCTACGTTAAAGATGTTATATAGGCTCATGATTAATCACCTCTAATGGCTTTACGCAAACCAGAAAACTTGCTGTCTAAGAAGGTAAAGCTCATTTGATATTCCATGGCATTACGCACGTATTCGTTACGTTCTTTTTGAACGTCTACCGAGTTACCGTCGCCAGTATCCGCCTGATTTGGCGTGCGATATTTCAGATGCGGCGAAAGATTGCCGTCTAGACCCAAATGGCGTTGGTCGGTGGCGCTCAAGCCAACGGGCGCACTCGTTGACGAAGTCGCCGCGCGCAACGCTTGCTGAAAATCTAAGTCCTGAGCCTTGTAACCTGGCGTGTCGGCATTGGCGATGTTGCTCGCCAACACTTCAGCGCGTTGAGCTCTAAGGCCCAAACTGTGTTGATGAATGCCAAGCGCTTTGTCGAAGTTAATTGCCATGCTCTGAAATAAAACCTTTGACGCTAATCGGTAATGTCAGAACAAAAGCAAAGCGTGTGCCAAAAACCAAAAAAGCGCCGACTAAGCGACGCTTTTCTATCCAGTTTTTCAACTCAATTTGGTAGGAAAATCAGACTAGCTCTGCTTTTGGTAGTAAAAGCCGCTCGAAGCGCGGATCATCTTAAACTCGTCACTGATACCCGCAAGGGATTCACTTGAGCCCAGTACAAGAATGCCACCTGGCTGCAAAGCGGCAGCGATTTGCCGCAGTATCAACCGCTTGGTTTCCGCAGAAAAATAAATCAGTACGTTGCGACAGAATACGATATCAAACTTGCCCAATAACAAGCTCGAATCGGTTAGGTTGTGACGGCGAAACTCGACGTATTTTCGCAAGTTGGCATTTACCAAGTAACGCCCATCAGTGCCCTGTTTGAAGTGGCGTTGCAAGCGCTCGCTACACAAGCCTCGAGATACCGCTAAACCGTCGTAACTGGCCTCGCGACATTGAGACAACATGCTTTCAGAAATGTCACTGGCTAGAATATTCGGGTCCTGTTTTAACAAGCCAGGGTTAGCTCGTTTAAACTCGTCGATGATCATTGCCATAGAGAAAGGCTCTTGGCCCGAACTGCAGGCGGCGGACCAGATTTTCACCGGTCGCGTTAACTGACGAAACTCTGGTAGCAAGGTGTCCGACAACAATTGATAGGGAAAGGTATCCCGAAACCAGAAAGTCTCGTTGGTTGTCATGGCGTCAATCACTTGACTGCGCAGCGCGGAACGCCCGTTCCGCATTACCTGAGATAACATATCTTCGATGGAGCCAAAAGATTCTTGCTGCGCAAGGCTCGCCAAACGGCTGCGCACCAAATACTGTTTGCTCTCACCCAATACAATGCCTGAGTGCTGCTCTAAGAATCGGCAAAAGTCCAAATACATGGAGTGACTGATTTCTGCCACGGGTTTTATCGAAGGGGTTTGCATGCCACCGGAATACTCAATCATACGGCGCGCCGAGTCGGGCACGCATCTTGCTTATCTTTATTATTATCTCGGCCAAGCGTCAAAAGTAGTGACGCTAGTAATTTGGCGTCGTACAAAAGGCAATACACGTTTCATGCGCACCGGCTTTCTTAAACTTTTCTCCGTCCTTGTTTGCTGCTTTGGACTCAATGCCATGGCTGCATCCGACAACGATAACCGTTTATCGGCACTCGAAGCGTTTGCTAAAGACTTTGTCGAGCAGAAGCTAGATTTGTCTCAGGGAGCCATTGCTGACGTCAAGGTTCTTCCGATTGATCCTCGCTCTCAGCTGGTCGATTGCCCATTAGGGTATCAGGCTAAGCTACCTGCTAACAGACAAATTTCAAGACACAATACCCTAAAGGTCGAATGTCGTGAGGCGGATCAAGCCAACGATGGCGATTGGCACCTGTACGTAAAAGTGCGAGTAAATACCCTTTATCCTGCAATCATAGTAACTAAGCCTTTGGTCGCCGGTCATATTTTAACAAAAGACGATTTAAAGCTGGGTTACTTGGCTGAGCACAAATTGCGCGGCGGCACTTTTCAGAATATCGATGAGTTAATAGGCGTTCGCTTAAAAAGACGCCTAAACCAAGACCAACCGGTATTCTCTCAATCCCTGTGCTATGTGTGTCAGGGTGATCAAGTGACTATTATTGCCGCTGCAAGCACTTTACAATTACGGACTCGAGGGCAAAGCGTCAGCGATGGCAATATCGGTGACACAGTGCGGGTAAAAAACAGTCGTTCGGGCAAACTTGTCGAAGCCGTGGTACGCAAGGTTGGCGAGGTGCAGGTTCGGCTATAAAACTCATCTGTAAAAAAAGCTAAAGCTTTCTACAGTGCCGCCGATATAAAGCCTGAATCGCTATAAATTGTACCTAAGGAGCCTGTTATGGCCATAGACATCAATCGCTTAACGCCAAGCCACAACGGCAAAATCAGCTCGGCCAGCGACAACAAGTCCAGCGCGAAATCTAGCGCCAGCCCAGCAGCTAGCACGAGTGCCGCGACCCCGAGCGATAAAGTCGAGGTGAGCGAGCAGGCGAAAAAATTACAAGATATTCAGGTGAGCTTGAACGCTCAACCGGAGATTAACAGCGCGAAAGTTGCCGAGATCAAGCAAGCAATTGCCGAAGGCCGCTATCACGTTGACCCAGAAAAACTGGCAAGCAACATTGCCAAATTAGAACAACAGCTGGATGGCTTAATCGACGAAGACTAGCCCCAGCCAATAGCGATTCATGGAGTGGGTATGGCTGACCTCAGTCAATTATTGGTGCAACAAAAACAAACCTTGGCTCAATTGGCAAGCATTGCCACCGAGCAAAAGACAGCGCTAGAAGCGCAAAATGCCGAACGTTTATTAGAGCTCAACGCGAATCAGCAACAAGCCCTGGTTGAGCTGGCACAAACCGACGAGCAAATCAAAGTCCATCCTCAACAAGCGACGCTTACGCAAGACACAGGACTTGCTGAGCAAGTTGCCGAAATAAAGCAGCAGTTAGCCTCAGTGCAACAACAAAGCCAAGCCAACAAAACCCTCATCGACCTTAACTTGGCGAGCTTGCAGCGTTTTCAACAAGCCTTGATGGCCAGTCGTAATGCCAACAGCCTGACCTACGACGACAAAGGCCAAACCAATACGCAGTCCACTCTGGGTAACAGTGTTACAGCCTAAGGGAAGACTCATGCGTCGATTCACCACTCGCTGTTTTAAGTTTGGATTGGGGTCCTTGTTGACCTTGAGCCTCGGTGCGCTTGCAGAAGAACCTAACAGGGTTACCGTAGAAATGGGTGCTGTATTGGGTGCTATTGCGCAGCCCTCTTGTATCGCTTCGGATAGCCAGTATCGCGCCAGCGTGCTCATTCCCAAGGTACAAGTTAAACACCCAAGTCAGCTTCGCGTAGGTCAAGTGTTTGAAATCGAAACTTGGTTGGCGGCTCAGTTAGCGCGCAGCATGAATCAAGTTGGCCAACAGTCATACGCACGCACACAAGCTAAAGCGCTAGAGCATTTAGCTAAAGCCAGTGACGACGCACGCGCCCAACGAATTTCCGCTAGTGGCGATCAATACCTGCTACAGCTAGAACTTGTGGATTTCTCAACCGGTCCATACAAGAGCTTTGTTGGCGGTCTGTTTGAATCAAGCCCACAGCGGAACATGGTACTGTCCGTCAATTTATACGATGGCACTAGCGGTCGCGCGATTTGGAACAAAGTTATTGAGCGACAGGAGGATTGGGATTTCAGTCGCGACGAGGCAGTCAGTCTTAATTCACGCAAGTTTCAGCGCTCGGACTTTGGCAAGCTTCTCAGTGCCACCACAGATTGGATTGCCGCAGAGGTAAACTCTGTCATACAACAACGTCCGCTGCGTGCGCCATTGCGTCAATCTAGCGGCAACAGGCTGTATGTTGACCTAGGTGCCGAACACGGACTTAAAATTGGTGACAAACTGCAACTTAAAGGGGCTGCGAACAAACCGTTTGAACAGCAAACCGCAACCGTCACCGTGGTTGACCTTGAATCCCGGCGCGCTCGGATCGTGCAAGATTGGTCAGTGGTACCGCTGGCGCTAAACAGTGGCGACACGCTCGAGTTACCAATCTGTAAACAGAGTGAAGAGCCCGCTTCCAACGCGGACTAAAATAGTGTCATCAAAACGTCGGCCGCGATGATTTTTGAAGCTGGTGACACTTTTTCCTCAAACTTCGCTGGCTTTTTAAGCAACTGATTGTACGAGCTTTCCTCTAGCCAAAAAGTGTGACTACAATAGCCCTGTCTCCCTATAGCTCAACAGGATAGAGCAGCCGCCTCCTAAGCGGCCGATCCGGGTTCGAGTCCTGGTGGGGAGGCCACCCTTCTTTTAGGCACTTTGACCCGCTTTGACCCATTTTGCTAAAACCCCAGTGTGTTGCGGCTTTGCGCCAAGTCCTCGTATCTTTCGCCTGTACTCAATTTGATGTGTTTTGAGTGAAAAGGTGGCCTCTGGGTGGCACGCCACTCGCTCTGCCACCACTTGTCAGCTGAGTATCGCCCATATCCCATTTACAGGCTCAGAGGTTCGAGATGAAAAAATTCAAATTCACCGTCAGTCGGATTAAAAACCTGGACACACCCAATACCGTCGCCGAATACGGAGATACGGAAATTAGCACTCTGCAAGTTTTTGTGACGACTAAAGGTCAGAAGTGTTTTAAACTGAGAAAAAAGTTCCAAAGGACCAAAACCCGAGTCAACCTTGGCGATTTTGAGCACATGACGGTGGACCAGGTACGAAATTATTGAGTAGTGTTCGCTCCCCTACCCGTGACACAACTAGAAACTAGAACTTCACCTAATAGTTTCTGGCGATATTCCGTCGAAGGAGCAACTATCGGCGATACGTGCATGCGCTCGTCGTTATAATCCAGACGCCAAATCCCAGCCATGTCTCAAATTTGTTCTAGATCTGAACATAGGAACACATTCAAAATCTATCACCGGAACCAACCGTTAAAACGTTAAAGAAAGCCGTTTTGCTGCTTGCTAAGCTGAATGGCATCATGTATTTGCAATGTTCTTCTCAAAAGCCAGTTTGGTGTGAGCGAATTTTCATAGATTGCCATCTGTACGTTAGACAGCAAGTTCTCAAGAACATTCGCGCACACATGAACTGCTGCTTTGAGCTGTGAGTTCAGCCCAAAGACAAAATCACGCTTTGATAACCAAGCGCTACAAAATACTAACAACAACCTCACAAGGCGCTAACCTTGCGCCGAGTCTACAAAAAGAGTTTCAGTACAAATGTTTGTCAATTATTTTCTTTGGATATTTGTTTTGACGCAAGCTTTAGTCTTTGTAGCTATAACCCATCCTTAGGCTAGGATGTTGGAATTACAAATCCGACACAATTAAGACAGTATTGTGAAGCGCTAGTTATGAGCTGAAAACAAAGGAGTTACCACCCCATTCAAGACCCTGATCACCTAACAACAATGAAGTGCATTCTATTTCCCAACCTTTAAATTTGATCATAAAATCATTTCGGATTTTAATTTTAACCAATCAACTATTAACAATAAAAAATAAAGAAAACACTTATTAAGGATGATGAGTTTATGCGTCATAGATTATTCGCAACATTTGTTGCGCTAACACTATTGTCAGGATGTATATCAACTACCGCGATGAGGGGGCTAAAGTCAGGAGGAACAACAGGGCTCGATGCAAGGATCTTATACAAAGCCAAAGATAATTGCCCTGAATACAAAGTTGTAATCTCAGAAGGAAAGCTTTCTTACTTTGGGCAGCATAATTATTACTGGCCTGAAGAGTTAAGCCTCTGTATAGGCGAACTAAAAAAAGTAAAATTCTATGAGAAGTTTCAGCCCAATAAATTAAATAACAACAGCTTGGAATTGTTCGTGTACCTGGCCGATGGCACTCTAGTTTTCGACGCCAACCCAAACAATCCAAATATAATAAACTATGGAGCTAGAATATTTTTAAATCTAGAGCCTAAGCAAATAGAGAGGAATATAAGTACATTAGAAAACTTTTCAACAAGTATGGCAAGAAATATATCGATAACAATCTATAGCCCAAATTACAAGGAATTAAGCAGATGAAGTCCATTTACAGAGCATCAATCGCAACGGCAATATTACTAGCAATGCCCGGGTGTAAGTCCACAGAACATGCCGCAGAAGCCAACATGCCACTAGCTTCTACTGAAAAAGTAATCGAATTTTCTAACGAGCTCGGCAATGTTGATTTGTATGAAGTTAATAGGCAATTACAAGAAGCTATCTTAAAGTACTCTTCGTATCGGCCTTATGGACCGAAAAAACTAACCATGGGGTATAGCAACACTTATAACAAGGGAATTAAAGTAAGAACTAGCAGCAATAAAGTAACCGTCGACTATGCTAGCTCCATGAAAGACAATGGAAGAAAGTTCACAAGTTACAAAACAGCAGAAATGACAGTATCTGGTGAAAATAACGATGGAAAATTTAAAGTAACAATCAAATCGCCAAACAGCATTAACGTTCATACCGGAAAAGCATTTGTTTTCCCTATTAATCATTTGGATTCGAATGAGAACATTGCTAAAGACCTGGCACAAATCCACGCATCATTAGACAAAATAATTATAGAGAAAAACTCTAACTTTAAACATGAATCGGTTTCTGATTATGGAGTAGACTCGGTAATTTCAAACTTCGAACGAAAATACTCAGTTCAGAATGTACGTTCAAATATAGCTAATGGAAAAGCAATTTCCTTCAGGAATTCCATAAATGGCTCTCTAGTAACGATTGAAGTCTCTCCTTATCGAAATGGCAGTATCGCCGTATCTAGACACAGTATTCCCTACACTTTGTTCGCTGACGGAACAGCATCGACAACGAAAGCAGAGTTGGAATCCTTAGCCGACCGTATCTACAAAGAAATTGACAGTGTAGTTAAGTCCTAATTAACTATCACGATTATAGTGGGAGGTTGCATCCTCCCATTTTTCGCCGGTGGTCAAACCCAGAGTAGGATTAAGCTTCGTTCAAACGCCTTTACAGGCCTATGGAGACACGGGCGACGACACCGAAGTTTAAGACACTGTTTTAACTATAAAAATTTGATACAGATCTCTCCCTAGTGGGGAGGCCATATCCCACCAGAACTCTCCCTAATCAATTGCCACCGACTTTCATTCAGGCTTGTTATTGCAAGGCGGTTACAGGCACTGTTAGCCACAACATCAAGCTCAAGCACCACTTGCCATAGCCACCAATTTTGATAAATTGCGCTCAGCAATTTCTAACCGCTTATGTAGCAGCCCTAACGGGAATCCAAAAATGTCGAAGTATCAGGCCACCATTGCCCTAATCAACCCAAAAAGCCCAAGCAACGTTGGTTCTGCTTTACGTGCCGCGGGTTGTTTTCAAGCTCAGCAACTGGTGTTTACCGGAGAGCGCTACCAACGCGCTGCGCGGTATCGCACCGATACTCACAAGATCGGTGAACAAATTAGCCAAAAGCACCTTCAACATATTCTCGATGAGCGCAATGACGACGAGCAGATTGTCTGTGTCGATCTTGTCGAAGGCGCCACCCCGTTAACCGATTTTGAGCACCCGGCCAATGCCCGCTATGTTTTCGGCCCAGAAGACGGTTCGATTTCTCAGGACATCATTGATAGGGCTGAACATGTGGTCTATTTGCCTACTCAAGGCTGTTTGAATCTCGCCGCCACAGTCAATATTGTTTTGTATGATCGTGCGACAAAGCTCAACTTGGTCGAAACCAGCGATCAACAGCTCAAGCAAAGCCGAGACATTAATAATCAAACCAAAGTAAAAGCCCGAGTAGAGGCATGAGCATACTCGACCTTCTGTCTGAAACCGAAAACTAGCATCAAAAGCGGCCTAATATAGTGTCATTGAATTGTCGGTCGCGATGATTTTTGACGCTTTTGTCGCTCATTTCTCAAACCTAGAAGTCTTTTTAAGCAACTGATTGTACGAGCTTTCCTCTTACCAAAAAGTGTGGCTAAAATAGCCTCGTCTTCCTATAGCTAAGCACGATAGAGCAGCCGCCTAAGCGGTCAATTCGGGTTTGAGTCCCTGTAGGGATAACACTATCCTCAGCGACAAGGAAAGGTTATGCGGATTGTTTTGTTGGCGCTAATTTCATGGCTGATTGCCCAACCGATGCCAGCATCGGCCAAGGACGATCTCAAGTACGCCATTGATACCGTGGTGGGCGCGAAGCAAAGCCAATATCAACAGGCGTTTGAAATTCTCCTTCAAGACGGCTCGATTGCCGGGCGCTATTATCTTGGTGTCATGTACTACAAAGGCTTACACACAGAGCCTGACTTCCACAAAGCTAAACACTTGTTTCAGATTGCCTCCTCTAATGGCTATCCGGAAGCGGATTACTATTTGGGGCTGATGTACCGACACGGTGAAGGTGGCGAAGCTGATGCACAATTGAGCTATCGGCATTTTCTGTTAGCCGGGCAAAACGGCCATGCCCGTGCTCAGTTTGAGCTCGGCTCATTGTTCGAACAAGGCACCTACGGCAAAAAACAGCCCTACCAGGCTCGTGCCTGGTACAAACACGCCGCCAATCAAAGCCATCCCGAGGCCCTGTTTCGACTAGCAAGAATGTATCAGCTAGGCATAGGCGGCGAAGTTAATAGCCCCGCAGCCCACGCAGCCTTCGTCGAAGCCGCTCAACTCGGCCACCAGCAAGCCGCCCAAATCTTGGCCAACCACTACTCGGACTGATCGCTCTCAAACTCTATGGCGTAGCTTAATTAGTTAACGTCATAGGAGATTATTATCGTGGCGCGAGAGTTTGCATTAGTAGTTGGCGCCAGTAGCGCAATAGCCAAGGCATTGTGCCGACAACTGCTTGAAGACAGTGACTTGATGGTGGTCGCCATTAGTCGTGAATTTACCGCAGAGTTTGTTGAGCGTTTTGGCAGCCACCCTCGCCTGCGTCACTACAGTTGCGATTATACCCCCGAACACATCGAGCGATTGGTGTCGCAGCTGAGCGAATGGAACGGTAACTTTACCAAGGCATTTATTTGCAATGGCATGCTGCATCGCGACTCAATCCAACCAGAAAAGGCCCTTGAACAGCTATCCGGGCAAACCATGCTTACTTTGATGGAGGTGAACTTGGTAGTGCCCTCTTTGTGGTTGGCGAAGCTATTGACGCTCATGCGCCACGACCAACCAGCAACGGTGACTTTGTTTAGCGCTCGTGTGGGCAGTATTGGCGACAATCGTCTGGGCGGGTGGTACTCATACCGCTGTTCAAAAGCGGCGCTCAACATGCTGATTCAGACCGCTGCTATCGAATACCGACGCCGCGCCAGCAACGTCAAACTCCTCGCTTTTCATCCAGGCACCACTGACTCGCCGCTCTCAGCGCCATTTCAAGGCCGACTTAAGCAAGGGCAATTACTGACTCCGGATTTTGTCGCCGAAAGGCTACTTGAGCTCATTGAAGAACAACAGCGAGATGGTACCGCGAGCTACTTGGATTGGCGCGGACAGAGTATTCCTTGGTAAGCCTATGTAAACCAATGTAAAGAAAGGTAAAAGGAGAAACTCAAGGGTTTAAAACTGGTCGTAAGGGTGGCAAAACAAGCACGAGTGAACCACCTCATTAAGGAAGACCATGATGTTCTCAACGCCCTTCAAACCCCTTATCGTAACCCTGACACTCGCTCTAGGTGTTAGCGCTTGCGGCAGTGATGATGACGATGCCATGGGGCATCTACAGCTATACAATGGCTCAAGTAACGCTCCGCAAGTCTATTTGGAATTAGACGAAACCCTCTACGGCTCAGCCGAGTTCAGTCAAGCGACCTACACCTCTGATGTCGAGACCGGCAGCTACCCAGCGCAACTCATGTGGTACGACACCTATGGCCAATCTCAAGTGGTGTGGGAAGACGACCTAAATATCTCTAGCGACCAATACACCTGGGTGGCCTTGGTGGGCGATCTTGAAGACGCTCAAGTCCAGCAATATCAATTCGCGTTGGAAAGTCCCGAAGAAGGTTTTGATACGCGCATTTTCAACCTAGATACTGAGCTCAGTCTGGACGTGTATTACTCGGCCGCCCATGAAAGCTTTGAAGACGCGCAGATGCTTCAAAGCGTAGCGCCACTCGAAATGACCGACACTCATAATTTGGACTTAGGCGACTATAAGTTTTATCTGACCCAATCGGGCGAGCAAACACCTATCATGGAATCGCAGGGCATTACCTTTGCCTACAACAATCAGTACAAACTGGTGATCCGCGATAACCTAGGCGCAGGTGCGGCGCCATACAGCATGGACATAGTGTCGCTGCACTACACAACAGAACTGGTCGACACCAACAATACCGCACAGGTACGAGTGTTCAACGGCTATCAAGACATTGATAACATTAACTGGCAAGTAGTTGGTAGTACAGGTGAGAGTGAGCTAACAGCCCTTTCTCACGGACATTTTAGCGCCCCTATTGAGCTGGAGTACGGCGATTATTCGATGAAGAGCTGGAATGCCGACTCGGGAGAATTGCTGTCCGAGAACCACTTGTTGTCATTGGCGGCCAACGAGCATCAATCGGTGTTTTACTACCGTCAGTTTGAAGAGGACGAGGATAGCGGTGAGATCACTGAGTACTATCGCGTGCTTACCAGTAAAGACATGGTGTCCGATAGCTTGTACAGCCACCAGCTACAAATTGCCAACCTAAGCCACAGTTACACCTCGATTCGCGTACACTTGGTGCGCGCTGACGAAACCATAGATAACGCAACCTACAAGGTGCTTGGTTTGGGCAATGCCATGGGGCTATTAACCCTGCCAAATGACAGCTATCAGGCGATGGTGACTTATGTTGAGGATGGTCAGACTCTGTTGTTGGGAAGCTTAGACCTAGGCGATCTTTCCGAGCAATCCACTAGCTATTTGGTGGTTGAGGAAACCGCTGATGGTATTGAGTTACTCCACTTACACGACTAGCGCTGTTCTCTATAGCAAGGTTTATAGCGAAAGTCGGTAACGCAAGCCACTAGCGAATAACCAACCGGGCTAGGCCAACAGGCTTAGCCCTACTCCACTGACAATAAAGAAGAGTACCAGCCACAAAATAGCCCACTGTTGACGCTTAAGCAGATATATCCCCACCACCACTAGTGCCATGTCGGTAGCATTGAGCACAGCCGATACAAACACCGGCTGGTACAGCGCCGCTAACAGCAATCCCACCACCGCGGCATTAACGCCATTAATAGCACCGCTGAGTCGAGGCGAATTAGCTAACGCTTGCCAGTGATTAAACAATCCCAGAATCAACAAAAAGCCCGGTAAAAACACAGCTGCGGTGGCCAGCAAGGCTCCGAGAATTGGTGCTTGGGGCGCTAGCTCGTAGCCAAGGAAGGTAGCAAAAGTAAACATTGGCCCAGGCACCGCTTGCGCCGCCGCGTATCCGGTCAAAAACACATCGCTACTGAGTTGGGCGCCGACTAATTTCTGCAGCAAAGGAAGTACTACATGGCCGCCGCCAAACACTAAGGCCCCGGCTTGAAAGAAGTCACCAAATAAGGCGGTAAGACCACCACTTTTTGCCAACAATGGCAGGCTGACAAATAGCACCACAAACAGCAGCAGTGGCCACCAGTTGATGCCTTGGCTGGCTACCTGAGGTTGGTCGTTATTCTTTAAGTAAGCCTGGCCAATTGCTGCAGCCACTGCCAACACTAGCATCTGCGTGATCAGACTAGGGAGCGTCAGCAAAGCCGCTGCAGTGGCAACGCAAAGTGCCGCCGCCAGTTTGCTGGTACAGAAATTGCGGTACATACCAAGAGTGGCATCGGCGACTACTACCACGGCCAATAATTTAAGACCGTGCATCAGCCCCTCAAACCAGGTGGTGCCCATCAAACTGCTGGAGGCAATGGCTAAACCCAGCATCAAAAGTATCGATGGCGTGGTAAATCCAACGAAAGCGGACAGTGCCCCAAGCAAGCCACCTCGGCGATAACCCAAGGCAAAACCAACCTGACTGGATGCGGGTCCTGGCAAGAATTGGCACAAGGCGACTATCTGGGCGTACTCAGCATCAGTCAGCCACTTCAGTCGTTCGACAAAGGTCTGGCGAAAGTAGCCGATATGAGCGGCAGGCCCACCAAAGCTTAGACACCCAAGAATAAAAAATTGCTTTAAGATACTGACGCTATTGGACATAGTTTTTTATTATCGCCGCAAGGCTTATGTGAATGGCGCACATTCTAGCGCGCCATTTACGACAGAAGCATGACAGTTAATCTTCCACAATCACCTCAGGATCGCAACGAAAATGGACGGTTTCTCCGTTGTCATTCGGCCAAGTGTCTTTTACCCAAACATCGAAGTGAATGTGTGCCTTACGAGTGTTGGGGTGACCTTCCGGATGAACCGTGGGGTCGATTTCCAGTTTGAGCTCATTGGGTGTCATCGACAGTAACTGCAGACGAATGCCATCCCCCGAATCCCAAGGATTGCCGCCTCTCCCTGGACGTGCATTTACCCAACGAAATTGATAGCGCCCCGCGGTGCGCTCGTCAAAGCGAAAGCTAACCAATAGCTGGTTATCGCTTTTAGAGAATCGAATCACCTTGTGGTCGTACAGAAATCGATAGTCTTTGGCCGCCTTTGTGCGGTCAGCCTTTTCAGCGTCCCTCGGTGCATCCGCGTGAGGATTACCGTCAACCGGTCCCCAGACCATCAAATTAAATCCCTTGTCACTCATTATCGCCTCCTAGATCAGCGTTTAGCCAGCGTTCGAACTGGGGGTGGCGATAACCTCTGGCGCGGATAGACTGCAACAATTCCTGCGCTCGCTCGCGATTCCTTTCCAGACTGGCTAGGTAATAGTGGCCCAACAACAGGTATAAGTTGTTGTGACCCGTGGGTTGCGGCAGCTGCTCCCGCAAATAGTCGATCAATTGATTGCGAAGCTCACTATCAGCGCTCATCGATAAGCTAAATACCAACGCCGGTGAGCTATCCACTAAAAACTCAGCGCGTTCTGACATTAGCCAGTTGGCCAATGACTGAATGTCTTGCTGAGTTCTGGGGTGCGAAACGCACTCGTTGTTGGCTTGAAAGCGCAGGTAGGTTCTCAGCCAGCGCCGATTATCTATGGGCCTTTGTCCCAGTAATTCTGCCAGCTGTTGGTGTTGGCGCTGATGCTCATCGCTTTGAGTGTGCGCTAACATCAGCCCGCGCAACTGATACAAAGCGAGCTGAACCTGCCAACTTTTGTTGTCGGCATCTTGTTGGTAGAGGTCCTCAGCGGTTTGGTGAGACTGTTTGTAGAGGTATCTGGCACCGTCGATATCACCCGAGTCCAGATAGGCACCTATGGTGATATTGGCGGCAGTGAGCCACTTGTATTTGGCATCAAAATCATCGGGCTGTTGCTGGAGCATGAACTCAGCAATGGTGCTGGCCTCTGAGGCGATTTGCCGTGCCATGGCCAGATCGCCGTAGCGCGATTCCAGTGTTACTTGCCAATTAAGACTGTTGGCCAACGACTGGGCGTACTCCAGGTTTTCGGGCTCGCTAGCAATCAGTTGGCGCTTGTGAACCACTGCTTGGTCTAGGTAATAACGAGCACTGCCAATGTCTTGTTGGCGGCGAGCCAGCGCGCCGAGATTGTGATGCGCCTGTGCCAGTTCGTACTGCCACTCCGAATTCTCAGGTTGGTACTGTTGCAGTGATTCCACCCGTTCTAGATAGCCAAGCCACCATCGTT
Organism: Paraferrimonas sedimenticola; assembly: GCF_002282855.1. Lineage (GTDB taxonomy): Bacteria > Pseudomonadota > Gammaproteobacteria > Enterobacterales > Shewanellaceae > Paraferrimonas > Paraferrimonas sedimenticola. The sequence goes on along the minus strand of NZ_NRIR01000005.1, from coordinate 257,152 downwards.
TGCTTTGTTCGAGATCGCCCTGATAGTAAGGAATTAGCCCGCGCCAATAATACACATGGGCCAACAATAAGCGCTTGTCTGAAGCTAGGGTCTCAACCGGAAACTGTTCTAATAGCTGTTGCGCTTGCTCCAAGTTGGACTGAGCACTGGCGTACTGGCCCTTGCCAATATCAATCTCGGCACTGAGTTTAAGTGCTTCGGCACGCGCTGGTGCGTTGGAGCTGCTCACCCCTTGGTAATAGCTCAACAGCCGCTGAGCCACACTCTCGAGCAAAGACAGTTTGCCAATCGGCTCGAGCTGGTCGCGCAAATCTACCAGCATAAACTCAGCTAATGCCTCGGCATCCTCTCGAGCGGCACTGGCCTGTTGCTGTCCTCGCCATGCCACCACAGCAAAGCTAAAGGTTGAGACGCTGAGTAATATCAGCGCGGCAACGCCACTTCGGCGCAGCCAGCGAATACGCTTAGCGCGCAACAAAGAGGCGTCAATAAAGGCCAACTCATCGTCAGATAGGCCTATGTCCTCGCGCCCTTTGAGCCAGCGAGCATCGGCTAATTGTTGCTGCGCCCTCAGCAAGTATTCGCGGTTGCGATTGGCATTAAGCCAGCGCTGGCAATCGCTTTGCAACCATTCGTGTTTGGCCAACGCGGTGCGATTATCCTGAATCCAATCTCTCAGACGCTGCCACTGACGAATCAAGGCTTCGTGCGCGATGCGCAAATACTGTTGCTGGTCGCGCTCGTCTTGCTCCACCACAAACAGCCGAGCGGCAACGAATTGCTGTACCAGCTTTTTGCTAGTGTCGTCGCCTATTTTGGCCATCGCCAAGCGTTGCGCGCTGGCTTGACCACTGGCGCTTGAGTAGCTTACTAACTGGTGCATCAAGCGCGACCAACAGGCTTTGGCCTTATCGTCTAGCCCTTGATACTTGGCCTCTGCCTGTTGCGCCACCGCGCCGCTAACCCCGCCCATTTGATGGTAAACGCTGAGCAGCATTGGCTGGCCTTGCTGGCGGCGGTGAAACAACTCAGCCAGTGTGTATTGCAGTAGCGGCAGGGCTTCAGGATGACTGACCGCTTCTTCAAGCAATAGATCGTCGAGGCGCTCACCTGAGTGAGGGTCTTGCTCAAAGCCAACTCCGGCGGCTTGCGCCGGTGCCCGGATCATCTGCGCAATTTCTCCCGGTGCCGCCGCTTTCACATCGTACTGAACGCCAGAGCGCTTGAGTTCGATAAAGCCAGAAATGTCGGTACACGCGCCGTAACAATCGCTACGAAGCGCCCCTATTAACAACAAACCTCGGGTTTTGGCCAGTAGCTGTAGCCACTGGACCCACTGCGATTGAGCATGCGCCGACAAACTTGGTTCGAGTAGCCATTGCTCTAGTGGATCAATGAGCAGCGCCTTGGTCTTACTGGCGTTGGGCTTGAGCCAGCCCTGTAGCGATTGAGGTGTTTTTTCAAGACGCTTGGCAAGCGCTTCGGCAGAGTCTTGCTTATCAATAAAGCCCAACTTTTGCAGCGCGTCGAGCAAGCGTATCAAGGCAATATGGCTACTTTGTGCAGCCCGCGCCCCAAGCTTGTGTTGCTGAGCAAGCTCGATTCCGGCAAAGCCGCCGGTTTGGCACAGCAAAGGCAGCAAACCCGCTTTCAATAACGAGGATTTACCCACCCCGCTGCGGCCTAATACCAACAAGAAGCCCTGCCCTTGCGGTTCCAGCTCACGCAGCGCGTGCACCACTTCGGCGATGGCCTGAGTGCGCCCGAAAAACACTCCTGTGTGCTGTTCTTCAAAACTGGCCAAGCCCAGATAAGGCGAACCACTGGTCCAAGGCTCAGCGTTGGAATGAGTAGTACTTAGTACGCCACTTTCCGAAGAAATCGGTGCGACAATTCGATAGCCACGCTTGGGTAAGGTTTCGATGTACTTGGGATGGCGCGCATCACAGCCCAACTTTTTGCGAAGCCCGGCAATGCACTTTTGAACCGGCGCGTCCCCAAAAAATCGTCCCTGCCACACGGCGATAAGCAGTTGCTCGCTGCTCACCACTTCCCCTTGGTGCTGACACAAATAACTCAGCACATCCATCATTCTGGGTTCTAGGGTTTCGTTACCAAACTCGCCTTTGAGCTGATTTCGGTCCGGCAGCACCCACCAATCGCCGAGGCGAAAGCGCTGTTGCTCTGATGAACTCGAGGTGGACATTAGGCCGCTGCCAAGCAGTTTTGCAAGAAAATCTAAAGATAGCCCAGATGACCAGAATCGCCACCAGAACCCTGATATTACGGCGGTTTTTGGACTTGGTAAGGTGCCACCTTACGGCGCTGACGCAATGGTTAGTGGACGGTAAGGCTTTCTTGACTGGCGGATTTCATAATCGACTCATCGTCAGTACCGCAGGAGTCAAGCCATGTGTATCCGCAAAGCCCTATTTATTACTGGACTAGTTACCCTAACAACTAGTGTTGCCCAAGCGCATCCAGCAGAAAACCTAGCGAAAACCGATCGAATCGCCAAGCTAGACATATTAGAACAAACGTTACCTCAAGCCTTTACCATTCTCAGAGAGAGCGCGTCTATGTGTTTGGCGCCGGTTAGCAATAACATTCGCGCCGGAAGCAAAGTCGTCTTCACTCGCTGTAATCAGCAATTACCGCAGGTATGGAGCCTGACTCGTGAAGGTAAAATTCGCCACCAAGTGTCTGGTCATTGCTTAGTCAATGTAGAAAATACCAACGACCTGGCGATTTGGCCGTGTCACACCAGCTTAGGAGGCTCGGCCGGTTTGTCTGCTGCTGTGCAGTATGTAACTTTTCCCGACCCTCACCCGCTACCAGCGCTGCGCGAAGGCCAATGTAGCCAGTTCAGCAGCCACGGCCGAGAGCTCAGATTGCAGGATTACCACTGCAAGCCTGAACAGTTGCAACCGATATGGATGATTCGAGCTTCGTTAATGAGCAGCGGCATTGGCCAATGAGGCGGCGCCCATGATGAGCACCCATAAGCCAAAGAACAACTTAAGCTGGCGCACCGGCAATCGCGTGGCCAGCTTGCGCGCCAATATCGCCCCGAAAATCGCACCTGGCCCGGCAAACAATACCACTTGCCAGTAGACTTGAGGCTTAAGCCAGGCGTGTTGCGGTAACCCACTCCAAACCGTCAGCGCCGAGATAACCACAGCACAGGCCACCGCTAGCGTGACCTGAAAACGTCTCAAAATCAGGTATATCGCCAAGATCTCGCCAACGCCCACGCTCAGCCAGGCGGTAATCACACCGCCAACAAGCCCGATGACCGCCATTGCTAACCAGTCCCACCAATGCAACTCGGCCTCGCCATTGCGGTTGGGCAACCAAATACTCGAAGCGCAAATCGCCGCGCCGAGGATCAAGCTAAACCAAGCAAAGGAAAGGGTAAGTGACGCGGGCGCATGCCAATTCCCCGCGTAGGCCAGCCAAATCCCGGCAATGCTAAAGGTACTGACAAAGCCGATAATCGGCCAAAACAGTCCCCAGTCGTAGGTGCTGTTGGCGCTAGATTGACAGGCTTGAAAGCGACTCCAGGCGATACTGCCCGAAGTCATGCCCATGCACTGAATTGCAAAACTGGTGGCGATCGCTTGGGAGTGAGTAAATTCGAGTTGTTCGAACGCCGGTATGAATACCACACCGCCTCCCGCCCCGGTGGCATTGGCAAAAATCGCTCCAATGACGCCCAGAAAAGTAAACGCCGCATAATCGGCAACTACGGCCTTTGAATTGGGCAATCCCCACAACACGACAAACCAAATCAGCACAAGTCCAAGCACCAGGCTCAAAATTCGCCGGTCCACCGACTTGAGATAGCGGGTCAAAACATATCCTTATTTTTATTTTTAACCTGAGTATAACAATTCCAATCTAAGCTCTGCCAGCTAGCATTAGTGCATTGTTTCACCTATGTTTTATTGGACTACAGGCGAGGTTCCACCTCTTTGGAGACAGGATGAAATACCAGTTACAAATGGAAATTAATCTACCCAGAGCACGGGTGATCGAGCTTTTCGATAATCAAGACAACCTCCACCACTGGCAACCGGAACTCAAACGTTTTACCCATTTGTCGGGTAATCCCGGTGAAGTCGGTGCCAAGTCCGAGCTCATCTATTTGATGGGTAAACGCGAAATCACCATGATTGAAACCATCACCCTTAAAGATCTGCCGGATCGTTTTGCCGGCACCTACGAGACCAAGGGTATGTGGAATTCAGTGGACAACCAGTTTATTGAAACCAGTCCAGAGTCTACCCTGTGGAAATTCGATACCGAGTTTCGCTGCGAAGGCGTAATGATGCGCTTAATGGCCTGGCTAATGCCGAGCAGTTTCAAGAAGCAATCCCTGTTGTTCATGCAGCGCTTTAAAGACTTTGCCGAGGCACAACACTAAAGCCTGCACAACGCAACAAAAACATAACTCAATCAGAACTCTCGCCAAACATTAGGCAATTGTTTAGGACTGATTCAGGCTTTTTGCTTTACCCCATTTGAGTAGATTTTATAATCGACCCAATTCAATCCCACGCCTTATGAGATAGCCTCAGTGAAAGCCAAACTGCCACTTTTTTTGGCCAGCCTGATGATGGTTGGCTGTACCAGTTCCGAATTGACCTCGCCTTTGGCGCGCCAAATCCACCACGGATTTCTAACCACTGAGCAAGGCCAATGGCAAACCGAATTGGGCCAGGTGGTAATGACGACACTGGATTCCAACCAAGGGCTAACTGAACTTCGACTCAGCTGCCAGACCGATTTAAACCAAAGCGACTACAGCGCCTCAATGAGTGCAAAATTTGTGGGCCAAGATATCGACCACGCACCATCAAGCATGCGCCTGCACTTTGGCGAACGCTTTGGCTACTTTGGCGTAGATGAGGTATTTCAGCCAGACACTCATACCATAGTGCTAACCAGTCAGTTGTCTGCCTCACAGGTAGCGCAATTTGCGGAGCAAGCACCAGCTCGAATCGATGCTTTTGGTGGTAACTTTTCTCGACGCTTAGAGATTGCCAATCACGCCCAAGTGGGCGAGTTTTTTGAGCGCTGCCAAGCGCGACAAACTGCCGCTCTAAATGCGCCTAAACCAGCTGCGCCTCAGCCAGAAGTATATCGTCCCAAAGCGCTGAGCCAGGACGAGGTGCAGGCACTCGACGCTCAACTACTGTTCTCCACCGATGTGGACTTTTTAAAGGTACTCAACACCCAAGCGCACGAACTGGTACCAGGCCGCCACTTAAAAGTAGGCAACAACACAGCTGAATTTAGCGTGGCCCAGCGTTTGAGCGATGGCTCGGTCCTGCTGCGTTCCGACAAAGCCGAATACGCCGACTTGGCGATCATTGTGCACAATGCCCCGCAACTCAATTTGGGTGAGAACCCATTTCCACAGCTAAACTATTACCGCTTCGATGGACTGGTTGAATACAAAACCGTGATGGGTGCTAATCGCTATGCGATTGAGCTACATAATCTCACCGATGCGGTTGTGGCACAGCTCAATTCTGGCAACGCTTACGAACAGGATGAAGCCCAGTTGGCTGAATAGTCCGCCTAAGGTGCGAAACACAACCCGAGTTGTTGCCTGTTTTAGTTAAAAGATCAAAATAACTGCTAACTGACGGTAAAACTTTTGTGACACACCTCCCATAAGTGGTCTGATCGGGCTAAGGACAGACCAGTTACGTGGTAAATTTACTACTAATTCAGGTTTAAGCAGAACCTCAGATTTTTATTTTGTAACCTCAGAGGTAGCTATGGCTCAGTTAGAGAAAATAGTGATCGTTGGCGGTGGTGCCGCAGGCATGGAGATTGCCACCAAACTTGGCCACAAGGTCGGGCGCAAAAACAAAGCGCACGTCACCTTGATTGACATGGCAGAAGCCCATGTTTGGAAGCCCCTTCTTCACGAAGTGGCGACAGGTGCGTTGGACGAAGGCATTGATGCGGTGAGTTATCGCGGTCATGCCAAAGCCCACGGCTATCACTTCCAGCAAGGTGCTCTGCAAGACGTCGACCGTGACAATCGCCAAGTGATTTTGGCACCGATTTCCGATGAAAAAGGCAACGAACTCTTACCAAGCCGCCGCATCGACTACGACTACCTAGTCATTGCGATTGGTAGTGTTGCCAATGACTTCAACATTCCAGGCGTACTGGAGCACTGTGTGTTCTTAGACACCACAGAGCAAGCCATGGACATTCGCAAGATTTTGCTGAACAAGTTCATGCGTTATGCCAGCCACCAGCAATTAGAAGACAGAATTAAAGTTGCGATTGTGGGTGCGGGCGCCACCGGTGTTGAGATGTCAGCAGAAATGCACAACGCGGTTAACTCGCTGCGTGGTTTTGGCTACAAAATTTCTACTGATCTGCTGGATGTGACTCTGGTGGAAGCCGATGATCGTATCCTGCCTAAAGTAGAAAAAGAACAGATTTCAGCGTCAGTCGCAAAGCAGCTAAACGCGATTGGTGTGGATGTGCGCACCGGCACTCGCATTGTCGAGGTTGACGAAACCGGCTTAACCACAGCTGATGGCGAGCGCATTGACGCCGATATGGTGGTCTGGTCGACTGGTGTGAAAGCACCTGACTTCCTAAAAGACATTGGCGGCTTGGAGAGTAACCACATCAACCAGCTAGTGGTGAAAGGGACCTGTCAAACCACCCGTGACGAGCGCGTGTTCTCGATTGGTGATTGTACGGCGTTGCAACAACCCGACGGCTCTTGGGTACCACCGCGTGGCCAAGCGGCCCGTCAAGAAGCACTAATGGTAGCGGATAACATTATCAGCATGCTAAAGGGTGGCACTGCCGACAAAGAATACATCTACAAAGACTTGGGCTCTTTGGTGAACATGTCTAAGTTCCACACGGTCGGAAACTTGATGAGCTTCTTAGGCGGTGGTGTATTGGTTGAGGGTAAGATTGCTCGATTTGTTTACACCTCGCTATATCGTCGTCACTTGATTGAGATCCACGGCTTCTGGCGCGGCACCTTGATGATGTTCATGAAGGGCATCAATCGCATTGTGCGTCCGCACTTGAAGCTGCACTAAACGAATCGATAGTTAGACAAAAGGGGCCGATTGGCCCCTTTTTGCGTCATTCCCTTGAAAAAGGGAATCCACCCAACCGCAAACTAGCAACCAGCTAGGTCCCCGCTTTCGCGAGGACGACAGTAGGGTGCGAGGACGACGACAGGCCGCGAGGACGACGGTAGGATGCGAGGACGACGGTATAAGCCGCGAGCACGACGGTAGGCGCAAGAACCACGGGCGCAATAGCCTAAATACTCTGCTTCAACGCCTCAATAAAGGTATCCACATCGGCACGGCTAACGTCTTTGTGGGTCACCAACCTAAGCGGGTTACCCTTGTAAATCACCACACCCTTGTCCTTCAGGCGCTGTCCCAATGCCAACACATCGTAATCATTGGCAAATTTGGCAAACACCATATTGGTTTGCACCAGAGACTCATCGCACTCAACGCCATCCACTTCGTTTAAACGCTTGGCCAGATAAGCGGCGTTGTCGTGATCTTCAGCCAAGCGCTCTACCATGGTATCCAGTGCCAACTGCCCTGCAGCCGCTAAGCAACCGGCTTGACGCATACCGCCGCCGACCATTTTGCGCAAACGTCGAGCGCGACCAATGGTGGCTTCATCACCCAGTAAAATCGAGCCCACAGGTGCGCTCAAGCCTTTCGACAAGCACACAGAAACACTGTCGAAGTGCTGCATGATGTCTGCCGGATTCACCCCGAGCTTTACCGCGGCGTTCATCACTCGAGCACCGTCCAAGTGCAGTTTTAAGCGCTGATTGAAGGCAAAGGCTTGCGCTTTTGCCAAGTAGTCCATCGGCAGCACTTTGCCACCAATGGTGTTTTCTAGGCTCAACAAGCGCGTGCGCGCAAAATGGCTATCGTCGGGTTTGATGTTGGCCTTGATTAAGTCCAAATCGATACTGCCATCAGGGTTGTTCGCCAAAGGCTGCGGCTGCACGCTACCCAATACCGCGGCACCACCACCTTCAAAGCGATAGTTGTGTGCATCCTGGCCGCAAATGTACTCATCACCTCGTTGGCAATGGGCCATAATCGCCAGCAAGTTTGCTTGAGTCCCAGAAGGCACAAATAAGCAAGCTTCAAAGCCATAACGCTCGGCGGAGCTCTCTTCTAAACGGTTGATGCTCGGATCATCACCAAACACATCATCACCCACTTCGGCGTTGGCCATGGCCTGGCGCATGGCGTCGGTGGGTTGAGTTACGGTATCTGAGCGAAAATCGATATAGCGCATAGCAATCTCTTGGTGGCGTTGTCAGGAAAGGGGGTTGTTAGCGATGCGCTCGCGGGCATCGGCTACAATTTGTTGCAGTTTAGGCTCTTGCGTCAGAAGGCTCTTGAGCAGAGCGAACTGGTTGTTGGCTCGCAATAAGTTGTGCGTTTCAAAATCGGCGCCAAAGTAACTGTCACCGTTAAGGAAATCGGTTAAAAAGCGCACTCCAATGATGAATATCAACAGCTTGGCACCGGGCAGCAAACTGTCCATTTCCAATTCGGTGAGTTCACCTTTCATGCTATCGAGATAACCATCCACTAGCGCTGCAAACATGCCTGGACGCAATACAATCGCATCGGTATCTTTAGTGTCTTCGCGTTCTGGAGAGGTCACGGTGCGCACCATATCGCCAAAGTCATACATCAGATAACCAGGCATCACGGTATCTAGGTCTATCACGCAACTGGCGCTGTAGTCCGAGCGCTTGAGCAACACGTTATTGACCTTGGTATCGTTATGAGTGACTCGCAGAGGCAACCCACGGCTTTGCAAATCCGCAATCTCTTCAACGATACCCGATTGCGACTGAACAAAGGCCAAGGCCTCTCGCGCCATTTCAAAACGGCTGATGCCATCGACCGTGCTTGGGTGCATCTGCGCATAGCTAATGGCCTGATCAAGCTGGCTTAATCGCGCCGGTAAATGGTGAAAATCGGTTAGCACTTCGCCCAAATCACGGGCATCTAAATCCATTAGCGCTCGGCCAAAGGCGCCAAACGAATAGGCCACTTGATAGGCTTGCGATTCGCTGTTGACGGTTTGCAGAGTGACAGTATCTTCAATAAAGCTCAATGCGCGCCAAGCACCCCATTGAGGGTCAATGGTCAACTCTTCGCCGTGGCGGTTCTTCAACAGTTTGAGCACAGAAAAAGGGTAACTGCCTTGGGATTGCTTATTGAGCAAGTGGGTCGCCACTCGAGAGAAGTTGTTGATTAACATCTCTGAACTGGGAAACACCTCGGTGTTGAGTTTTTGCAGTACCAGCGGGCCATTGGCATTGTAAGCCAACCAAGTCTGGTTAATATGCCCTTCGCCCAAAGGCTCTGGCATTGCGTTGCGGTCGATACCAAATTGCTCGACCAGAAAATTAAATAGAGTGTTATCCATAAAAACTATCGGCTAAGAGCTGCTTTTACGAGCGCCAGTGGTGGCGTTCGCTCGACCTTCGGCGACCGCTTTGGCGGCACGCTGACGACGCACGTCTTTCGGGTCGGCAATCAAAGGGCGGTAAATCTCCACTCGCTGACCACTCTCAAGCACTTCGGTTGGCTTAATCAAACGAGAGAAAATTCCCAGTTTATGGCTGGCAAAGTCCACTTCAGGGTAATACTCCTCAATGCCACTGGCTTTAATCGCATCCAGCGCTGTTGCCCCTTCGGCTAACTCAACCTTAAAAATTCGCTGCTCATGGGGCAGCGGATACACCACTTCAACCTTGATGTTAGTTGCCACTGTAAACCACCTTTGCGCGCTCGGTGAAAGCGTTAACCATAGCCCCCATCAGCTCCTTGAATACCTTGCCAAATGCCATTTCGACGATTTTGTTGGAGAACTCAAATTCCAGTTCAAGCTCCACCTTACAGGCATCCTCGGTCAACGGCAAAAAGCGCCACTGGCCTTCTAACGTCTTAAACGGACCGTCTTGCAGCGCCATGTTTATTACTCGGCCTGATTCTAGGCTGTTGAGAGTGGTAAAGCTTTGATTAATGCCCGACTTGGCCACATCAACACGCGCAGTCATTTGCGCATCGCTTTGGCTTAGCACTTCGGAGCCTACGCATCCGGGTAAAAACTTTGGGTAATTGTCGACGTCGTTTACTAGGGCGTACATTTGCTCAGCGCTAAAACGAACCAGAGCGCTGCGGGAGATCTGCGGCATTCAATCGGACTCAAAAATTTCGAAACGCCGGAATAGTAACACGGGCTCACAAAAAGCGGCAGCGCGGCATACCAAAAAGCCCACGCATGGGTATAATAGCCGCCCTATGGCAAAGAAAAAATCCAAAAAAGGCACTCCTTCGTCCACCATAGTACTCAACAAGCGCGCTCGCTTTGAGTACAGCATCGAGGACAAGTTTGAGGCCGGCCTAGCTCTTCAAGGCTGGGAAGTAAAAGCACTGCGACTTGGCAAGGTCAACCTAGCCGAGGCTTACGTGTACATCAAAGACGGCGAAGCTTGGATGTCGGGTTGCAGCATTCTTCCGCTCAACACAGCATCCACCCACGTGATTGCCAACCCAACGCGTATTCGCAAGCTGCTGCTCAATCGTCGCGAGCTAGACCGATTGGCAGGACTGGTAGAGCGTCAGGGCTACTCGATTGTGCCGATGGCGATGTACTGGAAAAAGTCCTTCGTCAAACTAGAGATTGGTCTAGGTAAAGGTAAAAAGGCCCACGACAAGCGCGAAGACACCAAAGAGCGCGAGTGGCAAATCGAGAAAAGCCGCGTGATGAAGCACAAGGTCCGCTAAAGCAAACCCTCTTTTGCCAAGCGCCGGCTCAAGGCGCTTTGGCTGATTCCCAACAACTTAGCCGCCGCTGATTGATTATTGGCACAACGACTCATGGCCTCCATCACCAAAGCGCGATTGGCCTGGGCTAGGCTTGGTAGTTCGTCGCCAAAGCGTATCTGCACCGCAGTCGGTTCGCTTCCCTGCTCCGTGATAGCCATTAAAAATGGCGACTGGCACAAGGTCTGCTCGTCGGAGCGACTCACCGCATCGTAAACCATACCCTTGAGTTCGGTAAGATTACCGGGAAACTCATAGTGCTTTAGTTTGTCAGCCAGCCCGTTGGGCAACAGTGGTGCCTCGCGTTGCAAGTCCTTGGCTGCCATGTCGATAAAGTGATTGATCAACAGTGCGATATCCAGTGGACGTTCACTCAAAGGGGGCAGTACCAGTCGATGCCCGTTGAGTCGATACAGCAAATCTTGACGGAATCTGCCATCGCTCACTAGCTGCTTGAGATCCTGCTGACTGGATACAGCAATACGACAGCTCGCCACGCGTGGACGATCGCTGCCAAGCGGATAAAACTGCCCTTGCTCTAGCAGGGTTAATAACTGTCCCTGTAGCTCCATCGATAACTCGTCGACGTGGCTGAGGTACAAAAGCCCGTTTTGCGCTTGCTGCACTATGCCAGGTTGCGCAGGCTCTGTCCCGTTTGGCACTCGGCCAAACAAGCTCAGCTGAATTTGCTCGTTAGACTGACCACTGAGATTAACGCTGTGAAACGGTGTGTCCGCTTGGCTCAATCGATGTAACGCCTTTGCAAAAGTCTGCTTACCTGAGCCCAATGGGCCTTCTATCAGCACAGGCGCTGGTGAAACGCTAATGGCTTCAAGATACCTTAGCCTGTCGAGCATCTTAGGCTCACAGGTGACCAGGTCGTTGAGCGCTTCTGGTTGCTGGAGTTGCTTGCTAAAAAAGTGCTGGCGCAATTGCGACAGGCTCAATTCTAAGCCCACCACTTCGAGCGCTCTGCGCACCGAGGCTACCAGCTCAGTCACCTCGCAGGCCTTGTTAAAGTAGTCATACGCGCCGTTTCGCATGCAGCGAACCGCCGCATCGATTTGATTGACACCTGTGACAATGATGACTCGAGTATTCGGGTATTTAGCGCGAATTTGCTGCAGCAACTCCTCGCCGGACACATGCGGCATGGTCAAGTCGAGCAGGACCAAGTCGTACCCTCGAGTGGCCATGCGATCCATCACCTCGCGCCCATCCACGCAAGTATCAATTTGGGCCTCGGGTACCATGCGGCGTAAACTGATAGACAAACTGCGTAGCCACTGGGCTTCATCGTCTACCAGTAATACCGGGCGCGCTAACTTCATGTCTAACTCCTAGCTGAGGTATTAAGGTGAATAGGGAAATGTCAGTTCAAACTGGCTGCCTTGCCCGAGTTTGCTTTGAATGTCCCAACTGCCTTTGTGCTCTTGCACAATGCGACTGCTAACCGACAGCCCAAGGCCCGTGCCGCCTTGATTTCGACGAGTGGTAAAAAATGGCTCGCGGATCCGCCGCAAAGTGGCAGGCTCCATTCCGCGTCCGCTATCGCTCACTCGCAGGTGAATCGAGTAACCCTCACGCCAAGTGGCAATCGACAACTCGCCGTTGTCGTCAGCCATGGCATGACAAGCGTTTTGAATCAGGTTAATCAACACTTGCTGCAATTGACTGGCATCGCCAATCAGCAAAGCAGGCTCAGGGCTTAAATCGAGTACAAGCTGATGGCGTTTGGTTTGATTGGTGGTGAGGCGCAAGGACGCGTCCACCACTTGGTTGAGGTCCACGGTTGCCAAGGCTTCTCTTGGCGCAGGTGCCGCGTATTGCTTAAGGTCGCTGACGATGCGACTGATGCGACGAGCGCCTTCTTCAATAGCGCCACTGGCCTGCACGGCCTCTTGCATTGCTTCTTGTGGCGGCAGACCTGCAAGCTGCCAGTATGGGTCTTGAGCTTGTTGTTGCTCTACCAAAGGCTCTATGTCGCAAATCACTTCGGCCAACAGGGAAATGTTGTGCAAAATTAGCCCAGTGGGGTTGTTGATTTCGTGGGCCACGCCTGCGCTTAACTCGCCTAGCGACGCCAGCCGACTGGCTTGCTCGTGAGCTTGTTGTAGGCGCTTTTGTTCGGTGATCAGTTGCAGTAATACAACCACTTGCCCAGAGCTAATCGGGTGAGCTTGGCAGCGCCAATGTTGATTGTCTTTGGTGAGCTCAAATTCGCTGTCTTGGCCTTGCTGAGACACATTGGACAACAGGTCTTTAAGCACAAATGGCTCACCGTTATTTTTGGTCAACTTGCCGCATAATAGCTGCTCTAGATACTTGCCATTACTCCACAGCTGAGTGGCATCCGCGCCAAACAGAAAGACGCCATGAGGAATACCGTCGAGCACGGATTGAAACTGTTGCGAGACTGACGTCAGTGCGCGCTCGGCGGCCTCTCTTTGCTTGAGTTCAGACGACAGCGACAACGAGCGACGGCGCAAGTGAACACTCATATTCCATGTAATCACTAAGCCCACCACAGACAGCACAGCGACCACGATGGCAATCCGCAACCAGCGTTGTTGGTTGGCAATTAAGTCGACCTTCTCTCGACCGATACCAAACCACTTATTCACAAGCGTGTCGTACTCACCTGTGATCTTTAGCTCGCGAATGGCCTTATTGACCTGCTCCATTAGCGCTTTTTGCGAAGGATGGGCAACAAAATTAAAGGTGCCGAAAATCAGCGGATCGCTAGCACTGCGCACCAAGGGGTATTTTGGCAGCAAACGCCGCGCCACCAAGTTTTCCGCTAGCACCACATCGACCCGTCCCCAACCCAGCATGCGAAAACCGGTCTCGTATAAGTCCACATCCACACGTTCAAATGGCGCGTCGATATTACTGACATAGACATCGACAAAGGAGCCCTTTTTGATGGCGACTCGTTTGCCGGCCAGATCGTTCCAACTATTGATAAAAGCGTTAGTTTGACGAGTGAAGGCCTTGGCGTGAGTGGCGTAAATGGGGTCGGATTGCTGCAATGGACGCGAAAAGTCGATGGGCGTGACCACACAAATCAGATCCACGTCCGTTGGCGGCAGCTCCATTTGCTCCACCAAGGCCGAGAAGCTCTTGCGGCGAATGTTCAGCTCGGTACCGGACATGGCCGTCACTTTGCGCATGAGATCGACGTGAAACCCCTGTTCTACGCCGTTCTCACGCCACTCCATAGGTGCTGTTTTAGAATGCACCCCAAAAGTGACCGAGTCTTGGGCTGTCGCGGCTACACTCAGCAATAACCCAATTAATACAACTACAATTCTCATCAGCTCAGAATAACAAAGCTGGCCCACGGGAAACGTGTGCCAGCTCATCGTTTCGCAAGCTTGGATGGCTACCCCTAGCCATCCCGCTGCAATTCAGTTTTTACAATCGGTTCATTTGAAACCGACGATTAGAACTTGGTCATCAAACCTAAGTTGAATACGTTGTCAGTGGCGTCGTAAACGCGGGCACTGGCCACATCCACTTGCGCGTCATAGCGGCTGAAGTGAGTGTATAGCTTAGTGGTTTTGCTAAGTTTGTAGTCTGCACCAATAGCCATGTTAACCACTTTGGTGGCGTTAACTTGAGACTTATCAATACCCAAGTTGCCATCACCCAAAATGCGACCCATGTAGACACCTTGACCAGAGTCGTCCTGGCCGTAACGGGCTTTCAGCGACAATTTAGGCGTGATTGGGTAGGCCGCGTCTAACATAAAGCCAGAGCCGTCTAGGTTGGTGTTAACCAAGCTCTTTGAGTTTTGATATACCGCGCCTAGCTTAAGCTTAGCCACTGCCACTTGACCAGTAATACGCAGCGCTTCTACATTGTTCACGCCGGCGTTGTAACCCAAACCAATGTGGTAAGGCTTGTCTTTTAGAGATTTGTCACCGTACACGGCGCCAATCGAGTAAAGATCACCAGGAACTTCTGCATCTTTGCCGTACACGTCGTCTTTTAGCTGGTAAGAAGCGTAAACAGTAGCACCAGCGATCTTAGGCGACACATAGTTAATCATGTCAGCCACGCGATTGTTACCGGTGAACAAACGGTTCATATCCGCGTTGGTCAGGTTGAACTGATCCACACCACCTTCAGATTTCCAGATAGCCAGTGCCTGACGACCAAAGGTTAGCTGACCGAAGTTACCGGCAATACCCAAGAAGGTGTCACGAGCGTAAAAAGGCTTTTGAGTGTTGGTACTGTCCACACCCTGAACACCAACTTCGGCTTGGTAAACTAGCTGAAATGGTGCATCCAGCTCAATTTTACCGCGAACACCGACCAGAGAGTTGTCATCTTGCAGAGTAAAGCCTGCACCACCACCACCGTTGGCAGCGTAGCCAGTGTCAGCATTAGACACAGCGAAACGCATCGCGCCGTAAAAGTCAGGAGAAGCAGCGCTCGCTGCAGTTGATAGAGTGGCCGCTGCAATGGCCATGGTAAGAATACGCTTGTTCATAGAACTACCCTTTGCGTTGAGTTTTATTATTTAACGGTCTACAAAGTTACGCCTGTGATTTTCGCTAAACCACTGTTTCCATTTGCCTTTGAAGGCAAGCTCAAAAAAGTCAGAATTTTATGAGACGGTTGGCGAGCCGCTATGCAAAAGTGCATACCCCGCTCGACAACCTATGCGATTTTGCATGGCCAAAAATGCTTTTGTGACAGGCGTTAAGCTCTTTCAATTCAGAGTGCGAATTCCATTGAGAAGCAAGGTGGGAAAGGTCAACACTCAGTCATCAACGAATACCCAATGACTGTTCTGGCCTTGAGGCCAAGGAGATCCTCATGAAACTTAAACGCCTTGCGTTAACCGTTAGCTCGCTATTGCTATGCGGCTCACTATCCGCTTCTGCACTAGCCAATGGTTATCTAGCAGACGCTCACGCCGACATGGCCAGCTGTGATTCTTGCCACCTTGATGGCAATCGCTTGTCTGACGACAACCTGAGCCACGAAAATGCTCAGTGCCAATCCTGTCACGGTTCACTAGCTGAAGTGGCCGAGACCACCCAGCGCAACAACTACAACGCCCACGACTCTCACTTCCCAGGCGACACCTCGTGTACTACTTGTCACGCCGGTCACCAAGAGTCTTTGAACTACTGTGATTCTTGCCACAGCTTTGAATTTGACATGCCTTACCAAGGCACTTGGGAGCGCAATGAGCCAACCATTGCTGAGCTTAAGAAAGATGCTGATGAGCGCGCCAAAGCACTAGCGGCTCCAGCGGCTGGTCAAGTCGACGTTCTGGTTATCGGTAGTGGTGGTGCAGGCTTCTCAGCCGCAGTAGCTGCCTTTGATGCTGGCGCCAAAGTGATGCTGGTAGAAAAAGAGCCAGTCATCGGTGGTAACGCTAAGCTGGCAGCCGGCGGCATGAACGCTGCTGTGACCAAGCCACAAGCGGCCAAAGGCATTAAAGACAGCCTAGAGTCGATGAAGTCTGACACCATGAAAGGCGGTCGCAACCTTAACGACACCGCTTTGGTAGACGTACTGGTTAACAACTCTTCAAGCTCAATCGATTGGTTGACAGGCCTTGGCGCAGACTTGAACGACGTAGGTCGTATGGGTGGCGCATCGGTTAACCGCAGTCACCGTCCAACCGGTGGTGCTGGTGTTGGCGCGCACGTGATTCAAGTGCTTTACGACAACTCAGTTAAACGCGACATCGACTTGCGCCTTAACACTCGTGCCGTCGAAGTGCTAAAAGACGACAAAGGTGCCGTGAAAGGTCTGTTGGTTAAAGGTCAATACACTGGATACTACTGGGTGAAAGCCGACGCCGTGGTTATCGCAACCGGTGGTTTTGGTCGCAACAACCCACGCGTAGCTGAGTTAGATCCAAAACTGAAAGGCTTTATCGCCACCAACCACGCTGGTGCTACTGGTGATGGTCTGGACGTAGCGGCCGAAGCCGGTGCTGAAATGGTTGACCTAGAGTACATCCAAGCTCACCCAACTCTGTCTATCAAGGGCGGCGTGATGGTTACCGAAGCAGTACGTGGTAACGGTGCGATTCTTATCAACCGCGAAGGGAAGCGTTTCGTTAACGAACTAACCACTCGCGACAAAGCGGCCGCGGCCATTTTGCAGCAAAAAGGCAAAACTGCGTTCTTGGTGTTCGATGATTCAGTGCGTAAGTCTCTGAAGAAAATCGAGAAGTACATCAAACTGGGCGTAGTACCTTCGGCCTCTAGCCTGAACGAATTGGCTAAGATCATCGAAGTGGATGGCGCCAACCTGACTGCCAGCGTTCAGCGTTACAACCAAAACGTTGCCGCCGGTAAAGACCAAGACTTTGAGCGTCAGAACCTACCGACCGAGCTAAACCAAGGTAATTTCTACGCCATTGAAGTTGGTCCTGGTGTTCACCACACCATGGGTGGCATCAAGATTGACCCTGCGGCAGAAGCATTGAACGCCAAAGGCAAAGCCATCCCAGGTCTGTTCGCAGCGGGTGAAGCCACTGGTGGTGTTCACGGCGCTAACCGCCTAGGCGGAAACGCGATTTCGGACATCGTTACCTTCGGTCGCTTGGCCGGTGAAAACGCTGCTAAATACAGTAGCAAACGCTAGCGCAATCGCCAGCCATCGGTCTCCCAAGCGGTGGCTGGCTATTTCCACTTAACTCGACTTGCTCACGAGTTTGGCCGCAAACACTTTGTTTGCGGTCTTTTTTGTTTATGGGCTTTTTGGTTGCAGGCTCTGGCTGAAGAATGTGCAGTTGGGCGTTAATTTCACTAGATTCAGCTCGCTAACACTTTATAGCCAGACTCGCTTGAGTTATGATTGTCGTTCTGGGGACGATTTTGGATTCGACAAGATTCGCGAAACCCTAGGAGCATGCCGAGGGGCGGTTGGCCTCGTAAAAAGCCGCATTGTTATAGTTGCAAACGACGATAACTACGCTCTAGCAGCTTAGGCTCGCTAGCCATCACCCACAAGTCTTTCGCATGGGCAGTGGATTCGATGGTCACCCTACATCGCGATAGCGAGGGATACCCGCCTGGGGTTGAACCGCGAAACAGTACCAGGCTCGCCAATGTTAATCCTGTTTGTCGGAGTGCCATTGGTTAACCAATAGACAAACTAAGCATGTAGCGCCGAGGATGTAGGTTTTTTGGACGCGGGTTCGAGCCCCGCCGTCTCCACCAAATACACTTCCTAGGAAGTCCTAAGAAAGCCGTTAGACCTAGTTAAAACAAAGGTTTAGCGGCTTTTTTGTATCTATCGCAGTCCGGCAAGATGTAACAAAATCCAGAAAGAAATGTAACAGAGAGCGTAACAAGGTCTATGATTGTAACATTAGCTTGTTACGATCGAGGTGTTACTATGGCTCGCAATCGACTCACAGATACCAAAGTTAAAACTGCCAAGCCTAAAGAGAAAGAATACAATCTAAACGATGGCGATAGCCTTTACCTTAGGATCACACCCAAAGGCACCAAGACGTGGCTGTTTAACTACTACAAACCACACACTACCCACCAACTCGAGTAGCAAAAAGGCATCCATTCGGATGCCTTTTTTGTTTCATTTGCGATTAATCGTCAGCTCGCTCTAACACCAAACGAACGAATATAGTAAACGTTCGGCTTAGTGCCTGCTTCCGGCATCAGTGGACGCCCTTGGTGCATGCGGATCAAGCGTGATACTTCGCTGTCAGGATTGCTTAAATCACCCACCACCCGTGCGCCAGATGGACACGCTTCAACACAGGCCGGCTTAAGCCCCACATTCTGACGGTGATCGCACATGGTGCACTTCTCAATGGTACGACGTGGACGAGTCACCGCATAAGTGTCACCGCGCTCCGGGTTCTCTGTCGGAGAGTTCTTAGCGCCGGTGATTTGCAATACTTCTTTCGGTGAAGAAGTCGCACCTTCGAGTAACGGCGTGTCATCTTGCCAGTTGCGGTGCGGTGCCCCTTTATTAAAGCTAATTACTTTATAAGGACAGGCGCGCTCGCAACGACGACAACCAATACACTTGTCGATGTCGTGCAGAGTCAAACCGTTGTCTGCCTTGTACATGGCGTCTTTAGGACAGACTTCAACACAGGCCGCGTTGTCACAGTGGTTACACATAGTCGGCACATAGCTGTAGTTAACGTCGGGGAACTTACCCGTGGTTTGGCTAATGTGATGGCTCCATGCCACCCCTTCAGGGGTGTTGTTTTCAGTTTTGCAGGCTAGGTTGCAACCGCCGCAACCTACGCATTTTTGCAAATCAATGACCATTCCTAGTTTCATAATTCACCTCAAGCCTTTTCGATACGGATACGGATGTGACCATAGAAAGCGGTTGAGCCACTTAGACGGTCGTATCGGTTTGGAATAATGTCGTTGTTGTTGCCGCCGCGAGCTGTTTTACCGAACTCTTTTGAAGCGACTCGGCCGTATGCCCAGTGTCCTTGTCCAAAACACTTAGCCACGTGGCCCGGCCGAACCCCTTCCCACAATTTAGCGGTACACTCGATAGCGCCGACAGTGCTGACAATCCGAATCGGATCGCCGTCTTTCAGACCAAGTTTGTGAGCATCAACTGGGTTGATCTTGGCTACATCAGCGTTGTTGTCATCACCTGGGTCTAGGTCTTTAAACTCGTAGTACCAAGGGCTGTTGGCTGAACGTCCTTCGTGGTTGAGTCTTGCCTTTTGGTCGACAAAGTAAAGTGGAAACTCGTTGGCATCGCCGTCGCGCTCTGGTGCCTGATAGTTGGGAACGAAAGCAACTTTACCGAGATTGGTGTAGTTACAGGCGGTCAGAGCTTCATCAGGGGTTACCTGATGTTTGTCGGCGTGGGCGGTAAAGGCCTTCTCTAGCGACTTAGAGTAGAATTCGAACTTACCAGTTTTGGTTTTGAACTTACCCCAACGCTTTTGATACGGGTATGGGGACGAATTCCAGATACCCTTCTCTACAAACTCATCCCAGCCAGACAATTTGTCACCGTACTTAGAGGCATCCTCATTCCACAGTGGTGCTGTCACGTACTTAACGCAGATCTCGGCAAACTCTTCGGCATCCTTGGCAGGCTTACCGGTCTCTGGGTCTAGAATCTGTTCATTAATGTAGCGCCATGGCGCGTCGAATCCTTTCTCTGCCAGCTTTTTGGCCAGCATATAAGGCACTTCGGTTTCGTCTTGACGCGTGTCGTGCATGCGCTTGATGTTTGGCTTTTGAATCGACGCCGTGGCGTGTCCATTGCCTGAGGCGGTGAGCACGCCCCATTTCTCAAACATGTGGTGCGATGCAGGCAGCAACAAGTCAGAGAACATACTGAACTCAGAGATGTTGGTGGTCACGTGGGCAATGAAATCCACCTTAGACAAGGCATCTTCCCAACGCTTGGTTTCGGTACCGGCAAACACAAAGTTATTAAAGTAGGCCAGCATGACTTCGATGTTGTAAGGGTCTGCGGCGTTAATGGCGTTAGCAACGTTATCCGTTACTACCCCACCACCTGACTTACCTTTCTTCAGAGCCGGCATGGCAAGACGACCGCGCTGGTCAATCTTCTCAGCTTTTTTACCTTTCTTAGCTACCGCATCCATATATGGCTTAGAGTCTGGGAAGCTCTTGTTCAGCGGCACCTTGTTGTAGGGGAACAAGCCACCTTTACTATCAATACCACCGAATATGCCGTTAAGCGCATGGCAAGCCATCGAGGTATAGGTGCCTCGGGTCTGCATCACAGCACCACGGGCGGTCCACACTTGCACCGCTGGTGCCGCTTTACCCATATCAGTGGCCATTTCCACGATATCGGCAGCTGGAATGCCAGTAATCGACTCACCCCACTCAGGGGTATAGTCTTTTAGCGCCAAGTTCCACCAATCGACTAGGCCGTAACTGTGGATCTCTTCAAACTGAGTGCTTTCGACAGCTTTGCCGGCCATAAAGCGGTTTTTGCCGTCTTTGAAATCACCCACAAATGGTTTGTGCCACAAGCCTTTAACCAAAGCTACGTGAGCAATCGCCAGCGCCAGTGCTGAGTCTTGGCCGGTTTCGATTGGGATCCACTTATGGGCTTTGGCGGCTGTTGCCGACAAACGAGGGTCAACTACCACCACTTTGGCTTGGTCTAGCGTGTCGCCCCAGGCACTTGAGTAGAAGCTCACCTGACGGTTACTGGCAATCGGGTCTGCACCAAAAGACAAAATGTACTTGGTGTTTTTCACATCGTACTGGTTGTATCCCCAGTTGCCATCCATGTAGTAAGGCCCCATTTTATGGGCCTCGGCACAGATAGAACTATGAGATATGTTGTTTGGCGAGCCAATCATGCCTGTCATCTGCTTATATAGCAGGTCGTTCACGTGGGAGTAGCGACCGCGTAGCAAAGCGTACTTGTGCGATTCGTTTTTAGCGCGCAGCGCCAAAATCTTCTCTGCCAGCAAGTCCATGGCCTGGTCCCAGCTAATCGGCTTAAACTTGGGATCTTCGTTTCTGCCTTTTTTAGGATTCGTTCGCAGTAGAGGAGTTTTAATCCGATCCGGATCGTAAACCATCTGAAGGCCCAAATGCTGGCGTGGGCAGCTAGCGGTGTTGTGAATTTTTGAGTGGGGATTACCGCGAACCTTAATCGCGCGTCCGTCCATCACATAGATCTGCTTAGCACACCAAGATGTGCAGCCCTGACAGGTGGTTGGAAGCCAGGTACCTGTGTTGGTGCGCAAATCGACTTTTGGTAGCTCATCAGCGATGGCTTCCATCATAGGATTGAAAGCAAACCCGCCGGTTAGACCGCTCAATACTCCAGAGGCGGTAGTGGCTTTTAGAAAGCCACGACGCCGCATTTGAAACAGCTTGTTTTGACTCATGGTATATACTCTTTTCCATATATCTGAATCTAAATATATATTTAAAAGAATATATTTCTTTGGGGTAGATCAAATTATTACAAGCGTATTAAGGCGCTGAAGAAAAACTTAGACCTGCCTCAAAAATCCAAAAACGCGTGTTGTAGCAAGCTCTAATCTAGATGATAGAAAACATCAAAATTCGTCGCTAGATGAAAATTTACGGTTACCGCGAAGTCGGAACAATCCTGCGCGGCCGATTCGGTAATTCATTCGCCAACCCTCGCTTTTTCTCAATCAAAAACCTTGTTTAGCGCACGTTTTCGCTACATTTTTCGAGCGCTAACACGTCAGACCAGACGCTCGCATTCAAGTTTGCAGAGCGTCTCTAAGAACCAAAACAAGCCCGTTGAATTCGATAAAAAAAGGCGCTGTCATAATTTCATCACAACAAATCCAAAGCGCTGCAACCTGCGCTTTACAGCACTTTAAAATTATCGAGGTAACCATGCCAAATCTTTCCAAACCACTGATTTTATCAGCATTTGTCGCTGCCGCGTTTTCTGCTCAAGCCGCCGAGCCAGTCACCGTTTACGGCAAGCTAAACGTCACCGTACAAAACAACAATGTCGCTGGGGAAAACAGCGCCACCATCCAGTCAAATGCATCGCGTTTGGGTGTGAAAGGTGACTTTGAAATCAACTCTAAATTGGAAGCCTTTTACACCGTTGAGTACGAAGTCGACACCAGCTCAAGTGCCAAGGAAAACTTCAAAGCTCGCAACCAGTTCGTGGGACTTCGCGGCGATTTCGGCGCAATTTCCGTAGGTCGCAATGACACCATGCTTAAGAAGTCTCAAGGTAAAGTGGACCAGTTCAACGACATCTCTGGCGACTTGAAAAACCTGTTCAAAGGCGAAGTTCGCGCAGAACAAACTCTGACCTACGTAACTCCAACTTTCTCTGGTCTTAAGGCGGGTATTACTTGGGTTGGCGAGAACTCAAACAAGCAGGTTGACGCGGTTAAGAACGAGACTGTAAACGGTTTTTCTGCCGCAGTGATGTACGGCGATTCCGGCCTTAAGAAAACACCAATCTACGCTGGTTTGGCCTACGACAACACGGTTCAAGGCTACGACATTGTGCGCGGTACGGTTCAAGGCAAAATTGCCGGCTTTAAGCTAGGTGGTATGTACCAGCAGCAAGAACAAAACGACACGCTTAACGACGACGGTACTGTTAAGAAAAACCAGTCGGACAAAGGCTACTTGCTAAGCGCAGCCTACGGAATCGACGCGGTAACTTTGAAAGTTCAGTACCAAGACATGGAACGCAAAGGCAAAGCTGCGTCTATCGGTGCTGACTACAAACTAGCTAGCCCAACCAAACTATTCGCGTTCTACACCCAGCGCGACTTGGATGAAGCTACAAAGAAAGACAACTACTTCGGTATTGGTCTGGAACATAAGTTCTAAGTCAACTCCTCGAGTTAATTGACGTTAACGGCCAGAAGCCTCTCCCCTTCTGGCCGTTTTGCTTTGCCCATACGCCGATATTTGGTGTACCCCAGCTTGGTATTCGATTTCCTCAATCACCCTATTCCAAATTACTGACTGTCCCACTTGTATCGCTGCATCTATAACTCATAGGCAACTGATTACTTTATAGTCAGACAAGGAGAATGGAACAGTGAAAACAAGACTCAAAAAACTGATGCTCGCCAGTGTTGCCGCGTCAGTGATGGCGACCTCAGGGGTCGCTTCTGCCGCTGGTGCGGCCAAATCCAACCAATACTGGTGGCCAGAGCAACTCGACCTCAGCCCTCTTCGCTCCCACGATGCCCGTTCAAACCCATACGGTGCCGACTTTGACTATGCCGCCGAGTTTGCCAAGCTCGATTTGGATGAAGTGAAAAAGGACATTGCCAAGACTTTGACTACCTCACAGCCTTGGTGGCCCGCTGACTGGGGAACCTATGGTCCCTTTATGATCCGCATGGCTTGGCACAGTGCGGGGACCTATCGCGTCGGTGATGGACGCGGTGGCGCCGCCGGTGGCCAAATGCGTTTTGACCCGCTTAACAGCTGGCCTGATAACGCCAACCTAGACAAAGCCCGTCGCTTGTTGTGGCCCATCAAGCAGAAGTATGGCCGACAGCTATCTTGGGCTGACTTAATGATCCTCACCGGAAACGTAGCCCTTGAAGAATCTGGCTTTAAAACCTTTGGCTTTGCCGGTGGTCGCGCCGACGATTGGGAGCCAGATGTGGTGTATTGGGGCCCTGAAATGAAAATGCTGGAAGACGACCGTCGCGACAGCAAGGGTAAACTCAAGGGCGATTTAGCTGCGGTGCAAATGGGGCTTATCTATGTGAACCCTGAGGGCCCTGGCGCCAATCACGACCCACTCTCTGCCGCGCAAGATATGCGCATGTCCTTTGGACGCATGGCGATGAACGACGAAGAGATTGTGGCGCTGGTAGCCGGTGGTCACACTCTAGGTAAAGCCCACGGTGCGCGCTCGGCTGATTGCGTCGGTGTTGAGCCTGGCGCTGCCCCAATCGAGGACCAAGGCTTTGGCTGGAAGAACAAATGCGGTAAAGGCAATGCTGAAGACACTGTCACCTCTGGTCTTGAAGGCGCTTGGACTTCAACCCCAACCACTTGGTCAATTCAATACCTAACGAACTTGTTTGCCTATGAGTGGAAGCAAACCAAGAGTCCTGCCGGTGCGACTCAGTGGATCCCAACCGATCCGAACGCCGCCAACCTAGTGCCAGACGCGCACATTGAAGGCAAACGTCACGCGCCGATTATGTTCACCACTGACTTGGCACTAAAACGCGACCCAGGCTTTCGCGAAATTTCTGAGCGCTTTATGAAAGACCCAGCCGCCTTTGATCTGGCCTTTGGTAAAGCTTGGTTTAAGCTCACTCACAGAGACATGGGCCCGCGTGCTCGCTATGTCGGCTCGGAAGTACCAAGCGAAGCCTTGCTGTGGCAAGACCCAATTCCATCGGTTGAGCACAAGCTCATCGACGAGTTTGATGTGGCCAAACTCAAGGGTAAGATTTTGGGTTCAGGTATTTCTAACGCGGATCTGATCAAAACTGCTTGGGCGGCAGCTTCTAGCTTCCGCATTACCGACATGCGTGGTGGTGCTAACGGTGCTCGTATTGCGTTAGAGCCGCAAAACCAATGGGCGGTTAACGATCCTGCAAGCCTTAATGCGACCTTGGACAAGCTCAAAGCGGTGCGCGCCGAGTTCAACGAGGAACTATCGGGCGGTAAGCAAGTATCGCTGGCGGATGTGATTGTGCTAGGTGGTAGTGCGGCGGTTGAACGTGCAGCCAAGAATGCCGGGCACGATATTACCCTTCCCTTTAACCCAGGTCGCGGCGATGCCACTCAAGCGCAAACCGATGTGAAGTCTTTTGCTGTGCTTGAGCCGAAAGCCGATGCCTTTAGAAACTACTTCACTCAAGACAGTTTCTACGCGCCCGCTGAGGCCATGGTCGACCGCGCCAGCTTACTCAACCTAACCGTGCCAGAAATGACCGCACTCATTGGTGGACTGCGAGTGCTCGGCGCCAACACGGGCAACAGCAAGCACGGTGTGTTTACCGAGCGCAGCGACACCTTGTCTAACGACTTCTTTGTCAATCTGTTAGATATGGCAACCCGCTGGGCGCCGGCCGAGCAAGAGGGTGTTTACAACGGTTATGACCGCGCCTCGGGTGAGCTTAAGTGGACAGGCACCACGGTGGACTTGATATTCGGTTCAAACACCGAGCTTCGCGCCGTTGCTGAAGTGTATGCCGCCAACGACGGCGAGGCTAAGTTGGCGCAAGACTTTGCCGATGCTTGGAGCAAAGTAATGAATGCCGACCGCTTTTAACTCAAACTCATCCCCAAAAAAAGCGGCGCTCTCGAGCGCCGCAAACAAGGGGATGTAACAATCGTCTTAAGCCGCTTTAGAGTCATCAGCTTTGTGCTCGATGACTCTTACGTCGTCATTAATGGCAATGGTTTTTGGCTTCATGGCCTCGGGAATTTCCTTGACCAGAGTGATAGTCAGTAAGCCATTACTTAAATCGGCGCCTGTGACTTCCACATAGTCGGCCAAGTTAAACTGCCGCTCGAAACTTCGATTGGCGATGCCTTGATGCAAGAATTTGCGATCCTTTCTCGCTTTGTGACGACCGCGGATTTTTAGTACGCCCTGCTCCACTTGAATGTCTAGCTCGTCGCGCACAAACCCAGCGACAGCAAGAGTAATCGAGTATTTGTCGTCATCGATTAGCTCAATGTTGTAGGGGGGATAGCCGCTACCAGACACGTCTGAGGTCAGGGCTCTGTCTAATATCGAAGCAAACCGGTCAAAACCGACACTACTGCGATACAAAGGAGTGAGGTCAATTGAGTTCATAATAAGTCCTCCTAAGAAGCAACATAAAACAAAAACAATAGTCGCGAGTGACCACCATGTGTCGTACCCGCACTATAGACCTATGGACTCACTATTAGTAATTCAACCCCTTGCGGCTAAAAAATTGCGCAATTATTGTGCTAACCCAAATCCAATTGCTCCATCATGCTAATACGCCCCTGCTTGGATACATACTCGAGGAAGGTCGCTGCCACCGTCGACAACTGTTTGTCCTCAAGGTTGGCAAAATACCACTGAGTGGTGATCGGCAACTGTTGAACGTCTAGTTCGACTAGCCCTTGCGAGCCGCCAAACCCTAGGGTGTGTCGTGACAAAATAGCAACGCCGAGTCCAGACATCACCGAGTGCTTAATCGCCTCATTACTGGCAATGGTCATGCGAGTATTTGGCGTAGCAGAAGCGGTTTTGAAAAAGCGCTCCACCGCAAAGCGAGTGCCCGACCCCTGCTCGCGGATCAAAAAGGGATACTGGCTAAAATCCGCCATATCGATATTGCTCTGACTAGCCAGCGGATGGGTTTCTTGAGCAATGGCCACCAGCGGGTTGGGCAAAAATTCGTGCAGCTCAAGGCCCACATCCTGAGGCGGATGACTGAACACGTAAAAATCGTCTTCGCCACTGGCGATGCGGTCCACAATTTGCTGGCGGTTACCTACGTTAAACTCCACATCAATGTTGGGATACGCCTTTAGAAATTCACCCAAGAGGTGAGGAATAAAGTACTTGGCGGTGTTCACCACCGCCAATCGCAAACTACCGGCTTTAAGGCCCTGCATGTCCGAGAGCTTCATTTCCAATCGCTCAAAACACCCTAAGACTTCTCGCGCGCTTTTGACCACCTCTAGCCCTGCTTGAGTGAAAACCAACTTGCGCCCAATCGAGTCGTACAGGGGAACTCCCACCACATCGGCCAGTTTTTTCAATTGCATAGAAACGCTTGGCTGAGTCAGGTGCAAACTCTTTGACGCCGCCGTAATCGAGCCACTTTGGTAGACAGCCACTAGAATTTCCAGTTGGCGCAGGGTGCCTATGCGCGCGTGAAGTTGTCTCATCGATTTACAACCCATAAGTATTTATCTATACAAAATATAAGAATTATCGATTTTTATCTATACAAAAAAGCACACATAATGCGCTGCATTGGCTTAGGAGCTGTACCGTCAAACAAATCACAAAAGGAGTAGTTATGAACCGCGCACTTGTTTTTGAGTTGTCATCCATGAGTTTACTGGCCATGGCGGGAGTTTTATTGGTGGCAAACCAACTTCCAGGTTGGGGGCTAATCACCAGTGCCGGTATTCTCGCCTTAGTGTCGATATCGCTACGAGCGCACAAAGCTAAGAGCCAAACCGTCGCAGCAACTGTACAGGGATAAGTCGCAATGCAATTGGATATCGTTGCCGCATTTTTCTTACTTGGCGCCTTGGCTCAATTACTTAAGGCGCCGGTAAAACTGCCCGAAGGGCTGTACAAAAGCCTCACCCTATTTTTGCTTATCGCCATTGGCCTAAAAGGCGGCGTGGCGCTAGCCGAATACGGCAACCCAACTTTGGTATGGCAGAGCGTGCTGGTCATTCTATTCGGGGCGTTACTGCCATTCATCGCCTACCCGCTATTACGTCACGTGGGCGGCTTGTCCAAGCTAGACTCGGCGTCCATATCCGCCCACTACGGCTCGGTCAGCATTGCCACCTTCGCGGTGGCCTTGGCCGTTCTCGAAGCGCAAAACATTGCCTACGAGCCCTACTTCCCGCTGTTCGTGGCGCTGTTGGAAGTGCCCGCAATCGCGGTAGGCTTGTGGCTTGCCCGTGACAAAGGGCAAGCACTCGATGTCAAAAAGACCTTGCACGAAATATTTTTAAACCAAGGCGTGTTATTGCTGTGTGGTGCCCTGCTAATCGGTTGGTGGGCCGGTGCTCAAACCGAAAAAGTGATGCCTTTCTTTGGCAACCTATTCCACGGCGTGTTGGCACTCTTCTTACTAGAGATGGGACGTATTTCCACCGCTCGCTTGAACTTGCTCAAAGACTACGGCTCGTTTATCGCAAGCTTTGGTGTAGTGATGCCGCTAATTGGCGCCGCACTTGCCACTGGCTTTGCCCAAATCCTAGGCCTCTCGATTGGTGGCACCATTTTGATGGCCACCTTAGGTGCTAGCGCCTCGTACATCGCAGTGCCTGCCGCCATGTCGGTAGCGCTGCCAAAAGCCAATCACGGTCTGTCGATAACCTCGTCGCTAACCGTGACCTTCCCCTTCAACGTGCTAGTCGGCATACCGCTGTACTGCGCACTGATACCCCATTTGTTTAATCACTAATTTGCAGTAAGGAATTGAATCATGAGCGATAACGCAACCACCGCCAAAGTTAGCATCATCATGGGTTCTCAGTCGGACTGGCCAACCATGCAACAAGCCACCAAGATGCTCGATGACTTAGGTGTTGAGTACGAAACTCAAGTGGTATCTGCCCATCGAACTCCGGCTCGATTAGTACAGTTTTGCCAACAAGCGCACCAGCGAGGCATTCAAATCATCATCGCCGGCGCTGGCGGTTCAGCTCACCTTGCAGGCATGGCCGCAGCCATGACGCACCTGCCGGTAGTGGCAGTACCTGTGGCCAGTAAGCACTTTCAAGGCATGGACAGCTTAATGTCTATGGTGCAAATGCCACGAGGTGTGGCGGTGGCTTGTCAGGCGGTCGGTGAAGCGGGTGCATACAACGCCGGGCTTATCTCTGCGCAAATGCTGGCGCTAAGCGACAGTAAACTTCGCGACCGCCTGCAAACCTGGCGTCACGCGCAAACCTTTAACACCCCTTTGGAGGTTGAATGATGCATATCGCAATCATGGGCTGCGGCCAACTGGCACGCATGATGGCCTTAGCCGGTTGGCGCTTAGGACACAGATTTACCTTCATCGCCGATCCCGATGAATCCACTCAATGCATCGATGGTCTGGGAAATGTGGTGCGATTGCAGCCCGGACTCAAAGGTGGCGCCTTGTTCGAAGCGCTCGGCGAGCCACAGGTGATCACGGTTGAGCGCGAGCACGTAGATGTGTCTCTCCTTAAATCCTTGCAAGACTACTGTCAGGTATCGCCCTCGCCAAAAGCGATTGCGACCTGCCAAGACCGAGGCTCAGAGAAGCGTTTTCTGGCCAAAAACAAAATTCCGACTTCGCCTTTCTATTTGGCCTACGACGCCGCTGAAATGAGTGAGGCGGTGCAGCGACTTGGCTATCCCTGTGTAATTAAAACCTGTCAGCAAGGCTATGATGGC
Organism: Paraferrimonas sedimenticola; assembly: GCF_002282855.1. Taxonomy (GTDB): domain Bacteria; phylum Pseudomonadota; class Gammaproteobacteria; order Enterobacterales; family Shewanellaceae; genus Paraferrimonas; species Paraferrimonas sedimenticola. The sequence goes on along the minus strand of NZ_NRIR01000005.1, from coordinate 227,693 downwards.
AAGGGCCAATGGGTTCTGAAAGGCGACACCGACTTAGGCCTGTTCTTGCAGCATCAGCGCTTTGACCAGCGCTATCTGGTAGAAGCCTTTATTCCGTTCGAGCAAGAGGTGTCTATTATCGCGGCGCGCACGGGGATCGGCCAAACCGCCTTTTACCCGCTGACCGAGAACCAGCATCAGCAAGGCATTCTAGTCGCCTCGGTGGCGCCAGCTTTGTTGCCTGATGCCTTGACCGAGCAGGCGCAAACCATCGCCAATCGCATTCTCGAAGAGCTGGATTATATCGGCGTGCTAACCATAGAGTTCTTTGTCACTTCAGAAGGCTTGATGGTGAATGAGCTTGCGCCACGGGTGCACAACAGCGGTCATTGGACTCAGTCGGCCGGAATTTGCTCTCAGTTCGAGAACCATCTGCGTTGTATTGGTTTGCAAGCTCTGGGTAACACAGAACCAGCCTCACACGCGGCTATGGTCAACTTGCTCGGCCGCCAGGCCAGTGAGCAGCTGTTGAACGTGGGCAATGTTGAGCTTCATCAGTACAACAAGACTCCAAAGCCCAACCGCAAACTCGGACACATCAACCTTTGGAGTGTGGATCGTCAACAATTGTTGGCGCAAGTAGCTGATATTCGAGAAAACGTTTATGGCGGCATCGAGCCTTGAGCACCGAGCGTAAGTAACTCGAACCCAATTTTAGGTAAAACAAACAGGGCGCAAGCAAAAAGCTTGCGCCCTTTCTCATTTTGCTTATAAGCCAATAAGCCATGGTTTACATATATGATATTGCGAATATAATGGCAAGCGTATATATAAGTTAATGGAGTAATCACATGGGTCTGTTTGAACGATATCTGTCAGTCTGGGTTGGCGCTGCCATCCTAGTGGGCATCATTTTAGGGAACCTGACCCCATCGGCTTTCGCCGCTATCGCAGATTTTGAGTGGGCCCATGTCAATTTTGTGGTTGCCGCACTCATTTGGGTGATGATTTTCCCCATGATGGTTCAAGTAGACTTTTCGGCAATCAAGGATGTGGGTAGAAAGCCTAAGGGCATAGCCTTGACGCTGGTAATCAACTGGCTGATAAAACCTTTTTCAATGGCTGCACTTGGGTGGCTGTTCTTCAAGGTGATATTCGCCCCTATCGTCGACCCGCAAACCGCGAATGAATACATTGCTGGGATGATCTTATTGGGTGTCGCCCCGTGCACCGCCATGGTGTTTGTTTGGAGCCAGCTCACCAAAGGCGATGCCAACTACACCTTAGTGCAAGTCTCGGTCAATGACATCATTATGGTAGTAGCATTCGCGCCGATTACCGCACTGTTACTAGGTATGAGCGATATAACGGTGCCGTGGGAGACCCTGCTATTAAGCGTGGGCTTGTATGTGGTACTGCCGCTCATCGCCGGTGCCCTCACTCGCTCGGCCTTGCTAAAAAGCGCCAATCCCAATCGCTTGCAAAGTTTTATCGTTAGCACCAAACCCTGGTCTGTCATGGGCTTACTCGGTACTGTGGTTTTGCTGTTTGGCTTTCAAGCGCAAACCATATTGGCTCAGCCGCTGGCAATTGTGCTGATTGCGATACCCCTACTTATTCAGACCTATGGTATTTTTGCCTTGAGTTATGGCGCTGCCAAAGCGCTCCGTCTCCCCCACAACGTCGCCGCTCCAGCCAGCATGATAGGAACATCTAACTTCTTTGAGTTGGCCGTAGCGGTAGCAATATCATTATTTGGACTGCACTCGGGTGCCGCTCTGGCGACCGTGGTAGGTGTCTTGGTGGAAGTGCCTGTGATGCTCTCCTTGGTAGCTTTGGCCAATCGCACACGACACTGGTTTCCCGCGCCAGCGCCTTCGCACTGATTCAACAAGTAGCGCATATAATAACGGCGCCCTGAGGCGCCGCTATTATATGAAACCGTTACCAGCGAATATCGACACTCACCGGGCAGTGGTCGCTTAACATATCTTCTTGTTTTAGATGACCTTGAGCATAACCAAAGCCATGACTGTAGGAAGAGCCCTCAACCACCTGCTCAAGCAAACCGCTGTTGCCTAACACATGATCGATTGGGTGCGGATATTTCGGATGGCAGCCAAGAATGTCGCCGCTTAAATTTGCCAGGCGTTGGCCATTGATGCTCACCGAGCTCAACTGACTCCACAACTGGTTGCCATCGCGGCCTAGGTTGTGGTTGAAGTCGCCCAAAATCACAAACGGCGTGCCTTGGTCTAGGCGTGATTGCATCCAACGCTCCAACACAGGCACTTGCTGTGCCAAAGTCACACAGGCTGGTTTATCGTCTGCGCGATAGTCTTTTACAAAACAGCCGCTTTTCATGTGAACCGACATCAGGTCAATTTGCTGTTGGCCATTGCGCACTGTTAGCACTACGCCGTGACGCAAACCCGGATTACCTATACCCAATTCAGACAGATTGTCATCGGCTTGATAGCTGTAATCCAATCCCTTGCGAACCGCGAAGCCCACTTTCTGTTGGGTCGACATTTGCCCCTCAGCACCACGACATTCGTAGCTTTCGGTATCGGCGCGCTCGGACATTAATACATCCCACTTATCAGCTGGGAACACCCGCGCAACCGCCGCCGCGTTTTCCACCTCTTGCAGCGCCACCACATCGGCATTCAAGCCAGCGGCAAACTCACGCAATTTGGCATAATCACTCTCTTGACGCGGCAAACAGCCCTTGCCGTCAAACTCGGCCAGATGCTCGATATTCCAAGTCACCAAACGCAGGGCGTCGGGGCTTTTGACTGGCGGGTTGGCACTGGGCGCACAGGCGCTCAGCAAACTGGTGGCGGCCATCATGGCCAATAGTGATACGCGCGACGGGGACATACTTACCTCGTATGACAAGTCCTTAATAAAGTGGCGCTTAGTATACCCGTGAATCTTGTGACTTTAATGTCAAATCGTTGCAATAGATTAAATTTGCGACAGTGGGCACTAGCCCAATGCTTGTGCCACTCGTTGCTTTAGCAAAGGCAGAAATTCGGACTGATACCAAGGATTGCGCTTGAGCCAAATGTTATTTCGCGGTGAAGGATGCAACAAAGGAATGGTTGACCTTGGATTAGCCTGCCAATCCTGAATGGCTTGTGTAATGCTGGCATTGGACTGACGCCAATAGGCTTTATGGGCATGACGGCCCAACAACAAGGTCAACTGAATTTCTGGCATTTGCGCGAGTAATTTGGCGTGCCACAGCGGTGCGCACTCAGGTCTTGGCGGCTTATCACCGCGCTCGGCGCTGCCCGGAAAACAAAATCCCATTGGCATTAAGCTAATCAATGACGGGTCGTAAAACACTTGCTCGCTCACCCCGAGCCACTCGCGCAGCCGCACGCCGCTTGGGTCATCAAAGGGGCGACCACGTTGATGCGCCTTAAGCCCAGGGGCTTGGCCAATGATTAATATGCGGCTGCTAACACCCACCTGAAGTATGGGTTTTGGCGGCAAAGGCAAATGGGCTTTGCAGGCGGTACAGGCTGTCACCGCTGTGATTAAGTCTTGCATAGCAACCAACCCCCCCCTCTTTTACAGAGTGTTTTAACACAAACATCATCAAGCTGACATCTTCGCCAAGGAACAATTTGAACAGCTTTTAAGCAAGCATAATAAGCGATGATTTTTTAATCAGTCGCTCGATTAGTTTTGCAAAAATTACACTCTGTAATAAAAGTGAAATCTTCCCTGCCTACTATGCCCCTGTCTTCAATGACAACCTAATTAACAAATCATCAAAGCTGACGTTGAACAAAGCCAACCAGCTCGGAGAAAAAAGATGAAACCTATCGGCATACTGTTAGGGGCCGCACTAAGCGCCGCATTGCTAATCACTCCAGCACAAGCCAGTGCTGAGACTCGCTTGCAAGGTTCGGGCGCAAGCTTCCCGTTCCCTATCTATTCCAAATGGTTCCGCGATTACAGCCGCGCCACTGACGGCGTGCGTGTTGACTACCAATCAAAAGGTAGTGGCGCAGGTATCAGCGACTTTACTAACCAAGTAGTAGACTTCGCTGGCTCTGACGCTGCAATGAACGACAAAGAACTGGCCAACGTAAAAGACGGCGCAGTCATTCTTCCAGTTACCGCTGGTCAAGTTGTACTGACTTACAACCTGCCAGGTGTTAGCGAGCTAAAACTGCCACGTGACGTTTACCCGCTGATCTTCACCGGTGAAATCACTAAGTGGAACGACGAGCGCATCGCTGCGGCTAACCCAGGTGTTAAGCTGCCAAACCGTGACATCACTGTTGTGGTTCGCGCAGACTCTTCTGGTACTACCTACGTATTCACTGGCCACTTGGCCAAAGTAAACGGTGCTTTCGCTGACTCTGTAGGTCAAGGTAAAGCTCCTCAGTGGCCACGTTCTTCGCGCTTTGTTAAGTCGCCAAAGAACGACGGTATCACTGCCACTGTTAAGCAAACTCCTGGTGCCATCGGCTACATCGAGTACGGCTACGCCAAGCTGACCAAGATGCCTACCATCAAGTTGGAAAATGCCAAAGGCAACTTCATTGCCCCTGGTGCAGAATCTGGTGCCCAAGCGCTGGCCACTGCTGACTTCCCAGAAGGCAACTTGCCAAACTCTGACATCAAGGACCTGCGTGCTTGGGTATACGACCCAACCGGTGCTGATGCCTACCCAATCGCTTCTTTCACCTGGGTTATCTTCCCTCAAACTCAAGATGCGGCCAAAGCAAAAGCGGCTCGCGACTTGGTTGAGTACATGATTACCGACGGTCAAAAGAGTGCTGATGCCATGGGTTACATCCCACTACCGAAAAACGTAGTAGAAATGGTTCGCGCCGAAGCGCAAAAAATTCGCTAATCCAAGCATTGATAGAAGCGCGAATTAAAACCAAGGCGATGCAGGCTAAAGCCTGCATCGCATTTTGTCGCATGTAACCAGTTAGAAATTTATGGCAAAGAATCCGTTTAAGAAATTCGCTGATACCAGCGGAATATCAAAACCGCCATCAAAGCAGGAAAAGCGCTTTGATACTGCGGTCCGCCGTGTGGCCTTAACAGCAGCATCCCTTGTGATTGGCCTGCTGATTTTCATTCTTCTCGAAGTGTTCGCCGAGGCACTTCCCTCAATCCAGCGCCACGGCTTTAGCTTTTTCACCGGCACCACCTGGGATAGCGTTAAAGGTGAGTTCGGCGTACTTCCTGAGATTTGGGGTACTCTTTACAGCTCTTTCTTAGCCCTGCTAATTGGTGGCGTGATTGGTATTACGATTGCCATTTTCTTAACTCAGGACTTCATCGGCAGAAAGCTTGCGGGTGTGTTTCGCACTATCGTTGAGCTGCTCGCGGCCATTCCCTCGGTGGTATACGGCCTTTGGGGTATCTATGTATTGATCCCCGCCATTCGCCCGACTGCTAATTGGTTGCACGAGCACTTTAGCTTTATTCCTTTATTCGGCACCGATTTGGCTGGTCCAGGCTTGGCACCAGCGGCATTGGTATTGGCGATTATGATTTTGCCAACGGTTGCAGCCCTTTCGATTGATGCCTTTAAACGCGTGCCTTACAAGGTAAAAGAAGCCGCTTACGGCATGGGCACCACCCGTTGGGAAGCGATTCTTAAAGTGATGACTCCAACCGCCTCATCCGGTTTGTTGGCAGCTTTGGTGCTGGCATTTGGTCGCGCGCTTGGTGAAACCATGGCACTGGCGATGTTGATCGGTAACTCCAACCAAATCAGCATCTCGCTGTTCTCACCAGCTAACACGCTAGCCTCTTTGCTGGCCTCAAGCTTCCCTGAAGCCGGTCAGGTTGAGGTACAAGCACTCTTGTACGCAGCACTGGTGCTGTTGCTTATCACCTTTATCGTCAACGTTATCGGTCAGACCATTCAGACCCTAGCGATGCGCAAGTTTGAGGGCAAATAAGATGAAACAAGAATCTTTGCGCAAACAGGCTCGTCGCATTGGCCCTCAAATTGAGCGCCAGTGGTTTGAAGCTCGCTCGCTCAAGAGCACTATCCTGACGGGTATCACCTGGCTTGTCGCCATCGGTGGCGCCATTCCACTATTTTCGATTATCTACATGCTGGTCACTCAAGGTGGCGAGCGTTTGGACTTTGAAGCGCTTGTAGAGCTGCCACCAGCCGGTTTTGACATGGGTGGCGGTTTTGGTAACGCGATTGTCGGTACTCTTGTGATGGTGGCGATTGCCGCGGCGATCAGTGTGCCCTTTGGTATTTTGGCCGCCATTTATCTGGCGATTATTGGTCCTTACACCAAGATTGCCAAAACCTCGCGCTTTGTCGCCAAAACCCTCACCGGTTTCCCATCGATTCTGGCCGGTCTATTTACCTATATCGTGATGGTGAAGTCCTTTGGTTACTCAGCACTAGCTGGCGGTATCGCGCTGGCGGTACTCATGTTGCCAACCGTATTGCTAGCGGCCGAAGAAGCCATGAAGCAAGTACCGGTGCGCATGACCGATGCCGCTTACGGCATGGGCTGTACCCGCGCTCAGGTGATCACTAAGGTGGTGCTACCTACTGGCTTGCCAGGCATCATGACCGGTGTGATGCTGGCCGTTGCCGGTGCCGCTGGTGAATCTGCACCTCTGCTATTTACCGCTCTGTTTAGCAACTACTACATGGAAGAGCTCATGGAGCCAACTGCTTCGCTGTCTATCTTGATTTACAACTTCTCAGCGATGCCGTTTGACAACCAAATCCAATTGGCCTGGGCGGCCTCACTGGTTCTGGTTCTAATTATTTTAGTTTTCAATATTTTGGCGCGCCTAATTGGGCGCAGCAAACACTAGTTCGGAGTTACCTAACAATGAGTCAAACCCCTAAATACGAAGCACAAGGTGACGTGGTAATTGATTGCCGTCTGGACAAAGTGTTTTACGGCGCCTACCAAGCGGTGCGCGACAGCCATGTACCGATTGAGAAAGGTAAAATCACTGGCTTTATTGGCCCATCGGGCTGCGGTAAGAGTACCGTGCTGCGAAGCTTAAACCGTATGAACGACCTGGTTGACGGTTTTCGCATTGAAGGCAAGGTGCTATACCACGGCAAAAACATCTACGGTAAGAAAATTGACCCTGTATTGGTGCGTCGCTACATCTCTATGGTGTTCCAGCACCCCAATCCATTTGCCATGAGCATTTATGACAACGTGGCCTTCGGTCTGCGTCTAAATCGCTATAAGGGCGACATGGACAAGCAGGTGCAAAAATCACTGGAGCGCGCCGCATTGTGGAGCGAAGTTAAAGACAAGCTGCACAAAAGTGGCTTATCGCTATCCGGCGGTCAGCAGCAGCGTTTGTGTATCGCTCGTGCGATTGCCACCGAGCCTGATGTGTTGCTGATGGACGAGCCTTGTTCAGCGCTTGACCCTATCGCTACCCGACGCATTGAAGAGCTGATGCTTGAGCTTAAAGACCGCTACACGGTTGCCATGGTGACTCACAACATGCAGCAAGCGATCCGTATCGCCGATACCACCGCCTTCTTTGGTGTGGATGTCAGTCAAGGCGAGCGCGTGGGTCATCTCGTAGAGATGGGTGCAACCCAACAAATCTTTGAAGATCCTCGCAACGAGCTGACCAAACAGTACGTCGGCGGTGAGTTCTCTTAATCCTGTTCATTCTCTAAATCGAATGCCTGCCCTGCTTTTCATTAGCAGCGCAGGCTTTTTCTAACGAGATATGTAGTATGCGAACCAAAATTGTCCTTGTGATTATGCTAGCCCTGCTAGTTGTTTTTGGCTGTGGCCAGTCGAATCGAGATTCCAAATTAGTCGGAGCCGGCTCAACCCTGCCCAACCCGATTATCCAAGCCTGGGTCAAAGAGTTTAATCAAAGCCATCCGGACGTTAGCATCAAGTACGTCAGTATTGGCAGTGGCGAAGGCATTCGCCGTTTTCTCGCTGGCGAAGTGGATTTTGCCGGTAGCACCGCTGCCCTGCGCGACGATGAGATTGCCAGTGTTGAGCGCGGCGCCAAGCTCATCCCCATTAGCGCGGGCTTGATTGTGCTGGCATACAATCACGCCGACTTGCCCGATGGGCTTAAGATCCCGCGCAGTGTTTACCCTGAAGTCTTCCTCGGCCAAGCGGTGCGATGGAACGACCCAAGAATCGCTGCAGTGAATCCCGATGTGTCTCTGCCCGATGCTCCCATTCAGCCTGTGGTTCGTCGCGGTAAAAGTGGCACCACCTATGCCTTTACTAATCATCTGAATAGCATGTCGAGCGACTGGCAGGACAGCGGGCTAGGTGTGGCGCGTTTGATTGACTGGCCCAATGCAATGGCGGTGCATCAAAATCCAGGCTCAGCGCAGCGGGTTCGCATCAGCGATGGTGCACTGGGGTACATGGAGTATTCGGTGGCTCGTCGTGCGGGCCTTAAGCTCGCGCAACTGGAGAATCAGGCGGGTAACTTTATCGAGCCCACCAAAGCGGCTGGCGTCATCGCTTTGCAGGAATCTGTGGTGCCCGAGCAGGGGCCGCTGCGGATTTTCATTCCCGATCCGGTTGGCGAGCAAGCATATCCTATCGTGGCCTACTCCTGGTTAATCACCTATCGACAGTATGACTCGAAGGTAAAACTCGCAGCTATAAAAGACTTCATTTCTTGGGGTTTGGGCGAAGGTCAGGCGCAAGCCGAACACATGGGCTTTTTGCCAATGCCAAAAGCGGTGGCCGAGCAGTCGCTAAAACGCGCCGAGTCAGTGTTTGGTCAGATTGAATAAAGCCAGATACTTGCGCTAGGGCTAACATCACTTACCTCGCTACCTATACTTACTTAGTCACAATATCAGGAAGGAGTTCTGATCATGTCCGAGGTAAGTATTGCCATAGTGCAACACCCCCCAAAATTGTTGGACCGCGAGCAAACCCTAGCGCAAGCGGTTCAACACATTCAGCAGGCAGCCGAGCAAGGCGCCAAATTTGTCTTATTTCCCGAAGCTTATATTGCTGGTTACCCATCGTGGATCTGGCGCTTACGTCCCGGTGGTGACTGGGGCGTCAATGAGCGCATACACCAGCGACTGCTAGCCTCAGCAGTCGACTTGAGTGCTGGTCATCTCGCACCACTGTGTGAGGCGGCTAAAGCTACCCAACTATGGGTTCAAGTGGGATTTAACGAGCTAGATTCCAGTGCTAGTCGCGCCAGTTTATACAACTCGTTTGCCGTAATTGACGATAACGGCGAGCTGGTTAACGTCCACCGCAAACTCATGCCAACCAATCCAGAGCGCATGGTCTGGGGTATGGGCGATGCCAGTGGACTGCAGACGCTCGACACGCCAGCAGGCCGATTAGGCGGTCTAATATGCTGGGAAAACTACATGCCACTGGCGCGCTTTGCGCTTTATGCCCAAGGCGTTCAGCTTTACACAGCGCCCACTTATGATTCTGGTGATGGCTGGATTGGCAGTATGCAGCACATAGCACGGGAAGGTCGCTGTTATGTGGCCTGCGCCGGCGTTGCCCTGCGTCATCAGGACATCCCACAAGAGTTTGAAGAAATGGCCGCCCTATTCTCAGCGGATGAAGAATGGATCAACCCGGGAGACTCGGTGATCGTAGCGCCTGGAGGTGAAATCATCGCCGGTCCGATGCGAAACGAAGTCGGCATTTTGACCGCGACAATTGACCCGAAAGTGGCCATACAGTCTAAGCGGGCTTTGGATGTGGCCGGGCATTACGCTCGACCCGATGTGTTGTCGTTGAATTTGCATCAGGAAGTACAAAGCTCATTGAAGCGATCGTGAACTCAGTCTCAAAGACAGTCACAAAAGCTTCATATTGGGTAATTGACATATACGGAAAAGCGCATAAGATTGAAGCCAGATGAGAACACCTCAATGGAGATGCTGGTGAACCCTTTAGCGTTTTTTAAAAGTTTGGCGGATGAAACCCGCCTGAAGGCCCTGCTTTTGATCGAGCGTGAGGGTGAGTTATGCGTATGCGAGCTTACCCAAGCGCTGGATATTTCTCAGCCGAAAATCAGCCGTCACTTGGCTCAGTTACGCCAAGCGGAAGTGGTTACGACCTTGCGTCAAGGACAGTGGATCTACTACCGCATTAACCCTGAACTGCCCTCTTGGTGCTTGAGTACTCTCGGTGCCACTCTGGCGGAAAATCCTGATTATATCTCAGCCAATATTGCGCTGCTTGAAGCCATGGGCGATCGCCCACAGCGCGTTGCACAGTGTTGTAACTAGAAGTGTTGTAACTAAGTGCGTTGTAACCAATAGCATCGTAACTAAGTTCGTAGTAAACAAAGCTCGTAGTAAACAAAGCTCGTAGCAAAAAATACAGGTAATCCTATGACCATCAAAGTTGGAATCAATGGTTTTGGCCGCATGGGCCGTTTGTCTCTTCGCGCCGCATTCGATTGGGACGAGTTAGAGTTTGTCCAAATCAACGACCCTGCCGGTGATGCCGAAACCCTTGCCCACCTACTAACCTTTGACTCGGTGCACGGCACTTGGCACCACGAGGCAACCGCCGAAAACGATGCCATTGTCGTTAACGGTAAAACCATTCCCTGCACTCAAAATACCAAAATCGAAGACACCGACTGGAGTGGCTGTGATGTGGTAATCGAAGCCTCAGGCAAATTCAAAAAGCCAGACGTACTGCAAGCTTACCTAGACCAAGGGGTGAAGCGCGTAGTAGTGACCGCACCGGTAAAAACCGAAGGCGTGCTGGATATGGTTAAAGGGGTGAACGATCACCTATTTGATGCAGACAAGCACCCAATTGTGTCGGCAGCGTCCTGCACCACCAACTGTTTAGCGCCTGTAGTTAAAGTAATTCACGAAGCTATTGGTATTGTGCACGGCTCGATGACCACGATTCATTCAATCACCAATACTCAATCGATTTTGGATCAGCCACACAAAGACTTGCGCCGCGCCCGTGCTGGCAGCATGAGCTTGATTCCAACCACCACAGGCTCAGCAACTCAGATCACCCACATCTTCCCAGAGCTTAAAGGCAAGCTAAACGGTCACGCGGTGCGTGTGCCACTGGCTAACGCCTCGATCACCGACTGTGTATTCGAGCTTAAGCGCGATACCACTGAAGAAGAGGTGAATGCCCTATTCAAACAGGCCGCCGAAGGCGAGCTCAAAGGCATTTTGGGTTACGAAGAACGTCCTTTGGTGTCTCTGGATTACAAAACCGACCCGCGCTCTAGCATTATCGATGCCCTGTCGACCATGGTGATTAACGGCCGACAATTGAAGATTTACGCTTGGTATGACAACGAGTGGGGTTACGCTAACCGCACCGTTGAAATCGCCCGTATGGTTGGCCAAGCCGACCTGTAAGCGTCAACCGATATTGAGAGTAAAATCATGCTGGCTAAGCTATCCCCTGCCGTTCGCCAATACCTAATTGTCACAGGTAACTACTGGGCCTTTACTCTGACCGACGGCGCGCTGCGGATGTTGGTGGTACTGCACTTTCACGGTTTGGGCTATAGCCCGCTAGAAATTGCCATGCTGTTCTTGTTCTACGAGATTTTCGGCGTGGTCACTAACCTAGTTGGCGGTTGGCTTGGTGCCCGCATTGGTCTCAATCGCACCATGAACATAGGCTTGGGGCTGCAAATTGCCGCCCTAGCCATGTTGATGGTGCCCGCGGAGTACCTCACCATACTCTGGGTGATGGCGGCGCAAGCCATCTCTGGCATAGCCAAAGATCTCAACAAAATGAGTGCCAAGAGCTCGATTAAGTTGTTAGTACCACAAGGTGCCGATGACAAGCTTTACTCTTGGGTAGCCCTGCTCACCGGCTCTAAGAATGCGCTTAAGGGGGCTGGCTTTTTCTTAGGCGGCTTGTTACTGGCGACTTTGGGTTTCCAAGGCGCAGTACTCGCTATGGCCAGCGCCTTACTGCTGGTGTGGATCATGAGCTTGCTGACGCTCAAGCAAGAGCTCGGCAAGACCAAGTACAAGCCTAAGTTCAGCCAGATGTTTTCCAAAAGCTCGGCGATCAACTACCTATCGGCAGCACGCATGTTCCTATTTGGTGCCCGTGATGTCTGGTTTGTGATTGCCCTGCCGGTATTTTTGGCAAGCGAGTTTGGCTGGAACCACAGCTATGTGGGCGGCTTTTTGGCCTTGTGGGTGATTGGCTATGGGATCGTTCAAGCCAGCGCACCTAAGTTCACCGGCCGTCAGGCAGCGGAAAACGGTGCTGCCGCGGCGAGCCTGTGGGCGGTATTGTTGGCGATAAGCCCTGTGGCAATTGCGGTTGGCTTGGTGCAATTTGGCGCGTCGGTAGCACTGGTTACCATAGGCTTACTGATTTTCGGTGTGCTGTTTGCGGTTAACTCATCCCTGCACAGTTTTTTGATTGTGCAGTACGCCGACCAAGAAGGCGTGTCCATGGACGTGGGCTTTTACTACATGGCTAACGCTATGGGCCGCTTAATTGGCACCGTCCTATCAGGTTACGTCTACCAGCAACTTGGCCTAACGGCCTGCTTGTGGGTATCGGCCATATTTATCGCGATTGCGGCAGCTTTGTCTTTGAAGCTGCCTAAGCAGCACAAGGTGACCGCGAGCTAACGGCCCTTCCGCTCGTCATTCTCGCGAAAGCGGGAATCTAGCTAACTGCTAACAGCAGCAAACGGCCAATAGCGGTCATCTGACTCCTCCACTAATGGGCGTAAAATACTTGGCTAAAATTAGCCACGAAGGAGCACAAGCTAAGCGTTTTGCGTCCTTTTGAATAACTTGTTAGTTGCCTTTAGCAAACAGGCAATAGTCTCTATTACCGTAAAACACCCAACTCAAGTTTTGGGGTACTAAATAGAAGCAGAGTATGTCCGTAGACCGCTGAAAGTTGTTAAAGCTAGTCCAGTTTAAGTTGAACTCTGAATTGAGCCTTTTAGTTGAACCTGTAGCTTTATAAACTCGCTCAAACGTCTCAAAAGCAAATACATTTACATCGCTTTGGCATTTCCCAATAACTGAAAAGACTTCATGAAACTGTTCTTTCGAGAGCCAGTGCCCACTTTCAGTATTTGGAAATTGTGATACTTTCCAGTTTGGCGATAAAAGAATTAACTCATTTTCATTATCGGTATCTAGTACAGACTTCAGCTCGTCAAATTGCACCAAAGCCTCCTTGGCGACCAACAGCCTATTTATGCGGAATTATCAATAATACTCTTTGAAAGTTTATCTAAACAAGCCTTGGACAAACAGAGATTTCTCAAAACGGTCCCCATCATGCAAACGGCAACTTGGGGCCAACTGAAGCCCGAAGCAACTAGCCGGATTCCCACTCAAGCTGGGAATGACGAGACGACGAATAAAAACAGGACCCGCAGGTCCTGTTTTTACTATCCAATCAGCCATGTTCTGGCTAACCCAACATTCTTAGTCGCGAACAAGCGAACGGCCAACGATCTCTTTCATAATCTCGCTAGTACCGCCATAAATACGCTGTACGCGAGCGTCCACGTAAAAGCGAGCAATCGGGTACTCTTTCATGTAGCCATAGCCACCAAACAGCTGCAGCGCATCATCAATCACCTTGCACTCCATTTCGGTACAAGACAGCTTAGCGATACTCGCCTGCTCAGTGCTTAACGCCTTGTCGAACAAACGGTCTTTGTACTCTTCGATCAACACACGGTGAATTTCAATTTGAGTGGCCATTTCCGCCAACTTGTGGCGAATGGTTTGCAAGTTGCTTAGAGGTGCACCAAAGGCTTGGCGCTCTTTAACGTAATCAACCGCTAGTGCCATGGCACCTTCGGCGTGGGCTACCGCACCACAGGCCAGTGCTAGGCGTTCCCGTGGCAACTCTTTCATCAGGCCAATAAAGCCGTAGTTCAGTTGACCCAGCAATTGGTCTTTGCCCAGTTCGACATTGTCAAAGAATAGCTCAGAGGTATCGCCCGCGGCCTGGCCAATCTTGTCTAGGTTAGTACCGCGTTGGAAGCCGGCTTGATCGCCCTCGACCAAGAAAAGTGAGGTGCCTTTGGCTGGCTTGGCTTGAAGATCGGTGCGCGCGGCCACAATGTACAAAGAGGCATTTTGACCATTGGTGATAAAGGTTTTGGAACCGTTCATCAACCAACCGGACTCGTTGGCAATTGCAGTGGTTTTCATGCCCTGTAGATCCGAGCCACAGCTTGGCTCTGTCATACAAATCGCACCAATGCACTCACCGCTCACCATGGCCGGTAGATACTTCTGCTTTTGCTCTTCGGTACCAAAGTTCAACAGGTAGTGCGCAACGATATCCGCATGCACCGTCACGTTAGTCGCCAGAGCGTAATAGCCCGCTTTGGCCAATTCTTCACCCACCAGCATGTTGAAGTGCACTGGCACACCATAGCCGCCGTACTCTTCAGGAATGTCACAACACAACAAGCCTTCTGCGCCCATTTTCAACCAGAATTCTTTGGGGATCAGCTTGTCCTTCTCCCATTGCTCGTAGTGGGGAGCAATTTCGTTGTCCATGAATCGCACTAGGGTGTCGCGAAACAGGTCTAACTCTTGTTGCAATTCGTTGTCCTTCATGGGTGAATCCTATTTAGTTTTGTTATTGTTTGGCTTGCGGGCTAAAGCTGGTGTCTGAGCCCGCGGTTAAGCGGCTGATATCCATCATTAGCTTGGGGTAGTGTTTTTCAAAGTTCTCGAAAATAAACTCAGTGGGCACATCATCAAAACAACCATGGTCAACCAGGTATTCCATGTGCTGACTGCCATCTTGAGTATAGGCCTGAAACAGGCTGTCATTAACGCCATCAAAGACCAGCGGCTCGATACCGAAGCGCTGACAAAGCGTCGCGTCAAACACCGGCGTGGCTTTGACCCAGCGCTCGTTCAAATACAGGCTGACGTAGCCGTGCATGGTAAAGACATCGCTGCCCAGCAGTTCAATCAGGCGCGGAGAGCTTAAGTGGTTTTTCACATCGGCCAGTCCCAAACGGGCCGGCACGCCGATCGCACGACACATGGCAACCATCAAGGCAGACTTGGGAATACAATAGCCCTCACCCGCTTGCAAACAATAGCTGGCTTTGAAACTTTGCGGCGCTTGCGCCACCGAATAGGGGTTATAAGGATAGTCGTCGCGCACCAGGCGATAGATGGCCAGCACTTGCTCAAGCTTTCCACCATTGGGAAGACCAGCGAGCAGCTCCTGAATGGCGGGGTGCTGATAATCGAAGTACTCAGTGGCTTGGGTTAACGCTTGCTGCTGTGGTAACGACAAGGGCATAGCGGGCATCTGTTAAACACTTGTTTGAAAAACTGTGAACTCCACTATGCCGTTAACGTTAACGTTAATCAACAATAAATCTACTTTCAAGCAACACAGCTGACTCCTTGATTCAGTTGCCCGGTAAAGAGTTTGATGAGTCGTTGAATGTTATCCACACCGGCGTAATTAAGGCGGCAGATAAACGCCAGCTTTCGGTGTGGACCTGGCTCATCGAGCGGGATTGCCGACAAGCCAGGCGCTTGGCGTTGCAGCGCGGGCAGCGACATCTCGGGAATGAGAGTGACTCCAAAATCACCAGCCACCAGCTCTACTAGCGTCGCCAAACTGGTGGCGGCTAGCGAGTGCTGCGGTGCTTGCTCGACCAGATGACACGCAGCAAGGGCATGGTCTTTTAGGCAGTGGCCGTCTTGTAACAATAACAAGGTGTGCTCAGACAGCTGTTTACTCGACACTTGCGCCTGGTTCGCCAAAGGATGCGATGCATGGCTTAGCACCACAAAGTTCTCTTCCCAAAACTCAAAGCAGTGCAAGCCTTGCGTGTCGTATGGCAAGGCCAATACGGCACAGTCTAATAGCCCATCGCGCACTCGCTCTAGTAAGGTAGCGCTCTGCCCTTCCTCAAGTGTGAGCTGTAGTTGAGGGTATTGGGATTGCAGTTCAGCCAGCACTCGCGGCAGTAAATAAGGACCAATGGTCGGAATGACTCCCAGGCTCATAGGCATGGCTAATGGGTCTTTGTGTGCCTTAGCCGTCAGCATCAAGTCATCCACCTGCAAGCGAATGGTTTGCGCTTGCTCGAGTAGACGCTCGCCGATGGGTGTTACCAGCACTTGCTTGTTATCCCGCTCAAACAACTGACAGCCCAATTGGTTTTCCAACTCGGCCACCCCAGTACTCAAGGCCGACTGGGATACGTGGCAGACCTCAGCGGCCTTTTTAAAGTGGCGAGTCTTGGCCACGGCCAAGGCGTAGTTCAATTGCTTCAAGGTGATCACTGGGCGTCTCTCCCTAGGAGTGAATGTACATTCTGTTTTTTAGATTGCTTCGATAAATACTATTAATTTTTTTAAATCAATGCCAGCGCTTAATATTGACTCATCGCTAAGGCTCTAGCGCAAAGCAAAGAGCCGAAAGCAAACGTTAAACCACTTTAATAACAGAACCTGTAAGGAAAATTACCATGGCTATGATTGGCAAAAGCATCCCAGAATTCAGCGCGCAAGCTTTCCACAACGGTGACTTTAAAACCATCACCAGCGAAGACGTAAAAGGCAAGTGGTCCATCTTCTTGTTCTACCCTGCCGACTTCACTTTTGTTTGCCCTACTGAGCTGGAAGACATGGCCAGCCACTACGAAGAGCTACAAAAGCTAGGTGTCGAAGTTTACTCAGTGTCAACCGACACTCACTTTGTTCACAAAGCATGGCACGACACCAGCCCAGCCATTGGCAAAATCAACTACCCAATGATCGGCGACCCAACAGGCAACATCACTCGCGGCTTTGACGTGATGATTGAAGAAGAGCACCTAGCACTGCGCGGCACCTTCTTAGCCGACCCTGAGGGCATCATTAAAGTAGCAGAGATCCACGAGTTAGGTATCGGTCGCTCAGCCAAAGACATGGTTCGCAAAGTCAAAGCTGCCCAATACGTTGCTAACAACGACGGTGAAGTTTGCCCAGCAGCTTGGGAAGAAGGCGAAGAGACACTGACTCCAAGCCTGGACCTAGTTGGCAAAATCTAAGCTAACGCCCCTGCAGGAATAAGGCGGCCTAGCCGCCTTTTTTCTCGAACTTTTTTGACATTGTATGCCCCAGATTGCACGCACTAAGGAATTGATTATGCTATCCAATGCAATACTTGAGTCGCTTCGCGGCTACACCGCTAACCTCGCCTCACCAGTAGACTTGGTGCTGCAATCCGGGCAGCACCCCAAGCGCGAAGAACTGCAGGCTTACCTGCGCGATGTCGCCAGCACCAGCGACAAGCTAAGCGTGCGAGAAGCCGACATTAATCTGCAAAGCCCAATCAGCTTTGCCCTGTACCAAGACAATGAGCCTAGCGGCATTGTGTTCTCGGGTATTCCCGGTGGTCACGAGTTTAGCTCGCTAGTGCTAGCTATCCTGCAAGCTGGCGGTCACCCGATTAAGCTGGACGAAGGCCTTAAAGCTCTGGTGACTAGTATTGACCAGCCCTTGGTGTTTCAGACCTTTGTTAGCTTGAGCTGCCACAACTGCCCAGACGTGGTGCAAACCCTTAACCAGTTTGCGCTACTAAACCCGAACATCAGTAGTGAAATGATCGACGGTGGACTGTTTCAAGATTTAATTGAGAAGCACCAAATTCAAGGTGTGCCTACCGTTTTACTGAACGGCGAGGTATTCGCCAACGGTAAAGTCGAACCGGCCCAGCTTATCGACAAACTTCAGCCCTACAAAGGCGAGGCCAAGCTCGACAACAAACCACTTGAGCAGCAAGACGTCACCGTCATCGGTGGTGGCCCTGCGGGTATTTCTGCCGCGATTTACGCCGCTCGAAAAGGCCTGAAAGTCACCATGATCGCCGATCGCATTGGCGGTCAGGTCAAAGACACTCAAGGCATCGAAAACTTAATTGGTACCCCGAAAACCACGGGCTCCGAGTTAAGTCAGTCGATGACGGCACACTTAAACGACTACCCTATTGAGCTAAAGGAATACGCTCGCGTCACTGATATCGACAATGGCGAGATTAAGACGCTAAACCTAAACACCGGTGAGCAGATCCAAACTCGCAGCCTAATTGTCGCCACGGGTGCCAAATGGCGCGAGCTAGGTGTCCCTGGCGAGAAAGAATACCTAGGCCAAGGGGTGGCTTACTGCCCACATTGCGACGGGCCTTTCTTTAAGGGCAAAGACGTGGCTGTGATTGGTGGTGGTAACTCAGGCATTGAAGCGGCGCTGGATTTGGCTGGTATTGTTGAAAGCGTTACTGTGTTTGAGTTCATGCCCGAGCTCAAGGCCGACCAAGTACTAATTGACCAGGCCAAGGGCCGCGACAACATTCGCATTATCACTAATGCCGCGGTGTCTGAAGTGTTAGGCGATGGCAATAAGGTGACCGGACTACAATATCTGAATCGCGAAAGCGAACAGACGGAATCTGTGGACTTGGCCGGTGTATTTGTGCAAATCGGACTGGTGCCTAACTCTCAACTGTTTGACGGCATACTCGAGCGCACACAGGCCGGTGAGATTGTTATCGACGAGCGCGGCCACACCAGTCAGGCCGGGATATTTGCTTGTGGTGATGTCACCACTGTGCCCTACAAACAAATTGTGGTGGCCATGGGCGAAGGCGCGAAAGCCTCGCTGGCGGCCTTTGAATACTTGCTAACTCACTAATTCCCTTAAGTGCTAACCTGCGTTTGGCTAACCTCAATCATTTGGGGTTAGCCATTTTTTTAACAATTTCCTCACTAATGTTCGAATCCAGCACACACAAGCACTCCGCATAGCAAGGCAAGCTTACGTTTACGTCAACGAAGCGAGAGTTAAGTCACAATGTGTGCTACCTACGTCTACCCTAAACCGGACCTTTGCTACCATTACTCAATACTCGACCTTAAGGCACTCTACCGCCGGACACTGAGGAAACTATGAGCGACACCCCAAACGTTAATGCCAGCTCAGAAGAGAAATCCTACAGCGAGCTACATCGCCCATCTCATGAATTTGCATCGCGCTCGGACTATTTAGACCACGAACTGCAAATCATGAAACCCCGTCGCTGGCGGCTCAATTTACCCGGTCGAGATTTCCGTTTTGAGTGGGAGGATTTAGTTCCAGCCTTAGCCGGTACTATTGGCATTACCGTCATGTATTCAGCGGTAATGACCGCTTGGGCGGCAGGCCTAACCGAACGTTGGGATCACGTTAACCTAGGTGCTGACTTCATCATTGAAAACGTGCGGGTTGAAATGCTAATTCCCGCATTCTTGTTTTGTATTTTAAGCTCGGGTTTTATCAACCCCAGAGCCAATTTGGGCGGCAACCACGGCCCAATGATCCCTTTGATCGGCGCGATTGCACTGGCAGGCGCGCACCCGTTGGCTTTAGCGATTTTGCTGGGAATATTTGGTCTTGCGCTGAGCTTTGTCAAAGGGGGCTCTAGGTTAGTGAACCTCACCGGCAAAGGGGTTGCCGGAGGGCTACTGGTCTACCTTGGCACCATGGGGGCCATCTCGCAGATCACCTCTTTAGTGACTTGGTCAGAAGGACTGCAAGCTAAACACTCGCTCGAGTCAGGCTTGGGCTTTGTGGCTTTTGCCATCCTATTGATTAATATCGGCCTGTATTCTTATTTGGCTAGAATTGGCAAACGTTGGCTGGCGATCCCCTTGTGCTCGCTAGCGGCAATCGGGATTGCCTTGTTATTAGGTGCCGGCATTGACCTGAAATTTACCACAGCACCTGGCTTGCCTAACCTCAATCCCGTGTACTGGTGGGGCTCCACCGAAACCGGCTGGCAACTAGGCTTGCCGACACTGGAACACTTTGTCGCGTCTTTGCCGTTTGCACTGCTCGCAGTGGCCATGTGGTCACCGGATTTCTTGGGCCACCGCATTTTCCAAGAACTCAATTATCCAGAGAAAACCGAACGCGTACTGATGGATGTCGACGACACCATGACCACATGTTCGGTCCGTCAAATCGTCGGTACTGCGGTCGGTGGCGGTAACATCACCTCATCTTGGGGGACCTATATGATCCCGGCAGCCATCGCTAAACGTCCAATCCCAGCCGGTGCAATATTGCTGGGGAGCTTGTGCATAGTGGTGGCGATAGTGGGTTATCCAATGGATGTCGCCATGTGGCGTCCCGTGATGTCAATCGCGCTGCTCGTCGGGGTGTTTTTGCCGTTACTAGAAGCTGGTCTGCTGATGGTTAGAAAGAATGAAGACAGCCAGTCTGCTGGCATCTGTATCTTTGCCTCTATCGTGGTTAACCCTGTGTTTGGTTGGGCTACTACCATGTTGTTGGATAACAATGGCCTGATTGGAGATAAAGACAGACCAAAATCTCTGTCTATCGCGGACCGCTTGTTCATTCCTTTAGCCGCCTTCCTTGTGTGTACCGTGGCCATGTCAGCGGTTGGCATGCTACCTGGAATTCCAGCCTGGCTGTAAGCCTTAGCCGCTGAGCATCAATAACGACCGTTTAGGCAGCCCCTAAACGGTCGCTTTTATAGAGCGATACGTACAACTTTTCGCCATTTTCTTTCGATTCAGTTCCATCTATGCTGAAAACACTCATTGGGGGTGTGCTGCCGAGTTGCTCGAGCAAAACCGACAATTCTGGTCCACACTCTGTGTAGCAAAAATTCATTTTAAATTAATTACCTGCAAAGAGTTCAGGTGCAGAGGAGAGCAGCATGGGACTACTCGTAGACGGCAAGTGGCAAGACAAATGGTACGACACCAAATCCACCGGTGGCGACTTTAAGCGCGAAGAAGCTCAACTGCGCAATTGGATTACCGCCGATGGTGAGGCTGGCCCTAGCGGACGCGCCGGTTTTCCCGCAGAGCTCGGGCGCTACCATCTATATGTATCGCTGGCCTGCCCTTGGGCGCACCGCACCCTAATCTTCCGCAAGTTAAAAGGCCTTGAAGACCATATTAGCGTGTCTGTTGTAAGCCCTGACATGCTGGAAAACGGCTGGACCTTTGACCGCGAAGCACATTCCACTGGTGATCATTTATACCAAAGCGAGTTTTTGCACCAGATATATACCCGCAATCATTCGACCTATACCGGCCGAGTAACAGTGCCGATTCTGTGGGACAAACAACAAGAGTGCATAGTCAGCAACGAATCCTCAGAGATCATTCGCATGCTCAACAGCGCGTTCGATCATCTCACCGGCAATCAATTGGACTTTTACCCAGAGTCGCTGCGCGGCGAAATCGACGCCATCAACCCATTTATCTACGATACGATTAACAATGGCGTCTATCGCTGTGGCTTTGCTACCACTCAGGACAAGTACCAGGAAGCCTATCACAAGCTGTTCGATGCCTTGGACGACGTTGAGCAACGTTTATCTGAGCAAAGGTATTTGGTGGGTGACGCCCCAACTGAAGCCGACTGGCGCTTGTTTACTACTTTGATTCGTTTCGACAACGTATATCACGGCCACTTCAAGTGTAACCGCCAGCGTTTGGAGGACTACCCAAACATCTCAAATTACGTACGTGATTTGTTCCAGTTCAAAGACGTTAACGATACGGTGGATATGTTCCACATCAAGCGTCATTACTACTACAGCCACGCAAATATAAACCCGACTCAGGTTGTCCCGGTCGGGCCTAATATTGACTACCATGCGCCCCATGATAGGGGCTTGCTATAACGAAGTATTTTTGAGTTCATCGGTTTGGCGAATGGCGAGGATAACCTCGCCAAACGTCAGACCAAATTTCTTGATGTAACTGCGGTTGATTAGCTCACCTTCGCGGATTTGATACAACCAGTCGTCGAAGGTCACGCGGTAGGTATCCCCACCGACTTCTAAGTCCATTTCGTACTTCCAACGCAGGGCGTAGCCACCGACTTCACCTGTGGCCTCGCCGATAATATCTGAGGCTTTGCCCGAATAGCTGCCATCCGCGTTTTTGGTGATGTACCAAGTGCGAGTGGTTTTCTCGCCGTCATCCCATTCAAACCACTCCTCGAGTACGCCCTCGTCGTCTTTCCAGGTACCCACCATGGTCACGTAGAAACGGCGCTCTACCTTACCTTGGCGATTGAGCACGACACCAAAGGCCTCTAACGGCCCGTTAAAAAACTGTTTCAAGTCGATGGGCGCTGTCTCTGCCTCTTGGCGATAATCTTCGATGCTCGCTGAGCCACACGCTGACAATCCCAATAGCGAAGCGGCCAGTACCAATATCCTTGTCCATGTCCTTATAAGCGTCATTTATTCAGTCCTATCAATTGTTGTCGTAATTCGGGTTCGCTGCTGCGTTCTGACAGCCAAATGTCCAAAAAAGCACTGGCAAACTGCTGGTCATTAACCGTACCCAGCACTTGCCCGTTGTGGAAAAACTGGTGACTGCCGTCCGACTCCACAAGCAAAGTCAGTTGGTCACCTTCTTGCACGTCAGGCCAAAGTTGCTGAAGCTCTTGCAGCCATTGCTGCCGCTGTTCACGGGACACATCGAGGTGTTCCCACTGCTCATCAGTGGCATCAATTAAATCCTCTGCGGCGATGTCTCTGCTGTAGGTAATCTGCAGTGCCTGGGGCCAGTTGCTCGGTTCAAAGGTACCGCTTTCACTGTACAAGGCGGCATGATAAAGCTCAAAATGCCACCAACGCATCTCGCCACTACCCACTTGTTGTAGGTCCTGAATGGGGGCGGCCCAAGCCAAGGGGGTCATCATCATGCCAATCAAAGCTGCTCGAATTTTCATGTCGCTACTTCCTTACTTACCCTGCTAATACCCAGATAAAACGCAGGGAGAAGCCAAAGCGATCACTAGAGTAATAACTCGATTTTAGGCTTACACATGTACGCTAAGTGTGCCATACTGAGCCGACGCTTGATATTGAGAATCACTATGGCATCCGATTACAGCCCGCTTGAAGAAAGGGCCAACGCATTCAGTCACGGTTTGGGAATACTACTCGCACTCGCGGGCATGGGCTATTTGTGGCAACAGGCGCTGCAGGCTCAACTATCACCGCTACACAGCGCAAGCTTGCTGCTTTACGGCGCGAGTCTGGTGCTGCTATTCAGTTGCTCTACCTTGTATCACACACTTGCTCATACTCAAGCCAAGTCGTTTCTTAAAACCTTAGACCACTGCGCCATCTTTATTCTTATTGCAGGGACCTACACGCCTACCTTGTTGGCACTCAACACTGAACTGGCCTACTGGTTATTGGCCATTATTTGGGGTTTGGCCATCGCAGGCGTACTGTTAAAGCTCAAATTCGTTTACCGCTTCAAACGTCTGTCACTGACCGTATATTTGATCATGGGCTGGTTGGCGTTGGTCGCCGCCTATCAATTGTGGGACCGTATGCCTGCAGAAGTGCTGTTGTGGCTGCTAGCCGGCGGCATTGCCTATAGCATTGGCGCAGTATTCTACGCCGCCAAGCAATTAAAATTTGGCCACGCCGTTTGGCACCTATTCGTGCTTTTAGGCGCGGCTTGCCACTATTTAGCGGTCACTCACTTGGTTCCGCTTTACGGAGCGAGTTAGTCCTGCGCCAGGCTAGCTAGCTCTTGCTGCATGGCTTGGCAATGGCTTAACGCCTCGTCAAAATCAAACGCTTGTAACGCCCCTTGTAAGGCCTGCATTTGCTTGAGTTGTGACCCATTGAGCCCAAGCTTGGCAATCAGCTCTGCCAATTCGCCTGCCGACGCATCATAGTCGTTGAGCATTGCCTCTAACTGGATCAACAGCCCCTGCAGTTGTACCGGATCCGCCTCCGCTTGTGGCACTCGCTCCTCTACCGCTGCTGTCGCTTTCTTCGAGTCGGCAAACAGCGGAGCTAATTCGCTTTCCAGCGCCAGCATGCTTTGCTCGAATTGCTGCCAGAGAGCGCTGTCGCTATTCTGCATGGACGCTTTGAGTTCTGCCTCCAGTGCTCGACTTGCTTTGGCGACGTCCAGCGCACCTAAATTACCGGCCACACCGCTAACCGTATGCACCAGTCGCACTGACAAGCTTTGATCTTGGGCATCCATCGCCTGCTTGATCTCTGCCAAAGTCCCGTTGATTTCACCGCCAAACTTTGTCACAAGCTTGCGATATAACCCAGGATTGTTGGCACAAGTCGCCAAGCCAGCGCGGTAATCCAGCCCCGCGAGCCCCTCTAAGCTGACTTCTTCATGACTAGACGGCGAGCTTTTTACGGCTGCAGTCTGGGTCAATACCGGCTTGTCATCACCCGCTTTTATCCAACGAGCCATAGTGGCAAACATCACTTTGACGTCAATGGGTTTAGCAATGTAGTCATTCATGCCGGCATCGAGGACCTTGTCACTGTCACCGGCCATCGCGTTGGCCGTCATAGCAATCACGGGCAAGTCGCGCCAATGTGGATTTTCACGGATCGCTCGAGTGGCTTGATAGCCATCCATGACTGGCATCTGGCAATCCATCAACACGCCGTCAAAACTTTGCGAGCGCAATAGCGCCAAGGCCTCTTCTCCGTGGTTAGCGACCTCTGCGGTCATGCCGTTTAAGGTCAGCAACTCGAGCGCCAACTCTTGGTTAATCGCGTTATCCTCCACCAGCAAAATATGCGCGCCTTTTAGCACCGCTAAGTCCTCGTTCAGCTTTTGCTGACGATCTTTGCTAGGTGCTTCCCGAGTAATTTCTTTACCTAAGGCACCCATAATGGCTTCGAGCAAAGCAGACGGGGTTACCGGTTTCACCAGGAAGCCGCGAATGTCTACGTTGCTGGCCGCGGCCATGGCTTCTTCACGACCATAAGCGGTTACCATGATCAAGGTCGGAAGGTTGGACAAGGACTGCTGTTCTTGAATGCAGCGACTGGTTTCAATGCCGTCTTTGCCTGGCATTTTCCAGTCCATGATCACAAGTTGATAAGGGTCTGATTTGTCGGCATTGGCAATTGCCTCCAACGCCAAATCACCAGATTCCACTTGGTCGACTCTAAAGCCCAGTGATGCCAACATGCTCGAGAAAATCTCTCGCGCCGTTAAGTTGTCGTCCACTACCAGCACGCGAATCAGCTCGGGCGCCACTTGGCCTAAACGACGAGCGCTTTGCGGGCCAGATTGCTTGCTCAACTGCACTGAGAAGTGGAAGGTTGAACCGCGGCCAGGCTCGCTCTCAGCCCACATTTTACCGCCCATCATAGTGGTCAAATTCTTAGAAATGCTCAGGCCTAATCCGGTTCCGCCGTAATAGCGGGTCGTGGAGCTGTCCGCTTGTTGGAAGGGTTTGAACAACTTGAGCATCTGCTCTTTGCTCATACCAATGCCTGTGTCGGTCACTGAGAACAGCAACTGCACCGCATTTGGGTCGTCTTCTACCGGGGTGTGACTGACGCGCACCACCACTTCGCCCTTGTCGGTAAACTTAACCGCATTATTGCCTAGGTTGGTCAGCACCTGTCCTAGGCGCAGTGGATCGCCCATCAAGGAGGTTGGCATATCGGTAGGTACGTCGAACATCAGCTCTAGGCCTTTCTCTTCGGCGCGCATGCCCACCAAGTTGGCCAGATTATCCAGCACGTCTTCCAGCCTAAAAGGCACTTCCTCCAAACTCAGCTTACCCGCCTCGATTTTCGAGAAGTCCAGAATGTCGTTAATTACCCCAAGCAAGGTCTCCGCCGAACGGTGCGCTTTGTCAACGTAGTTGCGCTGTTTCGGGTCAAGGTCGGTTTGCAACGCCAAATGCGACATGCCAATCACGGCATTAATTGGCGTACGGATTTCGTGGCTCATGTTGGCTAGGAAATCACTTTTGGCCTTGGTCGCCGCTTCGGCCTTTTCTTTGGCCATCCGCAATTCGTTTTGGTAGCGACGGATCTCGGCACGAGGCCCAGTCACATCTTGCACAAATGCCAGTTTTTGGCCGTTAGGCAGCACCGCCAATCGGAACTGACACTCTTTAGTCGTGCCGTCTTTGGCGGTAATGGTGTAAATTGCGTCGCGGTTGACGAAGTTATCCTGCACATCCAGCTCAAAACTCTCGATGACAAACTGGCGGTATTCTGGATCAGGAAACATGGTTTGATACCAGGTATCCGCATCGCCGATCTCTTCCATTTGGTAGCCGGTAATTGCCACCCACATGGCGTTGGCAAACACGTAAGACATGGCTTCATCCGAGTCCACCAACAACACGCCACTCGGCGCATTTTCTAGCAGGCTGCGAAGCTGAGCTTCACTGGCGGCAAGCGCTTGCTCTTGAGCTTTGCGCTCGGTGATATCGCGCACCGAAGCCACCACCAGCGGGCCGGTATCCGACTCCATGGGCGCCAGCTCAATATCCACTGGGATCTGATTGCCGTGCTTGGTTACACAAAATAGCTCGGCGCCTGCTCCCATTGAGCGCACCTCAAACTCCTGCAGGTATTCACGGCGTTGCTGTTGATGGGCCTTGCGATAACCGTGGGGAATCAATAGCTCCACCGGCTGACCGAGTAGCTCCTCTCGAGGGTACTCGAACATCTTTTCCGCCTGGCTATTAATCAGCTCTACAATCCCCTGGGCGTTAACAATGACCATGGCGTCTGGTGCCGACTCTAGTAGGGCTTGGAAACGCGCCTCTTGCGCTTTGCGGTAGCTTATTTCTTTGGCCTGACGGCGAGTCCACACCACAAACCCGATAAAAATAATGCCGATTGGGGTTAATATCCAAAGTAGGAAACTAGTGTCTATGCCCTCTTCGACCTGAACTCTGATCCAGTCCTGATAGATTCGAGTGCGATCCGCTTCGGTCATATTGGCCAGCACCTTGTTTACTATGCTCACCAACTCGGCGTTGTGATTTTTCACCTGAAAGGCAATATTGACTGCCTCGGGTAAAGTGCCCGAGATTTTCAGTTGCTCGCGACCACCGGTACTCAGCCAGTGAGCCACTACTGGAAGCACGTCGATATAGGCGTAAGCCTTGTGCTGCATAACCGCATTCATCCCTTCAACTTCGTTAGGGACGGGTAAGTATTTCAGTCCAGGATAGGTCTGCTGTAATAGCGCCATTGCCGATGAATCGGCATACACAGCAATCACTTCTCCTTGCAGTTGTTCAACACTGCTGATGTAGCTGACTTCACTGCGAGTTGCGATTGCCAAACGGTTTGAGATCAAAGGATCAGAGAACAGTGAATCTCCGCGCTCCAACTCATAGGTTGAAGTGGGTAGTGCCATGATCTCGTCTCGAGCAAAGGCGTCTAACACCTGTCCCCAAGACTCGTATTCTTTAAATCGGAATCTCAAGCCCGTGGCTTCGGCGATGTAATCCAAATAGCTACCGGCAATCCCAGTGAGCTCTCCATTCTCAATGAAGGAAATGGGAGGCCACTCAATTTCGCTGAAGGTCACCACAGGATTAGCTTCAATCCAGGCTTTTTCATCTGGCGTCAGCACGACCGGCTCAAAAGACTCACTCCCGCTAACAAGTCGAATAGCCAACCACTTGTGGTCTATGTCTTTGCGGGTTTGTGGTGAAATGCTGCCAACCATCAGATCCAACAGTTCGGCAAGTTCTGGGCGCTGTTTGGAAACCGCAAACGCCAGGTTATAAGCATACTGAGTCTCGAAGTTCATTTTGAGATTGATCAGCGCTTGTCGATTAACCGACTCGGTCGCCACCTGTACATTGCCTATGTAGGCATAAACCTCGCCTTGGGATACTGCCAACAAGGCCGAATCCACATCCGTGTAGGTTTTTATCTCAATATCAGGGTAATCGCGGCGAACCAGTTCTTCTTGCATGTAGTTCTCAAGAACCGCCATGGTTTTGCCACTAAGTTGATCGAGGTCTGAATATCGCGGAGAGTTGATGGCGGTGAATACCGCAATCGGGATCTCAACGTAGCTACGAGTAAACAAGAAGCGCTCGGCGCGCGCCGGGGTTTTGGTTAACCCCGCAATTACATCTATCTCACCCGCTGCGAGAGCGTCTTCCACTTGCTCCCACGGCAGCTCTACCATGGGCACAAAGTCTTTGCCTAAGCGCTGTTCTAAAATGTGAACGTAATCGGCAACAATGCCGCGATAAGTACCATCTTCATCAATGTATTCAAACGGATACCAAGTTGGGTCCATCCCGAGTTTTAAGTTGCCTAGAGCATCGATCAACGCCTGTTGCTCACTGCTTAACTGAACTTCGCCGCTACGCTTGTCGGCTATCTGTAAATCACCGCTAGGCGCTCGGATCCATGTTTGCTCAATGCGGCTGCGCTGCGCCTCGTCAATTTGCCCCATGGCTTTGTTAATAATACTGGCCAGCAGCGGCAGGTGTTTCGGCACCCCAAAGTGGACCTTATCCATTTCGATGCCGGGGTCGGCGTTGATGCGCAGGTTGATCAGGCGCAGTTGCTCGGCATTCCACAAAGCGGCGATTTGAGAGCCAACATAAGCGTCTGCTTCTTCACGAGCCAATGCTCGCAAAGCTTCTTTGGTGCTGGTTTTTAGAGTGACACTGGCGGTAGGAAAGTTTTGCGAGGTAAAGCGACCGAGCACGTATGTTGAGTCCACCAGCACGCGTTTGTCTTTCAGCTCATCAAACGAGCGGATGGGTTTGGCGTTGCGACGAGTGATGATGGCGTAAGGACCAACAAAATAAGGTTCGCCAAAAATGAAATCGCGCTCACGGGACTTTGACCAGCTCAAGCTCATCATCACATCGATGTCGCCATCGATTGCCATTTCATATGCTTCTTTAAACGGACGCTTTGGCTGAATCTGAAAATCTATTCCTGTTTTTTGTTCAATCAGCTCTAGGTAGGCGCTGGCGATCCCCCTTTGAATGCCCGATTCGTCTTCGAAATCAATGGGCGCCCAATTCGGGTCGGCACTGACTCGAATCACGGGATTATCGACAATCCACTGTCGTTCTTCCTCGGTCAACCGAAGATTCGAATCGGGTTCCGCCGCGTGCACAGCACTCAGCCACGCCAACGCGATCAAGGATAAAAGGGATTTCCAGATCCATCCGCCCATGTTTTGGTCACTCGTTATTGCATTTGTTAACGGCATGTAAGCCATCATACTCTCTCACCCGCACAAGATCACGACCGAGGACATGACCAAGCAAACAAAAAACCCCCTATCCTGTTGAGGAACGGGGGTTTTATTCCAGTTAGATTAGGCTAGTAACGATACGCTCTAGGACGCTCGCTCGCGCCAGTGTAACGTTCCCGTAGTTTGTCTTGTCGGCTCTCAAGAGAAACCGCTTCGCCGTTAATCCACAAGCTTTCCAACTTAGAATCGTACTCAAACGGGTCGGCACTCCAAAGGGCCAAGTCGGCCTTTTGACCAACCGCTACACGACCGGCTTGTAAACCAAATACTTGGGCGACAGAGCTGGTAATCGCTGCCAGAGCCGCTTCTGATGGCAGCCCATTGGCGACAGCGTTGCCGGCGTAGTAGCGAATGCGCTTAAGGTTATGCGCCGAGGGACCCACAAACGCCATTTGAACACCAGCTTGATGCAACTGAGCGGCGCGCTCGAGCGTTGGGGTTAGGCTGTCAAAGCTACCGGGCAGGTTATCCATCGGATTGATAAGCACGGTGACCTTGGCCGCAGCGATTTGCTGCGCGACTTTGGTGGCTTCGGCAACGCCCACTAACACTAGGTTCAACTGAGCGTAGTCGTCCTTCAAACGCAGCAATTGCAGAATATCGGCAGCGCGGTCAACCCTCACCAATAGTGGCATATCGCCGTCCACTAACGCTTTGGCCAAACGCGCTTGCGCCTTTGGCTCTTTGTCTTCTTTGTCGTCGGAAGGCTTTGCGGCGTTATCCAGTAAGTCGACTATCGCTTTGATGTCGCTGACTCGAGAGCCTTTGTCGTGATAACCCACACTGGCCAGCGCGCCTAACTCGGTCACCATCCAACCATCGAATTCGCTGCTCAAATCAACCGCGAAGGTCAATCCTTTAAAGGTACCCTTACCGCCACTTGGCGCAACGATTGCCGAGGTAACACCACCTTGGCGAGCATACGCCTGCAACGCAGACTTTGGATTGAAGGCCGGGCTCGGGTCAAAGCTGATGTCGGCTTTTTCCTCGCGGTCGTCGCGAGTTGCGGCCACCATACCCACCTCGGTTAGACCTAGGTTATTCATGGCGGCGATAAAACCTGGAGTGAGGATTTTGCCCCGGCCATCGACGACCAGCTCAGCGTTGACACTGGCAGGGTTAATCGCGCTAATCACACCGTCTGTGATGACCACAGTGGCGTTTTCAACCGCGGCATTGTCGCCATTTGCGGCGATCATAACGTTTTCAATGGCCATGGACTGAGCCAGAGCGCTGCTACTAATAGCGCCAAGGGCAAGCGCCAAGGCAATAGATGATAACTTCATGGCGTGCTCCTTAATCTCGGCCTAACAGAAAATCACTTTTGGCTTGATAGTCGGCATCGACGCGATCGTAGACCTTGGCCCCATCGATAAAGACTTGCTCAGCCTGAGCGTAGACGCTAAACGGATTGCCGTTCCACAGCACCACATCCGCGGCTTTATTGGCTTCAAGGCTGCCCGTCTTATCGGCAATCCCTAACGACTTAGCGGCGTGGGTGGTGATCCACTTAATAGCGTGTTCTGGGCTGATATTAAAGCCGTTGCGATTGGCGTTAGCCATGATCTTGGCAGTTTCTTGATTCAAACGCTGAATGGTATCCGGTGAGTCCGAGTGAACGATGGCACAGGAATTCTTAACTGCATCAACCAGGGCAACATTCTCGTCAATGCCGTCTAACGCTTCCATTTTAAAGCCCCACCAATCTGGCCACATCGCGGCACAGTTGCCATTCTCGGCCAGCAAATCGGCTATTTTGTAAGCTTCTACGGCGTGGTGGAAAGTCCCCGAGTGATAGTTAAACTCTTTGCCAAGATCGATCATCATTGCCATCTCTTCTGCTTTGTAGCAGTGGTTGTGAATAATGATGTCGCCCTCGATGGCGCCTTTTAGAGTATCTAGTTGCAAGTTGCGCTCTGGCGCTTCTGGGTTCAGTCCCGCTTCATAATCGGCTTCGTACTTATCCCAAGCGCGTTTGTATTCGGTAGCCATCGACCAAGCCATACGATAGCCGGCCATGTTACCCATGCGGGTCTGTGGAGCGATGCTCTTAGAGCCGTAAAGGCGTTTCGGGTTTTCCCCGCAAGCCATTTTTAAGCCGTATGGCGCTTCTGGGAATTTCATGCCCTGCACTGTGGTGGCTGGGATATTTTTCAGCGTGACGCCACGTCCACCAATCAAGTTGGCCGAACCAGGCAAGATTTGCAGGGTTGTGATGCCGCCAGCACGAGCGGTTTGAAAGCCGGGGTCATTCGGCCAAACACTGTGTTCAGCCCAAACTTCTGGCGTCAGTGGGCTGGTCATTTCGTTGCCGTCAGCGTGCACTTTTACACCTGGCGACGGGTACACACCTAAGTGACTGTGAACATCGATAATACCCGGCGTTACCCACTTGCCTTTGGCATCGATAACCTGCACGTCAGACTCGGCCTTCAATCCTTGGCCAACGGCAATGATTTTGCCATCGCCAAACAATACGTCGGCGTTCTCAAGTTTCTCCCCAAGGCCTGTCAATACCGTGGCGTTCTTAATCAGAACGCTAACCGAAGGCAGGACTTGATAGGTGCTTGGATACGGGTTAGGGTCTATCTCGACCTTAGGCTGCGGCGTTGAGTTTGGCTGACAGCCAGCCAATGCCAACGACAGCCCTGCAGCAGCGAGGGACAGGCGTGTTTTCAACATAGGTGTTCCTTTGATTCCCTTGAGGATTTCTTGTTATTCCAGAAGCGCGTGCACTTACCTTACCAGAGTGGCGATCGAAACCTCAACAAAACACCCTTCAGCGCAACAACCAAGCTGTAACAACCAGAACACATACCGCCATCCCCATTAATATTAGCCTTTCACTTTTGAACAGGCATAGTTCAATCCGTTTAAGCGGAACTTTAGATCATTGTTCGTTCAGCTTTGCACCGGCATTATGCGCCAACCTTATTAATTGGCTGAGATGTAACCATGATTAAAGATTTGAAACCTGAAATCATATTTCACTTCGAACCAGGCACAACTGATTTGGTTGAGCCGGACGAGCTGTGCGAAGCTGAACAGGTTGCACTGGAAGTTGAGCTGAGCCAATTCGTGCAGAATGCACTGACAGACAGCCGCCGCGAAGGTGTGCGCTTTGTCACCAACTTAATTCGCGCCAATACCGCCGGAATCATCGAGTTAACTGGCGGCTATATGCTCGAACCGACCGAAGCCCTGGTTGAGCAGTATTTGCAAACCCAGTTCGAAGGTAGCGTGATGGATTCAGAAGACGAAGACATTAACGCCAAGCTGTGGGATGTGGTGGCCGCCTATCAAAACGAAACTCTGCTTAAACGCAAGGCCGAACGCTTTGTTCAGCATATTCAGTTTACCTTTGAAAATATGCGCTTAGGCCAAAAGCAAAGCCATTAAAACCACCCCAAAATAGGTCCAATTGAGCTATGCTTGAGTATAGGAGTTCACTCAAGCCAAGCCACACAAGGAGCGTGCTATGGATCGCCTATTAAAAACCACTTCACTGTGCATCAGTCTCGCCGTCTTGGCCGGTTGCGACACGCCAGATCCCAGCCCTAGCGTCAGCGATATATTTAGCCCGGAACCAGGCATAGTCTGCGATCGCGTCGCTGGTTTTTGCGCCGATAGCTATGGCATATCCATGGAGTTTACTAAGATATTTCTCGGCCAAGCGGCGCAAGATTCCATTCTCAAGTGGGTCAAACAAAACACTCAAGGGGATGCCGCGGATCTCAGCGTATTCACTTTGAGCAATGGCGTTAGCTGCAGTAGCGAGCAGCGCCTGTGTTTCAAAGGTCATTTAAATTCGAGTACCAGTAAGCCTTATACCGCCATGCTGTATCAGTCCGATATCAGCCAGAACTAACCGCTTTCGAACAAAATTCACACAATAGTGACCTGGATCAAAACCCTATAAACCTCTGTTGGCTAGGATAAAAGTAAGCCTTCGCAACGAAGCGCTTTAACTCAGAAAGGGAGCTGGCCATGAAATTGTTGAATCAATATTCCGAGCTAATCGTAATTTTTGGCGCCATCGTAGCCTTAGGCGTTTGGACCTATCTCAGTTAACTCGTAAACAGAGGAAAAAAAACCAGGCAAATCACTGCCTGGTTTTTTGTTGTCTTGCGACAGGGTTAAAAGACGTAACGTATACCGACTTTCATTTGCCAAGTTGAACGTCGAATATCGTACGTACTCCAGTTGTTGAACTCGTTAGCGGGTCGACCAAATGCTGGAGAGTAGGTGTACATACCATCTCCATTTGGTCCGCCGTTTGGATCATAGGTATGATCCACCAAAGTTTTGGAGGCGAAGCGCTCATAGCGAACCCAACCCCAATCCTTATTCAGCAGATTCAATACGTTTTTGATATCAAAGTAGACAACACCTTTGTGATCATCCATAAAGCCCGGCAATTCTTGGGTAAATCGAAAATCTAACTGTCGAGTCCAAGGTTGCTGACTGGTCCCTTTGGGAATAATTTGACCAGCATATTTACTTAATCCGAGCGAATCCAGGGTCTGCTTGAAGTCCTCGTAGGTCAAACCACCAGAGTAGGACACATTAGGATCGTCAGGACCGGTCGGAATGTATGGTAGGTAGGCATTCGACGAATTGAACGACGCCTGGTCTCCATGATCTCCGTCACGGAAGCTACTAAGTACCCAGCTCAAAGGGTGGCCTGCTTTGGCTTCGAAGAACAGGTTAAATCCAGTTTTATACCCATCGAAAAACTCGGTATCGTAGCCTAGCGTTGTCACAAATCGGTGAGGCACTTCATAGACACCAGGGCCTAATGTCGTCCCATTACGGTCAAACTGAGTGAGTGGGAACTGGAAGTTCGACGTTGCAGTTGAAGATGAACCTTGGTTACCTTCAGTTACTTTATTCCAAGCGTAGCTAGTACGGAAGCGAATGCCGTTATCCCAGCTCTTGGCTAAAGTGAATGTTAACGTCTGGCTCTTACCATCTTGTTCGGCGTTGGTCAGGAGCAAGTCATATCGATTGGTCGGTGAGTCCATCCCTTCGGGTAACTTACCGTCGTATGTTTCATAGATTACACGTCCAGCGAAGTTGACATCGACAGGCCTACGCGCCAAATCCACCCAGGTCACGTCGTTTTCTTTCTGAATGTGCAGGTATTCACCACCTACGTACCATTCGTCACCTAGTACAGGGATATCCACCGTCCAGTCAAACCCTAAACTAGCGCGCAGATCCGATGGCATTTTAAAGTTCGGGTCAAGCGCGTTTACGTTACCGTCTCCGCCGACTAGCAGAGCTTGAGCCTCTGGTGGCACGTTAGCAAAGTCTAGGTTCCAGTTTGGATCCCAGTTGGTATCAGGGAAGGCGGGGTTGTCCATCCGCAATACACGGATACCGTCGTTAGAGAAGCTATTAGACATCCATACATTTGGGTAACCGCCACTGAATCGCCCTACCCCACCTTTCAGTGTGAACTCATCAGTGAGGTACCAAGTGAAACCAACTCGAGGAAGAATTAAGTCCTTTCCATCAAAAGTGGCGTTGTTAGCGAATCCATATCGGTCAAAAAAGTTCTGATTGAACGATGGAGAGTCGGACATGCTAAATCGTTCATATCGCAGGCCAAAGGTCAATTCAAAGTCATCTGTTAGCAGCCACTTATCTTCCGCAAACAAGGCTAAGGTTTTTAGATTAAACTTGGCAGCCGCATCATTTGGGTTACCTGATTCAGTGTTCTGATACCCAAATCGCCCGACAGTTTTGTTCCTAAAATCATCGATGGTGTTGAATTCCCAAGTACCGAGGGAATCTTGCATGAACAAGTTGAACACTTCCACGTCGTTATACTGGAAACCAAAACCCAGTTCGTGATCGCCTATCAGGTAATCACCGACGAAACGGATTTCCAGAGTATTGTTGCTCAACACGTTTGAGTGACTTGAGCGTTCGGTACCGAACGTCAGATTGTTCGTATCAGCCGGGTCGCCCAGCGCATCGCGACTGATTTCCACCTGACCAAGGCCGGTATTGGTGACCGGATTTCGATTGGACTTAGTATCCTTGTATGCAATTTTTAATTCGGTGGTGAAGTCAGTGGTCCAATCGGAATAAAAGTTCAACGAGTAAGAATTGAGGATTTCTTCTTTGTCATACCAATAACTGGACAATCGAAGCGAGTTACTGCGTTCAGTGGTAGCGTTAGTGACGTTACCCTTGGTGTTCTGATAGGTAAATGCGGCTCGATGGTCGTCTGTTATATTCCAGTCGATTTTCGCAAGGATTTTTTGGTCTTTTTCCTGAGCACGGCCATCGAATACACCAATATTATCCAGACCATAAACGTCTTTAGCTATGCCCAACACTTCATTGTACTGATCAACGGTGAACGAAGTTGAGTTAGGGAAGCCAGCGCCGGCTGGGCCCCAAATAGTGCGTTGCGGCGAGTCAAAGTTTTCGTAGGAACCGAAGAAAAACAGCTTATCTTTGACAAGTGGAAATCCAATGGTGCCGCCCCATGTCGTTTCCTTGAAATCTTGCTCAATGTCTTTTCGTTCTTCGTCCTGTGAAACACCTTTGCCGGCCAGCTGATCGCCGGTGAACTCGTAAAACAAACTGCCCTTCACTTCATTGGTACCGGACTTGGTCACCGCATTAATCTGAGCACCAGAAAAACCACCGTACTTCACAGAATACGGTGAAGTATTCAACGCAACACTTTCAACCGCGTCAATGGAAATAGGTGAACGTTGGGTAGGATAGCCGTTAGAGTTCAAACCAAAATCATCGTTTTGGGATACCCCGTCGACTACGAAACTGTTAAAGCGAGGGTTAATACCAGCGACACTCAACGAAATACCATCGTTGCCGATCACCGCCATTGGGTTTTGGCGCACCACGTCTTTCAAGTCGCGGTTTAAACCAGGGGCATTATCAATATCCTGGCGACTGAATTCGCTGTTACTGCCACCATTTAGCGCGTAATACTGGGTACTACTGCCGACCACAGTAATCCGCTCAACCGCTTGAACATCGCTCAATTGTCGATTGAACCTGAGGGTCTCACCCAGATTCAAAAATATGTTTTCTGCTAAGTCGTCTTGGAACTCATCCGAGTCCACGACAATTGTGTATGGACCACCAACGCGCAGACCACGAGCAGTAAAGTTACCTTCGTCGTTAACGGTAAGCTCGGTGACAGTGCCGGTTGGACCGTGAATAATAGTGAGTTTGGCGTCGGTTACGGCTTCGCCATTAGGGCCGGTAATAGAACCTCGAATGGTGGACGCCGTTTCAGCGGCCATCACTGGCACGGCTGAACCGATGGCAAGACACGTAGCTAGCGCAATGGCGCTAACCCGATTGAGTTTCGCTTTCATCATCGTATCCCTGTTACATAGTGATTTTGGGTATTCACTTCGAGCTGTGTTGCCCATCCGCTCTTACGGCTAATTTAGTGATAAGCAATACTTTCGCTCAGAGTGATAACACTCAGATAACAGTGTAGTTACATTTTTGTGAAAGGCCTGAAATCTAGACAAAAAAAAGCACCTAAGCTCAGCTTAGGTGCTTTTGAGAAAACTCAATTGGAGTTTGGCTTAGAAGACGTAGCGTACGCCCACTTTTAGCTGCCAAGTCGACTTGTTCAAGTCGTAAGTATTCCAGTTCTGAGTCTCAAGGCCGTCTTGACCATAAGGTACAGAGTAGGTGTAAACGCCTGTTTCTGGATCGTAGTCGTAGTCAACCAACTTCTTCGAACCAAAGCTCTGATACTTCACATGGCCCCAGTCTTTGTTGACCAAATTCAGCACGTTCTTGATGTCGAAGTAAAGAACACCTTTGTGCTCCTTGGTGAAACCAGGAACTTCTTGAGTGAAGCGGAAGTCTAGGCTGTGTACCCAAGGCTGTTCGCTAGTACCTTTTGGAATGATCTGGCCCGCGTACTTGCCAAGACCCAGCTCATTAACCGCAGCCATGAAGTCGTCGTAAGTCAGGCCATAGCCATACTCAACGTTCTTATCATCCGCACCAGTTGGGATGTAAGGCAGGTAGTAGCTTGAACTGTTGAAGCGAGACTGGTCACCCAAGTCGCCATCGCGGTAAGAGCCAAGTACCCAAGTCAAAGGACGACCGCTGCGTGCTTCGTAGAACAGGTTGAAACCAGTGTTGTAGCCGTCAAAGAACTCGCGATCATAGCCCGCGGTCAAGGTGAAACGATGTGGCGTTTCGTAGTTACCTGGACCTAGAGTGGTGCCGTTGCGGTCGTACTGAACTGGAGTGTACTGGAAGTTAGACTCAGCAGTCGACGATGAACCTTGGTTACCTTCTTTGATCTTGTTAAAGGCATAGGTACCGCGAATACGGAAACCGCTATCCCATTCTTTTGAAAGCGCCAAGCTCAAGTTCTGGCTAGAACCATCTTCTAGAGCATTGGTCAGCATTAGATCGTAACGGTCAGTACCTACTTCACCAGTCAGAGGGTCATAAGTTTCGTACACCACGCGACCGGTATCGTCGATGTTCACCACACGGCGAGCTAAGTCTACCCAACGAACGTCGTTTTGACGCTCGATGTATAGTGCTTCACCGCTTAGGCTCCAGTCTTCGCCCATAAAGCCAAGATCCAACGTCGAGTCAAAGCCCAAGCTCATACGCCAATCAGAAGGCATTTTGAAGTTTGGATCGATGGTATTGATGTTACCGTCACCGCCCATTAGCGCATCTTGCGCGCCTTGAGGTGGCTTAGTGAAGTCAGGCAAACCGAACTCTGGCTGCCAGCCACCGTTGTAGGCCAATACGCGCTGACCGTCGTTGGTGAAGCTGTTAGACATCCAAACGTTTGGTGAA
Organism: Paraferrimonas sedimenticola; assembly: GCF_002282855.1. Lineage (GTDB taxonomy): Bacteria > Pseudomonadota > Gammaproteobacteria > Enterobacterales > Shewanellaceae > Paraferrimonas > Paraferrimonas sedimenticola. The sequence continues at coordinate 189,830 of NZ_NRIR01000005.1, read as the reverse complement.
CCACCGCTGTAGCGACCGATACCGCCTTTGAAGGTTAGGTCATCATTGAAGTAATACTTAAAGCCAACGCGAGGCAAAATCAGGTCTTTGCCATCGAAGGTTGCATTGTTGGCAAAGCCGTAGCGATCAACGAAGTTCTGGTTAACATCTGGTGCAGTCTTTTGACCAATGGTCTCGTAGCGCACACCAAAGTTAACATCCAAGTCTAGCATTGGAGACCAAATGTCTTCGATAAACAAGGCAGTGGTGGTCATGCTCCAGTTGGCACCCACTCGACGCTTGTCACCGGATTCGTGGTTTTGATACTCAAAGTTCTCAACCACGCCATTTTCGAAATCTTCGATTGAGTCAAACGACCAAGTTCCCATAGTGTGGCGACCGTAGACGTTGTACACGTCTAAGTCGTTGTGTTGGAAACCAAATACAATTTCATGATCGCCAACCAAGTAGTTACCCACAAAACGAATTTCTAGGTTTTGGTTGTCCAATTCATTGGCGTGAGTGCTTTCTTCGGTACCGAAAACAATGGTGCCTGTGCCAGTTTTCACCTCAACCTGACCCATATTGTTTGGGGTCACAGGGTTGCGACGAGAGGTCACGTCTTTATAAGCGACTTTGAACTCAGAGGTGAAGTTCTCGTTCCAATCTGAGTACAGGTTGAAGGCGTAGGTCTTGAGAATTTCTTCTTTGTCGTACCAGTTAGTCGACAAGTTCAAGTCACGAGCGTCGTCACTGGTGCCAATGGTCACGTTACCAGTGGTTTGCTGATAGGTCAGCGCTACGCGGTGGTCGTCGTTGACGTTCCAGTCGACTTTGGCAAGAATTTTCTCGTCCTTTTCGACTGGGTTGGCGTTGTAATCACCGATGTTGTTCAAGCCGTAGATACGCTCGGCGATCTCACGAACCTCGTCCAACTGATCTTGGGTGACGTTGCTCTTGTTTGCAAAACCAGAACCATCAGGGCCCCATTCGGCGCTTTTTGGTGCATCGAAGTTCTCGTACGAACCAAAGAAGAACAACTTGTCTTTGATCAGCGGCAAACCTACTGAGCCACCCCAAGTGGTTTCTTCAAATTGCTGCTCTAGCTTGCGTCCGTCATCTGGGTGATAACCGTTACCCGCCAGTTGGTCGCCGGTGAACTCGTAGAACACAGAGCCTTTAACTTCGTTGGTACCCGACTTGGTTACCGCGTTGATTTGCGCGCCGGTAAAGCCACCGTATTTAACAGAGAAAGGCGCAGTGTTAAGAGCCACACTTTCAACCGCTTCAATCGAGATTGGAGAACGCTGAGTTGGATAACCGTTTGAGTTCAAACCAAAGTCATCATTCTGTTGAACACCATCAACCACGAAAGTGTTGAATCTAGGGTTCAGACCAGCAACTGATAGTGAAATACCGTCTTCACCGACTACCGCAAATGGGTTTTGGCGAACCACGTCTTTAAGATCGCGGCTAATGCCTGGGGCATTGGCGATGTCTTTGGCACTGAATTCACTGTTAGAACCGGCGCCTTGAAGTGGAATTCTGCTGCCAACAACGGCAATGCGCTCAATCGCAGTAGCATCGCTCAATTCGCGAGTGAAACGCAGAGTTTCACCCAAGTTTAGGTAGATGTTTTCCGCCATGTCATCTTGGTGACTGTCAGAGTCAACCACGATGGTGTAAGGACCACCAACACGAAGACCACGTGCTACGAAATTACCTTGCTCGTTAACCTTCAGTTCAGTGGTGGTTCCGGTTGGTCCATGAATGATGGTGATTTTGGCGTCGGTTACAGCAACGCCGTCGGTTGAGACAATTTGACCGCGAATGTTGGAAGCTGTTTCGCTGGCAAATGATGGAAGAGCAACACCTAATGCAAGACAGGTAGCTACCGCTAACTGGCTAAGGCGCTTATTTCCCTTAGTCATAGTTCTCTATCCTAACCCTGTAGAAATATTATTGAATTTGTTATTCGCCTGTTACCGACGGTCAACCCCTGTTGCGCTAATTTGGGGTAGCAGTAAAAAGCGCGTGAAATTTAACAGAGCAAAGATTGCGAAACAATGACAGAGATTAAGAAAAGAACACCCTTTTAAAAGGCTTGTTAAGCGCAACTGTAAAGAAGACTATACACTTTCAGGAATACTTCAGTAGCGCAGAGTCACTGGAGTATCCGTCAAGCGCTGTCTTCAGCCTATATATATGATTATTTTTTACACAGCAGATATTTCAACCACTGTCTAGCTTTTGTTCAACCGCACTTTCAATTGTCTTTTCCTACAAGAGAAACCAATCCACAGTTCTGTGAGGCGGTTCAATCTAATAAAAACACTCGAATGAAGAAGGTTTCTTTTTTTTAACACTTGTTACACACGTGTGATCCATTGTAGGCATGTGTTTTATTTGTTAGCTAATAGGTCGATTAATATATCGCCTAACCCTCTTATGCAAATAATCCAACCTGATAGCCAAGATTGCACTAACGCTAATTAATTAATTGGCAATTATCTATTAATAACAGAGGTTTGCGGAGGAACTATTTTTCTCATCAAACTGTCATAACCGTAAACAATTTAGTCAAACCGCCTCGCTTAACCAAAAAACAATAATTCCGATCAATATAGTTAACAAATAGCAAAATAGCTCATTATCTTCTTGTATTTTAAAGACTTTTTTTATCTGTGCTTCTTATGGGATGAAAATCACTTTTTTATTCTTGCCTTAGAAGTGTGACTTATCTAGCCTAGCCTCGTTAATTTAAAGGTGTTTATATAATAAGAAAGTGGGACAGTGTTTTGAAATTGTAGGCTCATAGCGTTTAGCGCGTACTCTATTTTTAGAGTGTTTGTTACCGACTGCTTTTTACGCTTAATTTGATGGCTAAAATATCAACGAATGCCCAACAATTGGCGCAGCATTTTCATTAACACATCTCCAAAGAAACCCTTGTTTATCCTAAGTGATTGCGAAACATCGCTTTTTTTGCAAACCAAGGCACTCTTTTTCTTCCTCTCCTAGCGATTAACCTCACGTAAATCATTAATAAATCAGAACCTTGCCACGCATTCGGTTGGCCAAGGTTTATTAAATGGAAATATCTGCGATGCTAAGAAAAACAGCCGTTGCAATCGCTTTAACTACCTTGTTTTGTGCTAGTTCAGCCAGCGCTGTAACACTTCAAGAGAGTGACAATGGTGATTACCTACGTTTGTATGGCGAAGTTGGAGTTGGCGGACACTTTGGCACCGATCCAAACTACAACTTTAACGAGTTTTACGACACCAAAGGCTACGTAGACGATAGCCGAGCAACCATGGGGATATTGGGACAACGCAGTAACTATATCTACCGTTTGGAATTGGATTATCAGCGCCGCAACTGGCGTGGTGGCGATGGCGAATTTGAATTGGCTATCGACAAAATGTACGTGGGTTATGTATTCAACGATAACCAATGGATACAGCTGGGATTAACCGATACCGCATTCGATAAATACGATCACTATGGTGACCTTACCTTCAACAAAGCCGTTGAAACCGGTGAAGCTGGCGACCAAGAGAACACCATCAAATACGAAGCCGAATTCGATCATTTAGTTTACGGCGTGTCGTATTCCTACGAAGGCAAGCACAAGAGTGGCGAGCCACAAGGCGACATCGTAAACGGTTATGTCGGTTGGATGAGAGACACAGTTTCGCTGGTTGTTGGCCTTGAAGGCCGCGGAGGCTCGCAAGGGCTTTCTAAGTACGGCAAGCAAATGTTGGCAGGCGCAGGCATGCGCTTTGAAGCCACACCCAAACTGACCCTTGGTCTAAACGGTTTCATTGAAGACGAAGATCTCGCCACTCGCAAAAGCGGCGGTGTGTATCTCGCCTATAAAACCTTCCGCAACTTTGGCGTGACCTTTAGCGGTAAATACAGTCTCAACGACTCGTGGGACATCATAGCGTCAGCCAACCATGAGCAATACGCCAGCTGGGACGCAGAGCACCCTGACTACGACTACCGAGAGCTACCTCCTAAATACGGCAAAGAGCGCCGCTGGGCTGGCTTGGGCTTCAAGCACTATCCAGCAGAGGGAATCATTCTGTCGGTTGAAGGACGTGTCGGCGAAGCGCCAGAAATTGCCTACGCCTACGCCCGAATCTTTTTCTAGTCGCATAACCAGCTAACTAACTATCGAGTTTACTATGAAGAAACGTTTTCTCTCAGTGGCAATTGCCAGTATTTTGAGCGCTGGTGTTAATGCCGGCGTTGAAGATCTATTGATCACCGAAATGGTGCAAAAAGATTACGGCGCCGAGTATGGTTCCGTGGAAATCTCCAACACTCACGCCACCGAAGCTTTTACTTTTACCGACGAAACCGCTGTTTACATTCGTGGTAATGGTAAATATCCCAACTTAATGCTGAACGCCGAAGGCCAGCAGTTGTTGACAGGTTTTACGGTCGAACCTGGCGCCTCAATTGTCGTCTTGAACAAAGACGCCAGTGACGAATACAAACAGATCATTACCGACAATGGCGGTGCTTACGTTATTGGTACCGGCCATGAAGCAACTAGCTTTAGCGACTTCTTTTTGAGCGGTAACGACGGTTTTTATATTGAGCATGCCGGCGTGGTTATTGACCGCGTAGGTGATGAGAATGATGGCAGCGTTTGGGCACCCGACACCACCTTACGTCGCCGCTTGGACGCAGAGGGCAACACTCCGGCTCAATCGGCGGACTACGATGCCTCACAATGGGAAGCTATATCTCCTCTGGATATGTCTACCGTCGGCACCGCAAATTTTGCCGAAGCCTATGTGCCCTTTTTCTGTGAAAACCTGACCACCATTAGTCAAATCCAAGGCCCTGGCTCTGAATCGCCATTAAAAGACCAAGACGTTGCGGTCGAGGGTATTGTAACTGCAGTGGTCGAATTGCCTGTTAAAGGCTTCTACATACGTGACATTACGCCAGATGGCGACCCACAAACTTCAGACGGTATATTCGTTAAAAGCGGCAGTGCAGACAGCCATATGGTTGGCCAAACCGTTTGTTTTGGCAGCCAAGTGGCCGAAAGCTATGGTCAAACTCAGCTTGCCACTGAGCGCTGGGAAGTCACCAACAGTGATTTCACTGAAACCGCTGCGACCGACATTCAAGTGCTGGAGTCAGATGGTGGCTCTTTCGCTGCCACTCTTGAGCGCTATGAAGGTATGTTGGTCAACCTGCCACAGGATATTGACCCACTTCGCGAAGGCGACCAAAACATGCGCGTATCGCGCAGCTTTAGCTTCAACTACGACAGCTATCGCAACAACATGACTCTGGCTTATACTCGTCCGAACATGCAGCCTAACCAGCTAAATGTTGCCGGTAGCCCTGAGTCTTTTGCCGCCGCTGCACAAAACGATGACTACCGCTTAGTCATTGAAAGTTCGACTAAAGCGGCCAATGGCGATATTCCTTACTACCCAGATTTCACTGTAGACCCGCATCAAAACTACATTCGTATTGATGACAGTGTCACCGGTATGGAAGGGGTGATCAGCTACAGCTATGGCGACTACGCGCTGACCGTAACCAACACGCTAAAAAGCCATAACTTCACCCACAATCTGCCGAGAACCGACAGCCCGACAATCGACGAAACTGTTGCCGATGATGAGTTCCCAATTCGCATTGCTAGCTTGAACCTGTTCAACTACTTCAACTCGCCGTTTGGTGGTGCTCAGAACCAGTTTGGTCAAAGCCGTGGTGCCGACACTCACGATGAGTTCATTCAGCAGAAAACCAAGTTGGTTGAGGCGATCCGCGCCCTAGACTCAGATGCGGTCGCACTGATGGAAATGGAGAATAATGGCTTCGGTCTAACCGGCGCTATCGCGGATCTAGTTAACGAAGTTAACGTTTACTACAACGACGAGTGGGCGAACAATTACGACAAGCCTTACTCAACCGAGAACCGCTACGTATTCGTGGGCTTCGACCACAACGGCAACGAAATCCTTGATGATCTCGACGCCTTGGGTTCTGACGCGATTGCCACAGGTATTATCTACCGTCCAAGCAAGCTGAGCATCGAGCGCACCCGCGTTATCACCATGCCTCAGCAAAAAGCACCAACCATTGTTAACGACAACAATGAGGTGATTAAAGACGGTCGTGACGAGATCCTTGAAAGTGGTCAAAACTACCACCGCGACGCTCTGGTAACGACTTTCCTAGTTAACCAAACCGGTAAACGCCTGACCCTTGCGGTTAACCACCTCAAATCGAAAGGTTCTACGTGTTGGGAAGACTGGCAAGGCGTTGAGTTTGGTGATGCGACCGTTTGGACCAAAGACGCGCCAGATCCAGACTTCCAAGGTTCTTGTGCCGAGTTCCGTATCTCTGGTGCGGTTGAGTTGGCCGAGCGCATGAAAGAAGTGGTTGGCGACAAAATCATTTTGGGTGACTTGAACGCCTACGCTCAAGAAGATGCCATGCTGGTTTTGACCGACAACCCTCGCAACAAGACCTTAGAAACCGCGAGTCATACCTTTGTTGGACACAAGCCACAATTCAACTCTGATGGTACGCCAGTGACGATTTCCCATAGCTACGGCTATATCAACATCGTCTCTAAAATACTGGCAGAAAAAGGTAAGACACCTTGGAGCTACTCGTACAACGATGAAGTTGGTTCGCTGGACCACATCCTGATCTCACCAAGCCTTGAGAATCGCGTAATCGATGCAGGCGATTGGCACATCAACGCTGCTGAATCCAACTTGTTTGATTACAACATGGAGTACAAGGGCGACTACGACAATCTAGTCAACAAGTTCTACGCCCCGGATCACTTCCGTTCGTCAGACCACGACCCTGCCCTACTGACCTTGAGCTACCTGCCAGGCGAGATGGACGCAGAGCGTCCTATGTACCTGACCAAGCTGGATAAGCTGATGAAAGTGCCATATCAAATCCCTACCACTGTTGAGGTGATTGAGGGTGATGTTGCCAAGATCAAGCTTCGTCAAAGAGACAAGGACCTGAACTTGGATCTGAGCCAATTGGTAGAGCCAAACGTGGTTATCAATCGCGATGGCACCGCTTTGGTTAACTTCGAAGTGTTTGGCGCCCCATCAGCTTACTACTACGCCGACTTCCACCTAGAGCGTGACGGTGTGGTAGTGGCTGGCTCTCAGTCGACAGTTGAGGTTCAGGTGGCTAATCGCGACTCGCTCGTCGCTGAAATGAAGCCTGAAGAACACGATAACACTGGTGGCAGCACCGGCTTTATCAGCCTGTTATCGCTGTTGGGTTTGTCGGCACTTCGTCGCCGTAATCGTAAATAAGTAAGTGACCTAGCGCCTGCCCTTTGATTGGGCAGAGCGCTTCTCATACAAGAATTAAAGATACGACTATGAATAATAAAATCAGTGCGGTTGCCAAGGCAGTAACTCTGCTTCTGGCTACTGGTTCAACGGCTGCGCACGCCGACTTAGTAATTACAGAGTACATGGAGAGCGGTTCTCAAAAAGCCGTAGAAATTTCTAATCTAAGCGGAGCAGATATCGATTTAGATGCGTCCCAATATATTCTTTCCGCATATAACAATGGGGTTACAGGTGATCCTACTGAAACCGAGACCCTAACTGGTACCTTAGCTTCTGGAGAGAGTATTGTTTTCCACAATGGGGATGCCGTTTTTACCTTTGGGACATCAACCAAAGTAGTTAATTTCAATGGCGATGATGCCTTAGTACTTACGAAAGATGGAGAGGTCGTAGACCGCGTAGGTAAATATGGCGAAAGGGTCAAATGGAGCTGGACAGATTCAAGTGGTAATGCCCTCTCAACCGAGGATATGACCTTAAGAAGAGGAGCTGACATTACTCAAGGCGATACCGACAAATCTGCTGATTTTCCGACAAATGTTGACGATTGGGTAGGATTCGAAATTTACACAATTGATGGTTTAGGTTGCCCTGGAATCAATGCTTGTACAAAAGAATCAGGTAGTTTGGTGATTACTGAGTACATTGAAGGTAGCAGCGATAACAAAGCGGTTGAACTTTCAAATGTGGGTGATAGCCCGCTAGATCTCGACGCTGCCGAGTACAAATTGGTTCTCTTTAGCAATGGCGCGACTGAACCAGGTAACACAGAAGTATTGTCAGGAACACTGGCCGCCGGTGAGAGTATTGTATTTCACAACTCAAAAGCTTCGGATGATTTTAAGGTTGGCACTGCGTCAACTGTCACTTGGTTTAATGGCGACGACGCCCTAGTACTTTATAAAGATGATGTTGTTATCGACCGCTTTGGAAAATTGGGTGAAAAACTAGTTTGGACAGATCCAAGCAACCCTGATTTCTCTAGCCAAAATAAAACTCTTCGCCGGAAAAATGGCATCAAGGTTGGAGAGACTGATGCGTCTGCTCCGTTCCCAGGAGATGATAATCAATGGGTAGCCTTTGAAATTAACACTTACGACGGCCTAGGTTGCTCTGGCGAAGACGCTTGCCCTGAAATACCAGTGTGCGAAAACTGCCCAGCGTTGGACCCAATTGCTGACCCAGACGCCTTCAATCGCGAAGAATACTACTCTGACGTGATTAACGGCGAGTTTGAAACCGCAGAAGCCATGAAGGATGCGATTTCAGCAGTAATTGCCAGCGGCCACAAGAAATTGTCTTACAGCGAAGTTTGGACGGTTATCACAAAGTCTGACGAAGACCCAGCTGACAGCATGAACGTCATCGAGCTATACACGGGTAACTCGATTGCCAAAAACAGCAACGCCGGTCGCGGCGGCAGCTGGAACCGCGAACACGTTTGGGCCAAAAGTCACGGCTTCCCTAATGAATCGCAACTAGGTTATACCGATGCCCACCACTTGCGTGCGGCTGATGGTACAGTTAACTCAATCCGTAGCAACTACGATTTCGACATTTGCAGCGATACCGGCGAAGAGGTGAGTAGCGCGCCTGGTAATTTCCGAGATACCGACAAACGCTGTTTCGAGCCTCGTGACTCGGTTAAAGGCGATGTGGCCCGTATGATTCTGTATATGGACACTCGTTACCAAGGTAACGACAGCAACATGCCAGATCTTGTCGCGGTTGATCGCATTACCACCGCTGAAGAGATTTCGGCCAACGAACCGCTACACGGTAAGCTTTGTACCATGTACAACTGGCACCAGCAGGATCCTGTTGACGCTGCGGACATCCAACGCAACAACGCCGTTTACACCTATCAAGGCAACCGCAACCCGTACATTGATAATCCTGAGTGGGTAAAAGAAATTTACGGCGTAGCGTGCGGCGACGTTGAACCAACGCTAGAAGTTGATTTTGTTATCGAGATCCCTGAGCAGGTGTTCGAAGGTGACTCATTCGCCATTGATGCCTCTCAAACTGCTGCCAAGGAAGGTGTTGAACTTAGCTTCCGTTGGGAACAGTTAGCCGGTCCAGAACTGAGCTTTGAGGAGAGCAGCTCAGTATTGAACCTAGTCGCTCCGGAAGTTGATTCCGACACTCAGGTGCAATTTAAGCTAACCGTCAGCGATGGCAGCTTGGAAACTAGCCAATTGGTTGATTTCACCATTGCCAACATCCCGCTGACTTTGGACGTGTCTTTCAGTGGCACCACCGAACTCAACGAAGGTGAGAGCACTGTCATTACCGCGTCTATCGCTGATGAGCCTGAAGGATTAACTTATGCTTGGAAGCAGGTATCTGGCGCAAGCGCTGAATTCTCAGCGGATGGTTTGGTGCTGAACGTGACCGCTCCTGACGTGTCTGTCGACCAAGCGCTTGTGTTCGAGTTGAGCATCAGCGATGGTGTTGAGACCGTGACTTCAGCGGTTAGCATTAACGTTAAAAATGCCGTCGAAACTGGCTGGACTAAACCGAAGGCTGCGGGCAGCTTAGGTTTAGGCTTATTGATGCTACTGCCTTTGGCTTGGCGTCGTCGCTAATCCGATATAGCTAAACAGAAAAATCCAGCGTCGCAAATGGCGAATCCAAAAACAAGTTTTGCGGATTCGAGAATTTGAGGCGTTGGATTTTTTGTTGTTTGTGGCCGCTCAAAATAGGTCACGAAATCTAGCGCTGTTTAATCCTCTCTCCTCGCCCTAAATACTGTTCCCTATGGGCGCGACTTGAACCCGACCTCAAAAACAAGGCTATAATGGTAATCTTTTTAAAACCCTAGGTATTTCCATGAAACACCTGAAGATTTTCATTTTGCTCGGCACTTTGTTTTTCCATGCCAATGGCTTTAGTTGGGGCCAAGACGGTCACCGTATCGTCGCCGAAATCGCCGAAAGCCAACTCAACGACAAGGCCCGTGATGCTATCAGTGAGATTGTTGGGCGACAAAAACTCGCAATATTATCTACCTGGCCCGACGAAATTCGCTCGGACAAGGCCTATGACTACACCCACCCATGGCACTATGTGTCACTCAACGATGATGAGTCGATTTACACCTTAGAGAATCGCAATCCCAAAGGCGATATTCTCGAGGCGCTATACCGCTTTGAAAAGCAGCTCAAAGACCCCGAACTAACCCAAGAACAACAATGGCAAGCGCTGGCTTTTTACATCCATTTTGTCGGTGACATTCACCAGCCACTGCACGTGGGTAACCGCTATGACCGCGGCGCTAATGACGTCAAAGTGAAATGGTTTGGCGAGGACTCGAATCTTCACCGAGTGTGGGATTCACAGCTGATCGACTACTACGGATTGAGCTACACCGAGTACGTCAGCTTTATCGATATCGCGCCTGAGAGCACCATTGCCGAGTGGGTAAAGGCCAGCTACGAGGACTGGGCAAACGAGTCGAAAACCATGCGAAGCCAAGCCTACAAGCTTGAGCAAAACCAGAAAGGCGAAACCGATATGGGCTATAAGTACGCCTATTGGAATCGCAAAGACATGGAGTTGCGCTTAGTGCAAGCGGGACACCGTTTAGGCGCCAAGCTCAACGAAATTTTCGGTCAGTAAATACAAAGCGCCAGTGTCCGCTGGCGCTTATTAAGCCTCTTTACCAGCAATCCAGCTGCGCTTTACCTGCAAGTCATCATCGATAAGCAAAAGGTCCGCATCGGCGCCAGGTTGCAAGTGCCCTTTTGACTCACTAAGTCCCAGCAAACTCGCCGGTGTGCGGCTGGCCATTTGTAGTGCATGCGCTAACGCACACCCCATGTGATCAACGCAATTGCGAACTGCACTAGCCATATCCAGCACACAACCGGCCAGCTCACCGCTTTGGGCGTTCAACCTGTCCCCTTGACGCAATATAGTTCGCCCCTGCAGATCAAAAGATTCGATGTCGGTTCCCACTGGCGACATGGCGTCAGTCACCAACATCAGCCCATCGACACCTTTAAGACGATAGGCTAGCTGCAAAGCGCGATAATCAACATGATGACCATCGACGATGATGCCAGCTATCAGCTCGTTAGTGAGTAAGCTTGCCCCAACCACACCCGGCTCTCTGGAACCAAAGGCCGACATAGCGTTGAATAGGTGAGTGGAGGCTTTGGCGCCCGCTTCAATGGCTTTAATCGCTGTATCGCAGTCCGCATTGGTGTGACCTAGGCTTACCACCACACCCGCCGCCACCAGCTCTTTGATTTGACTGACCGGCACCACTTCAGGCGCCAGGGTTACTATGACTTGGCCTAGATCATCCCGACAAAACTGAGCCATTTCGGCGTCGGACATGGGCCGCAATACATCGGCTCTATGCACGCCGCGCTTAGCCACGGCCAAATGCGGGCCCTCAAAGTGCATACCGACAATACCAGCCACTTGTGAATCGATGGCTTCAGCCACCGCGTCGGCACCGGCGCACAAGGTGTCGTACCTATCGCTAATCAGAGTCGGTGTCATGGCTGTGGTGCCAAAGCGCCGATGTGCAGCCATCATGACTTTTAAACTGTCGACGGATGGCGCTTGGTTAAACAAGACTCCACCACCGCCGTTGACCTGAGTGTCGATAAACCCAGGCACCAAAGCCCCAGACATTCGCTCAATCGCCACACCCTCAACGCGGGAAAGCGACACCACGCCACTGTCATCAAAGAAGATAGGGGTCTCTTCGAGCCAGCGCTCGCCGTTGAACACTCGGTCGGCCAATAAACCAATCATACTCATAGGGTTTGGGTTACCTTTTTAAGGCCAACCGGCGCATCAGGGTCAATACCACGCGCCAATGCCACTTGCTCCACATCCAAATAAAAGCGCTGCAACACTAATAGCGGAGCGATCCTAGGGTGCACGACAATACTGCCTTGATGCAGCTGTACTAACTGGCCACCGCGGCGTTTAAGCTCCTCGATTTGCTCTTGGTGAGACGAGTGCGCCTCATCTCTTACACTGACGTCTAACAGGTGCAGCGACTGTTCAAGTAAAGTCACCGGCCCGTGCAAAAACTCGGCGCTCGAGAAAGCTTCGGCGTGGATCCCGCAGACCTCTTTGAGCTTGAGTGCTATTTCTTTGGTAATGGCGTAGCCTAGCCCGCGTCCTAGCACGACTAGATTAGCAACCCCCTCCACCGACTCCGGCGTTAGTTGAGGCGCTAGCTGCTGGGCCGAATGCAGAGCCTGCGGCAGTGACTCCAACGCTTGGATCAGTTGCTGGTCTTGTTGCCAGTGCGCCACCAACTGCAGCAAAGCTGATAAGGTGGCCAAGTAACTCTTAGTCGCCGCGACTGCTCGCTCTTCACCGACTTTAAGCGGCACCAAGCAATCGACAATATCGGCAATGGGCGCGCTTTCATCGTTAACCAGCGCTATGCACAGAGCACCGGCATCCTTGGCCATTTGCGCTTGAGCTAGAATGTCTGGACTGCGTCCCGACTGACTAATCAACAGCACCAAAGTGCCTTGTAGCTGCAAGCGTTTGCCGTAAACGCTGGCTACCGAAGGGGCCGCCGCAAAAGTGGGAATTCCTGCCTCAATTTCAAACAAGTACTTAGCGAACACCCCGGCGTGATCCGATGAACCGCGGCCAATGATCATCACGCTATGGGGAGCATACTCTCGAATACGCTCAGCTAACTGACTAACCAATGCGGTATTTTGCTGCAGCTGTTGAGCTATTTTATTCGGTGATGACAGTGCTTCTGTCTGCATTACTGTGGTCATGAGGCCATCCCTTGGAACATTTGGTGTTGTGATTGGGCGTACAATAACGCGCCCAACTGGGGTTCCCCTCTGGCGGGAACCAATCGTTGTTTGGCCGATGCGCTTAGCCAAGCTTGATAGCGGCGAGCGAGCCCGCCCAAAATCGAGACTGGCAGCTGTGGCTCGCTGTGAGCAGATAGCTGCTCGATGAGTTGGTTTAGGTATACCGCACCCTCTGTGATGATCTCGATGGCAACAGGGTCTTTCGCCTCGGCGCAGTCAAAGACTAAGTTGGCCAATTTGGCGTACTCGCTGGAGGGCTGTTTGGCTAAACACTCCACTAGTGCAAGGTCGTTGCTCACATCAAAGTGCAGCAACAACGCCTCAGCAAGCTTGGGTGCTGACCCTACCCCGTCAAAATGAAGCAGTACCCGCTTAAATGCTTCCATACCTATCCAGGCGCCGCTGCCTTTGTCACCGTAGGGAAACCCATGACCACCCAGTCGATGACTTTGCTGGCCGACCAGGGCATAGCCACAAGAGCCAGTGCCACATATCACGATCGCGCCATCCTTTTGTTGATGCGCGCCCAAACAAGCGATGTGCAAATCTGTAGTCAAATAGAAATGAGCAAACGGATGCTCCCAAGCTTCCACCTCGGCATACAAGCTCGGCAGATTCACACCGGCTAAACCCGCGCCAACCACAAGATCGCTAAGTTGATACTGACTGAGGCCAGAATTGGCCAACGCTTGCGAGGTGGCGCTAACAATTGATTCCAACGTCCGTTCTAGTCCGTGCAGCGGATTGGCTGGACCGGTTATCGCGCTAGCCAGCAGTGTTCCATTAACGTCATACAAGCTTGCACAGCACTTGGTGCCGCCACCATCAATCCCTACATATAAGGGCGTGTTTTTGCACTGACTAGAGTCCATCTTTCCCTCGAACGTTCAAGCTTTTCACGCAAGCTCTAATTAACAAACTGACAACGAGTGTAACCCAGTCAAACTCAAAATGACAGCGTTGTCATTTGGTTTATTATCAGAAAATTCAATGCGCCCAAAGTGATCGACTTAGTCCCTACCAACGTTGAGACTTTTTGAAACCCTTTTGTTACATTCTTGTGTTAACATCGCCACATCGAACGAACTGAATTTGGATAAGGAAGTTGTTATGGTTCAACGCTCACTAATCGCCTTCGCAGTATTATCCGCACTAGTTGCAACCCCGGCTCTGGCCGAAAAAGACGAAAAAAGAAAACCGCCACCGCTAGCTGAAGAGCCAGGTTGGGACTTCACCATTAACTTAAATGCCGGTGTCGGTCGTTCCACTTCTCAGTTCAATCCAGAAAATGAAAACGCCGTTACCAAAGATTTAAACAACTCAGGAACCACGACCACCAAAGGTGTAGTGTTTCCACTGTTGCGCGCCGCCTACACTCAGCAAGATTTAAAAACTCAGTGGTTTCTAGGTAACAGCTTAGATAACGTCAGCCGTGGTGAATTTCAATTGGAAGCCGGCGTGACTCGCGAATTCGACTCAGGCACCCGCGCCACCTTCGCTTTATTCCCTGACCTGCCCTTCTTTGGTGAAACTTGGGCCGACCCCTATTTGATTGATGAGGCGCGTGAAAAAACCGATGTGAAAAACCAGGGTGGTCGTATCGCGTTGGACTTTATTTGGGGCTTGCCAATTAACCTCAAATACGGTTTTGCTAACACTGAGGTGAAAAAAGAAATCAGTGGCCAGAGCCAAGGGATCACTCGATCGCAGCAAGACCTGCTGGTGCGCGACGGTAATTTTCACCGTGTGACTTTAGAAGGCTTTGTCCCTTTGAGTAAAAACCTAAGACTCACCCCGAGCTTGTTCTACACTCGCGGCGATCTCAAAGGTAAGGCGATGGCCAGCAAAGAATTCGGTGGCCGCTTTGCCATGAACTACAATCGCAATCGACACTTTTTAACCGCCAACATCAGCTATAGCCAAACCAGCTACGACGCCAGCAACCCAGTGTTCATGCAAGAACAAAAGGACAAGAAGCTGGGCGTGTTTGCGCTGTACGCTTACAAAGAGCCCTTTGGCTGGAAAGACTTTAGTATGAATTTGATTGTGGCATGGTCGGATACGCGCTCGAACATAGTGTTCTATGAGAGCGATGTGTTTGCAGGTGCGGTGGGTCTGACTTACCGCTTTTAGCGGCAAGTCAGATACTTGAATTAAGCTTCAGCAGCCTCAGTTTGTGGGGCTTCTGCAGGCTTTAATTCAGCGCGCTTAGTGGCAACGCGGTGGATTTGGTGCAATGACGACAAGTGGGCGTAAATTGGACCTAGCAAGCCGCGCTTGTTCAAGTCTTCCACTTTCTTAGCCGGCAAATCCATCAGCTTCTTCTCGTTGACCATGTGCAAGCCGTTAATAGTCACTTTTTCACCGTTAAGCTCTAGGTTTAGCGACTGAGCTTCAAACAAGTCCAACTCTTGAATTGTCTTGGTGAACGCACGAGTAACATTAGCCATTTCAAACTGCTGCAGCATAGCGTCTTTGCGACGTTCTAATAGCTCAGTGGCTTCGCCTTTATCGTCAAACAAAGGCTGACCTTCTTCTTCAGACAACAAGTCACTGCCTTGCAAAATAGCAACCATTAGCTCGTCTTCGTTTTGAGACGATGGCACCAATGCAAATGGGTGATGAGTGACAGATGCTGGGATGTACAAACCGGTCCAGCGTTGGCCATCGGTGTACAGGTTCTCGCCAGGCTTAAGGCCTAGGATAACCACAGGTTGCAGCTCTTCTTCGTTGCGCTTAACAAACACAATTGGAAATTCGCTGGAGGCACGGGAAAATTCTTGTACTAAAACAGGCGCGATGTGCTCGTCTTTTACGTGTTTAAAACCAGGGTTTGGTAGAAGTTTGGTTTTGGCATGCTGTTGCTTTGTCAGCGGCACTAATTCCAAGGCCATTGGGAAAGACTCCGTTGTTATTATTTAATGGTCGCACACGATAGTAGCGACTTTTGTTCCAATAAAAAAGCCGCGGGAGATACCCGCGGCAAACAGAGAGACCTAAGTCTAGATTAGAAGCGCAAGTTGGCGCCTAGCACAAAACGGCGTCCGTTTTGGTAGATGGACAACAAACGATCTTTGTCTGTGTCGTATTCCACAATTTTTTGGTCGGTCAAATTGGTGGCTTCCAACACGATACTCAGGTAGTCGGTAACTTGATAGGACGAGCTGAAGTCCAGCTGACCATAAGAGTCATTCCACACCTCAGCACCTGTCCAGTTGACTCCCTTGTACCACTCGGTGCGATAGTTATACATCAAACGCGCGCCAAGGATGTCGTTGTCGAAGAAGACTTGAGCGTTGGCCATGTGCTTAGAGGTACCTTCGACCAAGCCACTACCAGGTGCGTTTTCGACACGCTGCTGGTCGTTTTTGGCGTCGGTGTAGGTGTAGTTGGCCAACCAACCAAAGCTGCCAATGGTGTGCTGATAACCCAGCTCAAGACCATTGGTTTGGCCGCCCTTTCCATTTTCAGGAATGGTAATAGTCACATCCACCGGACGGTCGTTCTCTTGGTCGTAGAATTCTTG
Organism: Paraferrimonas sedimenticola; assembly: GCF_002282855.1. Classification (GTDB taxonomy): domain Bacteria; phylum Pseudomonadota; class Gammaproteobacteria; order Enterobacterales; family Shewanellaceae; genus Paraferrimonas; species Paraferrimonas sedimenticola. Next base: position 173,142 of record NZ_NRIR01000005.1, on the reverse strand, counting down.
AACTCGAGTACCCGAGCTGCGATAGCTCTCAATATCTTTAAAGAAGTAAGTCGCTGAAAGCACTGACTCTTCGTTAAAGTACCACTCGTAGGTCAAATCCAACTGATTCGCGATTTGCGGTTTTAGATTTGGGTTACCGCCAATCCCAGTCGGAAAATCAACGTTTAGCGCGCCAGGGGCAACAATTGGCGCCAAATCCGAGTAGTTCGGACGTGCCATTACGCGGGCAATCGCGATACGGGCCAACTGGTCTTCGGTGACGTTGTAGGCAAAGTTAAAGCTAGGCAATACTTCGGTGTAGCTGCGCTTTTGGGTCACCCAATCCAGGCTTGATGGCGTCAACCATTCGCGATCTACGGTCAACAAGCCCCAAGAGTCATTGGAGAACTCATAACTTGACGCGGTTTGGTCGGTTTTTACCACCCGCACACCGAAGTTACCGCGATAGCTATCGCTGGCGAAGTTGGCCTGAGCGTATCCCGCTAGGATTTTCTCATTAATTTCCCAGATCTCACCTAGCACATCGGATACAGCGTAATCCGCTTGTGGGCCAAAGCCCAGCTCCCAGAAAGCACCTTTATTACCGCGCAACTGTTCGACTACGTTGCCGCTAACCACATTGCCTGCCACCGAGTGAACACCGTCGCTCTGGCCGCAATCGGCAAGGGTTGGGCACTGAGCGAAAATTTCGTTCATATAATCGGACATTGGGTCGCCAGTCATTGACGTACCTGGGCCGTGCCAGCTGTAGGCTTGACGACCTTGAGTGCGGTCGTGGTCACGATACTTGATACCCACATCAATTGAGGTAAATACAGAGGCATCAACTGGGAAGTTAAAGTCCAGCTGACCGTACTTCTCTTCGTCTGTGGTTGGTTTGTTACCACCCCAGGTCCAGTTTTGCGCCCACAGGGTACCGTCGGTTGGATCCACGTTGATATTTACGCTTGGCTTGCCGCGCAGGTCAAAGGAATAACCAGTATCCGCCGAATCAACATCAAGTTTGTTGGGGTTCGGCACGAAACTCCAAGAAGTCTCGTTGTAGGTGCCGCCTTTGGCTTTGGTGTAACCCACTTGAGCGTGGGCGCTAAAGCTGTCACCCGTGAAATTGATGTCTAAATCGTAGGCTGCGGTCTCGGTGCGCGATTCGCGGTTGATGAAATCCCACTCGTAGGAGCCGGCTGATGCAACCTCACCAGCGACAATATTGCCGTCGCCATCTTCAACCGTATTAACCAATTGATCCAAATTGTTTTGCGGACGGATCAGCAAGTTGACGTTGGCGTTGTCTGAATCCATTTTTGAATTCAGGACATTGAAAGTGAAATCCCACTCGTTGCTTGGTGCGAATTGAACACTTCCGAATAAGGTGGTGCGCTTGCGCTCTTGCATGAAGAGTGGGTTACCAATATCCCGTGGTGCGCGCTTGCCCATATCATCTTTAGGCGTCCAACCCAGTACTTCGATGCCTTCGCGTTGTACGAAGCGCTCCTGACGGTGGGCGCTAAGTAACACACCGAAGTTTTCGTCATCGTTTTTCCACGAGTAAAGGCCATCGAGAATTGGGTCGGTCTTTTTAGAAACGTCAGAGTAGACACCCTTCACACCAAAGTTAAAGGTGTTGGCATCCAGCTCTAGTGGTCGGCGAGTTTTCATTGAAACCGTACCACCGATTGAGCCTTCGTCTTGCTTGGCAGTAGGTGATTTACTCACTTCCAAGGCGCGTACCAAACTGGACGGCAACAAGGTGAAATTAAAGCCACGCGAAGGGTTATCTAGAATGAACCAGTCGGCTGTGGCCACGTTTTGGCCATTCAGCAAGGTACGGTTTTGATTCGGACCTGAGCCACGAATAGTAATGCGCTCGCCTTCACCGAATTCACGGCTTACCGACACACCGGTAATACGGCTTAGTGATTCGGCGACGTTCTGGTCGGGGAACTTACCAATGTCTTCTGCGGTAATGGCATCAACCACGTTATCCGCAAATCGTTTGGCGTTTAGGTTGGCTTTCAAAGAAGCGCGGATACCGCGTACTTCAATGGTCTCAATATCTTGTGCGCTGGCTGCCTCGTCGGCGACAGCTGGCATCGCAATACTACCTAGTAGCAGAGCTACATTTGCGGCGATCAGGCTCGGTTTCATGGCTGGTGCTCGCATTAACTTCCCTTCCCTATGAACTGTTGTTTTTATTCCTCATCGACCTTGTTGACCTACAAAATGACAACGCTGTCATGAGTTGAACAAAACATACACAAGTTTTCGATGGTGCGCCACACCTTTTAAAAGTTTTATTTGCATTTCGTTTACATAAAAATTTTGTGAAACCGCTTACAAAAATACGTAAATAATTGTTTTAAATAGATTAAAGCTCAGATAGTCACCATTCTAAATTAGGCTGTTCGAATTTTTGAAATAGTGATCCGTTCCCTATCCACCTAGGTCTAAAACCAACAAATCGCTAAAATTTCGCTCATTTTTTCAACGAATGAAAAATTGCAAACGTATGCAACTTGCGTTTGCCATATCGGCTTTTAATACTGTACGGTTACAGCTCGACACCACTTTAAATAGCTCAGCCAAAGGAAATGCAAAGCGGCTATGAAAGTCACCATTAATGACGTTGCCAAACAAGCCGGCGTCTCAATTAAAACCGTCTCTCGAGTCATCAACCAAGAAGCGGGAGTAAAGCAGGCCACCTATGACAAAGTGATGGCTGCCGTTTCAGAGTTGAACTACCAACCCAATGTAGCGGCGCGCAACCTAGCTAGCTCTAGCGCCTTTGCCATCGGTTTTGTTTACGACAACCCAAACGCTTACTACGTGATTGATATGCAGGTGGGCTTGCTGTCGGTTTGTCAGTCTCAGGGATACGAGTTGGTAATTCATCCTTGTCACTCGTCTGAGCCAGATATTGTCACCAGCATCTGTGAGTGGGTCGATCGCAGTCGCTTAGCCGGTGTGGTGCTTACCCCTCCCCTGTCGGAGCGCGAGGACATGATAAGCGCGCTTGAGGCCAAAGGGGTGAGCTTTGTACGAATTGTGTCAGGCGACGGCGAGTTGGCTAACACAGTTTTCATTAACGACCGTCAAGCAGCAGCGGACATTACTCAGCATTTATTACAACAAGGCCATCAGCGCATTGGTTTTTTAAGTGGTGGCCAGCAACACAAATCCACCACTGAACGTCATCGCGGCTATCTCGACGCATTGGCTAGCGAACAGATCGAAGCTTGTACCGAGCTAGCGATCGACGGTGACTACAGCTTTGAATCTGGGGTTGCCGGTGCCAAAGCACTTCTGGCCCTAGATAATCCGCCAACGGCTATTTTTGCCTGTAACGACGAAATTGCTGCAGGAGCCTTATTTGCCGCGCGATTACAACAAGTGGAAATTCCCAAACAGCTGGCGATTGCAGGCTTTGAGGACAGTCCCTTCTCGCGTCAAACCTGGCCAAAGCTCACCACTGCCCACCAGCCCAATCAGAAAATTGCCCAGCACGCTGCTGAACTATTGCTGGCCAATCGCCGCGCCAAAGCCACGCCAGAACAAACCTGCTTTACCCCGGAACTGGTAGTGCGTGCTAGTTCGTGTGACGGTGCTGAGCCATAGTACCGAATCATAGCTTTGGGCCTTTTACATTCGCTTTGACGCAAAAACACCCAATCAAACAGAACAGGATAAGTTTTTGCAGAAAACGGTTGACCTCAAGGGCTAAAAACCGTTTAATAGCGCCCGTTGTCAACGACAACACCTTGCCCGGATAGCTCAGTCGGTAGAGCAGAGGATTGAAAATCCTCGTGTCGGTGGTTCGATTCCGCCTCCGGGCACCACTTTTGCAGATGTGGTGGAATTGGTAGACACGCTAGCTTCAGGTGCTAGTGCCTTCACGGGCGTGGGAGTTCAAGTCTCCCCATCTGCACCACATCAGAAAAGCCAACCTTCGGGTTGGCTTTTTTCGTTTTGGGACAAGTAGAGATATCTTCATCTAGTTTGCCAAGCTACCACGGGCGTGGCCTCAGAAAAATAGCGAACCCAGACACTTCTTTAGTTTTGCCCTTCTCAAGCCAGAGCACTTACTTTAATTTGTTAACTATTTGTGACAACAACGCGAAGAAAGGCTAGTTTCAGACTCAACATCAGAAGAATTAGAATATTTATTCAGTCCCATTTTATAAGAATTTTGACTAATTTTTTTCCCAACCTGGCTAAAACCTCTTTATTGGAAACCTAAAATACAAAGCGCACAAACGTAACCCCATAAAGATAAAAAGTCTTTAAAATCAGAACTTAATTAGATTCACAGTAAAGCAATAGTGCCTAATTCACCGGCTTTCCTGCAATTAGGATTCATCTACTATGCAAGAAATGCATGACTAGTTGATGAAATATGCATTTGAATAATAATTCTCTCGCTTGTAACAATGATAACGCCAACAAAGGTGGAACAATTATACCTATAAATATCAACAAGGCAGTTACAGGGAAATCCAATGAAACTAACCCGAGTCAGTGCCGTGATCTCTGCAGCGCTCTACGCGACTGGTGTCGCTGCTGCAGCGTCTTCGAGTGCCCCGACCCTTTCGGATGCGCGCGTACTCAAGCCGGCCTATCAACCTATCAAGGCCTCGGCTGTCCAAAGCCAGGCGACCAATTCAATCGATACTAGCAAGCTTCAGTCCATCGGCGGTGTTAACCAAATCATCGCTCAACCAAAGCAGAAGTTCGTATGGGAAAACGGACTGTCTGGCGAGCATAGCTACATTGTGCGTCTCAAGCAGCAACCGGTAGCCAGTTACACTGGTGGATTAGCGGATGCGCCAATATCCACTCAAGCGGCAATTCAAGCCAACCAATTATCTAGCATTAAGACCAGTCTGAAGCGCAACAGCGCTGTACAACAGTACCGCAGCGTACTTGAGCAACAACAGACTCAGGTAATATCCAAAGCCGCAGCCCTAGGCGTGTCGGTTGAAGTGGAGCAGCGATACACCTACGCCACCAACGGTTTCAGCGCTCGCATGACCCAAGAGCAAGCCCAGCGCCTAAGTCAGCTTGGCGAAGTGGAGTTTGTGCAACGTGCCAAGCCAATCCAAATTTCAACGGACGTGGGTCCGCAGCACATCGGCGCTGAATCAGCCTGGTTGGGCGACAACGACCACGGCTTGGCGTTCAAGGGTGAAGGCATTATTGTCGGTGTACTTGATACGGGTATTAACACCCAACACCCAGCGTTCGCCGCCACAGGTGACGATGGCTACACGGTGAAAAACCCCTATGGCGAAGGGGTCTACGTAGGTGATTGCGCTATCGAGGGATTTGAGCACCTGTGTAACTCTAAGTTGATTGGGGTACGCAGCTACTCGGATATCACTAGTTACTACGACGGCATTGCACCGGAAAACGGCGAAGATTACCAAGGTCATGGCTCACACGTGGCAGGTACCGCGGCAGGTAACGTGCTGCATCAAGTACCTTATGTCGTGCCTGAAATTGGCCAACAAGGCGATGGTATTAATACCGGTCTGGAGATGGGTACCATCTCTGGCGTAGCGCCTCATGCCAACATCATTTCTTACCAGGTGTGTTTCGCCCAAGGGCTAATCAATGCTTGTGATACTCCGACAGTTTTGAAAGCGATTGATGACGCGATCGCCGATGGTGTTGATGTCATTAACTTTTCCGTTGGTGGTGGCGAGATGCTGCCATGGATCGACGCGACAGAGATGGCTTTTCTCGCTGCTCGTGAAGCAGGTATCGTAGTTGCAGCCGCCGTGGGTAACGACGCCCACCTTCGAGCTGATCACTCTTCGCCTTGGTTGATGGCTGTAGCGGCTTCAACCCATAGCCGCAGTATTTCTGCCGGCGAAAAGCTGCTTTCTAACCCTACCTCAAGCGGTGAAGCCTTTCCCGAGTCAAAATTACACTACTTAACTCAAGCCAAAGGCGTCAGTGATGGTATAACCGGTAAGTTGGTTTACGCTGCTGATTATGGCAATCAATACTGTATTGACGATTTTGCCGAGAACACCTTCGCTGCCGATGAAATTGTGTTGTGTGAGCGCGGCTACGAGCTAGCCAACAATATTGCCCGTGTTGCCAAAGCCGACAAGGTTATGAAAGCCGGTGCCGGCGGTTTCTTGCTGTTCAACAGTGAATCTATCCAAGACTTGTACGACGACTTGTTCCCACTACCAGGTGCCAACATCAGCTATGAAGCTGGAAATGCTCTGGTGAGCTGGAAGCAGACGGCAATCGATCCGCAGATCACTATTGAAGCCAACGCTATGGAGCGTCATATCGACGAATCTAATGCCGATAAGCTGGCCCAATTCTCCTCTCGCGGACCTTCAAGAACTTACGTAGGTAATATATTCCCAAGCCTTACCGCGCCTGGGGTTAACATCTACGCGCCAGACACCCAATCTATGCCATTTGCCGACCCGGGCATGGTTGGCGAGTATAGCTTATAGTCAGGTACGTCGATGGCCTCGCCTCACGTGGCTGGTGCAGCCGCTTTGATTCGCCAAGCCAACCCTGATTGGACCCCTACCCAAGTACAGTCAGCGATTCTGATGACAGCCCAAGCCAAACTCAAATCGGTTAACGTGTTTGGCCAAGAGTTTGATGCGGTTTCCGCAGAGCAAGGTCATGGCTTGATTAACATCGAAGCCGCTTTGAACCCTGGCCTAGTGATGGATGAAACCATTCAGCGCTTTGTCGACGCCAACCCAGAAAACGGCGGTGTAGTAAGCGGTCTAAACCTTCCTCACTTGATCAACTACGAGTGCAACGGCACCTGTACCTGGCTGCGCACGGTAACGGCTACAGAAGACGGTAGCTGGACCGCCGAGACGGATATCAGCGAAGTCAGCTTGGACATTAAAGTAAACCCTTCAAGCTTCTCGCTGAAAAAAGGCGAGTCTCAAGTGGTTACTGTGACCGCATCGGTGATCAACAGTCACTCGCAATCCCATGACATGGAAATTGCAGTGGTCGGCAATGTGTCACTGGTACCTGACCAAGCCCACTTGCCAACCCTAAACTGGCCAATGGAAATGCAACACAAAGCCGTTGCGCTGCCATCGGACCTAAATCTGAGCTTGAATCGCGACTCGGGCAACTATCAGTTGCCAAGAACTCGCTTAGGCTCGATTTCTGAGTTTAACAGCCGTGTGATGGAGCCTGTATTGGCCAATCGCACCGAGATTGTGCTTAAACAAGAAGCAGCGTGGGACAAGAAGGCGCTTAGAGATCCTGAAGCCTTATCCCCTGAATCAAGCTTTGAGTACTGGCTAAGCGTCGGCAGCGATGCAACCCGTGTGGTAGCGGAAATCCAAGAGCGTTTGAGCTCTACCGCCGACTTCATGGGTGGCGAAGCCTATGGTAAGCCGCAACTCTTTATGGGTATTGATAAGAACCAGGACGGAGTCATCCAGTTTGATGACGAAGTAATTTGTGCTTCAATCTCATCTACTGCTGAGAACTTCTGTTCAATCAACTATCCAGACGCCGGTGACTATTGGGTGTTAATCCATAGCCCGTTAATGGGTGTACAAGGTGGTGCCACCGAGTCCTTTGCATTGCTTAGCGGCGTGGTTAGCAACACCGAAACCTCCGACTTCTGGCTAGAAGGCCCTGCGGTAGCCAACTCTTACCAAGAGTACGAAATGCTGTTCAATTGGGATTTCCCAACCAAAGACAGCGAAGTTTACTACTCAATGCTAGACATCGGCAGCGACGCGCAAAACCCAGGTAATATTGGCTTTTCTGCTTTGCGTCTAGAACGCGATGGCAATGATGTCAGCGTTACCCCTTCTCAGTCGGTAGCGCGCCCTGGCGACATTCTCGACTTTGAAGTTAAGGTTGCACCAAACCTAAGTGGCATGGATCGCGCCCTATCGGTACAAGCTCAATTAAGCGATGGTTTGTACTTAATCGAAGAGTCGATTCAAGCGCCAATGGCTTTAGCCGAAAACATCAGCGTGCTAGACGGTACCTTGAGTATCGACACCGAGCAGTTGAACTCTCGCGACTGGGAACGTCGCTATGAGATGACCACCAACGAGAACGACCCTCTGTGTCGCGTGCCCAACTTTGGTCAGTCAAACGCTGAGCAAGGTACTTACATCGATTTCATTACCGACGCTCGAATCTATCCGGACATCGACGGCTCTTGGAACCCTGGCCCTGCGGGCTATAGCGCCAATCCGTATATCGTCTTGTCTGACTACTTTGACAAGCCTCTGGCGATGTACGGTAACTTCGACGCTCGCCCTGCGCTTACCGTCAGTTTCTTAGGCAACGGTTGGTTAGATTTAACCGGCACCAACACTCATGCAACTGTGGGTCCGCGACATTTCGCACTGCATCAACAGCGCAACTTCCCGTTGGACTTGATTGCTCTAAACTGGACAGGCTTCTACAGCGAAGAGCTAGACAGTAGCTATGATCCAGGTGGTGATGATGGACTGATCATCATGCCAATGAACGACCTAATCATCGGCCCACCGGTAACGAGCAGCTACCACTACGCTCACTACACACCGCTTGATACCTTCGAAAATACCGGTATCACAGTGTTGGGGCTGGGTGACTACTTGATTGTCGACTATCGCGGCATGACCACAGCCAAGTTAGCCAACAGCAGCACAGATCCAGAAACTGGTTACTCACTGTGGAACTGGGAAAAAGCCTTTGACGACAACTACAATGCACAAGCATTGGTTCGCATTGGCGAATACGGCTACGGCGATGGTGAGTACGAAATCGTAATGGCGTACAACGATATCGACTTTGCCGATGCTCAACCTAATGGTGTTGTAGGGGTTCGTGGTGTACACGGCTACGTAGGTCCATACGGTCCGCTTGATGGCGAGTTCCGCAGTACCACTTATGCCTATGACAACTTAAACGAGCAACTGAAAGACGACCTAGTTATCTGTTACGACTACGTGGGTCCTGAGTCTTCTCAATTCACGGTTAAGTTTAAAGCGGCGGTACTAGAAACTGCGGTCGGCGACACTCAGTCGGTGACGGTTAATTCTGAGGCGGCAAACCTAGAGTCTGAAACCACCTTGGTGGAGGTACAGGTACCTAGCAACATTCACGTTGGCGAGATGGCCAATCAACAAGTGATGCAAGGCCACACCCTCGAAGGATTGGTGGTTCAGTTTGCTGACTTCAAGAACACCAACAACTCACTAACGGTCACTGGTGACTATATCAGCGCAGAGGTTGTCGAAGTGACGCACGACCAGGCGGTGTTTAACCTGACCGCCGATGCCGATTACACGGGCGAAACCATGGTCACTGTGTCTATTGCTGACAAAGCGCACCCAAGCGATAAGGCGTCAGTGGAGTTCGTGTTGGACATTTTGGTAGACGAGAACAAACCGGCCCCAGCACCTGAGCCTGAGCCTGAGCCTGAGCCAGAAGTCGAACAGCCTTCTTCCGGTGGTTCGCTGGCTTGGATGAGCTTATTCTTGTTAGCCTGCTGTGCGATTCGTCGTAAAGCATTGAAATAAAATAGGTTAATTCCGATCCTTTTAGCCCTCCTAACTGGAGGGCTTTTTTTGTGGTAAAACTCTGGCTAGCGAGCGCTATTGTTCCTCGGTATACTCGATTGCGAGAGTCCAGAAATAATAAGAGTCGCCATGACCGCACTGTGCCAAGCATCCCCTATTCTCGATAAACGTGGTAATACACTTGCCACCGAAATGCGAACGTCAGACAAGCTGGATCGCATCGCTGAACAATGCCCAGACCAAAGTTTTGTCGCCTATATCGAGCGCTTAAAACTGCTCGCTCAAGACAAAAAACTAATGGTTAGTGGTGGGCTGAGCAAAGCGGCTCGCCCCCTGCTCAAAGGCTGGCAAAGCGGCCAGTTAATCCATGGTTTTAGCCTGTCGCAAAGCCCAACAGACGAGCGCATCGAGCAGTTTAAAAAGCTCAAGCAACTGGGCCTGAGTGTGATGGTGGATAAAGTCGCCGTGGATCGCGACTGGCAGCCACTGTACACCCATTTGGATTACGTGCGCTTGGCGGCCGATTCGGTCTCCGGCGAGCGACTGCAAGAAATCATCAATGAGTTTCACCCAGGCCAACCCACTAAGTTGGTGATCACCGGCGTGAACGATTACACCAGCTTTCATCAATTAAAAAGCATGGGTGCTCGCTATTTTCAGGGGCGCTTTTATCTGACCCCAGACAGCGCTAACCCGTCGGAGCTCAATCCCACCCAAACCGTTTTGGCCGAGCTGCTATTTGAAACCAGCCAGGCGAGCTTGGAGCTGAGCAAGATTGTGTCAATTGTCGAGCGCGACGTGGCACTGTCGGTGGCTTTGCTCAAATACGCCAACTCGGCGGCCTTTGCTCGAGAGGCCAAGGTTAATTCGATTCGACAAGCCGCGGTGATGTTGGGGCAGCGAGAGATTAAGCGCTTTTTAACCCTGCAGTTTGTTCTGGCCTCCACCACCGGTAAGCCAACAGCGCTTCTGCATCACTGCCTGACTCGCGCCAAGTTCTGCGAAACTTTGGCGGACTCTATTAACGGCGGTAACGCCACCAGTGCTTATCTGGCTGGCATGCTGTCCTTGATTGATGCAGTGATGGACCGCCCGCTCGAAGAGGCCCTGCAAGGGCTGGGATTGAACGAAGATATGGAGCAGGCCTTGTTGCACAAACACGGTCCGCTCGCCGAACTGCTTGAGTTAGTCTGCGCCTTTGAAAACGGTCAGTGGAACCAATGCGCCCAACAAGCGGCATTGATGCGCTTATCTGTGGTTCAAGTCGCTGATGCCCACACTAAGGCTTACGTGTGGGCTAGCGAGCAAATAAAGGGCAGCCGTTAACGGCTGCTCATTCCCTTAAGCACGATATCCTGGTAGTTCACCACCCCTTGGATCTGATCCTCATCGATCACAGGCGCGGTGTGAATGCCAAAGCGCTCAAATAAGCGCGCACAATAGCGCACGTCCATTCGCCCGCGTACCGACAATACTGGCTTTATCATAATTTCGTAGACATTGACCCGCTCTGGCGCTCGGTCTCTAGAGACCACTTGCTTAGCGATGTCGCTCATTAGCACCATGCCAAACTCGTCGTCCTCGTGGCGTTTATTGACCAACAGCACTTGTACATTGGCTTTACTGGCCACTTCAATCGCTTCAGCGATGGTGTTCATGCCATCCACCAAGGCATAGTCTTGGCTCATGACTTCTAGAACTCTCACTAGGTTCTCTGACTGGTTCATAATTGCTCCTCAATGGATTTGCGCAGACTGGCGACTTGGTGGCTAACGCCCACCGCATCTTCCACCCCAATTTGAATGGCGATCCCTTTGCCCGAACCCGTTTCAAAACCGCCGGTTTGTTCGATGACCTCAAGAATACCCCGTGCTAGGTGCTCCTCTACCACGAACAAAATCACGTCGCGAGCTAGGTCTAATTCCAACCCAAAAAACGACTTGTGCGGGGTAATGCCCTCACCTCTGGCGTGATTGATCACCGTAGCCCCGGTGGCTCCGGCTTTACGGGTAGCATCAATCACAGCCTCGGTATCGGCCTCTTCGACAAAGGCCAAAATTAGCTTGAAGCGCATTGCGAGTCTCCTTGCTCTTCTTGTTTGCGACGACGGCTTAGCCACTGACTAATTTGGGCATAGGTCATCACACTGATAATGGGAAACAGACAGGCGAAGGCAATTAAGCCAAAGCCATCAATAAGCGGGCTGCGCCCTTCGACACTGGACGCCAAGCCCAGCCCAAGCGCTGCCACCAAAGGCACAGTCACCGTCGATGTAGTGACACCACCGGAATCATAGGCCAAGGGTATGATCATTTTAGGCGCTCGTGAGGTTTGGATAATCACCACCACGTAGGCGGCAATAATGTAGTAATGAATAGGGTCACCCACCACAATCCGGTAGCAGCCCAGAGCGATGCCAATCGCAGCACCGATGGCTACTGAAATTCGCAGGCCAGTGACGCTAATTGCCCCTGCCGAAACTTGATTGGCCTTGATGGCTACCGCCAATAACGCTGGCTCAGCAATCGTGGTGCTAAAACCAATGGCTGCAGCAAACAAATAAACCCAGTAGTAATCGGCCCAGTCCAACTGATCCGCCAACACGCCGCCTGAGGTATCAATGAAGTCCGGCGCGGTGAGCTGCTTGGCCATGGTCTCGCCAAGGGGGAATAAGGCCATTTCCAGCCCAACCAGAAACAAGGACAGGCCAATAATCACATACACAAAACCCAATACAACTTTGGGCCAATTCGGTATGCCCTGCTTGAGTACACCCAACTGGAAGGCGAACATCACGGTGACAATCGGCAACACATCCACACAAGTAGAGGCGAAACTGGTGAGAATTCTAGCGAGTACTTCCATCAGCGCAGCATCCCGAAAATCAGCACGAAAATCATTGGCGTCAGACTGGCAAAAGCAATTAAGCCAAAGCCATCTAGCATGGGGTTACGCCCTTTAATACTGCTGGCCAAACCTACGCCAAGCGCGGTAACCAAGGGCACTGTGATAGTCGAAGTGGTCACAGCTCCCGAGTCGTAGGCGATACCAATGATGCTCTTGGGCGCGAAAAAGGTCAGAACAATCACCGCCACATAACCACCGATGATCATCAGATGTATCGGCCAGCCTTTAATGATGCGCAACACCCCAAGCACAATGGCCACCCCCACTGATAGAGCAACGGTTAATCTCAAGCCCCAGGCATAGCTGGATTTGGCTTGGGTATTGTCCGCCACATCTCCGGCAGCAGCCGCCACACTGGCGGCTTTACTGGCGATAGCAGTGAGAGCAGGCTCGGCGATGGTGGTGCCAAACCCCAGTAAAAACGCAAAGGTAAACAGCCAAAACAAGCTGCCTTTTCGAGCCAGCGCTTTGGCCAAGGTCTCGCCAATGGGAAACAGGCCCAGATTCAAACCGAACACAAACAGGGTCAGGCCCATGGCCACCAGCAGCAAACCGATGAGCATAGAAGCTAGCTGAGGCATGGGTTGGTCGAGAACCACCAGCTGAAAGAAGGCAACCACCAAAATGATGGGAAGGAGATTTTTAAAACTCGAGAAAAACGCGCGAATAAAATTCAATAACGCGGGCATCGACAACTCCGATTTGGCGACCACCTAGGCCCGATAGGGAACACTTCTAGACTGAACTGAATTGGCAACCTAGACAACAATTTAATAACATGTATTGCATGCTATGTGAGCCATGTCACGAGCCCATGCTTGGAGGCCATTATGCGCGGTCAATTTCGCCCTGGACGCATTATCCAATCTCTGTTGGATACCGACCTATATAAGCTGTTCACTCACCAGGCTATCTTTGAGTTATTCACCGATACCGAAGTCGCGATGCAGTTTCAGGTGCGTAGCGACGAAGACTTTAGCCCTTACGTTGCTGAAGTACGCGCCGAGGTCGAGGCGCTGTCGGACTTGCGTTTTAGCCAATCGGATATCTGGTACTTGCAGTCGCTGGGGCGTCAACCCGGCGACAAATGTGGCTACTTTAAGCCAGCCTTTATCAACTACCTCAGCCACTACAAGCTCAACCCTCGCCTGTGCCAAATCAGCGTCAACAATCAAGCTCAGCTTGCCATTGAGGCTAAGGGCAGTTGGCTAGACGTGATTCACTTCGAGGTATTTGTACTCACTATCGTCAGTGAGATTCGCCACCGTCATTGCTTTCCTGAGGCCAGTATTGAGCAGCAAAAAGAGTGTATGGCCCACAAGGTTGCTGATTTTTTAGACAAAGCCAAAGCCATGGATTTGGACTTGTCTGGGTTGCAAGTTTTCGATTTTGGCACGCGCCGTCGGGTTAGCTACACCGCACACTGGGAGATGATAAATTACCTGCGTCGCGCCCTACCTAAAGACGTGTTTGCCGGCACATCAAACATGCATATTGCTCGCGAGATGCAGCTCGACTCCTTTGGCACTCAAGGCCACGAATGGTTTATGGCGCATCAGCAGTTGGCGGTGCTGCACAAATTCCAACGCAAAGCCCTGCGCAATTGGATCCGCGTGTATCAGGGCGACCCCGGTTATGCACTAACCGATACAGTGGGGATGGACGCGTTTTTCAGAGACTTTGACCGATACTCGGCCAAGCTCTACGACGGGCTCAGACAAGACTCTGGTGACCCAGCTCTGTTTGCTAAAAAGGCCATTGCTCATTACCAGAGATTGGGAATCGATCCGCGCACCAAAGCCATTATTTTCAGCGACGCACAGGATTTGAATCAGGAGCTTCTGAACTTGTATCAGGAATTTGGCCAACAAGTTCAAGTGCAGGTGGGCATAGGTTCCAAATTTAGTGCGGATATTCCCGGTTGTAATGTGCCATCCATCGTGATGAAATTGGTGCAAACCGACGGCTATCCGGTAGCGAAGTTGTCCGATTCTCCGGAAAAATCCAGCTGCCTCAGTCAAGCCTTCGAAACCAACCTAAAAGAAACCTTTAACTACCCCAAATAGCGGGCAAAAGGACTGGAGTATTATGTCTGACACGCAAGCGCTTGCGGCAGAGATCGCTGCTATTCAAGCAGAAATGCAAGTAAAACCGGAAATCGACCCAGCTGCCGAAGTGCAGCACCGCGTTGATTTTATTAAGACCCAACTGCTTAACTCTGGCTTAGATTGTCTGGTACTTGGGATCTCCGGTGGCGTGGACTCCTCCACTTGTGGCCGCTTGTGCCAAATCGCGGTAGACCAGCTCAATGCCAGCATAGACGAGAAACGCTATCGCTTTATCGCGGTACGCCTGCCCTACTCGGTGCAAGCCGACGAAGACGACGCTCAACGCGCACTGGCCTTCATTCAACCAGACGTCACTTTGACCATTAATGTGCAAGCCGGCGCTGATGGCATTCACCAATCGGTCATGTCAGCTTGTGCCGATGCCGGACTTGAGAGCGTCGCTGAGTCTCACGCTGATTTCTGTAAAGGTAATACTAAGGCTCGAATGCGTATGGCAGCGCAATTCCAAGTCGCGGGTCTGTATCGCGGTTTGGTACCAGGTACTGACCACAGCGCTGAAAACATCATGGGCTTTTACACTAAGTTCGGTGATGGCGCTTGTGACTTGGCCCCGCTGTTTGGTTTGAGCAAACGTCAAGTGCGTGCGCTAGCTGACCACTTAGGTGCCTGTGCCGAAACCGTTGGCAAGGTGCCTACAGCCGATCTCGAAGACAACCAGCCTCAACTCGCAGACGAGCAGGCCTTGGGTGTAACGTACGACCAAATTGACAATTTCTTAGAAGGTCGTGAGGTTGAGGCGGATGCCCAGCAGGTGATTTTGGCCACCTATCGCCGCACTGCTCACAAGCGCGAACCCATTCCGGTACCAAGCGCTTAATACCTTTCCGGGCAACTCATAGAGTTGCCCTTTTTGTTTGCCTTCCTCATTCGCACTGGCCTAAATAGAGTTATTTCGACTAAGTTTTAGCCATAGTGTTTGCTTTAAGGAGCCTCCTGTGAACAGAATCAATAGCGTCCTTTTGCTTGCTAACTTGTTGGTATCCACCAATGTGCTTGCCAACCCTGCCGAGAAAAACCGCATCGGATTTCGCGCCGAAGCCAGCTATGTTGAAACCCACACCGAC
Source organism: Paraferrimonas sedimenticola (assembly GCF_002282855.1). Classification (GTDB taxonomy): domain Bacteria; phylum Pseudomonadota; class Gammaproteobacteria; order Enterobacterales; family Shewanellaceae; genus Paraferrimonas; species Paraferrimonas sedimenticola. The sequence goes on along the minus strand of NZ_NRIR01000005.1, from coordinate 157,515 downwards.
CAGCTTAAAACCGCGCGAGGCTATGGCATTGGTGTCGCTTACGACCTGCATAAATACTTTGCTGCGTACGGACGTCTCACTGAAGTCACCGCGAAAGAATCTGGCTTTGATTTGGATTTACGCGGGATTAATTTGGGTGTTCAAGTGGGCTACGATTTTCCACTCGCCACCGACACCTACTTAAAACCCTATCTACACGCAGGCTACTTATTCCCTAAGCTGTACGCCAAAACCAGTGGTAGCAAGGAGTCTATTAGCATTACTCAAGCCCCCATTTACGGGCTTGGCTTGCGCCTAGATGTTAGGAAGTTCACAGTAGCACTAGAATACGCACGCTTTGATTTCAAGCCAGAAGATCTCAAGCTGAAATCGGATCAAATGATGGTGAGTTTGGGGTGGGCGTTTTAGGTCACTTAAACCACTAACGAATTCAATGGAAGGATACGAGAGATGAGACAGCTGCACCGGATTGCTTTGCTAACCGCTTTGATATTCACGGCCACCTATTGTTACTTAGTTGGTTCGATGACCAAGGCGATATCCGTGTTACTCATTGGAGCAGGAATAGAACTCTTGTTTTGGATAAAGCTGTTTAGTGCTGACAGAAAGGAGTGAGTGAATGCTTAGTTTACTCGAAAGCCCTTTCGCGCTCTTAGACTCTATGCGGCGCTCAAAAACACTGACCATTATGATCATTATTCTGGTAATACTGTTTGGCAGCTTTTTTCTTTTTCTCTATTACATGGCCGGTAAGCAAGCTTAACGAAAAATCCCGCTTAAGAGCGGGATTTCATTTATGTGCTTCAGTCATTTAAGTTTCGTCGTCCTCGTCATCCTCAGCTTGACTGGGGATCTAGCAACTTGCCTATGGCGGTTGGCTAGATTCCCGCTTTCGCGGGAATGACGGGCCTGGGCGGGAATGACCGGCCTAGGCGGGAATGACGGGCCTAGGTGGGAATGACGGGCCTGGGCGGGAATGACAGCCTTGGGCCATTGGCGCAGCTGTTAGCGACGACCTTTGGCCGCGCGCAAAGCGCGACGACGCTTGTGCTGTTGCGCTAAAGTCAGCTTCTCTTTCTTGCCTTCAAACGGGTTATCGCCTTCTTGGAATTGAATTCGAATCGGGCTACCAACAATCTGCAGCGAACGACGGAAGTAGTTCATCAGGTAGCGCTTGTAGCTGTCTGGTAGCGACGATACCAAGTTGCCGTGTACCACTATGATTGGTGGGTTATAACCACCGGCGTGGGCGTATTTAAGCTTGATACGACGACCTTTGGCCATTGGTGGCTGGTGATCGTCTGACGCCATCTTCAGAATACGAGTCAGCATGGCGGTGGATACGCGCTTGGTCGACGAATCGTAAGCTTCTTCTACCGACTCGTACAAGTGACCAACACCTGTGCCGTGTAGCGCTGAGATGAAGTGCAGCTTGGCAAAGTCGATAAAGCCCAAACGACGGTCCAACTCGCTCTTAATGCGATCTTTGGCATCAGTGTCCATGCCGTCCCACTTGTTGACCGCAATCACCAGTGCGCGACCGGCGTTAAGCGCATAGCCCAACAAGCTTAGGTCTTGGTCTGAAATGCCTTCTTGAGCATCGATAACCAACAAGACTACGTTGGCATCTTCAATGGCTTTAAGGGTCTTAATCACCGAAAACTTCTCGACAACGTCATGCACCTTACCGCGGCGACGAACCCCAGCAGTGTCAATCAGCACATAGTCGCGATCTTCACGGCTCATCGGAATGTAAATCGAGTCACGGGTGGTGCCTGGCATGTCATAAACCACCACGCGGTCTTCACCCAAAATGCGGTTGGTCAGGGTAGATTTACCCACGTTTGGCTTGCCAATGATGGCCAGCTTAATTGGCAGGTTCGCCAAGCGCTCGGCTTCGTCTTCCGCTTCTTCAACGGTTGCCAGTGCTTTTTCTACCGCTTCAAGCTCGGACTCGCTTTGAGCTTCTAGCATCTCACCAATGGAGTGCTCCAGCAACGCGTTAACCCCGCGACCATGAGCGGCAGCGACTTGGTGTACTTCGCCCAAACCTAGCGACCAAAAATCCGCTGCGGCAGAGTCAGCATCAATCCCGTCGCACTTGTTAGCCACCACATAAGTAGTCTTCTCACGGGTACGCAAGTGCTGGGCAATAGCTTCGTCAGCAACAGTCAAACCGGCGCGAGCGTCGGTCATAAACAGTACCACGTCCGCTTCTTCAATCGCCGCCAGCGATTGCTCGGCCATCTTAATTTCGATGCCCTCTTCGGTGCCGTCGATACCACCGGTATCAATCAGAATGAACTCTTTGCCGCCAAGCTCCGCCTGACCGTACTTGCGGTCACGGGTTAAGCCCGGAAAATCCGCCACTAGGGCGTCGCGGGTGCGAGTTAAGCGATTGAATAGGGTTGACTTGCCAACGTTTGGACGGCCAACCAAAGCCACCACTGGAATCATGTTACTGCCTCAACTGTTGCCTATCTCTAGGCCAAAATAAAAAAGCCCCTGGAATCACTTTCCAAGGGCTTGGCAAAGTGCGAATTCGGCTTACTGGATTTCGATCTCGGCGACCTTACCAGCACGGGTTTGCAGAATCAACTTTCCGTCCATTACAAGCGGTTGCGCGTAAAGCCCAGAATCGTCAACTTGCACTCGACCAACGATTTCACCGTCAGCCTGATTAAACACGTGTAAGTAGCCTTCAAAGTCACCGGCAACTACATAGTTGCCAATGGCTTGCGGCGCGGTTAGCGAACGGTTGGTCAGCTCAGAGTTACTCCAAAGCTCCAGACCGTTGCGACGATCAACCGCATAAACGCGACTAAAATCATCGACTAAGAACAAAGTGTAGCCGTCCATCGCCAATTCGTTAAAGCTCGAATACTGACGCGCCCACTTAACTCGACCGGTGCGAAGCTCTAACGCTGACAAGTTACCGTTGTAACCGACAACATAAAGGGTATCGCCAACAATCAGTGGCTTAACGTCAATATCGGCCACTCTGTCTAGCTCGTTGTTACCCTTTACTTGCAAAGTGGGTACTTCCCAAGCGACTTGACCGTTGTTCACCACCAACACAGAAACTTTGCCATCGGCGCTGCCGACAAACACACCGCCTGAATCGTAAGAAGGCGAGCTAGTACCGCGCAAGGTCAGCGGCGGAATCTGCGCTTCGTACTTCCAAGCTTCTTCACCATTATCGACGTTCAAAGCCACAATACTGCCAGCACCAGTGTGAACAATCACCAATCCTTCGGCCACTAGCGGCTTCGACAAGAGTTCGCCATTAACACGGGCCAGCCATTGGTTTTCGCCAGTTTCTTGGTCAAACGCGGCTAAATAGCCAGATTCGTTCCCAATAAACACCTTGTTGCGGGCAACCGTAATGCCCGCAGCCACTTTGGCGCCTTTGTTTTTTGCCAATGGAGAGTCGCGAAATACTTCGGAGAAGTCTTTTTCCCAAAGGGTATCGCGGGTCTCCTTGTCAATTGCTCGCAGCTCACCAAAACGGTCAGCTACAAAAATCTTGCCGTAACGCACTGCGGGTCGCAGACGGGAATAATAGTCCTCTACGCCATCACCAATACTGGTGTCCCAAAGGATTTTAGCCTCTACCTTTGCGTCAATTTCTTGCAGCTCGGCAATCGGCTCTTCTTCCACATCATTCGATGAACATGCGGTTAGGGCCGCAACTGCGACCATAGCCCCGACTAGGGGGTTACGCCAAAACTTCATGCGCTACTCCTTAGCCAGCAACGTTTAGATTGTCCAATTTCATCTGTAAGCTCGCTGCCGACATAGTTCCTGCGTCGATCGCTGCTTGATAAGCTTTTGCTGCCTCTTCAGTATTGCCTTGGCGAACCAAAATGTCGCCGCGCACTTCCGCAACCTTTGCGTCAAAAGACTCAGCCTTAACGCCGTCTAGTGTGGCCAGAGCGCCATCTAGTTCGCCTTGCTGGGCTTGAATACGGGCGTAGCGAATAGATGCTACTTCTGGCAAGCCGCCGCCCACTTTAGAGTCCATTACTTGTTTTAGTGCCGTCTTAGCTTTGTCCAAATCGCCATCAGCTACCGCGGCTTTGGCGGCAAGCAGTTGCAATAGTGCGTCGTAGCCAGGTTCCTTGTGCTCGGCAGCAAAGGTCTCAGCGGCGCTGACAATGGCAGCATCTGAGGCTGAGTTGGTTACGATTTGTTGGTAGGCGGCAGAGGCCGCTTCAGCAGAAGCCTGCTGACTGTCGGTGTAATAGTTCCAACCGAACAGACCGCCCAAACCCAGAGCGGCACCCAATACGATAGAGCTACCGTACTCTTTCCAAAATGTCTTGATCGCTTCGACTTGTTGTTCTTCTGTACTGTGTATTTCCACTTGGAAATTCCTTCTTAAAGTCTAATTCTTAAATACTGTCTTTGATGACCTGAGCCACTTCGCTCAAAGCCACCGAACGCTGAGCTTCGTCGCGACGCAATGGCTTAACCATCACTTCGCCGCGGGCGATTTCGTCTTCGCCCAAAATCAGCGCCACTCGCGCACCGCTTTTATCAGCGCGCTTCATCTGTTTCTTAAAGTTGCCACCACCGCAATGACTCATCACCTTAAGCTCTGGCGCTTCATCGCGCAATTGTTCGCTTAGGGCAAACGCCGCCGCTTGACTGCCTGCACCCATCGCCGCAACGTACACATCGGCAATCGCGGGCTCTGACTCAACCAGCTCCAGTTCTTGCAGCAACAATACCAAGCGCTCCATACCTGAGGCAAAGCCAACTGCAGGGGTTGGTTTACCGCCAAGCTGGTTAACTAGACCGTCGTAACGGCCGCCAGCCAGCACTGTCCCTTGAGCGCCAAGGCTTGAGGTTACCCATTCAAAAACGGTGCGATTGTAGTAGTCCAAACCGCGCACCAAACGAGGATTTACCACGTATTGGATGCCAGCTTGGTCCAACAGTTCACACAATCCAGAAAAATGGGCTTTAGTGTCTTCGCCAAAGAAGTCCATCAGCTTGGGCGCGTCACCCAACAAAGCCTGTGTTTTAGGGCTTTTGCTATCCAGTACACGCAGTGGATTGGAGTACATACGACGTTGGCTGTCTTCGTCCAACGACTCTTTGTGCTGTTCTAGGTAAGCCACCAACGCATCGCGATAGGCAGCACGCTCGTCGCTATCACCTAGGGTGTTTAGCTCTAGGGTCACGTGTTCGGCAAGGCCGAGTTTTTTCCAAAGGCGCGCTGACATTAGCAGCACTTCGGCATCAATATCAGGGCCGTTCAAGCCGTAGACTTCTACCCCAAATTGATGAAACTGACGATAGCGGCCTTTTTGCGGGCGCTCGTGACGGAACATAGGCCCCACGTACCACAGGCGCTGCTCTTGGTTGTACAACAAGCCGTGTTGATTGCCCGCGCGCACGGTAGACGCGGTACCTTCGGGGCGCAATGTCAGGCTATCGCCGTTGCGGTCTTCAAAGGTGTACATCTCTTTTTCAACGATGTCGGTGACTTCGCCAATGGAGCGTTTAAATAGGTCGGTACTTTCGACAATTGGGGTGCGAATTTCGCTGTAACCGTAACTGGCGGTCAACTCGCGAATGGCTTGCTCCAATTTGTGCCAGGCTGGCGTTTGAGACGGCAGAAGATCGTTCATGCCGCGGATTGCCTGAATTTGTTTGGCCACGTTGAGTCTCTAATTCAAAGGTTTATGTAACGCTGATGCGCCATTATAGGGGCTGGCGTTACAAACGTAAAACCCAAGCCAAGCGCCGTCGCTCAAGGGCTCGGCGCAGTTGTGCTTGGGTCACAATTATTCGGGTTTTAAGGTAGCGATGGTTTGCTGTACCTGTTCCGCTTTGGCGCGGATTTTGGCTTCTAGCTGGTCTACCATTTGCTCGTTGTCGATGCGCTCTTTTTGACGCTCGCCATCCACGTAGAAGCCGGACTTGCGGTTACCGCCGGTCAAGCCCACATGCGACACCAAGGCTTCACCGGGACCGTTTACCACACAGCCAATAATCGACACGTCCATTGGAGTGGTAATGTCTTCTAAGCGTTCTTCTAGCGCGTTAACCGTGTTGATCACGTCGAACTCTTGGCGCGAACACGACGGGCAGGCGATAAAGTTGATACCGCGACTGCGAATGCGCAGCGACTTTAAGATATCAAAGCCTACCTTCACTTCTTCCACTGGATCGGCGGCAAGGGATACGCGTAGAGTATCACCGATACCTTCGGACAACAGCATTCCCAAACCAATCGCCGATTTCACCGCACCAGAGCGGAAACCACCGGCTTCAGTAATGCCTAAGTGAAGCGGCTGCTCGATTTGCTTGGACAGCAAACGATAAGACTCTACCGCTAAAAAGACGTCAGAGGCTTTTACACTGACCTTAAAATTGTCGAAGTTAAACTTGTCCAGGTAATCCACGTGACGCATTGCCGATTCCAACAAGGCTTCGGGCGTTGGCTCGTGGTACTTTTCCATGATGTCGCGCTCTAGCGATCCACCATTTACTCCAATGCGAATTGGAATGTTCTTGTCTTTGGCGCAATCCACTACCGACTGAATACGGCTAAGGTTACCAATGTTACCTGGGTTAATACGCAGGCAATCGGCGCCGTATTCTGCGACTTGCAGTGCAATGCGATAGTCGAAGTGAATGTCAGCGACTAGCGGTACATTCACTTGCTGTTTGATTTGTTTAAACGCCTCGGCGGCATCCATGGTAGGCACAGATACGCGAACGATGTCGGCACCTACGTTTTCCAGATCCTTAATTTGCGCCACAGTGGCGGCCACGTCCGTGGTGCGAGTATTGGTCATCGACTGCACAGAAATCGGCGCATCGCCACCAACCGCAACAGAGCCAATCTGAATCTGTTTGGTTTTACGACGTACAATCGGATTTTCGCTAAACATGTTAGGACTCACTTTGTGGGTAGCTAAAGCGCGCTACCGTATCTTGATAACTTGAAAGATCGACGGTCTCACCATCGATACTCAGGGACACGGCTTGTGGTGCCCCAATAACGAATTTTAGCGGGGTCTTGGCCGCTAGTTCGATCTCATGACCGCTCTTCTTTAGTCCGTTGACTATCATAGCGCCATCAGCATCGCTAATTTGCATCCAGCAATCAGCCAGCAAGCGCAAGCTCACTAAGGCTTGCTCAGCAGCGGATTGCTCAAGTTGAGCAAGGTTCTGCGCCAATTCAGGCTGCTCAGCTACTTCTTCCAAGCTTACCGTATGCGGCGGCTCTTCCGTTTGCGGCTCTGCTTCATCGCCTTGCTCTTCAGCGGGCGCTGCTGGAGTTTCTTCCTCGTCACTCAGTTTTTGCTCGATGGCATTGGCCTCGCGCAGCAAAGCCTCAGCTTCGTCTAGCAGGTTAGTATCCTGCTCCTGAGCAGCAATCTCTTCTTGAGTTGGCTGGGAGAAATCAGGGTTTGCCGCCTGCTCTGAGCGCTGCAGCCACCACAACACAGACAACCCGATGAGCACCAGAATGATGATGTAGCTTATCCAGTTAACTCTTTGCTCAGCGGCCTTGTTGCTGGTTTTGCGCGAAAAGCTCTTCATGCCGTGCTCGGTGTGAACCAGCTGCTCTTGCAAGCGTTTTTGCAATGGGGCTAATTCTAAGTCCAAGGCGCGGGCGTAGTTGGTCACATACCCTTTGACATAGGTGTTGTTAGGAATGTTGTCGAAGTGGTCGTTTTCCAAGTCTTTCACCAGCGCCTCACGCAACTTAATGCGACTGCCGACCTGGGCTTGGGTTAGACCTTGGCTCTCGCGAGCCTCGCGCAGCATTTGCCCGATGCTGGCCGGGGAATCCTGAGGAACTTCTTCCTGGATATCGGAATCAGGAGTGTTTTCGCTTGTCATTAATTTCGTTCTGCTCGGTATTGCTCAGCTTGTTGCGAACGAGGGAACTTGGCTAACAGTAAGATCCCAAATCGCTTTGACGCTTCCAAGTCGCCTAATTGGCGTTCGATATCCACGCCAAGCATTAAGCTTTGCGGTGTTTCACCAGCGAGGTCGTGGTATCGATCCAATGCAGTTTGGGCACTGCCAAAGTCGTTTTGTTCCACCGCAATGTTGACCAATTCAATCAGGGCAACGCTGCGACGAGGCGCGTAATTCAGCGCTTGTTCAAAATATTGGGCGGCTTTGTCTAACTTGCCTGCCGACTGACTACACAAACCCAAGTTCTCATAGGTTGAGGCCATTAAGGTGTAATCAGGTGCTTGCACCGCTCGCAACAACAACTTTTCGGATTCATCGAATTCTTGCTGACGGCACAGATACACGCCAAAGTTGTTCAGCACATCACCGTTGTTTGGCTCCAATCTCAGTGCCTGGCGATACGCGTCTTTGGCGGCCTCATGCTCGGCAACAGTCTGAAAATAGTAAGCTCGCCCTAAGTGAACTTCGACGACTTTATCATCCAGTTGCAGCGCTTTATCCAAATTGAATTTGGCACGCTCTACTTCGCCCTGTTGCAAATAGGTCAGCCCAAGCCGTACTCGATCTCGTGCCGCAGCCTTTAAATTGGGCGCTTTCTCCGCCACCACCTGGTCAGTACCAGAATACGTGGTTTGGGTTACACAACCGCCTAAAAAAGTCACCGCCAATCCGGCCAATAAAAGGGCTCTCATCCTGTTTTGCTAACCGTCCGTCCGCTAGAAATTTAGTCCATTGTGACCGAAATTTGGTTCTGTTGCATGCGTTTTTTGACCATTCTCTTGGTGCGGTCACGAACATCACCAACCAGCTGTCCGCAGGCCGCATCAATGTCGTCACCACGGGTCTTGCGCACTATGACCGTGATGTCGTAGTCCATTAACACTTTGGAGAAACGATCGATGCGAGAGTTGGACGAACGCCCGTATGGCGAACCCGGGTATGGATTGAACGGAATCAGGTTAATTTTGCACGGCGTGTCTTTCATCACTTTGGCCAATGCATGGGCGTGATCCGTGCTGTCGTTGATGTGATCCAACATCACGTACTCGATAGTCACACGCTGTCGGTTGGCGTTTGATTTAGACAGATAACGACGCACTGAGGCCAGTAGCTCTTCGATGTTGTATTTTTTGTTGACCGGTACAAGTTCATTGCGCAACTCGTCGTTCGGCGCGTGCAGACTGACCGCAAGGGCCACATCAATCATGTCCCCCAGTTTATCCAAAGCCGGAACCACACCCGAGGTGGACAGAGTCACACGACGTTTGGATAGCGCAAAGCCCAAGTCGTCTAGCATGATGTCCATCGCTGGCACCACATTGGCCATGTTCAACAATGGCTCGCCCATGCCCATCATCACCACGTTGGTAATAGGACGCTTACCGGTTTCCTTTTCTACGCCGAGGAAGCGAGCGACACGCCACACCTGACCAGAGATCTCAGAAACACTTAGGTTGCGGTTAAAACCCTGTTGAGCAGTCGAGCAAAAGGAGCACTCTAGCGCACAGCCCACTTGGCTGGACACGCACAAAGTGGCGCGGTCGTCTTCTGGGATATAAACGGTTTCTACTTCCTGATCGCCGACAGACATGGCGAACTTAATGGTACCGTCGCTGGATTCTTGGTAGCTCGCGATCTCAGGAGCTTCGATCACTGTGGTGGCCTTGAGCTTGGCGCGTAGCTTCTTATTGATGTTGGTCATCTGATCCACATCATCAACGCCAAAGTGATACAGCCATTTCATAATTTGGTCGGCACGGAACGGCTTTTCATCCATGTCGCTCAATAGCTGGCGCATACCATCGCGATTGAGATCCAAAAGATTAATGCGCTTATCGCTCATACGAGACACCTCAAAAATTCTGTCAAAGCCGCCCAGGCTGGGCAATTAGCTGGGCTGATTGGGCGGCGAATTGTACAGATTTTAGCGCACTTTATCCAGAGTCACCGCTAGGTTATCAGCCCCTCATAATCGCTTTCAGTCACTTTGCGCAGCGTATTTGCCACACTTTGGCGACTGTACTGGGCTTGGCGCTTGACGTAGTCGATGAAAGTGAAGGCGGATGGCGGCAGGCTGCGATTCTTCAAATAGACCACATTGTAGTGGGCGTAGACCTCAGGCATACCTTGAAACCTTAGGACGTCCAACTCCCCCGAGTGAATCAGTTTGGCTACCGCTAACATGGGTACCAGTGCCACCATATCGCAGTGCGTCAGCGAGCCTTTGAGTGGGTGGAACTGCTCGAAACGAATAATCCCCTGCTCGTGTGGCGCGCGCTTTTCAAACAGCTCAGACAGCTCTTCGAGAATTTGCGGCGGAATACTGCGAGGCAAAGCGAGTGGATACTGGCGCAGATCTTTTAGCGATACGCTGGCCTGAGCTAACAATGGATGATCGGCACGGCAACACAAGACCGCCGGACTTTTTGGCAGAGGTTCAAACTCTAATTCCTGCTTTTGCTCCAGGTATGTTGAACGAGTCTCAGCGATGAATAAGTTGATTTGGCCTTCGAGTAACTTGGTGTGCAGCTGTTTCCAATTGCCCACCACTAATTCGGTATCCACGCCCGGGTAATCCCTAAGAAACTCGCCGACAATCGGACCGATTAGACTCACCGAAGGTATCGGGCTGGCACCGACTTTGATTTCGCCGGTCTCTAGCCCTTGCATCAATTTGAGCTCTTGTTGCAGTGCTTCTGCTGCCGCAAGTAACTCGCTGCCTCGCTCAACCACCAAACGACCGTAATCCGTAAGCTCTACTTGCTTGGCGTTGCGCTGTAACAAAGGCACCCCAAGCTGAGATTCCATGGCTTGAATGCTGCGCGACAGACTAGGTTGAGCTATGTGCAGCTTACTCGCCGCCCGGCTGTAGTGCTTTAGCTTGGCCAGAGTTATTAACCGCTTAATCTGTAAAAGCTCCATCACCACTTCCGCTTTGTTGTTGTTTTTGCAACCAACCATAACGGCAATATACAGCCGATACAAGCGTTAATAAGGCCCTGAAACCAATAGAGTAAAAGCACAAAAAAACGCGCCCTAAGGCGCGTTTTTACTAAGAACTTTCAAACCGGCTTATTGGTTGTGAATGGTCTTTTCTTGTAGCTTGTGAGGCCATTGCTTGTTAGCACGCTCTTCGATGAACTTGGTCTTTTCTTTAACCATGGCACCGTAGTTTAGGCCAGCTGCTTTTTGAGCCGCTTGCTTAGACGCTAGGTCGTCCATCTTGTAAACCGGCAGGTCAGCAGGCTTCTTCAACAAGCTGGCCGCTTTAGCTTCTGCTAGCTTCAGCTCGCCTTTGGCTTTGTTTAGAAGACGCTTGGCTTCTTCTGGGTTGTGAGCGTGGATACCGTGAGAGGCAGTCGCGCTGTCCCAGAACCACTGAGCGTTACGAATGTGAGTGGTTAGCTCAACCATGTCAGCATCTTTCTTAAGCGCAGCTTCGTAGTTAGCTTTGGCTTCAGCGATGTTCTTGCCAGACTCTAGACCTTCAACACCTTTAGACTTCCAAATCGCTTGGGTCCAGAAGTGGATTTGAGTCAGACGTACATCAACACCGTCTTTGGCGTCGAAACGCAGCTTGTTGATTTCTGCTTTGCGGTCAGACAGGATTTCTTCCATGTCAGACGCTTCGTGACAGCCGGCACAGTCTTCTGGCAGCTTAGCGAAGTCAAAGCGTACGTTGTGGTCAGTGTACTCTTGGCCTTTGCTGTTGGTTTGCTTAGGCGTGTGACAAGTAGTACAGGTGAACTTCTCGTGATCGTAATCGTCGTCACCAGCCATTTCGTGGTTGCGACGGTCTGCCAAGTTTTCGTACTCAGGGTGCTGAGTCTTAAGCATTGGCGCACCAGAGATGGCGTTGGTCCAGTCAGAGAAACCAATCATGTCGTAGTAAGCAAGACCTGCTTCAGCGGCGTAACCTTTGTACAGTTCGGTCTTAGCACCACCTTTGCCGATGTATTGAGTTTCAACACCTGGCTTCCACTGGTCCCAAGGGAACTTAACTTTCTTGTCATCGGTGCCGTCGAAGTAGTACTCAACGTGACACTGACCACAAGCTTGGTTGCCTTGCTCAGCGTGAGATTGCTTGTCAAACGGACGGTCAATAGCTTCCATAGCGCGTGCAGCGTATGGACGCGATAGACGTAGCTCAGACTCGCCTAATTCGTGACAGTCAGCACAACCGATAGTGTTGGCCATTTCGTGGCCCCACTTACCGAATTTGTTGTTTGCGAATTTGCCTTCGCCAACTTCGTCGTACATGCGAGCAACGTCTGGAGACTTACAAGACCAGCAAGACGCAGCCATTGGACCGTCCATGTCGCCCATTGGGCCGCCAGTACGCAGCGATTGGATCACGTCGTTCAGTGCAAAGTGGTGACCGCGAGCGCGGTTGTAGTCTTTCGCGAAACCGTAACCAGCCCATGCGATAACTAGGTTTGGATTGTGCAACAAGTAATCTTGTGGAACGCCTGAAGCAGGGTTGTTGTCTTCGGTAGAAGCCCAAGTCTTGTGTTGCTCAGGGAATTTACCTTGCCAGTTGTCGCTGTTATATAGGTCAGTCTTGGCCGGAGCCGCAACCGCAGACATACCGCCTAGGGCTGCAGAAACGGCCGCGGCGATAAAGATTTTTTTTAGTTTCATGGAACTTTCCTATGAAAATGTGCACCAATGGGATGAGACATTTATACCACCCTCTAGACTTCGAAAAATTGGCCCGTTTTGTGATTTGTGAAGGGGGTTAGGAAAGATATTACTTAAGGGGTAGATGGCGAACAAAACCCTAATATAAACATGATAATAGGATCCCAAACCGTCAAACACCCGTTTTGAGCGGCGTGATCGCGGTCACAGTTAGATCGAGATTCTCAAAGCCGCTCAACATGCCGTTAAAACCTCCTAAAATATCTGTCATATTATTTGTGATCGCCGACGGTTTTAAAAACATTGGTAAAGATCACAACACAAAGTATTATGTCCACTGAAAAAGCAATAAGAGGCTAGCTAGAAAGCTTTAATGTTCCTTCTCACAATTTACGTGCTGATCGCTATCGGCATCTCCTTTATGTGCAGCATATTTGAAGCCGTTCTGCTGTCCATAACCCCAAGCTACGTAGCTACCCTTCGCAAAGACAAACCGAAGACAGCCGCGCGCATGTCCAAGCAAAAAGACAATGTTGAAGCGCCGTTGGCTGCAATTTTGACCCTTAACACAGTCGCTCACACTGCAGGTGCCGCCGGCGCTGGTGCACAAGCGGCCAAGGTGTTTGGCGATAATATGCTGGGCGTGTTCTCGGCAGTGCTAACTCTGATGATTTTGCTGCTGTCAGAGATCATTCCAAAAACCTTAGGTGCCAATTACTGGCGCGCGCTGGCACCGGCGGTGTCGCTGGCATTGGTGTGGCTTGAGCGTTTGATGTGGCCTCTGGTTTGGCTGTCTATGCAGATTTCCAAAGTATTGGGTCGCGCCGAGCAAGGCCATTATGTCCGCCAAGAGTTGTCGGCAATGGCTGACGTTGGCCTGCAACAAGGCGAGCTTGAAGAGCACGAATCCAAGTTTTTGAAAAAGATGTTGGATGCCAAAGCAATGCAAGTGACGGCGGTGATGACTCCACGCACCGTAATGTTTGCCCTAGACCAACAAACCAGCCTCAAGACCTACAGCGACAAGTACGTGAACTCGCCGTTCAGTCGAATTCCTGTGTATCAAGATGAGCCGGATAACATTAAGGGTTATGTGGTTCGAAACGACATACTGCTCGCAGAGAAAAGCGAGCCGGACGAAGTACTGGCCAGCTTGCGCAAGAATTTAGTGGTCATCCCTGAAACCGCGCGCATTCTGGATGTGTTTGAATTGCTGATTAAACGTCACAGCCAAATTGCCATGGTGGTGGATGAGTACGGAGACACTCAAGGCATCGTCACGCAAGAAGATATCATCGAGTCCATGTTGGGACTGGAGATTGTCGATAGCAATGATCCGGTGACCGACATGCAGCGCCTAGCGCGCAAACTGTGGCAACACAGAATCAAAGAAAAAGGGATTCGTCTGAGCGACGAAGACTAAAGCGACCAAAACAAACACAGAATGCTTAAGTAACAATGACAAAAGATCGGCTCAACTGAGCCGATCTTTTTTGCGAGTTTCTAGTAACCAATGCACCCCGATACACAACAGGGTCAAACTCGGCATCAAGGGCAAAAACCAACTCCAAGCGGTGTCGAATACTCGTCCCCATTGGGTCATTCCAGAGTCGATAAACACACTGTTTGGGTTTAAGTGCCAGTCGTGCAGAGTCATGGTTACGCTTATCGCCAGACTCAACCAAAAGCCCAGGCCGATACCTACGGTCACCGATGGATTGAGACGATTGGCCATGGCTTACATCCACATTTTCTTCATGCTTTCTGCAAACTCCATGAACTTCTCTTTCATGGTTCGCTTGAGTTTGATTTCCAGACTGCTAAGAACATTCACCCCCTCAATAATGATGGTTGGCTGACCTTCACCGCCGTAGTTACCGGCTCGATTTTCTACACTACCTACCACACAGCTGGCTTTGGTGATCACGTTGACGTTCTCAGGCACGAAAATCTCGTCGCTAGCCAGCAGGCTGTATAGCTTGATGCGCACCACAGGGTGTTGAAAGTCCGCTTCGCTAAAATCGATGGACGCACCACTGAGAAAACTCCACATCTCGATTTCCTTAGCAGGTACAAAGCGCCCGCCTCGAGTGTTACCAGATAGCACATTGATGATCCGGTCTTGCTCTTCCACGTCGGGCTGATATTGATAACCCAAGTTTTGCGCTTTGTTGCGCTGGTAGGCATCGTCTGCGGTCAGGGGCAAGTCTTCAACCAGACTCATTAAAAACTGCGGGTCGTCACTGCCCATTGCTTCATCGAGCCGCCGCTCAAAAGCTTCCGCCGACAACTCGTTGTGACTGTAATTCATGATCAGCTGATCGATGACTTGATCGCGGACTGCTTTGATGGGTCTGTCTTGAGCGTTAACCGGCATATTTAGAAAGCCTCATTGTTTTCAGTGATTTTGTTGCCACCTAGAACATTTAAACTCTATCAGAACAACAGATACTCCTAATAAGCAAAGCCCATTCCAACTTTTATTTAATTATTATTCAACAACTTATAGCTGTAACGTATTTTTGAGATTAAGCGATTGGACACTTATTGGTCAGATTAACCAAATTTTTACACAAACACCCCATCTGAGTTACAGTTGAATCAAGCATTGTCGTGCAACAAAGTAGCGCTCACTTGGGTCTATCCAAGCAAGATGAACAATAATCACAAGCACATAGCCCAGCCGTGGTTTTCGGCACTACAACACGGCCGACTTTGGCCTTGGGTGTTGGCGTGGCTTGCCGTCTTGGCTATCAGTGTTGTGCAAGCTTCTCGCATTCAAATTCAAACCGATATTAGCGCCTACTTTGACCCCAAAGCACCAACCACAAAGGCGTTTGATGCCGCTAGTGAGGCTTTTGATCTAAAACCTCAGCTCTTGCTGTTTTTATCGCAAAAGCAGGCATGGCCAAACTCCAAGGCACAGCAACAACTGCCTCGCTTAATCCACCAAATCGAGCAACTCGAGGGAGTGGAAAGCACAAGCGGTTATGCCGCCACGTTGGGCGAACGCCCTCTAAATCAGTGGCCCGCAGGCCTGGCGAAACACTTTATTAGCGAGGATAAGAAATCCATTGTGATTAGTATTCAGCCACAAAGCTGGCTGGATGCGGACAAGCGTCGCCTCAACCAGTTCATGAATCAGCTGGATAACCTAGTTGACCCCTTCACCGACAAGCACGTGCTAGATTACGCCTACAGCGGTGAGCTCACCATGAACTGGCAGTACGCCAAGGTAATCCGCACCGATCTTTCTCGATTTGGCGCGGGGCTACTGCTGTTATTGGCTTTATTGCTTGGCTTTGTCATTCGCCATCGCACTTGGCTGGCCACTATGCTGGTTTGCGCCTTGACTACCTTGGTAATGAGTTTGGGCTTTGCCGGCTGGGCGCAGTTATCCTTGGCCGCCATCTCGGCGTTTGTACCTGTGGTGATAGTCATTTTGTCACTGGCCTACACTTCGCACCTGTACTTCTCATGGTGTTTCTTTTTACCCCAGATGCAGGGCCAACCGGTGGCAGCCCTTAACGCCAGTCTGAGAGAAAACCTCGCGCCGCTATTTTGGGGAAGTCTGACTACCATTCTTGGGTTTCTGGCATTAACCATGAGCCCGTCTCCGCCAATCGCCCATTTCGGCTTGCTCGTGGCTTTTGCGGTAGCGGCTAATTTTGTAGTGAGCTTGGGCATCATTAGTGTGGGTCTGGGCTGGGTCTATCGTCGCCGCGACCAGGTGCCGCAATCGCCTCTATGGAATCGAAAGGTGCTGAGTAACGGGGTGCGTCTAAGTCAAACCTATCGCAAACCCATGCAGTGGCTGGCAGGGATTGCCACAGTTTGCGCTATTGGCCTAACCAGCCAGCTTAATTTTGACGACAACCCACTGTCCTACTTCGACAGTGACAACCCCTTTAGCCGAGGCAAGCACGCCATCGACAAAGACTTTTACGGGGTCAATACGGTGCATTGGTTGGTCAGCGCCAAGCCAGACCAAGCCACAACCAGCTTTTACGACGCGGATTATCGTCGCGACCTGCGCACGTTAGTCGAGTACTTAAACGACCATCCTAAGGTAAGAGCCACGCTTTCTATGCTGGACGCGGCTAACTCCGGTGCCGGTGTGATTGGTTTGGCGATGCAATCCCGAGCTCGCCAATTGGCATTAGCCGAGCAGACTAAGCTCTACAACGAATCGTTAGGTGCCACGCGACTCACACTGTTTTTAGAAGACACCACGTCTAACGAGTTATTAGAGCTCGAAAGAGAACTGAACACTTGGCTGCAAGGGCAATCTCTGCAAGTGGAATTGAGCCCCTTGTTGGGCCGCACATTGCTGTTTGCCCAACTCAGTAAGGACAATACCCAACGCATGCTGCAGGCCTTTGTACTGGCATTGAGTTTGGTATTTTTGGTGGTGTTGGGGCTGCGCCGCAACCTTTACATCGCATTTGTCGCAGTACTGGCGAACCTGATTCCACTGCTGTGGGCCTTTGCCATTTGGCGCCTGATGGGCGGACAGATGAGCTTGGGCGCCGCCGTGGTAATGGGGATGATATTCGGTGTGGTGGTGGATGACAGTTTCCATGTGCTGCTTAAAACCACCCCATACCGCTACGGTTTTCAACGTCGCCGTCGCTTGATGCGGTTAGCCCCAGCGATCACCCTTACCAGTTTGGCACTGGTGGTTGGCTTTGCCCTTGGGCTTTTGTCCGAGTTTGCGCCCATTGGCCAGCTCGGTTTGCTATCCGCCATGGTCATAGGTTTCGCTTGGCTGTTTGACTTGTGGCTTTTGCCGCAACTTTTGCCCAAGCAAGCGCAATACAGTCGCACTAATCCCTTAGCTCAAAGTAGTCACTCCGCCAGCAGTGGAGCCAAAGGAGGGCCCCAATGACTCAAATACCTCGTTGCTTTAACCCGCCGCGCAAAACGCGTCCACGCCAAAGCGATCATCCGATTGAGCGTTGGCTAGCGGAGTTTGGTCCAATGCATTTGGAGTTTAGCGATCCTCAGGCAGAAGCCTTGGCGGAGCTAATGCCACTGCTGTCCTGCGGTGAGCAATCAGCTCAGTTGGTGTTTCAGCAAGCTGCAGATGAGAGTGCCGACCAACAAAGCCAGCTAGCACTCAACGAAGTGGAATTTGACGAAGCCCGTCACGACATTGCCCTGACTTGGGTACAAGAGCAGCTGCCTTGGTTGAAGGTATCTCGTCAGGCTCAGCGCCGGGCTCAGGTGTTTTACGCTCGCCTAGGACGCATCGAAGAGGCACAACAGCAGTTTGCACGTATTGCTAGCCTGGATGCCAGCGTCACCCAAATCATGAAAGCCATGCGCGGCAGCGAGTTAGGCAGCCAACACCCCTTCAGTATTTTATGCAATCTGATTATGCGCGATGAAGCCAAGCACGTGTATGTGGCTCGTCACCAAGCACAGCGACTGAACGCCTCGGCCGAGCTTTTGCACGAACAAGGTCAGCTAATTCGCCAGCAGTTGTGGCAAATGCTGGCCCATCACGGCCACGCCTTTGAAGCCCTTGGGGTTGATTTAGATACCATTCACAACAAGGTGGTGAACTCATGACGGTAAAATTTGCTCGCCACAACTTAAACTTACTGGGTCTGGCCCATGCCCTACCCGGCGCGGCTGTGGACAACAAACAGTTGCTAGCAGCGCTTAAAGCGCTTGGCCTTAAACGTCAGGCGCGCTTAGCCAGTGCGATATTACCTCAGCTTGGTATTCAAAACAGACACCTAAGCCGCTCACTGGATAAGCCACTGAGTGAGGCTAGCCCCAACGGTATCGAGCTTGGTCAGGACGCGCTGACTCGGGCTTTAACGCAGGCGAATATCGATGTCAGTCAGCTGGGTTACCTGATAAGTCACACCACCAGCCCGCACACCCAAGTACCGCCCAATGCCGCCTGGCTTGCGGATGCCATGAGCCATTTAGGCCCGTACATGGAGCTGCGCCAGGCTTGTTGTGGTTTTGCCAATGCGTTGCAAAGTGCCAGTGCTTTTTGCGCTGCAGACCAGCAGCCGATTGCGATTGTGGGTAGCGAAACCGGCTCTGTGTACTTTGACATCAACCCCGACTTTGTCGATCGCGGCCAGCTGGTCAATTACCTGCAAATGGGTGATGGTGCGGGTGCTGCGGTGGTGGCACCGGCCACTAGCGAACAACAGCTGCTCAGCGATATTTACATAGGCCATATTGGCAAAGGCATGCAGCCAGGCTTTTGTTTAAGCGGTGGCGCGCGCGATTACCACAACGGCCAAGTCGCTCGCTTTGAGCACGACTTTAATTCGGTGCGCGCCTCAGGCCCTAAGCTGTTCGAAGCCGGCTTGAATGCCATCGTCTCACGTGGCTATTCGCTGGAGGATTTTCGCTATATTCTGCCCCATCAGGCCAACGGCCATATCGACGAGCAGCTGGCGGGTAAACTGGGGATTTCCCCTAATCGAGTGATTAATACCGCCAAGCACCTGGGTAATTTAGGCTCGGCGGCAATTTGGGTGGCGCTGTCGCAAAGTCTACAAGACCTGCCGATTGAGCGCGGAGATAAGGTGTTAGTGCTGGGCGCCGAAGCCACCAAGTATCTCTACGGTGGCTTCGTTTACACCCACTAGGCTATACAACCACTAGCTTAGAGGTGGGTCTTAAAGTAGTTCAGGCGCAGATTGGCCACGTGGTTCTTAGTGGCCTCGCCGCGAATACCGTGCTTTTGACCTGGATAAGTCATCAAATCAAAGGCGATGTTCTTCTTTTGCATCTCGGCCATGAATTTCACCGAGTGGTCAAAAAATACATTGTCATCGGCCATGCCGTGGATAAGCAGCAACTTACCGCTAATGCCATCCACATATGGGAACACGCTCGACTTCTTGTACACCTCGCCCGGCGCTTTCGGGTGACCTAGGTAGCGTTCGGTATAAGCGGTGTCATATAGACCCCAGTCGGTCACCGGTGCCCCACTCACCCCAACTTTAATCAGCTCTGGTGCTTTGGCCATCATCATGATGGTCATGTAGCCACCGTACGACCAGCCGTGGAAACCGATGCGCTCTGGGTCGACGTAATCCAAAGATTGCAGGTACTTAGCCGCAGCAATTTGGTCTTCCACTTCAACCGTACCCATGGCGTTTTTCACACCAGCTTCAAAGGCGACACCACGGTTGTAGCTACCGCGACCGTCCACTACTAGCACCACAAAGCCTTCGCGGGCGAACATTTGGTTTTGGCTTAGCTCCCAGCGGTTGGCCACTCTATGCCCGTGAGGACCGCCGTATGGAGTCAATACGGCAGGGTAGCGCTTGCCCTTCTCCATGTTTGGCGGGAAGAAAATGCGGTAATCCAGCATGGTGCCATCGGCACCTTTTAACTGGCCAAATTCGCTGGCGGCGTGGCCTTCTAAATACTCGTGATAAGGATGGCTGTCATCCAGAGTGTTGGCATTTAGGAAAGTCACCAATGAGTCGTCAGCCACATTGCGCAGCGCCACTTGCGGCGGTGTGTCTTGGGACGAGAAGGAATCTAGGTAGGTGCGAGTGTCCTTGCCCATGGCTACCGAGTGCCAGCCAGGCTGCTGGCTGATGCGCTCAATACTCGCAGGGTTTGGCGTAAGCGAAGCGCGGTACAAATGCTTCTCGGTAGTGCCGTCCTTAAAGCCCAAAAAGTAGACATCACCATTGGCCTCATCCAACTGTACTAGCTTGTCGACCACCCAGTCACCGCTGGTCAAAGCACCCACTAGCTCACCGCTGTTTTGATACAGGTATAGATGTTTAAAACCACTGCGCTCAGACGCCCACACAAATTGCTCTGTGTTTTTCAGTGGCTTTAAGTCTTTGTGCAGGTTGATCCACACCTCTGTGGTTTCATTTAACAAGGTCTTTTGGCTATCGCCATTGGCACTGTAGGCAATCAAGTCCAGCTGCATTTGATCTCGTGGCATGCGCTGCACCAACACATTGTCAGAGCCGCTCCAATTGACTCGAGCCAGATAAATATCCTGCTCTTCGCCAAGATCCAGCCAGTTGACTTGCTTGTCGTCTATTCCGACCACACCCAGCTCAATTAAGACGTTGTCGCTACCGGCAAATGGGTAGCGCTGAGCGATAGTAGTGACCGCGCCGTCGCTGTCCATTTCATAGCGATTGACCATTTTTACCGGTGACTCGTCGATACGAGTAAAAGCGATTTTCGACTCGTCTGGCGACCACCAATAGCCGGTGTATCGGCTCAACTCTTCTTGCGCCACAAACTCAGCCACACCATGGGCAATGGTGTCGGTGGCACCCGTGGTTAGGCGGGTTTCGCGTCCAGACTCCACGTTAATTACGAACAAATCGCGGTCGCGAATAAAGGACACAAAATTGGATTTCGGACTGAATTTAATGTCAGTTTCAAAGGCTTCGGTGTTGGTCAAACGCTTCACCTCGCCCGCTAACGGCTTGAGATACACGTCACCGCCCAGTGGGAATAACAGCGCATCACCACTCTCGTTCCAGCTGTAGCTGACAATACCGCTGCCCTTGATGCGCTGGCGTTCGCGACGGGCTTTTTCTTCTTCGGAAAGCACCTCTTTGGCACCGCCAAGAAGCTCAACACTGTCCACCAGCATCTGTGTCTTACCATCGGCGATATTGTACTCCCATAGGTCCAACTGCTCTTTGTTGTCTTCTTTACCGCGCAGGAAAGTTACACGGGCGCCATCGGGGGACATCTTGACCTGATTCATGCCAGGACCAGACAGATTTGGACTACCCAGCAAGCGCTGCATAGTCAGATTGTTTTCAACGGGGGCAGGAGTTTGTGAAGCGGGTTTAGAGTCAGAGCTTGTGTCGCCTTGCGAACAAGCGCCCAACATCAGCCCGGCCATCCCAAGCCAAGCTAATCGAGTGAAACGCATAATTATGCCTTGTTGTTGTTATCTTTATTCGAGCGCCCATGCTAACCAAAAGGCAACCTAAAGCGCAAACTAAGGTGCTTGTGTTAGGCGGATATTTTTTTCGGGGAAGGCGTCGAATTCGGGTAAGTCACCACTGCTGGTATCCCAGGCGGCTTTGAAGGCACAAAATACGTTTTGGGTTGGGCGAACTTGCGGGTCCTCATCGAGGCTGCCCGCAGGTACCACAGTGTTACCGCCTTGCTGAGATTCCCATGGCAGACAACTGCCGCAGGTTTTACAAAACGCTGTGGCGAAGTGACGAGCTTCACTGACCTCGTAGCGACCGATATTGTCCTCACCCGTGAGCCAGCTGAGTTGGGTACTGCGAACAATCAGATTGGAGGCGTGGGCACTACCGGTGAACTTCTGGCAACGACGACAGTGACAAAACTGAAAAATCAGAAATGGCGGTGTGACTTCAAATGTCACCGTGCCGCACAAGCAACTGCCTTTCATGTCTCTCTCCTTTGGTAAGTCGTTACCACAAAGCCAATACGGGCCGTCGCGGCGGATTTTCCAACGCCAACGCCGCTTGTATTTGTTCGGGCTCATATCCCATGATCACTTGCCGATTGACCAGCATGGTAGGGGTTACGTAACCATTCAGTCGGCGCATTTGCTGGGCCGCTACCTCTGAGTGGTCCACGTTCATTTCCACGAAAGCAATGCCGTTTGCCTTGAGGTAATCCTTGGTCTTAAGGCAATAAGGGCAAAAGTCCCGACTGTACATAATGACCTTGGCATCGAGTTCGGCGTTGTAATCTGGTGGTGGAATCAAACGCAACATCAAGCCTTCCCACTTCCAGGCGCACAGCAGCGCAACCAGAAGCAGGGTAACAATCGATAGCTTGGCGTTGGTGCTCATAAGCTACTCGTCCAAAAACAAATCGCGCATCAAAGGGGCGTCAGGGTCAACTCGGTATTGCTCAAAGTCGGTTTGACCTTGAGCTCTTAACAGGGCTTCGTCAATGTGCGCCTGACCGCTTAGGCTCAAGTCGTCACAGGCCAGTATCGCCATCGCCGCATCCGCCATGATCTCCGGGGTTCGGGAGCGTTTCATTAGCGCCGGATCCAAAGCAAATTCAATGGCCGCAGTGGCAATTGTGGTTTGCGGCCACAGACAACTGGCAGACACTCCGTGCTCACGAAGCTCTTCTGCCAAGCCCAGAGTCAGCAGAGTCATGCCGTATTTGGTCATGGTGTAAGGAATGTGTGGCCCGAGCCAATGAGGCTCTAAATTCAAGGGTGGCGATAGAGTAATAATATGGCCAATATCGCTTTGTTTTAGATAGGGAATAGCCGCTTTTGAACAGGCCAGCGAGCCGCGCACGTTAATGCTGTGCATCAGGTCATATCGAGTTAATTTGGTTTGCTCGGCACTTATGAGCGAGATAGCGCTGGCGTTGTTCACCAGCACATCGATACCGCCAAATTGCGCTACTGCGGCGTCAAAGGCCTCTTTGACCTGAGACTCTTTGCGAACGTCCATTTTCACCGCTAGCGCTTGTCCGCCGGCCTGACGCACTTCTTCAGCCACTGTGTGGATGGTGCCTGAAAGTTTGGGGTGGGGTTCGTCAGACTTGCCGGTGATGATCAGATTGGCGCCTTGCTTGGCACAAGCCAGCGCGATGGCGCGGCCGATACCTCGACTGGCACCACTAATGAATACGGTTTTGCCGTTAAGACGACTCATGGGGAATTCCTTTTAGGCGCGTTTGTTAGAATTTTTATTAAGGATATCAGGGGATTTGGCTTTGTGCGTAATTAATCCAGCAAACCCAGCATCTCGGCTACCACAGGTAGGATGCTCAGCACTAACAGCAGGGCCATGCTCCAATTGAACAAGCGTTGTTGACTGGGCTTGCTCAGCCAGCGTTTGAGTAGAACACCAAACACTAACCAGGCCCCTACGCAGGGAAACGCCACCAAAGCGAAGGCGGCGACAATCCAGCCCACTTGCCACCAAATATCGGCGCTGATGCTGGTATAGGCGGCAACCGCGCCGGTAGCCATCACCCAAGCCTTAGGGTTGACCCATTGAAAGGCAGCAGCCTGCAAGAAACTGAATGGTGGTTTGGACTCGCCATTGAGACTGGTGGGTGCGCTGTTGGCAATTTGCCAAGCCAAGTACAGAAGGTATAAAACGCCGACAATTTTTATCAGCCAGTGAAGGAACTCAAAACGCTCAAACACAGCGCCAAAGCCAAGCCCCACTAGCAACACCATCAAGGGAAAGCCCAGGCAAATGCCGCACAAATGCGGCAAAGAGCGCTCCACCCCGTGATTTAACCCAGAGGTCATGATCATCACATTGTTCGGCCCTGGCGTGACGGTCGAAGTAAAGGCAAAGGCGAAGACACTGATAAACCATTCCATGGCTTTGGTAGCTGACTCCTATTGAACACTTGGCTCGCTACGAGCGTCTTGATAGCTCGCAGCGCTGATGAACTGACTAAAGGTTTCGCACCAAACAATCACAGTGCTGTACTCACGCACATCGACTCCCTCTGGCACAGACACCGAAAAGTTGTTGAAGGTCTTCACCGGGCCCACGTGCTGCATACTGGATTTAAGCGCATTAAAATCTGCCTCGGTTTCCACAAAGGTTGGCGAGAGATAAAGCTGGTAATCCGGCCCTGGCGCCAAGTCACCCAGCAAACTCACCATGTGCGGCCCTACCAGCACCACCCCCTCGCCCCAGTGCAGTGGGTCGCTGTCTTTAAGATCCCGTTTAAAGCGCCCTTCAAACCACACTTCTCTTTGGTCTTGAGTCACTTGGGTATCCGATGGTGCCTCTGGTGCAATTAGGATCGGCAACATATAAATCCCTAGCGCAAAACCGATAGCTAGCACCACTGAATGGCTGACCAAAAGTCCTAACCAAGATTTCATTTGCACACCTTTGTTGTTTTTTATGGCTCGTGTTGAAGCTAGACCGGTTTGATGACCTTTGCGTTACATGCATTCAGCAAACCCGGGCCAGCACTTAATAGAAGAGTGCCAGCCAGACGGTTGCCTCAGTCGCTGAAGTGGCTGAGACTCGGTGACGCTTGTGGGCCGGAATATTAATGTGCTCCCCGGGCGTTAAGCGCACCACTTCGCCATCGTCAAAGGTCAACTCCCCCCAACCGCTAAGCACAGTCACCCACTCGTGCTCGCTTTGGTCGTACCAAAAATCCGGCGCTGAGGCGTGACCATGGGATACAATTCGCTCCAGTCGCATCCCGGCTTTCTCTAGCAGAATATCCACCTGCTCGTCGTTCGACTTAGCTGCGATCGCTTGAAACAAATTTCCAATCGCTGCACTGTCATTAGCCATCACTGCGGCCTTTTGCGTAGCGCGGGTGCTCATCGGCCACTTTCAGCCAAGACACCTGTGACTCGGTATAAATGTGATAGTCAGGTGACACCAGCTCAGGGTTGTCCAAACTGGCCACACTCATAGTGATGTATTCGCCATGGTCTAAATGCCGATAGGTAATACTCGAACCACAGTCGGGGCAAAAACCACGACGCACCTTGTCGGAAGAGGCAAACTCCTTTAGCGGCCCACCAGACCAGACGACT
Source organism: Paraferrimonas sedimenticola (assembly GCF_002282855.1). Taxonomy (GTDB): domain Bacteria; phylum Pseudomonadota; class Gammaproteobacteria; order Enterobacterales; family Shewanellaceae; genus Paraferrimonas; species Paraferrimonas sedimenticola. Next base: position 132,419 of record NZ_NRIR01000005.1, on the reverse strand, counting down.
TGCTCGACCTTAAAATCCATCCACTGAGTAATCACAGATCCCACCCCCACCTGGCATTGGCGGCAGTGGCAATAATCACTGGCAAAAGGCATAGCAGTGGCCTGATAGCGCGTACGACCGCACAAACAGCCGCCGCTTAACACCACAGCATCTTCACTCATGGTACGCCTCACTCAAAGTTTCAGTTTCGGTTTTGTAGTGGCGCATGCCACGAGCTTTGTAGTTCGATAAGGCACCCGGATGGTCCATGTCACAAGTGTGCACCCATACTCGTTTAGTATTGGGCAGCTCCCAGGCGGAGCGCAGCGCTTGGCTTAGTAGAAAGCCGCCTAATCCTTTGCCGATGAAATCCGGCGTCAAACCAAAATAGCGGATCTCCACATCACCGCCATCTTGCATTTGCAGTTCGTAGTAGCCGGCAATTGTACCTTTGACATAGCCCACATAGGTTCGAAGATTAGGATCGTTAGCGTACTCCTGCCACTCCTCGTCGGTCATGCTGAGCTTGTCTTTCCACTGCCAAGCCGCGCCGACGGCCTGATACAAATGACGATTGAGCTGAAAATCGGGAACTTGAGCTTCAAGTATCACCATGCCTTTGTTGTCGGTCACGGCGTTAAGCTCATCGGGTGAGCACATTTCTAGGTAGAAAACTTGGGACTGTTTCATCAAGGGCTTATTCGAATTTATGACAATAAGCTCTATGGTGTCTTGCCGATGGAAGGGTTGCAAGCGCCGCCAACAGCCGGCGGCGCTTTTTCAACAGGTTAGAGGGTTAAAAACTCTGATTGGCGGTTTGCGGTGCAATACCCCAGCTGTCTTGCAAAAACTGGTAGAAGTCCTGCCAAGACTGCTCTTTAGCGGCGACATTTAAGCCGTTGGTATAACCATCGTCGTGGGAACACTGGGAAAACGCACGAATAGCGCCCCACACTGTGTCCACGTTTTGACCTGTGGTCTGCTCGATATTGTCACCTTCTTTAGTCCACAGCATCTGACAGTCTTTGGTGACCACAGCACCCTCTACAAACGCTTGCGGGTAAGGTTGCTCCCAACCGTGTCCTGCCCCAGCGTATACCTTTAAGTCGGTATCGACACCATGAGCTTCGAGCTTCTCGCGAAACGCCTCACACTTAGGGATCGACATGGACTCATCAGCCTCGCCCATCATGATAAGTACCGGGCTACCCTCGACTCTAAAATCTTCAAAATCAAAGGAACAACCAGCGTAGAAGGAGGCATAAGCGCTGAACCTTGGCCCCTCTTTGCCCAGCACACCCTCGGCAACCGGCTCAAACATGGAGTACAAGCTGGCCGCCGCACCAAGGCTAAAACCAGTAACCGCTACCTTGTCACCTTGGATCATGGGGTGTTGCTGCAAAGCTTCGAGGGCTTTTAGACCGTCCACCATTTGGGTATAAACGCTGGCTTTCTTGACTCGCTCTAAATAGGGGTCGCTTGAGCGAAGATCTCGAGCGACAAAAGTATCAACCGCAAAGCCGGCGATACCGTGTTTAGCCAAACGGTTAGCCAAATACACACTACGCCCGGTCCAATCACCGCCGCTGCCGTGCAGAATAACGACAGCAGGCACTGGATTGTCTTTAGAAGCTTGTGGCGGCAATACCAACAAGCCCCCTGAAGTTTGCTGCACGCTATTCGCGCCGCCATCCATCACATCCTTACCGGATTTGGGATTCCAACTTTGAAAACCCACCACACCATCGGGTGCCGTGCTAAAGTCGCTTGGGTAGTAGACGTTGACCACTTCTGCTGGCTTGGGCCACAACTGATACACCCCAACGGCGGCGAATAAAACCACCAATACTTTTCCAATACGCGCGAGCCAAGACATGCACTTCTCCTTTTGCCGAAATGCTCAATTTTAGATTTGTACACTTCAGAGTAACCAGTAGCTCACTGCCGTCTAGACTAACGAGCGGTTAAATCGTCGCCAATTTGAGAAAAGGCAAAAAGTAGCAAAACTAATCAGTTGCGCTGAAATTCAAGGCGGTACTGAGACTCTTCGCCGCGTCGGGCCGCATTGCGATACAAAAACACTTGAATCAAATACACGCCACTTTGATCGACTTGAAGATCGAGCTGGTTGCCGTCGGTTGGGCCTATGTACCAGGCTCCGTCTTTCATCGACTCAGTCTCAGGCGCATAGACATTGAAGTAGGTGGATAGATTGGTTGGCGTCAGAGTGAGTTGAAAACGATCACCTTTGTTGAGCTCGATGAGATACCTTTGCTCGCCATATCCTTCGACACTGCCCTCAATGATAAATGGGCTTTTTTGCCATTCTAGCTTGGTTGCGAGCGGCGCATTTTCCTCGCTCACAGCCTGCGCCACAGGAAACGACAAGAGTATGAAAGTTAGTAAGGTTAAAACCAGTTTCATCGAAAACTCCCAATCATTCTTCAGCTAGGTTAATACTCAAAATTAACCTGTCTTTGTGTTGAATACCGTTTTCCCAAATGGGCTGGGCGTACTGCTCAAGAAAATAGTCCTTTTCTATGTCAATCACTCGAAAGCCCGCCCTTTGATAGAAGCCGAGTTGATGACCAAAGGTGCCGGTGCCCAAATACAATCGAGAGAAACCGGAGTGGCGACAGTCATTGATAACATACTTCAACAATTGGGCGCCAACGCCCTGTCCTTGCAGTTCGGGCGTCACGGCAATATTCAGCAGCTCCGCCTGCTGGCCCTGTGGTTCAACCAGACAAGCACCAACGAAGTCATGCTCATTCATGGCAGCAAACCCCAAACACCGGCTTCGGTAGGCTTCTACTTTGGCCACGTCAGGATCGGCTTCTAGCAACAGACTTTGCGGTATACGCACTGTGGCCACACTTTGCAGCAACAATTGCTTCATTGGCAATCAATCGGTCTCTATTCGTTTGGGACGCATTACTAGCTCACCACCGCAATTGGGGCACACTTGGTCCATTGCATCACTGCACACCACGCAAAAAGTACACTCAAACGAACAGATATAAGCGTCGATATCGTCCGCAAGTTTCAGTTGGCAACGTTCGCATTCTCGTTTCATCGCAAGCATTGCAGTTCCTTAACTCACTGTTTTCCCTAAGTCTCAACATAAGAGCTAATGCTTGGTTTAGCCAGCCCAAACACTTAATTACACTTGACAGTTTACTTTTGTGAAAGCTTATGTAAACTATGCAGTGTAATTAACAGCCGAGTTCATTTGATATGAAGCCTGTCATTCGATTTAAACCGCTACTAGTGTTGGGAGCCCTAATCATGTCTCAAAGTATTTCCGCTCAATCTCTTGATCACAGCACCCTTCATCACAACGTGCAGGGTTTCCAAAATGTCGGCATGCAGCCCAAGCAGGCCGGTAGTTTCTTCGGCGCAATGAAAACTTGGTTGACCGCTGAGCGCAATCAGCCTAAACCTCAAGTTGAGCTGCCAGTGCACTCCATTGATATGGACGAACTTCAGGCCACCGAGCAAGACCGTGTCTATCGATTGGGTCACTCCAGCATGCTGCTAAAGCTCGATGGTCAGCTAATTTTGCTCGACCCTGTGTTCAGCGAACGTGCCTCCCCTGTGAGTTTTGCGGGCCCAAAGCGCTTTCACCCTGCGCCAACTAGCCTTGAACAATTACCGTACATTGACTGGGTAATGATCAGCCACGATCACTACGATCATTTGGACAAAGCCAGTATTAAGGCACTCAAGAACAAGGTTGGACACTTTGTCGTACCACTGCGGGTGGGCGATTACCTGCGTGACTGGGGTGTCGCCGATGACAAGATTGTTGAATTGGACTGGTGGCAGAGTTTTAAAGTCAATGGCATTGAAGTACACGCTACCCCAACCCAGCATTTTTCTGGACGATGCCTGCTAGATCGCAATCAAACTCTGTGGGCCAGCTATGTTATCCAATCGAGCCGACAGAATATTTATTTCAGCGGTGACTCGGGCTACTTCGATGGTTTTAAAGCGATTGGCGAGCGCTTTGGTCCCTTTGATTTAGCCATGGTGGAAACCGGTGCTTACAGCGAGCAATGGGCAGACATTCACATGCTGCCAGAGCAAAGCGTGCAAGCGGCGAAAGATTTACAGGCTAAAGCCATGCTGCCGATTCACAACAGCACCTTTGATTTAGCCATGCATGATTGGTACGAACCTCTAGAACGCGCTCGCACCCATGCCGCGGCACTGATTCAGGCCTTAGTAACCCCAGAAATGGGACAAGGGCTAGACTTGAGCAACTTGCCAGCCCAAACCCCTTGGTGGCATGCCTACATGCCAGCTGAAGCTCAAACCACGGGAGAGCTGGCGGTTAGTCGCTAGTCAACATCAGTCAATTGAGAGCGCCAACAGGTGCTCTCTTATTTTGTCGTGGGGCGCAAAGGCACGCGTCATGTCCGCCGTGGTCCAAGACACGTTCTCTAACACCACTAGAGTCAGCCGCTTTTGCGGGTAGTGGGTCATGGTGGACACATAACCTGGCACATAGCCGCTATGGCTGAACTCAAGTCCGTGCTTAGTCTCAGTCCATTGCAATCCTGCACCATAGTTGAGCTCTCCCCAGCGATGATCTCGAGTGACACTGTTTTGGGTTAGCTGAGTCTGGCTAACTCCAAGCTTGCCAGTGTGCAAGCACTCGGACCAGGCCACCAAATCGTCCGCACTGGCCACCACACCTCCACTGGCCACTCGGCTCGGTGGCCAGTAGCTCATCAGCAAAGAGCGCTGGTGATTGACGTCTTCTTGCCAACCACTGACTAAGTTGGCGGCCGATTGGACGGATTGGTTCATTGTTGGAGCAAAGGCCGAGCCCATGTCGCATAGGGCAAAAGCCTGATTGAGCTGTGCGGCAAAGCTTTGTTGGTCGACCTTGGTCAGCGCTTTGCCCAACAAATCGTAGCCCCAATTGGAATAGCGAAAAGTTGCAGGCTTAGCGGGATAGATGGGGCGCTCTGGGGCTATCACGCCTGAGCTGTGATTGAGTAAGCCCGCCAAAGTCACCGAAGTTTGATAGGCAGGTAAGCCCTCAGCCCATTGCTGCGCGCTGTCAGACAGTGACCAGTTGTTTTGATTAGCATGAGCCAATACGAGCGCGGCTGTCATTTGCTTGGTGATAGAAGCAATCACAAACTGGCCCTCAACGGGAATACCCTTTGAGTGATAACGGGCCAACACTTTGCCGTTTTGAGCAATCATAGCCACGCCGCTAAAGGGGCGGCTGGTGTCAGCTTCAATCCAGTTTTTTAGGGTTTGGTCGTTTAGCTCAGTCGCATTGACTGTACTAATTAAAGCTGTGCCATAACTAACGTTGCCAAAAGCAGCCCCGAGGCACAGCCCGATTAACCATGGCATTCCTTTGCTCATAGACTTCACTCGATCTTAAACACCGCGCTGACCGCAGCACTCACGGGCAGGGATTTGGGGATAAACATGGGCGTATTGTCGTGGGATTCTGCTGAAGATGCCAGCGCATAGTCTCGACGGGGTGAGTAGTCCGGATTCGGCCCGAAGCTAGCCATTAAGCTGTCAAAGGCTCGTCCTTCGCCTACCGCATAGATAGACACCACCTTAGCACCTAAGCTGCTGGCCAGACGATTGGCTTTTTCACGGGCCTTTTTACCCGCCTCCTGCTCCAACTCAGCTTTGATTTGTTCGCGATTGGAGACATCGAAACTGCTGTGACTGCGTGCCATGTGATTTATCACCACTAGGTCGCTCATCAGTGATGCGTACTTGTCCAAATTGTCCAAGTGCAAAGTTACCTCGCGAGAGACAGAGTAACCAATGATTTCAGTGGGCTTACTATCGCCCGCACGACGCCATTGTGCATTCTTTTGTAAATCGGTTGCTTCGATAACCGACTCATCCAATCCATGCCGCTTCACTGCCACCAGCACCTGCTCTAGCGCATTGTTAACTCGAGTGGCGGCGACTTCTGAGTCGGCGTGATTGCCCCTCAGGCTCAAATGAATTTTAGCCATGTCGGGTTTAACCTGACGTTCCGCCTCGCCATTACCAATCACGAAGGGAAAATTCGGTAGCTCCATGGCCTTTGCGCCAACACTCGTCACGCTTAAAACGCACACACCCAGTACTACAGCAACCAATTGTTTTATCATGCAGATTCCTTACTTTGCTTTAATCTTGCCTGTGGTTGGACTGCAAATCGCCCTCTCGGTTCAGTATCAACTGGGCACTGAAGCTTCCCCACACCGAATAGGCCCCCTCTCCTGGGTGAAACCCATCGGCGGCAATATGACTGGGTTCAAGTCGGTAAGGGACGCTTGAGAAGAGCGCCGAAGGATGAGGTGCCATTATCAACTCAGCGCGTTGGCTCACTTGCTTTGCCCGCCAACCCAGCCACCAGCGCAACGGCTGCGGCAAGGCGGGGAACGCGTGCATGGGTGGCAGTTCAAAAAATACCAATTGACTGGGATTGAATTTCAATTGGATTTGCTCAAGCAAGGCCCTTAACTCGGTATCGAAACTGGCCAAGGGGGCTAACCGCGTTACGTGATTCACCCCGAGAGAGAGCAAGACCCAATCTTTTGCAGAAGCGTCGCACTGCTGGACTTTGGTCAGCGCGTCACGACAGTCATCCCCGCTGGTAGCCATCACTTGCCAGCTTACCTTGCGATGCGGAGCCAGTGCCGCGGTCATCTGCCCAACCAGGGCTTGTGATTGATGAGTCACCCCAACCCCAGCTGCCGCCGAGTCTCCGAGTATCAGCACTTCAAGGGGCTCGCCTTCACCGCTAACACCGCAGCGCTCTCCCTCTGCTTCTTCTAGTTTTGGGGTACGCCAACGTACCCACACACCTTGTAGCAAGAGCACAGGTAGCAGCATGATTCCGCAGGTATACCAGAGCAATTCTTTCACTTGCATGGGCCAAAATTCAAATCAGACGGTTTCTAAAAGCTTGCACAGAATCGTCAGAGTCTCAAGCGTTCGTCTTACCAATGCTTTTGCAAAATAGACCAACCGAATCTCGGCTCGGATCGCTCACCATGTATGAGCGACGGTCATGATTGGAGGAATGCTGACGGTTAATATTGACAGTTCAACAAGTGGACAAAGTATCAGTCATTGGTGCCTCATCGGTCGAACCACAAACCAACTGGCCAACACCAGCAACCCAAAAGCCGTATAGCAAACCACAAATACCCACTCAGGCGCTTGGTAATAAATCAGCTTGTGCAGCCAATGCTGGATGAACGAACCCGCATAAGTATCACCACCCGCGGCGCGTCGAAACTGCATTTCCCAAATGGTTAACGGACAGATAACTCCCAGCCAAGCTTGCACCACCACATAGCCAATAGCGGCCAGATGAAGGATGCGGAATTTAAGATTGCGAACCCAAGCCCAGCCTCTCAATGCCCCAAGGTAAATCGCCAGCAAGCCGCCTATCACAAAGGCGATAAAGCCGGTGTGTATTACCAATAAAGCATCGGCGGCAATTAGGTTCCAATTCACATCGATCTCCGCTTGTTTCCGTCGGAAGTCTAAACGGCTCAATGACCGTGGGCCTTGGATTAGCGCGTCAGCGGGCAACTCGATATGAGAACATACACCCCGCCTTATTCAAATTGTCGCTGGCTTGTCTTAGCTGCGCCAGTATTGACAGGCGACTTTCCTACTGACTCTCTAGATCTAAACCAACGACTGAACATAATCGCGGTAAAGCCATCACAAGTGCAGTTAGTCGCGGTCCTAAACATGTCAGGCAAGCCGCCGGACAAAGCCAGCCAAGTGGTGATAAATAGCGTTTTCTCATCGCCGGTTAAGCCTAATAAAGCCGCGAACAAGGTTGAGCTCCAAAGCGCCGTGCCCATTCCTGCCGGTAGCCCTGGTGCAGCAATAGTGAAAATCACAATAGCCGGCCATGCCACGAGCAGTGCGGTCCAAGTCAAAGAGACATCAAACACCACAGTCATGATAAACGGCGCGTAAGCCACATAAGCCAGCGCACTGGTATCGAGATTGATTACGCTGCCGATTGGGATAACAAAATTAGACACCGAAGGGTCGGCACCGAACTTCTTAGCGTTTTCTAGATTTACCGGCAAGGTCGCCAATGACGAGCAAGTGCCCGCAGCGAACACAGCGGTTGGAAAGAAATAGCGCTTCAACACTTGAGTCACCGACTGTTTTGCCAACAGCTTAACCGCCACCAACTGGTATAGCGCCAGCCAAACCACACAAAGTAAAAAGGTGTACAGCGTCATCAATAGGTAGTACTTAAGGCTATCCGCCGCACCGATATTTACCCCTAGAGTGATACCCAAAAAGAGTACAATCACCGGCATCACGCGCGACAGCCAAGGCGTGGCCTTGGCCATTCCCGCTTCAAACTTATCCAATAAGCGCTGCAGAGGTGGCACTTTATGAGCCAGCAATCCAGCGATAATTGCCACAAGAATCGCCAATATCGGCATGGAGGCACCAGACTCGCCATCTAGGGTAGACAGCATGGTCAACGCTTCTTGCCAAAGGTCCCCTTCGGTTGCGCTAAAACGAATGTCGAATAGTAGCGAGGACAGCATAACCCCAAGCAAGCCTGCGCAAATTGAGGTCAGTAAATACCAAAGGATAACACCGCCGGCAAGACGCCCACCCTGTCCGGTGGAAATCAGTTTGCCCACCGCTGGACTTAAAGCGATGAATATCAATACAGGCACTAAAGTGATAAAGCCACTGAGCGCCGAGCGAGTACCAGCCGCCACTGGGCGCATGGATTCTCCGCCAATGCCACCAAGCACCAAACCCACTAACAGAAACAACAGCGTCCAGACATAATTGGGAATCCGGTGCAGTACAGCCATAGCCATCTCTTATTATTTTCAGCGATTTAATTAACTCCCAGCCTAGCGCTTTTTAGTACATTTGTGCAATTATGTCATAACAAATCGAATAACAAAGAAGCTGTAAACATGAGCCCAAAACCCATAATCACCCACCACTGTCCCATCCAAAAACTGGGGCAATCGCCTTACCATCACTTTTTTGGCTACTACAACAAAAGCACCTGGAGCCGCGATGGCCGCTACATTTTGGCCAATCGAGTGGACATGATGACTAAGGACTTGGGCTTGGAGGACTGCGCAGAGGTTGGCTTTTACGCGGCCGATAATCCCAATGGTGAATTCACTTCACTAGGACGCACCACAACTTGGAATTGGCAGATGGGTTGCCAGTCCCAATGGCTCGACCAAATGCCAGGTCGAAAAGCCATCTTTAACGTGCGTGATAACAACCCAAACAACCCCTATCCAGATTTTGCTTCTGAGATTGTTGACGCTGACTCCGGCGAGCGCCGCCGCCTGCCGCTGCCGGTATACGTTACCGCTCAAAACAGCCAGTACGCCTTGTGTGTAGATTATCGTCGTTTGTTTATCACCCATGAAACCATTGGCTACCAAGCCCCAGAGCAATATACACAGATGTCGCTAGCCCCTGAGGACGATGGTATCTACTACATGGACTTGGCGACCGGCGAGTACCGTTTGGTGTGCACCTATCACCAGCTAACAAACTTCCACCCCGTGGCTTCGATGGATAAAGCGGCCCATTGGGTATCCCACATAGAGATCGCGCCCGACTTCAAGCGCGTGTTGTTTTTGCATCGTTGGAGCGAGCGAGTAGAAGACGAAACCTGCTTCTTGCACCGACTGATTAGCATGAATCCAGATGGCAGTGAGATGTACCTGTTGGAGTGCTCAGATCATCCAATCCCGCAATTGCAGGATGACTTTGACGCCAACGCGGTCGGTACCTTTGATTACGAAAAATCCGAATGGCAGATATCTCACCCTACTTGGCAAGGCAATGAACACATCATGGTGTGGGGACCGCACCAAGGCAGCATTCACTACCATCTATACAAAGATAAAACTCAGCATGCCGATGTCGTCGGCGAAGGCGTATTAGACGAGAATGGCCACATGACTTACTCGCCGGACGGCCGTTGGATGGTAAGCGACACCTATCCCGACGACACCACCCATGAGCGAATTTTGTTTTTGTACGACATGAAAACCGATCAGCGCTACGACATCGGCAGCTTTTACGCCGATCCCAACTTAGGCAAAATCAATCGCTGTGACTTGCATCCGCGCTGGAACCACGATGGCACTCAGGTGTGTATCGATTCGGTACACGAAAACCAGCGCCAGATGTATTTGATTGATGTGAGTGAGATTGTCGGAAGACAATAAACAAACAGCGATTAGCCTTTTGGGACTGCAGTCCATCAGCCAGCGCTGTGGACTGTTACCAACTAAGCACGGGTGTCAGTGTGTGACTTTCTCCTTTTGAGCTAAGCTCCGTCCTCCAAGCTCATCACAATTTTTCCGACTGTACGCTGTTGCAGCATTTGCTCCATCGCCTGAGGCACTGATTCTATGTCGATGCTCTGCAATTGCGGGACACGTAACCGGCCTCGCTCTAACCACAGGCTAAACGCCGTGCCAGATGCCACTAGCTGAGCTTTGGCGGCATCGCCATTGCGGTGGCCCGCACCAAGACTGAGTTGGTGGAAGCTTAGTCCTTTCATAAAAGCTTCGTGATAACTCAACGGCCTTACCGTATCAACCAGCTCCACCAACTGCCCCTCAAAGCCCAGCGCGTTGGCAGCAGCAATATCGTTGTCAGGACCCACAGTATCCAGCGCAATAGGCACGCCCATCTGATGCGTGATTTGCAGCACTCGCTCGGTTACTGACTCGCTGTGATAGTCGACCACCTCTGTCGCTCCTAATGAGCGCACAAACTCGACATTGGCAGCCGAGCAACTAGCAATAATAGTGCTCAAGCCTACCTCGGCGGCAATTTGCACCGCAAAGCTACCGACACCGCCTGAGCCTCCGGTAATCAAAATGGCATCGTGCTCCTCGATTCTGAGCTTGTCGAATAAGGCTCGCCAAGCCGTCCAACCGGCACAAGGTGTGGCAGCCGCTACGTCAGCTGCAACATTTGGATGCTTAACCAAAGTGTCCGCCGCTTGCACCGAGTACTCGGCAAAACCGCCACAAGGTCGAAACATGTTGCCGTGACACAAGACTCGATCGCCTATGCGCCATTGACTCACGCCAGCGCCAAGCTCAACGATATGACCGCTGACATCTAATCCCGCTACCCAGTTGGCATCCATGCTTGGTGCCATACTTTTCCAAAGCGCGATTTTAGCGTCGACAGGGTTAAGCCCACAGGCGTCGACCTTGATCAGTACGTCGCCCTCGCCGGCGCTTGGACGCTCAATTTCAACCAGTTGGAAGGTATCGTGATTAGGGTTAAAAGTGACTGCACGCATGCTGATTGTCATTCCATCCTTCAGTTAATATCTCCATTAACCCTAGTACAAGCTTGGGATCTAAGCTGTAGTAGCTGAAAACCTTAGGTTTGAGGCTTTTGTGCAATCAGGTAGCAGTGTTTTTCGGGTAGCTGGTCGAACTCTAGGTGCTTGAGTTGACAGCCAAGCGCCCTAATGGCATCGACGAAACCGTTAACTCCTAGAGTGGAATAATAGATTTCAGGTCCCATGGCGCTATTGCAGTGCTCGTCAGGCAAGTCCAATCCACCAAAGGAAAATATCAGTACGCCCCCGGGTTGAAGCCCTTCCACCAGCTTTTGCAATACGCTTTGGTGGTGTTCTAAAGGTAGGTGCCAGAGGCTGTCCCAAGCGCTGATTAGTGCGTAAGACTTTGGCAATTGCCATTGGCAGATGTCAGCGTGATACAAGATGGCGTTCGAATAAGCGCTACGAGCCTGCGCTACCATCTCGGCAGAGATATCCACCCCTTCTGGGGTTAGTCCTGCCGCTTCAAATAATTCAAACAAACGACCACTGCAGCCACAGCCCACATCTAAGGCGTGTCCTTTGCTCTCGAGAAATGCGACAGCTTGTCGATGCTGAGTTATGCCGTTATTGCGATCAAATGCTTCACCCAACCACAAGTGGGTAAGTTGGTCGTAGGCGAGTCCAATGTCTTTTGGTTTCAATATGGCAGCTTTACTTATCGGGTACGGTCATTGCTTTTCGAATATTTTAGCTCAGTCGAGCCAAGCTGGCGGCAGTCGCTTAGTCCATCGCGCAAACCCAAGTTTCTCTCCGCGATAAAAATTGCGATAGGCCTGCACTGGGTCTCCGTCGACCTTGTATTGGTCTGGCATGGCTTGGGCAAATGGCGTCAACCCTCGACGCTCAAAGGTTAAGGGTTTTATCGCCTCTAAAACCGCAATCGACTTGTGATCTTGGGGTTTGTCAAAGCGATAACGGTACTCTTTATTGAGTGCTTTAGTGAGCGCCACCAACCATTCGAAGTTATCGTACGAGTCTTCCACCCACAGTACGCAAGGGTGTTTTACATGAGTCGACTTGTACGGCGTTTCAAAACCCTTTTTGTTGAGCGCGGTGCAAAGCAACTGCACGCTCTCGAGTATCATTTTGTTGGCGTGCTGGTCGCAGTGGAATCGCGCGCAGGTTTCGATGTCCTGATCCAGAATAAAAATGTTCACGCTAGCTCGCTTCCCCCAATTGTCTGTGGTTGGACTAAGTTACGGGAGCTTCGAGCTAATGGTTTATTCTCGATTAGGATGGAGTCGTTTTGGCGATGCGTTGCAGCTGCTTATCGTGCCTGCGAGACAGACAAATCAACGCGGTAATAGCGCCAATCAGCGCAAACCACATGTCGGACTGAGTATCCCAAGCATAGCCTTGGGTTCCCAAAAAGGCTTCCGCGTCTTCGCCGGTCGCCGCTGCTACCCACCACTCGAGTAACTCGTAGAAAGCGCTAAACGCCAGACACACAGAAACGATAAACAAATTGCGCCAGGCAGCGCCGTTAACCACTTGTAGGCGAATTAGGATTTCGCGGGCGATTAATGCAGGCACGAATCCTTGAAAAAAGTGCCCGACCTTATCGTAGTTGTTGCGCTCAGCCCCGAATAACCCGTCAAACAAAGGGACTTCGGCGTAAGTGTAGTGGCCGCCCACCATCAGTACCACGCAGTGAGCCAAGATCAAAACATAAAGTAGTGGTGTCAGCGGGAATCGTTTGTAGGTCGTTGCCAGAATGGCCGCGCCTATCAGAGCGGGGAGTACTTCAAGAAACCAAGTGAAGGTATCTTTGGGATTTATCCCAGACCAAATGAGCACCGCGCTAAATATGAGTATCCAAGCGAGTTTGATAGGAGATCCTTAACCTAAGCGCTTAGGCGGGCGCTAGCGCAATCGAGGTTAATAGCAAGCCAACAAATAGTAGCGACATAAGTGCAAACATGACGCGAATTCCGGACTCTATTCGAGGCGTGCGGTTGTTAGAGAGGGCTCGCCTAGAGACACCCAAACTGGACAAAGCTTCAAGCATATTGTTCATTGGTCGTCTCCTCAGATTGCAGCGTGTTAGTTGTTCAACTCCAGCTTAAAACCCGAAACGTCGTAGGTAGTACCATTGATTACTAAGCTGTTTTTAAGCCGACGTTCAAAGCGAAATCCGCTTCGCTTTAACAAAGCTTCGCTAGCCAAGTTACCCGCTGTAACCCACGCGGTCAAACTTTTAAAATCAAGGGCTTGTGAAAAATGGATTAATGCCAGCAGTGCCAATTTTGCGAAACCCTTGCCTTGAAATACCGGGGCTAAAATAAACCCAACCTCCCCTTGCTGCGGGTCTCGCGCCAATACCTTAAGGCTTATCAAGCCTATTTGGCTTTGGTCCAAATAAACCATTGTGTGATTTAAACTATTCCGAACGGGAGCGTCTAATAAATTCTGGATGGCCCAATAGTCGCCCCCAAAATTGACTGAGTCCTATGGTCTTGCGGATCCGCTCGGCCCAGACTACTCCAACGAGCGCTCCGAACAACAAGATCCCCAAACCCGACATGGGACTAGAAACCAAGCCCACATACACAGCCCATACGGCGATAACAAAAGATACCAAGATTGGCGAGCAGGCCACCGACATCCATAATAGCGCCTGAACGAAAAATGCAATCGGCTTCATAAGAACTCCTTTTCCAATGAAAGAGCGTCTGAAGAGGTACATCCTTACCTTCTAAACTACACGCCCTAAACCAACAAAATCAATAAGCTAATAATTCTTTGCTATTTCCCACAACAGCTCTAACCAACCCTCGCTGTGGGCGAACTTCAACATTTCATCATTTGTTAGATTTACACAAAGCGGCGTTTTGGTACAGCCCCTTATGCGCTGAAACTCATAGGTTAAAATAAGTGGTAATCCCGGACAGCACACTGCTTACCGCTACTGCCGACAAAATAAGCCCCATCACTCGACTGATTAAGCTCGCACCTGCGCTTCCAATCAATCGGTGGACAAAAGTGGAGGACAACAACAACACCAGCACAATCGCCAATACGACAAGCATCATCGCGGTCACTTGCACCTGCTCAACAATTGAGAACTTGGCATTCTCGGTCTGCAGAACCGCTGCCAATATCGCGCCAGGACTGGCAATCGATGGGATGGCAAGAGGAAACACCGCAGCCTCGGTTTCAGAGGAAATCATCTTAACCTCCTGTTCCGGTTTACTCTCACCGAAAATCATGGTCAAAGCAAACAAAAACAAGACGATGCCTCCAGCGATTTCAAAGGCGGGCAGCGGTATTCCAATGGCTTTGAGCATCGGCTCGCCCACCACTACAAAGAACAGCAAAATTAACGCCGCAATCAATACGGCACGCACGGCGATTTTGCGCTTTGCCTTCTCGCTGTAGCTACTGGTCACTGCCATAAATACTGGTACCGTACCTATCGGGTCAATAACCGAGAAGAAAAAGATAAACACAGCTACAAAATCGATCATACGATGCATTCTCCTTGGTTATTGTATGTAAAGCAGGTGGGAGGCGCATTCTATGGAATCACTGGCCGCGTCAACAGGATCGATAAAACCTATCACTAGAATAGTTGGGGGTTTGTGCTTCGGTGTAAGCTTAGGTTCAGAAAAACTAACAAAAAGCCCGCTGAGTCAGCCATTTGTCAGCCAGCATTACCAAGACCGGCGATAGATAGCAGGACATATACTACACACCCAAGAACAGCTGACACTTGACCTAGTGGCTTGCGATGATAGAAGAGTCCGAGGGGCAAACTCACCAAGGCGAAAGCCAAACTGAGGATGGCTGGTAGGCCGTATATGTCGATAGCTAGCGGAATGCCGATGAATGAAGCAAACACGGCCGTGACAACGCCTAGCGGCACCAACATCAGAGACATCACTCCGACTTGAGTGAACAAGCTGATTACGGTTGCGAGTAAGGTCAGTGCCAATAAAGCTATCGCTATGTTTCTCATGCCCTTCCCTCCTTGAGCTTTGCCAACTATTACATTGGCTTAGTCAAACATTCAACGCCAACTCGCACTCACACGCCAGTACCGATCTGCTCCAATGCCTTGCTGTAAGCGACTTTGCTCAAACACAATTGGAAATAACTTTAGTTTGATCCAGTTGAAACCAGGCGCCGTAACCTCTCTCGGAACACACTCCAACTACCACTTTATAGGAAGAACAAAATGCTGACTCAATTCTCAAAGGCTGTAACTGTAATGGTTGCCACTCTAGTGCTGGCAACTGCGGCCCATGCCAACATGTATGGCAAAAACAAAGACATCGTGGACGTGGCGGTTGAAAATGGATCCTTCAACACTCTAGTGGCGGCGGTACAAGCGGGTGAGCTGGTAGACACGCTCAAAGGCGATGGCCCTTTCACCGTGTTTGCTCCTACGGACGAAGCTTTTGCTAAGTTGCCAGAGGGCACAGTCGAGATGCTACTCAAGCCAGAGAACAAAGATAAGTTGGTAGCGGTACTGACCTATCATGTGGTCCCAGGCAAAGTGACAGCGGCGGACGTTGTGAACGTAGATCGCGCCACCACGGTTCAAGGCCAAGCGATCATGGTAAACGCTGAAGGCGGCAAAGTGATGATCAACGACGCGCAAGTGCTTGCTACCGATGTCAAAGCCAGCAACGGCGTAATTCACGTGATTGATACTGTGCTGATTCCACAGTAAGCACAGGCATCAAAAAAGGCGCGATTAGCGCCTTTTTTGAATCACCCATCTAGCGATTCAATCGTTCCACAAAAGCTCGAAAACGCGTTGGTGACCTGCCCAGAACCATACTCAACACATTGGGGTTACCCAAAAAGCCACACTCGTCATAGTGCTTGTTCATGATTTGCATCTGTTTGACTCTATCTTCGTTGAAACCTCGAGCCCTAGCCTTGTCAGCCACTTGCTCTAGGGTCACCGCTTGAGCGCTAACCGGGCGCCCAATCACATCACTGATAATCTCGGCCATGTCCTGCTGACTCAGGGATTCAGGACCTGCGAACTCGTATGTCGCATAAAGGTGCCCAGGGGTGGTAGCAATGATTGCCGTCGCTTCGGCCAAATCCTTAAGATCCACCACATTGAATTTCACCTGGGTATTAAACGGCATCGCATGCACACCAGTCTCTACCACTGTGTTCCATATCGGTAATAGATGCTGCATGTAGCGAATAGGCTGCACTATGGTGTAAGGCAACATGGATTCAATCAGCACTTCTTCAGCGTCTAACTTAAGGCTGTGGTGACGCACATCGCGACGCAGCGGGTGCATTACCGAGTAATAAATAAAGTGCTCAATCTGGTGTTTTTTGGCCAACTCGACAAAACACTGGGTCATGGCCTTCTCGTCGGGATGCATTGGCGGGCCAATGTGAACCACCTTTTGGCAGCCTTCCATCGCCGAATCGATACTCGGGCCGTCGGCCATGTCGCCAACGGCATACTCACTGGCGCCTAAGGCCTGTAGATCCGGCCACTGAGATTCTTGGCGAATAAAAGCGCGCACTGTTTCGCCTTTTGCCACTAAAGCCTTTAGAACCTCTCGCCCAGTTTTTCCATTAGCGCCTGTCAGTAACAACATTTCGACTCTCCTCGTGTACGGCCGAAGTCCAGCATTTCAGTAGGTTAATCGTGACTTTGACTAAAATTTGCAGCTTAGGCTTTGACGGACAGCAATAATCGTCGATCTCAGTGAGAGACAAATCAGCGCCAAAAAGTGTTTTAACAGCCGGCTTTATACCAATGATGATTAGCATCGCCACAAAAGCGGTTGCAAATTAGCCTTTTGGTACAGCGGATGAGCAGGCTCGCCAGAGCGATTTAACGACAGACAATGCAGTTGAGGTAATAGTGCGCGAACAGTCTGCGAGCGGTTCAAATGGGCGCCATGATTGCCCCAAGCGGCAACTATCATCTGAGCTTGGGCTGCGAGCTTTTGCAACCAGGCATCATTGCCCACTCCCACCGGGTCACTCGCCGCCAGCATAGCTTTGGGATCGGTGGCGCGATAGGCGAACAAATTGGCAGTACACACTCCGCCATAGCCCCAGGCTTTGGCATAGTTGATACAGCGAATTAAGGTGGGGTCGTCTTGGGATTCGTTAGCAGTCGATGGATTAAGTCCAATGAACATCACTAGCGGTTTTTGGGGTTCCCAGATTCGCCAAAGCGCGAAGCGATAGCGGCGACAGTCCGACAATACAGCGTCTTTCTTCAAACTCACTCCTCAGCACGACCTTTGTCAGTCAGGCGCTTATCGAGACTCTACTTGAAGTAATTAGCCTAGCAGCTTAGCGGCCGAACTGGCGTTCGCAGGGGATGCCGTCGCCATCGCCGTCCATTTTGGCTTCAGGGCAATAGGTGTTAAAGAACACCGCTTCTTCGTAGGAGTTCATTTGACTGCAATACTCGCGACCGTCGCACTCGTACAAAGATTTGGGTTGAGAATAGCCACTGGATATCAGGTCGGTCTCGACTTGTTCGATGACATTGATTTTGTCGATGACAGGTTGGGCGATTTGAGGCTCGTCGCTCTGTTTAAGGTATTTGATTGCGGCAAAGATGACTAAAAAAACTAACACGTACTTCATGGAATGCTCCTTTTCCTATGTCGTCGAGTGTTTATCAGACCTCTAGGTGCAACAAGACGTCAGGCATGATCCCTTGCAGCCTTTTCTGGCCTTTCTTTGAATTCACCGCAATGGCAACCCAACCATCGGTTCCCATAAACTCTGCGCTGGTGAATTCGACGCTTAGCGACTTACCGGACAAGTCGTAGTGACCCGCGAGCCGGTAAGTTCCAGATTTGGTCTCGATTCTAGATATCTCGAATGGTGTCATTTCAACCTACTCGTCCAAACCACTAAGCGTCAATAAATACTGTGTCAGCGATTAAGCCTTTTTGACAAACGCTGCTGTCACCATCATTTCACCGATGCCTTCGACTTTGCAGTCCAGCTCGTGATCCTTGGCGCCTTCCTTGATGCGGCGAATAACACCTTTGGTGCCGACTTTGATTACAGTCGAGCTGCCTTTCACCTTAAGATCTTTGGCTGCGGTGAACTTATCACCTTCAGCTAGTGGTGTGCCGTTGGCATCCTTTGGTGCCGCCGCCAATGCTTCTGCTTCTAGCGCGGCTGGGTTCCACTCGTGACCACACTCAGGACAGATCAGGTTGTCTTGATCTGGGTAAACGAATTCGGAACTACATTGTGGGCATGGTGGATAAGACATAAGGCACTCTTAATTGGTAAACAATGGTTAGCAAAATTTGGAGACGAATTTTAATGCTAGCAGCTATGCCTCAACAAGGGATTATTAGTATTCGCCGTTAAAAAACGCTAAAACTTCACAATTGCTTGTCAATCGCCCACCGAATTGCCCTTCACGCACTATCCAAACCCAATAACCGTTTGCAACTAAGCTGCCGCTAAAATATAGCGGCCATCGACTAGCAATCTGCGGTTTCTAAGCCGATTTCGGGCGTACGACCATCTTCGTGGTTGAGGTAATACACGCCGCACTGGTCGTTCCAGCTGTAGCCTTTGGGATAGACCTTGCCAATACGACCTGGAGATGTGGTGGTCACGCCGCTAGGAATACTGGTTTGATTACCGCGACCGCACCAATCCACATCGCAAACATCGGCAGCACCGCTGTAGTTGATCACATCCAAGTCGACAATGTAGCGAATGCCGTCCATCCAATTGGCTACCGGATAACCACTGTTTAGCGAGATGCTGGCATTGCCTTCTGTGATTGAGTCATTACCCTCTAGTTTGTTCTCGACGGCAGCCTTGGCATAGATCAAACGCGCCCCACTTTTCATGGCGCCTTGCATACCTTCAAGCTTGGCCACCATGGCATCATCGCGCAGATTGATAAACTTGGGGGCAGCGACCACAGCCAATAAACCCAGAATGACTATTACCACCACCAACTCGATGAGCGTGAAACCGCTTTTTCGTGCCATGCTGTTTATTTGCGCCATGCTGCTGTCCTTATTGAGGCGTAATACTCTGACTAGTAGAGCATTTTTTAGGTTTGGGTAACAACTAAAAAAGCTCAGTTGGGTTGAGATTTACGCGCTAAAACTGCGACTCTAGGCCTTTGTATCGAGAACAAACTCATTCCACACTTGCCCGAAGTAATCTCATTTTGTAGCCGTGCAGCTCCGGCGAGTCGGGGTCTAATAATTCAAGGGCCTCTATCATCGCAGCCAAACCGTTGCGATTGGGGGCGTTAAAGAGAATCACTAAGGCATCGCCACTGCGGGGATAAAAGTAGGTCAGTGAAACCACGGTCCAGTTGGTTCCTCGGTGGCCTATCAGTTTTCCGCCGTCCCACTGGGTCATACTCCACCCAAGGCCATACCCCATTGCACTTGGGCAAATCAGTTCAGGAGACGCACTGCAATCAAGCTCTGCCTGCGAAAACTGGACACTTTGCATACTGTTGCGCTGCTTTACTAACTCGAGTGATAACCCCTCTCCTTGCATAGCCGAAAGCAGTATTTTGGCGTAATCGCCAATCGAGATGACCGCGTTGGCCGCCGCAGACTGACTCGCTTGTTTTTCGCAGTATCCCGCGGGGTGACAAAAGTGGCCATGAAAGACCCCGTCTTGGTCAAAAGGCTTGGCGATATTGTTAAACGTGGCAGGGTCAATACTGACTGAGGCGCGGGCAATGCCCAGTGGCGCAAACAGTGTCTCATCGACTAACTGGGCAAAGGGTTTGTTGAGCTTGTTTTCCGCATACTTGGCAAGGTATTCAAAACCTTCGCCAGAATAACCAAACTGCGCGCCTGGTGGGTTCAAAAATAACAGTTTTCGGTCTTTAGAAAAGTAACGCCAATTGGGAAAACCGCTGCGATGGGTCAACAGATGCCGTGGGGTTAAGGATTGAACTTGAGCATTTTGTTTAAGGTCGGGGTCCACATAGTATTCGGCAATTGATTCATCGAGGGACAGCTTACCTTGAGCCACCAAACGCAAAATGGTTTCGGCGGTAATGGTTTTAGTCAGGGATGCCAGATTAAACAGAGTATTCGAATTGGCGGGAACGCCCTCTGACTCTTGCCCGAATTGATTGAGCCAGATGACCTTTTGATTCTTAATGACCGCCACGCCTGCAGTATTGACTTTGTGGCGTAACACCAGCTGCTCAAACGCTTGGTTGAGCTCTTTAGCTCGCTGAGGAGAGATGTCTTGTATGTCTGCGCTTTGGGCCATTGCCAAGCTAGGCACAGCGGCCAAAACGAACACCAGTCTTAGAAAACCCTTAAACGTCGAGCCTAGCTGACTCATGTTCTTCCTCCTTGAAAACGCCAAGTGACTTCGACAAAGTTTGGCATCAAACCGTTGAAATTAGACTATTTCAGCAATAGTGAGCCCTGAATCGGAAAAAACTGGGAGGCAGTGGCAACTAGAGAGTTAGCACTAAGCGCTTCGACGCCATAGACTTCGACTCGCTTACCCTTGTTTTTTAATGTCTGCGCGAGAATATCGAAATCGCCGTCACCGGAGACTAACACCACGGTATCCACATCGGCAGAATGCTCAAGCGCATCCACAGTAATTCCGACATCCCAATCGCCTTTGGCCGAGCCATCCGAGCGCTGAATAAATGGCTTTAGTTTGACTTCGAAGCCAATCGCTCTAAGTATGTTTTGAAACTCTCTTTGCTTTGGGTCGCCTCTATCGATGGCGTAAGCAAACGCTCGTTCAACTCTGCGCTTGGCACTTACTTTTGCCCAAAATGCGTTGTAGTCAAAGTTGCAGCCGAAGGCTTGTCGAGTGGTGTAATACACGTTTTGCACATCCACCAGAATTAGTACCGACTCACTCATAACACCGCCTGCTTTGTTCTAGTACCAATATCATCAGGTCGCGTCTGTCAGCATGGTGCGTTTAAAGTAGGTGGCCTTTTCGAACTCACTGACGTTCATTGCAATGTTCTCGACCTCGGGAAACAACTCCACCAGCTTGGATACCACTTGTTTGGATAACTGAGCTTTTTGCTGCTCACTGCGGCCTTGCATAATATGAGCGAATACGTGAATGAAGACTTGTTGCGAGCCTCCGACAGAATAGCTGTCGTAGGGGTTAACTCTCACCTTAATATCAGCCTCGGTGAATAACCCTGAAGCGACGGCCACAGCGTGAATTTGCTGGTTGATGAATTCTTGCGAATGGCTTTCTAAGATACTGCTCGAACAGTCCATCACGAAGTGAGGCATTGGCATCCCTGTTTAAGTTTGTTGGTTATTGGTTTGCTATACGGTAACGCCCTTTACTGCGCAGATAAACCACACTTTGCTGCTCGGCAGACAATTTATAGGTAGTAGGCGTCGCCGAACCAAAATAACTGCCGGGCGACAAAGCTTTCCCTCGGTGGGTTATTTGGCCACTAATCACCACAGAGCGCAGCTCGTTGTCGGTTTGGATTGAACCATTAAAACCGGCGGGCAAACGCAGCATTGTGCCGTTAACTTGGCTATCGCTTGGGCTTCCCCACAGGTACGCGATTTCAACATTCGCAGTGCTCGGCTCAAACTCCACCCAAACCAAATTGGAGACATCCACATTGACAGGCCGCTCACCTTTGTCAAAGGCCTCTTCCACCGGTTTAACCAAATACGGTCCTTGGTCGATTTCGATATAGGCAATATTGCCACTGCCTTTAGCCGCAGTAATGTGGCTCTCGCCTGCCGGTTGAGTCCAGAACGACCCTTGCGGCATCCACATCTTGGCCGCCGTTGGGTCGTCATTGTGAACCAGCCCAGAGATCACCACGCCTCGATAGGTGACGTTGTGGATATGCGGAGGTGATGAAAAACCATCGGCGAATTTGACCAAGAAGCCAGTGGCCACTGACTGCTTGCGCTCAGGATCGCCCCACAAGGTTGCCGCTTGCGGGCTCTTGTCGCCTCTAAGCGGATTGAGCGGTGTCCATTGAAGCTTGTCTGCAATCACCAACTCTGTCGCGGATACGGCAAAGGAGAGCGAAGCTACAACTAAGGTGAAGAAGCGGATTAGATGTGTTTGGTTCATGGCCTATAGTCACCTTATTGTGATTAGGGATCTCCACCAAAGGATAGGCCAGCTCACACGCTTAAGTCACTAGCAGAATGTTTTCAGGTACAAAGCTTCGACCTTCTCTCGTGCCCAAGGTGTACGCCGCAAAAATTTCAGCGAAGACTTGATTGAGGGTTCGTTGTGAAAGCTGTTGATACGAATTTTGACGTACAACCACTCCCAACCGTAGTGTTCTTGTAGCCGAACGAGAATTTTTTCAAGAGTTAGGCCGTGTAAAGGGTTGTTCGGTTGTTCTTGGCTCATTGTTCATTGCTCGTGAGCAGAAGGATTGGGGCGCAGTTTAGCAGAAGAAACCCGGTTAGTTTGGAATCAATTAGGCAGATGAAACGAAAACCAATAACTCACAGCTAGTGCTCGGCTGAAATCTGCTCTTTCGTTGGATGCAAGGCCTATCTAACATAGCGCCTGGGAAACCAAAGTTTCCCAGCGCTTAGCATCACCGACCGCTCAACATGCCCAATCGATTGAGCTGATTCACTAGTGATCGATCATATCTCTGGTTTATACTCAAAGGCCCCGATATCGACTTGAGCAACACCATCATTGTTACCATCAATAGGTCGAGCCCTACTATTGATGTCTCGTAACAGGGTACCGCTCACTCCAGCGTCAATTGCGGGAGACTCACTCGTTAAACTGTAGTCTTCGGCCAATAATGGATCTTCTAAAATAGTTCCAATCTCTTCAATACTTTTGACGAAGTTAGGGGTGTCAGAACTGTTATAAAGCCCCTGAGCGTTGTGAATAATATTAGCCTCTAGCTTCAAGCTTAAAAGCTCGGAAACATCGTGTTGATCATAGTGAATGTTACCAACCACAAACCTTGTATCTGTGACTATATTATTTACAAACTCTATTTGGTGTTTTTGTCCGCCAGACGAAGGCGATGTAAACCATAGAACTGAACCAAGACCGGAAAACGTATTATTTTCCACCCTTACTTTTCCAGCAACTAGAGGTAAAAAGTAACAACTTTGTGGTACTGCAGTAATGTCCTCGAGAGTCCAACGATAGGACCCAATATAAAGGTTGTTTGCTACTGTAAAGTCGGGGTAGGTCATTCCGTCCGGTGTAAAGGCATACAATGAAACACACCTTGCGGTAATACTCAGAGGGTTCAGTAATTTGTCATTCAAACTAATATCAACTTCAGTCGCGTCAATAATATTGCCACTGAGATTAAAGTCCCCTAGAACATTAAACTCTACGTTGGAAAGGGCGTAATCCTTACTTACTAATTTATTGTCGTTAAATGCTCCGCCACCATTTCCGACATGCACGTCTAGCGCTGCTAGGGTCAAGTCTGAAATCGAACTTCCCAAGTCAAGGTATACCTTATCCAAGTTATCATAGAGGCCACCGATACCGTATAAGAAGGTATTTTCTCGACCGTCTTTAGAGGTTAAGTGCACTGTTTTTTGGGTCGCGTCTATAGGCCCCGCGTAAATTCCAGGCTCAACAACAATCGTATCGTTAGCAGCAGCGGTATCAATTAAATCTTGAATAACAGTAGTAGGCTTGCCGACGACCACGGGAAGCAGATACTCCTTGAATACTCTTTCCCCATAAAGGTCACTCTTAACTAAAAATCTTATAAAATCGCGCCCCTCTGCCAGGCCTGTCATTGTGAACCCGAAATCCAAACTGGCTTTCTCTTGAGTGTTAGCAAAATACGCTTTGGTAGATTCGACACACTCTGAGTCTTGTTGCGACGTTTCACAAACAAAATCAGACAGTTGGATAAATTCTGGAGCTATGACCTCTACGTAAGCTTCCGGCAGTTGGTCTAAAACGTAAGCCCTCAAATACTCACTGTATTCCTCTGTTTGAATCATGGACAATTCGAACTCTGAGGTATTACCGATAGCCAAGACAGCTCCCGACCTATACTTTGAGCTCTTCCAGTACTCGACGTTAAGTTCATTTCTGGTGACTTCGATGCTATCGCTGTTATTTGAAAGATCCGGATCATAAGTCCTAGGGCTCATCAGCGACACACTGACTTCAACTTCACCTTTCAGGCTATCAATGATTTTACTGTCCGCAGCCAACCAAAACAGAAATGAAGATTCACCACCTCCGCGTGTTCGAAACAAGTCTATGGTTATCGTCATCGCGCGACCATCAGCGGAAAGGACGCACTTATTTTCCTCAGTGCAGCCGTCTCGGCCTTGTCCAACAAACGTGATTGGTGACTGAGCAGTCATTGTCAGAGCGATGGTATCAAGTACAAAATCCTGTTCACTGTCGTGAGCGATTGTCACAGTAAGAGGGATGTCGCTTCCTTGATTCAACGCTGAATGTTCCAATTCAACTGCAAAATCAGTAACAAAGGGTTTATCGTCCAAATCTGTAGGTGAAGATAGTGATAAATACTCCTCTAAGTTTGTGAAGCCATCGCCATCTAAATCTAACTTTGCGTCGCTGGGATCAAACGGATTTAACCCATATAGCTTTTCCCACTCATCAGTTAATCCGTCACTGTCGGAATCGATAAATGAAGTTATCAAGTCATCAGTAGCGATATCTAGAGGAAAGATTATTTGAATATCGTTAAGCGGTTCAGAAGATCCTTTTAGGGAGAATTCGTGGAAGACCTCATATTTGGTGGTTGGGCTATCATGGTATTTGTAAGATTTTATCGCCCAAGTAGCCTGACTACCCTCTCGTCCTTTCAGTAGCAGCTTTCCTCTCTTATCAGCGTTTAGATAGTAGTGCTTAAGCCGGAAGGCCTCAATTGTCTCAAAATCAATATATCCAAACTGCGAATCATAAATCCTGCCTGACGCAAGAATGCCGCTCTTTTCCAGCGCGCAACCGACCGGGTAATATGCAGTGTTTTTTACGCCAAAATTAGAGTACAAGAGTTGTTGATTAGAGCTTTGATGAGTGAACAGTAAATCCGCATCGGATTGAACACTATTGCAATTAGCATCCAGAGTTTCTTCCTTCAGCGTCCCTCTTAGAGTGAATACTTCACCGGAAGCTTGAAAACTGACATCTCTGTAGATCAAGGTTGTTTCGACTGGGACACCAAAAGCATCAAACCTATTGGCTCGAATTGTAGCTTTTCCATCTACGACAACTTGACCATCATCACACCGACTGAAATCCACATCTTTTTCTTCGTCCTTGGACGTATCGAAAACTTCGACGCTTCCTCCAACCGAGCATTGCTCCTGCGTGTCAATCCCTTGATCCGAATAGCTGCTAGGAAGTAAATCACTCACAAACATCAAAAAGTGGGACATAAAGGCTGAGGTTGACTCACGTCCAATGGCTGCTTGGCTCGTCTCTCCAACATAGCTCGCTTTAGCGTCCATGAATTGGTGCAAAGGGTCTTGTAGCCCAGGGTCCGGATTTGAACCATTCGAGCTCCCTCCATCACCGCCACCTCCACAAGCTGTTATGCTCAACGACAGTGTTGATGCTATTAGAAGTTTCTTAAACATGTGAACATCCCTATTGCATAGTGCTACTAGCCAATTTCATACCTAGATAACTGCTGTCGCCAAATACTGGTTTTTATAGTTTTTTGGTTATTCGCAGGAGTAACTAAGTCTTAGAATAAATCTAAGTTTTCGGATAACGAGAGGAGCAAAGGGAGAATCGAATAAGAGAGGTCGGGCTCAAATTTACCCTGCTCTATTCCCTGAGCAATAGCCTATCCATAGGTTTCTAAAGTA
Organism: Paraferrimonas sedimenticola; assembly: GCF_002282855.1. Taxonomy (GTDB): domain Bacteria; phylum Pseudomonadota; class Gammaproteobacteria; order Enterobacterales; family Shewanellaceae; genus Paraferrimonas; species Paraferrimonas sedimenticola. The sequence continues at coordinate 106,280 of NZ_NRIR01000005.1, read as the reverse complement.
GCAGTTCACTTACAGTAACTCAATGGTATACATAACCGGATGATTCTATGAATCGGCGAAGATGACCACCGGCGCCTCTTATCAACAGTCCTTCTAAGAGTGTAAACAAGACCCTTTTAGTGCCAAGGGCGCCAACCGTTAGCTCTTCAAACGACAAGAAATGGTGAGTTCCCTAATGACAGCAACAATGTCCAACTATTTCAAATGCTCCAAAAGCTTCTCAGCGACAACGCCAAGGCCTTGTTCACTGCGATAGATCATCACCGACTGCCAGGCAAAGCCTTTCTCACCGTCAATAACAATGTTGGTGAGCTTTCCTTCTTCAATCTCCTTTTGAACCAAAAACTCAGGCATAACCGCCCAACCAAGGCCTGCCAACAGCATTTCTAGCGACTGTTGTTTGCTGCCCACACTAAACACATTATTACTGATGGCCTGCTCTTGATCAAAGCCAAGTACGGAAAAACCGCGGTAGGTAATTTGGGTCAAATCCCGAATTTGGCGAAGGGTCATCTGCTTCTCTATTCCAGTCATTTTCGGTGATCCCACGTAGAGATTTTGAAATTGCTCAACGGGCTTTTGCGCCAATTGTTTAGGAAGATACGCTAGGTTAGTTTTAATGCCGACGTCGGCCTCACCCTGCAACACCCAATCTTGTACCTGTGAGGTATCACCGCTCAAAAAAGAAACATCCAAGCTTGGAAAGCTTTCCTTAAATCGAGCTATCCGCTCACCAAAGCCAGGTTTTTCAATAATACTGTCAATCGCCACTACCATCTTTTCAGGTAAAGCTTTGGCGAGCAGCTCTGATTTTTGCTGAAAGAAATCAACGCCTTGCAATATCGATTTGGCATAGGGATACAGAGTTTCTCCCTCTGGTGTGACTTCTAATTTCTTCGCATGTCGAACAAATAGCTCTACGCCTATATCGATTTCTAGATTCGTCACCAGATAGCTCACAGTACTCGAGGCTTTACCTAACTGCCTGCTGGCTTGGCTCAAGCTGCCCTTTTCTACGGTAACCACAAAGGCCAACAGTTGATCCATGTTCATTTAAATCCACTCCAAAACAAACTGACTCTATACAACCTCTCTCCAACGCTTCTACTGACTTTAGCATAGAAATTTTCGATGCTAAGCAATTTCCTTGCTTGACGGGTAATCAGGATAATCATGGCCAACAAAGTGACCGTACCAAGGGACAACAGATTATGAAAAAGAGCGTTTTAGCACTAACTATCGCTGCCACCACCATGGGTTTGTTTACAGGCTCCGCCGATGCTTGTTCGCGTATCAGCATCGATACTGGCGAGCACGGCGTATTACAGGTGCGCACCCTCGACTGGGATTCACCACTAGGCACAGTAGCGGTTGTTCACCCAGCCGGTGAGAAAGATCGCGTGAATGTCACCGACGGACGCTACAAAAACAACGCTCAGTGGACCACCAAATACACCACGGTCGCTTTTGAAGAGCACACCTTCTTCCACAAAGCCATTCCTTCAGGCCGCAACGTGCACGGTCTTATGGTCGACACCCTGTATCAATCTTCTTCCGCGCCATTTGTGGAAAAGAACGTTGAAATGGACGAAGGCAAAGTCACCGTCGGCCCGGGCCAAATCGCGACTTATCTGCCAGAAAACTACAAAACCACTGACGAAGTTCGCCAAGCGTTTAAAAAAGGCGAATTTGATATCGCTTGGGGCCAACAGCTAGTGGCTGTCGCGCACCAACACGGTTTTCACACCTCAGTGATTGACGCATCTGGCGATGCACTGTTGTTCCAGCTGGGCGAAGACGGCAAAACCGTGATGTACTCTGGCGATCTTGCCAAGCCCGAGTTTGCAGTGATGGCCAACGAGCCTTTGCTGAGCGAGTCGTTGGAGTACGCCAGTCAATTCGGCGCTGTGACTGATTTGGATTTCATGAACAAGGTGCCAGCAGGCATTCGCTCACTTGACCGCTTTACCCGCTTGATGGGCATGACCGCGTTGCACACGCCAGAGTCATACAAAGGTAAGAGCTTTATGCAGGCAGTAGGCTCACTTAACGGTGCCTTTGACCACGCTGCTAACCTGGCGCAATTTGTACCAGCGGGCAAAGCTCCTAAGGTCATGCAAGAGCAAGACGAGCTGCTTGCTAAGCATCACGTGGGTTGGAACGAAGCGGGCGTTTATCCATCGCGTATCAAGTACACTCACGCACTGGAAAACGGTTTCGTGGAAATGGTTGACTTGGATACCTACCGCCAAATCAGCTTTAACATGAACGACGTTAAAGGCTTTACCAAACCTATGTGTGCTGACATGGCCGCTCAGGCGAATGATGGTAAGCACGTGCTCGAGTTTAAAGAATGCGGTGCTGAAATTGTCGAGCTAGGTAAATAGCCTTCTCGGATTTGGCATTGATAAAAAAGAAAGCGCCAGTCAGCTAGTTCTGACTGGCGCTTTTGTTTGTGTGGCATTGATACAATTCTCGTCTTCAATCGATTGAAGACTTAGCCTAACTGACGCTACTTACAGTATGTTGACTCGACCGCATAAGTCACTGTATGACCAATAAGGTAGTTGTTCGAAATATAGGAGTTAATCTGCTTTTCACACCATTGCAACGCATCCCCCTGACTCTCATATCCGTTGCCAGGAGCATTCCAGCATTGACTCAAATCCTTATCTCTGTCCGCCGCCATTAGCGCTTGGGAACTTATTATCTTGCAAGAAGAGTAAGTTGCCTTAGACGAGCCATCGTCATTACTGCCACCACATGCACATAACAGAGCTAGCATTGTCATCAGAACAATATTCTTCATGTTAACCCCCAGTGCTGTCGTTGTAAGAGAATGATTCCTGAATTTGCACCCTAGACTGACAAGGCACCTCAAAGAAATCGTGCTCGACTCCAATGAGTTGTAGTTCTAAGTATGCGTACCCTAAGCATTCATAGGTCACACCAGATGCAGGAGGCAGAACCAGTAAGTCGCCATAAATATCAACTTTGATTTCGTTATTAGAAAAGTTTTGAATCGACAAAGTCGCATCCGTTGTTTCGACTAGGGCGACTTCACCTTGCAGTGAGTTAGGGACGTCTGCAAACGCAGATAAAGATAAAAACCATATCCCAGCAAAAAGCTTGTTTGCTCGTTTCATAAAAATCCTTCTTCTAAACTTTTAACGCACAGAGACAACCACTTACTGGTTGTTTCCAAAGAGATTAGTGATAACTGGTGTCAGTTGTTCAACTTCAAAGAAAATACTCTGCGCTGAAGCTGAACATGATGAACAGCAGAGAAAGATTACAAAAGACTCTTTGCTAATCGGCACTGACGCACAGCAGCCTTTCCTTCGGCTTCTTCGACTTGCTTTAGATTTGCCCCTCCAACAAATACACCCATTTTTATGTACTGTTCAAAGAAGTAATTTTGGCCAGGGTTTGCATCAAACGAGACTGCGTTGTCACCGAACTCAGACTCGGTGGAAAGTGTGTGCTTTCCAGCATCGATTTCTTGATAAAAGTAAACCTTGTTCGCACTCTCTCCGATCATTTTTCCATCTAAAAATACGTTCTTTTTCAACGCCTGACCGACAAAACTGTTTCGATAAACATAAAGTCCAGCTTTGCCATCAGATGGCGGATTAAACTGCTTAGAGGCGACATCCATATCCTTGGAAGCCATTGGCACTGATGCGCACCCAGTCATCAATGCGGACAACACGATGACAGAACCCAACACAATCTTTTTAAACATGGAACACTCCTTATCCTCAATTACTTGAGAAACCAACTGCAAACCCTAAGTGCGCGTTGGTCCCCAACTTTAATCGTCGAAGAATGATAGCGAGTAGAAACACCCCTGTTTTCTTGGTGTTTACTAAGAAACCAACAGCGACGGTGATTACAAAAAAGTTTGCGATTGCAAAGGAGAGACGAACAGGAGAGTTTCGTTGGAAATGTTTAAATACCAATTTGTGTCGCTCTAGTCCGTAAGCGCTTTGCTATCCATAGCTTTCTACAAAATACCATTTAACTTAATTAGAAACAACAAGTTAAGTGACTCGTTTGGGACAAAAAAAGGCGCCCTTAGGCGCCTTTCCAATCAGCTAAAACCTTAGCCCAGCTGCTTACGAGCGTTGCGGAACATACGCATCCAAGCGCCGTCTTCGCCCCAGCTATCCGGTGCCCAAGAGTTAGACACAGCGCGGAAGACACGCTCTGGGTGAGGCATCATGATGGTCGCACGACCATCAAGGCTTGAGATAGCGGTGATACCGTTTGGCGAACCGTTCGGGTTGGCTGGGTACTGGCTTTGAACATCACCTGCAGCGTTAACGTAACGCAGGCCAATGGTGCCAGAGGCTTCAGCAGCTGCTAGTGCTTCGGCATTCTTAAACTCAGCGCGGCCTTCACCGTGAGATACGGCGATTGGCATGCGAGAGCCTTCCATACCAGCGAAGAAGGCCGAGTTCGACTTCTGTACTTCAACTAGCGAGAAGCGAGCTTCAAAGCGCTCAGAGCGGTTTTTCACAAAGTGCGGCCAGTGTGCAGTGCCTGGGATCAGCGCTTTCAAGTTAGACAGCATCTGACAACCGTTACACACACCAAGGCTTAGGGTGTTGCCGCGCTCAAAGAATTGAGTGAATTGCTCACGAGCACGCTCGTTAAATAGAATCGACTTAGCCCAACCTTCACCGGCACCCAGTACGTCACCGTAACTAAAGCCACCGCAAGCGACTAGTGCTTGCATCTCTTCTAGGGTCAAACGACCTTCTAGAATGTCCGACATGTGCACGTCGATAGCTTCAAAGCCAGCGCGGTCAAAGGCGGCGGCCATTTCTACGTGGCTGTTCACACCCTGCTCACGCAAGATAGCCACTTTCGGTGCAGCGCCTTTGGCAATATAAGGTGCAGCAATGTCTTCTGAAGGGTCGTAGCTAAGCTCAGCCACCAAACCAGCGTCATCAGACACTTTTAGCGCGTGCTCTTCAGCGGCACACTCTGGGTTGTCACGCAGTTTTTGCATCGCAGTGGTGGTCTCAGACCACAAACCACGGAGCTCAGTGCGGCTCTCATCGGAGATAACACGCTCGCCATCGCGGATCACTATACGGTCACCTACAGTGATACCACCTAGAACGCGACCTGTATCAGCAATACCGGCTTTCTCGAGTAGCTGTTGAACGTAAGCCACGTCATCAGCAGCGACTTGGATAACCGCACCTAGCTCTTCGTTGAACAAACGACGAGCATCGTCGCCAACCATGCCGGCCAGGTCGATGTCCATGCCAACTTTGGCAGTAAACGCCATTTCAGCCAAGGTGGTGTATAGACCACCGTCAGAACGGTCGTGGTAAGCAATTAGCTTGCCTTCAGCAACCAACTGCTGAATTACGTCAAAGAAGCCGCGCAGCAATTCTGGCTTATCCAAATCTGGTGCGTTTTGGCCTAGCTCGCCGTACACCTGAGTCAGACACGAACCGCCGACGCGGTTTTGGCCAAGACCTAGGTCAAGCAACATCAGGCGGGTCTCGCCCTTATCGGTGCGAATTTCCGGAGTCACTGTCTTGCGCACGTCTTCAACGCGAGCAAACGAGGTAATCACCAAGCTCAGTGGTGCGGTTACCGCTTTGTCCACGCCATTGTCATCAGTCCAAGCAGTCTTCATCGACATAGAGTCTTTGCCCACTGGAATGGTGATATCCAGTGCAGGACACAGCTCTTCACCCACGGCTTTTACCGCTTCGTAAAGACCGGCGTCTTCGCCTGGGTGACCGGCAGCGGCCATCCAGTTCGCCGACAGCTTGATGCGCTTGAACGAACCAATGTCGGTCGCAGCGATGTTGGTAATCGACTCTGCCACTGCCATACGCGCAGAGGCACCGTAGTTAAGCAGTGCCAATGGGGTACGCTCACCCATGGCCATGGCTTCACCGTGGTAGGTGTCAAAGCTGGTAGTGGTTACCGCGCAATCCGCAACAGGGATCTGGTGACGACCAACCATTTGGTCCTGTGCCACCATACCGGTAACGGTACGGTCACCAATGGTAATTAGGAAAGTCTTCTCGGCGATGGTCGGCAGGCGCATCAAACGACGAACCGCGTCTTTCACGTCAACCGCTGAGGTGTCAAACGGCTTGGTATCCGCTTGAGTAGTGGCCACATCACGGTGCATCTTAGGCGGCTTACCTAGCAGCACCTCAAGCGGCATGTCGATTGGCTTGTTATCAAAGTGCTCGTCGGTCAGGCTCAAGTGACGCTCTTCGGTAGCAGTACCCACGACCGCGTAAGGGGCGCGCTCACGCTTACAAATCGCGTCGAAATCGGCCAAACGCTCTGGCGCGACTGCCATTACGTAGCGCTCTTGCGACTCGTTACACCAAATCTCTAACGGGCTCATGCCGCGCTCGTCACAAGGGACGTTGCGAAGCTCAAAGTCACCACCGCGACCGCCGTCGTCTACCAGCTCAGGGAAGGCATTCGACAGACCACCAGCGCCCACATCGTGGATAAACAAAATTGGGTTGTCATCGCCTAGCTGCCAGCAGCGGTCGATCACTTCCTGACAACGACGCTCAATCTCTGGGTTCTCACGCTGAACCGATGCAAAGTCCAAATCTTCTGACGACTGGCCTGAGGCCATTGACGATGCCGCACCGCCACCTAGGCCGATGTTCATTGCAGGACCGCCCAGTACAATCAGCTTAGCGCCAACGCTAATCTCGCCTTTTTGTACGTGCTCGTCGCGAATGTTACCCAGACCACCGGCCAACATGATTGGCTTGTGGTAGCCGCGCACTTCGATACCGTTGTGGCTAGAAACTTCTTGCTCGTAAGTACGGAAGTAACCCAGAAGCGCTGGACGGCCAAACTCGTTGTTAAACGCCGCGCCACCTAGTGGGCCTTCAATCATAATATCCAGCGCAGAAACAATACGACCCGGACGACCGTAGTCGCTTTCCCAAGGTTGCTCCATGCCAGGAATTTGTAGGTTAGAAACGGTAAAGCCAGTCAGGCCAGCTTTTGGCTTAGAACCACGGCCAGTCGCGCCTTCGTCGCGAATTTCACCGCCAGAACCGGTCGCAGCACCTGGGTATGGGCTAATGGCGGTTGGGTGGTTGTGAGTTTCGACCTTCATTAGAATGTGCACCGGCTCGCTGTGGTAGCGATACACACCGTCTTTAGCATCGGCAAAGAAACGACCGGCGTTAGAACCTTCCATCACAGCCGCGTTGTCTTTGTAGGCTGACAGTACGTGGTCAGCGGTGTGCTCAAAGGTGTTTTTGATCATTTTGAACAGCGACTTGGGCTGTTCTACGCCATCAATGGTCCAATCGGCGTTAAAAATCTTGTGACGACAGTGCTCTGAGTTGGCCTGAGCAAACATCATCAGCTCAATATCGTGCGGGTTGCGCCCCAATTTGACGAAGTTCTCAACCAAGTAGTCAATCTCGTCAGCAGCCAGCGCCAAGCCCAACTCAAGGTTGGCCACCTCTAGCGCGCGACGGCCTTCACCCAGTACGTTCACCGATTTCAGCTCGCCTGGGTCGGTGTCGAAGAACAAGGCTTGTGCTTGCTCGGCAGCAGTAAACACTCTTTCCATCATGCGGTCGTGCAGCAGTGCGGCAACGGCCTGGTACTCATCTTGGCTAAGCTCGCGCTCCGCTGAAATGTAGTAAGCGATACCGCGCTCTAAACGCTTAATTTCGTTTAGGCCACAGTTGTGAGCAATGTCGGTGGCTTTTGAAGACCAAGGTGAAATGGTACCTGGACGTGGGGTCACTAACACCAGCGTGCCTTGCGGCTCGTGGGCTTCGATGGCTGGGCCATAGGTTAGGATTTTGTCCAGTTGGGCAGCGTGCTCGCTGCTTAAAGGCTGAGAGAGGTCGGCAAAATGGAGGAATTCGGCGTAAATGTCAGTTACAGGCAGGTCAGCTTGTTGGCAAGATTTTACCAGTTGAGCCACCCGAAACGCAGATAGAGCCGGGGCTCCGCGCAGGATCTCAAACACGTCAGTTCACCTTATGATTGGAAGTATGTGAAAGTTGCGCGCCATTATAGAGATTTGGCGCTAATAAATCATCAAAAAAGCTCGCCGTACAAGGCTTTTCTAATGTGGTATAACAAAGGTTAGTCATCGCCGATAGGAACTGCATGATTCGACTGGTTATCACATTGACTCTGCTGGGCTTTGTAAGTGCTTGCCAACCTCAAAACACCCAGATTTCAGCAGATGAAATAGCGTCTTCGATGCAAGGTGAGCCGCTACTGGTGGGTACTACCAGTGGGCCGGCGACCTATTTGCGTCTGGACGGCCAAGCCAGTGGCTTCGATTTTGAGTTAGTTCAAGCATTTGCCAACCACATCGACCGCCGTTTAGAGCTCAAAGTTTACGAAACTTTGGATCATATGCTTGACGATTTGGCCACGGGCAAGCTGGATTTGGTGGCTGCTGGTATGGGCTACACCGACCTTCGCAGCAAGCGCTTTTTGTTTGGCCCACCACTGTATTTCACCGATATTTTGCTGGTGTATCGAACCGAAGACTGGCGACCGCGCAACCTCAACGACGTCAATGGCAAACTGATGGTGGCTGAGCGCTCATCCCATGCTGAGCTTCTGAATCAGCTCGACCACCCACAGCTGCAATGGCAGGTTTCTGATCAGCACGACCCAGACCAACTACTAACCATGGTGGCCGACGGCTCGCTTAGCTATACCTTGGCTGATTCGCGCATGCTGCAGCTCAACCGCCGCCTAAACCCTCAGCTAAGAACCGCCTTTGTGATTAAAGAACAACAGGCGGTGGGCTGGATGTTCGCGCCCAATGGCAGCGATTTATTGATAAGCCAAGTACTCGACTTTTGGCAAACCCAAAGCGATCACCTGCCCCACCTTCGCGAGAAATACTTTGGCCACGTCAAAGGCTTTGATTACGTCGACACTCGCGCCTTTATTCGCGCCATTCAACAGACGCTGCCAAAGTACCAGAATTGGTTTGAGCAATACGCCGGTGATATTGATTGGCGCAAAATTGCCGCCATCAGCTATCAAGAATCGCACTGGCGACCGCTGGCCAAATCGCCCACCGGAGTGCGCGGTATGATGATGCTAACTCTGCCGACGGCCAAACAAGTGGGGGTGACCAACCGCTTGGACGCCGAACAGAGCATTCGCGGTGGTGCTGCCTATATCAATCAGTTGGTCGAGCGCATGCCCGACTCAATTCCCGAGCCCGAGCGTTTGTGGTTTGCGCTAGCGGCCTACAACATTGGCTTTGGCCACATGGAAGACGCACGAGTATTAGCCGAGAAACGAGGGCTTAACCCGTCCGCTTGGGCTGACGTCAAACAGGTTCTGCCCCTTCTACAACAGCGCAAGCATTACAAACACCTGAAATACGGCTATGCCCGAGGTAATGAGGCGCTGCACTACGTAGAAAACATTCGTCGCTACTACGACACACTTGTGTACTTCCATACTCACGAGCAACAACAAGCGCAGCAATCGGTTGATCTCAGTGAGCCACAAGCCATTCCCGAATCCGCCAATACTGCGCTGTAGTGCTCAAACTTTCGCTTATTTAGCGGAAGCGCAACACAGATTTACACTCTGTCATTAGCTTGTAATGAACTTTGGTTGTTATAGTGACTCTTATCAGTGAGACCAAAGTGATTTGGCCATTAGAAGGAAAACAACACAATAAACACAATAGAAGAGCAATAGAGGTAGAAATGAAGAAAACCAATTTAGCGGCACGACGCCGCGCCACCCGCAAACTCAGTCATATCAAGAACATTAATCGCAGCAAGTGGTTCTTAACCACTCAATCCAAGAAAAACGCTTCACCGGGCATGGTGTAGGCTTTAGATTTTCGACTTAAGCGCCTGTTTTAAAGCTTTTTTCTCAGCGCGTCGCATCTTAAAGAAGTTAGACAACTGTTCGCCACATTCCGCTTCTAACACGCCACCATCGACTTGAGGTTGATGGTTGAGGCGAGTGTCGCTCAACAGGTCCATCACGCTACCGGCAGCACCTGTCTTTTGATCGTACGCGCCAAATACCACGCGGCCAACGCGGGCGTGCACAATTGCGCCTGCGCACATGGGGCAAGGCTCTAGGGTCACGTACAAAGTCGTATCAATGAGGCGATAGTTTTGCAGCGCCTGACCGGCTTGCTGCAGACATTGGATCTCGGCGTGCCCAGTGGCATTGTGATCCACAATCGAACGATTAATGCCGGTGGCAATGCACTGGTCGTCTTTAACCAGCACAGCACCAACCGGCACTTCACCCAAGGCTTGTGCTTGTTCGGCCAGCGCCATGGCTTTCGCCATCCAGCGCTGGTCGATTTGGCTTTGGGTGTCTTGGCTCAAGGGGTTATTCCCACTCGATGGTAGCCGGTGGCTTACCTGAGATGTCGTACACCACGCGGCTGATGCCGTCGATTTCATTGATGATACGGTTCGACACTTTGCCCAGGAAGTCATATGGCAGGTGCGCCCAGTGAGCGGTCATAAAGTCGATGGTTTCCACCGCACGAAGGGATACAACCCAATCGTACTTACGGCCATCGCCCATGACACCTACGCTACGAACCGGCAAGAACACGGTAAAGGCTTGCGATACCTTGTGGTACAGGTCAGCAGCGTGCAGTTCTTCAATGAAAATCGCATCGGCGCGACGCAACAAGTCGCAGTACTCTTTCTTTACTTCGCCCAGTACGCGAACACCTAAACCAGGTCCTGGGAATGGGTGGCGGTATAGCATGTCGTACGGCAGACCAAGCTCTAGGCCCACTTTGCGAACTTCGTCTTTAAACAGCTCTTTAAGCGGCTCAACCAGACCCAACTCCATGTCTTCTGGCAGACCACCTACGTTGTGGTGCGACTTAATCACATGCGCCTTACCGGTTTTAGCACCGGCAGACTCAATCACGTCTGGGTAAATGGTGCCTTGAGCTAGCCACTTAGCGTTAACCAGCTTGCTCGCTTCTTCGTCGAAGATCTCAACGAACACGTGACCAATGATCTTACGCTTAGCTTCAGGATCCGCTTCACCGGCCAAACGGTCTAAGAAGCGATTCTCCGCGTCTACGTGGATGATATTCAGACCGAAGTGATCGCCAAACATATCCATCACTTGCTGACCTTCGTTCAAGCGCAGCAAACCGTTATCCACAAATACACAGGTCAGCTTGTCGCCAATCGCGCGGTGCAGCAGCATGGCAGTTACTGAGGAATCCACACCACCAGATAGACCCAATACCACTTCGTCATCGCCCACTTGCTCTTTAATACGAGCAACCGCGTCTTCGATGATGTTGGCGGAAGTCCAAGTCGCTTCACAGCCACAGATATCCAGCACGAAGTGCTCTAGCATGCGCTTGCCCTGACGGGTGTGAGTCACTTCTGGGTGGAATTGAACGCCGTAAAAACCCTTGTCTTCGTTGGCCATTGCCGCGAATTCGCAGGTGTCGGTCTTAGCCACACGGCTAAAGCCTTCAGGAATGGCCGATACCTTGTCGCCGTGGCTCATCCACACGTCTAACAATGGCTTGCCATCAGCGCTGATGGCGTCTTCGATTTGAGCAAACAGACGAGACTCGGTCAGCATTTCAACCTGAGCGTAGCCAAACTCGCCCTCGCCCACACCTTGAATCACTTTACCGCCAAGCTGCTCAGACATTGTTTGCATGCCGTAGCAGATACCCAGCACAGGGACACCAGCGTTAAACACGTACTCTGGTGCACGAGGTGAACCCGCTTGAGTCACAGACTCTGGGCCACCGGCTAGGATAATACCGTCAGGCTGAAAGCCTTTAATGTCTTGTTCTGACACGTCCCAGGCCCACAACTCACAGTAAACACCGATTTCGCGAATGCGGCGGGCGATTAGCTGGGTGTATTGCGAACCGAAGTCCAAAATCAGAATGCGCTGGTCATGGATGTTGCTCATTGACGTTCCTGTAATATGCAGTGCGTTGCTATTTATTTGGTGTAATTAAATAAGGCAGCCGCAGCTGCCTTATTGGGTTTAGGCTTAACCTAAACGGTAGTTCGGGGCTTCTTTGGTGATCTTCACGTCGTGAACGTGCGACTCACCCATACCTGCCGAGGTAACCTTAACGAATTCCGCCTTGGTGCGAAGCTCGTCGATGGTGCCACAGCCGGTCAATCCCATGCATGAGCGCAGACCGCCCATTTGCTGGTGAATGATTTCTTTGAGCTTGCCTTTGTAAGGTACACGGCCTTCGATGCCTTCTGGCACCAACTTGTCAGCGGCGTTGTCTGACTGGAAGTAACGGTCAGATGAACCTTGACTCATCGCGCCTAGGCTACCCATGCCACGGTATGACTTGTAGGCACGACCTTGGTATAGAACTGTTTCACCAGGAGCTTCGTCGGTACCGGCAAACATAGAGCCCGCCATAACGCACGAGGCGCCAGCGGCAATGGCTTTAGACAAGTCGCCACTAAAGCGAACGCCACCGTCGGCAATCACTGGAATGTCTAGGTGCTTAACCGCTTCAACCGCATCAGAGATAGCAGTGATTTGAGGAACACCAACACCCGTCACGATGCGAGTGGTACAAATTGAACCTGGGCCAATACCGACTTTAACCGCGCTTACGCCAGCTTCGGCCAGTGCCAGAGCACCAGCGCCAGTGGCTACGTTACCACCAACGATTTGCAATTCTGGGTACTTTTCACGAGTGGCGCGAATGCGTTGCAGTACGCCTTCCGAGTGACCGTGGGAGCTGTCGATAAGTAGTACGTCGACACCGGCAGCAACCAGCGCATCAACGCGCTCTTCGTTACCAGCACCAGCACCAACGGCTGCACCTACGCGCAGACGACCTAGCTCGTCTTTACAAGCGTTTGGCTTGCGCTCGGCTTTTTCGAAATCTTTAACCGTGATCATGCCTTTTAGGCGGAAGTCATCGCTAACCACTAGAATTTTCTCGATGCGGTGGGCTTGCATCAATCCACGGGTTTCATCCAGCGAAGTGCCTTCTTTAACAGTGACCAAACGCTCTTTTGGCGTCATCACTTGTTCAACGGTTTGAGTCAGGTCGGTCACAAAACGCGTGTCACGTCCGGTAATGATACCCACGATCTCACCGTCGTTTGTTACTACTGGGTAGCCAGCAAAACCATTGCTGTCAGTCAGTCGCTTCAATTCGGCGATAGTGATATCCGGGGTAACAGTGATTGGGTCTTGAACAACGCCCGCTTCGTACTTCTTCACTTTGCGAACTTCGGCCACCTGGGCTTCGATGCTCATGTTTTTGTGAATAAAACCAACGCCGCCTTCTTGCGCCATGGCAATTGCCAAACGGGCTTCAGTAACGGTATCCATCGCCGCTGATACCATAGGCACGTTCAATTCAATGCTTTTGGTCAGGCGAGTTTTCAGATTGGCAGTATTAGGGAGAACGGTTGAGTGCGCTGGAACCAGCAATACGTCATCAAAGGTTAGAGCTTCTTTTTTAAGTCTTAGCATGTGCAACATTCCACCTAATTAGGGTTTAACTTGTTGCGGGCGCATTCTACCTTGCAACTGTGATAGAGTAAACGCCAAATCGGACAATTCTTATAAAGTTTTTTATCCATGAGCGCACAACGCCCGCCGCTGTTATCTGTCTCTCAATTAAACCGTCAAGTTCGTCAGTTATTGGAAAGCCAAATTGGCCGGATATGGCTTACCGGTGAGATATCCAATTTTGCCGCGCCGGCTTCTGGCCACTGGTACTTCAGTCTTAAAGATAGTCAGGCGCAAGTGCGCTGCGCCATGTTTAAAGGGCGCAACTCGCGCGTGGCGTTCACCCCGAAAAACGGGCAACAGGTGACAGTGCAGGCGGACATCAGCTTGTACGAACCCCGTGGCGATTATCAGCTGATAGTTGGCAACATGGTGGACTCAGGCGAAGGGCGCTTAAAAGCCGAGTTCGAAAAGCTCAAACTCAAACTCGCTGGCGAAGGCTTGTTTGCTCAAGAGCACAAGCAACCGCTGCCCCGCCCGCACACACTCGGAGTGATTACTTCCGCCAGCGGTGCCGCCATTCGCGACGTATTGCACGTGCTTGAACGTCGTGCACCATCGATGAGGGTGATTATCTACCCTGCCTCAGTGCAGGGTGAGTTAGCTCCTGCGCAATTGATATCGGCCATTGAAACCGCCAATGCGCGCAACGAGGTCGACGCTTTACTACTGACCCGTGGCGGCGGTTCACTAGAAGATTTGTGGAGCTTTAACGACGAAGGTTTGGCCCGCGCTATCTTTACCTCAAAGCTGCCGATTATCAGCGCTGTGGGCCACGAGGTGGATATCACCATTGCTGATTTTGTGGCGGATGTACGCGCACCAACGCCATCTGCGGGTGCCGAGATGCTCTCGGGCGATCAAGCGGCACAAGTGCAGCAGTTAACCGGACTTCGCCAGCGTTTACAGCAAAGCATACTGGGGCGGCTCAACCTACACCAACAAGCCCTGCTGCAATATCAATATCGCTTAGACGCGGTGCACCCAGAGCGCGCCTTAAACCAAATTGGCCAGCAGTTTGACGAACTGGGGTTGCGTTTAACCCACGCTATGCAGCGTCGACTGGATAGCCAACAAGCCCAAACCACTCAACTGCAACACCGACTGATGCAGCGCCATCCGGGTCAAGACATAGCGCTAGCCCAAACCCGTTTGGCTCAATTGGGTCCACGCTTAGGTCAGGCCATGCGCACTCAGCTCAACAGCCAGCGCCAGCAATGGCAATCCATGGCGGCGCAATTGCAAGCCATTAGCCCGCTGGCGACCCTAGAGCGCGGCTACGCCATCGCTCGTGATGAGCAAGGCCAGCCGGTCAGTTCGGTAAGCCAAGTTCAGCCAGGCCAAGGCCTGTCGGTACAGCTACACGACGGCCGCTTAGAAACGGAAATTAAGGCGGTGAAAGCGGACTAAACAGAGGGCTAATTTTGGTCTAGTATTGGCACAGCGCATAATAAAATCAGGGAGTTACCCATGAGCGATGGCGACAGCGGTGCTAATACAAAGAACAGCACCAACAACAAGCCCAAAAAGGTCAACAAAAAGGTTTACGAAGCTAAGCTCAAAGCGCTTCAGGTCGAACTGGTTAAACTGCAGCAATGGGTTAAGCAGCAAGGGCTGAAAGTCGTGGTGGTGTTTGAAGGCCGCGACGCCGCCGGCAAAGGCGGGGTTATCAAGCGCATCACCGAAAAGCTCAATCATAGGGTAGTTCGAGTGGTGGCACTGGATAAACCCACCGAAAAAGAACAAACCCAATGGTACTTCCAGCGCTACGTGGCGCATTTACCCAGTGCCGGTGAGATAGTCCTATTTGACCGCTCTTGGTACAACCGCGCTGGTGTTGAGCGGGTCATGGGCTTTTGCACCGACGAAGAGTACGAAGAGTTTTTGCGCTCTTGTCCTGAGTTTGAACGCATGCTGCAACGCTCGGGCATTATTCTGTTGAAGTACTGGTTCTCCGTATCCGACGAAGAGCAAGAAAAGCGCTTTTTAGAGCGCATACACACCCCGGAAAAATCTTGGAAGTTCAGCCCGATGGATCTGGAATCACGCAGCCGTTGGATGCAGTACTCTCGCGCCAAAGACCAAATGATGGCCTACACGGACACCAAGAGCTGCCCTTGGTACGTGGTAGAGGCCGACGATAAGCGCTCGGCGCGCTTAAACTGCATTAACCACCTACTAAGCCAAGTCACTTACAACGACATCCCTTACGAGATCCTCGACCTACCCCCCATCGACAAAACCGGTTATGTACGTGCCCCCATGGACACTCAGACCTTTGTGCCGGATATCTTTGACGAGCCCGAGCAAGACGTCACCCTGCCGTCTGTGACAGCGCAGGATTGAAGCCCTAACCGCCTAAGTGCAAAAAAGATTTAAACCTTTTTTGCACTTGGCTGTGTCTTACTTTCAAAGCCAACACGAGACAGCACAGTGAGCGTGACTCAGCTAAATCCGCAGGCACAAGTCAGCGAAGAACAACAAAACGAATGGATACAGGCGGCCCAGCGCGGTGACGTGCAAGCCTTTCAGTCTTTGTATCGCGTTCATTTGGGACGGATTTACGCCCTTTGTTATCGCCTCGCCGGAGATGCCGATTTAGCTCAGGACTTTTGCCAAGACGCCTTTATTCGAATCTGGCAAAAGCTGTCGATGTTTAACGGTGAAAGTCGCTTTAGTACCTGGGCGCACCGACTGACGGTTAACTTGTGTTTGAACAAGCTAAAAGCGCAAAAGACCTGGTGGCAGCGCTTTGTGCCAATGGACAGCGCTCCCGAGGCGCAGGCCAGCGTCGACCCAAACACCTTCAACGGTGTCGACAAGCTGCTGCCTAAGCTGCCTCAACAAGCGCGGGTGGTATTCGTGCTACACGCGGTGGAAGGCTACAAGCACACAGAGGTGGCGCAAATGCTGAACATTCAGGAAGGTACTTCAAAAGCCCAGTACCACCGCGCCCGAAAATTACTGCAGGAGATGTTGAAATGAGCCAGCAAAATAACGACTTACATTCGGCCATCGACCAAATGCCAGAGCAACTGCAGCCGAACAAAGATTTGTGGCCCGCGATTGAGCGCGCCATCGACACTCCTGCGCAAGCGCCTGTCGCAGCCAACCACGGCCCGTGGAAAGGCATAGCAATAGCCGCAAGCCTGGCGCTGGTGAGTGTCGTTAGTTTTCTTGGCGGTCAACAAT
This sequence comes from Paraferrimonas sedimenticola, assembly GCF_002282855.1. Classification (GTDB taxonomy): domain Bacteria; phylum Pseudomonadota; class Gammaproteobacteria; order Enterobacterales; family Shewanellaceae; genus Paraferrimonas; species Paraferrimonas sedimenticola. The sequence goes on along the minus strand of NZ_NRIR01000005.1, from coordinate 89,552 downwards.
TTAGCAATAGTGGCAACGACACCACTCAGTCACTTGCGCTGCTGACCCTATTGCAACAACAGCACCAGCAAGCGTTAGCGGTGCAAGGTCGCGGTCAATTCTCCAGCACGCTCACCAGTGCTCAGACCCAAGACCCATTGTACGCCGGCATTGAAGAGGTACGCCAAGGAGCGAAAACCGTGCTGGCTCAGTTGCAACAAGACCCGAACAACCTGGAGTTACTGCAGCTTTGGTTGTGGCTGCAGCAACGCGAACTGGAACTGGTTAATCAGGCCCAAAGCCAACGTTTGACCCGAACCTAAATTGACTCTCAGCGAAACGAATTTTAATAAGGATAAATCATGAAAATTGCAGTGTTACTCAGTAGCTTGATGCTGGCTCTGCCAAGCTGGGCCCAAGACGTCGACAAGAGCTTGCCCATCAATAGCGGCTCCGATGTACGCATTGAAGTGCCCCGTGGTGAGCTAAAAATGGTGGTTGGTCAGAGCGACCAGATACGCGTTAGCGGCACGCTAGACGAGATGGCCGAAGAGTTGATATTCGAGCAGCAAGGCAACGCGATTGTGGTCGAAGTGCGCATGCCTGGAAAGTGGCGCGGCAACAACAAGGACGGCTCTAACTTAACCATTGAAATGCCAGCTGAAGTAAATCTGGACGCCAGTGGCGTATCGACCAACATTCGCGCCAAAGGTTTTAGCGGCGATATCGACATCAGCACAGTCAGTGGCGAACTAATGGCTTCCGAGCTCAATGGCAAGATTGGCGTTAACACAGTCTCTGGCGATTTAACTTTGCGCAACAGCCAAGGTCGAGTCCGCATTGAAGCAGTCTCTGGCGAGATTGTTGAGGCAGGTACCCAAGGCCGCTTGATCATGCGCAACGTCAGCGGGGATATCACCTCCACCAATGATGCCGAAGAGGTTAGCCTAGAAACCGTCAGCGGTGACGTGGAAATGCGCTCAGGCAAGGCGGCAGAAATGACCCTTCGCAGCGTTAGCGGTGATATGGAGCTAGCGCTTAAAGGTGAAGGCGACTACCGTTTGAGTTCTGACTCGGTATCCGGCGATATGGAACTAAGCGTCAACAAAAGCCTAGCCGGTTCGATTCGCTTCTTTGCCAACGCGGGTGGCAAGATTAAGAACCGAGTATCCGACGACAAGCCGGTGAAGCAAAAGTACGGCCCATCGTCTGACTTGGAGTTTGAGTTGGGACAAGGCAGCAGCAAGCTCAACATTACGACCTTAAGTGGCACCATGGAAATCAGCTACCACTAACGCCAATGACACACAAAAAAGGGCAATCAATTGATTGCCCTTTTGTTTTTTTAAGGTTCTGGCCCCGATAGGCGTTTACAGCTTCTCAGCGCAGTAAAAAACAGTTAGCTAGTCTGCGTCTGTTAACTGTGCTGAACCTAACGAGAACCTAATAGGCGGATAGTGCATTCCAGCCACCGAGTATTCCATCTGATACTTACCCGCCTGTAGCTCGTTGTCATCTAACACCAATAGGCCTTGCTCACTAGTATTGTAAACTCGGGCCATTTTGCTAGTAACGAAGTGTAGTTTTTCCCCATCATCCAATGAGTCTACTCGGTAGAGTTTGGCGTCGAACGAGAATGTGTCATTCCAAAAGTTTTTCACATTGAGCGCTGGGGAGCGACCGTTTTCACTGACCCAAGCTACTTCGTCTGTGTCGCTAGCAACTGCGGTGAAGCCCTCACCGTCGAGATAACCAAACTCAACCTGAAACTCGCTCTTTATTGCCTTTCGTATGCTGTGTTGTTTGGCCTCCAGCTTCATGCTCTTGCGCAAAAACTTGTCGAGTTTGAGATAAAAGTCCACGGCGTTACCTCGATATCTAAACCCGTGAATCTCATTCTTGTAAAAGATTGGTGTATATGGCTTTTTATGCAAATCTAGCATTTGCTTCATTCGCAAATAATGCTCCTGATCGACAGTGGGATCTTTCCCCCCTTGAGCTAACAGCAAAGGGACTCTGAGTTGGTCGATTTGATACACAGGGGAATACTCCATCATTTGGGCTAACTGAGTATCTGGATTTCCAACAATTTGCGTCAGTAGCTGCTTGTGGTGAGCGTTTTGCGAGACCCCGAATTCGGTAAACAACAAAGGTATATCTGTCACTCCCGCATACGAGGCAACACAGTGGTAGAGTTCAGGCCGGTGCAGGCCGTTAATCAAAGCCGAGTAACCTCCGTAACTGATACCGTAGATGCATACTTTGCTTCCATCGACTCGACCACTATCTAATACCTGACGCGTTACCGCCTCAATATCTTCTTCGATGAGTCGTCCCCACTGCCCTTTGCCTTTCTCCAAAAAAGCTTTACCAAAACCCGAAGAGCCTCGGTAGTTTGGCTGTAACACCGCGTACCCCAAACCGGCCAACATTTGCACGTGTTCATCAAAGTAACGAGTGTCCCGCACCGCAATCGGCCCACCATGAGGCACCACCAGCAAGGGGGGAATGCCTTTGATTGGGTGAGTTGGAATCGTCAGATACGACTCCATCTCGGTACCATCAGCAAATTCAGTGACGACCACCTCGGTCTTACTAAAAGGCACTTGGCTCAACCAAGGCCGCTGGTCTGCTAGCAGCATAAACTCATTACTGGCTGCTAAGTGCAAGTAGAATTGGCCGGGCTGCTGATTACCGTGGATGAAGTAAACCGTAACTTGGCTGTCCTGGCTGTAATCCACCACTGTTGCAGTGGCGCCATCAAATAAGGCGCTAACCGACTCATGAGAACTGTCATCCTGATCGTCGAAATAGTGAGTTTGTAACAACCCGCCTTCGAGATAGGTGACACCTAACACTCTGTTTTGCTGTGGGTTTAGTCGAACACCAGACAAGTCTTTGCCTTCAATCCCAATCACTTTTTCCAGAAACGACTTTCGCTTTACGTCGAAACGATACAATGACGCATAGTTATCAATCTGATTGGAAATGACCCACAAAACATCTTTGCTCTCGTCCCATAACACAGGGATAAACTGAGTATTGTTGCTCCCTTCCCACACTAGATTCCATCCGCGACGTTTGCGGTATTTCACCCACACTTTTCGCTTATCCTCGACTGAGGCTGCGGCCATCGTAAGGCGTCCGCGATTATCCGTGCCCCAAAACCCTGCAATAGGTGCGTTGTTTTTGTTTAAACGTTTTGTCGCTCGCATTGAGGACTTGATGTCTTTGTCGTTCAAATTCACCTTGAACACGTGGTGCTTACCTTCGTACCAACGACCAAGAATAACCGTGTCCTTGAGTTCTGGTAGCGCGTTGATCAGATGAGCGCCGCGGTAAACGAGCTCAGTACCATCGGCCTTTATTCGACCGTTTTCCATCTTTAGTTCAAGCTTGGTCAAGCGACGCTTTCGCTTTTCCAACAATTCGAACACAAGTGTATTGTCATCTGCCCATTCGTAATCTGCGACACCACTTTGTCCCGCGATAACATCAAAGGTAAGTACTAAGCTGTCCGTTAAAGCTTGGGTATCAATAAAGCGCAGTTCGGCTTTTCTGGGGTTGCTATCTAGATAACTGACATAACGGCCATTGGGGGAAACACGATAGGCCTGATATTGATTGCCTCTGAAAAGAGCTCTAGCTAAGGAGTAGCCGTTTTCCATATCCACCTGTGCGTCAGACAGAGGTTGAGCTGCCACTGATGTGGGACGACCCAAACTCAAGCACAGTACCAACAAAAGCCAATAACGCTTACTCATGTTGGTTCCCTTCTACTTCCGGCGCGGCTGGACTTTTAGAAGAGCTTTCAGCTGTTTTGTTAGCACGCCAAAACGTCTCTAAGTACGGATCTGTACCTTGACCCGAGTACACCAGAGGATACTTGTCGAGAAAATCGGCGCAGCACTTGTTGAGTTCTTGGTAGATCTGCGAAGAGCGATTGACGAATGTACTACCGCCGGTAAGGTTTCTGGGATTCAAAGTGATACTGACGTGACCGCCATAATTGAGCGTTCCAGACTGGACATTCAGACTGAAAAAATCTTCGTATATTCGGAAGCGAATTCGTGAATTACCGCGGACTTCCTTCCAGTAGTATCGGCCTTGTTCAAGTTTGACAATGTGTAGATTGGCGCCTCCGACTATACCCTTCATGCTATAGCCAGACTGGAAAGCCTCGTCAGCGCTCAGACGCATGGATTCGGGTAAAGCCCCATACATTTCCACCCAAAGCACCGCATATCCCTCATCAGGTGCCAGAGTTTCCAGCTCGGGTTTTACGACCTCAACGCCAGCAAACAGTTTGGAGCTTAGCAATATCATACTTGCTCCAAGAAGCATTCGGTACAAGAGTACCCTAAGCGAGATTTTCACGACCATTCCTTGTCTTAAGCGGTTAATCCATAAGCAGTTGCTAAGCTAACATGCAATAATAAATTGTTTTCTTCAACAACTCCGAGTGTCGCGCCTATGAGCCTCAATATGGATTTCTCGGTCAACTTGACCATCGATTTGGATACACAAGAGTGGCAAGACAGCCCTGCCCCCGGCGTACAACGCAAACCACTTGAGCGGGAGGCCGCCGAGCATGGCCACGCCACCAGCTTGGTGCGTTATGCCCCCGGCAGTCGCTTTAGCGAACATAAACATCCGTTGGGTGAAGAGCTACTGGTTCTTGAAGGAGTGTTTAGCGACGAGCACGGCCACTATGTAGAGGGCAGCTATATCAGAAATCCACCGGGCAGTGCCCACAGTCCCTACAGCGAGCCTGGCTGCCTGCTTTTTGTGAAACTTCAGCAAATGCCGGCGGAGGAGAATCAGACCATTCGAGTGGATACTGGCAAACAAGGCTGGCAAACCACTCCAAGCCAAGTGTTGCGGCAAAACTTATTTGATTCGAACTACGAACAGGTGTCTTTGTTCGCCTTTGATAGCGGCCAATCGATAACACTGACGACGGATTGCGGCTGTGAAATGCTGCTAATCGAGGGTGCTGTCAGCGCCAATCAGCAGCAACAACAGTCGTTGAGCTGGAATCGCTTTGGACCTAATCAATCTATCGAGCTGCAAGCACAGCAAAAATCCTTGATATGGCTAAAGCGCCACAAACAGCCTAGGTAAAAAAAACGCCGCTAGGATGCGGCGTAAAAAGGGGTTTTGGCAAAGCTTATTTGGCGGTTAGACGGACATCGCCCACCCCCACATCAACCTTGACTTCAGTGTCGCCCTGGCCACGGTAACTGTAGTCGCCACCAACGACATGACGATTCTCAGAGCCATTGATGTCAGCACTCACACTCACATCGCCGACACCGGCAGCTAGCTTAACCTGGCTGTAATCCGGGTGCGCGCCATCGACACGTACGCTACCCACACCCATGTCCACATTGATGTCACCCTCAACTCCGTTGATGCGGGCATCGCCAACACCAATGTCCAAGTTAAAGGCCATAGATTGCGGCAGGTACACGGTCCATGCTTGGTTCACGTCTTCCTGCTCGTTCAATTCGATTCGAGTCACGCCATTGCTGCGATTAACCACCACTTCTAGATCTTGGCGAACTTTGTCTTTCTTAAACCAACCCCAGCCGTTGTTCGAAGGTTTTACTTCGACTTCGTAGCGAATTTGGTCGTCATCGCTGGCTTTCACTTTGACTTCGCCAACACCCACATCCAAGTGCAAGGTTTGGTTCTGTGCAGTAAACGCATCAGCAAAGCGAACGCTTTCCTCGGCGTTAACGGTAAATGCGGTGGCGGCAATCAAGGTGGCAATGGCTGCAGTTTTCATGTTTTTCCTTCCTAGATGGATTCTTTCAACTCTGTATGCCAAGACTATTACAAGGCCTATGCCAAGATTAAAAAGTCATTTTTATCAATAAGTTAACCAAACCTTGCGTGAACTCCACAAAAGTGGTTCACAAATAATTAGCGAATATCCTCATTTTTTGGTGAGCTTCAAAACAAAAACACCTTGGCCAAAGGCACAAGGTGTTTTTTAGATTTCGAGCTAAAGTCGAACTTAGAACAAGTAGCGAACGCCTACTTTCACCTGCCAAGCAGAGCGGTGAACGTCGAACATGTTCCAGTTTTGCGAGTTGACGAAGCGAGGATCTGAAGAGTAAACCAACTGACCAGTGCTCTCGTCTACATCAAAGCGGCCAATGCTCTTGTTGCCAAAGTTCTGGTACTTCACGTGACCCCAGTCTTTGTTCAACAAGTTCAGTACGTTACGCACGTCTACGTATAGCAAACCTTTGTGTTCTTTGGTGAAACCAGGAATTTCCTGAGTCACGCGGAAGTCCAAAGTGTTTACCCAAGGCTGGTTAAGCGCACCTTTTGGTACGAAACCACCAGCGTACTTGCCTAGGCCCAACTCGTTAACCGTCTTCATGAAGTGGTTGTAGTCGGCTTCAGACTTAAAGCGTACGTTTGGATCGTTCGGACCGGTCGGAATGTACGGCAAGTATGCATTTGAGCGGCTGTCACAAACGCTGTTCTGTTCGCCTGGCATACAGCCGTGCATGGTGATGTTAAGCGGGTTGCCCTGCTTAGCTTCGAAGAACAGGTTAAAGCCAGTGTTGTAACCGTCGAAGAACTGCTTGTCGTAGCCCATGGTCAGGGTAAAGCGCTGTGGAGTTTCCCACATACCTGGACCCAAGGTGGTGCCGTTGCGATCTACACCAACCACAGGGAACTTGTAGTTAGAGTTGGCAATCGCAGAAGAGCCTTGGTTGCCTTCTTCGATGCGATTTAGCGCGTATACACCGCGAATGCGGAAGCCACTATCCCACTCTTTAGCTAGCGAGAAGCTCAAGTTCTGGCTCTTGCCATCGCGCTCAGCATTAGTCAGCATCAAGTCGCGACGATCGGTGTAGCCACCTTTACCGTCAGGACCACCAATTGGGTCCCAAGGACGAGAAATCACACGGCCGGTGCCATCAACCATGCGACCGCTTTCCGGGTGAAGGCGAGTCAGGTCAACCCAACGTACGTCGTTTTCACGCTGAATGTGCAAGTACTCAGTACCGAAGAACCAGTCTTTGCCCATAAAGCCAAGGTCAACTTCGCCTTCCAGCGCTAGGCTGAAGCGATAGTCAGACGGTAGCTTGAAGTTAGGGTCTAGCGAGTCTACGTTACCGTCGCCTTGTGGCAACTGGTCGCGAATGCCAGCCGGTGGAGTGAAGTCGTTAATTGGACCCCAATCTTTGTCCCACTCGACATTGACGCTGCGCACGCGAGTACCGTCGTTAGAGAATGAGTTAGACATCCAAACGTTCGGGTAACCGCCGCTAAAGCGCCCAATACCACCGCGAAGAACCATGTCGTTCTCTAGGAAGTATTTAAAGCCAACACGCGGCAAGAAGATCTCTTTACCGTCCATAGTGGCGGTGTTAGAGAAACCGTAGCGCTTAACAAAGTTGGCGTTTTCGGTTGGCTTGGCATCCATACCAACGCGCTCGTAACGAACACCTGCGGTCAACTCTAGGTTGTCGGTTGGCATCCAGTTGTCTTCAAGGAACAAGGCTGTGGTCTTCATGTCGAACTTAGCACCCACTGAACGTGGATCATCAGTAGGACCTACCGCGTACTTGAAGCGAGATGGAATCCCCTTCTCGAAATCTTCGATTGAAGCAAACTCCCAGGTACCCAGGGTGTGCGGGGCAAACGCGTTGTAGATGTCTACGTCGTTGTGCTGAACACCGAAGGAAATCTCGTGGTCACCCAGCATGTAGTTGGCGGCGAAACGCAGTTCTAGGTTGCGGTTGTCCAACTCGTTTGAGTGAGAGTTTTGCTCGGTACCAAAGTTAACTCGACCGTTGCCAGTCTCTACTGATACCTGACCAATGTTCATTGGAGTCACTGGGTTACGACGAGACTCTACGTCTTTGTAGGCAACCTTGATTTCGGTATTGAAGTCGCTGCTCCAATCCGAGTACAAGTTGAACGCGTGAGAGTTCAGAGTCTCTTGTTTGTTGTACCAGTTGCTCGACAGGTTCAAATCGCGCTTGCTGCGAGGAATGGTGTTGTTGGTCACGTTACCAATAGTGCGCTGGTAGGTGTACGAAGCACGGTGGTCGTCGTTGATGTTCCAATCCAACTTGGCCAGAAGCTTCTCGTCTTGCTCGATAGGCTTGGCAGTCCAGCCACCGATATCGTCAAGACCGTAACGCTCTTTGGCGATCTTTTGAATGCGCTCAGCGTCTTCCTTGGTCACGCCTGACTCATTAGAATAGCCAGCGCCTTTAGGGCCAAAGGTGGTGCCTTTTGGTGCGTTAAAACGCTCGTAAGCACCGAAGAAGAACAGCTTGTCTTTCACCAGTGGTAGGCCGATAGAGCCGCCCATGGTGGTTTCGCTGAAGTCTTGACGGTTGCCTTCTTTGCCAGTTTGCGGGTTATAAACACGACCGGCTAGCTGATCACCCGTGTGCTCAGCGAAGAAAGAACCCTTAACTTCGTTGGTGCCCGATTTGGTTACCGCGTTAATTTGGGCACCGGAGAAGCCGCCGTACTTAGCAGAGAACGGCGAGGTATTCAGCGCAACGCTCTCTACCGCTTCTAGCGAAATTGGTGAACGTTGGGTTGGGTAACCGTTTGAGTTCAAGCCGAAATCATCGTTTTGCTGAACACCGTCAACAACGAATGAGTTGAACTTAGGGTTAAGACCCGCAACTGATAGTGACTTGCCGTCGTTGCCAACAACCGCCAATGGGTTTTGACGAACTACGTCTTTCAGGTCACGGCTGATGCCTGGTGCGTTAGCAATTTCCTTAGCACCGTACTCGCTGTTCGACGATGCAGACTGGTAAACCTTAGCGTTACCAGTCACCGCAATGCGCTCGATACCCGAGCTCGCTACTTCAGCGTTTAGGGTGCGATTGAATCGCAGGGTTTCGCCCAAGTTGATGTACAAGCCTTCGGCGTAATCATCTTGGTATTCGTCAGAGTCGACGACAATGGCGTATGGACCACCCACGCGAAGGCCACGTGCGTTGAATTTGCCTTCTTCGTTGACCTCAACCTCAGTAACGGTTCCGGTCGGTTGGTGAATGATAGTGATCTTCGCATCGGTTACCGCACTGCCGTCGTCGGCCACAATGGCACCACGGATGTTTGAAGCGGTTTCAGAAGCGTGTGCAGGAAGTGCAGCACCTAGCGCAAGGGCAACTGCAAACGACAGGTTGGTCAGTCGCTTATTTCCAAGATTCATACTGTTTGTTCTCAACTCAGCTGTATTTGGGTTTTATCGGAAACTTTGGGTTTCCACGCGATTCGGTGCTGAAAGTCAGGCAACCGAGAGTTTTGCGGGCGGCATACTAATGAGCTGAGGCGGAACTTAAAAGCCACAATTTGGCGGCCAAATCACACACATTTGGCTCTTAAGAAAAATCTCTTAACCATGAATTAACAGAGAGCTAGCCTTTGGGGGCGCAAAGCAAAACAACTGGCCGAAGTGAGGCTTGTTTATAATTTGTACAAAGCGTTCAAGTAAGGGTCCGAGCCAAACCTGCTAACTGATTGGTTTGTCGAGTAGAATGCCGTTCCACGGCGCTAAACGTTTGCAATGATTTTGGTTAACTTGCTGATATTGCTAAGTTAAGCGATTGATAATAAATAGAAGTGGTTCACAAAACTTTATGGAAGTTCCACAAAAAATTTTAAGTGACGCTAATTTAGCCGCATTGAACCAGAGCAGTTCAAATCTGGAAGGCTTATTCAGCAAAAAGCCCCACCAAAGGGCGGGGCTCAATGTGGGTCAGACCGAAATCTGACTCTGCTCAAGGCAGCTCGAAATTAACGAGTGCGTGGGCAGATTTCTTCTTCGCTGAAGAAGTAAGAGATTTCGCGAGCAGCAGATTCTGGAGCGTCAGAACCGTGACAAGCGTTCTCATCGATGCTGGTAGCGAAGTCAGCGCGCAGAGTACCGCGAGCAGCTTCAGCTGGGTTAGTTGCACCCATGATTTCACGGTTAGCAAGGATTGCGTTTTCGCCTTCCAATACTTGAACCATGATTGGACCAGAGGTCATGAAGTCAACCAAAGCGCCAAAGAAAGGACGCTCAGAGTGCTCAGCGTAAAAACCTTCAGCTTGTTCACGGCTCAGGTGCACCATTTTAGAAGCAACGATTTTCAAACCAGCAGATTCGAAACGAGCGTAGATAGCGCCGATGTTGTTAGCAGCTACTGCGTCAGGCTTAACGATAGAAAAAGTACGTTCGATGGCCATTTCAGGATCCTTCAATATTTTATTCGAGATAATAAATTCGGCACGGAGTATAAAAGATACGGGTTAAAATTCCTATCACTGCCAATGAATTTCGCGGGATCTAGCTCAGATTTTGCTGAACCCTTGTTAGACCGCGTCTTTGACTAGTCCATCTCATCTAGCCAACACTGCAAAATTGCCTCTAAGATTGCTTCATTACTGGCGTTGGGATCGTCATCGAATTCATCCAGAGCTAACACCCACGCATGCAGATCGGTAAAGCGCATTTTTAACGGGTCTTGATCTGGGTGGGCGTCAATCAGTGCCAGCGCAATCTCAAGTGAATCGGTCCATTTAAGTGCCATGTGAACTCCCCTTGTAAGCAGTTCACATAGCTTAGAACAATTAGCTGGCTTCGGCTCGAATCTGAGGTTGCACAGGCGCTTGCGCTCGTACTCGAGTAATCCCGTAGCCAATCACTGCCAGTCCCATCGCCAACCCCATGGTGGCCGCCACCGCGTTTAGACCAAACGACTCCAACTGAGCGCTAACCAAAGCACTAGCGCCAAAGCACAACATAGTTTGCAGAAAGTTCAGCAGACCCGCGGCGGTCGCACTGCAATCGCCAAACGGCTGTAAAGCGCGGTTAATGATCAGCGGATACAGAGCACCATTGGCCACTGCCATTAAACAGAATGGGATTAGCACAGGGATAATACTGTCGGGCTTAAGTGCAAACACCACCGCCACGACAGCCGTCACCGCAAGGCTAAACAAAGCAAGGAAGGCGGGTAACAATTGAGCTGAGCTAAAGCGTTTAAGCAGCGCACGACAACCAAAGCCACCGGCTAAGAAAGCCATGGTCTGTGGGACAAAGCTCAAACCAATGTCGGTAGGCTGATAGCCCATGTTGTGCATCACAAACGGCATGCCGGTCAAAAACGCAAAGAAAGCAGCACTACAGGCAGCGAACATCAGGGTGTGACCGCTGAATGTGGTCGAACTAAGCAAGCGCGGATAGTTAGTAGCCAGCTGCTGCCATAGGTTTTGGCTGCGATCCAACGCCGGTGCGCTTTCGCTTTGCTTATGGGTCATCAACATCAAAGCACAGGTTAGCGCCACTAGAAATACGAAAATCCAACGCCAGCCCAGCTGCTCTTCGACAAAAGCGCCTAACAAAGGTGCCAAGGCTGGGGACAAGGCCACGAGCGGCATAACAGTGGCAAACACTCGCTCAGCAGTTGCGCCTTGGTGGCGGTCGATCACCACCGCTTGCCAGATCACTGTCGCACTACAGGCACCAAGCGCTTGCAGGAAGCGCGCGAATAGCAGACCTTCGACGGATGGACTCATGGCGCAGGCTAGGCTGGCAATCAAGGTTAATGCCAAACCGCCTTGCAGTACTTTAATACGACCAAAGCGGTCGGACAGTGGGCCGTAAACCAGCTGACCAACCGCCATTCCCAATAGGAACACGGACAGGGTCAAACCAATCATGGTTTCACTGGTAGCGAACTCATTGCGCAAGCTATCAAACGCGGGCAAGTACATATCGGTGGCGATAAAGCCCAGCATGCTCAATCCGGCAAACCAAATCATGGTTGCACGTGAAATCTGCGATTCCATCAAAAAATCTCATCAAATCTAATTGCGCGACAGTTTAATGGCCCACAAGACTAAGTTGAAACGCTATAATTTGAAGCATGTTTCAAAAAATTTGATTTCATATGTTTTCCTATCAAGATTTGCGCCTAGTACTGAGCGTTGCTCAGCACCAGAGCTTTAGTGCTGCAGCACAAGAGCTACACAAAGTCCCCAGCGCCATTAGCTACTCGGTAAAGACCCTTGAGCAGGCGCTAGGTGCGCAACTGTTTGAGCGGCGTCACCGCCAGGTGACCCTCACCGAAGCCGGCCACTATTTTGTGGGCGAGGCACAGCGGCTGCTCAAACAAATGGACGAGGTTCGCTACCAAACCCAAAGAATTGCCAATGGTTGGCATCAAAGCGTCAAATTGGCCTTGGACAACGTGGTGCGACCGGCGCCAGTTAACCAGCTGGTTCGGGATTTTCACCAGGCATTTCCCGAGGTGGAGCTGAGGATCTCCATGGAGGTTTACAACGGGGTGTGGGATGCACTGGCCGATGAGCGCGCAGACATCGCCATCGGAGCCACTGCTGCTGTGCCGGTAGAAGGGCCTTTTGCCTCACGGCCAATGGGGGAGCTTAAGTGGTTGTTTGTGGTGGCGGCTGCGCATCCTCTAGCGGAGTTGGATGGGCCTTTGAGTGATTCGCAGGTGGCGGGTTATCCGTCGATTTGCCTTGAAGACACTTCTCGCAGTTTGAACAAGCGCACCACTTGGTTAGTGGATCACCAACGGCGCTTAGTGGTGCCCAATTGGAGTGCGGCAATCGAGTGCTTTGTGGCGGGGTTAGGAGTTGGCGTAATGCCTGAGCATTTGGCTCTGCCCTTGGTGGAGTCGGGTAAGTTGGTGGTTCGCGAGTTGGAGCGGCCTTTGGCAGATAGCCCTTGCTGTTTGGCTTGGAACGTGGGGAATGAGTCTGGGGCTTTGGCTTGGTTATTGGAGTATTTGGGAGATAGCGAGGAGTTGGGGAGGGTTTGGTTGTGAAGGGGACAGTCCCCTTGCCTTCATATTGGTTTAATCCACTAAAGTTTGAACACTCAATTTCGTTTAATAATGAGCAGGTCCTGAGGAAAGGGACTGTCCCCGAAGCTAATAGCTAGTAGCTTTTTTCCTGCTCTTCGAAGCGAGTCAGCATAGGACAGTCCCTTTTTACCAGTTCCGAGCCAACTCCCAAATCATCTGGTGAGCCAACAACATCTCTTCGAGCCATTACCGACTCCCAGGGGACTGTCCCTTACTCCAACTCCGTGCAACCAGCCAGTATGCAAAAGATAGATAGGGGACAGTCCCCTCGCCTTCACATTGGTTTATTCCACGAGAGTAAAAACACTCAATGTCTTATAAAAATGAGCAGTCCCAGAGAAAAGGGACTGTCCCGTGCGGAGGTGGGCCGAAGAGATGCGCAAAAGAGATGGTTCGAAGAAAGGCTAATAAGCCACTCTGCAACCAAAAAAGGAGCCAAAGGCTCCTTTTTTTCTAGGGGACAGTCCCCCTGACATTCACTTTGGTCTAGTCCACTACAGTAAGAACACTCAAAGACCTATAACAATGAGCAGATCCTGAGAAAAGGGACTGTCCCTTAAGCTACTGCGCTACAGGGAAATTCTGCTCGGTACCCAAGCTATTCTGCAAAGTCACATTAGCCCGTTCAGTCTCCGGATTAGCAATTGCCACACCCTCGTACTTCTCTGGGTCCATATCACCATCGGCACTACAGCTAAAGGCCACTACATAGTCGCCAGGGGCAATAAACCCAAAGTGATAGCCATAGCCGTTCTCACCGTCTTCTTTCACACCGGTAGAGGCAATAGGAGCTACCACATCCTCTGGCGCTTCGGTGTCAACCGCTGGGTCGAACTCATCACCGAGGATAGCGTCTTCCGCCAGCGGCGCTTCGTACAAATAAACGAAGCTGGTTTGGTGGTCGCTGTTATCTTCACAGCCAACGCCTGCAGTAAACAGGCTCGGCTCAACTTTACCGAACAATGAGCTGACGGTTGAGTTATCCAGAATGCGTACGCCGTGCGGCTTGAGGTTATAGCCTGCACCACCTGCGGTCATGGTCATTGACTGACGCAAGTTAAACTCAATGGTATAGGCCTGTACACCATCGCTTGAAACACTAAAGTCACCCAGTCTTAGCTTGTTGCTTGGGGTCTTGAGCGGCTTGATGCCTTCTAGGTCTTCCACGTAGCAATGCTCAGCACTGCCATTGTGGTTTTGAGCACACTCATAGGTATGCAAGGTGAAGTCGGTATAGTCGCCAACCGGCAGCTCAACGTTCGAAATAATTAAACGGCTCTCACCGTCTTGGTAGTTGAGCAAGTCCACTTTCGCCACGGTCTCGTTACCGTCTTCACCGTTAACCGGCAAGTCGTAAGTCGTTCCGTCCGAGTGGCGCAAGCTTATCGCCGCGTAGCTAACCACGACTTGATTGGCAAAATCCACAGGAGCGTCAGACACAGAGAAGCTGACAATAGCGGTTGCAGGGACTGGTGGTGGGTTGTTAACTGAACTGGAATCGCTGCACCCAGCCATTGCGATAGCAACTGAGCTCAGAGCGAAGGTTTTAATTAGAGCGCGCATGGAAATCTCCTTGTATCGTTATTTGGACTTCCTGATTTTGTTTGGAGCTAGGGTATTCGGCTTACTATCACTGGACTAGCTGATTTTTTCGAACTGTTTAAGGATAGCAGGTGGGTGAGTAGCGGGTAATTGCTTATTGGCTTATTAGCGGCTCTTCGAACCACCTCTTTTGCGCATCTCTTCGGCCCACCTCCGCTCGGGACAGTCCCTTTTCTCTGGGACTGCTCATTATTTGAGGATATAGGGTGTACTTACTTTGGTGGATGAAACCTGTATGAAGGTGGGGGGACTGTCCCCTATCTATCTTTTGCGTATTGGCTTATTGACGGCTCTTCGAACCACCTCTTTTGCGCGTCTCTTCGAGCCACCTCCGCACGGGACAGTCCCTTTTCTCAGGGACTGCTCATTTATTTAGAGTGTTGAGTGTTTTAACTTTGGTGGATGAAACCTGTATGAAGGTGGCGGGGACTGTCCCCTATCTATCTTTTGCTTATTGGCGGCTCTTCGAACCACCTCTTTTGCGCATCTCTTCGGCCCACCTCCGCACGGGACAGTCCCTTTTCTCTGGGACTGCTCACTATTAGAGGATATTGGGTGTTCTTACTTTGGTGGATGAAACCTGTATGAAGGCGGGGGGACTGTCCCCTATCTATCTTTGCATACTGGCGAGTAGCACGGAGTTGGAGTAAGGGACAGTCCCCTGGGAGTCGGTAATGGCTCGAAGAGACGGGGTTGGCGCCCCGGATAATTTAGGAATTTGCTCGGAATTGGTAAAAAGGGACTGTCCTATGCTGACTAGCTTCGAAGAGCAGGACAAAAGCCACTAGCCAGTTGCTCTGCTAATAGCTATTCCCCCAACGCCTTCTTCCCCACAAACCATCCAATCCCCAAAGTCATCAACACTGCGCCAATCGCAAACCCAGGCTGCGCCATCTGATTCCCAAAGTGCATCAACAAGGTCGACGGGCTAAACCAAAACACAAACGCCGGCATCGCCAACGTCCCCACACCATCAATGTGTAGCATTGGCGTGACACTCACCAAGCAAAACAGCACAAACCAAGGCACCCGCTTTGCGCCACCCGGCAGCAAACGCCAAGCAATGGCCAACAAAAATACTAAGACTGTTACGATAACTAATTGAAAAAGGAGGCTGACAAGCATGAATTATTAGTCTCAAAGGATTTCGACAAGCATTCTGTTAGTTTAACCTAATAGCAAGATTTTTCTGAGTTTTGGCGCACACTTACACCGACTGACATACACTTAAGTCGCCTGCTACCGCTTGCCACGCTCAGCCATGAGGAGCCTTTATGTACCGTCGCTTCGAGAATTTCACAGAAGCCCTTCCCGACCGCGAGTTGCAGCAACCCCCATCCAAACTCATGGCGTTTTGCCGCTACTACACCAAGGGGTTTGAAAAACCGCTCGTGGTGATGTCGCTGCTGACAGCCTTGTTGGCAATCCTTGAGGTGTCCCTATTTGGCTTTATGGGCCAACTGGTGGACTGGCTAGTAGCGCGCACGCCCGAAACTTTGTGGCAAGAAGAAGGCAACAAGCTAATCGCCATTGGCGCGCTACTGTTGATTGGTATGCCAACCCTAATTGCCCTGCACGCCCTATTGGTCCACCAAACCTTGCTGGGCAACTACCCCATGTCGATCCGCTGGTTGGCACACAGGTATCTGCTTCGCCAAAGCGTGTCCTTTTACCAAAACGATTTCGCTGGACGGATTGCCACCAAGGTGATGCAAACCTCACTGGCTATTCGTGAATCCGTGATGAAGCTGTTGGACGTCATGGTGTATATCTCAGTGTACTTTGGCACCATGGTAGTGATGATAGCGGCGGCTGATTGGCGCATGGTGATCCCCATGTTGGTTTGGCTAATGGCCTACATTTGCCTACAGCTTTACTTCATTCCCAAGCTCAAGCGAGTCTCCACCGAACAAGCGGATGCCCGCTCGGTAATGACAGGCCGAATTGTCGACAGCTACACCAACATCAATACGGTCAAGTTATTCGCCCATACCGAGCAGGAAGCCAAATACGCCCAAGACAGCATGAGCGACTTCCTAGATACAGTTTATCGCCAGATGCGACTGGCGACGGGGATTAACGTCGGCGTGCAAGTGATTAACTACATGCTGGTGTTCACTATCGCCGCAATGGCGATTTGGCTGTGGCACGATAACCTGATTTCCATCGGTGCTATCGCCCTGTCTGTCAGTCTGGTACTGCGCTTAAACGGCATGGCTCAGTGGATCATGTGGGAAATCAGCTCCCTATTTGAAAACATAGGTACTGTAGCTGATGGCATGGCTACCCTTAGCCAACCCACCAGTATCCAAGACAAACCCCAAGCGCCAGCGCTGGAGGTTAGCCAAGGCCGTATCGATTTTGAAAAAATCAGCTTTCACTACGATGACGACCAACAAGGGGTGATCAACGAACTATCGCTAGCCATCGCCGCCGGTGAGAAAGTGGGCTTAGTGGGACGCAGCGGCGCGGGTAAATCGACACTGGTCAACTTGCTGCTGAGATTCCACGACCTAGAAAAAGGCCAAATCCGCATCGACGGCCAAGATATTAGCGAGGTCAAACAAGACTCTTTGCGCGCGCAGATAGGTATGGTGACCCAAGATACCTCACTGCTGCATCGCTCTATTCGCGAAAACATTCTCTACGGTAAACCGGATGCCAGCGAAGAGGAGCTCAAATACGCCAGCGAACGCGCGCAAGCGGATGAGTTTATCAATACCCTCACCGACCACAATGGCAACCAAGGTTACGATGCTCAAGTCGGCGAGCGCGGGGTTAAACTCTCCGGTGGCCAGCGCCAACGAATTGCGATTGCACGAGTACTGCTGAAAGATGCGCCGATTCTAGTGCTAGATGAGGCCACCTCGGCGCTCGACTCCGAGGTAGAAGCGGCCATTCAAGAGAGCCTGTACCAACTGATGGAAGGCAAAACCGTCATTGCGATTGCGCATCGTCTGTCGACGATTGCGGCAATGGACCGGCTGATAGTGCTGGATCAGGGCAAAATCGTTGAGCAAGGCACCCACGCTGAGCTGATTAACGGCGATGGCATCTATGCGCAACTGTGGGCGCACCAGACCGGTGGCTTCTTGGGACTCGACTAGCCACCGATAAAGTGGGCTAAGCCGTTGCGCTAGCCCACCATGCATCTAACTCTGAGTAGAGCCAATCTCTCAGTCGCGATTGAACGCTCTCATCAGCGATTTCAATCGGGCAGCGTTCACCAAAGGCCTGCTGCAAAGACTCAATACTGGTGTTATCCCACTCGGGGTGAAATTGAAACGCCAGCACATGCTTGTCAAAACCAAACATCTGGTTGCTACAGACCTCGGAACTGGCCAATAGCCGAGCGCCTTCAGGCAAATCAAAGGTCATACGGTGCCATTGGGGGACTTGCAGCAAATCGCCGTCGGCAAGCGAAAGCGCACACCATCCCTGCTCGTATTCGGCCAACTCGGGGACCGCAGCACCTAGAGCGCTAGCAATCACCTGCGCGCCCAAGCAAATGCCCAGCACTGGCTTACCTGCTGCGATAAAGGTTTTAGCTAAAGCGACTTCAGCCATTAAGCGCGGCGTACCATCGACAATGTTCATTGGCCCACCGAGGATCACTAACGCCGAGTAGTCACCTGAGGGTAAGACATCAGGCCATAAACACATCTCAGGGACTAAGCCCTCGCTCGCAAGCCAAGGCGCTAATCGCCCAAGCCCCTCGGCCGGATGATGCTGTAATACCAGTACTTTGTCTTCCAGAGCTTTGGCAGCAGATTGGCTCATTGCAGATCCCCGGTTTCTAGATAGTGGGTGGTTAACTGCCCATCGCTCAATCCTAGCAACTCAGCCAACTGAGCGTCAGTCGAGTCAATCGCTGCGCGAAAATGCTTAGGTAATTGGCCTTGGTGTTGCACCTTCAACACGCGATCTGTGCCTGGGCGCCCTTGAATGAACAAGGCGTAGTAACTGACAGGGCCATGGTTAAGCAAGCGAAACTCCCCCGCCTCCACGCTTTCTTCACTCAAAACATTACGCAGTATGACCCGCTCAACTGTTACTTGTTGCTGTGTGTGACGCTTTTTGCCACCGCGCTCAAAGTGCCCCTGATACAAATCCCCATGAAACGAATCGCCTTGGCCAAGAGCTGTTAAATCAAACACTTCAGGCGCTAGTGTCCAAATGCCTGCATCGGCGGCTATTTCTGTAATCAGAGCTTGCTGCAGCGTCGAGTTTTGCAAACTCAAACGCAGCACCAGTTGCATGTCATGCGGCTTGTGGAACATAGGTAGGTGAGAGGCAAGCAACTGCTGCCCGTCAGAAAACAGCAGCATACCGTGCATGCCCATTCGCTGCGAGTGGTGCTCATGGGATTCCGAACTCGCCGGTTGGGCGAGGAGTAATAGAGATAGGATCAGGCCAACCAGCCAAGGGTGATTTTTCATATCAAGCTCTTATGTTTGTCATGAAACACAATCGCTGCGATGCGGCTATAGCGCTACAGATGCCGGCACGCATCGGGCGATGCTAGTGGGGCCGTCCCCTGTGGTATGAAGCGGTAAGGTCGTCCTTACTTTCGAGTCAGTATGATAGGGCAATCGGTTTCAGCGCGGCAAGTAATACTGCGACAAGTCGTACCGCAGCAAGCGGGCACAAAAAAGCGCCTTTGCTAACGTGACTAGCACAAGGCGCTTTTCGGTTCTATGCGACGAGCTTAGTGGCTTTCGCTAACCATGTTGATGGTGTACTTAGGAATATCCACCACTAGGTCTTCTTCACCCACTTTAGCCTGACAGCTCAAGCGACTTTCCGGCTCAAGACCCCATGCTTTATCCAGCATGTCGTCCTCTAGCTCATCGCTCTCTTCCAGCGAATCAAAGCCTTCGCGCACCACCACATGACAGGTGGTACAAGCGCATGACTTCTCGCAAGCGTGTTCGATGTGAATGCCGACACGCGCCGCCGCATCAATGATGGTTTCGCCGGTTTGCGCTTCTACTACGGCACCGTCTGGGCAGTGCTCTTCGCTAGGTAAAAAAACCAGGTTAGGCATAGTTATATCTCGTCTACTGAATGCCCGGTCAGGGCTTGTTTAATCGATGCATCCATCCGTTTGGCGGCAAACGCTTGGGTTTGCTCGTCCATGGCTTCGATGGCTTTTTCAATGGCGTCTTTGTCATCGCCCTTGGCCAATTCGGCCAAGGTGCTCAACGACTTATGGATTGCCGCCAGTTCTTGTTCGTTTAGCAGTTGTGCATCCGCCGCAAGCGCAGCCGAAATCGACTCGATCACGCGAGCCGCTTCGACTTGCTGCTCTTTGAGCATGCGCGCTTCGATGTCTTGTTTGGCGTGAGTCATCGAGGCTTTGAGCATGTTGGCGATTTCATCATCGCTTAGACCAAAGGACGGTTTCACCTGAATCGAGGCCTGCACTTCGGAAGACTTCTCCATGGCAGTCACGCTCAACAGGCCGTCAGCATCCACTTGGAAGGTCACGCGAATGTGCGCCGCGCCCGCAGCCATTGGCGGAATGCCCCGAAGCTCAAAACGAGCCAGGCTGCGACAGTCGGCCACCAGCTCACGCTCACCTTGTACCACATGGCAAGCCATGGCGGTTTGGCCGTCTTTAAAGGTGGTAAATTCTTGGGCTCGTGCCACAGGAATAGTGGTGTTGCGAGGAATGATTTTCTCGGTCAATCCACCCATGGTTTCGATGCCTAAAGACAGCGGAATCACGTCCAGTAGTAACAAGTCGCTATCTGGCTTATTGCCCACCAGAATATCCGCTTGAATCGCAGCACCAATCGCCACCACTTTGTCTGGGTCGATGTCTGTTAGTGGCTGGCGAGCAAAGAACTCACCGACTTTCTCGCGCACCAAAGGCACTCGAGTAGAGCCGCCAACCATTACCACTTGCAGCACTTCATCAACGCTAACACCGGCGTCTTTTAAAGTGCGACGACAAGAGCTGATGCTCTTGCGCACCAAGCCTTGAATCAAGGCGTCGAACTGCTCGCGAGTGACATTAAGCTGCAATGCTTCGCCGCCTTCTGGGGTAAACTCAGCGCTAGCACTTTCAGCATCGGTCAGGTCTTGTTTCAGACCTCGAGCCAAGGCCAACAACTGAGTGCTATCCGAAGCCGATAAGTGGCTTAAACCATGCTCAGCGGCCAAGTGCTCAGCCAGCGCTTCGTCAAAGTCATCGCCGCCTAGGGCAGAGTCACCACCGGTGGCTAAAACTTCAAACACGCCTTTGTTGAGGCGCAAAATCGAGATATCAAAGGTACCACCACCAAGGTCGTAAACCGCGATCACCCCTTCTTGGGCCGAATCCAGACCGTAGGCAATGGCCGCCGCGGTCGGCTCGTTGAGCAAACGCAGCACTTTCACGCCTAACAGTTGCGCGGCTTCTTTGGTGCCTTGACGTTGAGCATCGTCAAAATACGCCGGTACGGTAATCACCACACCGTTTAACTCACCGCCTAGAGTGGCTTCGGCAGTGGCCACTAGCGGGCGCAAAATCTCGGCTGACACTTGAATTGGGTTAAGCTGCCCGGCCGCCGTGTTAAACAGCGGCAGACCATTGTCGCTTGCGCTTAGCTCATATGGCGCATTGGGATAACGCGCTTGAACATCGGCCAGTGAGCGGCCCATGTAACGTTTGACTGATGCAATGGTATTGCGTGGATCGGCAACCGCTTGCGCCATGGCCTCACGGCCCACTTGCACACCTGCATCGTGAAAGCGAACCACAGAAGGAATCGATTGCTCGCCGATTGAGTTAGCAAGAGTCTCAGCCTGACCGCTTCGAACCGAAGCCACCAGTGAATTAGTGGTGCCTAGGTCAATCCCGGCCGCCAGCTTTTGTTGATGTGGAGCCGCGCTCTGTCCCGGCTCTGCGATTTGCAATAATGCCATAGCGTAATTTTTGTCTTAAAGCGTATCTTCTAGTTGGTCGAGCTCATTGCTGAGCTTGGCCATGAATTTGAGTTTGCGAACCAACTCGGCGGCGTGGGCATGGGCCTCATCGTTGCCTTGAGCCAAAGCGGTTTTCAGCTCTTGCTCCATTTGCCCGCGCGCTTGGTCAAATTCGCTCGCTAATTCGTCCACTGCTGCAAACGGGTCGCTCGCCGATTTGACCTCATCCATGGCCTCGCGCCAGCTCATTTGCTGCATTAAGAAGCTCATGTCTTTTAGCGTTTCCGATTCGGCAGCTAACTCAACACCGGCTAGCTCTAGTAGGTGCTCGGCGCGGCGAATCGGATTCTTTAGAGTTTGGTAAGCGTCGTTGACCTGAGCGGTCTTTTGCACCGAAAGGCGCCTTTGCGCATCGCTCGCGTCGGCGAATTTGTCTGGATGCACCGCGCGCTGTAGATCGCGATAGCGCTCGGCTAAGCGAGCGCTATCTATGCTGTATTCTTGCGGGATCCCAAAAAGCTCAAAGTAGTTCATGGTCCGTGCTATCAACACCGTTTTGTTGGTTGGGCTGAGCCCATGTTACACGGTAAAACTCTCACCGCAACCGCACTCGCCCTTGGCGTTCGGGTTGTTGAACTTAAAGCCTTCGTTAAGGCCTTCTTTGGCGAAGTCCATTTCGATGCCTTGCAAGTACACCAAGCTCTTGGCGTCAATAATGATGCTGACGCCATTGATGTCAAAGCGCTCGTCGTCTTCGTTTAGCACGTCAACGAACTCCATGACGTAGGCCATACCTGAGCAACCAGAGGTTTTAACCCCCAGTCGCAACCCTAGGCCTTTGCCGCGATTGTCCAAGTACTGCTGAACCCTGGAGGCCGCTGCCTCAGTCATGGTTATAGCCATAGTGTCTCCGGCTTACTTGTCTTGCTTGCTCTTGAAGTCGTCCACTGCCGCTTTAATGGCGTCTTCCGCCAAGATTGAGCAGTGAATCTTAACCGGCGGCAATGCCAGCTCTTCAGCGATATCTGTGTTCTTGATCTCCGCCGCTTCGTCAAGGGTCTTGCCCTTCACCCACTCGGTGACCAGTGAGCTTGACGCAATCGCGCTACCACAACCATAAGTCTTGAACTTGGCGTCTTCGATGATGCCTTGGTCGTCAATTTTCAGTTGCAGTTTCATCACGTCGCCGCATGCGGGTGCACCCACCATGCCGGTGGCAACGTTTGGATCGTTCTTGTCAAAAGAGCCTACGTTACGTGGGTTCTCGTAGTGGTCGATTACTTTTTCGCTATAAGCCATGGTTGTTCTCCCAAATCATCCTTTGCTGAAGCCCACTTAGTGGTGCGCCCATTGCACTGTGTTCAAGTCGATGCCGTCTTGGTGCATTTCCCACAAAGGCGACATTTCACGCAGTTTGCCAATGGAATCTTTAATGGTTTCAATGGCGTAATCTACTTCTTCTTCTGTGGTAAAGCGGCCAACTGAGAAGCGAATTGAGCTGTGCGCCAATTCGTCGTTCAGGCCTAAGGCGCGCAATACATAGCTTGGCTCAAGACTGGCTGAGGTACAGGCAGAACCTGAAGACACAGCAAGGTCTTTTAGAGCCATCATCAGCGACTCACCTTCAACGAAGGCAAAACTGACATTTAGGTTACCGCCGTAACGGGATTCCATATCGCCATTGACATACACTTCATCGATGGCTTTGATGCCGTTAAACAGACGGTCGCGCAGATGACGAACGCGGTCGCCCTCTTGCTGCATTTCTTCTTTAGCAATTCGCGCCGCTTCGCCAAGACCGACGATTTGGTGAGTTGCCAGAGTACCTGAACGCATGCCGCGCTCATGGCCGCCACCGTGCATTTGCGCTTCGATACGCACACGAGGCTTACGGCGAACGTACAGCGCGCCAATGCCTTTCGGGCCGTACATTTTGTGGCCAGAAATTGAGATCAGGTCGATTTTCATGCTCTGCACATCGATTGGCAATTTGCCGGCACTTTGGGCCGCATCGACGTGGAATAATACTTTCTTGCTGCGACACAGCTCGCCAATCGCGGCGATGTCTTGGATAACGCCAATCTCGTTGTTGACGTGCATCAAGCTAACCAAAACAGTGTCTTCACGCATGGCCGCTTCAAGAGTTTCAACCGAAATCAAGCCCTTGTTGTCAGGGTCTAGGTAAGTGACTTCGTAACCTTCGCGCTCGAGTTGGCGACAGGTATCCAGTACCGCTTTATGTTCAGTTTTGCTGGTGATAACGTGCTTGCCTTTCTTCTCGTAGAAGTGGGCAACACCCTTAATCGCAAGGTTGTCGGACTCGGTAGCGCCAGAGGTGAAAACGATTTCGCGCGGGTCGGCGTTAATCAGATCAGCGATTTGATTGCGAGCGATATCCACCGCCTCTTCCGCTTGCCAGCCAAAACGGTGGGAGCGAGAGGCCGGATTACCGAAGTGACCATCCAGGGTCAGATATTTGGCCATCAAATCCGCCACGCGAGGGTCCATAGGACAGGTGGCGGCGTAATCTAAATAGATAGGTAGGTTCATTACCATCTCCAGGAGTACCTAATTCACAACAACTGGCACTCGTCTCAATTTGCGTTCCAAAACCACAACCCACATTGAGCCGTGGCGTTTTTATAATTTGTGTTAAGCGTTAACCGCTTGCTTTTCGCGTTGGTGACGTTGCAAGTCGTCTTGCTGCACTGAGATCCGCTGGATCTCGTGCTGTTCCATCAGATCTGTCAAGCTGATGCCATCGAGAAACGATGCAATGCGCGTACTCAAATCGTCCCACAGAGAGTGGGTCAAACAACGCTCGCCACCTTGACAGTTACCACTGCCGTGACAGCGCGTCGCATCCACGCTTTCGTCAACCGCAGCCACCACATGGCCGATGGCAATTTTTTCTGCCTTGCGGCCAAGAAGGTAACCACCGCCTGGGCCACGCACACTGCTGACCAATTCATTTTTGCGGAGTTTAGCGAAAAGCTGTTCGAGGTAAGATAAGGAGATACCCTGACGCTCAGAGATGTCAGCCAATGGCACGGGGCCATCGCTGGCGTGAATCGCCACGTCTAGCATCGCGGTGACGGCGTAGCGTCCTTTCGAGGTTAGTTTCATAGAATCCACGGCTCCTGATACAACGTGGAGCAATTGCAACATACCTGAGTATTTCAGTCAAGTATTTAACCTAGTAAATCGCTCAAGTATTTTTTAGTTTTGTAACGCCATGTAAATAACCCACGGCAACGCTGGGGTATTTAACCCTTTTATGACCTCTTACACAAGGCTCAAAAGGGATAAAGTTTCACACCTTGACCACATTTTTGTACACCACCCTCAAAAATGAGAACTGGCTCGAAATATCGCCGCGGAGTTAGCGGTTTGAGGATTTGCTCTCGGCGCGTTTAATCGCCTTTTCGACCGACGATAAAATCCCGCGAAGAATGTTCATCTCGGGTACTTCCGGTCGAGCCTTGGTAAACAAACGACGCAGCTTAGCCATGATTTGACCTGGGTGGGCTTGGACGATAAAACCTGTGGTATTCAGGGTGGATTGCAAGTGCTCATAAAAGCGCTCTAGGTCTTCGCCGCTTGGGTACTCGGTCTCGTCCAGTTCGGGCTTGGCTTGCTCAAGCGCGAGTGACGCCATGCGCACTTCGTAGGAAATAATTTGTACCGCTTGAGCTAGGTTGAGACTAGAGTACTCAGGGTTGGCAGGGATCGCCAAATGATACTGAGCCAATTGCAACTCGCTATTACTCAGCCCAGAACGCTCACGGCCAAACACGACTGCGACTGGTGCACTGTGAGCCTGCGCCGCTAACTTCTCGCCAGCGCCTCTGGGTTCTAGCATGGGCCAATCCAAACCGCGGCGGCGGGCAGAGGTCGCCACGACCAGACGGCAATCAGCCACGGCTTGCTCAAGGGTGTCTACGATCTGCACATTCTGCAGAATGTCAGAAGCACCAGCGGCCAAGGCCACCGCCTTGCCGTCGATCTCGGTTTGTGGGTCGACTAATACCAGTTGTGACAAGCCCATGGTTTTCATGGCTCGCGCCGCCGAGCCAATATTGCCCGGGTGGGTGGTGCCCACTAATACCACTTTGACTTGCGCTAACATCGACTATCTCCAGTAACCCAGGGTTGATTGGCCGCGATTCTAGCACAGCGACACACAATCACCACACAACCTGAATTTTACCTTTTGCTATCCTTGCCTATGGCTGGTGCAAGCAAGTATCGCCTTTTGACTATTTCACCCGAGTCAAAATCCTGATAGACTTGCGCCGTTTTTTAAACCGTTCTTTTACAGCCAAGGGTATTCTCTATGCATCCTATGATGACGATAGCGGTCCGTGCTGCGCGCGCCGCAGGCACTGTGATCACTCGCGCTTACGCGCAAATGGACAAGGTTAAGGTCGAAGCTAAAGGTCAAAATGACTATGTTACTAGTGTCGATAAAGAGGCCGAACAAGCCATTATTTACAATATTCACAAAGCCTATCCAGACCATCGCATCGTAGCTGAAGAAAGCGGCGAAACCCATGGCGAGTCCGATGAGTACCTATGGATCATCGATCCCCTCGACGGTACCACCAACTTTGTACAAGGTATTCCACACTTCGCAGTATCCATTGCCCTTCAGGTCAAAGGAAAAACCGAGGTGGCTGTAGTTTATGACCCACTGCGCGATGAGCTATTTAGCGCGACTCGCGGCCAAGGTGCGCAAATGAACGGTTTCCGCATCCGCGTTCCTCAAAACAACGAATTGGCTGGCGGCATCGTAGCCACCGGCTTCCCGTTCAAAGCGCGTCAGCACACCGACACCTACATGACTTTACTTGGCGAAATGTTCAGCCACGCCGCCGATATGCGTCGCGCCGGCTCTGCCGCTCTGGATTTGGTCTACACCGCTGCTGGTCGTTTGGACGGTTACTTTGAGCTATGCCTAAAGCCTTGGGACATTGCCGCCGGTGAGCTAATTGCCCGCGAAGCCGGAGCCATGGTGACCGACATCAATGGTGGTCACAACTACATGAAGTCTGGCCACATCGTTGCCGGTGGCCCTAAGGTGACTCAAGCCATGCTAAAAGCCATGCGCCCTCACCTGTCTGAAGCCCTTAAGCTGTCTTAAGTCGAGCCTCAAAAAACAAAGCCGCCTGATGGCGGCTTTGTTGTATCTGCGACAAGGGTTTACTTATCGCCTTTTTCCAACGCTAAGTGATTAATCAAGGCGGCGAACTCTTCGAGTGAGCGCATCTCTTGCATGTTAATCAAATACTTTTCGTTGACCACAAAGCTTGGCACGCTGCGCACACCAAAGGCTTTCTCTTGCTTGGCCCACAGCTTCATTTTGGCTTCGGTCTCGGCACTATCGGCAATTGCATCGTAATCGCTAACGTCCACACCTTTGGCTTTAAAAATGGCTTTAATGTCGTCGCGGCTTTCTACCACGATATCCAACGCATCTTCGTGCTCACCGTGATCGTGACCATGGTCATGACCGTGATGATGGTCGTGGCCGCTGCCCGCCTGAACCGTGGCAAACATGGTTTTAACCAATTTGTCAGTGACGCCTTTTTCCTGCATAACAATCAAAGAGCGAATCACTTCGTAACCAATCTCTGAACGCATGAAATCCACGTGAGCGGTATCAAACGCAATTTTTGAGTCCATGTAGGTTTTGATGAAGGGCAAGTACTGAGTCTCCATGTTGTAGCAATTGCCACAATAGAAGGAGAAGAACTCGGTCACTTTTGGTGTCGCTGAGCCTGGCTCATCGGTCATATTGAAGTAATGTTTGCCCTGAATAAAATCAGCGGCACCGGCTAGCATCGGCGCTAGCGCAAGCAACAGAGCGGCAGCTTTGGTTTTCATGTTTGATATCAATCCTTACTTTGATTTTGATGGCAGACTAAACCTTGAACCCAATCCAAGGTCAATCAATACAGTTCGCCCAATGGCAAAATCTTGAGTCAGAGCACAAATTAACCCGCCGGTTGTACCTGCTGACTCTTCCACGCCTCTGTATTGTACAAAGGCACAGAGGTCAGGCTGTGTTTGTGCGAGCCCTGCACTTCCTTAGTGGAATAGGAAATATACAGCAGAGTCTGATGAGTTTGGTCGTAGATTCTGCGAATTTTTAGCGACTTAAACAGAATGCTTTTAGAAGCTTTAAAAATCACTTCACCGGATTTGCTCTGATCAATCTTGGCCAACATAGGCGCGGTAATCGGGCCGGTTTGACGACATGCAATGCCCATATCCGACGGGTCTGCCAGGTTCAAATTGGCTTTAATATGGCTGATATGACAAGTGACCCCTGGGATATCAGGGTCGACAAAGGCTTCGACTTTGATGTCCTTGGTGGTGAACAGGCCTAAACTCACATCGGCGACTTCGTCGTTAGAACAAGCTGTTAGCCCAAGTGTCGCCATAGCGGCTAACAAAAGAGTACCAATAGAACACCGAGTCATAACAATTTTCCTTTGAACATGATTTGGGTCACAGAGTTTGACCCCAGCAAGCTAAGCTTTTTCAGTACACTTAGGCTAAAGCAAACCCTCGCAGACGCAAGGATCCGTCAGCAATGAATTTATATCAAAAATACGGCGTGACCAGCTTGAAGGTGGTTGAGCACGCGATTTTAATCCTGATCACCATAGCTACCATCATAGCCATTGGGCAAGAGATGATGCACATAGTTAACGTCAAACGAGTGATGTTGGCCGACTTGCTGTTGCTGTTTATCTATCTTGAAGTGTTGGCCATGGTAGCCAACTACGCCGAAAGCGGCAAACTGCCGATTCGAATGCCTATCTACATTGCTATCGTTGCGCTAGCGCGCTATCTGATTCTGGATATGAAGGGCATGGACGACTGGAAAATCGTGGCAATTTCAGCCTCGACCTTAATACTGGCAGCCACTGTATTGGTGATCCGTTACGGCCAGTTGGAGTTTCCCTATCCCAGAGGGGGCAAGAACCGGCGCATCGACAATTACGACGATGACTAATCACAAAAAAGGCGCCCATCGGCGCCTTTCTTCAAACACTTGTCGGCTCAATGAAACACTAGTGCTGACAGATGCGATCGCGAGCAGTTTCAACGCCTTCATCGGATTCGATGAATTTTCCTTTGCGCTCCAAGAAAGCAATGATGCCTTCGATGCTCAGGTCCTGAGCGCTACAGGTGTGGAATTTGGCTTGCTCGCCAAATTGATTGGCCAACAGCTCCGCCAGCTCAGCTTTGGTCACTGGACGCCCCAATTCCAACATGAACTCCATCACGCGATGGCCATGGATTGACTCATTCATAGTACACTCTCTAATTAAGGTATCGATTAATGTTAAGCGGAGACGCTAGTCCCATGGTGCTCACCCTGTTGCTGATGCAACAAATGTGCGTTTACTTGGTAATAGCTTACCTACTCAGTAAAACGCCACTGTTCAAGCCTTTGGTAGAAAACTCTACTCGGCTGCCACATAAGGCGATCATATACGCTGTGTTTTCGCTTTTCTGTGTGCTAGGTACCTTTTTTGGGGAGCAAGTTAACGATGCGATTGCCAACACTCGAGCGGTAGGCGCCATACTGGGCGGGCTGCTTGGCGGCCCTATTACAGGATTTGCGGTGGGGCTCACCGGCGGCTTGCATCGATACAGCCTTGGTGGCTTCACCGATCTGGCCTGTGCCATTTCAACCACTTTAGAAGGCTTAATGGCCGGTTTGCTGGCCAGCTATCTGCAGCGCCAAGGCAAAGCCGATTTACGCTTTAATCCCTTTGTGGTTATCGCCTTAGGGATTTGTGCTGAGTTACTGCAAATGGCGATCATTCTCGCGGTCGCGCGTCCCTTTGAAGACGCTTGGGAGTTGGTCAAAGTCATTGTTATCCCCATGACTCTGGTCAACGCCATTGGCGCAGCCATGTTTATGAGTATTGTGCGCGATAGAAAAACCATGGTGGACAAGATTTCCACCGTGTTTTCCGCCCAAGCCCTCAAAATCGCCGAGCGCAGCGTCGGTTTGTTTGCGAAAGAGTTCAACCAGCAAACCTGTGAGCAAATGGCGCGAATTATTATTGAAGAAACCAAAGTAGGCGCGGTGGCGATCACCGACCGCGACAAGCTATTGGCCTTCATCGGCCAAGGTGCCGATCACCACTTGCCTGGCCGCCCCATCGCCTCGGAAATCACCCAAGAAGCCATTAAGCACAATCAAGTGATGTTTGCCGACGGGGTTGAACACCACTACAAGTGCTCAATTGACCCCAAGTGCCCCTTAGGCTCAAGCCTAGTGATTCCTTTGGGTGATCATCATCGCGTGATTGGCACCATTAAGCTATACGAGCCCAAGAACAAGTTGTTTCTGAACATCAACCGCACTCTAGGTGAAGGTATCGCGCGACTCTTGTCGAACCAGATTCTGTACGGTCGCTTTGAGCACCAGAAAAACCTGCTGGTGCGCTCGGAGCTCAAACTACTGCAAGCTCAAGTGAATCCACACTTCTTGTTTAACGCGCTCAATACTGTAGCGGCGATCACCCGCAACGACGCCGCCAAAGCTCGCGAATTGCTGGGCCATCTATCGCAGTTTTTGCGCCAAAATCTCAAGCGCAACCAAAAGCTGCTAACCCTCAAAGAAGAACTTGAGCACATCGACTCCTATCTGAAAATCGAAAAAGCCCGATTTATGGAGCAATTGCAGGTCAGCATCGAGGTGCCTGAAGCGCTGCAAAACGCGCTTGTACCAACTTTTACTTTGCAGCCTTTGATAGAAAACGCCGTGAAGCACGGTACAAGTCAACTACTAGAGCAAGGCCACATCAAGGTTCAAGCACAGAAACAAGGCGAAATATTACTGCTCAGCGTAGAAGACAATGCAGGCTTGTATGAGGCCGGAGGCAAAGGCGGTTTGGGCATGCAAATTGTGGCCAAACGCTTGCGCGCCGAGTTTGGCGAAGACGCGGATTTAAGCGTAGAATGCCAGCCCGACCAATTCACTCGAGTGACCGCCACTCTTAGCTATCGCGAACAAGGAGCAACTGCGTGATTCGATGTTTGATTATCGATGATGAACTCAACGCTCGCGAAGAGCTTAAAGCGAGCTTAGCCGAGCACTCGGACATCGAGGTTATTGCCGAGGGCGCCAACGCTTTTGAGGGCATCAAGCTCATCAACCAGCACCAGCCAGACTTGGTGTTTTTAGACATTCAAATGCCGAGGATATCAGGGCTTGAGATGCTGTCGATGATCGACGACCAAGACTTACCTCGAGTGGTTTTTGTGACTGCTTACGACGAGTACGCGGTACAAGCCTTTGACGCCAACGCCTTTGATTATTTGCTAAAGCCCATTGAACCCAGTCGCTTGGAGCGCAGTCTCGAGCGAGTGCGCGCTAATCTAACACCTCAGGCTATCGAACCTTTGGTATCGCCCAAGTTAGCTAGCGTGCCTTGCTATAACCAAAATCGCTTGCGGGTACTCAAGCCCGAGCAAATTGATTTTGTCTATTCTGACGTAGGCGGTGTACACGTGGTCAGTGGCGATATCGAACACCACACGCAATTGACCCTCAAAGTGCTCGAGCAGAAAACCGACCTGATTCGCTGCCACCGCCAATACCTTGTGCGCTTAGAGGCCATCGCCGAAATCTCAGTTAACGAAGGCGGTGCCGGCGGTATGATTACCTGCCATTCTGGCCGCCAATTACCCATCTCCCGTCGCTACCAAAAAGGCATAAAACAAGCGATGGGCTTTTAGGAGTCTTCATGGCCATCAAAGCCACAGTTGTAAAATCCCACTTAAGCGTGGCGGATATGGACCGTCACCACTACGCCGATTACGAACTCACCTGGGCCATGCACCCATCCGAAACCCCGCGTCGTTTCATGGTGCGCCTGATCGCTTTCGCACTAAACGCCCATGAGGATCTGCAAATGGGTAAAGGCTTGTGTGTGGACGATGAGCCCGAATTGTGGATTAAAGACTTAAGCGACAACATCGAGTTGTGGATTGACCTAGGTCAGCTCGATGAAAAATGGCTAAGAAAAGCCAGTGGCCGCGCCAATCAAGTACAACTTTACTGCTACGGCGGCGGTGCCGTTGGCCCTTGGTGGAAGACCATAGAGTCCAAGCTCAGTCGTTTTGACAACTTATCTGTGTGGCAAATCGACGAAGCGGACGCCGATGCCGCCGCTCAATTGTTCGAGCGCGGCATGCGCTTAAGCGCCAGCATAGACCAAGGCAGCTTGTGTCTGTCCAACGAAACTGACACGGTTTGGCTAACCCCGACTCGCTTAAAGTAGCGAAGTTGGCAGAATTAAGGTTAGGTTTTTTTCGAGCTCTCGATGTTTAGATTCCGCTTCTGCACCTTTGTAAACCGCCCTACCGATTGAGTATTGAAAGTCGGCGGCCTCGCATCCAAATTGCGCTTGGCTAACCTTACAAGTACCGGTTTTGCCGTAGGCCATGCAAAACCCAAAGGCGATTTTCGTCTTTACCGGTTTGGTTAGCGCATCCTTGGGCAACGAACTCCAATTCCAATCTTTGACCGCTAGCACCGCCTGTTCTGCGAAACTCTTGGTGCTAGCTTTGATAGCCTTCACCGAAGCCAACCGATTACCGGGAAGCAAAACCAGTTCTGTTTCGGCACAACCCATGACACCAGCCCTGGCCTCATCAATCGGAAATTTGGCTTGAGGTCTCTCTAAAGCACTAAATTGGGGTAACAACAGCAAGCCCTGAGTTACTGTCAGCGCGCTGTACTGTTCAATATCAGTCGCGCTGAGGTCTGCCCGATTGGCACAAGATGTAAGTGCTAAGGCTAGTGTCAAACTTCCTAGTGTTTTTATTGCAGTAATGTCCATTTACCTAACTCCTTGAATTTATGGAGTCAGGTTAGCAGAAATCCTCAAGCCATATCCAACCAATCATCGCCTCATTACCACAGCCATCTCCAGTCTAGAACAGGCCAATTTGTTTGGCGTAAGACAGAAAAAATCCGGAGCCAGCTAAGTGACTCCGGATTGTATCTATTGCGATACGGGTTCAGTTTTCGTTGTCGAATCTAGAACCCAGTTTAGCTCTAGTCGGCGAGCAAGGCTTCGTCTTTACCTTCTTCGCGACGGGTGCGCAGTACCAGGAAGGTAATGATACCCATCAGAATCACACCGGCGATAGTCGCTACTGTCATGTCCAAACCAAAGCCTAGAGTGGCGTTGCTTAGGATGAAGGTGATTACCACTGTGGTCATGAACATCGCAGGGATTGTACAAATCCAGTGGAACTTACCGTTGGTGTTCAAGTAAGCCGCTGCAGTCCAAAGCATCATTACTGCGGTGGTTTGGTTAGCGAAACCGAAGTAGCGCCAGATTACACCGAAGTCCACTTGAGTCAGGATGGCACCGATGATGAATAGAGGGACAGCCATCATCAGACGCTTAGGCAACTCAGTTTGTGGCATCTTGAAGAACTCAGACAGAATCAGACGTGCTGAGCGGAATGCAGTGTCACCAGAGGTGATAGGCAGAATCACTACACCTAGGAAGGCTAGGAATCCACCGAAGGCACCCATCAGACCGAAGGCTGAATCGAATACCACTTTACCTGGGCCACCGTCAGCAATCGCTTGGTTCAGACCGTCTAGGGTACCGAAGAAAGACAAAGCAACCGCACACCAGATGATAGCGATGATACCTTCACCAATCATTGCACCGTAGAATACGAAGCGACCGTTTTTCTCGTTTTGCACACAGCGAGCCATCAGTGGAGACTGAGTGGCGTGGAAGCCAGAGATAGCACCACAAGCAATGGTAATGAACAAGGCAGGCCACAGTGGCATGTCGTTCGGGTTCATGTTGCTAATGAAGTCTTTCGCTTCAAAACCAGGCAGCATGGCGTGCTCAGCGCTCACACCTAGCATTACAACGATACCCACTGACATGAAAATCAACAGGGCGCCGAAGAATGGGTACAGACGACCGATGATTTTATCAACCGGTACGATAGTGGCGATGATGTAGTAAGTGAAGATAACGCCAACCACTGTGCTCAGTGCGATGGTGATTTCAGTCTTGCTGTTAATCAGGTTGGTCAGCATGCTTGAAGGAGCTGATACGAACACAACACCTACCAATATCAGTAGAATCAGGGCGAACACGTTCATGAACAGCTTAGCGCTGTTACCCAAGTAACGACCAACAATGTTTGGTACAGAGGCTCCGCCGTTACGTACCGACAGCATGCCTGAGAAGTAATCGTGTACTGCACCAGCGAAGATACAGCCAACCACAATCCAAAGCATCGCCGCTGGGCCGTATAGGGCACCCATGATTGGACCAAAGATAGGACCAACACCAGCAATGTTTAGCAATTGAATTAGGTAAACCTTGCCTTTCGACATAGGTACATAGTCAACGCCATCTTGGTTTGCGTACGCAGGTGTTTGGCGTTTGGCTTGGATTCCGAAGACCTTCTCTACGAAAGCCCCGTAAATAAAGTATCCACCGATTAGCAGTGCGATACTAAGTAGAAAGAACGACATGGTTGATTACTCCCTCACTGTTTGACCTTGCCGATTATAGGAATGCCTGCCAAATAAACTGTGACCTTGAATGCTAACGGTGTGTTTTTTTGGTTAAGCGGTCGTATAGTCCGCTAAGCGGTCATGAGGAAGGGGAGATCTGGCCAGTTTGTATGGTTCGCGCCTGTGAAAAGCGCTCTTTTAGGAACTTTAGTTGTTGCTCATCTGTGATAAAGAGTAAACGTTTTCCGACACTTAGCTCATTTTCTATTGTGGATTCTGACATTTCGGTTACGCGACTGGCGTCCCGTCGAACCCAGTCGTTTAGCGCGCCATTTAGTGGTAACACACTGATCACACAATCGAGCTTGGCTAACACTTCAAGGGCAGCGATGGGCAGCAGGTTGGGCTCGATTTCAGCGTCCATTAGCCAAAGCTCGCCAGCGTTAAGCGCCTTATCTTCGGCCATTGTTCGGTCGAAGTTGGCCTGAGTATTTTTACTAAATCCTCGCCCGTTAAGGGCAAAGAACTGACGCCAGAATTCAGCGCGACGATTGGCCGGTAGCGCTTGTTTCACTTGCTCTCGGCGCCCAGCCACAAACTCCATCAGCTCTGCACTGCTGGCCGGCAGAGATTGCTCTATCTCAGCGCGCAACTGCGATGCCAGCACAGGTGCAGCGCCTGCGCTGCTAATTGCCACCAGCAACTTGCCACGGTCCACCATAGCAGGGGTAATCACGTTACAAGCGTCTGGGTCGTCGACCACGTTTACCAACACCCCTTGAGCTTCAAGGCGCAAGGCCCACTCGCGATTGAGCCTAGCATCGTTTGTGGCCATCACCACCAAGCGCGCGTCAGCATGCCAGCTAGGTTCAGATTCGAGACTCAAACTCTGTTGGCGCCAGTCAAGGGCTTGCGCTTGTTGCAGTGCTTGCAAGCGCGG
The DNA here is from genome assembly GCF_002282855.1 of Paraferrimonas sedimenticola. Taxonomy (GTDB): domain Bacteria; phylum Pseudomonadota; class Gammaproteobacteria; order Enterobacterales; family Shewanellaceae; genus Paraferrimonas; species Paraferrimonas sedimenticola. Next base: position 54,715 of record NZ_NRIR01000005.1, on the reverse strand, counting down.
ACTCAGCTCAGGGGCGATTAGGGTAAGAAGCGGGTTTGCACGTAGCATCAGCTCGACTTTGCGTTCCGCCACTTCGCCACCGCCAACGACAATCACTCGCCGCTGGTTAAGATCGGTAAACAGTGGGAAATATTGCATATTGAAGGTTAGAGTTGCTTACCTTGCTCAGCGCCGCAATTCCAACACAACTCAAAGTTGCCTTCGTTGTGTTCGTTGCAGGCAATGCAGACCCAATCTTCTTTGGGGACTTGCAGCGAATCGAGATGATCGCGGGCAAGGGGTTTCTGTTCGGCGTTGACCCACAGCTCAACTTGCTGCACATCCGCAGGTAATTCACCGGTGGCGCCCAACAGGGTTTCACCGCGCAGTTCTACCGGAATGCCTTGGTTTTCCAGCAATCCTTTCCATGTGTGTGCCTGCAGTAAATTAGCACTGGCAAGCATGACCTTTCTGTCTTCCATTTGACTCTACTACTCCGCCCAAACAGACTTATTCAGCGAAACCGTTTTACCCTAATTCTTTTTGTTATGCAATTGTTATTAAAACCGGCACAAAAAAGCCAGATACTAAGATCTGGCTTTTCAATCGGTTAGCGAGTTCCGCTAGGGCGTTAAGGATTCTTGATCCGCGCCTTCTTTCTCAACTTCAACCGGCAGCATGTGCTCACGGCTAATGCCAAGACGAACCGCTAGGTAACTGGCCACATAGATAGACGAGTAAGTACCTACCAAAATACCCATTAGCAACGCAGTTGCGAAGCCGTGGATCATGGCGCCACCCTTTAAGAACAAGGACACCACCACAATCAAGGTGGTACCAGTGGTAATAATGGTACGGCTCATGGTTTGAGTAATTGAGGTGTTCACCACACTTGTACCGTCGGCTTTGCGCAGCTTGAGGAAGTTCTCACGGATACGGTCAAACACAACAATGGTATCGTTGAGTGAGTAACCCACAACCGTCAACAAGCCCGCCAACACGGTCAAATCGAATTCAATCTTAAACAGAGAGAACACGCCAAGAGTAATGATAACGTCGTGCGCCAAGGCCGCTACAGCGCCCATTGCTAAACGCCACTCAAAGCGGAATGACACGTACATCAGGATACAGATAAGCGCCACAAGTACGGCCAAACCGCCCTGCTCCGCCAGCTCTGCACCAACCTGAGGGCCAACAAACTCAACGCGCTTGGTTTCAACGTTTGCGTCGATTTGCGCGGCAGCCGCTTGGGTTACTTTCACTTGAGCCGTGCTCGATACGTCCTCGCGAACGGGCAAACGCACGATAACATCGCGGCTAGTACCAAAGTTTTGTACTACAGCACCGTTTACTTCTGGGTCAGTCAAGTTAGCACGAAGGGCGTTAAGATCCGCCGCATCAGAAAACTCCATCTCCACCACAGTACCGCCGGTGAAGTCCAAGCCCCAGTTGATACCGTTAACCGCTAGGCTACCGATAGAACCCAGAATCAACACCAATGACAGCAAACTCGCTGGCACCGCGTGTCTTAGGAAGTTGACTGTCTTTTTCAGTTCTAAAATTTGAAACATGATTGCAGCCCCTTAAATCGACAGTTTCTTCACGCGCTTGCCACCCCAAATCAGGTTAACTAGCGCACGAGAGCCAACAATGGCTGTAAACATGGAAGTCGCAATACCAATCATCAGAGTCACTGCGAAGCCTTTCACCGCACCGGTACCTACTGCGAACAGAATCAGCGAGGTGATAAAGGTGGTGATGTTGGCATCGGCAATGGTCGACAAGGCGTTGCCGTAACCTTCGTGAATGGCTTGCTGAACCGAACGACCGGCGCGCAACTCTTCGCGAATACGCTCAAAGATAAGCACGTTGCCGTCCACCGCCATACCTACGGTCAATACAATACCTGCAATACCCGGCAAAGTTAGCGTGGCCCCTGGGATCATGGACATCACACCCACAACCATAATCAGGTTCACCGCCAGTGCACAGACAGAAATCAGACCAAACGAGCGGTAGTAAATCGCCATGAACAACACAACGAACGCCAGACCCCAAATCATTGCCTGCAGACCATTCTCAATGTTCTGCTGACCTAGGCTTGGACCAATGGTGCGTTCTTCAACAATTTGTACTGGCGCTTTTAGTGCACCCGCGCGCAATAGTAGCGCTAGGTTTTGCGCTTCGGCGTGCCCCACACCTGTGATGCGGAAACTGCGGCCCAAGCGAGATTGAATGGTCGCTATAGACACGACTTCCTGAATCTTCTCTAGCTTAGGACGACCGTTTTCGTCCACTTCTTCGGTAGGCTTGTACTCGGTGAACAAGGTCGCCATTGGCATGCCAATCGCATCCTTAGTCGCCGACGCCATTTTGTCACCGCCTTGAGCGTCCAAGTCGATGCTCACCTGTGGCTGACCGTTTTCGTCAAACGCCGCACGAGCACCAGTTACATGGTCACCGGTTAGGATGATGTCTTTCACCAATACTGCTTGGCCACCGCCGCGACGGTCAAACAGCTCAGAGCTGGCAGGCAAACGACCGGCAGCCGCATCGCGAGGATCGGTGCGAGTGTCTTGCATGCGGAATTCTAGCGTCGCGGTAGCACCTAGAATCTCTTTCGCACGAGTTGGGTCTTGTACACCAGGCAGCTGCACTACGATACGCTCAGCGCCTTGGCGCTGAACCACAGGCTCAGCAACACCCAGCTCATTCACACGGTTGCGAATAATGGTGATGTTTTGCGAAACCGCTTCTTCGCGAATTTGCTTGAGGTGCTCTTCGGTCATGCGAACACGCAGCGTTTGCGCTTCGCCACCGCTGACAATTTCGTACTCGTTGTAACGGCTAGAGATGAACTTCTCCGCTTTATCCAAAGCTTCAGCATTACGGAACTTAATTTGTACCGAATCGCCCACCGCGCGAATACCCGAGTAACGAATCTTCTCGCTACGCAAGTCCGATCTAAAGTCGGTCGCCATTTGCGTTTGTGCCTTGGCAATCGCTTCGGCCATGTCCACTTCCATCAAGAAGTGAATACCGCCGCGCAAATCCAGACCTAGCTTCATAGGACCACCACCAATGGCTTCAAGCCACTGAGGAGTGGACGGGGCTAGGTTCATTGCAACAACGAAGTTTTTACCAAGCTGCTCACCGATGACTTCGCGAGCTTTTAGCTGCTGGTCACCGTCGAACACGCGAACTTCCAGAGTGTCGTCTTTCAGTTCTAGGCGTTTAACGTCAATTTGGGCGACGTCTAGTGCTTGTTTGACCTGCTCCATGGTCTCGGTGGTGACTGTGTATCCGCGGCTACCAGAAATCTGGACCGCGTTGTCCTCACCAAACAAGTTGGGAAGTGCGTAAAGCGCCCCGACGGCGATGATAAACACCACCATCAGGTTCTTCCACATCGGATATTTATTTAACACGCGTGAGCCCTCTTGGCGTTACAGCGATTGAATCGAGCCCTTCGGTAGAACGGCCGCGATGTAGTCTTTTTTGATGGTTACTTCAGTGCTGTCGTTAATTGCGATTAGCACGTAGTCGTTTTCGTCGGTAATTTTTACAATCTTACCGATAAGACCACCATTGGTTAGCACTTCGTCGCCTTTGCTCAAAGCGCTCATCAGACTCTTGTGCTCTTTAACACGCTTGGCTTGCGGACGGTAGATCATGAAGTAGAAGATCAGACCGAATACTACCAACATGAAAATCAGTTCCATGGTGCCGCCACCTTGAGGTGCACCGGCCGCGTTTGCATAAGCGTTTGAAATAAACATAAGTCTCTCGTAATTATCGTTTGTAAGTTAAAAGCTGATATGGGGATTAATCTTCGGATTTCAACGGTGGAACTTCACGACCTTGCTTCTGATAAAACTCAGTCACGAACTCGTCCAGTGTTCCAGCCTCGATTGCACCGCGTAAGCCTTCCATCAGGCGCTGATAATAACGCAAATTGTGGATGGTGTTTAAGCGTGCACCGAGAATTTCGTTACAACGATCCAAATGATATAGGTATGCGCGTGAATAATTCTTACAGGTGTAGCAGTCACACTCGGCATCCAACGGGCTGGTGTCGTCGCGATGACGGGCGTTGCGGATCTTAATTACACCGTCGTGAGTAAACAGGTGACCGTTGCGCGCATTGCGAGTTGGCATCACACAATCAAACATGTCCACACCGCGACGAACGCCTTCGACCAAGTCTTCTGGCTTACCCACGCCCATTAGATAGCGCGGCTTGTCTTCGGGAATCTTCGGACAAGTGTGTTCAAGGATTCTGTGCATGTCTTCTTTGGGCTCGCCAACCGCTAAGCCACCAACCGCGTAGCCATCAAAGCCGATATCGACTAGGCCTGCTAGGCTCTCGTCGCGCAAGTGCTCGTAGACTCCTCCTTGAATAATGCCGAACAAAGCATTGCTATTGCCCAAACGGTCAAACTCGTTGCGGCTGCGCTGTGCCCATCGCAGCGACATGCGCATCGAAACCGCCGCTTCGTTTTCAGTGGCCGGATACGGCGTACACTCGTCGAAAATCATGACCACGTCAGAGCCTAGGGTGTGCTGGATCTGCATGGACTTTTCTGGATCTAGAAAAATCTTTTCGCCGTTAATTGGTGAGCGAAAGTGCACACCCTCTTCGGTAATTTTGCGAATGTGGCCAAGTGAGAACACTTGAAAACCGCCGGAATCCGTTAGAATTGGACGCTGCCAGTTCATGAAGTCGTGCAAATCGCCGTGCTTTTGCATGATCTCTTCGCCAGGGCGCAACCACAGGTGGAAGGTGTTACCCAGTAGGATATCAGCACCTGTATCGCGCACTTCTTCTGGGGTCATGCCTTTGACCGTGCCGTAAGTACCAACGGGCATAAAGGCTGGCGTTTCTACCACGCCTCGGTCAAACACTAAACGACCGCGGCGAGCACGGCCTTGTGTATTCAAAAGTTCAAATTTCATAGTTACCTCGTCAGAGTCACAGTCCGACAGTTTTACGGGGTGCTCCGGCGAGGGCATCCCCTTGAGGTTTTAAGCCGGGTTTGGGTTACGGGTGACGAACATGGCGTCGCCGTAACTGAAAAATCGATATTGCTGGTCTACCGCGTGTTGGTATGCATCCATCACGGGCTGATATCCAGCAAACGCGCTCACGAGCATGATCAATGTCGACTCGGGCAAGTGGAAGTTAGTGACCACAGCGTCCACCACCTCGAACTGATAACCCGGGTAAATGAAAATGCTGGTATCGTTGAAAAAGGGCTTAAGCTCCCCTTGTGATGCCTTAGCGGCACTCTCTAACGAGCGCACACTGGTAGTGCCCACCGCTATCACTCGTTTGCCATTGGCTTTGGTTTGGGCAATGGCGTCCACCACTTGTTGCGGCACCTCGGCGTACTCCGAGTGCATCAGGTGGTCTTCAATTTTGTCCACTCGCACTGGCTGGAAAGTCCCTGCGCCCACGTGCAAAGTGACGTATTCGATGCGAACGCCCTTGTCCTTGAGCTTGGCCAGCATGGCATCATCAAAGTGTAGTCCGGCGGTTGGCGCTGCGACGGCCCCTGGTACTTGGTTGTACACGGTTTGATAGCGCTCCCAGTCCGAATCCTCGTCTGGGCGGTCGATATAAGGTGGAAGTGGCATGTGGCCAATCTTCTCTAAGGTTTCGAGCACATTGCCATCGCTTGCCAGCTCGAGCTCAAACAAGGCATCGTGGCGCGCTTGCATGCGCATCTCAACGTCCTGCTCGAATATCAACAGTGCGCCAGGCTTGGGAGATTTAGACGAGCGCACATGGGCCAATAAGCGCTTGTCATCCAGCACTCGCTCAACCAGCACTTCTATCTTGCCACCGCTTTGTTTGCGGCCAAAGATGCGCGCGGGGATCACTCGAGTGTTGTTAAACACCATTAGGTCACCGTCGTTGACCAAGTCCAGTAAATCTTCAAAACGCTGATCCGATAAGTTACCGCTTGGGCCATCGAGGCACAGTAGACGCGACGCATTGCGCTGTTTGGTCGGGTAGCGGGCGATCAGCTCGTCGGGCAGATCGAAGTGAAAATCGGACACTTGCATAATGGGGTTCCGGGCAACAAACCTAGGTGTTAAAACGAAATTAAGCACAGAAACTGTGCTTAATTATAGGGGTGGCTAGTCTATGAGGGATCGTTATTCAGATCAAGAAGAGGAAGCCTCATCTTGTGCTTGTTTTGACAGGCCCTTTGCCCCGTCAAACTGTAATCCGGTTTGAATGGTTTCCATGGGAATTTGAACATTCACTCGGCGCCTTTCCACCTTTGGCTTAAATAACTTGCGTTTGATCCAGCTAAACATCGTCCATGACTCCTATTACTGGTGTGATCTAGTGGTTTTTCGATGACATCCTTCTATCAAAAAACCGAATGTAACCAGCATGTTAACCAAGGTCGGCCAGTTGTGCAAATAGTAAACGACGCCACGGTTGCCCGCAGCGTCGTTAATAGGCCGTATAAAAGATCTCAGTGAATCTTTTAGAACTGATCTTCTTCGGTAGAACCTGTCAATGCGGTCACGGACGAATCGCCGCCTTGAATCACATTGGTGACCTTGTCGAAGTAGCCTGTACCCACCTCTTGCTGGTGCGCTACAAAGGTGTAACCACGCTCAGCCGCTTCAAACTCTGGCTGCTGCACTTTCTCAACGTAGTGCTTCATACCTTCGCCAGAAGCGTACTCCTTGGCCAAGTCGAACATGTTGTACCACATGTTGTGAATACCGGCTAAGGTGATGAACTGGTACTTATAGCCCATGTCCGACAGCGCTTGCTGGAAGCGCGCGATAGTGGCGTCATCCAAGTTCTTACGCCAGTTAAACGATGGCGAGCAGTTGTACGCCAAAATCTGGTTCGGGAACTTAGCGTGAATCGCGTCAGCGAAACGCTGGGCTTCATCCAAACAAGGCGTGGCAGTTTCACACCAGATCATGTCAGCGTATGGGGCATAAGCCAGACCGCGCGAGATGGCTTGGTCCAAACCAGGGCGGACGCGATAGAAGCCTTCTGCGGTGCGCTCACCGGTAATGAAGTCAGCATCGTATGGATCAACGTCTGAAGTCAGTAGATCCGCTGCATTAGCGTCAGTACGCGCAATCACGAGCGTCGGCACACCCGCCACGTCCGCCGCAAAGCGAGCCGCAACCAATTTTTGTACCGCTTCTTGAGTTGGCACCAATACCTTGCCGCCCATGTGACCACACTTCTTAACCGAAGCCAGTTGGTCTTCAAAGTGAACCCCAGCGGCACCCGCGTCGATCATCGACTTCATCAGCTCGTAGGCATTCAATACGCCACCGAAACCCGCTTCGGCATCCGCCACGATTGGCAAGAAGTAATCCAGCTGCTCGCCCTCGTCGCCCTTGCTCCACTGAATTTGGTCAGCGCGACGGAAAGAGTTGTTGATACGCTCAACCACAGCCGGTACCGAGTTGGCTGGATACAGAGACTGATCTGGGTACATGCTAGAGGCTAGGTTATTGTCCGCTGCTACCTGCCAACCCGACAGGTAGATGGCTTCGATACCCGCTTTGGCTTGTTGTACCGCTTGACCACCAGTCAAGGCACCCAAGCAATTCACATAACCTTTTTTCGCGCTGCCATTGATAAGCTCCCACAGCTTCTTGGCACCGTTTTGCGCCAAGGTGTTCTCTGGCACAATTGAGCCGCGCAGATTGACCACTTCTTCAGCGCTATAAGGGCGACGTACGCCATTCCAACGAGGGTTGTTTTCCCAGTCTAGTTTCAAAGCTTCGATTTGCTGCTTACGATTCATTGGCATTCTCCTTTTATTATGCGCTTGGGGTCGTGTTGCTTTGGCTGCCAGTGGTTAGTAAGGCGTAGCCAGGTAGGGTTAAAAAGTCACAAAGGGTTGGGGCTGTGGTGATTTCCCGCAGCAGTGCTGCCGCTTCTTCAAAACGCCCTTGCTGATATCGCTCGTCGCCCACTTGATTGCGAACCACATTGAGTTCTTCGTGAAGCATTTGCTCAAACAAAGCCGCGGTTACTAGCTCACCGCTATCTAAACTCTGCTGGTGACGGATCCACTGCCAAATACTGGCTCGGCTGATTTCCGCAGTGGCTGCATCTTCCATCAGGCCGTAAATCGGCACACAGCCATTGCCTTGGATCCAAGCCTCTAAGTACTGCAGGGCCACGCGAATGTTCAAGCGCATACCAGCTTCGGTACGCTCGCCTGGGCAGGGCTCAAGTAATTCGTGAGCACTGATTGGCGCATCCACGTCTCGAGTAATATGCAGCTGATTGCTCTCGCCCTCACCTATGTATTGGTTGAACACCCCCATGGCGGTATCCGCTAAACCTGGGTGGGCAATCCAAGTACCGTCGTGGCCGTTGCGAGCTTCGAGGCGCTTGTCCTGATCCACTTTCTCAAGCACCTTTTTGTTTTGCTCTGGATCTTTAGAAGGAATTAGCGCTGCCATGCCGCCCATGGCTAGTGCACCGCGTTTGTGGCAGGTTTTGATCAGCAAGCGCGAATAGGCGTTGAGAAACGGCTTGTCCATAGTGACCTGAGAGCGGTCCGGTAACACACGTTCTCTGTGGTTACGCAGGGTTTTGATATAGCTGAAGATGTAATCCCAACGGCCGCAGTTCAGCGCAACGATATTGCTGCGCAGCGCGTGCAAAATCTCGTCCATTTCAAACACAGCAGGCAAAGTTTCAATCAAACAGGTGCACTTGATGGTACCTGGCTGCAAGCAGTACTTTTGCTCAGTGTAAGCAAACACTTTGGCCCACCAAGCCGCCTCTTGATGATGCTCCAACTTAGGAATGTAGAAGTAAGGGCCCGAGCCACGCTCAATCAAAGCCAAGTAGTTGTGGTGGAAATACAGGGCGAAGTCCAACAAGCAACCTGGAATCGGTTTGCCTTCATAAAGCACATGGGCTTCGGGTAGGTGAATACCACGAACTCGCGCAATCAGAACCGCAGGGTCGTCTTTTAGCTTGTACTCTTTGCCGTTGTCGGCGGTAAAGTCGATTTGGCGACGGTTGGCATCACGCAAGTTAATTTGCCCCTGAACCACCTTATCCCAGCTCGGCGCTAGCGAGTCTTCAAAGTCGGCCATAAAGACTTTAACGTCGGCATTGAGCGCGTTGATGATCATCTTGCGCTCTACCGGCCCAGTGATTTCCACACGTCGGTCTTGCAGGTCCGCCGGAATGGCGCCCACCTGCCAGTCGCCATCGCGAATCGCTTTGGTCTCGGGATTGAATTCAGGAAGCCAGCCATCGTCGACTTTCTGTTGGTATTCTTTGCGGGCTTGCAACAGCTCTGGCACTTCAGCTGCGAACAACTGACATAAGTCTTCTAATAGGTTTAGCGCGCCTTGATTAAATATACTGTCGGCGCCATCTACCTGACTTTGGGCGATAGTTAAACCGCGCATTGGCTCTGGGCTTTGGCTCATGGTGGGCTCCTTGCTGTCATCTGAAACTTTACAACTTCAAACTATGACGCATTTGCCAGTGCCGCAACCCGTGTTTTTGGCTTTACCAATTTTCCAAAACCACCTAAATAGTCGCTTCTAGCGTTTAAATGAAACGACATTAAACGTTTAATATCAACAAGTTATGGCTTACCCACAATTTCAATCGGTCTATTTTCTCTTAGCCAAACTCAGATTCTCACCCTAGCCAAAAGTTTGTTATTTTTACTACATAAAACATATTGGTGTATCAATATGTTTACACCTGTTCATTTTTTGATGAAACACCCATTTCAAACGACCGTTTAAATCACTTGTTCATAGCGAGTCTTTTTCAATAAAATTCAACACTTTAAGAGCTAACTTCGTTAACGCACCACAAGCTCAACGTTTTAGATTTACGTTTACGTAAACTGACAAATCAATTGAATTGGTGAGTTGAAAGATCAGAACTTTGGAAAAAACACCGAATTGACCAATTAATTGTAAATTTTTAGTTAACAAGGTGAAAAAGGATTCATCAGAATCTCCCCTGCCCCTCGCAATACCTCAAGTGTGGTAACGACACCCTACACCGCACTCCCAACAACTCCCATAAAGCAATAAAAAAGCCGAGCCCCAGCTCGGCTTAGATCGCTCATCAGTGGTTAAGTGGCTTCTGCCAACTGCTTTTCTTGCGCCAATTCCTTAGTGTCATCGAAAAAAATCAGATACAAGGCGGGTACCACAAGCATGGTAAGCGCGGTAGCAAAGCCCAAACCAAACATGATGGTAATCGACATGTAGGCGAAGAATACGTCACTGAGCAGCGGGATCACGCCCAGGATGGTAGTGGATGCCGCCATTAACACAGGCCTTAGCCGCGAGATTGAGGCATCCACAATGGCGTCATAGGTATTCTTACCCGTGGATTTTTGTAGATCGATCTCTTCAATCAATACAATGGCGTTCTTGATCTGGAGGCCGACCAAGCTGAGCGCCCCCAGCAATGCCATGAAGTCAAAGGCACCGTCCATCAATAGCAGGCCGAAAGTGATGCCCACAATCGCCATAGGTACCACCAACCAAATAATCAAGGGCTGACGAATACGACCGAACAACATGATGGATACGATGATCATCAGCAAGAATCCGCCAGGTAATACATCGAACAATGAGTTCTGCGCGTCGGTGGCATCCTCATACTCACCACCCCATTCCAGAATGTAACCGGGTGGCAGTTCTATCGCCTCTATCTGCGGTCTGACTCGATTAAAGAGCGGAGTCGCAAATTCGCTGATTGGGTTACAGGAAGCAATGATGGTATGAAGCCGGTTGCGATTTCGAATAATGTTATTCTCCATCTTGGTTTCAAAACCAGTAGACACTTGGCCAATGGGAATAAAACGCTCCAACACTGGGCTGTAAACCTGAATATCGGTTAAGTCAGATGGGCTGGCTCGCTCTTCTTCTGGCGCCCGTAAGTAAATGGGTAGTAAGCGGTTACCATCTCTGAATATCCCGCCCGGCGCACCTTCAGATGCAAACTGCAAGGCATCGGCGAAGTCAGAGCGGTTAATGCCTAACTGACGACCCACTTGCTCGTTAAACTGAGGCACAATCACCTTTACCGGTTGACGCCAATCGTCACGAACCTCTCGAGCATCGTCATCGGCGTGCATAATGGCTTGCGCTTGCTCTGACAGTTGACGAAGAACGTCAGGATCTGGCCCGCTAAAGCGCGCTTCAATTTTAGAATCTCGTCCCGGGCCAATCCTCAAGTTCTTGATCTTAGGTTCGGTGTTGGGAAGGTTTTCCATCAACCAAGTATCGATACGGTCTTGCAGACCGGCAATTTGCTCGCGGTCCTCTACTTTGACTATGATTTGCGCATAGGTTGCGGTCGACGACTCTGGGCTATAAACCAAAGTGAAGCGAACCGCGCCTGAGCCGACAATGGTGGTAGTTTGCACCACTTCTTCTTGCTCGCGGATCCAAGCTTCCAACCTAAGGGTATCCTCTTTAGTGGTGCTAATGTCGGTACCTTCGACCTGCCAAACATCCACAAAGAAAATCGGCGTGTTAGCGTCTGGGAAAAAGCCTTCTTTAATGTGCCCAAAACCATAAACTGCCATGGCAAAGAAGCCTGCAGCCACCGCCACGGTAACGTACTTGAACTTAAGCGCCGGCAGTAATAGTGCCTTGTAGCCACGGAACATACCCGAGTCGTAAGGGTCTTTCTCTTCCTCCCCTTCTTTGGGCTCGGTCTTCTTGATAAACAGAGCACACAACAAAGGCGTAGTAGTAATCGCGGTGAACCAAGACAAAGACAGTGAAATCAGAATCACGTAGAACAGAGAGCGCGCAAATTCACCTGTGTTATCGGTAGAGAAGCCAATACCCGAGAAGGCCAAAATCCCGATTATGGTACCGCCGAGTAGCGCAGTGAAGGTTTGCCCAACCGTTTCCCCTGCGGCCTTGCGCCCACTCATGCCTTGCTGAATTCGTATCAGCATCCCTTCGGCCACTACGATGGCGTTGTCCACCAGCATCCCAAGGGCAATGATCAAAGCCCCCAAGGAGATCCTTTGCAGCTCGATACCAAACATGTTCATTATCCACAGAGTACCGGCCACAGTAATTAGCAGCACAGCACCGATAATCAGGCCCACACGAGCCCCCATGAACACCAAGAGCACAGCCACCACAATGATAAGCGCTTCGATAACACTATTGATGAAGCCACTGACCGAGCTGTCCACTTCTTTTGGCTGGTTATAGGTGTCTTTAATTTCGATACCCACAGGAATTACCGACGCCATTTCCGCCAAGCGTTGCTCGATGCGATCGCCAACCGCTATCACGTTCTCCCCCGCGGACATGGAAATCGCCAAGGCCACCGCGGGTTTACCGTCGGAATAGTAAAGACTGGTTGCTGGGTCTTTGTAGGCTCGTACTATCTCGCCAATGTCCGACAGTCGAATGAGGGTTTTGTCTTCTGAGGTAACGAACACATCGCCAATCTCGTTAACCGATTGAGCCTCACCTGTGGGGTGAATTCGAATGTAATCATTTCCCACGTTTAAACTGCCCGCGGGCGATGCTTGGTTAACCGAGCGTAACACCTCGCCAATGGCGTGGACGGGAATACCAAGCTCAGCCAGTCGGGCGCGAGAGATCTCAAAATACACCACCTCTTGCTGAACCCCTTGCACCGAGACTTTGCGAACCCCATCAATCAGCACCAGCTGCTTCTTGAGGCGATCGGCGACGTCCTTTAGATCGCGGTAACTGTAGCCATCACCGGAAACGGTGAGAAATATCCCGAATACATCGGCAAAATCGTCCACCACGCTTGGCGCTTGTGCTCCAGGCGGCAGCTTGTGTTTCATATCAGCTATTTTGCGCCTTAGCTCGTCGTAAATTGACGGCATATCCTTTGGGCCGTATTCATCCTTAAACTCTACCGTGACCTCTGAGTATCCTGGGCGGGAGATGGACATTTTAATGCGTTTGAGTTGCCCAAGTTGTTGCACCGCATCTTCAACGTGGTACGTGACCTCGGATTCGACTTGAGTCACAGTGGCACCGGGATAAAGGGTTATCACCTTGGCTTCTTTAATGGTAAAAGCCGGGTCTTCGAGCTTACCCATCTCCTCGTAGGCGCCAACGCCACCGCCCACCAAAATCAGCACAAATAACCAGGTCACAACCTTATTTACGACCGAATATTCAGCAATATTCATCAATTATTTCCTCATTGCTTTTGGTTGCATTCAGCCTTCTAAGGCGCTGTGGAGGGATCCGCTTGCTCGCGAGCCACCAAAATACGCACTTCTTGCCGGTCGATGAGGAACGAAGCCCCGGCGGTAACTACTTGGTCACCTGGTTCTAGCCCTTGTAGAACTCGAATTTTGTCGTCCACCATGTCGCCAATCTCCACCTCTTTGGAACTGACCTTGTTGGTGCTAGGGTCGACTATCCATACTCGAGGTTTCATGTCTGCTTTGGCGATGACGGCGGTTATTGGAATTAAGTAAGCTTCAGAGGCCACACCAACCATCTCTGCTTCGATTTGCACGCTGGCAGTCATACCAGGCAGTACTTCGATAGACTCGGGTTGGTCCATCAAAAAGGTCACTTCAAAGGTCTGAGTTTGCGGATCCGCCTTAGCGGCAAACTCTTTCATGGTTAGAGGAAATTCTTTATCTGGCGCGTTATCAAAGCTGGCCAAAGCCTCAAGGGATACGTCTTCTTTATTGGCAAACAGCACCAGACGCTCAGGTACGTTGACTTTGACTTCCACTTGATTGGTATTGCTGAAAGAGAAGATCTCTTGTTGTGCTTGAACTAGCTCAAAATTCTCTACGTAGCGACGAGCAATGGTGCCGTCAAATGGTGCATACAACTTGGTATAACCAAGGTTGGTTTTGGCCTGTTTAAGAGCAGCGCTGGCGGATTTACGGTCTGCTCTTAAACGGTCAAAGTCGGTACGCGAAATGAAGTTGTCTTTGATCAACTCTTCGGCACGTCTAAAATCCGCATCGGCTCGGTCAAAGGTTGCCTGAGCGTCATTCAATACGATCTGCAAATCCGTGGGATCTAGCGAAGCTAACAGATCTCCCTTCTTAACCACATCACCTTCTTTTACACCGATTTCGTTAAGCGTCCCTTTGACGCGAAACGATAATGTGGCTCGCTGACTGGCATCAATGGTTCCCGGTAAATTGCGCAATCGAGTGGCCACATTGGGCTCAATCTTAAAGGTCTTGACCGGTTTTATGGCTTCCACTTGCTCAACCGGTGGCTCCTCGCATCCGGCCAAAGCCAGAGCGGTCAGCGGTAATAAGAGCATTACGCTGCGCTTAAGATGATTCATTGATGACTCCTTGGTCAGATTTGGCATAAACGAGTTGGCTGCAGTGCCCGTATTCTCTGAATTGCGAGTGCTTTGTTTGTCATTGTTAAAGCGTTATCAGGAGGCTAAAGCGCGCGCAATATCGGGTGCTTTAGCCTAGGCAAACCATATCTAACCATAGACTAATATTGGCTTTTTTCATTGGCGCACAAAAAAATCCAGCCTCTTACAAGACTGGATTTTTAATGGTTTTATGCGAGCGAATTAGCGCTCAGGTAATACTTGTCCTAGCTGACTTTACCTTTGATTTTTTCGCGCAAGCTTTGCATTACCACGTAGAACACAGGAACCAAGCAAGTTCCTACAACGGTCGCCGCAATCATTCCTCCAAATACAGAGTAACCCAGAGAGTTACGGCTCGCGGCTCCGGCACCACTAGCGATAACCAGTGGCAGTACCCCAAGGATAAAGGAGAAAGCGGTCATCAACACCGCGCGGAAACGCAAGGTACCTGCGTTCACCGCTGCATCGATAATCGACTTGCCCACGTCTTCCCTTTGTACTTTGGCAAACTCAACAATCAAGATCGCGTTTTTACTGGCCAAGCCAATTAGCAACACCAATCCAATTTGCGAGTAGAGGTTCATGTCAGAACCGGCGATCGCAATGTTGAGGAAGGCCCCCAAAATCGCCACAGGAACCGCTAACATCACCGACAGTGGCACAGACCAGCTCTCGTACTGAGCCACTAAGAACAAGTAGGTGAACACCAGCGCCAGAGCAAAAATTACCGGCGCCAAGTTACCCGCTTTGATTTCCTGATAAGACTGCCCGGTAAAGGAGTAGCTGTAGCCCTGTGGCAAGGCCGTCAGCGCGGCCTCTTCAAGGGCGGCAATCGCCTGACCGGAACTGAAACCCGCCGCCGGAATGGCGTTAATCGTCGTGCTGCCAAACAAATTGTACTGATTGACCACTTCAGGTCCTAAAATCGGGCTGACAGTCACCAAAGTACTGAGAGGCACCATCTCGCCGTCATTGCTGCGTACGTAGTAGCGATTGATATCTAACTCAGAGTTACGGTATTGGCTTTCGGCCTGCACCATCACCCTAAACACCTTACCAAAGCGGTTGAAGTCGTTAACGTACATTGAGCCGAGCATGGTTTGTAGGGTACTGAACACTTCGCTCAGAGGAATACCCATGGCTTTGGCTTTCTCTCGATCCACATCCACGTACATCTGCGGCACATCGGCGCGGAAGTTTGAAAAGGCCACCGCAATCTCAGGTCGCTGATTGGCCTCCATGATAAAGCCGCCCATAACCGCTGACAGCTCTTGAGGCGAGCGTCCTAAGTTATCCTGCAGCACAAACTCCACCCCACCGACACTACCAATACCCGGAATTGGCGGCAGCGAAAAGGCCATTGCCTTCACCGCAGGGTTCGCGCCGTATTTGCCTTGCAGCCGTCGAACAATGGCCGCTTCGTGCATGTCATCGCTATCGCGCTCATCCCAATGAGACAAGGTCACAATCAGCAAACCACCGTTTGAGGCAATGGAGCCAGTTAGAATCGAGAAGCCACTGGCGTGAATCACGTTCTCTACCCCAGGCTCGGCCAAAGTCAGGTCTACCAACTCTGCCATCACCTCTTCAGTACGGTTGAGCGAAGCACCATCAGGTAGCTGAATATCCACCATGAAAGCTTTTTTGTCTTCCGAGGGAACAAAGCCCGACGGCAAGTAACTGGCCAATCCACCAGTAGCTGCCAGCAGCCCGAAGTAAGCGACCAATACGATGCCGGTCTTGCGAACCATGGAGCTCACAATGCTGGTGTATTTGCCGGTAACCTTTTCAAACACTTGGTTAAAGCGATAGTGGAAACCGCCGGTGTGCTCTTTGGGCACCCGCATTAACGAGGCACACAAGGCCGGACTCAAGGTCAGTGCGTTGACCGAAGAAATCAGTACCGCAATACAGATGGTAATAGAGAACTGAGCATACATTTGCCCGGTGATCCCCGGCATTACTGCAGTCGGCGCAAATACCGCCAACAACACCAAGGTGGTGGCGACAATTGGGCCGGTCACCTCTTGCATGGCTTTAACCGTAGCTTCTTGCGGACTTAAGCCCTCCTCTTGCATCAGGCGAGTGACGTTCTCCACTACGATAATCGCATCATCCACCACAATACCAATCGCCAGAATCAAGGCGAATAGGGACACGGTATTGATGTTCATGCCCACGGCTAACAAAAAGGCAAAGGTACCAATCAGTGATACGGGAATTGCAATCCCTGGAATTAAGGTCGAGCGAAAATCCTGCAGGAAGATGTACACCACCAAGACCACAAGACCGATCGAGATAAACAGGGTCTCAACCACTTCGGCAATCGAGGTTTCAACAAACTCCGTGGTGTCGTAGAGCACCTTGGCTTCTAAATCTTCCGGAAAGCGCGATGACAAACGCTCAATTTCACTCTTGATGTTTTGCGCCACTTCAAGGGCGTTGGCATCTGGCGACTGGTAAATAGCGATAATCGCGCTTGGCTTGTTGTTCAGCTTACCTTGAGCGTCGTAGGTCTGAGAGCCAAGTTCGACACGAGCTACGTCACTCATTCTCACCTGACTACCGTCTGGGTTTGAGCGCAGCACAATATTGGCGAACTCTTGTTCGCTTTTCAGACGACCTTGAGTTTGCAACGTGTATTGAAATTGCTGGTTCGGGTCAACCGGTGCAGCACCAATGCGCCCAGCGGCCACTTGAATGTTTTGCTCTTGCAGCGAGCCGACCACTTCCATGGGCGTGATGCCTAAACTGGCAAGCTTGTCTGGGTCCAGCCAAATCCGCATGGCGTAATCGAGTGCGCCGATGATTTGTACTTTGGACACGCCACTGACTCGGGCCAAAGCGTCTTTGATATTTAAGCCAGCGTAGTTGGTGATAAACAGGCTATCGAAGGTCTCGTTGGGAGAAACTAGGTTGACCACCAACAGAATGTTGGGACTTTGCTTCTCGACCTTAACCCCTTGTCGCTTCACCTCTTCAGGCAGCTTGGGCATCGCCTGTTGGACTCGGTTTTGTACTTTAACCTGAGCCATGTCCGGATCGGTGCCCACGTCAAAGGTGACCGACAAAGAGTAACTACCGTCGTTGGCTGACTTAGAGGACATGTAAATCATGTTCTCAACGCCATTCACCTCACTTTCGATGGGCTGGGCAATCACGTCTTTGACGATTTCAGCGCTTGCCCCAGAGTATGAGGTAGAAACGTTGACTTGCGGCGGAGCTAGGTTGGGAAACTCCGACACAGGCAAGATGGGGATCGACAACAGACCAGCAATGGTCAGTACGATCGAGATAACAAAGGCAAACTTGGGCCGATAGATAAAAAACTTACTTATCATGCTGAGCGCTCCCTAGCTGGCTTTTTGCTGAAACGGCATGACGTCGGCTTCAGAGGTTTGTACCTTAATTCCAGGACGAATTTTTTGTAGGCCTTCCATCACCACGCGTTCGCCATCTTTTAGGCCATCGATAACTTCCCACATGATCTCGACGCGGCGGCCTAACTCCACCAAGCGTTTTTGAACCATGCCTTCACTATCCACCACCATCACAAAGCGGCCCTGTTGGTCTTCTTGCACCGAGGCTTGTGGAACTAACAAAGTAGGCTCAGCATCAGGCGCTTCAATGATCACGTTAACGAACATACCGGCGATCAATAGCCCGCCAGGATTGCTGAAGGTAGCGCGCAGGCCTAGTGTGCCTGTGGCTGGGTCAATCCGGTTGGAAACAAAATCCAATTTGCCTGGCTGGTCGTAAATATTCTCATTGGGCAAGCGCAACTTAACAATCAGCTCGTTAAGCTTAGGCATGTTGGTTTCACCAGATTGCATCAGAATTTGGGCATCGGTAGCTGCGCGCTCGCTCACCTGAAAGTTCACCCACATGGGGTCGGTTTGCACCAAGGTGGCCATGTCGGTTTGCGGGGTAATCAAATCACCAAGACTCACCAGTGTGCGACTAATTCGACCTTTAATAGGGGCGTATACTTTGGTGTATTCCAATTGCAGACGAGTGGACTCTAGCGCAGCTTCTGCCTCGACTACTGCCGCCTCGGATTGAATTTTATTAGTGGTGAGGTCGTCCATGTCTTTACCGGAGATCAAACCGTCCGGCGCAAGGGCTTTACCACGCTTCCAGTTAATCTCGGCAACATCGCGAGCAGCAATCGCCTGTTTTAGCGCCGCTTGGCTTTGGGCGAGTTTAGCTTCGTAGGTGGCGGGGTCGATTTCAAACAACAAGTCACCCGCGTTAATTTCTTCCCCTTCGGTGAACTTTCGCTCGAGTAAAGGGCCTTCAACACGGCTGCGGATATTTACATCCTCAGAGGCTTGAACTCGGCCAACAAATTCAGCGCTTTGGCGAACATCTTTAAAATTAACGGTGAAAACGGTAACCGCAGGATCCGGAACTTCTGTTTGTTCGGCGGCAGGACCACAACCTGTGATCAAGCCTGTGGTGATGGTAAGAAGCAACGCAAAGCGTTTCATTATTATCCCCTTAACGCATTGTTCTAAATTACATCCAGCTAACAGTGTAAGGGAAATGTCTGATTTTAGACAGAAAAAAGCGCCTTCTATAAAAGCGCTTTTGGGGAGTTGGTAAGCTTGAGTTCAGTCAGTGATTAACTTCTGGCCACCGTCTGACGTAGGGTTTTGTTGTCCACGTGGCGAATGTCTTTGCCTTTAACAAAGTAGATTATGTACTCAGAAATGTTCTGACAGCGATCGCCAATGCGCTCCAGCGCTCTGGCCGCCCACATCACGGTTAGCACGTGCGGAATGGCCCGAG
The DNA here is from genome assembly GCF_002282855.1 of Paraferrimonas sedimenticola. Classification (GTDB taxonomy): domain Bacteria; phylum Pseudomonadota; class Gammaproteobacteria; order Enterobacterales; family Shewanellaceae; genus Paraferrimonas; species Paraferrimonas sedimenticola. The sequence goes on along the minus strand of NZ_NRIR01000005.1, from coordinate 35,574 downwards.
GGTCTTCCATCATGTGAGTCATCAGCTGACGCAACAGGGCTTCGTAAGACTGGTCAATTTCGCGGTCCTTACGATGCACTTGATAAGCGGCTTCGACGTCCATTCGAGCAAACGCATCTAGCGTCTCGTGCAGCATTTTTAACAACTGCCGGCCCATGCCTTCCACATTGACAAGCATGGTGGATTTCGGGTCGAGCTTTTTGTCCAACGCAATGGTCGCAATACGCTCGGCACTATCGCCAATGCGCTCAAGATCGGCAATGGTTTTTAGGATAGCCATGATCAAGCGCAAGTCAGAGGCCGCCGGCTGACGCTTAGCAATGATCCGCGTGCACTCTTCGTCGATGCTGACTTCCATGGCGTTAACCTTTTTATCGCCCTCGATAATGCGATTGGCCAACTCGATGTCAGATTCCATCATGGCAACCAGGCTTTGCTCTAACTGACGCTCGACTAGGCCGCCCATGATCATTACCTGATTGCGAACGTGCTCAAGCTCAGCGTTGAACTGCCCTGATATGTGCCTATTAAGTTTTAAATCATCCATTGCTTGAATCCTGACTAGCCATAACGGCCGGTAATATAATCTTCGGTTTGACGCTTGGCCGGTGTGGTAAATAAGGTGTTGGTGTCTGAGTATTCCACCAGCTCACCCATGTACATAAAGGCGGTGTTATCCGACACTCGCGCCGCTTGTTGCATGTTGTGAGTCACAATCACTACCGTGTACTTTTGCTTAAGCTCGGTGATCAGCTCTTCAATGGTCAAGGTCGAGATGGGGTCCAACGCCGATGTAGGTTCATCCAACAGCAGTACTTCGGGCTCAATGGCGATAGCGCGAGCAATCACCAAACGCTGTTGCTGACCGCCCGACAAGCCAAACGCATTGTCGTGCAAACGGTCTTTAACCTCGTCCCACAGCGCAGCACCGCGTAGGGCTTTTTCAGCGGCTTCATCTAACACGCGGCGCTCATTGATGCCTTGCAGGCGCAAACCGTACACCACATTCTCGTAAACCGACTTAGGGAACGGATTAGGACGTTGGAACACCATGCCTACGGTGCGACGCAAGGTGGCCACATCGACGCGCTTGTCGTAGATGTTTTGCCCTTGAAGCAAAATCTCGCCTTCGGTGCGACAGTCATCAATCAAGTCGTTCATGCGATTGATGCAACGCAGCAAGGTGGACTTGCCACAACCGGATGGTCCAATAAAGGCGGTTACCTGATTGCGCGGGATCATCATGGAAATGTTCTGCAGCGCCGGTTTATCACCGTAGTAAAGGTTTAGATCGCGAATTTCCAGCGACAACTGTTCAGCACTCAAGCTGTTTAAGTCCTGCTTGCTGCTGGTCTGATGCTCGATGTCTAGTGAAATCATTCCTGCTTAATCCTATATGCCTGCTTCGCGATTAGTGTTCTAGCGAACGGAATTTTTCTCGAAGGTGATTACGCACGCTAATGGCGGTAATGTTCAGCGCCACAATCACGCTCACCAACAAGAAGGAAGTGGCGTACACCAAAGGACGCGCCGCTTCTACGTTAGGGCTTTGAAAGCCAACGTCAAAAATATGGAAACCCAAGTGCATGAACTTGCGCTCTAAATGCACATAGGGGAAGTTGCCGTCAATCGGCAGGCTTGGGGCTAATTTTACCACACCCACCAGCATCAGTGGCGCCACCTCACCAGCCGCGCGGGCGACTGCCAAAATCAATCCAGTCATGATGGCCGGGCTGGCCATGGGCAACACAATGCGGAACAGGGTTTCAGCCTTGGTCGCGCCCAGTGCCAAACTGCCTTGGCGAACCGAAGGTGGAATGCGGGACAAGCCTTCCTCGGTGGATACAATCACCACCGGTAGCGTCAAAATCGCCAAGGTCACCGCAGACCAAAGTACCCCAGGTGAACCAAAGGTGGGGCTAGGCATGGCCTCTGGGTAAAACAGCTGGTCAATGCTGCCGCCAAGCACATACACAAAGAAGCCCAAGCCAAATACGCCATACACAATCGATGGCACACCAGCGAGGTTAATCACCGCAATCCGCACCATACGTGTAATCGGACCTTTTTTGGCGTACTCGTGCAAATACACAGCAGCGACCACCCCAAATGGGGTCACAATCACTGCCATTAGCATCACCATAAATACGGTGCCGAAAATCGCCGGGAAGACTCCGCCTTCGGTGTTGGCCTCACGAGGGTCGTCGCTGACAAACTTGCCCAAGCCGTGTAGCCAGTGCCCCACTTTGCCAAACCAACCCAGCTGGTTGTTATAGGACACATCCAATATTTGGCTTAACGGCAAACGCACCTCTTCACCGCGCATGTCGCGAACAATGACCGCGTCTTTGCCTAGCTCGTCGCGAATGGCGAATAGCTCTTTTTCCAGCTCCAAATATTGTGCCTGCAGCTCGTCGCGCTTGGCTTCAATATTGGCTAAGCGTTCAACGGTCAGTGTACCTTTGAGCTCGTGACGACGCTGCTCTAAACGCAGCCGTTCTAGGGACCAGTTCACCGCGCCAATGTCTTTCTTTTGCAAGGTTTCGGCTTGCTCGCCCACTTCAAGGGCGCCATTCAGACTGTCGGCAATCGCTTGGCGCAAGTCGTTGGTGGCGAAAGGTTGGCCGTCTATCTCAAGGCGAATTGGCGTGCCATAAAAATTACCGTTCTTAACTCGCTCAAATACCGCCAGCTCTTTTGGCGCACTTTGGCTGACAATGTCGGTTTCTAGCACCCAGCGAAAATCCAGATCCACGTATTCGCGGTTACCGGTTTTAATCAGAAAACGCTCCACCTGTTCGCCAGGCGCTCGAGCAAATTCGACACCGGCGGCTTGCAGACGCTCGGTGGCAACGATTTCGCGATCGTACAGCTCACCAATCACCACTTCTTGACGGCCATCGGCGAACTGTAGGTTCCATTGAGTGATCTCACCAGGCCAGAAAAAGGTTAATCCGCGCCAGGCAATCAGTAGCAAAAGTCCCAACACCGCAATCAGGCTTAGGCTCACAGCGCCTGCGGTCATCCATATCCAGGGCGAACCCGATTTAAACCAGTTGTTCATCGTTGCCATTCCTACCGTTTAAAGCGCGCGATAGCGGTCGCGTAAACGCTGACGCACATATTCGGCTAGGGTGTTGAAAATAAAGGTGAAAATAAACAGTACAAAGGCAGCTAAGAAAAGCACCCGATAGTGTGAGCTGCCCATCGCCGATTCCGGCATTTCTACCGCAATGTTGGCTGCTAGGGTGCGCATCCCTTCAAAGATGCTCCACTCCATAATCGGGGTGTTACCCGTGGCCATTAGCACAATCATGGTCTCACCAACCGCTCGACCGATGCCCATCATTACCGCCGAGAAAATCCCCGGGCTGGCGGTCAAAATCACCACGCGAGTCAGGGTCTGCCACTGGGTGGCGCCAAGCGCAAGCGAGCCGTTGGACAGGTGACGAGGTACGCTGAAAATCGCATCTTCTGCAATTGAGAAAATGGTCGGGATGACGGCAAAGCCCATGGCGATTCCCACCACCAAAGCGTTGCGTTGGTCAAAGGTAATGCCAAGGTCATTGGTGATATAGGCGCGCGTATCGCCATCAAATAACAGATTTTCCAGCGACGGGCTAAGCAAGAATGCGCCGTAACCTACCGCTAGCAGCACCGGAATCAAAAACAGTTCGCGATAATCCTCAGGCAGTTTTAGCTTCCAATTTTGCGGCATGAAATGCCAGGCCACGGCACTGGCCAGCATCGACAGTGGCAGCAGAATCAGCATCAGAACAATGCCGGGAAGATTTTCTTCCACCAAAGGCGCTAACCACAGCCCGGCTAAGAACCCCAAAATTACCGTGGGCAGGGCTTCCATGATTTCTACCGTTGGCTTAACAATTGCGCGCACCCCGGGACTCATGAAATAAGCGGTGTAAATCGCTCCAGAGATGGCAATTGGTGCGGCAAATAGCATGGCGTACATGGCCGCCTTTAAGGTGCCAAATGCCAATGGCGTTAAGCTAAATTTGGCTTCGAAGTCTTCGTTGGCCGAGGTGGATTGCCATACGTAATCCGGCTCGGGATAGCCTTCATACCACACCTCTTGCCACAGCGCGCTCCAAGACACTTCAGGATGTGGATTGTCGATCATTAGCAACTGAGCGCCGTTTTCTCCCTGAGCCAGCAGCGAGTTCGAACGAGGGCTAAACGCCATGCCGCCTGATAACGACATTTGCGTATCAAAAGTCAGAAGTTGACGCTCACTGGTGGTGTAAAACAGCGCGGTCTTACCCGAACTATCCGCCGCCATAAAGCTCTTGCGGTAATACTCAGTCGCCAGCTGCGAAACCGCAAAGCCTGCGTTAAATTCACGAATTCTTTGATAGCTGCGGCCACCTTCGCCAAGCACCTGAAACCATTGACTGATCACGCCATTATCATTGGCCACCAAAATCGAACTGGCACCCGCTAATAACTCTATGTCTGTAATTTTGGCTTGAGGCTCACCCGCTTCCAGCATTTGCTTGAGCGTCACCGACTCCACATCGCGAATATCGTAAATGTATATCTTGCTGCCACTTTGCAGAATCAACTCGCGCTGGTCTGGAGTAAGCAGTAAACGGTCGACCTGTGATGGCGCATTGGTAATAGCACCCGACTCGGCATACCACTCCACCTCTTCAGTGATAAAGTTCACTTCTGCTTGCTGCTGGCTGACTCGCACTTCCCCCGGAGTCACGTAAGCAAAGGTCAACTTCTCTTCGCTGGCACCTACCGCTAGGCCTAATAAAGGCAAGCCCTGATAGTCCACCTGAATTGGCGCCTCGCCGTAAGGGAAACGCAGTCTCGGCGAGATTAAGCGCTTGTCATTGGGGTAAGAAACGCTAAACCCTGGCTGGGCCACAAACGCCTGACCATTGTCCAAGCCCCAAATCGCCAATTGTTGATGGGACATGGCGCGGGTGGCGGATACCGGAGAAGCACCGTCGGGAAATTCAATCTGATAGTTAGCCATTACTCCTTGGTTATTCGGAGTTAGGCCGTAGTAAATAATGGCACCATCGGCACTGGCGCGAAAGGCAACCTCATTTTGTTCATCCACACCCAGTTTTATCGTGGCGACATTTGAGGCATATTGGATTTGAGGTCCGGAAGCTATCTTGGCGCTTTCAAACAGTGGCTTAACCACATAGCCGAGATAGAAAAATATCAACACTAAGGCCAGCAATACCATAATGCCGCCGACTGTAACCCCATATTGGGTCAATCGGTCCTTGATGAGGCGCTTGCCTTGCTGAGTCGCCAGAATCCCGGCGCTCGCTGGCGTGTCTTCTTGACGAGCCAGTTGATTCATTCCTAACCTCAAAAGAGTTGGTATTTTCGTGATGATAGCTGGCGCAAATTATATTTACGCTATATGACAGTATTGTTACAACGAGGGGACGCGCACCTATGCAACGCTACTTAATTACGCTGCAAGTACCTGACAGATCCGGTTTGGTGGAGCAAATCGCTCAACACCTATCCCGTCTGGGTGGTCACTGGTTAGATTCTGAATTACGGCACATCGACGCCTTGTTTGCCGCCATTATAGTCATCGAATTGCCCCAAGAACACTGGGGTGAATTGGTAGATTCTCTGGAAAGCATCGACGGACTCACACTAACCGGCGAAAAACTGTTAGAAATTCCCCACGACTCGCCAGTGGTTCGCATCTCGGTGATCGGCAATGACCGTCCGGGTTTCGTGCACCAAATCTCTAATTTAATTGCCGCTCAGGGCATCAATATCGAGCGTTTTTCCAGTAACCGAGAATCCGCTAGCCACACGGGAATTTCGCTGTTTAAAGCAGACTTAACCTTGAGTCCAGTCAACGAGCAAAGCTATCACGCGCTTGAGTCTAAACTCTACGAAATGGGCGATGACCTGCAACTCGATAGGCTCGATTAACTCACCTAAGATCATGGCAGCAAAGGCAATTATTGGGTAATCTGATTTATTAGCTGTTCCCAATAAAAATGACTGAGTGCTGCCATGGATCCTGCCCCTTCTCTAAGTGTCAGCGAGGCCACCCCTCGCGTTGAAAAAGAAATCAGTTGGCTATCGTTTAACGAACGCGTGCTTCAGGAAGCCGCCGACCCTTCGGTGCCGGTAGTGGAGCGAGTGCGCTTTCTGGGTATTTTTTCCAACAACCTAGACGAGTTCTTTCGCGTTCGTGTGGCTAACATCCGTCGTCGGGTCACATTAGACAATGCCAGAGGCAGCGACAGCGGTGCCGCTCAATTGCTTGAGCGCATTCAATCCAAAGTGCTCAATCTGCAGCAGGAGTTTGATGCCATCTACGCCAGTTGTCTGCGCGAGCTAGCACGCCACAACATCTTTTTAATCAACGAGCGTCAGATGAGCGAGGCACAAGCGAGCTGGGCGCAGCAATACTTTAAAGACAAGGTCAAACGCCATATCACTCCTGTGGTACTCGACGGCGTGCCCAACCTCACCGACGTGATTGCCGATGGCCTGACCTACATGATGGTGGCTCTGCACAAAGAGCAGCGAGTGCAATACGCCTTGATAGAAATTCCATCGGACAAGGTAGCGCGCTTTGTACAATTACCTCATGAAAAATCCAAGAAACGCAAAGCCTTGATTCTTATCGACAACATCATTCGCTATTGCATCGAAGACTTGTTCACTGGCTTTTTCGAGTTCGACCGCATCGAATGTCATGCGATGAAACTCACTCGCGACGCCGAATTCGACCTGTCCGAAGATCTCGACCAAAGCTTTACTGAAAAGATGTCCCATGGTCTGAAACAGCGCTTAACTGCAGCGCCAGTGCGCTTTGTGTACGACAGAGAGATGCCCGCTCATTGCCTACAGCGGCTTATCAATCAGTTGGGCATAGAAAACACTTCGAGCCTGATCCCGGGCGGGCGCTACCACAACTTTCGGGATTTCATCAGCTTTCCCAACCCAGGCCGCAAGTATTTGGAGTACCGTAAGAACCCGGCAATCAAGACCCGTCAGTTTGAAGATTTCACCACGGTATTTGAAGCCATTAGCCACAGCGACGTGTTGCTCTACTACCCCTACCACAGGTTCTCCTACCTCACCGAGTTCTTGCGCCAAGCGGCGTTTGACCCGGCGGTGCGAAAAATCAAAATCAACCTGTATCGAGTGGCGCGAAACTCACGCATCATCGCCTCTCTGATTGACGCGGTGCAAAATGGCAAGCAGGTGGAAGTGGTTATCGAGCTCAAGGCGCGTTTTGACGAAGAGGCCAATATTGAGTGGTCTAAAGAGCTAAGCGAAGCCGGTATTCAACTAAGCTTCGGTATCTCTAACTTAAAGGTGCATTCCAAACTCATGTTGATTGAACGCGTCGAAGAGGGGCAACCCCAGCTATACGCCCACGTGGGTACCGGCAACTTCCATGAGAAGACCGCCAAGATTTATACCGACTTTGCGCTTTTCACCAAAGACCCCAGAGTCACCGAAGAAGTATCGCAAGTATTTGATTTTGTACAGCGCCCTTATCGACCGGTGAGCTTTAACCATTTGCTAGTCTCTCCCATTGAAGCCCGCGACAAGATATTGGCCATGATTGATGATGAGATTGCGGCGGCAAGTAATAAACGGAAAGCCGAGATCTGGTTAAAAGCCAATAACTTAGTCGACGATGAGATAGTTGAGCGACTCTATCTGGCCTCTCAAGCAGGCGTGAGCGTCAAGATCTTAGTGCGCGGTATGTGTGCCCTGACTCCGGGAGTGAAGGGCTTATCGGATAAAATCCGTGCAATCAGCGTGGTCGACCGCTATTTAGAGCACCCTCGTGTGATGTATTTCTATGCGGGTGGTGAGCAAAAGCTCTACATTACCTCGGCAGACCTAATGCGCCGCAACTTGGATTTGCGCGTTGAAGTGGGCTGTCCGATTTATCACCCGGAGCTTAAGAAACTCATCATGGACACTCTTAAATTGCATTGGTCCGATACCACTAAGGCGCGCATCATCGACGCTGAGCAAAGCAACGCCTATGTGGCCCGTGGCAATCGCAAAAAAATTCGCTCGCAAGAAGCCATCTACGAGTATTTGGCCGCCAGGGAGCAGCGCGATGACGGATAATCCGAGCCCAATTATTGCCGCTATCGACATGGGCTCTAACAGCTTTCACTTTTGCGTTGCGCGACGAGTCAAAGACCAAATTCAGCAAGTGTACTCGTTCAAGCAAAGAGTGCGCTTGGCCGAGGGCATGGACGACGATGGCAATCTTTGTCCACAGGCCATGGAGCGCGGTCTTGAGTGTTTGAATCAATTCGCCGACAAACTGGCGGAGCTTGAAGTCGACCAAACTCGAGCCGTGGCCACTTTTGCCCTGCGCCAGGCACCCAATCGCGAAGACTTTGTCGATGAGGCCAATCGCATCCTCCCCTGTGAAATCGAAGTGGTACCTGGTGTGGAAGAGGCTCGCCTGATTTTTCAGGGGGTGCGCCTATCACAGCACATTGACCGCCCCTCGCTAGTCATCGACATTGGCGGCGGCTCTACCGAGTTCATCATAGGCGGCGAGAACGAGCCGCAGATGTTGCACAGTGAAGCCATGGGCTGCGTCTCCTTTCAGCAGTATTTCTTCTCCAAAGAGATCAGCAAACGCCAGTTCAAGAAAGCCATTTTGCGCGCCGAACGCCAAATGCACCCCTTCGTAAACGCCTTTAAACATCAGGGCTGGGACAAGGTGATTGGCACCTCAGGTACGGTAAAAGCCATTATGAATTTGTGCCTAAACCAAGCCGACGATCAATCGCGTCTGACCGACGAGCATCTCAAACAGCTGCAACAAGATTTATGCGATGACCCGCAGCAATTGCTCGACGCTGGACTCGACCCCGAGCGTCTGCGAGTTTTGCCCGGTGGCTTGGCCGTGCTGCGCGGCATTTTTTCTGTATTCAAGATTGAAGCGATGGAGTTCAGCCCCGCTGCGCTGCGCGAAGGGGTGATTAGCGAGATGCTACACCCGACTCACATAGGCTCGGTAGCCAATCACACGGTGGACAGTTTGCGCCGTTTATACCACGTCGACCAAGACCACGCCGACAACGTCAGCAAAAGCCTGGCGTATCTGATCAGCGGGTTAAAAATCAAAGTCGAGCTGCAGCAATTGCTGTTTTGGGCGGCACAACTGCACGAAATTGGTATTCAGCTCAACCCAAAAGGCTTTCAACGCCACAGTGGTTATATCCTCTCAGAAGCCAATATGCGCGGCTTTAATTTGGAGCAGCAGCAGGTGTTGGCTTGGTTGGTGAGCCACCACCGCAAGAATTTGAAAAACCTACAAAAGCTCGATGTGCGCTTGGCCTCAAACAAACAGCTGATGCAAAGTCTGATAGCCCTGCGCATTGCTTGTCTGTTGCATCTGGGCCACACCAGCAATCACTACCCAGTAACCCTTACCCAAGACGGCGAACACATGCACTTAGGCCTACCGCCTGAGTTGTATCAAAACGAACTCTTGATGTCCGAGCTAGTTCGAGAGCAACACTATTTAAAAGTGGTGAATTGGAGTCTTAGCGTCGAAGAAGTCGACTAAGCACTTATCCTTAAAACCAACAAGCCCACGCAATGCGTGGGCTTGTTGACGACTGGGAAGTCAGCGTGGATTACAAACGAATGCCTGCAGCGGCTAGGTCTTTAGCTACAACGCTGTTTGGTAGCGCAATGTATCCGTCTTTCTCAACAATGGTTTGTCCCTGAGCCGATAGCATGTAGCGAACGAACTCGCGCTCCATTGGTGATAAGGGCTTGTTAGGGTGCTTGTTGATGTACACGTATAGATAGCGTGACAACGGGTATTTACCCGAAGCGGCATTTGCCTTGGTGGCGGCAATGTACTTGTCGCCTTTTTTCGACAGGGCTACTGCTTTCACACCGGCGGTCTGGTAGCCGATGCCCGAGTAACCGATGGCGTTTAGCGACTTGGTCACCGACTGCACCACCGACGCCGAACCCGGCTGCTCATTTACGTTACTCTTAAAGTCACCTTTACACAGGGCTTTGCTCTTAAAGTAGCCGTAGGTGCCAGATACCGAGTTGCGACCGTAAAGCTGAATATCGCGATTCTTCCAGTTACCTTCTAAACCGACCTCACCCCAACGAGTGACTGGGTTACCACCGCACTTAACCGTTGAAGAGAAAATGCCGTCAACCTGCTCCATCGACAAGCCTTTGATTGGGTTGTCTTTGTGCACGAATACCGCTAGCGCATCGATAGCTACGCGGATCGCTGTAGGCTTGTAGCCGTAGTGATTTTCAAAAGCCTCGATTTCGTTGGGCTTCATCTTGCGGCTCATAGGGCCAAATTGCGAAGTGGCTTCGGTCAAGGCCGGTGGCGCTGTTGACGAGCCCGCCGCCTGAATCTGTACATTCACATTGGGATACAGGGTTTTAAAGTCTTCGGCCCACAAGGTCATCATGTTGGCCAAGGTGTCAGAGCCTACCGATGAAAGGTTACCGGAAACACCACTGACTTTTTCGTACTTGGGTAGCGCTGCGTCGATTGCCGCAGTTGCCGATGCCGTAAACACAGCTGCCGATACGGTTATCGCAGTTGCTAGCTGTTTGAATTTCATGGTTTTCTCCAACATAAATTGGTTTGTTATGGGCCGTATTATCGAGCTTTAGTATCGAAGCGGCCGATGACAATTATGCGACTGATTTATGACAGTTAAATGACAGGACTAACCAAGTATTTGCTAGGAATCACAAAGCTGAATCGACTGCCTTGTCCCGCTTGGCTTTGAACTCGCAGCTCGCTTTGATGTTGGCTAAGGGCATGTTTTACGATGGCCAGCCCAAGGCCACTGCCGCCGGTGTCCCGTGAGCGCGCCCGATCCACTCGATAAAAGCGCTCAGTCAGGCGATGGATATGAGCCGGCTCTACGCCAATTCCTTGATCTTTGACCGCAAATTCCACCCCCGCAGGATGCGCCTGCCAGCTCACCACAATCTCACCGCCATCCGGCGAATAACGGATGGCGTTACTCACTAAGTTGCTAAACGCGGCTCTGAGTTGCTGCTCGTTGCCATAGCATTGCAGCGAGGTATCGATTTCAAAGGTGAGTTTGTGTCGCTCGCGAGAAAGTCCTAGAGCTTCTTGATTGAGATCCGCCAGCATGGCGTCAATGGGCACGGGATGACTCATATCGATTTCCTGGGCCGACTCGATTCTGGAAAGCTCCAGTAACTGTTCCACCAGCCCACTCATGCGCACGACTTGTTGCTGCATCAAGGTCAGGGATTTTTGTTGGTGACTCTCGGCGGTCATTTCCATCATCTCAAGATAACCTTGCAACACAGTCAGCGGAGTTTTGAGTTCATGGCTGACATTGGCCACAAAATCGCGGCGCATGTTCTCAAGTTGGCGCATGCGCCTAATATCGCGGGCAATCAGCAAAAACTGACTGTCGCCATAGGGAATAATTCGAATCTCGACCACCTGCTCTTCCACCTGAATCGGCTTGAATTCAAAGGGGTCGCTATAATCTCGGCGGTGCAGGTATTTGGTAAATTCTGGGGTGCGCAGCAGGTTGTCGATGCGTTGGTTTTGGTCCAACGGCCAACGCAATCCCAAGTGGATGCTTGCCAGCCGGTTACACCAGATGATTTTAAACTCGTGGTCCAAAACCACAGCGGCGTCAGGCATGGCTTCGGCACCTTGGCGAAAGCGGCGCAACAAGCCTGCCAAACCGCGAACTTTGCGACGGTTTTTGTTCTGCAAACGGTACAAACCGTTAAAGGTATTTTCCCAAGCGCCTTTGCCCGATGGGGGCGTCAAACGGCGATCGCGCCATAGCCAATTGGAGAGTTTTTGATGTTGAGTGTATTGCCACAACAAGAGTCCGCCGCAGCCTAGCACTAGACACAGCAGAACCGAGTCGAACAGCAAGCCAACCAGCAAAAATACGCTGAACCAGCCGATGATACGCCAGAGGATCTGGCCTGTGGAGAAAGATTCAATCATCGACGACTTTGGTCCAGCTGCTGTGTTGAGGCTAAGATATCAGAGATTTATAAACGAGTCGAAAAGCGATATCCGGCGCCGCGGACGGTTTGAACCATTAAATGGTGGCCGGATTCTTCCAGCGCTTTGCGCAGCCGACGAATGTGAACATCGACGGTGCGATCTTCTACATACACGTTGGTGCCCCAGACGTTGTCCAACAATTGTTCGCGGCTGTACACGCGCTCGGGATGAGTCATAAAAAAGTGCAGTAAGCGAAACTCAGTAGGCCCTAACTCCACCACTTCCTCATTGGCCATCACGCGGTGGCTTACCGGGTCGAGCACCAAACCACTAACATCGATGGCATCTTCCACTCGGGTCGGCGCGCTGCGACGCAGCACGGCCTTAATACGAGCCATCAGCTCTTTCGGTGAAAAAGGCTTGGTCACGTAATCATCAGCACCAACCTCAAGACCGCGAACCTTGTCTTCTTCTTCGCCGCGAGCGGTCAGCATGATGATCGGGATGTGGCGAGTGAAGTCGTCTTGCTTGACCTCGCGGGCCAAGCGAATACCGCTACCGCCGGGCAACATCCAATCCAACAAAATTAAATCTGGTAGGGGTTCGCACACTTTTGCCAACCCTTGGTCGTAATCTTCTGCGCTCACCGCTGTGTACCCGTGTTGCTCTAACACAAAGGTAAGCATGTCGCGGATGGCTGATTCGTCTTCAATGACTAAAATGCGTGCGGGCATTGACTCTAGTTCCAATCTTATCGGTTTATGCTGGCGCCTATTATTGTGAGCCAATATTACAAATTTATGAAGCACCCCGTTACCGAGTGAACTAAATCCAGTAAAACGGAGGTTTAAGCGCTGTTTTTGCGTTCGAGAAAACAAAAAACGGCCAGGAAATCCCTGACCGTAAATACCGCTTAATTAGCTTATTTTCGCCTAGTTTAGCTAGGCAGTCGCCCTTAGAACTTGTGTTCTAGACCGATACCAAAGTAGTTGTCTTTCTTGGTGGCTTCTTCTAAGTCACGCTGAGTGTAGAAAGCGAACAGCTTGGTTGGCTTAGCCAGTTTGTAATCAGCACCCACAGAAGCGGCTTTGCCTTTGCGTTCCATGTCTTGGTACTGAGCTTTCAAAGTTACTTTGTCGATGCCGTAGGCCGCGCTTAGCAAGTAGCCTTTGTCAGACTGGTTCTTCTTAACCGAACCGTCGTCGTTCAAAGAATCGTTTTGCTCTTGCTGCTGGTACATACCACCTAGCTTAAAGCCAGCGATTTTACCGTGCACAGTACCGCGAACAATGTCGTAGCCTTGGACTGTGTTGTCGTAGGCCAAGCCCGCGTAGATTGGGGTTTTCTTAAGGCCTGAGTCACCGTACATAACCGCGGCAGAGAAACCATTGACGGTCTCGCCTTTTACAGCGTCAATTTGCTTGTTTGAGTTCTCACCAACCCAAGTCACACCAGCGCTTAGGCCAGAGAATTCTGGCGTCATGTAGGTAACGGTTTGCTCGGCGCGCACCTCGCCTTTAAATAGGTTTTTCAAGTCACCGGCAATGTCGTTGAACTGGTCCACTTTACCTTGTGACTTTTTAAGCATGGTGTCGTTACGACCAAGCATCACAGAACCAAACCCGCCGCGAAGACCTACGAACTGGTTACGCGCTTTGAAGTTTTCTTTGGCGCTTGAACCTGTGTCTACTTCGTACTCGATGGTGTAGAAAGCCTCGAGACCAGAGCTGATTTCGAAGTCACCTTTAACGCCTAGACGAGAAGCGTTTGACTGAATGGTAGCACTGTTCTCACCTTGTACGTTGTTGTTCTGAACAGTTACGTTTAGCTTACCGTAAACAGTTACAGGGTCGGCGGCCTGGGCCGAGAATGCAGCAGCAACCAGGCTGGACAGCAACAGCTTATTAGCAAGTTTCATCATGTAATCCTTGTAGTTTGGTCGATCGAATTGAGCGCACATATCACTCGTAAAATTGAACGAACTCTGTCGGTCAGTTATTGAACGAGGCGAATTTTGACTTGCTAATATGACAGAAAAGTTACAGCAATTTTAAAGAAATGCTTACATGCAGACCCAGATCACATAAATGCACCTAAACATCAGCGTTTACCTGTCACGCCCTATCTCGTAGAATCTGCGCTTCGACAAATTCAAATAAAGAGCGCATATGTGGTTTAAGAACCTTCTGGTATTTCGTTTTAAGAAGCCTTTTGAACAAACCGTTGAACAGTTGGAAGACCAACTGCAAGAGTTCAGCTTCACTCCGTGCGGAAGCCAGGACATCAGCAAAATCGGCTTTACCAAAGCCTTTGGCAAACACGGCCACACTCTGGTTCACTCAAGTCAGAACCAGCACCTAATTGCGGTCACCAAAGAAGAAAAAATTCTGCCTGCAAGCGTCATTAAAGAAGCCCTTGAAGAAAAAGTGGCGCACATCGAGCAAGCCGAAGCGCGCAGCCTGCACAAGAAAGAAAAAGACAGCCTGAAAGACGAGATCATTCACACCTTGCTGCCACGCGCCTTTAGTAAGCGTGCCACCACGAAAGCCTTGATCCTGCCTCAGCACGATTTGCTGCTTGTAGACGCTTCAAGTGCTAGCAAAGCCGATGAAGTGTTGTCGCTGTTGCGCAAAGCGGTTGGCTCCTTGCCAATTCTGCCTGCTCAGTACAACAGTGCTATCGAAGCCAAGCTAACCGAATGGCTACAGCAGGGTCACGCCCCTACGCCGTTTGAAATGCTCGACGAAGCCGAGCTAAAAGCGGAAATGGACGATGGCGGTATCGTAAAGTTCAAGCAACAGGCGTTGACCGAAGATGAGGTGCTCGCGCACATTGAAGCGGGTAAACAAGTTCACAAGGTAAGCTTGAGCTTCGCCGACAGCACTCAGTTCTTGTTGCAATCCGATGGTGCGATTAAGCGCGTTAAATTCTCAGAAGACATGCGCTCGGAGAACCAAGACAGCGAAGATCCAGCAGCGCGCATGGACGCCGATTACAGCATTATGTGTGCCGAGCTTGGCGCCTTAATGGCAGCCTTGTTTGAAGCGCTGGACGTGGCTGACATTCACGATTAAAAAAGGCGAGTAAAAAGCCGAATATCTGCTAGATACAAAAAATCCCTGTCAAACGACAGGGATTTTTTATGAGCGTCTTACCAGAAGACTTTCTTATTCGAAGCGATGGCCTCTTCCCAACTCAACCCCAGCCAGGCTTTAAAGAAAGCCTTTTGCTGCTTGCTCGGTTTGTCCATCATGGTCAGGGTTAACGGCTTGTCCTTCTTCGAGCTCAGAATGATTTGCGTCTCTTGCAGACGGTCTCGGCGGAAATAGCTCAAGGTCAGTTGGTCGCCGGCCTTAAAGTCTTGCAAACGCTTGCTCCAATCGCCCCCTGCGACCTTCAAACCATTGATAGCAACAATCTCGTCGCCATGGGTTAGCCCCGCTTTCCAAGCCACCCCTTCTCTATCCACCTTATCAACAACGGCTCTGTCGCCAGCTTTGAGGGTTAGATCCGCACTGACCACATCCTTAGTGCCTCTAGGATAATTCAGACTTAAACCCGCCAAAGCCATTAACTCAAAGAAATCCGGCTGCATTGGCGATTCGATATGCGCCTGCCACCAATTGCTGTAATCGCGCCCTTGCAACTCGCTCAAAATCTTAAGCACATCATTGCGATTAAACGACTTTGGCGTGCTGTAGTCCCGATACAAGACGCGGTGCAAATCGCGATAGCTGCGTTTAAGGTTACTGGTTTTCAGCATGTCGAAGTCCAGCAACAAAGACGCCAGATAGCCTTCCGAGTAAATATTAACGCTGTGGTTGTGGGCAAAGTGATCGTGGCGTCGGATCCACTGACCGCGGCTGGCCTCGGCCACACTTTGCACCTGACGACCCGGAGTATTTAGGTGAGCGTCGATGCGGCGGGCCAAGTCCTTGGAAAACTCATCAAAGCTAATAATATCTCCGCGCAGCAACAACTGGCGCTGGAAGTAGCTGGTTGAGCCTTCAGATATCCACAATAAATCGCTAATGGCTTCGTTCTGATAGTCGTAAGGTACTAGAGCTTCTGGACGATAAGCCTTAACGTTCCAAGTGTGGATAAACTCGTGACTGGCGGTCGAGATAAACGCCAAGTAGTCCTCACGGCTACCAAAGCGAAAACGCGGACGCTGAATAATGGTTGAATTCAAATGCTCGGTGGCGCCGCGAGCACCACTAGTGGCGTGCACCATGTAGACATAACGCTTGTAGGGGTAGTCGTCCCAAATTGCAGTGGCGGTTGGCGATAGCTTTTTCAAGTCTTCAACCATTTGCTCTGCGTTGTAATTGCCCTCACCCCAAATAACTAGCTCGTAGTCTCGGCCATCCAGCTTCCACTGATACGATTGGCTAACGCCGGTTTCAATCGGCGAGTCGATCAGTACGTCGTAATTCGGAGCAACAAAAGAATGCGGCGTATCACCACTGTCCATGCCCGAGTGGCTTTGCCAACCTTTTGGCACTTGCAGTTGCACCCGTACCGAGTCATCGCGATAGCTTGGGCTGTATACAAATACCCCAGAGGCGTCTAAAAAAGCGTGACTGTCATCGATGTGGCGTAAACGCACCCCAAGCTCGTCAGCGTGCAACTGGTAGCTCACCTTGACTTTGGTCGCTTTGGGCAGGTTCACCACCCATTCGCCCGAAGCGCTGCGGTCCCAACTCAAAGGCTGGCCTTGCTCATCGGTAATCGACACGCGGCGAATCCCTTCGGCCACTGGCATTATGGTGTATTTGCCGGTGCGCCAGCTCGGAATGTTCAGAGTTAATTGACCGGCGGGTGTCTCAGGAAAACTTGCACTGACTCGAGCGAGCTGCTGCGTGCCTTGGGTTAGGTCAATTTGATAATGCACTTCGGCCGAACTTTGAAAGCTCATCAAGCCCAATCCGACAGTCCAAGCGCAAAACTTGATAGGTGTCATGAAAGCGGGTTCCTGTATTAATTATTTTTGTTTTTTTGTAAGGGCAACGCAGTATAACAAGTTTGCATGGGCTAACAAATTCGCTACCATAAGCAAACATGCGCTCACTCTATCATCGGCCATAAATAAGGTTCGTCAATGGATCAGTCTGTAGTGACACAAAAAACTGATATTAAAGAAAAAGCTAATCCAAAATTGACCCAAACCCAGCCCGTTTCTATCAGCCAACTCAAGTCGATAGAACAATTCATTTATCAGCTCAGCCTGTTGTGTAAAGGCTGCAATTTGGAGCTGGATAACAAGCTGGCCAAAGTCCGAGCTACGCCTTTGCAAGGCGAACAAATCAGCGAGTTTTCTCAGTACGCCGGACAGGCCGAAAAAATCATACTGGCGCAACACCGCCAAATGACGTTACAGCTGGATCGGCAACGCATTGTGCTGGGCGACATCGTCGCTCAATTAAGCCGTGTCACTGAACTGCCAGCAAGCGTGAGCAACGAACTCAAACACTTCACTCGCGAACTCGAAAAACCCAGTCTGTTAGTGTGGGACCTCACCGAGCGACTCACCCAGCTAGCGGAAATGGTCAGCGATATTCTGCAACAGCACTTTGACGGTGACACCACCAAGCTATTACCCAAGCATCGTCAGTTGGCCGCAGAGCTATGCAGTAAACTGGCAGAGCTGGAATTCACCAGCGCCCAACAACCCAAGCTGACGTTCATTACGCAATCACTGGAAAAAACCCAGTCGGTTGAGCATTTATTGCACAACTACCGTCACGTATTCGACTTGCTGGTCGAAAACATGGCCCGCGAAAAAAGTGCGTCGCAAGAATTTTTGCACGCCTTAAGCGATACTTTGAGCGCAGTGAAACAAGCGGTAACCGAATCGGCGCAAAGCGCGGTACAGCACCAAACGGTCAAAGCCAAGCTCAACAATGAAATCAACTCTTCGGTGGCCAGCATTGGTGCCAGTGTCGACAACTCGGTGGAGCTCAATGGGCTGAAAGCCGAGATTGGCCAACAGCTGGTTTTGATCAAAACCGCTCTGGCGCGCAAAGAGGCGCTCGAGCAACGGGAGCAAGATACCCTCAAGCAAGCGCTACAAAACATGAGCCAAGAGCTTAATCAGGTTAACCAAGAAGCTCAGCGCTACAAGCACCGTTTAGTGGAACAGCAAAAAATCAACGAGCTGGACGCCCTAACCCGCTTACCCAATCGCGGCGCTTGGGATCAACGTCTCAACGAAGCGGCGTCCATAGCCAAGCGCGACGGCTCGCCTTTGTGGTTGGTAGTGGCCGATATTGACCACTTTAAGCAGGTCAACGATACCTATGGCCACTCAAGCGGCGACAAGACATTGCAAGTGGTTGCGATGGCAATTAAAAATACCCTGAATCAAGACCAGTACGTGGCGCGATTTGGCGGCGAAGAGTTTGCCTTGTTATTACCTGGATTGAGCGCAGCCGAGGCGCTTGAGTCGCTAAACAGCATTCGCGAAAAAGTGCGCAACATTCCTTTTCGCTTTAAAAGTCAACCGGTTCAGATCACTCTCTCTTTGGGTGCGGCAGCTATACTGTCTAATGAAAGTGTCGAACAAACCTTTGAACGCGCCGATGCCTGCCTCTACCGAGCCAAACAAAAAGGGCGCGACAAAGTTATCATCGACGAATAGGGGTGCGCCCTCCCTCGGCTTCAACTGAGAGGAATTCTAATGATAGTAACCATAAGTCCCCGCGGCAGCATGGACCAGCTGTCGCAACTGGAAATTGAGAGCCTAAAGCTCAACGCCCAAAGTCACCTGTACCAACTCTACCGACGCTGCAGTCTCGCGGTGTTGGCGTCTGGTCTGAATTCAGACAACGCCGACGATCTGTTCGACCAATACAAAGACTTCGATATTCGACTGATTCGGCGTGAACGCGGTATTCAAATCGAATTGATCAACCCACCGGTGGAAGCCTTTGTCGACGGCAAAATCATGCGCGGCATTCAAGAGCACTTGTTTGCTGTACTGAGGGACATTCTGTTTGTCGAAGATAAGTACCGCGACCGCCCCAAAGACTCGGCACTACTGACTAACGAAGTGTTCGACGTATTGCGAAACGCCCGCCTGCTCAAGCTAGAGCAGGACCCAAACATGGTGGTGTGTTGGGGCGGACACTCAATTAACGACATCGAGTACAAGTACACCAAAGAAGTGGGCTACCAGTTGGGGCTGCGTGATTTGGACGTGTGCACCGGTTGTGGCCCAGGCGCCATGAAAGGCCCCATGAAAGGTGCCGCCATAGGTCACGCTAAGCAGCGCAATCCAGACTCTAGATTTGTCGGTCTAACCGAGCCCAGCATCATTGCCGCCGAGCCCCCAAACCAAATTGTGAACCAATTGGTGATCATGCCCGACATCGAGAAGCGTCTCGAAGCCTTTGTGCGACTGGGCCACGGGGTGATTATCTTCCCAGGGGGTGTAGGTACCGCCGAGGAGTTTCTGTATTTACTCGGGATTAAGCTGCATCCGGAAAACCGTGGTCATCCCCTGCCGTTAATTCTCACAGGCCCTGAGTCATCGCGGGCTTATTTTGAAGAAATAGACGCCTTTATCGGTGCCACTTTGGGCGAAGAGGCCCAAGCCCTTTATCAGATAGTCATCGATGAGCCCGCTACCGTTGCTCAGTTAATGTTTGCGGGTATCGAGAATGTTCGTGGCCATCGCAAAGCCGTCGGCGACTCTTATCAGTTCAACTGGAGTCTTAAAATTGACGACGATTTTCAACAACCGTTTATTCCCAACCACGACAACATGGCCGCTTTGGCGATACAACCAGAGCTGCCCAAAGCTCAGTTAGCTGCAAACTTACGTCGCGTATTCTCAGGCCTAGTCGCAGGTAACGTGAAAAGCGATGCCATGCGCTTGGTGGAACAGCACGGGCCATTTGAGCTCACCGGCGACCCAAGCATTATGGCCAAAATGGACAAGCTATTGGCGGCCTTTGTGAAGCAACAGCGAATGAAGCTGCCGGGCAGTGACTATCAACCTTGTTATCGGATTAGAGAGTCATGAGTCAGGCCCATGTGTTGTTGGTCGATGGATTAAACTTGGTGCGGCGTATTCACGCCGCGCAACCTGAGCAACCGGCTCAACAATTTGCCGAACGGGTATCTCAGGCCCTCAATAAGCTCAAACGCGGGCAAAGTGCCAGTCACTTGCTACTGGTGTGGGATGGCGACCGCAACTCTTGGCGCAAGCAGCTCTACCCCCACTACAAGGCTGGGCGCAACCCCATGCCAGAGAGCTTGAGTAATAATCTGGAAATGCTGCGTTTGCACTGCCAACAAGCGGGCTTTCAATCTTTACAGGCACCGCAAGAGGCGGACGATGCCATCGCCAGTATCGCGCTGGCGCTACGCAAACACGAGATTAGCACTACCATAGTCTCCACCGACAAGGGCTTCTCGCCACTATTGGATAAAGGCGTGAAGCTATGGGATCACTTCAACAGCAAAGCCATCGACGCCGAGGCGGTAGAGCACAGGTTTCAGCTGCCCCCGAAAATGCTAACCCAATACTGGGCACTGGCCGGTGATAGTGGCAATAAAATCCCTGGCGTCACTGGTATTGGCAATAAAACCGCGTTGCAACTGTTGCAGCGCTATCGCAGCGTCAAAGGGGTCTATCAACACCTAGACGAACTGCCACAAGGACAGCAAAAAAAGCTCAACGACGGAAAAGAGATGGCACGATTGAGTTATCAGCTGGTCCAATTGAAAACCGACTTAACTTTTAATCTTAAATTAAATCAATATCGCTGCTAGGAGAGCTCATGAAACGTGTATTGATTACCGGTGCCAATCGCGGCATTGGCTTAGAATTCGTTCGTCGCTACTTAGCACTCGGCTGGGAGGTAATTGCCACTAGCCGCCACCGCAACGACGATCAGCCACTGGCGAAGCTGGCTAAACTGCACGGCAAACAACTGACGTGGCTGACTTTAGAAGTCACCCAAGCTGAGAGCAGAGCCGCGCTAAAAGCCTGGATGGGCGAGCAACCCTTGGACCTTTTCATCAACAATGCCGGGATCTACGGCCCTAAGCGCGTTGAGCTCGGAGAGGTGGACGGCGAGGACATGGCGCAAGTGCTGGCAGTGAACTCAGTGGCGCCATTGATGATGGTGCAAAATCTATTGCCAAACTTGGTAAAAGCCAAGGGTAAGATAGCCATTCTCTCCTCTAAAATGGGCTCAATGGGCGATAACAACTCGGGTGGCGCCTATGCCTATCGCGCCTCAAAAGCGGCAGTCAATGCCGTATCCCTATCACTGGCCAAAGACCTAGTCGACGATGATGTGACTGTGGTGGTGTTGCATCCGGGCTGGGTGAAGACAGACATGGGTGGGCCGAATGCCTTCTGTTTACCACAGGATTCAGTCTACGGGATGATTGAGCAAATTAATGCAACCGACCTCACAAACACAGGTCGATTCGTTGACTATTGCGGTAATGAGATTCCTTGGTAGAATCATGGCGTTAAGTGCTACTTAAGAAAAAAAAGCCAAAGCTTAAATACGAAAAACCTTGGTCGCAATGACATTAGCGACAACCGAAAGAGACCATCATGGATTTAGAGACTTTTTTGAATGAAGCTCCGTTGTACACTCCACAACTCTGCTCTGATTTACTCGATAACTATAGACTGGGAGAGCGGAAAAGGTCTGCTAACAAAGGTTATTTGCCCGACAGTACCTCCACAGAACTAAAAACCATAAGACCCTTACTGTATTGCTCAAACGATGCCTGCAAATCTCCAAGGTACTTTGAGCTAATCGATGACTCGGAAACGATAGTGGTTCACACCTTAGACTCTTTTAATCGGCTTAGCTTTTGCTGCAGCAACTGCAAGCTCGAAATAAAGCACTTCTTCCTAAAATTTCATTCGTATGTACCATCCAAGAATGAATACATTGGATTTGAAACAGCGATTACTGTTGAAAAAGTTGGGGAAATGCCGAGGTTTGGAAAACCGATACCTAAAAAAGCTCTGGATTTGATAGGTGGAGAAAGACAGCTTTTCTTCAAGGGGCACCAGTGTGAAAACCAAGGGTTTGGAATCGCAGCGTTTGCTTACTACCGAAGAATCTTAGACGCCAAGAAAGATAAGATTTTCGATAAAGTCATAAAAGTTGCCCAGCTCACTGGAGGTTACGACCAACTGGTGAATGAACTACAAGACGCTAAAGCTCAACCACGCTTTGCGGACGCCATCCGAACAATCAAACACGCTATACCAGAAAGCCTGTTGGTAAACGGGAAGAACCCACTAACGCTTATGTATAGAGCGGTCAGCGAAGGCCTTCACAATAAGACAGATGAACAGTGCCTACAGTATGCGACTGCACTCAAGACTGTGCTTTTCCAGTTCTCGGAGAAGCTAGAAAGCGCTATGAAAGAAGACCGCGAAATTAAAGACGCCTTAAAACTTCTTGAATCGGCGACAAATTAAGAATCCAACACTCACAGCCAAGTACACATACAAAAAAGGAGCTGCATCATTTTTGATACAGCTCCTCTTCATGCCGCTTGAATCGCTCCAGTGGCATCTGTACCAGAGTCTTTAGCAGTCCAAACTTTGTCAGCACAGACACGAATCACAGCATCTTCCACCAGCTCGGCCTTGACTGAGAATCCCTTGCAGTAATCAGCTTTGTTGAAAGCATTGGCGCATCTATACCTAACTTTTTGGTGCCTATCCAACACCTTGGTCATTGAGCCGCCACACCAGCCACAGGTTAGCACTCCGATACCATTCAACAGGCCATCAAACTCAGTAGTGCGCTTGTTTCCACTCTTACGAGCATTCTTAGACCTAATAGCGGCCATCTGGTAAAACTCACTTTCTGAGCAAACAGCAGGAGCATAGTCACTAATCACATACTCAGCACCTTCAATGGTAAAAGTCTGCTCGCCAGTCAAAAGCTTGCTTAGGTGGAATCTTCTGATAGTCGTATCGCTCCAACCTTGGTCAACAAATTTCCTGTTAGAGTTAATCTTGGGTGCCTCATACTTACTGTTCAGATACCGACAAATCGCTTTAATCGACTGATTCTGAAGCACTAAACCAACAATCTCCTGAGCTATAGGAAAGTAATACTTGTGAGGACGTACAAAGCCGCTGGTAACGTCTAAATACCAAGGTGCTCTACCTATCGACCTAACCGCTTTGTGATACCCATCAGCATCTCTGGCACCTTCTTTAATGATGGATAGGGCATTGCCCAAAGTCCTTTTGGCTTTGACCTGACTTTCTTCATTGGCTCGCTCCATGTAAATCAAGCTAACAATCAACGTAGCAGTCAGATTAGCGTCATCCTTGCTGTACAACTTCCCATCAATTGACGTATAGACACGTACTCCAGCGTTAATGATTCTGAGCAACTGTGCCATAGCTTCATTGACAGTCTGCCTTGAAAGCCTGTCCAAGTTACTCACAACCAAAATAGATTCTGGCGCTATACCGCCACTTTCAATCAGTCCAAGGACTCGACCAAAATCACCGTCCAAATGCTTAGCATGATAGCCGCTAGAAACATCGCTAAAGCTTTCATCTGCAATAGGTAATCCATACTCAATCGACACCTTTTCAAGTGCTTCACGGTCTGTCTGTTGGTCGATACCAGTACCACCAGCCTGTTTTGCTGAACTGATTCTGGAATAGCTGTATACTTTTGGAGTCTTCATCATGCGCGTATTTTAACCAAAGTTGCGTTTACTACCTGAACAAGTGCTGTCCATACAACAGCTAACTTTCGGTGGGCCGAATGCCTGGACCACAGTAGAAGACTCGGTGGCCGGCATGATGGAGCTCATTGATAGCACCAATCTAGACAACACAGGTCGCTTTGTGGATTACTGCGGCAATGACATTCCTTGGTAACAGGGTGTTGGCTACGCCCAATTAAATCAAATTGTGTGATCTCTGTACTCTTAGCGAGCTTTGGCGTATGATGCACGGGCTTTAGAAACTTAAAGCCTTATCTGCTATTGCACTTTGTATCTCAGCTTCTCCTTTTATTTTAAGTAGAACTTGTAATGTCATTTGCTTTACTGGCTAATGTTTTACTTGTTTTATCTATGGCTTTATCGGTGATGACTCACCAAATTTTTTGATTAATAAAAGGTTCCAAGCATGTCTAATTCTGTAACTGGCGTAGTTAAGTGGTTTAACGAAGAAAAAGGTTTTGGTTTTATCACTCCAACTGACGGCGGCAAAGACGTATTCGTTCACTTCCGTTCAATTGTTTCTGAAGGCTACAAATCACTAGCTGAAGGCCAACAAGTTAAGTTCGAAGTAGAACAAGGCCAAAAAGGCCCTCAAGCGAACAACGTTGTTGCTCTGTAATCAATAGAAGCTTCAATATTGCTAGGCTGGTTTCTGACCAGCCTTTGCTTTTCTTGCTCCTCACCAATAACTAGAGAGATTCAAATTCAAAATATAACCCATGCCCTTTGCGGTACCGAACTAACAGTTCAACCACCCATACAATCCATTTCTGTAAACAAATTTTCCGTCGTCTTTCGAGACAACAACAAACTCTCCAACGTCCGCTTCAAGAACGCCGTAGAAACCAAGAAATTTGTTACCTGGCTAACCGAAGTCTAACGCTTTTAAAAGCAACGACTGCGCCATGACCTATTTGATCAAGCCAAACTTGGGCTAGAGCAGTGGATTCGGTCACAGACAAGATTGAGCTTAGCGACAGAACTAACCTAGAAAACACAGCTCGCTTTGTGGATAACTGGAGTAAACCTATTCCTTGATAGGCCTTGACTAATAGTTAGCTAAAGCTAACTTAAGAGTTATCGCAAATCTCGAGGACCGGTTGCCATGGCTCACTTCAAATCTCGTACACTTTGCCTAGTAACTGCTCTGATTTACGGCCCAGTCCTTGCTGAGGGCAGCTATTGGGGCATGAGCCTGAACTCGGATTCCAGCAGCCAGACTCAAGTACAGACTCCAGCTTGGCTGCAGTTAGGCTACGAGTTTGAAGCCAAACCCTATGAAAGTGGCGAATGGGTCAATCGCATCTACGGCCAAACGCTAATGCCTAGCCTAAATCCAAACGCCGCCTCGGGTGTTGGCCTGCATTTAAGCTCCCACTTTCGCTTCAATCCCCTAGCCCGCTTTTCTCAATTTGACCTACATCCTGTAGCGGGAGTCGATTTGGGTTGGGATACGGTGAAAGCCACCAGAGATTCCCAGCTCAATGGCTACAACAAGCCTGTCGCTCGAGCGGACTTCGGCTTTGAGCTTAAAGACACATCCGGCACCTCGATTCAGCTGATGGTTGGCACTGACGCAAAACCATAGAACCCCCGCCCCAATGGGCTTTTAGTCGTCGAAAATCCGGCAAAATAGCACCAAAACCACTAGGCTTAACCATGGGCAACTCACAGGGAGAGGAACTATGCGTTGGCTCGTTTTGTGTTATGGACTGGTTAGCTATCTCGTAGGCTTTATGGGACTGGCTAGCTTTATGTTATTTATGGGCAATTGGTCTTTCTTTCCATTGGCCATTGACCGCCCCGCCGTGGTTTCTATCGAAACCGCTATCATCCTGAATTTAGTATTAATTGTGCTATTTGGTGTGCAACACACTGTGATGGCTCGCTCGCGCTTTAAAAGTGCCTTTGGCAAGATTTTTCCAATGGCCATTGAGCGCCCCACCTATGTGTGGATCTCCGGCGCCTTCATGTTGGCCTTTGTGTTTAGCTGGCAAAGTATCGACGGTTATCTGTGGCAAGTCACCAACACCACGCTGGTTCAGTCATTAGTGGCGTTACAGCTGGTCGGCTGGGTAGTACTACTCGCTGCAACCTTTGAAATCGATCATTGGGATCTGATGGGCGTGAAGCAAGCCTTAGGCTTTTTCCGTCAAAAGCCCTTCGACCCGGCGCCTTTTAGCGAACGATTTTTGTATCGCTTAGTACGGCATCCTATTCAACTCGGAGTGCTGATTGGTGTTTGGAGCACCCCCACCATGGGTTATGGCCATCTCATGTTGGCCTTGTGCATGACCGCTTATATGTTCATCGGGCTGCACTATGAAGAGAAGAGCTTGGTCAAACGCTTTGGTGATCGCTATCGCGATTATCAGGCCAGAGTGCCCAAGTTGATTCCATTCACCAAATTTGGCAACAAAAAAAGCCGGCATACACCGGCTTAATTCAAATCGCTAATCAGGCTTAGCAGCAACTCGGCAATTGTGGTGCGTCATAGTCTTCTGGCTCGTCTGTGTAGACACAGACGTTCCAGTCGGCTGCGGCGCCATCTTGTGCTTCGCAGTGCGCAGCAAAGAAAGCTTGAATTTCCGCGCGCTGACAATGGGCTTCAAACGCCGCCATGTCTGCCCAAATCTCGTTAAACGCGATGGGCATTGATTTGCCTGGCGCAAAGTCGCTGGCCAGTTGGCGAGTGACTATGTACTGCAAGCAGCCATCTTCGCGCAAGGTATTTGGCTCAAGCGCTTGCAGTGCGGCAAACAGCTCTTTGGCTCGCCCTGGTTTGGGCTCAAACTGAGCCACACAATAAACCTTTTTCGACATGCTTAGTCCTTACGGTACTGGTAGAAAGCTTCACCAGAGCTTATCCACTCAGGTGCTTTTTCGCCCAACAAATAGTGGTCGAAGTACTGCTTCATACGAATGGTGTAATCGAGCTTATTCGGGTACTTTTTCAAGTGGTGCGGCTCATCCTGGTATTGCAACATAATCACATCTTTACCAGTGCGGCGCATGGCCAAATATAGCTCAATTCCCTGCTCCCATGGCACAGCGTCATCGATGTCGCCAAACATAATCATCATTGGCGTTTGGATGCGCTCTACGTGAGCAATTGGCGAGTTCTCCCAGTAAACAAACGGCTGCTTGTACAAAGTAGCACCGATGCGGCTTTGACCCGCCTCGTATTGGAACTGACGAGCCAAACCTGTACCTAGACGAATGCCTGAGTAGGCGCTAGTCATGTTGGATACTGGCGCACCGCTTACCGCCGCCTTAAAGATGTTGGTTTGGGTTACCGCAAAGGCCGTTTGGTAACCAGACCATGAGTGGCCGTGCAAACCAATCTTATCTGGATCGGCAATGCCCATATCAATCAGCTTTTGAGTGCCGCCCACTAGCGCGTCTACCGCAGTTTGACCAGGGTAGCCGATAGCAAAGCGAATATCCGGCAGGAACACCGCATAGCCGTTGGCGTTATACCAAGCAAAGTTAGGTCTGTGGTTGACGTGCATCTTAGGGAATTCGGTCAAACGCTGGCTCATAAAGCGGTAGTAGTAAACCAACACAGGTACCTTGTCGCCGGCATTGTAGCCTGGTGGCAAGAACAGAGCACCGTCGATTTCGCGACCGTCGCTGTTCATCCAACGAATCAGTTGAGGCTTACCCCAAGCAAACTTGTCAGTTTGAGTGCCCAGCTGAGTAACGGCTTTAGCGGTCGCAAGGTTGCTTTGCTCGCCTAAGTGGAAGTCTGGGAAGGTCTGATAATTTTCTTCGCTAAACAGCAACACATCCGCTTTCTTGGCGCGCATTACATTGGCAATCTTGTATTCGCCATCGCGAGCACTGACCCAAGCTTGGGCTTGCGCGTCAAAACGCTGCAGCTGGTCTAGCTTAGTGTTGTAGTCAAAGCGATGCAGAGTCAGAGCTTGGCTGTCGGCATAGGTTTGCGGGCCAGCTTTCGGCTCAACCAAACCCACCACGCGGTACTGCTGCTGCGCATCGCGACCACTGGTCAACTTAGTCGCGCTTTGGCCGTTTAGGTCAAACTCCCATACATCGTACTTGTCGTAACCAATTAGCCCAGTTCCGTCGGCTTTCCACGGTCCTAGGCCATAACCTGGCGTTGGGGTTGGGTAGTCGTGATCTTCATCGGCAAAGGATACGTCCAGATCGCCAGTTAGGTTGCGCTTGCGGCCTGAGTTCAGGTCGAGCAAATGCAGGTTGCCTTGGCGGTAGTACAACAGCTTGTCGCCAGTTGGTGCCATCACCGGCGGTGCGTAGACAGACTGTTGAGCCACAATCAAGCGGCGCTCACCCGTGTTAATGTTCACTAAGTAAAAGTCTTTGTAGCGACCCGCCCAAGTTAGCATCTTCAAGTAAGGTACGTCGGTTGACGCCAGTAGCCACTCGCCCTGCTGCTTGGTGTTCACCACAGGCAGTTGCTCATCAGCTAGCTGAACCAAATTCATTGGCTCTAGGTGCAACACAGCAGTGTAAGTTTGCTTTTGAACCTTGTCGTATTGCTTGGCTTCGTTTGGCTTGATGCGAGGGTCGTCACCATGCCAAATGATCAGGTCACGTTGGCCCAGCAAAGTGTCGCGAGAAGTCAGATTCTCGGCAGTTTCCACCTTCTCACGCTTAGGCGCTTGCTCGAAAACCTTAGTACGGCCAACAAACAGTTGCTGCTCGTCGTCGCTGAAGGTCAATCCAGAGTTGACCGAGTAACGCCAGCTAGTCATGCCCTTAAAGGTTTTGGTCTTCGACTCGTCAGCACGACGTACGGTTAGCTCGTGGGTGCGCAGCGCGCGTGGCTGCTCAGCATCACCCTGGGTGTAGGCCAACCATGCTCCGGAATCAGAAATCGCCACTTGAGCAATCTGCTGGTCTTTGCTCTCAGCAACCACTCGCATGCTCATGTTGGAAAGCTCAACCAACACTACTTGATGGTTTTCAGGAGTGTTAACCGCAGCAATCGCCCAGTCGCCTTTTTTGGCCAACTGGTAGTGAGTCACATCGCTTAGAGATAACTTTTTATTGGTATTTAGATGCACCAAGGTCAAACCCTGGCCAATGTCGGCTTTTTCGCGCTTATCTTCATCTTTATCGTCTTTGCTATCCGACTCCACCGGTGCCAGTTTCAATGCCAAGGCATTGCCTGACTCGCTAAACTCACCGCTTTTTACGTTTTCAAAAGTGGTTTGTTCACCGGTTAGCGTGTCGACAAGGATAAAGTCGCTGTGCAGTGACTTGCGCTCTTTCTTTGACGCTTTTTCGTGTTCCAGTAGGCTAGGTTTGCTTTCAAACAACACGAACTGATTGGTCGCAGAGATCTGTGGCTTAACACCGCGCTCTACCTGCACTTCGGCTCCGTTGGCAGCCACTATGCCACGTGCGTCACCGCGGTCCGGCTGAGCACTGTAGGCAATAATTTTACCGTTGTCGGAGAGTTGCATATCTTTGATGGTTTCAAAGGCCATCACATCTTCAAGGGTTAGTTGCGACTTGGCGAGCACGCTGGCACTACAGGCCATCGAAACTCCAGCCAGCAACCAGCCAGCTAACACACGGGCTTTCACGGCGACTCCTGAGTTTATTGTTATCGTTCGTTATCATTAGGCCAGCACAGGCGCGCTAGCCAGCCATAGTCTTACAGAGTTTGTTTGATTTAATCACATCTTTAAGTAAAAACGTGAGCAAACTCTCTAAAACTACAAATTCCCTTACAAAACCATTACAATACCCGCACCTCAAGCATCCCCCTGCAATTGTTCTACACTTGGGGCACTCAAAATAATCGCGCGGTGGCGTCGAATGAATTCGTCAAAGCGCTAAGAAAGAAACGCTAAGGCGTTAAAATAACAAAGGATTCTCTATGGGAACTCGTAAAATTACCGTCCTACCTGGTGACGGCATTGGCCCAAGCATTATTGATTCTGCCCTGCAAATTCTTGATAAGGTTGGCTGTGACTTCGAATACGAATTCGCCGACGCCGGCCTGACCGCATTAGAAAAACACGGCGAACTTCTGCCACAGCGCACTTTAGATCTGATTGAGAAAAACCAAGTCACTCTCAAAGGCCCACTGACCACTCCAGTTGGCGGTGGCTTCACTTCTATCAACGTGACTCTGCGCAAGCGCTTCAACTTGTACGCCAACGTACGCCCAGTATTGTCGTTTGCCGGTACTCAAGCCCGTTACGAGAACATCGACATCATTACCATCCGTGAAAACACCGAAGGTATGTACTCAGGCTTGGGTCAAAAGGTATCTGAAGATGGCCGTTCAGCAGAAGCCATGAGTGTTATCACTCGTGAAGGTGCCGAGCGCATTGTGACTTTTGCCTACGAACTGGCTCGCAAGGAAGGTCGTAAAAAGGTAACCGCAGTTCACAAAGCCAACATCATGAAGTCAACTTCAGGTCTGTTCTTGGACGTGGCCCGTGAAGTAGCTGAGCGCTACCCTGACATCCAAAGCGACGAAATGATCGTTGATGCGACCTGCATGAAGTTGGTGATGAATCCAGAACAGTTCGACGTGATTGTTACCACCAACTTATTCGGTGACATTCTGTCAGACTTGTGTGCCGGTCTAGTTGGCGGTTTGGGCATGGCCCCTGGCGCCAATATCGGCAAAGATGCCGCGATTTTCGAAGCGGTACACGGCAGTGCCCCTGATATTGCAGGTAAGAACCTTGCCAACCCAACCTCGGTGATCCTAGCCTCTATTCAGATGCTGGAGTACTTGGGCATGGCCGACAAAGCGGAAGCCATTCGCAGTGCAATTTCAGCGGTAATCGCTGAAGGCGATCGCACCACTCGTGACTTAGGTGGCAGCCACGGCACCACTGACTTCACCCAAGCGGTTCTGGAACGTCTTTAATCCAGCATAAAACTCGAAAACTCGCCC
The DNA here is from genome assembly GCF_002282855.1 of Paraferrimonas sedimenticola. Lineage (GTDB taxonomy): Bacteria > Pseudomonadota > Gammaproteobacteria > Enterobacterales > Shewanellaceae > Paraferrimonas > Paraferrimonas sedimenticola. The sequence continues at coordinate 4,921 of NZ_NRIR01000005.1, read as the reverse complement.
TTTTGGGCGAGTTTTTACATTCTGTTTAGCTAATATTCAACTAGTTTCCACTAAGATGCTGCTTATCTGTCTTTTTAAAGGTTTTTAAGCGTGCGCGTCGCATCTCTTCTAGCTATTTCATTGCTTATCATTGGCTGTGCTAGTCAACCCAAAGCTCCCACTGGTACTCAGACTAACCCGCAGTTGACCAGTCAACATCTGATCTGGCTACAAGGCGATTCTGACCAGCGTTTTGGTCATATAGTGCAAGCGCTAACAAGCGATCCTAGAATTCAAGTCGACGCAGCCCACCACGACAGCCGTTCGATTTGGTTAAAAACTCGCAGAAGCCCAGTAGAAGTGTATTTGCACAGCTATGAAGGCAAAGGACAATGGCTTTCAATGTACGCTAAAGACGGGCGTTGGGGGGACCTTGCGATCCGCATGGTAGCAGAAACTATCGAGCGGGATTGTCAACACAGAAACTTGGAGCAATCTTGCCCCTACTCAAGTTCGCTTGACATAGATCAATAAGCGTGAAAATTTTGTTAAATTTTCCTGTACAGAGGGATCTCAATTCAGTAACAATAGTCTCGAAAGTTAGCAATTGACTGCCCTTCAAGATCTAGCTTTTGAGATAGAAATCCCGTAAATAGTAAAGGTCAGATTGCCCAATCTGGCCTTTATTACGTTTATATACCCCTAAAGCGGTATTTATCGACGTTTTGCCTCTCGAAGATCTAAGTGCACAGTGACTTCATCCCGGTCGTGGTATAGGTGTTTACACTGCACTTTAAAGCCAGAAAGACCGTTTTCACTCAGTACCGCTTCCATGGTTTCCAGCACTTGCATCACTTCTTTGTAGCGCGCCTTCATTGGCAGCTTTAGGTTGAAGATAGCCTCGACAAACCAACCGGCAATCGCCCACTGTTCCATCAACTCTGCCACGCGAGCTGGCTTGTCCACCATGTCACACACCAACCAATAGATGTTTTTGCGCGGGGGCTCGAAACGGAATCCGTCTTCGGCGTAATGCTTCACCTGACCGGTTTGCATCAATGACTCGGCCATACTGCCGTGATCCACCGCCGATACCATCATGCCACGACGCACCAACTGATAAGTCCAACCGCCAGGACATGCGCCTAGATCCACCCCATTCAGGCCAGAAGCTAAACGAGTTTCGTGCTCGTCCTTGGGAATAAAGGTCTGAAAGGACTCTTCGAGCTTTAGCGACGAGCGACTTGGCGCGTCGCTAGGCTGACGCAGACGCAAAATGCCCATGGGATGAGGCGAATTGTTATTAGTCAGCGAGTAACCAGCAAAAGCTTGTCCCGGTGCTACAAACAGCACATGAATTACCGGACGCTTGGGGTTTTCTTTTTTGAGCAGCTGACCGCTACTGCGCAGTGCCTGACGCAAAGGCACGGTGAACTTGCGGCAAAACTTAGACAATTGCTTAGCATCGTCATTATCCGGTGTTTCAACTCGAAGCTCACCGGCTTTAGTGACACTCTCGAGCGCCGCCAAGATTGGGCTGATGCGATCGTCTTCTGGTAAATCTTTGAGCATGGCACCGCAGACAAACCACTGGCGGGCAAAGACTAGGCTGGACAGCGCAATATCACTCACCAGACGCTCAGCGTCGCCGCTTTGATAGCACTGGTAAGTCACATAGCCTTGATTGAGCTGAGTCTGAGGGTAGCCAAAGATCTCCAGATCGCTGGCGCGATCCTGAATTTCTGCGGCGCATTCTTTTTCGTAGCCTGGTCGGCATAACAATAAGACTTGATTCAGTTCAGCTGTCATTGGGTCGATTACTCAGATTTGCTCGAAACGGGCGCCATTGTGCCCAAGTTTGTCTTCGCCCTCAAGGCGCGATTGCGGCTAACCATTTGCGCGCTGGCGATCGCCGATAAGTATAGCCAAACCAAAGAGTAACCAAGCTAGGATCATCGCGCTGCCGCCAATCGGAGTGACCGGTCCAAAGGCTTTCACACCGGTAATGGCGTAGTGGTACAAGGTGCCGCTAAAGGCAAAGATGCCGAAACTGAATAAAGCAACTGCCGCACCAAGTAGAGCCCGCTGTGCCTTCGTCCAAGCCAATCCACAGGCTAGCAAGGCAAAGGCATGATAAAACTGGTACTCAACCCCAAGGTTAAAGCGTGCCACCAGCTCAGGACTGGCGTATTGAGTGAGCCCGTGCGAACCATAGGCACCCAGCCCAACCGCGCTGGCGCCAAACAAACAAGCCCAAGCAATAATGTATTTCATCGGTAACAGATTCCTTATGTGAGTTTAGGCTTGAAATAGGCTTGTGTAGCCTCAGCCGCTTGGCGAAGAATATCCGATTGAGTCAGGCCGCTGCGCTTTCTTGGGTGAAAATCGTGATCGGCATCGGTTAGCCATTGTAATTCTGCTTGGCCAATATCCCACTCAGGAAGGGTCTGTGAGTTACCAAAGGGGTCACGCTCGCCTTGCAGAATCAACAGCGGCCCCTTGGCCTGTTGCAAGGGCTCCAGGCGAGGGGCTTGCTTGGATTTGGGCGGCAAAAAGGGATAGCCAAAGCCCACAGCTCCCGCGAGATTCAGCTCGGGCTGCGCGAGCAAACTGGCTGCAACTCGCCCACCCATGGACTTGCCGCCCACCAGCAAGGGTAAATCGCGAGGCAAGGATAATACTCTTTGAGTCATTTCCTCGATGAGCTTAGGCAACCTTGGCGGCGGGCGACGCTTGCCAGTTTTTTCAATGAGCTGCATGTAGTCGAAATCAAAGCTGACGACCTCGATACCTTGCTCGCTTAACTCTTCTGCCAAACTCACCATGGTGGCGTGCTTACGCCCTGCCCCCGAGCCATGAGCAAGCAACATTAGGCACCATGGGTTTTGCGCTGGAAAGTAGGTGAGCGCCTTATCCGCCAAGTCTGTCATTGGCCGCCTCTTCGTGGAACATACTGACCATCCAATCTCTAAAGGCGGCGATTTTACCTAGTTCGGCTTGGGATTCTTCGCATACCAAGTAGTAGGCGTCGCGGCTAAGTAGCACTTCGTTAAAAGGCATCACCAAACGCCCTGCACTGATTTCTGGCTGAGCCAAAACGCTGTAGCCCAACGCCACACCCTGACCGTGTGCCGCCGCTTGCAATACCAGTGAGGAGTGACTGAAAATCGGCCCTTGGTTGACGTTCACATCCTTAATACCTTGCTGTAAGAACCAGGCACGCCAATCGTTACGGCTAAGGTCATGCAGCAAAGTGTGGTGTTTAAGATCTGCCGGCTGAGTCAGGGGCTTTGGGCCGTTAAGCAGCATTGGCGAGCACACGGGAATCAGCACTTCGTTACGCAGCTTAACCGTGTGTACTCCAGGCCACTTGCCGCGACCGTAGTAGATAGCAACATCCACGTCGTCCGCTAGGTAGCCATCATCCGCATCCACCGCCTTAATACGCACGTCGATATCTGGATGAGATTCGGAAAACTTGGCCAATCGCGGCACCAACCACTGAATCGCAAAACTCGGCTGCATAGCAACCGTTAGCGCACCAATGGCACCGCGGGCCAACAAGCGCTCGGTGGCGTCGGCCAACTGAGTGAACAGGTCTTTGATATCGAGAAAGTACGCCTGTCCCTCTTCGGTTAACAGCAAGGCACGGTTTTTACGACGAAATAGCTTGAGGCCTAAATACTCCTCAAGCCCTTTGATTTGATGGCTCACCGCAGCTTGGGTGACAAATAACTCTTCTGCTGCACGAGTGAAACTAAGGTGGCGCGCAGCCGCTTCAAACGCTTTAACTGCGTTGAGCGGAGGAAGACGGCGAGACATGGTGTGGATTCCGTATGATTAGCTTTTCTAATGGCATGAGTATGCCATGGGGAATGGATGGAGTCAGCTACTAGTAATTGCCGCACTTATTCTCTGGAGCGCCCCTCCGCCGTCATTCCCGCGAATCCCACGCCCGTCATTCTCGCGAACCCCACGCCCGTCATTTCCGCGAAAGCGGAAATCTAGCCAACCGCGACCGGCACAAAACGGCCAGAAGCGGTCATTCACTGTCTCAGTCCATCTTGCATTAAATCGGTTATTTGAAGTGTTTGTTGCGAGCGTAAGATACCAAATTCAGTGGTTCACTTTTCGTTGCAAATTAGGGGGTGGAAGTGGAACAGTTTTGGATGTAAATTAACACCCCGATCCTCTTACATGCTCCCCTCCCTGAATAACAAACGTTCTTTGGCTGACTCTCGGCAGTTGGTGGTAAGCTTGTTCTACTAAATCGCTTAACCCCCCCATCTGTCATGTGGCTGGAAGTTGCAGGGTGATACTTAAAGGCTGTTGTCTTCTTGGGTACTACTGTCATCATAAATCCCATCAATTCCATTCGAAAAAATAATCGTACCTAATAAAACTGCCTAAATCTCTAATTTGCATGGTGAGTTTCGAAAATCTTATCAGTTTTTAATGACCGTCAATCTCGTCCAGGCTGAATTATTATCAGTGCTTAACTCCAAATAAGAACGGGGAGCGATGCCCCCGTCTTCAAGCTCAATTATGCTATGTACTTATCTCGTATCTACTTAAATAGCTCCCAATCAAAGTGTACAAGGCAAGTACATAAATGAGTCCACACATTCACCATAGGCACAAGTGTTGTATTTTATAACTCTACCGCAGCTTGCGCCGGCACCCGGCTCACCAAACCCATTATCGGGCGGAAAGCCCCCGCCGCTTCCTCCTGTGGTGGTCGTAGTATGGTAATCCCCCCGCAAAATAACTGAAGCGAAAAGTAGAATTTTCTCGTATCTTAAAACGCAGGAGATTCTGCAATGAAAAAATCACGATTCACGGATAGCCAGATCCTGGCGATACTGAAACAAGCTGAGCAAGGGACTCCCGTCCAAGACCTATGCCGCGAGCATGGTGTTAGCAGTGCCTGCTTCTACCGCTG
>NZ_NRIR01000004.1 GCF_002282855.1 Paraferrimonas sedimenticola | reverse complement strand
CGAGTATAGCTCAGCTGGTAGAGCGCGACCTTGCCAAGGTCGAGGTCACGAGTTCGAACCTCGTTACTCGCTCCAATTTGTCCTGTTTTATTAGAGAGCGAGTATAGCTCAGCTGGTAGAGCGCGACCTTGCCAAGGTCGAGGTCACGAGTTCGAACCTCGTTACTCGCTCCAATTTGTCCTGTTTTATTTGTGTGCGAGTATAGCTCAGCTGGTAGAGCGCGACCTTGCCAAGGTCGAGGTCACGAGTTCGAACCTCGTTACTCGCTCCAAATTCTCTCTACCTCCCCTTGTTGATTTCAAAACATCCGTGTTCACTTGCGTGATCTGTCTCTTGTTTCCAGCGTCATTGTGTTGGTAATTGCTGATTCCTGTTGGATTTATGATCCTGCTCACCCTATTGAGCTGCCATTAATTCGATAATTCGACCAAGCTTAATCAACAAACAATTTTGGAATGGGGTTTAGCAATGCGAATCCAACAATTACAGGAACTAATTGAGTACGTGGCCAGCTGCCGTCAAGACATGGCCAAACTGTACCAACGTCTAGCGCAACAAGCAGACTCCTCTCGTGTGACTTTGATGCTGGAGTACTTGGTTACCCACGAAAAAGAAGTGGCAGAAAAGCTGTTAGATTACGTAGCCGATGCACCAGATACTGTGCTGCAAAGCTGGCTGCGCGATTTCAACTTCGAAGACTTCGCCGGTAATCTCGATAAAATCCAAATCGCCGCTGACTTTAGCGAAGATCAGGTGCTAGATCTGCACCTAAAGCTAGAAAACAAACTGATTGGTTTGTTGGAAGAAAACGCCAAGCGCTTATCAACCAAAGACGCTGTGCAAGCGGTAGAAGCTTTAGTGGCTGTCGAGCAAAATCGCCAAAAACGCCTAGTGCACTCTACTATGCGTATGGATGACATCTAACACCTGTCTTGCCTTTTGAGCGCCCTTGGCCTAACTTGGTCTGACCAGTTGCCAAGGAGTGCTCTATCTATGTCTGCTCAAAGTTCCGTTGCTCGTCGAGTTCAATCACTGCAGCGTTGGCCTGATTGGCTAGCCAAACCCTTAATGACCCTTGCTTTTACCCGTATGGTACCGTTTGCGGGGACCGCTGGTGTGCGCTTTGAGCAGTGGGATGGCGATGGGGTTTGCCTGACCTTAGCCAACAAGCGCAAGGTCCAAAATCACATCAAGAGCCCGCACGCTGCGGCGATGGCTTTGCTGGCGGAGAGCGCCTCTGGAGCGGCTTTCGCTTGGCACTTACCCAATGACAAATTGCCGCTAATAAAACGCATGGATATTCGTTACGTGCGTCGTGCCACCGGTGGTTTGAAGGTTCGTGCTTGGGTTACGCCAGAACAGCAAACACAGCTGCAAAGCGAAGAGCGAGGCAGTATTAAAGTGGCCATCGAATTGACCGACAGTCTGGGTGAAGTCCCAATTGAAGCCGAAATGGAGTGGGCCTGGGTTACTCGCTAGCTGGGTTTGTTGGCTTGATCAATTGCTGAGCGTCGCGATGGCGCTCCGTCCCACTGAGTTTGACGAATCATGCGCAACAAATAAAACAGAAAAATTCCGCAATTCAGCCCTAGCAGCGCAAAAATCACTTCTAGTTCGACATTAGTTAGATTAATCAGAGCTAAACAGAGGGCGAGCAGCAGTAAGTTTACGATCATCATCCGTGACATCTACCTTGGTTTGAATAGGGCTGCCACTGTCGTCCTTAACAGGGCCTTAGCCGATTACTCGTGCAAATCGATGCACTTGTTGATCCTGATTCTAGTGACAACTTTGAGAAAAGTCTAAAATTCAGAGCAATATTGCTACTGACTTCGTTTTTTGGACTCGATCATGCCAACCCAATTTCGACCTCGACAAGCCATCTACACGGCACAGGCCCTGCGAGCTGGTGAGCAAGCTTGTTTGCAGCAACTGGGCATTAGTGGGTATCAGCTCATGTGCCGCGCCGGCGAAATTCTGCACGCAGAATTAATACAGCGCTGGCCAGAGGGTCGAGTCAACATTGTCTGTGGTCGAGGAAACAACGGTGGTGATGCCTATGTGGTAGCGCGCTTACTGTTGGCCGAAGGTCGAACCATTCAGGTCTACCAATGGCAAAGCGAGCGCGAGCTAGCTGGTGAGGCGGCACAAGCACAGCAAGATTTCATTGATGCCGGCGGCACGATTCAACCCTTGAACGACGAAAAATTGGCTGACTGCGACTTGATAGTGGATGGACTGTTGGGCAACGGCTTTAGCGGTGAGCCAAACGACGAGCTGGTGAGCTTGATACGCGCCATCAACCAATTCCCCGCGCCTGTGCTGGCGATTGACCTGCCTTCAGGGCTAGAACCCGATACGGGCTGCGCCCCTGCGGGTGCTGTGGTTGCCGATGTCACAGTGACTTTAGTGGCCTATAAGTTGGGCTGTTTAACCGGGCAAGCGCGTCTTTACGTCGGCGAGCTGGTGTTAGCGGATTTGGGCATAGGTGAGTGCCTAAGCAAGCACGCCGAAATGCTGGCCCAACGCCATACCGCCGAGCAGGTGGGTGATTACTTACGCCCAAGAAGCGCCATTGCGCACAAGGGGCAACATGGCCGCCTTACGGTGATTGGCGGCGATTTGGGCATGCCTGGGTCGGTGAAGCTCGCCGCCGAAGCCGCCTTGCGCGCTGGTACTGGTTTAGTGACCGTGGTCTCTCAACCACAACACCAAGCCACCATTGTCCAAAATCGCCCCGAGTTGATGTTCTGTCGATGCGAGCTGGTGGATATGGAGGTGTACTCTCGCTTGGGTTGGGCCAACGTACTGTTACTCGGGCCTGGCTTAGGACAGCACGAATGGGGCTACAACTTATTCAAAGCTTGCTTACTGAGCGAGAAATCCATGGTGCTGGACGCCGATGGTTTGAATTTCCTCGCTATTGAACCCAGTAAAAGTGACCACTGGATTTTAACGCCACACCCGGGCGAAGCCGCGCGATTACTCAACACCAGTGTGGCGCAAGTGGAGCAAGACCGAACAGCCGCGGTGCAAGCTCTGCAGCACAAATATGGCGGTGTAGTGTTGCTTAAAGGGCCTGGTACTCTGATCTACGACGGTCAGCGTCTAGCTTTGTGTGATGTGGGGAATCCGGGACTTGCGGTTGCGGGCAGCGGCGATTTGCTGGCGGGCATTATCTCGGCGATGTGGGCGCAAGGGCTTGAGGCCTTTGAAGCCGCGGTTGTGGCAACCCTAATTCACGGTGGAGCGGCGGACCGCGCCGCTACTGAGGGTCAGCGTGGCATGCTGCCAAGCGATTTGTTACCTTATGTCAGAATTATGGCTAACCCTTAAAGTCGATGGACGCTGTACAACAACTGACAATAACTCTGGCCGATGACCAGGCCACCTGTGCCTTTGGTGAAAAACTGGCTCAAGCGGCACAAGCCCCCTTGGTAATATACTTAGAAGGCCCACTGGGCGCGGGTAAAACCACCTTTAGCCGAGGCTTTATTCAAGCCCTTGGGCATCAGGGCGCGGTCAAAAGTCCCACCTATACCTTGGTGGAACCCTATCAGCTAAACGGCGTCGAGCTATTTCATTTTGACTTGTATCGACTGGCCGACCCAGAAGAGCTGGAGTTTATGGGGATTCGGGATTACTTTCATCAAAACAGCATGGCTTTGGTGGAGTGGCCTGGACAAGGCGAAGGCTGTCTTCCCGATGCTGATCTTGAAATTAAAATCGGTTACCTTGAGAGTGGTCGGCAACTAACCGCGCGTGCGCTAACGCCACAAGCAAGCAAATTATTAGAAAAACTAGCATAGCAATGAACAACTGGAAGTGGGTGTGGGGCGTGCTGCTCTGCTGGCTGACCTTGAGTGCGTCAACCGCAATGGCCGCCAACCAACTAAACAATGTGCGCTTTTCGCAAAACGGCGAGAACACTCGATTGGTATTGGACTTAGCTTCTAAGCCCAAGTACGACGCCTTTGCGCTTTCTTCACCCTCTCGCTACGTCATTGATCTCGAGAACAGCCGCTCCAAAGTGGCGTTGGACAAACTCAAGGTCAACAGCAAACTGGTCAAAAAAATTCGCGCCAGTAAACCCAACAAGAAAAGCGATTATCGGCTAGTGCTGGATTTAAACCAGTCGGCGTCGGTAAAGCACTTCACCCTAGCGCCCGCGCCACCTTACGGTCACCGCTTGGTGATTGACCTGGCTCCATCGGGCGCTGCAGCCTCGTCCCAAGTGGTCAAGCAAGCACCGGCACGAATTCGAGATGTTGTGGTGGCGGTGGATGCCGGCCATGGCGGGCGGGATCCGGGCGCGATTGGGCCTAAGGGCACCAAAGAAAAGGTGCTGGTGCTAGAGATTTCCAATCGATTGGCCAAGTTAATCAACGACACGCCTGGCATGCGCGCAGTGATGGTTCGCAGCGGTGATGTCTATGTGGATCTCAATGAGCGCTCGGAACGCGCCCGTCGAGCTGATGCTGATATTTTATTGTCCATCCACGCCGATGCGTTTCACAGTCCCCAACCAAAGGGCGGAGGTGTATTCGTACTGTCAGACAGTCGCTACACTCGCGAGACCAACAAACTGTTGAAATCGACGGATAAACACGAACATTTAGTGGGGGTTGGCGAGGCGATTAAGCACGCTGAAGGCGGCGAGGATGTGGCTCAGTGGCTGATTGAGCTCAACAGCGTTCGTTCGTTAGAGCAGGCTCGCAGCGCCGGTCAGCGCATTTACGCTGAAATGAAAAAAGTTACCAAAATGCACCGCCCTCGCGTGGAGTACAAAAGTTTGGCGGTACTCAAAGCAACGGACATTCCTTCGTTGCTCATTGAAGCGGGCTTTTTGTCGAACCCAAGTGAAGAGAAAAAGCTTCTTACGCGCAGCCATCAGAACCGCTTAGTTAGCGCAATTCACCGCGGTTTGGTGTCGCACTTTGAGAACAACCCACCAGAGCAGACCTTGTTTGCCAAAAACGCCTCCGCCAAGGAAGTGAAGTACAAGGTGCGTTCCGGCGACAACTTGTCGAGCATTGCCCAGGTCTACGGCGTGAGCGTGACTGAAATCAAACGCCGCAATAAGCTCAGCTCAAGTCAGATTCGAATCGGCCAGACGTTAGTAATTCCAAGGCGATAACCATGGCACAAATTCAAGTATTACCACCGCAGCTGGCCAACCAAATTGCAGCGGGCGAGGTGGTAGAGCGTCCCGCATCTGTGGTCAAAGAGTTGGTGGAAAACAGCCTAGACGCTGGCGCCACTCGAGTGGATATCGAGATTCAAGGGGGCGGTGCTCGGCTGATTCGCATTCGCGACAACGGCAAAGGCATTGAGAAAGAGCAACTCGCGTTAGCCTTGGAACGTCACGCTACCTCAAAGTTGGCTAGCTTAGAAGACTTAGATGCAATCTTGAGTTTTGGTTTTCGCGGTGAAGCTCTTGCCAGTATTAGCTCGGTGGCGCGCTTGACCCTTATCTCCCGCCCCAAAGACCAAGCCCAAGCCTGGCAGGCGTTTGCTGAAGGCCGCCAGATGGAAGTGCAGTTGCAACCAGCGGCTCATCCAGTCGGTACCACTATCGAAGTGGCTGACCTGTTTTTTAACACCCCGGCGCGCCGACGATTCTTAAAAAGCGACAAGACAGAAATAGGTCACATCGACGAGTGGCTAAAACGAGTGGCGTTAGCGAGACCGGACATACACTTGAGCTTGAGTCACAACGGCAAGCTACTGCGCAGTTTTCGACCGGCCAAAGACGAGAAGGGTTATCGAGCGCGTTTGCAGCAGGTGTGTGGTAAAGATTTCGTCGCACATGCGCTTGCTATCCAATGTCAGCACGACGACCTTAGCATCAGTGGTCACCTGCAGTTGGGCGGTGAGCCTAGCGCTCATCACCCACAGTATTTTTACGTCAACGGACGCTTGGTGCGCGATCGCTTGATCAATCACGCGGTTAAGCAGGCGTTTGCCGAGTGTGGTCGCGATGCCATCGCCGGTTATGTACTTATGCTGCAAATCGACCCGGCGCAAGTGGATGTCAACGTACATCCAGCCAAACACGAAGTGCGTTTCCATCAATCTCGATTAGTGCACGACTTTGTGGTGCAGGCCTTGGTGTCCGCCATCAATCAAGGACAAGATTTAAGTCTGGACGACTCGATTGACCCACCAAGTGTCCACACGGAACCACAGTCGGCCCAACCTCAGTCAGAAGTCGATCCTTACGCTGACCAAAGCCGAGATTACCCCAGCCAGCTCAGCCCCTATCAAGCCAGTCCCGCGACACCTGCGGGGGGATATTCAAGTACTCGCTCGCCGAGCTCAAGCTACTCTCGCGGTGTTGAAAGGGGTGGTGTCGGTGTTCAAAGCGGTGGCGCTCGCGGTGGCGGCTCGTCCACGGGCGCTCGACACCACTCCAGCTCGCAAGACCCACGAGCCTTTAGTAACTATCAAACTCTGATGCAGGGCAGTGTCGTCCCCGAGGCCAACTCGCGCATGCCTGCACTGTTGGCGGAGCGCTATTGGGTACGAGTCGAGGCCGATACTATCAGTTTGCTGGACCTCGATATTGTGGAGCAGCACACCCTGCAATGGCGCTGTCAGTCGGACCTTGAGTCCAATGGTCAGTTGACCGGGCAACCTTTATTGCTGCCCTTATCTATGCCCATGCAAGCTGAATGGAAGAGGCTTTTAGCCCCATTGCACGAAAGCTTAGCGGCGCTGGGTTTTCAGCTAGAGGTACGCGCGGGCAAGTTAGTCTTGATGCAAGTCCCAGCCTTTTTACGCCAACGAGATATGAGCCAGTTGATGCCCAACGTGCTCGATCAACTCAGCGCGCAATCATTATCCGCTTTTGAACTGCTACCCTTACTGGTGGCCGATGCCTCGCGTACCCAAACCCCTGAGCAGCTGTGGGCTCGGGTTAAGAACGCGACTGAAGCGCAACAGCAATTGCTCTGGCAAAGTGCCATCGAGTGCCCTTGGCAGGATTGGCTCGAGCAATCGGCTGCGGCCAAATAACAATTTCTAGGAACTTCATGTCTCAATCACAAACCGCGCCAAAGGTGCTGTGCATCATGGGTCCTACCGCTTCGGGCAAAACCGGACTGGCTATGGAGCTGATCAAACGCATGCCGGCTGAAATTATTTCGGTGGACTCAGCGATGATCTATCGAGACATGGACGTAGGCACCGCCAAGCCAACCGCAGAGGAGCTAGCCGAGGCGCCGCATCGACTGATCGATATTTTAGACCCCCGTGAAAGTTACTCGGCGGCGGATTTTCGTCGCGATGCCATCGAGCAAATCGAGCAGGTGCTAGCGGCGGGAAATACCCCGATTCTGGTGGGTGGCACCATGTTGTATTTCAAAGCCTTGCTCGAGGGCCTAAGTCCACTGCCCAGTGCCGACCCTAACATTCGAGAGCAGATTCAAGCCGAGGCGGATGCTAACGGCTGGCAAGCGCTGCACCAGCAATTGGCTCAAATAGACCCGGTTTCCGCCGAGCGCATTCACCCTAATGACCCGCAGCGATTGTCTCGTGCCATTGAGGTTTTTCGAATTAGCGGCCAAAGTTTGACCGAATTGACCCAAAAAAAGGCTGAGCCGCTTCCCTATGACTTCGTTCAGTATGCTATCATGCCGCCCCAGCGTGCGGAGCTGCATCGCCTAATTGAACTCAGATTCGAACAAATGCTAGCGCAGGGTTTGGTTGAAGAAGTCGAGCAATTAAAGCAGCGACCGGATTTACACGTGAACCTCCCTTCAATCCGATGCGTCGGTTATCGCCAGGTTTGGCAATATTTAGATGGCGACTATGATTACACCAGTATGGTGGAGAAGGGAGTGGCAGCAACGCGGCAACTGGCCAAACGCCAAATCACTTGGTTGCGAAGCTGGAAGCATGTCACCTTTCTTGAAAAGCAAAAATCAGCTAATGTTGATGTGATTTTGGGTGGGTTTGACTAGCATATTGCAGTTTGCTGTATCATACTGAATCAAAAATATATTTTGAAAAAGCATTTCTATCTTTGAAGGAACTAATAACATGGCAAAAGGGCAATCCCTACAAGACCCGTTTTTAAACGCTTTGCGTCGCGAACGAGTTCCTGTCTCAATTTATTTGGTCAACGGTATTAAGCTGCAAGGGCAAATCGAATCATTCGACCAGTTCGTGATTTTATTGAAAAACACTGTAAGTCAAATGGTGTACAAGCATGCCATTTCGACCGTTGTACCTGCCCGTCCATTCAGCGTATCAAGCCAGCAGCCGCAATCGCAGCAAGGCTTCGACGACAGCAACGGCAACCAGTAATAGCAAAGACAAGCACGGTTTTGCCTTTGCTGTAGGAGCAAAAACACTTGTTTGAACGTCATGAGGGCGGCGAGAACGCCGTCCTTGTTCATATCGATTTTTCCGACGACAAAGATCGCGAAGACCTCAAAGAGCTCGAATTACTCGCTTCCTCGGCTGGTGCCAATGTGCTTAGCATTGTTGGCGGCTCACGAAAGTCCCCACATCCCAAATACTATGTCGGCGCCGGCAAGGCGGAAGAAATCGCTTCAGTGGTTAAAGCCGTTGGGGCGGATGTGGTGATCTTTAATCACGCCTTATCACCAGCCCAAGAGCGTAACGTCGAAGCCATTTGTCACTGCCGCGTGCTGGATCGAACCACGCTGATCTTAGACATCTTTGCCCAGCGAGCTCGTACTCACGAGGGTAAGTTGCAGGTGGAGCTGGCGCAGTTGCGCCACTTGTCGACTCGCCTGGTTCGAGGTTGGACTCACTTGGAGCGCCAAAAAGGTGGTATCGGTTTGCGCGGCCCGGGTGAAACTCAGCTTGAGACGGACCGCCGTTTGTTGCGCGAGCGCATCAAATCGATTCAAAAGCGCTTAGAAAAAGTGTCAAAACAGCGCAGTCAGAGTCGTCGAGCCCGCATGCGCCGTGAAATTCCAACTTTGTCTTTGGTTGGTTACACCAACGCCGGTAAGTCGACCCTGTTTAACGCCATTACCAACGCCGAGGTGTACGCAGCGGACCAGCTGTTTGCCACCTTGGATCCGACCTTGCGTCGCGTCGACCTAGAGGACGTAGGGCCTTGTATTTTGGCGGACACGGTAGGCTTTATTCGTCATTTACCGCACGACTTGGTTGCGGCTTTTAAAGCGACCTTGCTCGAAACCCGTGAAGCAGACATTTTGCTGCACGTGGTAGATGCGGCCGATGCCAACATGAGTGAGAACATGCACTCGGTGCAGGTAGTACTCGACGAGCTGGAAGCGGATGAAATCCCACAATTAGTGATTTGTAACAAAATAGACCTAATGGACGAGGTGGCGCCAAAGATCGATTACGATGAGCACGGCGTACCAATTCGTGTATGGGTATCAGCACAAGAGTCTCGCGGGCTTGAACTGATAGAGCAAGCGCTGAACGAACGGCTAGGTAAAGCTATACGTTTGATTAGCTTACAAATCCCGCCAACCCACGGTCATTTGCTCGGACGTTTTTTTGATTTGGAGATTGTTCAAGATCAAAACTATGATGAAGAGGGTAACTGTATTGTTGATGTGCGCGTCACCGAAGTGGATTGGCAACGATTACTAAAACAGTTTGGCGCTGAACTGGAGAACTTTATCCGTCCGTCGCAGCCTGATAAAGTAAGCGACTGATAAGTTTAACTTTCACACTTTCCTGAACTTGGAGTATTGAATGGCTTGGAATGAGCCCGGCAACAAGGGTAATGACCCTTGGGGAAGCGGTGGTGGCAATAAGAATCAAGGGCCACCAGATTTGGACGAAGTGTTCCGCAATCTATTTAGCAAATTCGGCGGTAAAAAAGGCGGTGGCGGTAGCCAGCGACCTAGCATAGGCGGCTTCGGCATTGGCCTTGTGGTTATCGCAGCGATTGTGGTTTGGGGCTTATCGGGTTTTTACACCATCAAAGAAGCTGAGCGCGGTGTGGTTTTGCGCTTCGGCCAGTACATTGGTGAAGAAGGCCCAGGTTTGCACTGGAAAGCGACCTTCATCGATGAAGTGATTCCTGTGAACGTCAGCAACGTACGCTCGCTACCAGCCACTGGCAGCATGCTAACTGAAGACGAGAACGTGGTTCGCGTCGAGATGGAAGTACAGTACGTGATCACTGATGCGCATCGATTCCTTTTTGCAGTGACTGATGCACATGAGAGCTTGAGCGGCGCCATGGACTCCGCCTTGCGTTATGTGATTGGTCACAACGTCATGAATGACATTCTGACTACCGGTCGTGAAAAGGTTCGTCAGGACACTTGGGCGGAGCTTGAAAACATCATTGCCCCGTACAACATGGGTCTGACCATTCGCGACGTCAACTTCAAAGCGGCCCGTCCGCCAGAAGAAGTGAAAGAAGCGTTTGATGACGCGATTGCCGCGCAAGCGGATGAAGAGCGTTTCATCAAAGAAGCCGAAGCCTACGCTCGTGAGCGCGAGCCAAAAGCTCGTGGTACCGTGAAGCGTATGGAACAAGAAGCAAACGCTTACAAACAGCGCGTTATCTTGGAAGCCGAAGGTAAAGTGGCTCGCTTTGAAAAGCTTCTGCCTGAATACAGCGCAGCGCCAAAAGTGACCCGTGACCGTTTGTATATCGAAGCCATGGCCAAGGTATACGGCAACACTTCTAAGGTATTGCTCGATGGCGGTGAAGGTAATGGCAACATGATGTATTTGCCACTGGACAAAATGTTGAGCAATCAGCAGCGCTCCATGCCGGTACTGCCAAACGCGAACGATTTTCAGCAGCCGCTTCCAGACTCTGCTGGTCAAAACTCTTCGCCTAATAGCTTAAGCGGCCGCGGTATGCGCGGTGACCGCCAAGGGAGAAACTAAATCATGACACCAGCAAGAATTATTGTCATAGCCCTGGCTTTGGGTCTCGCCCTAAACTCACTGTTCGTGGTTAGCGAAGGCGAGCGCGCTGTGGTGACTCGCTTCTCAAAACTGATTGAGAAAGACGGTGAAGCGCGCGTGTTTGCACCGGGTCTGCACTTTAAAGTGCCTGCGATTGATACTGTGCGTCATTTAGATGCTCGCATTCAAACCTTAGATGGCCAACCTGACCGCTTTGTGACTAGCGAGAAGAAAGACCTGTTGGTAGACAGCTTTGTGAAATGGCGCATCGCCGATTTTCGCAAGTTCTTCTTAGCGACCAACGGCGGTAACAAACAAAACGCTGAAGCCCTGTTGCAGTCAAAAATCAACAACGGACTTCGCAGCGAGTTTGGTTCTCGTACCATTAAAGACATCGTTTCGGGCAGCCGTGACGAGCTTCAACAAGAAGCCCTAAGCTCTGCCTCTGAGAGTGCGGAAGACTTGGGTATTCAGGTTGTCGATGTGCGGGTTAAGCAAATCAACTTGCCTCGCGAAGTATCGAATTCGATCTTCCAGCGCATGCGCGCCGAGCGTCAGGCAGTGGCCAAAGAGCATCGCTCAAAAGGTCGAGAGAAAGCCGAAGTAATTCGAGCTGAAATCGATGCGCAAATCACTGTGATGATTGCGGATGCTCAGCGTTCAGCGCTAACCACTCGTGGTCAAGGTGATGCGGAGTCAGCGGCGATTTACGCAGGAGCGTACAAAAAGGATGAAGAGTTCTTCTCATTCCTGCGCTCAATTGATGCCTATCAAGAAGCTTTCAACAGCAAGAACGACGTGATGCTGGTCTCACCAGACGGCGATTTCTTCCGCTTCATGAAGGATTCTCGCGGTGATAAGCCAGCGGCTCAGTAATCGCTCTCAAACTAGGCCCGGTTGTTCCGGGCCTTTTTGTGCCTAATCACAGAACAAGGATGTGCGGGTGTCGGAACCAAAACTCTGGATAATGGCGGTGGCGTTAGTACTGGTCATTGAGGGCCTTGGCCCCATGCTATTTCCAAATAAATGGCGGGAAATGCTGTCGCAAGTGACCCAGATGGATAGTAATAGCTTACGTCGCTTTGGCGGGGTGCTAGTGGTTAGTGGTGCTTGCCTGTTGTTCATTTTTTCGTAATAAGATTGGAAAATTCGCTTCGGCTTCTGCTAAACTCCCCGCTTAACTTTCAGCCTGAAGCGAAAAATGGGTAAAAATGTAGTTGTGCTCGGCACCCAGTGGGGTGACGAGGGTAAAGGTAAGGTCGTTGACCTACTAACCGATCAAGCTAAGTACGTGGTGCGCTATCAAGGCGGCCATAACGCCGGTCACACCCTAGTGATCGAAGGCGAAAAAACCGTACTTCATCTAATTCCATCGGGTATTCTGCGCAGCAATGTTAAATGCATCATTGGTAACGGCGTAGTTCTGTCTCCCGAAGCTCTGCTTAAAGAAATTCAGATGTTGAAGGATCGCGACGTTCCCGTTGAAGAGCGTCTACTGATTTCTGAAGCTTGTCCGCTAATTCTGCCTTTCCATGTCGCTATCGACTTGGCTCGCGAAAAAGCCCGCGGCAACAAAGCGATTGGTACCACAGGTCGTGGTATTGGTCCTGCCTACGAAGACAAAGTGTCTCGTCGTGGCCTGCGCGTTGGCGATTTGTTCAACCCAGAACTGTTCGCCGAGAAGCTAAAAGAAGTGATGGAATATCACAACTTCATGCTTACCGAGTATCACAAAGAGCCGGCTGTCGATTACCAGAAGACTCTGGATGACGCGCTAGCCATCGCTGATACCCTAAAAGCCATGGTAACCGACGTTACCGAACTGCTTGACCAAGCCCGTCGCAATGGCGATGCCATTATGTTCGAAGGCGCCCAAGGCACCTTGTTGGACATCGACCACGGTACTTACCCGTACGTGACCTCGTCGAACACCACTGCAGGCGGCGTTGCCACCGGCTCTGGCTTCGGTCCACGTCACCTAGACTACGTACTGGGTATCATCAAGGCATACACCACTCGCGTAGGTGCAGGCCCATTCCCAACCGAGCTGGACAACGAAATTGGCGAACACCTAGGTGTTAAAGGCCACGAATTCGGTGCCACTACCGGTCGTAAGCGTCGTCCAGGCTGGCTAGATGCCGTTGCCATGCGTCGCGCCGTGCAAATCAACTCTATCTCAGGCTTCTGTCTAACCAAGCTAGACGTATTAGACGGCCTAGAAGAAGTGGGCATTTGCGTAGGCTACAAGTACCCAGACGGTACCGTTGCCGAAGTACCACCAATGGCAGCCGAAGGCTACGAGCAAGTAACTCCAATCTACGAGTACATGCCAGGCTGGAGCGAAAGCACCTTTGGCGCAACCTCCTTCGAGCAATTGCCTCAACAAGCCCGCGATTACATCAAGCGCATCGAAGAACTGCTAGAAACCCCAGTAGACATCATTTCTACCGGCCCAGACCGCGTAGAAACCATGATTCTGCGCCACCCGTTCGCTGAGTAAGCGATTAGGTGACATACCAGTCGAGCTCGTCATACCCAGCCGAACTCGTCATACCCAGCTCGACTGGGTATCTCGCAAAAGCCGCTTTAAGCGGCTTTTTTTGTGGGTGGTCACTGGCGGTTGGGAAGGGCGCCGCTGGCATGTAGCCGCTTGAAGGCTACGAAATTGATACGCGCCTCGGAGCGGCTAACGGGCGAAGTCTGCCAAGGCTCGCGTCGGGACGCTCAAGACATCCATGTTCGCTCTCAGGTCGTTCCCGACGACCTGAAGCCCTCCTTTGAGCCTTGCCAGACCTCTCCCGCGGCCACTCCATTGGCGCATACCAATTTCTCCGCCTTGGCGCGGCCACATGCCAGCGGCTATTGAGCGATTAGCTGATTAGCTGATTAGCTTATTAAGCAGGTGAGCTGCGCAGCACCCCAGTTTGCAACCCGCTTTAGGCCGCTTGGCACTCGCTAAGGCAACTTCGTCGTTTGGGAGTGCTCCGCAGTGGGACGCCCTTGTAGGGGCTGCGGTCGTCGGGAACGACCGCGCAGCGCATAGGGACATCTAGAGCGTCCCGACAAGGGAGTTCAACGGAGGGGCGCTCCCAAACGACGGTTGCCGCAAGCGAGTGCCAAGTGGCCGCTGGTTGCAAACAGCTACCAGCGGCGAACAGCTAAGAGCTAGCGCCGATTAACCTTGCTGGCTTTCTACCCAGCGGTTGATCTTGGCTTCTAGGATGGTGAGCGGCATGGCGCCGTCAATTAGGACTTGGCGGTGGAATTCGCGCAGGTCGAACTTGCCGCCGAGTTTGGCTTCGGCTTTGGCGCGGATTTCTTGCAGGGTCATGCGGCCAATCATGTAGCCTAGGGCTTGGCCTGGCATGGCCATGTAGCGCTCGACCTCGGCGACAACGTCAGCATCTGAGATTGGCGAGTTGGACTGCATGAACTCGATGGCTTGCTCGCGGGTCCAGCCTTTGGCGTGTAGGCCGGTGTCGACGACTAGGCGGTTAGCGCGCCAGATTTGGGCGTAGAGCATACCGAAGTATTGGTATGGGTCTGTGTACATGCCCATTTCGAGTCCGAGCACTTCGGCGTATAGGCCCCAGCCTTCTACATAGGCA
Source organism: Paraferrimonas sedimenticola (assembly GCF_002282855.1). GTDB lineage: Bacteria > Pseudomonadota > Gammaproteobacteria > Enterobacterales > Shewanellaceae > Paraferrimonas > Paraferrimonas sedimenticola. The sequence goes on along the minus strand of NZ_NRIR01000004.1, from coordinate 328,761 downwards.
CCGTAGCCGCCGTAGCGGCGGAATGGCGGTAGGTTACCGGCTTCTTGGTTTAGCGATACTTGGAAGTGGTGACCAGGAGATGCCTCGTGGAGGGATAGTGCCTCCATGAACCACTTGGGTCTGGCTTTTAGGTCGTAGGTGTTGGCGTAAAACACACCAGGACGTTTGCCGTCTGGGGAGCCGCGGAAGTATTGGGCGGGTGCCATGGATTTTTCGCGGAAGGGTTCTACGGCCTTAATAATGTAGGGTGCTTTTGGCTCTACGTTAAAAATCTTGTCCAGTTTTGGGTCGACTACCGCTCGAAGGTCTTCGTAGCCTTGGAGCAGGTCTTCGGCTTTGGTGTAGTAGAACTTTGGATCGGTTTTTAGGTATTCGAAGAAGGCTTTCATATCGCCTTTAAAGCCGGTCTTTGCTTTTACCTTTTTCATTTCCTCAAACAAGCGGTCGGCTTCTTTGAGTCCCATTTGATGAATTTCTTCAGCGCTTAGGTCGGTGGTGGTGAATTGCTTAATGGCTTGTTGATAAACCAGCTTGCCCTTGGGAATACCATCGATGCCGTGGCTCTTGCGGGTTTTTGGCATGTACTCGGTTTCGATAAAGGTCGCTAGGCGCTCGAAAGCAGGAATTACGCCTTGCTTGATTTGCTGCTCGTATTCGAAAATGATGCGGGCTTGGTCTGGCTTGCTAAATGAATCTGGCAACTTCTTGATAGGGCCCCAGAACGGGCTCTTTTGTGGCGTCAATCCAACGAAGGCTTGTACTTGTGGCAGTAGCTTTTCCGCCAGTATGGTTGGTAGGACCACACCTTGTTCGGCACCTTTGCGCATCTTGGCAATCACTCGGTCGACGTAGGGGGCAAAGCCAGATACTCGCTTAATCCAATTGTCGTAGTCCTCGACGGTATTGAAAGGTTGACCTAGCATACCGTCACTCATTTGTGGCAGGTACATTGGCCAGCCGCCAAATTGGGTCAGTGGCATTAGCCCTTGGATTTCGGCAACCCCTAGTTTGCGGTTTTGCTCTGCTGTTTCGCGGTCATAAAGGAAGATGTCGTAGCTGACTCTGTCTTGGCCGCTTAAGGTTTTGGGGTCAATGGCGCGAATTTTGTTGAGGTACTTGGTGTTTAGCGCCTGCTGAGCTTTGTCATTTTCTTCGCTATCCCAGTCGCCGAACTGATCGTTAAAGCGCATGTCGCCGCGGATGGTCGCCACAATCGGGTTGAGCTGCAGCATCTCTTCCTGATAATCCATAAACAGCTGATTTAAGTGTTTAGAGGCAGAAACAACGGCTGCTTGGGTACTTGGGTCTTGCGGTGGCTCGGCGTGAACGGCTGGTGCAGCGACCAATAGAGCACTGCAAGCCATTGCGATCAGGGATAGGCGCATGGTTAGTCCTTTAGTTAGTGTAATTTTTATCCGTCCCTTACCTTACTCGGTGAGTCGTCGCTGTCAATCTTGGCGCTCAAGGCTGTCAATCTTGGCGCTAAAGCTCATGGGCTGTTGGCCGATAACTAAAGCAATCACAAGGAGTCTATTGATGCGTACACTTTCCGGCCTATTGCTATTTTGCCTATGCGCCAGTTTTGCTGCGAGCGCGCAGATGCGCGCTGTCGAGCAGTATTCTCAAGCGGGATTGCTGGAGATGATCCGCAATAACAGCTACTTAGCTCAGGTTAAGCGGGACCGCTGCCAGATTGTGCAGGACATTCAGGCCAATGCCATGGTGCTCAAGCAGCCGGTTTACCAGTTCTTGTGGGGCGAGATGCTCAACCATGGGGTTTGTGTTAAACGCAGTGTGCCAGAGGGTATGCCGCTGTTGGTAAAAGCGGCGGAGCAGGGCTTGCCCGAGGCCATGGTGAAACTGGCTCGCTACTATCGCAACGGTCAGTTGGTGATTGCGGATTCGGACAAGGCGGTGCGCTTGGCGTATCCGGCGGCGGCCCACGGTAACTTGGAAGCTCAGCTGTTGTTGGGCGAGTTGTACGCCGAGGGGCATGGTAGCCCGCGTGACTACACGCAAGCTTATGCTTGGCTTCATAATGCCTACTATCAGTCAGACTTTGAGCGTCAGCAAGCGCTGCGAATTTTGGCGCGATTGAGTGAGCGAATGCCGGCCAGTCAGATTGCACGGGCGAAAAAATCTGCTGAATTAGCATACTAAGTCCCTTATTTCCCATATAATTGGGCTTTCAACCCGCCAAGCTTGGAAGCCCATGAGCCACGACCCTCATTTTGAGCGCGAGCAGCAAAAGTACGACAATCCCATCCCCAGCCGTGAATTCATTCTCGAATGGCTAAACGGTCAATCCGGCCCCTGTAATCGAGACCAAATCGGTCAAGCCCTAGGTTTGTCTGGTGAAGACCAGTGGGAAGGCCTGCGCCGTCGCCTGCGTGCCATGGAGCGCGATGGCCAACTAGTCTTTACCCGTAACAAGTGCTACGCGCTGCCTGAGCGCATGGACATGATTCTCGGTCGCGTAATGGGCCACAAAGATGGCTTTGGTTTCTTACGTCCAGATCACGGCGATCAGGACTTATTCATTCCTTATCGTTGCATGAGCAAGTACTTCGATGGCGATCGCGTCATGGCGCAGCCATTGGGAGTCGATAAGCGCGGTCGTCGCGAGGTGCGTTTGGTTCGTTTGCTTGAGCCGCGCAAAGCGCCGATTGTTGGTCGCTTTCACAAGGACGGTTCTATCGCGTTTGTGACTCCTCAAGATAAGCGCATTCCCCAAGACATTCTGATTGATAAGGGCATGGCCAACGGCGCTCGTGAGGGTGATATTTGTGTGGTCGATGTGCTTGAGCGCGCCACTCACTTTATGGCCGCTAAAGGCCAGGTGCGTGAGATCTTAGGCGAAGAAAATGCGCCGGGCATGGAAATCGAAATTGCCCTGCGCAATTACGACTTGCCGCACCAATGGAATCAACGCATAGACCGTCAGTTGCGCAAACTGTCCGATGAGGTCGTTGACGACGATAAGACCAATCGAGTCGATTTACGTCACTTACCATTAGTGACCATTGACGGCTCGGACGCCCGCGACTTTGACGATGCGGTATATGCCGAGCGCAAACGCAGCGGTTGGCGCTTGTGGGTGGCGATTGCTGATGTCAGTCATTACGTTAAAAAAGGCTCGGCGCTAGACGAAGAGGCGATTGCCCGCGGTAACTCTGTGTACTTCCCGTCCCAGGTCATTCCTATGCTGCCCGAAAAGCTGTCCAACGGTCTGTGCTCGCTCAAACCAAAAGTGGACCGCCTGGCCATGGTGTGCGAGATGACCATTAGTGATAGCGGCAGCTTATCCGGCTACAAGTTTTACCCAGCGGTTATCCATTCTCACGCTCGCCTGATTTACGAGCAAGTAGCGGATGCGCTGGAGCAGGGCACCAAAGACCCGAATTTAGAGCGTTTACTGCCGCATCTTGAAGTCTTGCAAGAGTTGTATCTGACGCTTAATAAGGCCCGTGAAGAGCGCGGTGCCATTGCCTTTGAGACCGAAGAAACTCAATTCATCTTTAACGACCAGCGCAAGATTGAGTCGATTGTTCCGCGTTCGCGCAACCAGGCGCACAAGATCATCGAAGAGTGCATGATTTTGGCCAATGTCGCGGCGGCGCGCTTTATTAAAAAGCACAAGGCTGAGACTCTGTATCGGGTTCACCAAAGTCCATCGGAAACCAAACTCACCAGTTATCGCGAGTTTGTTCGCGAGCGCGGCCTGACCTTAGGCGGTGGTGATGAACCTCAGCCCATGGATTACTCCAATCTGTTAGGGCAAATTGGCGATCGCGATGATGCTGAGCTGATTCAAATTATGTTGCTCAGAAGCATGAGCCAAGCCCAGTACAGTCCGGATGAAGACGGCCACTTTGGTTTGGCACTAAATGCCTACGCCCACTTTACCTCGCCGATTCGTCGCTACCCAGATTTGCAGTTGCACCGCAGCATACGCTATTTGCTCAATCGCGAAGCCGCCGCTAAAGCAGGTAAACCGATTACCGAGAATTGGACTCGTGACGGTGGTTACTTCTATCAAATCGAAGAGCTCGATGAACTCGGCGTGCAGTGTTCGACCACTGAGCGTCGCGCCGATGACGCCACTCGTGAAGTGTCCGATTGGCTCAAGTGTGAATACATGCAAGCCCACCTCGGTGATGAGTTTGACGCTGTGATCGCCTCGGTGACCAGCTTTGGCTTCTTTGCACGCCTTAAAGGCTTGTTTATCGACGGCTTAGTACATGTATCCTCATTGGCCAACGATTACTATCATTTCGATTCAGGACGTCAGATGTTGCAGGGCGAGAGCTCGGCGCGCAGCTATCGCATTGGCGATGCGGTGCGAGTCAAAATCGCCGCAGTGAATTTAGACGATAAGCAGATCGACATGGTGCTGGTGGACAATGTAAAATCCCGCGCCAAATCAGGACGCACGGCTAAAGCCAGCAGTGGCCGCTCCAAAGCCAAAGGCTCGATTCGCTCGCAACTTGCTCGCGGCGAGATAGGCGGCAAGTCAAAGTCTTCACGCTCAACTAGTAGCAAAGCCAAAGGCGGTCGGGGCAAAAGCGGCGGCAGTAAGAGCAGGACCAGTCGCGGCGGTAAGAGCAAGCGTCAACGTTAATCACAGAGAGACACAATGAGTAAGCCACAATGGGTTTTCGGTTTGCATGCAGTGCAAGCCATTTTGGACAGCCAACCAGAACAGGTACTGTCTATCTACTGCCTTAAAGGACGCCAAGACCAGCGTTTACAACAGCTGTTAGACGCGGCTGCGCCTTATGGTATTAGCGTGCAGCAGGCCAATCGCAAAACCTTGGACGACAAAGCCGGTAGCACTCAACACCAAGGGGTGTTGGCTATGGTCAAAGAGATCAAACCCAAGAACGAAAATGACTTGGACCGCATTCTCGATGCCACCGAGTCCCCTTTGCTGCTGATTCTTGACGGGGTGACTGACCCTCATAACCTAGGCGCCTGTTTGCGCAACGCTGATGCTGCTGGTGTGGCTGCAGTGATTGTGCCTAAGGACAAGTCAGTGGGTATTACTCCAACCGTGCGCAAAGTGGCGGTGGGTGCGGCGGAATCTGTGCCGCTAGTGGCTGTGACCAATCTGGCGCGTACCATGCGACAGCTACAAGACAAAGGCGTTTGGATTGTCGGTGCGGCAGGCGAGGCCGATTGTGACTTGTATCAGGCTGACCTAAAAGGGCCATTGGCAATTGCCATGGGCGCAGAGGGTAAAGGTTTGCGTCGCTTAAGCCGTGAAAGCTGCGATACGCTAGTGTCGATCCCTATGCTGGGTCAGGTGAGCAGTTTGAATGTTTCCGTGGCCACTGGCGTGTGCCTGTTTGAAGCACTGCGCCAGCGTCGCGCCGGATAAAAGATTTACTGGAAGGTATAGAGTAAGTTCACAGTGGTAATGGTATCTGTGTTCTTACTGCCTTCTGGAACCACTCGGTTGTGCTTGATGAACAAGCCAACTTTTAGCGCCCAATCTTTAAAGAACAAGTTTTTGTAGCTCAAATCCAAAGTGGTTACCGTGTTCTTTTCACCCACCTCAGAAACTAAGTCAGCGTTAAAGGTGGTGTACTCTTGCAGCTTGTGTTCAAACTTGGCGGCACCACGGGCAATCACTTCTCGCTCATCCTCTGGTTTGGGAACGTCTGCGCTGACCTGCGGCAAGGACAAACGATAACCAGGACCCGCTTCAAAACTTAGCTTGGAGCGCGAATTTTGAAGCACGTCAAAACCGTAACCGGTCGAGAAGATGTATTGGCGAGTGAACGAACCAAATTCGTCCCAAGTCAAATCGCCACGGCCGTAGAGGTAATCGCCGTCGGCAAACTTGCGGTCCGACTGAAACTGCAGCTGATATTGCTGGGCGGTGATTTTTTCCGAATCCGATGCGAAGTAAGCGCGAAAGTTACCTTCCTGCTTAGCATTTAAGGTGTCGTAAATGACTTTGGTGCGGCCGTTGAAGGAGTTGGCCACAGTGTTACCTGTGGTCAGTTGTAAGCCCATCTCCACTTCAGCGCTGAAAGGATTGGAAGGGTCTTGGTATTCAGGCGGCACAATAGCCCAGGCAGGACTGACAACTAAGGCCAGTAACGCGAGGCGGTTAGCTTTCATAGTTCTTGTTGTAGCTCTCGTTATTCTAGTTTTTAGCGCACGTTTGGGGTTGCTCCGCATATGATACGCAACTGCCACGCAATGTGAAGAGTCAAAGCACACCCCAGTGATACTTTGGTAAGCACGCAGACAGGTTTTGAACTATTGTATTTTCGGTGGCTTTTCTGTACGATACGCCGCCTGAATCAGTCACACATCTTTATGTTCCTTGCCTCAAAGTGGTCCGACTGAACCCAGACGAGGCTGATTAACCCGTAAGGAGCTCTAAATGCGTCATTACGAAATCGTATTTATGGTCCACCCTGATCAAAGCGAACAGGTTCCTGGCATGATCGAGCGTTACACCGGCATCATCACTGAAGCTGGCGGTACTATTCATCGCTTGGAAGACTGGGGCCGTCGTCAACTAGCTTACCCAATCGATAAGCTGCACAAAGCCCACTATGTTCTGGTAAATGCCGAAACTACTGCTGACTCTGTTGCTGAGCTGGAAACTGCTTTCCGCTTCAACGACGCTGTTCTACGTAGCATGGTTATCCGCGCGAAAGACGCTGTAACCGAAGCATCTCCAATGGCTAAAGCCAAAGAAGAACGTGAAAGCCGCCGTCCTGCTCCACAGCAAGAGGCACCTGCAGCAACTACTGAAGAAGCGAAGGCCGAGTAAGGAATTCTGTGACCACCAATCAGGTACGGATTGTTGGCTTGGTAGCCAGCGCGCCTAAGCAAGTCACCAGTGCCGCGGGAATCCCGCACACGGTATTGCACTTAGAGCACCGCTCCAACCAAACCCAAGCCGGCATGCTGCGAAGCGTGTTTTGCCCGATAAAGGTTGTGGTCAGCGGCAGCCATCTACAGGATGCCTGCAAGCGAATTTCTTCTGGTAGTAACGTGAAAGTCGAAGGCTTTCTGGCCTGGCAACAAGCCAGAGATGGCAGCGGCAAAGTCATGTTACACGCAGATTCAATTGAATTGATAAGTTAGGAGACTAACCAATGGCACGTTATTTTCGTCGTCGCAAGTTCTGCCGTTTCACCGCTGAAGGTGTAACTCAGATCGATTACAAAGACATCGCTACTTTGAAGAACTACATCACTGAGAGCGGTAAAATCGTACCGAGTCGTATCACTGGTACTAGCGCTAAATACCAGCGCCAGCTAGCCACTGCTATCAAGCGTGCTCGTTACTTAGCTCTGTTGCCTTACACCGACCTACACAAGTAAGTCAGTAAGCAATTCATCACTGAATTAGAGAGGAAAAGTAATGAACGTTATTTTGCTTGATAAAATCGCAAACTTGGGTGGCCTAGGCGACCAAGTTTCTGTTAAAGCTGGCTACGCACGTAACTTCCTGCTGCCTCAAGGCAAAGCAGTAGTTGCGACCAAAGCCAACATCGAAGTTTTCGAAGCTCGCCGCGCCGAACTTGAAGCCAAAATGGCTGACGAGTTGGCTGCTGCTGAAGCTCGCGCTGAGAAGCTGGCTGCGCTGGGAGGTGTTAGCATCGCTTCTAAAGCTGGTGACGAAGGCAAACTGTTCGGTTCTATCGGTACTCGCGATATTGCTGAAGCGGTTTCTGCTGCTGGTCACGAGCTGGCTAAGTCTGAAGTTCGTCTACCACACGGTGCTCTGCGCACTTTGGGTGAGTTCGACATCGACGTACAATTGCACACTGAAGTTAAGACCACTGTTAAAGTAACTATCGTTGCTGAATAAGAGTCTTGCTTGATGCAATAAAAAGACACCGCCTTCGGGCGGTGTTTTTTTTACCCTAAATTACATTAGCAAAAACTTTGTCTGACTTAGCCGGTCATACAAAGGGATGCAGGAAGCGTTATAGACAAGGAACAGTTATGAAAACTCGAGTTACTATCCTGTTGGCCTTAACCCTTATAACGGGGTGCGCCACCAACAATTACTCGCTCACCGAGTCGATTGCCGACGCTCGAGACCAGAGAGTGGCCCAAGGCGGTGCCAGTGAATCGCACAATATTGAACGCTCTGACGTCAATGTGGGGCTCATCGATGGCTTGATTAACGCCATCGCCGGATTGATATTTGGTTCAAACGACTAACCTGCACGGTTGGCGTTTGCCAAGGCGGATGCTTGAGGTACACTGTAGCCCACAAGCTGTAGGGGGTGTCGTTTGAAGACCATAGCGCTAACTTTATTATCTGGATTACTGGCTTTTAGTAGCATTGCTAACGAATACACCATGAACGTCGATGGCAGTCGTTTAGTGGGCCGTTTGCAGTACCACAAAGTCGACAAAGGCGAGCACCTCAACGGTATCGGCCAGATGTACAATGTTGGTTTGTTGGCCTTAATGGACGCCAACCCAGGCGTTGATCCTTTCCTACCCGACCCAGACAGTTTACTGGTGATCCCAACTCAAGCGCTATTACCTGATGTCCCACACAAGGGTGTGGTGATTAATCTGGCCGAGTTGCGCCTGTATTACTTCGAGCCTAAATCCAACAAGGTGCACATCTTCCCGATTGGGATTGGTCGAGTTGGGCGCGAGACACCCGAAATGAATACTAAAGTCGCGGTGCGTATTCCTGACCCATCGTGGACGCCAACCCCAGGCATTCGCGAAGACCACTTCAAGCGCACGGGTGAGATTTTGCCACGCGTGGTGCCCGGCGGAACCAAAGACAATCCGCTAGGCCGGCATGCGCTTAAGTTGGCCCACGGCGATGGCAGTTACTTAATTCACGGCACCAATAAAGACTTTGGCATTGGTTTACGCGTTAGCTCGGGCTGTATTCGCATGAATCCGCCGGACATCGCTTGGTTGTTTGACAAGGTTCGTGCAGGCACGCCGGTACGAGTGATTAACCGCACGGTAAAAGCGGCTCGTGAGCCTGATGGAAAGTTGATTGTGGAAGTGCACTCGCCACTGACGGAGAAGGAAGGTCAGGCGCCGAGTCGTCAGATTAATTTCACGCCGTCGGTGCGGACTTTATTGGCCGAGTCGGATGTGGATCCTAGCCACTTGAAGCGCGAACTCGAAGCTCAGCGCGGTATTCCTGTGCGCCTAAATATAAAGGCGCAGCTAACAGCTGCGCCTTTATCAAGTTCTGCTCGCTAAGAGCTCTTACTTCTTGTAAGAGTCTGCGATGTTGTCTACGCGCTCGTTTGCACGGGCAGCTTCTTGCTGAGCTTCCATTGCAGCGGCTTTAGCAGCGTTAACGTCAGAGCGAAGAGAAGCGTGCTCAGATTTCAGAGAGCTAACTTCAGCAGACAGCGCGTCTACTTTGTCGTTCAAGCTTGCAACGCTAGACTCTAGTTGCTCGGTGTTAGCACAACCGGTCAGCATAGCAGCCATGGCAACACCTGCCACAGTGATCAGTTTCTTGTTCATGCGAATTATCCTTTATCAAATGTTTAAGCTCAGCCTACGCCTAGAATCGAACAGGCGTACTGCTTAAGTATGTCATAGTTTTCGCTAACTTCATCAAATAATTCAAAAAAAATCCGAATTGTTGCGAAAATTATGCACACTTAAGCGCAAATCCTGAAGGTTAGTCCAAAGTAATGATGTGTAGCTTGGGGGCGCTAGAGTCAGCCGCTTCGGTCACTACTATTTGGTAGTGTTTGCCCGCCTGCAGGTTCTGCTCGTCAAAACTACCCAGGTTATTGGCCGGATTGCCAAAGTCTGGTGCTAGGTTTGCATCGGTGACTATGATGCGATCCGCTCCAGGTTGAGCGGTGACAGCAGTGACCGCACCGCGCTCACCAAAACCAACTTTGTCGCCAATTTTGTCGCGTATGCCGTGAGTGAAATACACATCCACCACCAAGCTCGAACCTGGCGTGTAGGCGTGTACGACACTAATCGCAAACTGATTGGAATTGAGCGGGTCGTTGAGCTCGCTCAACGACGGGGCAGCAACCAGCACGGCTTGTAAGCTCTTGTCGCTTTGCCCTACCAAATACACTTGCTGATGGGCGCCATTAGCGACTTCAGTTTCTTGAGTGCCCAAGGTCTGGCCCGAATCGGCGTCGAGTACTGTGGTGCTTAGCTTTGAGTTAGCCACCGGTGACTCGTTTGTCTGAACCCAAGTCAGGTTTTGACTGTTTTGCTCACCTAAGCCCAAATTAGTCACCAGATTGTCAAAGCTCTTAGTTTCCTCTTTTGAGGTAATACTGGCATTGACGTTGATCTTACCCGAGTAGTTACCATCAATGGGTTTTGCCGCGTTAAACACGCTGACTTCGATGGCTTGGTCGACGGTGCCGCCGCCGGGTGGAGGTGGTGTGGGGTTGGGGCTTGAACTGCCGCCTCCGCAGCCGGCAACGAGTAAAGTGCAACCCAAAAGTATTGTCCCTAGACGCATCAAAATTCTCCCTTAGTACAGGCTAACGCTAAGTGTAGTTCAGTCTATTCAACAGGCAGCAAATCAAAGGGCTTTTTTGGCAATAAAAAAGGCCGGTGAATACCGGCCTTAGAAAGTTACTTAACCAACTCTAGCTCATCGAGTAAGTTGTGGGCGTTGTCCACCTTATCCATCATCCACAGGATGTAGCGAATATCCACGTGGATGGCGCGAGTGATCTCTTCGTTGAAGAACCAGTCTTTAGTGATGGCTTCGTAGGTTGAGTCAAAGTTCAATCCCACCAGTTCGCCTTTACCGTTAAGAATTGGCGAGCCCGAGTTACCACCTGTAGTGTCTACGCTGGACAAGAAATTTACCGGCACTGAGTTAAAGCTCGGCTGTGCATCGTTACAGCTGATAAAGCGGCACATCCAAGACTGACGATTCGGGTAAACTTGCTCAACTTTGTGCTCGCCCATGTCGCCTTTGGCAATCACTTCAAGTAGGCGACTAGGCGCGTTGAACGGCTCCTGACCCTTGTGCTTGGCGACAATCCCTTCTAGCTTGGTGAAAGGTTGTTTGTACAAAGCGTCGGCAGAACGATAACCGTCCACTGTGCCATACGAGATGCGCAGAGTGCGGTTGGCGTCTGGGTATACCGGTTTGCCTTGTTCTTTATTGAAGGCAATGATGGCTTTCATGTATGCAGGACGCGCCTTGGACAATTCACCCCAAAGGGTTTTTTCGAGGCGTTCTTGCTTTTCAATCACAGGGTAGAGGGATACCGCCGCGCGAATGAATGGGTCAGCGCTGCTCTCAAACTCAGCCACGTCTTTGTTCATCCAGTCCAAACGAGCCTGTTGGTCGCGCAACGATGATAGCGCGTATAGCGCTTCTAGACGCTCGCCCAGTGGCACCTCGGTATTCTCTTCCAACAGGGCGTCGAACTCAGGCACACGGTGGTCTTGGGCAAGATAGGCTTCAATGTCCATTTGCCACAAGGCTTTGTCCACTTTGGCATCAAAGCTGGTGTCCAAACGTTTAAGGCGCGCGGTGAACATCTTTTGATCGCGCTGCTGAAAGCCCAGTTCGCGCTCCGCGTCCGGCTTTTGTTTTTCTAAGGCCCAACGGTAGAGGTTCATCGCGGTTTTAAGTAGTGCGCTGGATTGGGCGTTTTCAAAGTAGTGGTCGGTTTGCTGGCGGTCGCGCTTTTGCGCCAGCAGTTGCTCGAGTTTTTCTACCTCAACCAGCACGTCGGCGTGGTCTTTTTGTGCCCACTTAGCAAACTCCGCTTGTTGCTGTTGCTTGATGCCAACAATGTCGGTGGCGCGAAAGCCGTCCATCAAACCATTGAGCTTTTTCATGCGGTTGGCCATGCTGGCCACTGAGCCGGCGTACTTAATGGCCACCTCTTCGTTGTCTTTTGACATCTCAGCAATGGTGTCCAACTGACGCTGGTAACGAGCCGCCTGGGTTGGGTAGAGCCACTCTTTGGAAAATTTCAGTTCACTGGCGCGACGGTAGCGTTGGGTGGCGCCCGGGTAACCGGCCACCAATACGCCATCACCAGCGCTAACACCCTTGGCGTTCACTTTCAGATAGCTTTTTGGTACGTAGGGCACATTGTCTTCTGAATACGCCGCTGGTTTGCCGTCTTTGCCAACGTAGGCGCGCAAGAAGGTGAAGTCACCGGCATGACGAGGGTACTCGTAGTTGTCGATATCCCCACCAAAGGCACCGACACTCTTGGGTGGCGCGTACACCAAGCGCACGTCGCGAATGATTAACTGCTTGATTAGGTAGTACTCAAGGCCCGAGTGAAAACTCGGTACCGAACAGCGGTAGTTCTCGTCCGCTTCGCACTCAGCAATTAATGCTTTGCGATTATCTTCTAGTGCGCGGTAGCGCAATAGCGGATCTTCTGGCAGGTTAGAACGAACTTTATCGGAAACGTCGGTAACCGATTCGGTCACGTACAAACGCTCGCTTGGACCGGCGTGGACCTCAGCGCCCATGGTGTTTGCCAGGAAACCATCGCGCATGTAGTTGTGCTGTTTGCGGCTGTTGTATTGGATGGCGCGGTAGGCGCAATGGTGGTTAGTGACCACCAAACCTTTTGGTGAAACAAAACTGGCGGTACAATAGCCCAAACCTACGACGGCATTCATCGGATACTGGGTCAAATCGGCCAAGTCTTCGGCAGCAATGCTAATGCCACTTTGCTTGAGTTTGTCAGCGATTTGGGGCATTTGATAGGGTTGCCATTGCCCTTCGTTGGCCTGAGCTAGGCCCATGAGCATCATCAAAGATGCGGCAGATAGCGCTTTGCGCATATGCGATCCTTTTTTATTATGAGTATTTTTACGACCGACATTTAACCATAACTGAACGGTCGATAGCCAAGAGAAACAGCGATTCATGACACAGCAAGGGCAATTTAGCAAAAGCAAAAGTGTGGCTCAGCGCGATGCGCAAGTAGCGCAGCTCAAGGTACCACCGCACTCGCTCGAAGCTGAGCAATCGGTTTTGGGCGGCTTGATGCTAGATGCCGAAGCATGGGATCGAGTATCCGAGCACTTGGACAAGGGTGATTTTTACGCCCGCGCCCACCAGTTGATCTTTGAAGCTATGGCCAGCTTGGTCGAAGGCGGTCATCCGCTGGACATGATTACCGTGTCCGAGCGCTTAGAGCTTCACGACCAGCTCGAAGACGCTGGTGGCTTTGCTTACCTGGGCGAGATTGCCAAGAACACGCCAAGCGCTAGTAACATTGTGTCTTATGCCGAAATCGTGCGCGAGCGCGCGATCGTACGCGACATGATTCGAGTCTCTAACGAAATCGCCGAAGCGGGCTTTAATCCTGAAGGGCGCAATTCGGCGGACTTGCTGGACTTGGCGGAAACCAAAGTCTTTAAGATTGCCGAATCTCGCGGTAAGGAAAACGAAGGTCCAGAAGACGTTAAGAGCATTCTGGAAAAAACCGTCGACCGTATCGAGCAGCTTTACAATAACCCAGACTCCGGCGGTATTACCGGCGTGTCTACCGGTTACCAAGATCTCGACAAAATGACCGCGGGACTGCAACCCAGTGACCTGGTGATTGTGGCGGCACGTCCTTCTATGGGTAAAACCACCTTCGCCATGAACTTGTGCGAATACGCGGCGATGAACGAAGACAAGCCAGTGCTGATTTTCAGCTTAGAGATGCCTTCAGAGCAGATCATGATGCGTATGCTGGCCTCCCTTGGCCGCGTTAACCAAACCAGCGTGCGTACCGGTCAGCTCAACGACGACGATTGGGCTCGCGTATCTTCCACCATGGGCTTAATGCTCGAAAACGCTAAGATGCACATCGACGACAGCTCAGGACTGACCCCAACCGAAGTGCGCAGCCGCGCCCGTCGTGTCGCCCGTGAGCACGGTGGTCTTAGCATGATCATGATCGATTACCTGCAGTTGATGCAGGTGCCGGCACTGTCGGACAACCGGACTCTGGAAATCGCTGAGATTTCGCGCTCGCTAAAAGCGCTGGCGAAAGAGTTAGAAGTGCCAGTGGTAGCACTGTCGCAGCTTAACCGTTCTTTGGAGCAGCGTGCCGACAAGCGTCCGGTTAACTCGGATTTGCGTGAATCTGGCTCTATTGAGCAGGATGCGGACTTGATCATGTTCATTTACCGCGATGAGGTGTATAACGACGACTCGCCGGAAAAAGGCGTCGCTGAGATCATTATTGGTAAACAGCGTAACGGACCCATCGGACGGGTACGACTGACCTTCCAAGGTCAATTCTCCCGATTCGATAACTACGCCGGCTCTTACGAGTTCGACGAATAAGCGCCAAAGAGACGCCATTTGAAACCTTTTCCCCGGGCTGAAATCAGCCGCCAAGCTTTGCTGCAAAACCTATCGCGGTTAAAGCAGCTCGCGCCGAACAGCAAGATCATGGCGGTGGTGAAAGCCAACGCCTATGGCCACGACCTGATACAAGTGTGTCAAAGCCTAACTCAAGCCGATGGCTTTGGGCTGGCACGTCTAGAAGAAGCACTGCAGGTGCGCAGCGGCGGTGTGAGTGCTCGCTTACTCTTACTTGAAGGCGTGTTCCGCCAAGAGCACCTCAAGCATTTGGTCGCGCACAACATTGATACTGTGGTGCATCACGACAATCAAATCGCCATGTTAGAGCAGGCTCAGTTAAGTCGGCCGGTGACCGTGTGGCTGAAAGTCGATACAGGTATGCATCGCTTAGGGATTCGCCCAGAAGATTTTGAGCAGGCCTATCAGCGTTTAATGGCTTGCGAGAACGTGGCAAAGCCCATCAATCTGATGAGCCACTTTGCCAGTGCTGATGAGCCTTCAAAGGCGCAGAACCAGCAACAACTGGCTGTCTTTGAGCAACTGACTACAGAGTTGGCGGGCGAGCGCTCGATGGCCAATTCGGCCGGTATTCTCAATCTAGAACAAAGCCACTTTGATTGGATCCGTCCAGGCATTGCTCTGTATGGCGTGAGCCCTTCTGACGATGATGGCGCGCGTCGACGAGGATTAAAACCGGCGATGCGGCTGGTGTCCGAATTGATAGCTGTGCGTGAGCACAAAGCCGGCGAGCCTGTGGGTTATGGCGGGATTTGGCGCGCAGGGCAAGACACTCGCTTGGGCGTGGTGGCGATAGGCTATGGTGATGGCTATCCGCGCAATGCTCCGCAAGGCACGCCGGTTTGGGTCAACGGCCGTATTTGCCCGATTGTCGGTCGCGTGTCGATGGATATGCTCACCCTTGATTTGGGGCCAGCCGCCGCCGATAAACCCGGTGATGAAGTGGAAATGTGGGGGCCAAACCTGCCGGTTGAGATGGTGGCGCGCACAATAGACACAATCGCCTATGAATTAGTCACCAAGTTGACCCCCAGAGTTGCCGTACAATTCGACTGATTGAACGAGTTGTTCCCCATTTAAGAGTTTTTTCGTATTGCGTTTTCTTGTTGTACTCATCGGCTTGTTGGGCAGCCTTGCCCACGCTCGCGAAGATTTGCCCGCTGATATAGACCTCTCTGGTGCCAGCGCTAGTGATAAAGCGACAGCCAAGGCTTTGCCCTTTGCCTTTGCCTCCGATACCTTAGGTGTCGCCTTTGGCGTGGCCGGTGTGGTCAATCACGCAGGTCAACCCCAAGCGAGTTTGGTCGGCATAGGTTTTACCACCAACAACAACTCGAACCTAGGTTACCTTGGGGCTCACAACTATACCTTGGCCGACAGTCAGTGGTTGCTCAGTGCCGAGAGCTATCGCGGTCGCTACACTCAGGCCAATTACTATCTGCCCGGCAACCCGAATTTTCCCAATGAGCGCCCAGGTGCTAACGAATCGAGCCACGACAATCGCGTTACCACATTGGGAATCGAAGGCTTTCACCGAGTTTATTTGGACTATGTACTGCCCTTTGGTGATGGTGCCCAAGGCGCTGCAGCCAGTTTGTTGTCGCAGCCCAATGCCGCCAAAGGCTGGAATCCACTGAACAACGGTGTGACTCGAATAAAGAGTCGTTGGTTTAATGAGTGGCAAGATCTGGTCGGTTTGGGGTCAGACGGACCGCGCCAGTCGAGTAAGGGAGTGAAGCTCACTCTGCAATGGGACAATCGCGACTCGACTCAACACAGCACCCGTGGTGGGCGTACTCAACTCAGTGTGACCAAAGATTGGGGAAGCGCGGATCGCCCCAGTTGGAGTACCTGGGAGTTTGAGCAAAGCCTCTTTGTCCCCTTGCTTAAAATGCTCGGCACTCGCTCGCAGGTGTTGGCACTCAATTACTACTTGGCGGATACCCCGAGTTGGAACCAAATGGACAGTCGCACCGGGATGATGCGCCGGCCGCCGCCTTTTATCGGTATAAACTTGGGTGGCATGGATCGCATGCGCGGTTTTGACAGTGTCAGGTTTCACGGGCGATCAGCGACGGCTTATACAGCAGAGCTTCGAGTTACGCCCGAGTGGCAGCCCCTGGCAAATCTGCGCCTGTTGAGGCCCTATGACATTCCCTGGTGGCAGTTTGTTGGCTTTGTTGAAACTGGTCGCGTGGCAGATAGCTTTAACCTAACCGAACTGCACAAAAACATGCGAGTCAGCTATGGTTTTGGCGCGCGAGCAGCAATCGAGGGATTGGTAGTGCGTGCCGATTTGGCGTTTAGCCAAGAGGGTAGCCAAGCTTGGTTCATGATAAACCAGAGCTTTTAGCAATCTTCAACTATAGTGGATCAATGTATGCGGCAGCCTTGGGCTGCCGCTTTTAGTTTATTTGTCTAACAAACTGATGAAAAAAGAAATTTTATTCTGCAAAATTCCCTCTTTGATTGCTTGAAGCATCAATAATCTCGACTAAGCTTTGCTAAAGCAGCAGCGGAATGGACTAGGGTTTAACTTCAAGAAGACCCCTTATTTCAGGAGGAAACACTGCAAGGGAACCTCAATAGAGGTCGTGGACACACTCGGAGAGCAAACAAAAAGGGCAGTATCGATGGAGAGAGGCCTAATTCGAGATCATGAATTGGAATTCGCGCTATTTTTCCGGTTGGCGGATCTATTCATAATCTGTGCGAGCTTGTACGCTTGCCTCAGCCTATATCAAGTCAAACTCAGCGACTTTTACGGTTTTTGCTGCGCGATTATCTGCTTAAGCTACCTGGTTTGTGCAGAAAGCGGCGACTTATATCGCTCTTGGCGCATGAACAACTTCCGCCGCCAGGTGGGGGTGGTCTTCGTAAGCTGGGTCGTCGCTATTTTGGTGCTGCTGGTCTGCGCTTACTTCTCCAAAACCTCAGAAATCTACTCTCGCCTAGTCATGGGTACCTGGTTCTTAAGCGCTCCAGCCTTGATTTTGGCCTGGCGTTTCGTGGTGCAAAGCGCCAAAGGGCAGTTGCGTAGCCACGGCTTTAACAGCCGCCGTGCAGCCATTATCGGCCTCACTGAAAACGGTGTGCGCTTGGGGCACGAGCTCGAAAAGCAACGGGACTTGGGCATAGTCTTGGATGGTTATTACGACGATCGTTGCGACAATCGGTTACAGAACGCCGAGGGGTTGCACTGTCACGGTACCGTCAAAGAGGCGATTAAGCGGGCTAAGAACGCCGACATCGACCAAATCTATATCGCCATGCCGCTGTCGGCAAAGGATCGCATTGCTCAGTACTTAAAAGAGTTCAGCGATACCACGGCTAATACATATATCGTGCCGGACTTCTTTACCTACAACTTGATGCACAGCCGCTGGAACAACGTCGGCGATGTGCAAACCTTTAGCGTCTACGACACCCCATTTTACGGTCTGACGTCTTGGGTCAAGCGCGCAGAAGACATCATTTTTAGCTCGTTGGCTTTATTGGTGCTATCTCCGGTAATGCTAACGGTCGCTGCTGGGGTAAAACTATCCTCCCGCGGACCTGTGTTGTTTAAACAGGACAGATATGGCCTAGACGGACGAAAAATCAAAGTCTGGAAGTTCCGCTCAATGCGCACCATGGAGAATGGTGACAAGGTCACTCAAGCGACGCGTGACGACCCACGGGTCACTCGCTTTGGCGCCTTTATTCGCCGTACATCGCTGGATGAATTACCGCAGTTTTTCAATGTGCTTCAAGGCGACATGTCGATCGTGGGCCCGCGCCCCCATGCGGTGGCCCACAACGAACAGTACCGCAGTATTGTCGACCGCTATATGTTGCGCCACAAAGTGAAACCGGGCATTACCGGACTGGCACAAATCAATGGTTTCCGTGGTGAAACCGACACGCTGGACAAAATGGAGCGCCGCGTGGAATACGACCTGAAATACATCAATGACTGGTCGATTTGGATGGACGTAAAAATTATAGGATTGACCGCGATTAGAGGCTTTACCGGACACTCCGCTTATTAACGGTGGCCCGTTTGGGCCGTCGGTGCGCTACAAAAGGAACTCCTATGAACCACGCTGTTAAGAAGGTGGTGATCCCAGTTGCTGGACTGGGCACCCGCATGCTTCCCGCTACCAAGGCTATCCCCAAAGAAATGCTGCCTTTGGTGGACAAACCCCTAATCCAATACATAGTCAACGAGTGCGTCAGCGCTGGGCTGACCGAAATTGTGTTGGTGACCCACGCTTCTAAAAACGCCATCGAAAATCACTTTGATACCAGCTTTGAACTTGAAGTGACGCTGGAGAAACGGGTTAAACGACAGTTGCTGGCCGAAGTGCAAAACATCTGTCCGCCAGGGGTGACAGTCATTAGTGTGCGCCAAGGGGAAGCCAAAGGGCTAGGCCACGCCATTCATTGCGCTCGTCCTATCATAGGTGATGAGCCTTTTGCTGTGGTACTGCCAGACGTGATTATCGACCAGTATTCCTGCCGCCTCTCCGACGACAATCTAGCGGCCATGGTGCAACGCTTTAACACCAGTGGTGTCAGCCAAATTATGGTTGAACCGGTTGCCGAAGAAGACGTTAGCATATACGGCATCGCCGATTGCAATGGCACTCAGTTGCACCCCAGTTCCATCGCTCCGATTTACGCCATTGTTGAAAAGCCAGAACGCGACGTGGCGCCTTCTAACCTTGCGATTGTGGGTCGTTATGTATTTACCTCCGAGATATGGCCCTTGTTGGCGAAAACGCCTGTTGGAGTTGGAGGTGAAATTCAGCTGACTGATGCGGTGGGTATGTTGCTAGAGCAACACTCGGTTGAGGCCTATCACATTGAAGGTTGCTCCCACGATTGTGGGGATAAGTTGGGTTATATGAAAGCCAACATGGCCTATGCCTTGCGCCACCCTAAAATGGGAGCGGCCATGAAGGACTATTGTCTAGAGCAAACTCAAGCCCAGCAAAAGCCCGCTCATTTGAAGCGGGCCTAATTGGGGCAGTTAGCGCAGCGCGGTCTAACGTTTTTTATCCAGCTCGGCTTGAATCGCGTCCAAATCATCTTGGCTGAATGCTCCTGAGCGAATCAGGTGCACAATTCCTTGAGTAGGATTATGGTCTCCCATATCCAATACCATCTCTTGGTGCTGTTCTGAGTCGCCGTGTTTACGGATGATTTGGATGCGCTTATGTGGCGAGCCCTCCACTTCGTGGATCACGTGAAACTCTTCATCGGCCATTACCCACATGTCTTCATGCATGCGCTGTAGCTCTTCCATTTCTTCATCACTGATTGCAGCTTCTGCGGCGGCTTGGGCTTTGAGTTGAATGACTTGGATCTCTTCCTCGCTAATTGCCGCATCGGCCGCAGCTTGAGCTTTAAGCTCAATCGCTTTGGTCTTAGCGCGAATGGCTTTTTGTTTCACCGCGATGACATTGGCGTCTAAAGCTTGGACTCGAGCCAAGGCGCGCTTTACCGTGGCTTGAGTTTTTTCGTCTAGGTTGGCCAATTTCTCCTGTAGTTCTTTAGAGTCCAGTGCTTGGCCTTCCTTAAGCTCAAAGACTTCGGTACCACCATCGGTATTAATGGTCACAACCGTAACACCGTCTTGTTTATCCGCATCGATTTCGATGCGCTTGAATTCTTCATCGGCAAAGCTGACGGCGCTTAGGCACAGAGCGCCGATAAATCCGATAGCTAGAGTGAGTTTTGCAGTCATTGCACGAGCATCCTTTTGGGGTTGAAGTTGATAGTCACTCTGTTTCTAATCAAGAACAGTGCCAATAAACTAAGCTTGTTTTATTTCAATAGCTTAAGCAAATATTTTTGAAACCTTGAAAGCAGCTGCAAGGCAACATATCCCGATATGGGCAATGAAAATTCCCCATATCAGGACAGATTTTCTTGGAGCAAATATCAATGAGTTGTAACTCTCTGTTTTAGCTAAAAAAGTCTGACAGACGCATTGGCTCGATCCTTGAACTACAACTTGGTATAAAAAACACAGCAAAGCTACTCTAAGGACGTTATGAGTCTCACCAAATACTTGTTCAGTTGGATGACTGGATTGATTGTGTTGATGGCGGTTGTGCAGGCGGGTTGGATTGTTTACGCCGGCCAAAAAATTGAAACCGAGATTGCTCAGCAGTCGCAAGCCTTGTCGTTTCAGATTGTGAATCGCACTTTACAGTCGATCCCTGAACTGCCGGAAGTTCCAGCACTGGACAGCCAGCGAGTGCGCGAGCTGCTTCGGCAAAATCAATGGCGCTATGCCGATGACGACAATATTCGAATTCTGGCCAACGAGAGTGGTCAGCTGCAGGTGGTCAAATTCGACGAGCAACAAAAGCCCATCTCCCTGATTGTTCTGCCGCTTGACGATTTGGTGCCCTCCGGTCGGGAGAACTTTCGCCGCGAACTCGAGAGTATGCTGTTGCAGGTTCAGCAGGAGTTCGGAGGGGTCAACACCCCCGACTTGGCACCCACGGTTACTCGCCTGACGCCACAAGCCGGTCACTATCGAGTCTTGCTCAACAACGCATTAGCTGTGATTGCCGTTACCAGCGTGTTCGCTTTGTTATTGGCCTTTTGGTTGTCGCGTCATATCAGTGCTCCGTTAAGCCAGCTTTCCAGCGGTCTGTCGCGTTTGGCCAAAGGCGAGTTAGGGGTACAACTCCCCCCCTCAGGCAAAGGAGAAAGCGCTCAGGCGCTTAGCGATTTTAACCAGTCCAGCGAACAGTTAAGGCAGTTGAGCGAGCGTCAGCAACAACTCAAAGACAAACAGCACTTGGCGGAAATTGGCGAGGTCAGTCGCGGCTTGGCCCACGCTTTGCGCAATCCGCTGCACACACTAGGCCTGTACTGCGAGCAGGTAACCCCAAACGAGTTACAACAATCGATGCGCCAAAAGCTCGCGCATCTCAACCAAACCATTAGTGCCTTACTCAGATTGGCCACCGGACCATTGGACAGAAGCCAACCCTTAAGCCTGAAAGCACTGGTGGACGATGTGGCGATGGAGCTTAGCGCCAGTCGCAGCAGTGATGGTGTGGTTCATATCGACAACCAACTCCCTAGAGAATTACAAATTCTGGGGAATTACGACGAGTGGCGAGTGGTTTTGCACACTCTAATGGTTAATGGTGTTGAGGCCAGTCAAGCGGGACAAACGGTCACTGTGAGCGCAGAGACACAAGCGAGTCGGTTGCAAATTAGTGTTAAGGACAGTGGCGCTGGTATCGACCCTCAAGTGTTACCTAGGCTGTTTGAGGCCCACGTTAGCGGCAAACCACAGGGGGCGGGCATGGGGCTTTACATAGCGAAGCGCTTGTTAAGCCTATACTATCGAGCCAATCTGAGTGTTTTCCCTCAGGAGCAGGGTACCTTAGCTTGTATTGAATTGGTTCTTGATGAGAAAAGCGCTGAAGAGCATTAGCCGGGAGTAAGGGATGACAAAACCAATTTGCAACCTATTGTTGGTTGAAGACGAAGCCGAACAGCGCGGCTTAATCAGCCAGATGCTCGAACAGGCCGGTTACCAAGTCACTGCCTGCGATTCGGTGGAGGCTGCGATTGTTGAGCTTAAGCGCGGCCGTTTCGATTTAGTGTTTTCCGACTGGAAGCTGGGTCAATTGACCGGCATGGAGTTGTTGGATTACGTGCGTCGACAGCATCCCCATCTCGGATTTGTGGTGGCCACAGCTTACGGTTCGATTGAGCACGCGGTCGAGGCGATACAATCCGGTGCCGATGATTATCTGGCCAAGCCCTTTGGTCGCCAAGAGCTGTTGTTAGCGTTAGACAAAGCCGCCAAAGCGGCCGCTTTACGTCTGCAAAACAACCACCTAAGTCAGGCGCTATCCAAGCAGACCGCCATGGTGGGGATCGTTGGCGATGCCCCTTGCATGCAGCAAATGTTTGAGCGAATTCGTCGTGTTTCTCCGACTAAAGCCACCGTGTTGATTCACGGTGAATCCGGTACCGGTAAAGAGCTGGCCGCACGGGCTTTGCATCAGTTGTCCGAGCGCGCTGAGGCCCCCTTTGTGGCGATCAACTGTGGTGCCATCCCGGAGTCGCTAGCTGAGGCTGAGCTTTTTGGCGCGGAGAAAGGCGCCTATACCGGCGCCACTCAAACCAAAATTGGCAGTGTCGAAGCCGCCGATGGCGGTACTTTGTTTTTGGACGAGGTGGCTGAACTCAGCCCTTTGATGCAAACCAAGCTGCTGAGATTTTTACAAGAAGGAGTGATTACTCGTTTAGGCAGTCACGCCGAGCGTCAGTTGGATGTTCGAGTGATTGCCGCATCCCATAAGCAGTTGTCGGACTTGGTAGCCAAGGGGGAGTTTCGCGAGGACCTGTTTTATCGACTCAACGTGGTACCACTGAGCATACCGGCACTGCGTCAGCGTCAAAGCGACATTCCCCAATTGGTGCAGCACTTTGTCGAGCGCGCGGCGCATCAATATCAGTGCCAGCCACCTCAACTCAGCGAGGAAACCCAGCGATTGTTGTTGGATTATCACTGGCCAGGCAATGTACGTGAGTTGGGTAACCTAATCGAACGCATGGTATTACTCGGCGACGAGCAAGAACTGCAATTGTCGCTAAAGCCGGTAGTCGATGGACAGTCATCCTCCTCAGAGGTGGAGCTTCCCGAGCAAGGGTTGGACTGGCAGGCGTTTGAGCGCCAGGCATTAAGCCATGCTTTGCAAGCCAACCATGGCAACCGCCGCAAAGCGGCGGCCTGGCTCAAACTGTCTTACAAAGCGTTTTTGTATCGCCTAGAAAAGTATCAGATCACGGCTGACTGAGGAGAAAGCTGAGCTTGCTGCTGAGCGCGCTTTAGGTCGCGCCAAAACAGCGGAGCAATCACAGCCACCAAAATCACGTTCGATGCTGGCATGGCGGCCCAAATACCAATTTCGCCAAAGTATTTAGGCAACCAGTACAAGAAGGGCAACTGCACTAGCATGTTGCTAACGGACACGGCCAACGCGCGCCCACCTTGGTTGACCGACATGTAGTAGACGGCGAACAAGGCCAGCAAACCGTCCAAAAACATCCCGCTTAGGTGTACTGCGAGTCCCAAACTAGCACTGCGAATAACGTCAGTATCCGAGTTAAATAAGCCAATGCCGAAGGCGGGATCTATGTTGAGCAGTGCGTACCAAACCAGTCCACTGAACAACACTACTTTACCGGCGAGGAAAACTAATTTGCGGATTGGATTGGCTTTTTGGGCGCCGTGGAAGAAGCTCACCAGCGGCTGAACCCCTTCGCCCACGCCTTGGGAGAACAAATAGTAAAGGGTCATCATGTAGCCCACCACAGCATAAGCGCTGACCGCGGCGATGCCCGAGTACTCCATAAATAGCCCGTTGTGCAGAGCAACCACAAAGCCACCGTACAGGTGCATCACCAGTAGCGAACTGCCTAGTACTAGGCTTCTGAGCATTAGATTTGGCTTGATCGCAAAGTTGTCGCGAGTCAGGCGAATACTGGCGTGTTTAGAAAGGTAATAGTAAACACCGCTAAGCAGTACCAACAGGTTGGCAATGACGGTCGCAATCGCCGCTCCCTCTAAGCCCCAGCCTAACCAAACAACGAATAGCGCGTTCAGGCCAATGTTTAGCAAGGCGCCCGTGACCATGATGACAGTCGCTAGGGTTGGGCTGTCATCGTTGCGGATCAACATCGGGATCGCCGTGGCAGCAATCGGCGCGATAGAAAATAGCGCGAACACAGCCAAATAATCGATGGCCATCGCCATGGTGTCGCCGTTGCCGCCTTGAAGCCCAATCACTGGCTCGGCGCCAAAGTACAAGGCCGCTGTAGCGATAGCGCCACAACCAAAGATCAAAGCGAAAGCACTGACTACTCCGTGGGCCGCTTTTAGCGCTTGGTTTTCGCCGCGAAAAATTGAAACCACAGCACCGGCACCCATGCCCACCATCAAGCCGATGCCAAACAGCAGGCTAAGCACAGGGTAAGCCATGTTCACCGCAGCTAAGCCTTGGTGACCCACGTATTGACCGATGAATATACCGTCGGTTATGACATAGATGCCGCTGACCAACATGGCGACAATCGCCGGCATGGCGTTCTTCCAAAATTGGCGGGTCAGGGACTGATTGGCATCGATGGAAATGGTTGCGGACATACTTCAACGGCTCTGAGTGAATGAATGTGGTAATTATCCACAAATAGCTAATACTTCAAAGTTACTATCCATCAGATAAGCTGATAGTTGATGAGCCTGTGAAACAGATATCCGCAGCGGCGAAGAATTTGACTATAATGCGCCAAAACCAACCCAACAGAAGTAAGCCCATGGCTCGTACCGCACACGCTTTGCATATTTTGGTCAAGCACAGATCTCAGGCTGAAGATTTAATGGCTCAGCTCAACAAAGGGGCTAAGTTTCAAAATCTGGCCAAAAAATTCTCCACCTGTCCGTCGGGTAAGAAAGGCGGCGATCTGGGTGAGTTCAAGAAGGGGCAGATGGTGCCTCAATTCGATAAAGTGGCGTTTAGCGGCGAACTCATCACCCCTCATCTGGTGAAAACCCGCTTTGGCTGGCACATAGTAAAAGTGCTGTATCGCACCTAATTGACTGAGATTCGAACTCACACAAAAAAACGGCGAGACCTGAGTCTCGCCGCTCTTCTAGTGGGAAGTTAGTTTTCCCAGCGATTCAATATCCAAAGAGACACAACGGCAACACCGATAAAGCCAACAATGAATATGGTAGGCATGGCGGCGTAACCAAGGACATGCCAGATGACGGATTCTAGAGTGCTCATAGGGCTCCTTTTTGGTTATTGCCAGCCTTCGACATCTTTCATGTCAGGCAGTTTGTGGGCGATACCTTTGTGACAATCCACACAGGTCGCATCGCCATCGGCTAACGCGGTGGAGTGCATTTTGACACTGCGTGGGCCTTGCTCAGAAAAGTCCATAAAGTCGAACTCGTGACAGTTACGACACTCACGAGAGTCGTTCTCTTTCAGTCGTTGCCATTCCCTTTCCGCCAAATGTTTGCGGCGTGCGTAGAACTTTTCCTTGGTACTAATGGTGCCCATCGCAAAGGCCACTAGCTCTTTACTGGCCTGTACTTTTCGAACAATTTTACCAGTCCAATCGTGAGGCACGTGACAATCGGAACAAATGGCGCGAACACCGGAGCGGTTAGACCAATGAATGGTCTCCTGAATCTCCTCTACAATTGGCTGGTGGCAGCCGCTGCAGAAAGCTTCAGTATTGGTAGCTTCCATGCCAGTGTTAAAGGCACCCCAAAACAGGATGCCGCCGACAAAGCCCATGCCTAACACGGCGCCAACGGCGACCTTGCTAGGCGTTTTGAGTCTTTGCCAGAAGTTTTTTATGAATTTCATAGTTAACCTCAATTAACGGCTACTGGCGGAGCGATTCCACTCGCTCAAAGGTGTTGTTAACAATGGGTTCTGCGTCCACTTGCGGCACATGACATTGCAAACAGAAGTAGCGACGTGGACTGACGTCCGCGAGCACCTCGCCATCACGCGCTTGGTAATGGGTCACGCTGATTTTGGTGGCACCGCTATCGCGAGCGTTTTTCCAGCTGTGACAGGCCAAGCATTTGTTGGCGTTCAGGCTCATTTCATAGTGACGAATTTTGTGTGGGATCAGCGGCGGCTGAAACACATAGTCACTGGCGTAAGGCTTGTCCTGGTCAACAGGCCCTTTAAGCGCGTCCGCTGCGTCTTGAGAACTTAACTCGGTGTCACCTCGAAGCGACTTCACGCCGCCGGTATTTGCTTGAGACACTTGAACTGCGCCAAGGGTCAAACTAACCAGTGCCACTAGGGTTAAAACGGATGGTTTCATTGATTTTCTCCTTCCACCGTTAGGGCGTTTAGTATTGCCGCCAAGTGCCCTTGGCGGCAGGGCAGTTAGGCTTTGCTGATCTTCACCGCACACTTCTTAAAGTCCGTCTCTTTGGAGAGCGGATCAGTGGCATCTAGGGTCAGCTTGTTGGTTAACTGCTTGGCGTCAAACCAAGGCATGAATACCAGCCCTTTTGGTGGTCGGTTGCGCCCACGGGTCTCGATGCGGCTTTTGAGCTCGCCGCGTCGGCTGCTCACAAGCACCTCGTCACCGCGTTTTAAGCCGCGATCTTGCGCGTCTTGCGGATGAATGTAGATAACCGCATCCGGGAAAGCGCGATATAGCTCTGGAACGCGGCGGGTCATGGTGCCTGAGTGCCAATGCTCCAGTACGCGACCGGTAGACAGCCATAAATCGTACTCGGCATCTGGCACCTCAGGTGGCGCTTCGTACGGAGTGGCAATAATCCAGGCTTTGCCATCTGGCTTGCCATAGAACTCAAATCCTTTGCCTTTTTTGACGTATGGATCTGAGCCTTCTCTAAAGCGCCATAGAGTCTCTTTGCCATCCACTACCGGCCAGCGCAAACCGCGCTCGCTGTGGTAGCGCTCAAATGGGGCCAAGTCGTGGCCGTGGCCGCGTCCAAATTCGGCGTACTCTTCAAACAAGCCTTTTTGAATGTAGAAACCAAAGTGCTTGGCTTCGTCGTTAAGCTCAGTGTTCACCTCTTCAATCGGATACTTGTCGATTTGCCCGTTGCGATACAGGACTTCGTACAAAGACTTACCGCGATACTCTGGCATTTTCATCACCAGCTCTTCGGGCCATACGTCTTCGATTTGGAAGCGCTTAGAAAACTCCAGTAGCTGCCACAAATCCGATTTGGCATCGCCCGGCGCTGACACTTGTTGATGCCACAACTGGGTGCGACGCTCGGCATTACCATAGGCACCCGCTTTCTCTACCCACATAGCGGTGGGCAAAATCAAGTCGGCCGCTTGAGCGGTCACGGTTGGGTAGGGGTCTGACACCACAATAAAGTTGTCGGGGTTGCGATACCCTGGCAGGCCTTCTTCGTTGAGGTTTGGCGCCGCCTGCATGTTGTTGTTACACATGACCCAGTAGCAGTTGAGCTTACCGTCTTTGAGCATGCGGTTTTGCAGTACGGCGTGGTAGCCAGGCTTAGGCGGAATGGTGGCGTGGGGCAGTTTCCAAATCTTCTCAGCCGTTGCGCGGTGTTTCGGGTTAGTCACTACCATGTCTGCAGGCAAGCGGTGGGAGAAAGTGCCCACTTCGCGAGCGGTACCACAAGCTGACGGTTGTCCGGTTAGAGAGAACGGACTGTTGCCCGGCTGCGAAATCTTCCCGGTCAGCAGGTGAATGTTGTACACAGAGTTGTTGGCCCAAACACCACGAGTGTGTTGGTTAAAGCCCATAGTCCAGAACGAAGTGACCTTGGTTTTCGGGTCGGCATAGGTTTCTGCCAGTGCTATCAGGTTCTTTTCGGGCACGCCTGAGAGCTTGGCCACACTCTCTAGGTTGTAGTCTTTTAAGAACTCGCGATACTCGTCAAAAGTCATGTCGCTCACCGCGCCAGAATCCGGGTTTTTCGCCTTCTTCTGCAGCGGATGCTCAGGACGCAAACCGTATCCAATGTCGGTTGTGCCGCGTTTGAAATGGGTGTGCTTGTTGACGAAGTCCCAGTTCACCTTGTCGTTTTCGATGATGTAGTGGGCGATGTAGTTGAGGATCGCCAAGTCGCTTTGCGGTGTGAATACCATGCCGTTATCGGCCAGCTCAAAGCTGCGATGCTCAAAGGTGGATAGCACGTGAACTTTTACGTGCGGCGCGGATAATCGACGGTCGGTGATGCGCGTCCAAAGAATTGGGTGCATCTCAGCCATGTTTGAGCCCCACAATACAAAAGCGTCTGCTGCTTCCATATCGTCGTAGCAACCCATGGGCTCATCGATACCAAAGGCGCGCATAAAACCACCCACAGCCGATGCCATACAGTGGCGAGCATTCGGGTCGATATTGTTGGTTCTAAAACCGGCTTTGTGTAGTTTAGAAGCGGCGTAGCCCTCGTACACGGTCCATTGACCTGAGCCAAACATACCTACAGAGGTTGGCCCCTTCGCCTTGAGGCTGGCTTTCCACTTTTCAGCCATAATATCGAAGGCTTGGTCCCAACTAATTGGGGTGAACTCGCCATTCTTGTCGAATTTGCCGTCTTTCATGCGCAGCAAAGGTCGAGTCAGTCGATCTTCGCCGTACATCACCTTGGATAGGAAGTAGCCCTTGATACAGTTAAGGCCACGGTTAACTGGTGACTCTGGGTCACCTTGAGTGGCAACCACCTGGCCATTCTTAGTACCTACTAGCACCGAACACCCGGTACCACAAAAGCGACAAGGGGCTTTGTCCCAAGTCACTCGAGTGTCTTCCGAGGAGGTGATCAGGTTGGTTGCGGATGAAGGTAATGAGATCCCTGCAAGAGACGCCGCCGCACTCACTGCATTGGCTTTCATGAACTGTCGTCGGTCCATTTTCATATTGTTTCCTCATGATGAGAAATTACTGCCTCGACACACTCGCGTGTACGGGCAAAGTCAGTTGATCCAAAAGGGCGTCCAAACCGTTTACTTCTGGTTAACCTAAGTTTAGTCTTGGCTAATTAAAAATCTTTGTAAAGCCGTGATGTTTCTCACGTTTCGTTTTACACCTGTCGAAAAATGGGGGGTATACCTCCAAAGTGGCGTTCTTATCAGCTCTTGATCGAGATCAACAAATTGGAAAAGTTTTTTTAACTTTTCATGGGGGTATGAGTCTTGAAGGACGAGGGGGAAAAGCTGTTGGTCAAACATTGACCAGAGGCGAGTAGGACGCCAAGCTCAGGCACAAAAAAACGCGCCCTTTTGCTGCTGCAAAAAGTGGGCGCGTTTTTTGTAGAACCTGGGGTTTAACCCGTATGGCGGTTAAACCAGTATGCAGGCTAGCTCAACATTGCCATTAAACAACCAGAGGTCCAATCGCGAAACCAAAGGCGACCGCCAACACTATGGTAAGTAGTCCTGGAATCACAAACGGATGATTGAATACCCAGCGACCAATGCGGGTGCTGCCGGTATCGTCCATCTCGACTGCGGCGATTAGGGTTGGGTAAGTCGGCAACACAAACAAGGCTGACACCGCCGCAAAGGCGGCAATCGCGGCGACTGGGTCAACGCCCATGGCTAAGGCTGCCGGCATCAAGGCTTTGGTGGTGGCTGCTTGTGAGTAAAGCAACATCGAGGCAAAGAACATCACTACCGCCAGCATCCATGGATAATCGCTCAACACATCGCCTGACAGAGCCTGAATGTCACTCAGGTGGTTGGACACAAAGGTATCGCCAAGCCAAGCCACACCCAATACACACACGCAGGCGCTCATGCCAGACTTAAAGGTGGCGGCATTGGTGATTTGGGCGACATCAAAACGGCAGACCAAGCTAATTAGGGTCGCAATCGACAGCATAAAGCACATGATGGCTTGGTCTCGGCTCAGGATTGGGTCGCTGATTAGACCGACTTTGTCTGAGATGGCGGTGGCATAAGCGACCACTAACAAAATACCCATCAAGAAAATGGCCACACTGCGCTTGGCGCCGGGTTTCACTTGCTGAGATTCGCGACTTGCCGAACTGACCAAGCCAGCGGCTAAACGCTCTTGGTAGATTGGGTCTTTGCTCAATTCTAAGCCCAAGAAGTTAGTCACTAGCGCGGCGATTAATACCGCAAACAGCGATGCTGGAATGCTGATCATGAGTAGCTCAATGTAGCTCACACCCAGCGGCTCAAGGATGCCACTAAAGAACACGACGGCAGCCGATATTGGCGATGCGGTAATCGCTACTTGCGAGGCGACCACGGAAATACTCAATGGGCGCGATGGGCGAATGCCTTGTTCCTTGGCCACTTCGGCAATCACTGGCAGAGTAGAAAAAGCCGTGTGTCCGGTGCCGGCCATTAGGGTCATGCTATAGGTCACTAGTGGCCCGAGTACGGTGATGTATTTGGGGTGCTTGCGCAGTAAACGCTGAGCTAAGTAGACCAGATAGTCCATGCCGCCGGCCATTTGCATTGCAGCGATAGCGGCAATCACCGACATGATGATCAGAATGACATCGATTGGAATGTGGCCTGGGGTCATGCCCAGTCCTAAAGTGAGTACCAACACACCGGCACCACCGGCAAGTCCAATACCTATGCTGCCTAGGCGCGAGCCCAAGTAGATAAAGAAGAGTAGTACGGCGAGTTCGACAACAATCACACCAAAACTCCAGCGCTAATTTTTGAAAGGCGCCACTTTAGCAATCTTGAATTTGAATTTATGTGTGACAAACCGCAAAAAAAGGGGCGCGATGGCCCCTTAATTCCAATCCTTGCCTAATTTTTAAGTGATACCGGTGTGCTCGGCCCACTGCTTGTCTTGAGTGAAAATCACATCCACCGTGGTGGCTGGGTATTCGCCGGTCAGTTTGTCGTGAATTTTTTGGCGTAGGGCGTCTTGCTCAGCCAGCCCCATATTTGCCTGGTTAGGCTCAAACACCAAATACACTCCCACCAAGCGCTGTCGACCCGGTTGGATCATGCGAACAAATCGGCTTTGCAGCGGTACCTCATTCAGCACTGTATCTATGCTTGCAGTGACCGCCTCCATCGTCGCTTGATTCGGCGCGCGATTTAACAGGCTCATTAGCGCATTCCATGCCATGCGCACAGGTACTGATATAGACAGTAGCACCACGATTAGTACAACTAGGGGGTCAACATAAGGTGTAAGGTGCTCGAGCTCTAAGGCCTTGAGTAGAAAAATGCCGCCAAAGGCCAACAATACACAGGAGGAAATGGCTGCATTTACTAACCAGTTTTCTGCATCGGCAATTAACAAGGGGCTGTCGGTGGCCTTGGCGCCGCGGTGAACAAACCAGGCCATCCCCCAGCAGACTGCCGAGGCAAACACGCCATAACTGACTGCCATGCCGGCATCGATGTTACGCCCGCCGGCAATTAACGCCTCTACGGAGCCAATAAGCGCCATCACAGAAACGCCCAGCACTAACATGCCTTTGACGCCGTTAACGAGCGGCTCAAAGAAGTTATAGCCCAGGGGCCACTCGGCGCTATCCCCTAGGCTTAACAGCCAGGCAATCCGCACGGCAAACAAACCGGTGACTGCGTAAGTCAGGTTAAAAAGGCCGTCGAGTAGAATAGCTTCTGACTCGCTGACCATAAATACACTGATGCCGACTATACCGATAAGCACGTTGCCGGCGGCGGCCATGTACAGGTAGCGGATTTCCTTTGGCATTGCGGATGACATGCAGACTCCTGTTGTGTGGGGCAGATAAGCGTCTGAAACATAAAGGTGTAACTAGTGTTTACCCTAGCAGTTTAGATTCGTCTGTCTAGCAAAGATGGCTCGAATCCAATCGGCACCTAAGAGATTTTAGATAGCGCTTGCAGCAATTGCTCTGCCGCGGGGTTTAACGGCATATTGGAGCGCCAAAAGCCGATAATTGATACGAACTCTCGCTTGTCTATTGCGCTGGGCTGCAGCTCTTTTAATTCGCCGCTGTCCAAATAAGGCCGCGCCATTTGATATGGGATACCGCCCCAGCCGATTCCCATGAGTATGAGTTCCAAAGCGGTCTGGGGATCGTTCACATAACTGAAACGATGCGCGGTACGTTGCCAGTCGTCGCTTTGGTAGTAATACATAATTTGAGTGTTGGCTCGCATCCAGGCGGCCACATTCTGGTCAGCTTCGTCTAACTTATCCGCACGACCAACCAGGCAGGTTTCGAGCGAATAAAGCTCTGCGCGACTCAGTTGTTGAGAGAACATGCGGTAGTCATAGGCGTACCCTAGGTCCGCCTGCCCCTTGTTGACCCAGTTGAGGACCTGCTCGGCATCGCCAGTCAATACGTGTAACTGCATTGAGGGAAAGCGCTCAGTCAGCCGCTGCATTTCTCGCAATAAATAGGTGTCTTTGAGAATGGGTACTACAGCTAGAGTAAAGTCGCTGGGAGCGCCTTCAATCACTCCGGCAACTTGGGTTTCAAACATCTGTGACTCGGTAATCACCGAGCGAGCACTTTGATAGAGCGCGCGGCCTTGTTCGGTGAGTTCCAGTGAGCGACTGCCACGCTCAAACAATTCGCAATTGAGTTCATCCTCGAGATTTCCGACTAATGCGCTTACCGAAGTTCTGTGCTTGCCCATGGCTTGTGCCGCTTTTTGAAAGCTTCCGAGTTCTTTAGTTAGCGCAAATGCGTTTAGCTGCTCCAAGGTATAGGCCATAGCGGTTTCCAATTTAAGAATTTGACTTAGCGAGGTTAAAACCCTCTCTGAGAGATTATAAGAGTTATCTTAATTAGTCCATAATTTGCTCCAACGAACGATTCGAACGCAGTCAAACGTGCGCTAGCCAATTGATTGTCACGACAATGGAAGGTTGTCAGTGTTGCTATCTAACTGATTGACACTGCAGTGAATTCTCATTTTTTCGAACTAATATGTTGAGGCATATCATGAAACTTAACACTGTTTCTACCAAACTAATCGCGCTAGGTCTTTTCGCCACTGCTGCTACTGCTGTTAACGCTGCTGAGCAGAAAGAAGAGCAAGTAAACTACGGTAGCCCGACTGCTATTTACACCTCTGGTGGTGTTAGCTTGGCTGATGGCCACGTTCAAGGTAACTTCAATATCGGTGCTGGCCAGCACATGTTCTTCGCTGACGTAGGTCACAAGAAGACTGCTAACCCAGCCACTGGCAAAAGCGAGCACAACATTGATTACCGTGCCCGCTACTTCTTCCTGACCGAAAGCGGTAAAGCGGGTCTGTCTATTGAATCTTTAGGTGACAACTTCTCTAACACCACTATGGCTGGTGGTTTGTTGGCGTTTAACTTGACCGATGCTATCAGCATCTACCCAATGGCTTACGTTGGTAAGCAAACCAACAAGTACGCGGTTACTCTAGAAGACGGTACTTCGTTCAAAGATTCTAACGTAGCTAACGTTGGTCTGTACGCTATGTACGCCTTCGAAGCTGGCCACTGGTTGTACGCCAACCCACGTGCCATGTACGTTCAAGAAGCGAAAGAGACTGTGCCTCAGCTAGAAGCCGGTCTGGGTTACATGGTTCGCGACAACATGTCTGTTGGTCTGCGTGTAACCACTGTTGGCGCGACTAAAATCAGCCAAAAAGATACTGCTGTAGCTGCTCAGTTCTCTGTGTATTTCTAAGCTAAGTTACAGTTGATTGCGGAAACGGCGTCTTCCTTCGGGAAGGCGCCGTTTTCGTTTGTGTGGGTAGGGCATCCCAAGCTGGGCGTTATCGTGTATGATTAGCCCTGCTTTTAATTACGAATAATCACAGTGTTAGGGAATTCATCATGCCAAAGGCCAGTGAAATCAAAAAGAACGCCGCCATCGAATTTAACGGCAAAACTTATATCGTGCGCGATATCGAGCGCTCAGTACCACAAGGCCGCGCCGGTGGTAGTCTGTATCGCATGCGCATGTATGACATTGTGACAGGCTCAAAGGTCGATGAGACCTTTAAAGATTCCGACATGTTGGATTTAGCCGACTTGCGTCGTCGTCCTGCCATGTATTCCTACCTAGATGGTGACGAGTATGTGTTCATGGACAACGAAGACTACACCCCATACCACCTCCATAAAGATTCAATTGCCGATGAAATTCCCTTCTTTAACGAAGCGACCGAAGGCATGCAGGTGGTGATTATCAGTGATGCGCCTGTGGCACTAGATATGCCAACCAGCGTGGATTTGGAAGTGGTAGAAACAGACCCGTCAATTAAAGGGGCGTCGGCGACTTCGCGCACTAAACCTGCGGTACTGTCTACCGGCGTAACCGTGCAGGTGCCAGAGTACATTGCCACTGGCGATGTAGTTAAGGTCAACGTGGCCGAGCGCAAATTCATGAGTCGTGGCGATAAGTAAACTCGCCAGATTTAAATAGCAAAAAGCCACTCTAGCAAGAGTGGCTTTTTTGATGCTCGCTGCGCTTAACAGCTAACAATAGAAAATTATTGAGACACCAGTTGTTGCTCTTGCCACTCTTTTAGCAGTAGTTGTGCCAGCGCTTGAATGTCTTGGGCATCAGAACCCGAGTGGTTTGAGCGAGTGGTGGCCTGCCAAATCGGTTGCAAGCTCTTGCTGTCGAGTAAGCGCACGTACAGTTGGTACTTGCCTGAACCCGCCCAGCTAATTAGCGCGCCTAAGTCGGTGCCTGCGCCAGGCTCACCACCAAGAATTCGCACCGTGCCTCGAGTTGCTAGATAATCGCCATAGTCATAGTCGTAACCAGGATCTATGGTAGAGATCACCAGTAGCGAATCCGACTCTGTGTTGGCCAGCGCCGCTTGCAATAACTCTGGTTGATTCAGGGTTTCCAAGTCGGGAATCACACTCTGCGAAGCTTTGGCATTCAAGCCCTGATTAACCAAAGTCTGGGCGATACCGCTTTCGAGCATTGCACGCTCAGTAGCATCAGCGTATTGACCAACCACAGCCACCGAAGCGATCGGTTGGGCTTGGTATGCGGTTTCAACCGCTTCTGTTTTAAACACGTGGGGGCTACCAGCACAGCCCGCTAGGCTTAGCGCAACCAGCGCTAGCGTTAGGTATCTCATGATTAACCTCGTTCACTTTTCATTGCTCGATAATTGTACCGATCCAGATCACATTGTCGCGGGCTTTTATCGGTAAATCAGCTACTTGAACCGATGCCGTTCAGGCGTGTTTGGGTTGTGAAAACATTTCAGCGTGGCGACAGCGTTCAGCCTTAAATTCACAAGGTTTTCTATCATCGGCATCGCCAGTGGTTCCCTTGATACTTACTAATTTCTCGCTGGCGCAATGAGTTTTGTTTTCACTAGTAGAAGCTAAACTTGTCATTGGATTGGTCTTGTGCAAAAATCCGCCGCCCTTGGGTTCTCTCACCCCAATTATCAAAAAGAGTCAGTTTATGAAGAGTGTATTTTTATCGCAGTGGCGCTTAGTTGCTGTGCTTAGCCTGTTTCACGTGGTTACCATTGCCGCTAGCAATTACTTAGTGCAAAAGCCGTTTAGCCTGTTCGGGCTACACACCACTTGGGGTGCGTTTACTTTCCCCTTTATCTTTCTAGCGACAGATCTCACCGTACGTCTGTTTGGCGCCGCAAATGCCCGTCGAATCGTGTTTGCCGCCATGTTCCCTGCGCTATTAGTGAGTTATTTAGTGTCCGTGTTGTTTGTTGACGGGGCGTTTGCCGGCTGGAGCGCGTTAAACGACTTTAATGGCTTTGTCGCGCGCATCGCACTGGCCAGCTTTCTGGCCTATTCAGTGGGTCAGCTGATGGATATTTTGGTGTTTAACCGTCTGCGTCAACAACGCCGCTGGTGGGCCGCGCCTGCGGCCTCGAGTATTGTTGGCTCTGGAGTGGACACCTTTGTGTTTTTCTTTGTGGCCTTTTACGCCTCGAGTGATGCCTTTATGGCGGAGCATTGGGTTGAGATTGCGACAGTGGATTACGGCATTAAGCTGTTGGTGAATCTGGCCATGTTCGTACCTTTATACGGCGCTTTGCTCAGTCTGTTGCAGCGCTGGTTGCGCCCGGTGGAAATCCAGACGCAAGTCTAGATACAGAATCAGCTCGAGGTCTGAGCACCCGGCGCTGGTGCACGAGCACTCAGGCCCAAAAGTCCAGCGCCGAATAGCAAAACTATCGCTATGGCATAAGGTAAGTACATGCCAAGTTCGGCGTATATCACGCCGACCATCAATGGCGCAGCTACACGCCCCATCAGCGAGAAGGACGAAAAAGCACCCATCACGCTGCCCATTTTATTGCTTGACGCCTGTTTGGAGACCAAAGATTGCAGTCCCGTGAAAAATAGCGCTATTCCCATGCCACCCAGTGCCAGAGCGACTATCGCTATCCAAGTGTTTGTCAGCATTGACGCGATTAGCATGCCTGCGCAGCTGGCGCTGTAGAGCAGGGTGCCGAGTAAATAGATTCCGCGCTCACCAAGTTTTTGAGTGAGCGGTGCGATTAAACTGTACTGAGTGACAGTCAGTGCAACGCCAGAAGCGAGATACAACCAACTGAGCTGATTCGGACCATCGACCAGTTGAGCGTCCTTGGCGAATAGGGGCAAAATAATGTCGCTAAAAGCGCAGGCTAGATTGAACAGCAGTGCACAAACGAAGAGCTGCATTAGCAAGCCTTGGCCCATGACCTTGGGGACTTCGCGAAATGGATTGAGTTTCAAATTAGCTGAGTTCTTGCTCTGTCGTTTGTCCTGCGGCAAGCTTTCCGGCAATACTAAGATCACCAATAAAAATGCGCTAAAGCATAGCGCCGCTGCCACTACTGCAACTATGTGCATATTCTGTTGCTCAAATTGGCTACCGGCCAACCAAGCACCTAAGCTCGGTCCAAGCACAAAGCCCAACCCAGTCGCGGCCCCAATTTTGCCCATTAGCTTGGCTCTTTGTTCACTAGAGCTGATATCTGCCGCATAGGCTTGTACCACAGCCAGATTTCCCGCCATGAAGCCTTGCAGCAAGCGCGCTATTGCCAGTAGCAATAACGACTCGGTAAACCCGAGTAGTAGGTAGGCGGCACTTGCCCCTAGTAGCGCCAACGCCAGCACGGGCTTGCGTCCATAGCGGTCGCTAAGCATTCCAAGGTAGGGCGAGGCGATAACATGTGCGATGGGATACAGGGCAAAAAATGCGGTGGCGAGCTCTGGGCCGGCACCGAGCTCCATGGTGTACAGCAAGAACACTGGAATCACGATCCCAAATCCCATGCTATCGAGAAAGGCAACCAGCATCAGTATCTTCATTGTTATTGGCCTGTATGACGCGTAAGTGACAGGGGTGTCACTTTTTAACCTAGCAATAAATCCGCAACAGTGACAGGGGTGTCACTTTTCTTGAAAGACGTTCAAGGTAGGCGCTGTTTCACCAGAGCAACCGATTGATTTAAAGACGTTTATAACTCGTTGAAGTGATACCGGTGTTTTGATAAAAACAAAGGGTCAAACATCGGCTCGAGTTATCTAATGCCAAAGGCGCGCTTTTTTAATTTATCCCCACAAAGACAAAACCAATTTATCGATGTGGCGCTTGAGGAGTTTGGTAGTCAAAGCTACGACCTAGCGTCCATTGTGCAGATTGCCAAAGCTCTTGGGATTGCCAAAAGTAATGTGTATCACTACTTCGAGAACAAAAAAGACCTCTACTTCTATTTGATTGACAAGGTGAGCGGTGCACGCCAAGCCATGATGCATGACTATCTCGAGCGCGAAGAGGGCGAATTTTTTGATAACTATCTGGCCCTGACTCGCGAGTCTTATCGCTTTGAATTGGAACGGCCACTGGAGTGTCGCTTTCTCGATAAGGTGCGCAACGAAACCAATGAAACTGAGCTTGGTCGAGTGCAGCGGGCGGTGGAAGCGGATCTCATCAGGCGTATTGAAAGCTGTTTGAGCAAAGCCATTGAACAGGGGCGTGCTCGGTGCAAGGTAGAGTCCAAACTTGCTGCCTACTTACTGGTTAACTCCACTTTGAGCGTGCACGCCTATTTGGGAAGCCAGGCACCAAGTTCGGATGCTGGGGTTGAACACAACATTTCGGTGGCTGCGCAAATCATTGAGGTGATTAAGCGCGGCGTTAGCTAACCCATTTGAACTAGTCGACTTTTCTTTTCTCTTTTGAACAAGCTAGTTATACTGCTCGCACTTGTCGGAGAGCTAGGCTGCATTGCAGTACTTGGCTGAGACCGCTTAGGCGGGATCCGTTGAACCTGATCGAGGTAATCCTCGCGCAAGGGAACAAGCACAGTATCACCTGCCTGAAAACCGCATTGAAATAACGCGGTAATTCCTTCAGTAGACACTGCTCGCCGACAAACCTCTTAATTAAAAAGAACAACGAGGCGAGTATGTCTAACTCACGCGAAACCCGCGCAGCGGCTCAGGCTTTCTTGGATAGCCTGCAAGGTCAACCATTTCCAAATTCCGACAAAATTTTCGTTGAAGGCGAGCGGGTCAAAGTGGCCATGCGCCAAAT
The DNA here is from genome assembly GCF_002282855.1 of Paraferrimonas sedimenticola. Classification (GTDB taxonomy): domain Bacteria; phylum Pseudomonadota; class Gammaproteobacteria; order Enterobacterales; family Shewanellaceae; genus Paraferrimonas; species Paraferrimonas sedimenticola. The sequence continues at coordinate 290,426 of NZ_NRIR01000004.1, read as the reverse complement.
CAACCTGACCGACACCCTAGTCGGCGGCACCAAAGACGAACCGATTTTCGAGCCGAACGAGCCGGTTCGCGTATACGACACCTCGGGTGCTTACTCAGATCCTAACGCCCAAATCGATGTGCGCCATGGTTTGCCAAAGCTACGCGCTGACTGGATTGACGCTCGCGCAGATACTGACGAAGTGGCATCCCTTGGCTCTCAGTTCTCCCAGCAACGTCTGGCGGACGAAGGACTCGATCACATTCGCTTTGAAGCTTTGCCAAAACCGCGCAAAGCCAAAGACGGTAAGTGCGTGACTCAATTGCACTACGCTCGAGCAGGTGTGGTTACCCCAGAAATGGAATACATTGCCATTCGCGAAAATCTGGCTCGTGAAGACCAGTCAGCGGAGCTTTCTAAACAGCATCTAGGCGAGAGCTTTGGCGCTAACATTCAGAAAATTACTCCTGAGTTTGTGCGTGATGAAGTGGCCGCGGGTCGCGCGATTATTCCAGCCAACATCAACCACCCAGAAGCCGAGCCAATGATCATCGGCCGCAACTTCCTAGTGAAGGTGAACGCCAACATTGGTAACTCGTCGGTGACCTCAAGCATCGAAGAAGAAGTGGAAAAGCTGGTGTGGTCTACCCGCTGGGGTGCGGATACCGTGATGGACTTGTCCACCGGTCGCTACATTCACGAGACTCGTGAGTGGATCATTCGCAATTCGCCAGTGCCAATCGGTACGGTGCCAATTTATCAAGCGCTGGAAAAAGTGAACGGCATTGCCGAAGACCTAAGCTGGGAAGTGTTCCGAGACACCCTAATTGAGCAAGCCGAGCAAGGGGTGGACTACTTCACCATTCACGCCGGCGTATTGCTGCGCTATGTGCCGATGACTGCTAAGCGCACCACGGGTATCGTATCTCGCGGTGGCTCTATCATGGCCAAGTGGTGCCTATCTCACCACAAAGAAAACTTCGCTTACGACCACTTCCGCGAAATCTGTGAGATCTGTGCTCAGTACGATGTATCCCTGTCATTAGGCGACGGTATGCGTCCAGGTTCAATTGCAGACGCCAACGATGAAGCGCAATTCGCCGAGTTGGAAACCCTAGGTGAGCTGACTAAAGTGGCATGGGAGTACGATGTTCAGGTGATCATCGAAGGCCCAGGGCATGTGCCGATGCAGCTGGTTAAAGAAAACATGGAAAAGCAGCTGAGCGAGTGCCACGAAGCGCCGTTCTACACCTTGGGCCCACTGATTACCGACATTTCTCCGGGCTATGATCACTTCAGTTCAGGCATTGGTGCGGCGATGATCGCTTGGTATGGCTGCGCCATGCTGTGTTATGTGACCCCAAAAGAGCACTTGGGTCTGCCCGACAAAGAAGACGTTAAGCAGGGCATGATTGCCTACAAGATTGCGGCTCACGCTGCTGACTTGGCCAAGGGCCACCCGGGCGCGCAAATTCGCGACAATGCCATGTCAAAAGCGCGCTTTGAGTTCCGTTGGGAAGACCAATTTAACCTGGCGCTAGACCCAGACACTGCCCGTGCTTATCACGACGCCACTTTGCCGCAAGAGTCGGCGAAAGTGGCTCACTTCTGCTCGATGTGTGGTCCTAAGTTTTGCTCGATGAAAATCAGCCAGGACGTTCGTGATTATGCAGCAGAGCTAGAGAAAGGTATGGCGGACAAAGCCGCTGAGTTTAACGACACAGGTGCAGAGTTGTATCAAACCATTGAGGTTCAGCCTGCTGAGGCGACTTCATGAGTCTAAAACCTCTGGTTTGGTCGATCGCTGGCTCGGACAACCGAGCTGGCGCTGGCCTTCAGGCCGACTTGCTCACCGGACACGACTTCGAGGTGTCGGTTAGCACTGTAGTGAGCGCAGTAACCGCGCAAAACAGTTCGGGCGTGAGCGCGGTAGACGCGGTGTCACTGGATACCCTGTCTGCTCAGCTTGAAAGCCTGGCTATCGAGCAAACCCCAAAGGCGATTAAAATCGGGATGCTGGCTAACGCCGAGCAACTGAGGTTTGTGGCGGATTATCTAGCGAGCCTGAAGCAACGCTGTGATGTGTTTGTGGTGTGGGATCCGGTAATGCGCGCTTCTAGCGGTGATTCGCTTGCTGGAGAGTCGCTAGCTGCGTCGGCTAAGGCTCTGTTGCACGTTGTTGATTTGGTGACTCCCAATGCAGGCGAGCTTAGCTTGCTTAGCGGCATGAGCGTTAATGACGGTGCTAGCCTAAAAGCCGCTTGTCAGGCCATGTTAGCTCAAGGCTGCACCGCTGTGCTGGCCAAAGGCGGCCACTGGAATCTCGACGGCGAAGCGCTGGATTACTATCTGGATGCTCAGCAAGAATTACTGATTTCTAGCCCACGCTTGGACACCGCCCATAGCCACGGTACTGGCTGTACTTTGGCTAGCGCGATTGCCGCAACACGCGCTAAAGATTACCCCATTGAAGACGCGCTGATTCTGGCCAAGGCCTATGTCAATCAGGGGCTAAGACTTGCTGAAGCGCAGGGCGAGGGCACAGGCTCTGTGGCCCACGCCGGTTGGCCAACCAATCGTGCGGACTTTCCGCGGATTGAGTCGGCACACTCGAAAATCGGTCAGTGGTTTGGCATCGACAACAATTGGCCGGCGTTAGCGCCCTTTGCTAGTTGTGACACTTTGAATCTTGGCATTTACCCTGTGGTGGATAGCCTTGAGTGGATCGAGCGTCTATTAGAGCTTGGGGTGAAAACCCTGCAACTTCGCATCAAGGACAAGCGTGATGCGGAAGTTGAAGCGGACATTAAAGCTGCCATTGAGCTAGGGCATAAGCACCAAGCTCGCTTGTTCATTAATGATTACTGGCGCTTGGCGATCCAGCACGGTGCTTACGGGGTTCATCTCGGCCAAGAAGACCTGCTGGAAACTGACCTAAACGCGATTGCCGATGCCGGTTTGCGTTTGGGCGTGTCCACTCACGGTTATTTCGAACTATTGAGAGCCGTGCAAATTCGCCCAAGCTACATCGCCTTAGGGCACATCTTCCCAACCACCACCAAAGACATGCCGTCTTTACCGCAGGGATTAGCGCGATTGCAGCGCTACGCGGATTTAGTCCGCGAATACCCGCTGGTGGCGATTGGCGGTATTGATTTGGCCCGTGCGCCATCGGTGGCGCAAACTGGGGTGGGCAGTATTGCTGTGGTTCGCGCGGTGACCGAGGCGGATGATCCGGCTTTGGCGCTTGAGCAGTTGGAAAGTGCGCTTTGTCATTCCCATGAAAATGGGAATCCATCCACTGGCAATGGGCTAGATTCCCGCTTTCGCGGGAATGACGGAATAGCTCGCGGCAATGAACCCGTTTGTCATTCCCCTGACCTCGCCTGTCATTCCCATGAAAATGGGAATCCACCCACTGGCAGTGGCCTAGATTCCCGCTTTCGCGGGAATGACGGGGTAGCTCGTGGGAATGACAAATCCCAACGCGAGGAGGCGCTATGTCCCAAGGACTGAGCGACGCCAACTTCATGCGCTACTCGCGCCATATCCTACTGGGCGAAATTGGCGAGGCAGGGCAGTTAGCCCTGTCTCAGTCGTCGGTGCTATTGGTGGGCATGGGTGGCCTGGGCAACCCGGCTGCTCAGTACCTGGCCGCTGCCGGGGTTGGCCATTTGCTACTGGCCGATGACGACTCGGTGGAATCGTCTAACCTGCAGCGCCAAGTCCTGTTTGATGAGTCTGTGGTGGGACTTGGCAAGGTCGAAGCCGCCGCTCAACGCCTGCGCGAGATGAATTCAGAGCTGCAAATCAGCGAGTACATCGAGCGCTTGCAAGGCGAGTCACTGGCTCAAGCCATAAGGCACGCGGACCTAGTACTGGATTGCTCCGACAACCTAGCCACTCGCTATGCGGTCAACGCCGAGTGCCAACGCCAACGAACGCCACTAATTAGCGGTGCGGCGGTGGCGTTTGACGGCCAGCTAATGGCCTTTGATTTTAGAAACGCTGAGAGCCCTTGTTATCAGTGCCTATTTCCCAATGCCAAAGAGCCAAGGCTTAACTGTTCCAACGCCGGCATTCTGGGGCCTTTAGTGGGCATGATAGGCACTATGCAGGCCCTAGAAGCGGTCAAGCTGTTGACTGGCATACAATCCGATGCCATCAGCCGCTTTAGCCATTTTGACGGGCGCAGTGCTAATTGGATGCACGCCCAAATTCAGCCAAACCCCGATTGCCCCAATTGCAGCAAGTGTTTGGCGAATACACAGGAGAAATAACTAACATGACAACTCCGACTCTAACCATCACCTTAAACGGCCAGCAACACCAAGTAGCCGAAGGCTCGACTTTAGCCCAAGCACTGGCGCTGCTTGAGCGCCCGTTAGAGCAGCTAGCTGTCTCAGTGAACCAACAAATTGTGCCAAAGAGCCAGTGGCAACAGGCAATTGAGCCCAATGCCAATATCCAAGTTTTTCACGCCATTGCCGGAGGTTAAGCGTGCTTACGATTGCTGATACTCAGTTTGATTCTCGCCTGTTCACAGGCACAGGCAAATTCGCCAACGGCCAACTGATGCAAGACTCGCTTAAGGCCTCGGGAAGCCAGCTAGTAACCATGGCGATGAAGCGCGTGGACCTGGCTAACCAAACCGATGACATAGTGAAGCCTCTACTGGATATGGGGGCTAAGTTGCTGCCCAACACTTCAGGCGCTCGAGACGCCGAAGAGGCCATTTTTGCCGCGCGCTTAGCTCGCGAAGCGCTAGGTACTCGCTGGCTCAAGCTGGAAATTCACCCCGACCCTCGCTATTTAATGCCGGACCCCATCGAGACTCTAAAAGCCGCCGAAGCGCTGGTAGAAGAAGGCTTTATCGTGCTGCCGTATATGCACGCTGACCCTGTATTGGCCAAGCGTCTAGAAGAGGTAGGCTGTGCGGCGGTAATGCCTCTAGGTGCGCCAATTGGCTCTAACCAGGGGCTATTAACCCAAGAGTTTATTCGCATTATCGTTGAACAGTCGAATGTGCCAGTGGTGGTGGACGCAGGTATTGGTGCACCCAGTGACGCCTCACTGGCGATGGAGCTCGGTGCCGATGCGGTACTGGTGAATACCGCGATTGCGGTAGCGCAAGACCCAGTGGCCATGGCAAAAGCTTTTGCGATGGCGGTGGATGCCGGTCGTGCAGCTTATCTGGCGGGGCTTGGCGCGGTGAGCAACCAAGCCTCGGCGACCTCACCACTGACCGGATTTTTGGACTAAGCCATGGGTTATGAAGAATGAGATTTGCCGAGCAAATACGAGGGCTGGATTGGAGCGCGTTGTCGCTACAAATTAACAGTAAAACCGATGCGGATGTTCGTCGTGCGCTGGCCAAGCCCAAGCGCGATCTGGAAGACTTTAAAGCTCTGATATCCCCAGCGGCCGAGCGTCATGTCGAAGCCATGGCGCAACTGAGTCAACGCCTGACACTGCAGCGCTTTGGCAAGACCATGCAGCTGTATGTGCCCTTGTATCTGTCGAATTTGTGCTCCAACGTGTGCAGTTATTGCGGCTTTTCCATGGAGCATAAAATCCGTCGCACCACACTGACCATGGAGCAGTTAGACGCCGAGCTTGATGCGCTTAAAAGCCTAGGCTTTGAGCACATTTTGCTGGTGACCGGCGAGTCAGACCGCAAAGTGGGGATGGAGTACTTTCGCGAGGCGCTACCGCGAGTGAAAGCCAAGTTCTCCCACATCTCCATGGAAGTGCAGCCCATGAGTCAGCAAGACTACGCTGAGCTGATTGAAATGGGATTAGACGCCTTGTTGGTGTACCAAGAAACCTACAACCGTCGACGTTATGCCGAGGTGCATTTAAAAGGCTCAAAAAGCGACTTTGATTATCGCCTATCAACGCCTGAGCGCGTCGGTGCCGCTGGCGTACGCAAGATTGGCATTGGTGCCTTAATCGGATTAGATGACTGGCGCGTGGATTGCTGGCATGTGGCAGCGCACCTGAGTTATCTGGAAAAGCACTACTGGCAAAGTAAGTTCTCTATTTCCTTCCCGCGATTGCGCCCCTGTGAGGGCAGCTTTCAGCCAAAAACCGTTATGACGGATAAGCAGTTAGTGCAGCTAATCTGCGCCTATCGCCTGTTAAACCCGGATGTGGAGCTGAGCCTGTCGACTCGTGAATCGGCAGCGTTTCGCGATGCTGTGTACCCGCTTGGCGTAACCAGCATGAGCGCCTATTCGCGCACTCAGCCCGGCGGTTACTCGGATGCCACCGAGCAGGCACTAGAGCAGTTCTCTATCTCTGATGAGCGCCACCCCCAAGCGATTGCCAAAGCTTTGCAAGTCGGTGGTTATCAGCCGGTTTGGAAAGACTGGGATAACTGCTTTTTGGGCTAACTAGTATGCTGCTGTCGATACACTTTGGGCAGCACGCCGAGCTCTAATTTAAACGCGCGAGTGAAATTGGTGGGGTTTTGATAACCCACCATATCGCTGATTTGCTGCACGTTAAGTTCGGTGTGCAGCAGTAGGTCAGCGGCGCGTTCAATGCGATATTTTCGCAGCAATTGCTTGTAATTGACGCCTTCGGCTTGCAGTCGACGACGCAAGGTCGATGGGCTTAAGTTGAACAGACTGGCGATCCTTTCAAAGCTCGGCAGGGCACCACTGGTGGTGGATAACAGTCTCACCACTTCGCGTTTGGTGTCTGTGAGTTCGCTAATCGCTTCGAGCTGTCGACGACATTGCTGCTCTGCCACACTGTACAACTCATAATTGTGTCCCATAAATGCCAGATGCAGTAGCTGGCTATTAAACACAAATCGATTGGCGCTTTGCCCGTAGTGGATTGGGCACTGAAAGTGCTCTTGATAGTGTTTGGCGCGTTCGGGCTCATCAAAACTCAGCTCGATTCGGCTAAACCATGGCATATCTCGCCCCCAACGCACATTAGCGAAATTATGCAGTACACAGGTGACGACCAGTACTTCGAATTCAATCACATTACTTTGAGCGCGAGCGTCGGTTACCACCATTTCAAAATGGCAACTGGCGCCAGTGGTAAAGCGGCCTATGGTTGGCCCAGTCACCGACATGTAGCTCGCCATGGTGCTCAACATCTGGTGAAGATCGCGACAGTACATGATTGCACATCCCAAGGCACCCTCGTCGCTTAAGTGGTAATGCTGGGTAAATTTGGTTACCAGCTCGCCTTGCGGGCAGCTGTCTAGCAGGTCGTCGATAAACGCATCGTATTGGTCGAAGCGCATTTGGAAGGCGGGCTCTCTAAGTTCCTGTTCCGTTAGCGAATGTCGCTTTAAAAGTGCCTGGGCGTCGCCGCCGAGTTCGGAGTATACCCGAGTGATTCGATATAGCCCTTTACTGCGAACTAACCCCAAAGGCCTCTGCATATTACACACCTATTTCAAAATTAAGCACAGTCTATTCGCTGACTGTAAATGATTATTTTTAGGAAAACCTAGTTTAACGGAAGCTGATATAGTTTGCTCAAATTTTGTGATAGCTCGGGTTTGCGCACCAGCAGCGTTTTCTTACTTGAGTTTAAACAGGCCAACCACGAGGTCTTTTATGAGCATTGAACAACCTAAAGATGCATCCCGTCGACAGTTTATGAAAGCTAGCGGAACGCTCGCGGCGAGCATTCCCTTTATCAGCGCGCAACAAGTGAAAGCTGCGCCGAAGGCGGATGGTCAAATCCCGTTAGCGCAAGACGAGCGAATAGTGCATACCTGCAGCACTTTTGACTGTGGTGGCAAATGCGATATTCGCGCCCACGTGCGCGGCAACCAACTGGTGCGTATCAGCACCATTAACGATGAAGCGGTAGACGATGATATGCCACTGATGCGTGCCTGTGTGCGCGGTCGCGGCTACCGCCGTTTTGTCAATCATCCCGACCGCTTGAAATACCCAATGAAGCGCGTAGGCAAGCGTGGTGAAGGCAAGTTTGAGCGCATTAGCTGGGACGAAGCGACCAGCATCATCGCCAGTGAGAGCAAGCGTCTAGCCGAACAATACGGTCCTAGCAGTCGCCACATCATCGAAGGCACAGGTGCAGTAACCGGTGCGCTTAATGGCGTTGAGTTTGCCAAGCGTTTGTTCAATTTAACCGGTGGTTTTTTGCATGCCCACGGTAACCCGTCAACGGTAAACGCCATGATAGGTACCATTTTCACCTATGGTGAAAACCCGCTGGCGGGCAGCTCGCTAGAGACACTGCGCGACTCAGAACTGATCATTTTGTGGGGTCACAATCCCGCTGAAACCGTGTTTGGCAACTCCAATCACTTTTTCCAAGAGCTCAAGCGTGCGGGCAAGCGTATCATAGTCATCGACCCGCGCTTTAGCGATTCGGTGGCGGCCTATGCCGATGAGTGGATCCCCCTCAAGCCAACCTCCGACAGCGCTCTGGTTGAAGCGATGGCCTATGTGATTTTTGAGGAAGGTCTGCAAAACCAGAGCTTTATCGACAAGTACAGTGTGGGAGTGAGCGAGGCGTCATTGCCAGACGGCGTTCCTAAAGGCGAGTCGATGTTGGCCTACCTCAACGGCGATAAGGGTGGCGTAAAGAAAACCCCTGAGTGGGCCGAGCCTATCACTGGCGTGCCTGCTGCCACCATTCGCCGTTTGGCCCGCGAGTACGCCAAGGCTAAGCCTGCAGCTTTATTGATGGGCTGGGGCCCTTCGCGCCATTACCGTGGTGAACACATGACTCGCTCAACTGCTTGGTTACCTGTTATCACAGGTAATGTTGGCGTTAGCGGCGGCTCGGCCGGTGCTTGGAACGCGCCTGCCTACCTGCGCTTCCCGGTACACCCTGACAACTTTGAAAACCCAGTAGGTCACGAGATTTCCTTTACCCAACTGAACCAGGCGATTGCCGACTATCAGTCAGTTGGGCCGCATAACGGCTTGCAAGGGGCAGAGAAGCTCGACGCGCCGGTGAAAATGGTGATGTGCCTAGGTTCAAACTACTTGGTGAACCAAAACCAAAATATCAATAAAGCCGCCAAAATTCTCGAAGACGAGTCTAAGTGCGAGCTGATTGTGGTCAGTGATTTGTACATGACCCCAAGTGCCAAATACGCGGATATTTTGCTTCCGGAAACCTCATTCGCTGAGCGTTGGAACTTTGGTTTTGCCTGGGGCTTTGGCGACTATGTGCGCGTGTCTGAGCCTTTGTTGAAGCCTGAGTTTGAGCGTCGTTCAGACTACGACTGGCTGCTCGATGTGGCGCGCAAGCTTGGCGTTGAAAAGCAGTTTGGTGAAGGTTTGGATGAGCACGGTTGGGTTAAAAAATGCTGGACCATGATGCAAGAGACCTATCCCGATGAGAATCTACCCAACTGGGATGGCATGCTGAAAAAACGCACTCACTTGTTTAAAAGTGGTGTGAAAACGGTGGCCTATCAGCCCAACATTGACGATCACGACAATCAGCCTTTCTTAACCGAAAGCGGCAAGATCGAGATTTTCTCTAAGGCCTTGTACGACATGCAAGACCCAGCGATCCCAGCGTTGTCACACTACCAACCGTCGCCTGAGAGCTTTGCCGATAAGTCCTTGAGCAAGGAGTATCCACTCCAGTTGATTACTTGGAAGCCGGCCAACCGCGCCAATTCCACCATGTACAACAACCCTTGGATGCAAGAAGTGAAGCGCCAAGAGCTTTGGATTAATCCTATCGATGCGCAAGCGCGAGGCATTAAAGACGACCAAAGTGTGCGTGTGATTAACGGCCGTGGCGTGATTGAAATCCCGGCTAAGGTAACCCCAAGAATCATTCCTGGGACCGTAGGCCTGGCCAACGGTGCTTGGCGTCAGCTGGATAAAAACGGTGTGGATAAAGGCGGTTGTGCCAATACCCTGTCGAGCGACCTACAGTCGCCCATCGGTAAGGGGAATGCCAACAAGACTATGCTAGTGGAGGTAAGTGTCGCATGAGCCAACAATCAACTTTTGCCGCAGGCGAGGCTATCCCGTTTGTCGAATACGATGCGGTGAGCGATGAGCAGCTAGGTTTCTATATCGACTCGTCGATTTGCTCTGGCTGTAAGGCCTGCCAAGTCTCTTGTCAGGACAACAAGCAATTGGATGTGGGCCAGCGTTTTCGCCGAGTTTACGAGAAAGCCGGTGGCGGTTTTGAAATGACCGAAGCAGGCGGTTTCACAAACAGCGTATTTGCCTACACAGTATCCATCGCTTGTAACCACTGCGACAAGCCTATGTGCATGCGCCGCTGTCCTACCGACGCCATCCACAAACGCGAGGGCGATGGGATTGTGCGCATCAACACCGATACCTGCATTGGTTGCGGTAACTGTGCGAAATCTTGTCCTTACAAAGCGCCGCAGATGAACCCGAAAACCGGCAAAGCGGATAAATGCGATTTTTGTATCGACCGCTTAGCCCAAGGGCAGCAACCGGTTTGTGTGAAGTCCTGTCCACTGCACGCCATCGAGTTTGGGCCGATTTCGCAACTGCGTAAGAAATACGGCGAGCTGGCCGAAGTCAATGGGCTGCCAACTGCCAAAATGACACGTCCGAATCTGGTGATTAAGCCCAATCGCGGTGCGCTCAAAAAGCCTGAGCACGCCCAACTGGTGAAAGGCTAAGCGCTGATGGTAGGTTTATTCGCAAGCTTGATGGCAACCGAGACCGCTGAAACGAATGTGGCTAAGCTCAACCTTGAGCGATGCGCTAACACTCGTTTTCGCTCGGTTGAATGTCGTGCTTGCGAGATGGCCTGCCCAACCGCCGCGATCAGCGACGCTGCGGTCAATCCAGAGCGCTGCATCAACTGTGGTGTGTGCGCCAGTGTGTGCAAAAGTGATGCTATTGATGGCGTGAAGCCCGCCCAACGTCGATTCGATGGGCCTTGGTTGCTACTCAACGCTCACGAGTTTATTGGCATCGACGAACTGGCCTATTGGTGTCGCAGCAAAAAGCTCGCCGGCATTTGGGTCACTAGCCAAGATGAGGCGTTAGTCGCAAGAGCGACCGCTCTGGTTCACCAGCTCAATCAGCGCAAGGATGGCACCTTGAATGCCTTGAGCGTGCGCCAACAAGCGCGAGTAGATCTCGCCAAGCGGCGTTGGTTGAGAAGTGCCAACGATGCTGGCAGTCGAGCCAAGCAAGCCTTTAGCACTAGTGCTCCCAGCGCCATCTATGCCAAGGGCTTTTCGATTGCGCTTGATAGTGAGCAGTGCAATGCTTGCATGGCGTGCGTCAATGTGTGTGATAGCCAAGCGATCACGACTCAGGATCAAAAGTTTCAAATCGACAGTGACAAGTGCATTGGTTGTCATCACTGCACCGCAGCTTGTCCTGAAGCAGCGCTTGAACTGAGCCCTCGTGACTACAAGCGCCAAAATCAGATTCAAGTGCTAACGATACATGAATGCCAGTGCCAAAATTGTCGTCGCAGCTTTAACGCATTGGATGCCAATGCCCAGCTTTGCGGTGTGTGCGAGAGCGCAACCGAATTAGATATGAAGGAGTAGCGTAAGAATGTCATTGCCCAACACCTTATTGGCTCAATCACTGAATACTCTGGCAATCCCGTATCGCTTTGGACCCAATACACAAGCTTATGCCGCGGTCGCTGAGTTTTTTGCCGAGCCCGAGTGGCCGCAATACTGGATAGACAGCAGTGCTTGGTCTGAGTCACTGCCTCAGCTTAAGACCGATTTGAGCGAAATGAATGCGCTGAGTGAGCATGACTGGCGTGAGTTTTTTGGCGTTGAGCAAAGTCTGCCGGTCCCTTTGTGGGCGTCGGTGTATTTAGACCACGAGGGATTGCTCAACAGCGAGTCGACCTCAAACATGGAAGCGTTTCTAACTCGCTTTGGCATTGAAGTGGATACCGGTGAGCGAGAGCCAGTGGACCATTTAGGCATTCAGCTAATGGTAATGGCGAGCTTGGCTCAGCAGCAGCGTCTTGATGTGCTTCAGGCGTTTTATCGCGAGCACGTGGCTATTTGGGTCGATAAGTATTTTGCCGCTTGTGAGAGCTTTCATCGAGAACAAGAGTTACCAGAAGTCATTCGTGCTTGGTTGTTGTTGACTCAACTGAGCCTTGACTCATTGCGGGCTCAAAGGCCATAAAAAAGAGGAGCCTCAGGCTCCTCTATCAATTGGCCAAGTTGCCTTGGCCGTCATTCCCTTGTTTATCGTCCTTGGTGTCGTCAAACTCTGTTGCCAGACCGTGTCGTCAAGTAAAGGTGAGCGGGGCAAAGCAATCAACAGCTCCGCTCATCCATATTCGACCGAGTAAATCCTAGTTACCTTGATTACTTACCTTGGTACATAACCTTGGTAGGGTGGATTCCCATTGGTTGACGCTCCGGTTTGTTGGTGTCAAACATGCTGAAGTTATAGGTTTCTACATTCCAAGTGTCGTAACGGTCAAATACCCACTCGCCAGCGTTGCGGTCAGTGTGCACAGTCCACAGAGTTGGGAATACATCGCCAACGTTCTTGTCTAGCTGGTCGTAGCCAGCAAACACGTTGTTCGCAGCAGCTTTCATTGAGTTTTTAGCGGCAGTGGCGTCTTTCACGTCACGAGCGTACATGTCTTCGACAATGGTTTTACCGCGCAAGCGACGGTCGTAAGGGCGAATAGAACCGTCAGCCTTTGTGAACTCTTTGTCCATGATCAGGTGAGCGCTAAACTCTGGGTCGTTCGACATGTAAGCCGTGCCTTCGCCGCGGTAAATCTTCATTTCACCACCAACAAACTCAACTACGGCAGTGTCGCCATTGCGATCGGCAAACTGGAAGTGAACTGGTGCAGTTTCAGAACAATGCGCCATGTCGTTGTGGGGAGGTAAACCACAAACGCCGCTGTTGACCACGTCAACTTTCTCTAGGTTGGCGACTACTTCTTCAACGGTCTTGAAGTTATCAACCGCCCATTGAGCCACTTGCAGAGCATCTACGTCTTGCTTAGCTTCAGTCGGCTCAGCGAACGAGGTGTAATCAGTTCCCAAATACAGCAAGTGGGCTTCTAGACCTTCTTCGTTCATGGCTTCAGCCACGATACCTGGCAAGAAGCTAACAATTTTCATCGAAGCGTATTTAGCCTTGGTGGTCACCGCGTTGCTGCCTTGAGCGTAGGTGTGCTTCATGCCTTTGCCTTCACCAACGATTTGGGCGTCATCGTGACCGTACCAGTCCATAGTGCGAACTGAGATAGCGGCATCGCCGTTGTTGTAAACCAAAGTGGTACAGGCGTTGGCGACAGTGGCAACACCAGCACTAAGGGCGGCGGCAGCGGCTAAAGCGATTACTGATTTTTTCATGATTCACCTCATTAGGATTTCAGGTGCAACGCCTTATCTCTCTAATAAAGGCCTTGCTGATTCGTTGATGGTGGCTATTATGTATGGGAAATATCCGAAAGTTTAATTGCTGAGTGAGGGGTTTCCCCTTTGATGCTTTTAGTCAGTATTTGAAGGAGATTTATGGCTTACACCTTGGATCAGTTACGGGCTTTTGTGGCTACCGTAGAAGGGGGCAGCTTTCGCGCCGCAGGCCTAACCATAGGCAAGCACTCTTCTACCGTGAGCGAGCAGGTGGCCAACCTCGAAATCGACTTGGGGGTGGATTTGTTCGAGCGCAGCGGACGTGGCATTCAGCTCACCGAAGAAGGGCAGGACTTGTATGAGCACGCCAAACCAGTGCTGCGTGAGTCCGATTTTTTTCAGGCGAAAGCCGACAGCTTACATCAAGACCACCCCACCAAATTCACGCTGGCCATAGAGACCTGCTTACGCTGCCCTGAAGTGGTCGCTTGTTATCAAGCGGTATTAGAGGAGTTCCCGGGTATTACACTGACAGTGCTCAATGGCGATGTGGACCAGGTGTATGCATGGCTGCGCTCGGGAAAAGCCGATGTGGGTTTAATTCCAACCAATTTCCAAGGCAACAATGAATTTGCCTATTCGCGAGGTTTTAGCTTTGCCATCAGCAATGTCGTCAGTCGAGAGGTGTTTGACGAAGGTGCTTCGATGAGTGCCATGACTTTGCGAAGTATCCCGCAGATTTTACACAGCTTCATGTTGAACGCCGGCCTGGAAGAGGTCCACCGTGAAAGTCACCGAGTGTTAGTTTCCAACAACGCCAATGAAATGATAGAAATGTCGATAGCCGGTCTCGGCTGGGCACGAGTTCCCACTTTTTTAGTGGAGCGACATTCGCAGTACCACAAACTGCGCAGTTTTGAGGTAGATGATGCTCGACAAGAGCAGTGGTGGAGTGAATTGCTCCACAATAGCGGCCGGCGCCCAGATCGAGCGATGCGCTTGTTCATGGAAAAAGTAAAACAAATCCCAAATAAGCTATAGCCTAAGGTGTGGGGTAAATTGCCCACAAACATTCTGGTGCTTGAGTGGTATACTTAGCCCAAATTTTTGCCAGTGGAACCACTTTTCTTGTCTAGCGCGCACAACCACAGATTCTCCATCGCTCCAATGCTGGATTGGACCGACCGTCATTACCGCTACATGGCTCGCGCCATGTCCAAGCACACTCTGTTGTACACGGAAATGGTGACAACCGGTGCCATTCTATTTGGCAAGGGCGATTACTTGGGCTTCAACGAAGAAGAGCACCCGGTGGCTTTGCAGCTCGGCGGCTCAGACCCGAAAGCGCTGGCCGAGTGCGCTGTGTTAGCCCAGCAGCGTGGCTATGATGAGATAAACCTTAACGTCGGTTGCCCGTCTGATCGGGTTCAAAACGGTCGCTTTGGTGCCTGCTTAATGGGTGAGCCCCAGTTGGTGGCGGATTGCATGAAAGCCATGGCGGATGTGGTAGATATTCCGGTAACCGTAAAAAGCCGCATTGGCATCGATGACCAAGACTCTTATCAGTTCTTAACCGACTTTATTGGCACAGTGTCTGAAGCAGGTGTGAATCTATTTACCGTGCACGCACGCAAAGCTTGGTTGCAAGGCCTCAGCCCCAAAGAAAATCGCGAAATACCGCCACTGGACTACCCTCGGGTGTATCAGCTTAAACGCGATTTTCCCGAGCTAACCATTAGCATCAATGGCGGCATTACCGACTTTGAGCAAGCCAAAGCCCATCTGGCGCACGTGGATGGTGTGATGGTGGGGCGTGAGGCTTACCAAAACCCATACATGGTGGCTCAAGTGGACCAAGAGCTATTTGGTGAGCAGCAAGCATCAATGAGCCGCGAAGATGTGGTGGAAGCCATGCTGCCGTATATAGAGCGCCACCTAGCTAACGGTGGTCGCCTAAATCACATCACCCGCCACATGATTGGCTTGTTCCAAGGCCAAGCGGGTGGTCGTGCATGGCGTCGACACCTAAGTGAGAACGCCCATAAGCCAGGTGCGGGTCTAGAGGTTATCGAACAAGCACTGGCGCAAATGCAGCAAGGGGCGGCTCACGCGGCTCAGGTTCAGGCCAAACGTAAAAACCCAGAGGCCAGATCATGAGCCCGTATATTGCGCTAACCGAATTCAAAAACGCCTGGATGTTTCGTCGCGAAGACTTGCCGGTCAGCGATAACGATGCCGAGGCGATTCGTCCTATGACCGAGCCTCGAGCTGCGCAGTTGTGGAAGCAAGCGGTAAGCACTCAAGTGGACCACCCGGACTTTTTTAAGAAAGGCGACTGGGCGTTTGCGGTGGAAACTTGGGGAGAGAGTGGCGACTGGGAGAGTGTTTGGGATAGCGACCAGACCCAATTACCGGAAGAATTAATAGCTCACCTCGATTGGGACGATAACACGCTAGTGTATTACTGTGTCGATCAGCGTACCGTGCTGGAAACTCGTTGGGGCGTGTTCAAGCGCACTTGGAAGTGTTTCCTATTTATGGACGATGGTGCCTTACTAGTTGGTAAAAAACGAAATCAAGTGGTTCAGTTTCTCTCCAACGGCAGTTACCGCCTAGGCGATAAAAGCTAAATCAAAAAATCCCCGAAACAAGTGTTCGGGGATTTTGTTCTAAACGTTCAAAAAACTACTGCCAATACGGCGTCTGCAGCAGAGCATTGCGGCGCGATTGTTCCATGGCAAATACCAGTGAGTCCTCTTTGCGCGCCAGCCAAGACTCAATGTCTATCTCTAGCTGTGCAGCCGCGCCTCGAATCTCTTGATAGCAAGCCAGTTCGGCGATACCAGCGGCCATGTCATTCCAAGGCAGACGGAAATCGTCACGACCAGCGTGACCGTATAACTCACCGTAACTCACGCCCACCAGTAAGCTTTTCTCAAGTGGCGCGGCAAATTCCAGGTAATCCTGTTTGTCGAGGTCGGTGTTAACCGGCATCAGTTGCTGCACCATTTGCCAGGATTCGGCTTGAAAGCGAGTGGCGTGGTCGCGCAAATCTTGCGTATCTGTGTGGATTTCACCCATGCTGGCGAGCTGCAATAAGTGCAGCTGTAACTGGCCGTAAGACAGCTCGCTGGTAATTTGCGACAGCTTTTGGCTTAATCCTAGCGCTTCGAGACGAGCTTCTAACACCTGATTAATCGCATCAGCATCGGCCACTTTGCGCAGACTGCGGCTGTTTATCCCCAGAGCTTGCTCGATAGCAGCGGCTTGATCCACAAAGCCCAAGTGCTTTTCCAATTGAGCAAAGGCATTCTCAAACGCATCGGTGAGCTGATTGAATTGCTTCATCACCAAACGGATCATCCGCAGCGACACGCGCAAGTGATGCCACAAGCTGGGGCTGGGGTTGCTTTCGAGCATCAGCTCAAGCGTCTGCCAGCGCTCAAGTCCTGCCATTAATAAGGTTTGAAAGGCTTTGGCTGGTGATAACTCTGGGTTGAGCTGAATGTAATCTAGGTCATTGAGTAGCGCATCGGAGGCTTGCGCTGCCATTTGGTAGCCGCGTTTAGCTTTGCTTTCGCGTCCCAAACGCACCGGAATGCACTCGGCTATTTGCATGGCGATATCAAATAGTATGCTTGGCTCGCCATCGACCAATTCCAGTTCCAACTCACTAATGGGGGAGGTCGCGGTTTGCGCTTGAATCTCCCCTTGATCCAAACACATCTCTATTTGCTGTTGTTCGGCTTCTAATAGCCAGAGTTGACGGTCAAAGTCGGTGCTGAAAAGTGCGGTAAGCTCTGACTGTACCGTCTCAAGCTGACTGTCGGCAGGCCAAATTTCGTCGGGAAATAGGGACAAATTGGGGATGTTTTGTTCGATTGATACGTTGTACTCAGGGCGACTGTGTAGTCCGCCCTGAACTTGGCCAGCGGTTTTTAGGGTTTGTTCGCAGAAATCTGGGCCTTTGCGAACCCTTAATCCCATGTTCCATCGACGCAACTGCAGTTCCGGAGTATCGAAGTAAGTGTTGCGCAGATGTTGTCGCGTTTGTTGTTGCAACTGTCCCAATCTTGGTGCTATCTGATTGAGTTCATTCGCGTGTTCAGGCTTTACGAGGAGTTTTAGCTCGACTTCCGTCTGGCTCATTCTTTACAATTTCTCAAAGTTTTAATAAAAAAGTCATGACTTGGTAATTAAAGCGTCAGAATGCAAAAAGCGCTTGTCATCAGTGTTTGCGCAAAACTGCTATGCTTCTTGACGGCGATGCGCCCCAATTTCGTGCCATTTGGCGGTTTTCTTTGGCTAGAGCATGGGTTAACATGCGCCGAAATTCCCGTGTGGAAAACCATCAAAATAGGTAACGGCTATGCCAGTAAACTCTATTTTAGGCGTCTTTGCAAAATCGCCGATTAAACCGCTGCAAGAGCACATCAATGTCGTTAAAGAGTGTAGCAACACTCTGATACCCTTCTTAGAAGCGGTGATCGCTGATGATTGGAATGCGGCCAACCAGTACCGAGATCAAATCAGCCAGCTAGAGAAAGATGCTGATGTGATTAAACGTGATTTGCGTATGTCTCTACCTGGTGGGCTGTTTATGCCCGTCGAGCGTACCGATATCCTTGAAGTACTGACCCACCAAGACAAAATTGCCAATAAGGCAAAAGACATCGCCGGTCGAATCATCGGTCGTGAAATGTCTATCCCTGACGGTTTGGAAAAATCGTTTCTCGCCTATACCCAAAGATGCTTGGATGCAGTTGATCAGGCTCACGAAGCCATCAACGAGTTGGATGAGCTATTAGAGTCTGGCTTTCGCGGTCGCGAAGTAGACCTAGTAACCAAGATGATTCAGCGCCTGGATCGCGTTGAAGACGATACCGATGCAATGCAAATTCAGCTGCGTCGCGACTTGTTCAAGATTGAAAAACAATTGAACCCCATCGATGTGATGTTCTTCTACAAGATCATCGAATGGACGGGCGATTTGGCGGATTTGGCCGAGCGCGTGGGTTCTCGTTTGGAACTGATGCTAGCTCGTGCCTAACGCGAGGCGTCTTTTAAGGTTATAACAATGGTAGATATTCTAGTTACTCACGGTCCTTGGTTGATCGGTTTTGCCGCGCTGTTCGGTTTTTTAATGGCGTGGGGTATTGGTGCAAATGACGTTGCCAATGCTATGGGCACCTCTGTTGGCTCAAAAGCGCTAACCATTAAGCAAGCAGTTTTGATTGCTATGGTGTTTGAGTTTGCTGGTGCGTACTTGGCGGGTGGCGAAGTCACCAGCACAATTCGCAAAGGTATTATCGACTCTGGCTACTTTATCGACACACCTGAGCTTTTGGTGTTCGGTATGATTTCAGCACTGTTGGCGGCGGGTTTGTGGTTGGTTCTAGCCTCTTACTTGGGCTGGCCGGTATCCACTACTCACTCGATCGTAGGCGCTATTGTTGGTTTTGCCGCAGTGGGTGTTGGTACCGAAGCAGTTGAGTGGGGCAAAGTCGGCGGCATTGTTGGCTCTTGGGTAGTAACCCCGGCCATATCCGGCTTCATTGCTTATCTCATATTCCAGACGGCGCAAAAGCTCATCTTCGATAAAGAAGACCCGTTTTCCGCGGCTAAGCGCTACGTACCTATGTACATGATGTTCGCCGGTTTTATTATGTCGCTGGTCACCATCACCAAAGGTCTAAAGCACGTTGGCTTGCACTTTAGCACTGTTGAAGCCTACGGCTTATCGATTGCCATTGGTTTGATTGTCGCTGGTATTGGTAAGTACTTCATCGGTAAGGTGAAGGTAAACCTAGAAGCCACTCGTGATGATCACTACTACAACGTAGAGAAAATCTTCGCCATTTTGATGGTAATCACCGCTTGTTGTATGGCATTTGCCCACGGCTCTAATGACGTAGCCAACGCTATTGGTCCTTTGGCCGCGGTAGTATCTATCGTTGAAAGCGGCGGTGAAATTGGCGCCAAAGCACAGTTGGCCTGGTGGATTTTGCCGCTTGGTGGTGTGGGTATCGTTTTAGGTCTGGCTATCTTTGGTAAGCGCGTAATTGAGACCATTGGTCGCAACATTACTCACCTGACTCCAAGCCGTGGTTTTGCCGCTGAGCTTGCGGCCGCGAGTACCGTAGTGATTGCTTCTGGTACCGGTCTGCCTATCTCTACCACTCAAACTCTAGTGGGTGCGGTACTAGGTGTTGGTATGGCGCGCGGTATCGCGGCTCTAAACCTAGGTGTGGTGCGTAACATCGTCGTATCTTGGGTTATCACCCTACCTGCGGGTGCCGGTTTGTCGATTGTATTCTTTTACATTATCAAAGGAATATTCAGCTAAGCGACAACTGCACTTAGTTAGAATGAAGGGGCTCAATTTGAGCCTCTTTTTGTTTTTAGTAACTATTTTTTGTTTTTATTAATCAGGGGTGCGATGGAGGCCAAACCTACCCGCCGCAACCCTTGCATTGTTGTGCCGAACTCCCTAGCATGGGCGCATCATTGGCTTAAGGAACCCAATCAGTGAAACAGTCACGGTTAACACTTCTTGCACTGGCGATGGCCGCCACTTCTGTATTGTCGAGCGCGCCTGTCGCAGCCGAGGACGGCTATATTTCCGATGACGTCTACGTATACCTGCAAGCGGGTCCTTCTAACCAGTATCGTATTTTGGGTACGGTTGAGACCGGCATGCAAATCACTCTATTGGGTGAGACTCAAAACGATTACACCAAAGTGCGCGACCACAAAGGGCGTGAAGGTTGGATCCCAAGCGAATTTGTCACCACAAACCCAAGCTTTCGCGCTCGCGTAGAAGCGGCGGTAGCGGCGCAAGACAGCGCTCAGGCAAGCTCTGAAGCCGCGCAACAGCAGCAACAGACCCTGAGTACTGAACTGGCGGCGGTTAAGCGCAACCTAGGTGGCGAGTTGGAAAGCACCCAAAACGAGCTGGCCAAAACCAAGCGCGCGTTAGCGTCTGCGTTGCAAGCACAGCAAAAGGCGGAAACCGAGCTATCAGAAGTGCGCAAAGACGAGCAGTTCGCCATGTGGCGCGAAGGTGCCGGTATTGTGACTGGTGGTATTCTGTTAGGCCTGTTGATCAGCCGTTTGCCAAAGCCAAAACGTCGCGGTGGTGGTGATCGCTGGATGTAGCGATTGGCCTGTTAGGCATTGAAAAAGTCACCCTCGGGTGACTTTTTTGGATCTTGGGATTAGCGACTAAAACCGTCATTCCCGCGGCAACTAAGGCGTCATACCCGCGGAGCCAACGTCGTCATTCTCGCGAAGGCGGGAATCTAGCAAACCGCTATTAGCAGTTAGGTGGATCCCCAGTCAAGCTGAGGATGACGGAAATGGCAAGGATGACTGGGATAGCACAAAGAAAAAAGCCCTAGTCCCTAGACTGCAACAGCGCTTTAATCTCATCAAGCTGCCCCTGAATCTGCTTCTGGTTGGCCTCCATCTTGCGCTGATTAGCTCGCATGGCGTCCTGGTTGTCCTCCATTTCCGCCAGAATTTTTTCAAGCTCGGCTCGGGTTCGGGCTTCAGATGCCTCGACAGTTTCCTCTTGGTCTGGTGCGACAAACATCGAGGCTACGTAGCCTGATACCACCCCAAAGAAACCCACACCGCCGATGATCACCAGACCACCTAAAAGTCGACCGGCTCCAGTGGACGGGTAGTAATCGCCATAGCCCACGGTAGAAATGGTCACAAATGCCCACCAAATGGCTTCCTCGGCGGTATTGATATTGGAATCTGGGTGTCCACCTTCAACCAAGAGAATTAGGATTGAGCTCAGGCTAATTAGCACCACTGTGGCTAACAACAAGCCCATAGCGCCAGTTTGAGTGCGTTGGCGCAGCAGCGGAATCAGAACTGAGCGGCTGACCCGAATGAGACGTATCACGCGCAATATTTGGAAAATACGCGCAAAGCGAAGCTCTTCTACCGCAGGAATACTGGCAACGAAATCTATCCAGTTGCGCTTTAGATACTCGCGTTTACTGTCTGCGCTAAACAGTCCACTGAAAAACTTCACCTGAAACACCAGACAAATGCCGGTATCTAGGTAGAACAAGAGTTGGTAGGTTTCTTCGTCCAGCTTGCCAAAGGTCATGGTCAGCACCACCAATACCGCCACAAAAGACAGTATCATCATGGCGATCTCGGCTGGGGTTAGCTGGGGATGATTGGACGAGGTTGAAGGGCTGCCGGCTCCTGCCATGGTGTAGATCCTTGTTGCGGGTTCGCTGCTTTACTGTTTTTCTGAAAGATAGCGTACCAAATCTTGCTGCACTTGTTTCTTTATTTCTAATTGCTCATCGGCGCTAAGCTGGTATTTTTGCGCCAATTCCTGGTAGTCGTCAGCGTTTAAAGTCAGGGTCAAACGCGGGCGCTTGGGTCGCTTGTTAACGCTAAGGCCAAGTATGGTGCGAATTTGATCCGATGGGCTTAGACCCGCGTCTAATGCTTCACGGCGAATTTGGTATTGAAACTGTTCATCTAGGTCAAAGGCCACTTGGGTGGCCTTGGCAGCGCGCTGACCGGCTTGCCATTTTTTCGGCAAATCTTCAGCGTTTCTTTTGGGTTTGTTGTCGGCTTTACTCATGCTGGCCAGTACTCTCTGATGTCAGACACCGGACGGTATAGCGTGAGCATGACATCCGTCTCGCCATTTTCATAGACTTCTATGTCGATGGCGTGAGTTTCGTTGTCATTAACTAGCTGGTAGGCCTCAAACGCGTCGCCGTGGGATTGATTGGCGTCTTGAGGTGGGCGGGTGTGGCGATAGTCGGCGCGGTGAAAATAGCCAAACTCGGCAAAATCGGTTTGTCGATAGCGGCCATTTAACCATCCGGCCAACTCGCCATCTTGCTCGTGCCCTTCGAGCTCTGCAAACACGCCTTCTTCGAAAATGTCGGCGAAGGCGTCCATATCAAAACAGCTTTCTACTTCGGCTCGAGTGAGCTTGATAGAAACCGCCAGATACTCTTCATCGTCTTGCTCTATAGATAAGAATAGCGTGTGTTGGCCGTTTCCGCGAAGTATCCACTCAGGCGCTCGGCTGTTTTGATACTCGTAGCAGTTGACACTCTCGACTTTGAACTGCTGCCCACGCAACAAGCCCGGCAGGGCAAAACTGTCATCCAGCACAATCATGTCTCCTTGATTGAGCTGGCTTGGGTGGTTTAGTTGCCGAGGCTCAGCCTCGGCTTTTTTCCCGAACAGCTTGTCGAAAAAGCCCATGGCCTAGTCTGCCTTCTTGGCTTTGAGGCGGTCGAGCACCGAACTGGCGTTCGATTTTTGCTCGCCAATGCCAGCGGCTTCTAGCTTGTCCATCAGACTCTTGTCTGAGTTTTGCGCTTGCAACTCTTCTGACGCTTTCAGGCGGTCATCGAAATTCTGCTGGCGCTGCTTAATGCGCTCTAGCGACTCTTTGGCGTTCATCAGTTTCGAGTTGCTATTGGCAAACGAGTCGGTAATGGTCGCTGTGGCCTTTTGCACGCTCTCAGTGGTCTTAACCATGCTCAGCTGACGTTGGTAATCCGCCAATTGACGCTCGGACTTTTTAACCAGCTCTTTAAGGCGTACCGCGTGGGCGCTGAAGCTTTCAAGCGAGCTTTGTTGCTCGGCCAGCTCGGCTTCAAGCTGTGCAATTTTCTCAGCCACTTCTAGTGCTAGTGCTTCATCACCTTGATTCAGCGCTTGAGTAGCGTAGCCTTCATGCTCGCTGATGCTGCGCTTCAGGCGGTCAACTTCGCGATTGGCTTGCATTTCTTTGGCCATCACATCGGTCAGTTCGCGCTTGGCTTTGGTTAGGTGATTCTCGGCATCACGAATTTCTTGCTCGTAGATGCGGGTCGAATTAGCGTCTACGATTTGCTCGCCCACTTCACGTGCTCCGGCGCGCAAAACGGTCATTAATTTGTTCAAAATACTCATTTTGGGTTCTCCCCTAAATTTCAATGAATTACTTCAGGTACTGGGCCATTTCATCGATAACTTCTAAGCAGTTATCCGACAGTAGGGCTAGCTCGTGTTCGACGTCTTCCATGCTCGATGACACCGACAGAGCGCCAAATACTACGTACTTGTTGTCGACCTTGGCGAACGACGACAGAGGCATGGGAATGTTGAGTTCCAACATGGTTTCCAGCATTTCGGTACGTCGGCTCAAATCCACTTCTTGCTCGTCCCACAAGTAGCTGATGCACAGGATTTGATCGTCGGTGACGGAAACAAACACTGGCAGCTCTTCGCGTCCAGCCAAACTAACCTGCAAAACTTCCACTTCGCCAGCGATTGGTAAGCAATCGAACTTAAATCCAGTGTGGCTGTTGTCACCCAACTGATTCAGGTGATTGGCGATAGTATGAATGTTCATAAGTGTCCTCTCTGACATATTATGTCCGTTAACCTTAGCACCTCGACATAATATGTCAACATGCTATTCATTGAAATTTAAGCCCTGCCCTCGGGACCAGGCTTGCTGATGGTATTGATACAACTGATTAGAACCAAATCGGTTTACCTTAACCTCTTGTTTATCCCTATAAAAGTCGCCAGGGAAGGCAAATGCAGCGAGCGCCAATTGAGGTGTCAGCCAAGTTTCGTCGATGCTTGGCCACTCTTGCAATCTTGCTAATCGCTGACTGGCCTTTAAACCTGATTTGGTGGCAATACTCCAGCCCCATTGACCGAAACTCGGCACGTTATGGTGATACTGCTCAACGCCACGAAACCCAGCGGCAGTTAGGGTTTTTCCTACAGAAATGAACGCCTTACGAGCGTGGTAGGGGCTTGTGGACTGCACCGCAATGACACCGTCTGCGCTTAATAGCTGATTAAGCTTGGCATAAAATTGGTCACTGTAAACCTTGTTGATATCCGGGTGGCTAGGGTCGGGTAAGTCCACCACTATCACATCGTAAAAACGTCCTTCGCTGATTAGCTCATCAGCGCCATTAAAGGCGTCGGCATAGCGCAATTCGACGCGTGGATCCTTGAGTGAGTTTTGGGTGAGCTCGGAAACAGCGGTGGCAATTCGACGACTAAATACAGCCTCGGGCTCTTTAAAAGTGCGTACCAACTGCTCGTCGAGGTCCATCAAAGTCA
Organism: Paraferrimonas sedimenticola; assembly: GCF_002282855.1. Taxonomy (GTDB): domain Bacteria; phylum Pseudomonadota; class Gammaproteobacteria; order Enterobacterales; family Shewanellaceae; genus Paraferrimonas; species Paraferrimonas sedimenticola. Next base: position 265,999 of record NZ_NRIR01000004.1, on the reverse strand, counting down.
CTCGCTGGGGGTGCCATTGCAGCACGTGCTTCAAGGCAAGGCCATCGCCGCCGCCAATGATTAACACTTGCTCCTGACGTGCGCTGGCGGCCATCGCCGGATGCACCAAAAAGCTGTGATAAACCGCTTCGTCCTGGCTGGAGAACTGCAAGCGCCCGTTGAGGTACAAAGAGTACACAGGCGCGCTTTGAGTACCCAGCTGGCGCTCGGTTAATACTATCTTTTGAAAGCGAGTGTCTTGGTTGAACACCACTTTGTCTTGGTAGAGAAGGTTGTTGAATTGGTGCTGCCAGTCTGGACCTTGCCAGGCCAACACCATCAGCAGAATGGCTGCGATTCCGTGTAAACCGGCTAAGAGTTTGGGGCGCCGAATGTGCCCCCAATAGCGCCACAGAAAGGCAAGGCCTGCAATCAGGTTGACGCTGGCGGTAATGGCTGCGGCAGTTTGAGTGTTGATGGTGAGCATCCAAAGCACCCAAATCGCGGCGCCTATGCCGGCACCTATGTAATCCGCGCCGTAAATGGTGCCTGCGTTGTGTTTGAGGTGCTCGCTGGCTAAGTCTTGACGGACACGTGCAATCAGGGGGATTTCCATGCCGATAAACCAGCCCAGTATCACGCCCCAAACATAGGGCAGGTATTGCGCTAGCTTTTGCAGACGAGCCAGCACGCCGCCACTCGGGGCAAGTTCTTGGGGTAAGCCAAAGGTGTCGGCCAGCACCGCAGGTAGCACTTGGGTGAGGCCGATAATTGCTGCAGTTAGCAGAATCGCCACTGAGCCAATGATTGCCACTAGTAGCTCTAGCACCGCGAAGCCTGAGAACGCACAGCGCACCGAGCGCGCGGCAAATGCGCCTAAGCCCATGGAGACAATCATCAAACCAATCATGGTGAAGATTGCCGAGTCCATGGCGCCTAACACGCGCCCAGCGTAGTGGGATAGCAAGTACTCGTAGATTAATCCACAGCCAGCGAGTACCGTCATGATGCCCAGTAGCAGGACATCATCGAATCTGGCCAGTTGGCGTCGGGTCATGCCATTAGTGACGTCAGAATCAGAGCGATACCTATGCTAATGCACATCTCGATAGTGGCCACACCTACGTTCTGCTGCTGGTCAACCTCTCGAGTCAAATTGACATTGGCTAACACCAAGCGTTTTGCAATCATCAGCAGAATTGAGAGTACAAACAACATGACCACTGAATAAATAAGCCAGCCAACTATGTTGGTCAAGTAAGCGAATTCATCAAAGACAATGAAGTAACTAGCGGACTTAAAGGTCAGCGCGAGCGCCACTAAATAGCCACCGTGACGAATGGCGATGGCTAGCTGACCTTGGGCTAAGGCCACTTGTAAGCCACCGTTGGGATTGCGTCTTTGGTATAGGTACTCGCGCAGTCGAGTCATCACTAACAGCATGAATTGAGCGACGAGAAAGCCCGAGAATATGGCGATGAAGGTGTTAATCGACAGTCCTTCGGCCCACAATAAATTCGCGCGAATGATGATGGCTGTGGCAATCGCGACACTGGCGTCTACCACGGCAACCGCCATGTTGCCTTCGACAATCAGAGTGGGTTTATCGATTTGATTGAGTGCCACTTTGTCGTGCAGCCAGCGTCCGAGTTTAATCAGGATCAAGCCAAAACCGCCGTAGGCTGTCATGCCAATGGCTTCCATCAAATATGACTCAGCGGCTTCACCGGTAATTGCTCCGGTCAATACTATGGCTAACGCCAGCACTGCACCGGCGGTGCTGATGCCAAAGGCGAAATTGTCTTTTTCTGCGAGTTCGTGAGTGGTGTTAACTCGACCCCACCAGCCTTGAATGTAGCGCATCAAAGTCAGCAACAGCATAGCAATGGCTAGGTCTATGACCAGAATGATGGCAAGCTCCTGGGAAATACCAATGTCGTTCATCATGCGTGGGTTTCCTTACGATTATTTGCCACGGCGCGTGCTGCGCGCTGTGCGATTGCTAGAACTTCGAAAACCGCCCGAGCTTTTGGAGTAGTTCGAGCGAAACTTAGCGCCGGCGGGACGGTTTTTGGTTTGTTGGGCGACTTGGCTGGATTTGGACAATCCCGCGCTGCCTTTGTTGGTCTTGGCATAGGGGCTACTAAAACGGCCGTCGCGGCTAAAGGTTTTTTGTTCGTTGCGCACCGTCTTTGGCGAGGTGTAACGCTTGCGACCGTAGTCGCCGTAATAGCTGTAGTCGCGATTGCGACTCCAGCGGTCGTAGCGCACCGGCGAGGTCAAGTTAGAGAACAGCGCGTACATGCCGTACCATTCCCAAAACGACATGCCGCTCGAGTTGGTCTGCCAGCTGCCGTAGGCCGGGTTGCCCACCAATTGGCTGCCAGCACCAAAGTCTTCAGCGCCGTTGGCGGCCAGTGATGCGGCCTGACTGACGGCATTGACGCGAGCGAGCTCGCCGTTGGACATGTCGGCAATCACATTCAATGGATCGGACAGCAAGTCGTTATAGCTGTTGGGATCGGCCGCTTGAGTGAGCTGATAGGCCTCGTCTAACTGCTCGTCTAGATCCAAAAAGTTGGCCGAGTTGCTCAAATCAGCAAGACGCGTTTGCAACTGCTGAAACAATGGACCGTTGCGACTGGCGTCGGTTTTTAATTGGTTGAGCAGCGGTGACAATTCAGGTCGAGTTTGAGAGAGCACATCAGCGTATTGGTTCAGCATCATGGCGTTTCGAATTTCGCCATTGTCGAGCATCTGCCCCAGCTTTTCGATGCGTTGGGCACTTTGCGCTTGGTAATGGGCTATTTTTTCTGGGCGGTCATCGCCACAGCCACCCAAGAATAAGGCGAAAGTGAGTAGAATTAGAGGTACCAGCTTATCTGCCATGCCTGCTCCATAAGTGGTAAAGTGATTGGCAACTTCGCTAGAAAGTATAACCAAGCTTTATTATCAGGACGTTATTATGGCCACTGATGCCGTCAGCAACAAGCCTCAATTTACTCTCCTCGAATCAACAAAAAACCAATATTGGCAAGAACTTGCCGATAAGTCCGGCGAGCTGATTGATTCGCTTGCGGAACAGGATGCCCGTTTACTTGAAGCAGTTCTGGGCGCTTCAGACTTCGTTGCCAAACAATTACTGCGAAACCCACACTGGATTGAAGTACTGCTCAGTGAGCACGGCGTTCACACCAATCCCGACTTGAGTCAGTATCGCGCAGAGATAACCCAAGTCTTGGCCGAAGTGCGCGATGAGAACAGTGCCAAGCGAGTGTTGCGTCAGTTTCGCAATCGTCAGATGTGCGCCATCGCTTGGCGAGACATCTGCAACTTGGCCACCTTGCAAGAGTGTATGGCACAGCTGTCCGACTTGGCCGAAGCGCTAATTTTGGGCGCCCGCGATTGGCTGGTCGAAGAGATGAAACCCGGTAGCGGACTGCCAATGGCGGAGGATGGCAGCGAGCAGCAACTCTTGGTTATCGGCATGGGTAAGCTCGGCGGCCGTGAGCTTAACTTTTCCTCAGACATCGACCTGATTTTCTGCTTTGAGCAGCACGGCAATACACAAGGCGGACGTCGATCGCTTGAGAACCAAGCCTACTTTATTCGTCTGGCGCAGCGCTTAGTTAACCTGCTACACCAGGTCACCGCCGATGGTTTTTGCTATCGAGTGGACATGCGATTACGGCCCTTTGGCGACTCAGGACCTTTGGTGGTGAGCTTTCAAGCCTTGGAAGACTATTATCAGGAGCAAGGGCGCGATTGGGAGCGCTACGCCATGGTCAAAGCCCGTGTGCTTGGCGAGCGCTGTGAGCAAGTTAGCCAGTTAAAAGAGCTATTGCGCCCCTTTGTTTACCGTCGCTACTTGGATTTCTCGGCGGTGGATGCTCTTAGAAAAATGAAGCAGATGATCGCTCAGGAAGTGCGTCGGCGCCAGCTGACCGACAATATCAAACTAGGGCAGGGCGGCATTCGCGAAGTCGAGTTTGTGGTGCAATCGCTGCAACTTATTCGAGGTGGTCGCGAGCCTAGTCTGCGATGTCAGAGTTTGTACTTGGCCCTTGAAGAGTTGCAGGCCTTAGGGCAGCTCAGCGCGATTCACTCGCAACAACTGCGAGCCAGTTACGATTGTTTGCGCCGTACTGAGAACTTGTTGCAAGCCATTGATGACCGCCAAACTCAGACCCTTCCAGACAACGAACTCGACTGGCAGCGCTTGTGCCAGAGTATGGGGTACGACTCGCCGCAAGCGCTGCGAGAGGCCATTGAGCAGGCCATGCGATCCATTCATAGCATCTTCCTCGACACCATAGGCGGCGAAGAAGAGCAGGAAGAGCAGGCTAGTTGGAGTCAGCTGTTGTGGCAATCCAGCGATAGCGAGCTGGCGTTGTCGGTGGCGCAAGAAGCCTTGGCTGAGCCCGAGTCCTTTGTAAAAGCGCTACAAGGCTATCAAGACCAGTGCGAGCGCCGTCGAATCGGTCCTCGTGGGCGCGAGACCCTGGATAAATTAATGCCGGCGTTGATCTCTGATTGCGCTAATTATGGCAACGCAGTGCAGGTGTTTGAGCGGGTTTCCAAGGTGCTCGAGCAAATTCTGACGCGAACCACTTACCTTGAATTGCTTCAGGAAAACCCCGGCGCTCGCGCTCAGTTGCTGCGCTTGTGTCAGGCCAGCCCTTGGATCACCGAGCAGTTGTCGCGTTTTCCGATTCTGTTAGACGAGCTCATCGACCCAGTACTTCTTTACAACCCAACCGCCCTTGAGGATTACCCCTCCGAGTTGCGCCAGTACTTGTTGCGCATTAGCGAAGATGATGTGGAAGGGCAAATGGAAGGGCTGCGTCAGTTTAAGCTGGCTCAGCAGTTAAAGATTGCCGCGGCCGATGTCACCGGTGTGTTGCCTGTGATGGAAGTGAGCGATCACTTAACTTATTTGGCAGAGGCCATCATAGAGCAAGTGGTGCAGCTGGCTTGGGATCAAGTGGCGGCTCGCCACGGTGCTCCACAGCAACTAGAGCCGGGCGAAACTGGCTTTATGGTGGTGGCCTACGGTAAGGCCGGTGGTCTAGAGCTGGGCTACGGCTCGGACTTGGATTTGGTGTTCTTGCACAAGGCGATTGTGGGCCAGACCGATGGTGACAAGCGCCCGTTAGACACCCATCATTTTTATTTAAAGTTGGCGCAGCGAATATTGCACCTGTTCTCTACTCGTACACCGTCCGGCATTTTGTACGAAGTGGATATGCGCTTGCGACCCTCCGGTGCGTCGGGCCTCTTGGTTAGCGAGTTGGAGCGCTTTGGCGAGTACCAGACCCAAGAAGCTTGGGTGTGGGAGCATCAGGCGCTGTGCCGAGCGCGCGTGGTATATGGTGATAGCGAACTCACCGCTGGCTACAATCAGATTCGCCAGACTGTGCTGACGCGCGGTATGGACGAGGCGACCTTGCGCGATGAGGTAGTCAAAATGCGCGCTAAGATGCGCGACCACTTGTTGGACACTAAGGCCGAAGTAGACCTTAAGCAAGGCATTGGTGGCATTACCGATGTTGAGTTTATTGCTCAGTATTTGGTGCTTAAGCACGCGCCGTCTAATCCTGAGCTATGCCGATGGTCCGATAATGTACGGATTCTAGAAGACTTAGCCGCGGCTGAGTGTTTGCCGGTGGCGCAAGCGCAGGCGCTGATTAACGCTTATTGCGAGTTGCGCGATGCCAGTCATCGCAGCACTTTGGCAGGGCAGGGGTATCGTTATCCGGAAGCGGTGACGGGCGCGATGGAGCAAGTAGCTGAGATCTGGCGTGGGGTGCTGGAACGCTAAATATGGACAGGAAATGGCAAGAGAAAACATCAATTCCCAAAAAGTACCAATGCCTGTGGATATTGTGTCAATTCCTGCGTTGATACGAGCTAAAAGTCTGAGGCGAACCCATGTTGCAAAAAATGCATTCAGATGTTAATGGTTTTTTGTAGAGCGTGGCTTCTGGTGTGCTTTTGTTTCTCGATTGAGGTGTGCTTGTGACTGGGTTCTTGTATCTTTTGGGGTAATTTGTAGCTGTAGTGATAAGGCAGTATAGTTCGGGCCGACTTTTTTCTGGCAGGAAGCTGAATTATGGCTGTAAAGGCGACGCTCAACGCAATCTCATCTGCACTACTTGTCTCATCCATCTTTGTGTCGGCTAACTCTTTGGCACAACGCGAGGATATCGTCGACCATAGTCGACAATCGTTAGGTTCTGAAGCTCTTCAAAGTTTGCCAGATGTGGCAGAGCTGCAAAAGATTACTTCTTTTCGTGGGCCATATCGATCGCTCGAGCCAATTGGTTCTCCTCAATCAGACATTGAATCAAAAATAAATCGATGCAAAGGGCACGATTGTGTTTCCGACGAGCTATTGGTCAAGTTAGCACCATCAAGCTTCGTAGCGATTTCAACCTCGCAAGCTAGTGCGCAGTCTTTGGGAGACGTCTTTGATGGTCTCGAAACCGAGCCGTTATTTGAAGGAACGCCACGACCAACCATGATGCAAAGTGGGACAGTGTCCGTGCAAAGCCAGAAGGCGCTCGCCCAGCTAAAGCGTTGGCACAAAGTGAAGTTAGCCAATGCCGACGAGCGAGACATGGTCATATCTCAGCTAGCATCACGACCAGATGTCGAGTTGGTTGAGGAACTACAAGTTCGCCAATTAACCGGCCAGCCTAGCGTTGACGCGAGCGTTTTGGCTAGTGTCAGTGAAGCAAACGACCCGCGAGTATCTGAACAATGGCATTTGGACTCCACAAATGTTGCAAAAGCTTGGCAATGGCTAGAGGGCAACGAGTTACCTGCTGGCGGTAACCCAGAAATTGTTGTCGCAGTGATCGACTCGGGTGTGGACTATACCCACCCCGACCTTAGACTGAATATGTGGGTTAACCAATCCGAAGTAGCCGGAGATGGAATCGATAACGATGGTAACGGTTTTAGGGACGATATACACGGAGTCTCTGTCCTCGGTTCTCAGTGGGATCATCACGGTGATCCTATGGACGACCACGGCCACGGCACTCATGTGGCTGGTATTATTGCGGCAAAGAAAAACAACAATGAAGGTGGTGTTGGCGTTGCGCCCAATGTCAAGATCATGGCAATTAAGGCCGCTCAATATACAGGGATTTTGACTTCCGCAGATATCGCCGAAGGTATCTACTACGCGGTACAGAACGGCGCTGATATCATCAACATGTCTTTTGGTGGCACTAGCCCCTCGCAAGCGGAGCAAGATGCGCTTGCAGTTGCGTTTGGTCAAGCGGTTTTAGTGGCCTCAGCAGGGAACAACGGGTTAACGAATGACCCGAGTTGTGATCCATTTAGGAATCAAAGAATCTATCCAGCAGCCTACCCTTGGGTTATCGGCGTTATGGCCGAGGCGCCACTCCCAGATCCGAAAACCGGTAGCAACTTAGCAAGCTTTTCTAATTGGGATTGTGTCGCCGACGATTCGGTAGAGTACGAGGTGATGGCACCTGGTGTCGATATTCTCTCGACCTTACCGGGCGGTGGCTACGCGGCATGGGATGGCACGTCGATGGCGGCTCCGGTGGTGTCCGGTATCGCTGCACTTACTCGTACCCGCTTTAACGACAAAGCAAAGTATTCTTCTCGCTTCATTACAGGCCAGGTTGCTTCCACGGGCGTCAAAAAACAGGGTAATCAAACCGATTTGATGCTGTTTCCCTCTTTCCATTCTAGCGTGGATGCCTACCAGGCTTTGACCAATACACCCAAGCCAAATCTGAGTTATCTTGAACACTATTTGTGGGATAACAGAGAGCTTTCAGGTGAAAACAATCACAACGGCAAAGTCGATGCTGGTGAAACCATAGACCTAGCGGTAGTGATTCGAAATCAATGGGGGCAGGCTGACAATGTACAGGTGACACTATCGGCCGAAGTGGACGGTGCAATTGGCGTTGACCCTTATATTGAGTGGGTTAACGACACGATTAATTACGATTCCGTAGGTACCTTTAACAACGACGACAATGGCTTGACCTACGATGCCGAAGGGGTTGTCACTGGCGTTTCGAGTCCTTTCACTTTTAAAGTCTCAGAGGATACGCCCAACAACCACTTAATCAACTTCAAAGTTCGCTTTTCAGCGAGCAATGGCTTAGACCCACAAGACTCAGCCACGTACGAATTCGAGTCAGAGTTTCATATGTTGGTAAGCCGTGGCATTGAGCTGCCTTCAATCCTATCCGGTGACCTACCCGGCACGCCCGGTGGAGATCTGGATACTGACGGGGTAGTGGATGGTGTGATTACACTCGACGACCGCGCCCTATATATCATTGACAAGCCCGTTCTGATCGAAAAAGGCACCACCTTAAAAGTAGGCCCAGGTGCTCAAGTTCAATTCTGGGCCAGTCAACCAGATGACGCTTACGCTGTTTTTCAGAACAGTTACCTGCAAGTTGAAGGTTCTCTGAAAGTAGAGGGTAGTGTTGAACGGCCTGTTGAATTAACACCATCAGCTTTATATCCGAACCGAATGGTTTATATAAAAGCTCAGCAGGCTCAGGATGTCGAAATTGAATATGCCCATTTGACAAACTTGTATTTGGATGGGCGTCAGACTGATAAAATTAGTCACTCAGAATTTAGAAGAGGAGTGAAGTCAGGGCTCCTGGTTTACGAGAAAGATTCTGGTGGATATTGGAAAGACCGCTACAGTTTCGTACTAGATAGTAAGGAGGTGAACTCAAGTAGATTCAAAAATGTTGGGTATACAAGTGAGTACAACTCTGACTCGGTGATACATCGGGGGTATGAAGCATTTAACTTACCTACAGGATTGGCTGGCTCAATAGTTGAAAATAGTTACATCACTAATACTGAGCATACGTATTCCGATGTTTATAATGAACGCACAATAGGTTCAAATAATGTTTTCCTTGGAAACTTCAATGAGGCGCCCAATGGCAGTAAGTATGTTTCACGACTCTACAGTCCAAATAAGTCTGTAAATATTCATATAGGCGTTTCAGAGCGTCTGGATTTTGAGGGGAAATACTACTACCAAGTAAAACTCGGCAGCGGCGATGTTTATACGGTTGCTGACCTGATAAAACACACTGACATTGCCGGGCACCTTGCGACTATATCGTCTCCACAAGAGTTCGATGCGATATCTGATTGGATGTATCTAAACAGTAATAGTATGGAGGGGAATGATCTATACGCTGGTGTTGGTTACGTTTTACAAGATTCGGGTGATTACAAATGGATGAACGGCGAAGAGCCATTATTCGATTTCTTACAAGGTCAAGTTCTCTGGAATCAACGAACGTCTAATCCAAGTCATGCGGTAATTACAGGAACACGTCCTTTATTAGATTATTACTATTCTAAACTCGGCGACTTTATAAATTCGTATTTGAATTGCTATGGCTCAACAGCAAATCCAAACTATTGCGAATTTGATCCAGAATCACGCGAAGATGGAGCATGGTTGGAGCAACGATTTGAAAAAGCTGCTGCTGATTATCTGGTGGTCTATTGGCATCAACAGCTGTCACAATTTAGTTTTGATTCTTTTGAAGAGTGTAAAGCGGCGGATCACTATGAATGTAGATATGTTAACTCCGAAGAGGAGTGGTTTGAAAACAAGCGTTCGCAGTGGTTAAGCAGCTGTGAGTCGGGCTATCAGCATGACTGTAAATACAGGCCGGTAGATTTTGAACTTTGGAAAGACGCCTGGCTGGCCGAATATGACTCAGAGTATGCAAACGTTCGAGTGAATCCAAATCAATCTTCGACGTCATTCATATTGGAGTTGAGCGAAGATCCAGGACGTACGGTACTGCAAAGTATGATCCGCGATTATGTTGAAAATCAATTGGACCAGAACTCGAGCTTTGTGAATAACGCCTTTTTGAACCGCAATTGGAACTTGCAACCTGAAACTTGGCTGCGAATTCAAACCAATAACAAGTATGGCACCGAGGCAGGTTACGAAGACTTCAGTAATAACTATTGGGGAACAACCAGTAAGTTCTTAATCGATCAATCTGTGATCGATTACCATAATGACTTCAACAAAAACCTAGCGAAAGTAACGCCTTTCCTAGAAACCGCTCCGGAATCTGCTTACCCGTTTGTTGTCGATGTTCAGATGATGGATGGTGAAGGTACGTTGCGCACGGATGCTAAATTCTCGGCTGAAACCATGAGCTGGGAAGTGAAGTTCAACCGCGATATGGACACCCAGATTCAACCGAAAGCCAGTTTTGGACCTGATTACCCCTATACGGATTTTCCGGTCACTGGCGATTGGATTGACGCGCGAACTTGGAAAGGTCAAGCTTTCGTGTCACCCGTTGCATCGGACGGCTATCAATATGTTCGCGTTGCTGGCGCGGTTGCCGCGGATGACGCTTGGTTAGTATCTGGCAATGACTACGCCAGATTCCGCTTCCAAGTCGACAACTCAGGCTTGGAGGCGCTAACGCTCCAAGCCAGTGGAGGGGAAGGCTTCGTTGACCTGTCTTGGTCTCAAGATGACTTTGACACCTTCTATGGATTCAATCTCTACCGGTCTACCAACCCTGAACATGGGTTCCAGCGTATCCATCAGTCTTTGCTCGACCAAGGAACTCGTAACTATCGCGACGAAAACGTTGAGCCCGGACAAAAGTACTATTACTACTTCAAAGTCGTTTCAGCTGCTGGCGAGTCAGAAGCTTCAAATACTTCGTCAGCAACGCCTATTGATACTGTGTTACCGGTGATCAGTCACACGCCTATAAGCCACGCAGGCTTTGGTGGAAACGTGCTAGTCAAAGCCACGGTAACCGACAATATCGGGGTTCAAGGTGTAACCCTTTACTATCGCACCAAGAACGATGCGACCTATCAAACGGTGGCCATGGTCAGCCAACAAAATTCACAATACCAGGCCAGCGTTCCTGGTTCGGTAGTGAAATCCCCTGGGGTTGAGTATTTCATCGAAGCCACAGATGGCGCTGGATATGCCTTTAGTGGAAGGGCTGCGACGCCTCATTTTATATCAGTGAATGACGCTCCAGTTGTTAATATAGTGGAGCCGGTCACCGGCCCATCTGTCGGCGGGACGAACATCACTATCAGTGGGTATAATTTTAAGGAGAATGCGAGCATTCATTTAGGTAGTTCGGTGTGCGAGTCTCCTCAATGGGTGTCGTCCTATGAATTAACCTGTATTTCCGCAGCCCATCATCCCGCGACGGTTGATGTGAGTGTTACAAATCCAGACGGAAAGTCAATTCGTAAGCCGAGCGCTTATACCTATAGTGCCGATAACGTAACAGCCGGTATTGGTGACTTTGAAGTGGGCTTTGGTCAAGCGTTAGATGTGCCGGTTCGAGTTTCCGGTGTATCAGGACTTAAAGCCCTCGAGCTGGACGTAAGTTTCGACCCACAAATTTTGAAGCTAGAGAGCGTCCGCAAGGGCAGCATGATTGCTTCTTGGTCAATCAGTGACAATCAAGATGTTTCAGGCAAGGTTCGTATTGCGGCTGCGAGTGCGGGTAGTAGCGCCAGCGGTGACGGTAACCTGATTCAACTGGAGTTTAGCGTCATTGGAACGGAAGAAGTGGTTTCTAATATTGAGTTAGATAATATAATTCTTAATGATGGCGCAATAACCGCCGCAACTTATTCTGGACAAGTGAAGTTGCTCGCTGGCCATACAATATCGGGCCATGTGCGCCATTGGCTGGATAATTCCGCGTTGGTTGATGCTGTCGTTATGCTAAATAACGGTATTAGTGTTTCTACTACTAGCGAGTCGGGGCAATACTCTCATGCCGGATTGCGCCAAGGCTCCTACGTTTTGCGAGCAGATAAAACGGATCAGGCAGAAGGTATCAGTGCATACGATGCATCCTTGATGCTGCAGCACATTTCGGGTGTAGCTTTGCTGTCTGGCTACGGTTTTAAGTCTGCTGACCTTAACGGCGATGGACGTATCTCCGCAATGGAAGCAAATTCGGTGTTAGAGCACGCGGCAGGCTTGATTACTTTACCGTTACCAGGAACCGTTTCAGTTTGGCAATTCTCGCCACCCGAAATCAGCCTTAACAACCTAACTCAAGATAAACCTAATCAAGATTTCACGGGTTATTTGATGGGGGATAGTTCGGGTTCATCTCTCACTTCTTCAACGGTCGCGTCTACGCTATTAGCCGGTGCAAAACTATACAACCGTCGTGAAATCGATGGCGGATTGGTTGCGCTGGATCTGTATGTCTTTGTGGACGACATGGACGTTTCAGCCTTTGAAGCCTTGGTGGAAATAGACTCCGAACTTGTGGATTTGATTAGCATCGACTTGGTCAATGAGGCAGCTAGCTGGACCGTGGTGTCGAATTGGCTGAATGAAAACCAATTGAAGTTGGCGACAGCCAGTTCTAAGTCGTTAACGCAAAACGGAGTCTTTTTAACGCTTAAGTTACGCCCCAAAACACCGATTGATAGTCAACTAAAACTCACCGACATGCTGCTAAATGAAACGGCTATTAGTGACAGCACTATGGAAGTCACTCGTGAGGCCAGTGATGTGGATGGTGACGGTATGCCGGACTATTGGGAGTTGATGTATGGTCTAGATCCATTCGATTCCCAAGATGCTAACAAGGATGCAGACTCTGATGGGTTATCCAATCTTGAAGAGTACCTAGCTGGCACAATACCAACGAACAGCGACAGCGACGGCGATGGCGTGAAAGATGGTAACGATGCCTTTCCGTTGGATCCAAATGAGTGGCATGACTCGAGCGGGAACGGGGTTGGAGATCGTAAAGACCCCGATCTGGATGGAGATGGTGTCGCTAATTTTGTAGACCCAGATGAAACAAATCCCAACGAGTCGGATTATCAACAGTTCCTAACGCCGGAACTGAATGGCCAATGGCTGGCTTCTGGGGATTCGTATGTTGCTATGCTAGATCAAAACGGTGCCTTGTATCTATTGGGTGAATACGGTGGAGATCCTAATGTTGAGATGCGTAAGGTGGTATCCGAGTCGATTTGGCGCTCGCTGAGCAGTGATGGTGAGAATCTCAATTTAATCGACGTTTATGGTGGATTATGGGAACTAACACCAAGTCTGTCGTTTGAGCTAATCGATGATGAGCAACAATGGTTGCAAATGGCTAATGGTAAGGGCTTTACAGCGGCACTTACGGCCGACGGTCGTTTATGGTTATCTGGTTCGCTGGCTGGGAAATCCTTCGGCGGCAAATTGGTCTCTCAAGAGCTCGCATATGACTTCGCCCAAGTTGCTGTTGGAGACAATCATCTCCTCGCTTTAGCTCAATCAGGCGAGCTGTTTGCAATTGGTTTGAATGACTTTGGCCAATTGGGTACAGGTGATGTTGCAGACGCCAATCAGCTAACACCGCTAGATGCGGGGGAGCAATGGGTAGCGATTGCTGCTGGTCAGGCGCACTCTGTTGCCCTAAAGGCTGACGGAAGTTTGTGGCGTTGGGGCAGTCAATATGCCGACGATTATGGCCATGAATTTGAGCCACGGCAGGTCGGCCAGAGTCATTTATGGGTGTCTATCAGCGCTGCAGGAGAATCCTCATTTGCTCGCTCCCTTGATGGGAAAATATGGGCTTGGGGTAAGGGAGCGGAAGGTCAGCTAGGAATTGGCATGGACTCCTACGCTTTGGAGCCAAGATTAGTTGACGACGGCTGCGTTAGTTACTTCTGTAACTGGGTTGCCGTCGATGCCGGTTTGTTGGTCACCGTAGCTCAGGATAACAGCGGTGGTGTGTGGTTATGGGGAGCTAGTCAATCTGGTCGTCTAATTCCAGATTCCGATGGCAGTGTTTTCTCGCCCGTACGGTTGGAGTCTAGCGTACAAATTGCTAGTGACTCCGATGGTGATGGGGTGCATGATGGTGCTGATCTTAAGCCAACGATTCGATTGCAGGCACCCTTGTTTATCCGTGAAGAGGAACCTGAGCCAGAGCCTAAACCTGAGCCAAAGCCTGAACCAGAACCGAAGCCAGAACCAGAGCCGAAGCCAGAACCAGAGCCGAAGCCAGAACCAGAGCCGAAGCCAGAACCAGAGCCGAAGCCAGAACCAGAGCCGAAGCCAGAACCAGAGCCGAAGCCAGAACCAGAGCCGAAGCCAGAACCAGAGCCGAAGCCAGAGCCTGAGCCGAAGCCTGAACCTGAGCCAGAGCCTGAGCCCAAAAAAGAATCAGGTGGTGGCGCGCTATCCGCTTGGCTATCGGTAGCTCTATTGATTCTGACACGCTTACGGAGGAAGGGTTGCAGGGTAAACCCTACAATAAGACGCTTTTCTCGTTAGAAATATGCGTTAGCTAATTACAGCCTATCGACAACTCGAAGCCCACTATGTTAGTGGGCTTTGTTATTCGGTTTGCTTTCGGATCAGTTTCGGATAAAAGTGGGTCCGCGCGTGAACGGAGTAACACCCACGCTACTCGGCGGTTGCCACCTTGTGAGGAGAGGAGTTAAAGCGCTAATAAAGCGACGGGTCATCCTCATTTGGACGGGTCTTAAAGCGGCGGTGCAGCCACATATACTGAGCTGGATTGCGCGAAATCAGTTGCTCCACAATCTTGTTGCCGCGAATGGCGTCGTCCACTTCACTCTCGCCAGGAAAGTCCTCTAGCGGCTCGCCAATATCCAACAGGTACCCCGAATCATCGGCATTGCGCTCAATGAAGAAAGGCAGCACTTTCGCTCGTCCCATTTTGGCCAAAGCAGTGGCGCCGGTAATAGTGGCGGCTTCCTGATGGGCAAATAGCGGAATAAACACCGCGGTTGAGCGGCCAAAATCCTGATCGGCTGTGTACCAAATAACATCTGGGCGGCGCAGGGCTTTTACCATCTGGCGCACTTCCCGCTTTGGCACCAGGCTGGTGGCGGATTTCATGCGGCCGTTAACCTGGAAGTATTCCATCAAAGGGTTGTTGTGAGGGCGGTAAACACCCACCCCAGTGCCGCGTTGGCCGTACACTCGAGCGCCCATTTCTAGTGGCAGCGCGTGCACCGCGAACAAAATGACGCCCTGACCATTGTCGAGACAGGTTTGCAGGTTCTCAAAGCCGAGAATCTCACTATGCTTTTGGACTTTTGCATCGCTCCACCACCAGGCGTTGATGCTATCGAACACAGCTTTGCCGGTTTCTTCAAAGTTTCGCAGCACCAAAGCTTCACGCTCTTGCTCGCTTTTTTCTGGAAAACACAGCTCTAGGTTGCGTCGAGCAATGTGCACTCGTTTTTTCAAAAAGCGGTAGACCAAGCGTCCTAAACCCGCGCCAATCTTCATCTGCCAGCGCATGGGCAACAGCTGGGTCAGACGCAAAATAAGCGTACCAAACCACATGGGCCAGTATTTAGGATGTAGGAATTGAGACTGAAATTTAGCTTGGGTTATCACTTATTGTTTTCCGGCTGTGCTGTTTTGGGAGCCATGATAGCTTAATTCTTTTGTGCTTTTAGGTACAATTGCCAACATCACAAAGCAAATGAATAAATAACACCATGATGACTGCGTTGCCTCCATTTGAACAAGCCAAGGTTCTGGTCCTTGGCGACGTCATGCTCGACCGCTACTGGGTTGGGCCCACTTCTCGTATCTCGCCAGAAGCACCTGTGCCCGTGGTCAAGGTCGAGCAGTTGGAAGACCGTCCTGGTGGCGCGGCTAACGTGGCCTTTAACGTGGCAGCCCTTGGTGGTGAAGTCAGCCTCGCGGGCTTGGTGGGCGAAGACGAAGCCGCCACCGCACTGAAAGTCGGTATCGAAGCCCTAGGGGTTAAATCTGCGCTAACCGCAGTGAGCGATGCCCCGACTATCACTAAACTCCGCATTTTGTCCGCCAACCAGCAATTGTTGCGTTTGGACTTTGAAGACGCCTTTGCTCAGTCTGCTGCACAAGATCTGATGGCCCATTGGGCCGAGCGCTTAGACTCTGTGTCCGTATTGGTATTGTCTGATTATGCCAAGGGCACACTGGCCTCACCGCAAACCCTGATCAAGGCCGCCAAAGCCAAAGGGGTAGAGGTGGTGGTTGACCCTAAGGGCACTGACTTTGCTCGCTACCGCGGTGCCAGCTTGCTCACGCCAAACATGAGCGAATTCGAGGCCGTGGTGGGTAAGGTCACCGGCGAGCGCGACTTGTACGCCAAAGGTCAGGCGCTGCTGGCCGAGCTAGAGCTTAAAGCCCTGCTGGTGACTCGTAGCGAAAACGGTATGACTTTGCTGCAAGCCGACCAGCCAGCGTTCCACATCGCCACTCAAGCCAAAGAAGTGTTTGATGTCACCGGTGCTGGTGACACTGTGGTTGCTACCTTAGCAGCCTCCTTGGCCTCAGGTGCGAGTTTGAAAGACGCCTGTGCGCTGGCGAATGCCGCCGCTGGGGTTGTGGTTGGTAAAGTGGGTACCTCGACAGTCAGTCATGTGGAATTGGCCGAAGCACTGGCTATTAGCCACGGCGAAGGCGGTTTTGGGGTGGTCTCACAAGCTCAAATGCGTCAAGCGATTAAAGCGGCAAAACAGCGCGGCGAGCGAGTGGTGATGACCAATGGCTGCTTTGATATTTTGCACGCAGGTCATGTGAGCTATTTACAGCAAGCCAAAGCCTTGGGCGACCGCCTCATTGTTGCGGTCAACGACGACGACTCAGTGCGTCGCCTCAAGGGTGATGGCCGCCCGGTGAACCCGGTTGGCCGACGCATGGCTGTACTTGACGGCTTGGGCTCGGTGGACTGGGTGATCCCATTCTCTGAAGACACGCCTCAGCGAGTGATCAGCGAGCTGCTGCCCGACATTTTAGTCAAAGGTGGCGATTACAAGGTTGATCAAATCGCCGGCGCCAAAGAGGTAATGGCTAACGGCGGTGAAGTCAAAGTCTTGGGCTTTGAGGACGGCTGTTCTACCTCGGCCATCATCGAGCAAATCATCGAAAAGGGGCAGTAAGTGTCTCTAGCGGCCTTGGCGCTAGCCGCTGCGGTGCAGTGGCTGCCGGTGGGCGCTAAGCAAAGCCTGGTGTGCGAGCTACACCAGGCGCAACAATGCATCGCACAGCTACCTTCTGAACTTCGCCAGGCTTTTTACCAAGCTGAACCGGATTTTCCTGAGTCACTTGGCATGCGCCAAGCGGTCAGTTATGTGTTTGACCATCCAGAACTCGTGGGTGTGGTGCTGCTGGCTAACCCGCACCAAAACCAAAGATTTAGCCAGTTTTTGCATTCGGGCTGGCACAACTACCAAGTGGAAAACGAAGCCCAACTGGTGCGACTGCACGAGCTGGGTCATCTGCACGCACAAGCCATCCCCGAGCAGTGGCTGCCTCTACCAGAGCAAATATCCACCCATGATTGGCAAGCCAAGCGCTATCGCCAAGAGGTCTACGCCGACTTGTATCTGGCCTGGAAAATGGCTGCAATCGAGGCTAGCTGGAGCAGTATTCAGGCGCAAATTAATCGACGCAATCTGGCTATGATGAGTCGCAAGCGCGACTTAACCCACTGGACCGTGCCTTATTTAGCTTTGGTGGTTGAGCAATTCACTGCGCAACAGGTCGCCAGTTGGCCCTATGACCAATTTGTACAAAAGGTGATGCAAAGCGCTGCACCTTTGCAGGGCTTGCAGCTCAACGAGTTGGCCTTTTTGTTTCGAGCAGAGTTTAGCGGCAAGACGCCTAAGCAGAGCAATCAGTATTTGAGTTGGCGCAGAAAGGAGTTCGGCGAGTACGTCGCGCCGACAATTACCGCTTTGATGGGAGCGAGCGCCGCCAACCAGTGGCTGGCAAGGCGCCGATTCATATAACCCTTAAGTCCGACGAGGACTCTAGTTCATCTGCGAAGCGATTCGCGTGATATCCGGGGTTAGGCCCAAGCTAATGGGTTGTTGGTTGCGAGGACGGGCAATCATGATCATGGTTTGATTGTCGTTGTCCAAGGTGGCTGAAAGCACCTTAAGCCCTTCTTCCTCAAGCATGGTTCGCGCATCGATCTCCAGCGCTTGCTCCAAATCCAATAGTACGGCGATGTTGCCATTGCCCAATTCAATTTTGGAGAAAGTACCCTCTGGATGGGTCACTGTATTGGCCACAATGATGAGATTGTTGTTTTCATCAAAGGTGGTCGACAGAATGTTGAAGCCTTCCTTATGCAACTGCTTGCGGATTTCAAATTCTGAAACTTGGCAATGTTCGGCCACAATCGACCAAATGCCTTTGCTCAGCTCTCTCTTGATAATCGCTGTCATTGGAATCTCTTTGTTATAATTATGTTATCTGCAACGGTACTATAATACCGCCTACCCTTTGCAGGTAAATGCAATATTCGCTGATTTAGTTTTCAATTAAAAGCCCTGATGACAAAGAATTGTGAAACACTTCCAAATCTTTGCTAAAAAGCGTTACAGGTTGTGAGGAACAAAAAAACCGAAGCCAAGGG
Source organism: Paraferrimonas sedimenticola (assembly GCF_002282855.1). Classification (GTDB taxonomy): domain Bacteria; phylum Pseudomonadota; class Gammaproteobacteria; order Enterobacterales; family Shewanellaceae; genus Paraferrimonas; species Paraferrimonas sedimenticola. The sequence goes on along the minus strand of NZ_NRIR01000004.1, from coordinate 247,556 downwards.
CTTCGGTTTTTTACGCTGATAACTCAGTGAGTTAGCTAGTCAGCTTCTTTCAAACTGGTGGACAGGTCGACAATCGCTTTCTTACCGTCGCCAAATAGCATCAGTGCGTTGTCTTTGGCAAACAATGGGTTAGGTAAGCCGGCAAAGCCCGGGCTTAACGAACGTTTAACGACCACTACAGTGCGGGCCTTATCCACATTCAAAATCGGCATGCCGTAGATTGGCGAGCCCTTGTCTTCACGAGCCATTGGGTTGGTAACATCGTTGGCACCAATCACAATAGCCACGTCGGTTTGCTCGAACTGTGGGTTAATCGCGTCCATTTCTACCAGTTGCTCATATGGCACTTCGGCTTCCGCCAGCAATACGTTCATGTGCCCAGGCATACGACCGGCTACTGGGTGAATGGCGTATTGGACATTGGTGCCACGCTCTTCCAGTACGTTAGCCAGTTCGCGTACCGCGTGCTGCGCTTGTGCCATGGCCAGACCATAACCTGGAACAATCACTACGCGCTCAGCGGTTTCTAGCAACATGGCCACTTCTTCTGGTGAAGAGGACTTCACTTTGCCCGCGTAGACTTCATCGGCATCGACCGACTCGCCCACTTCGCCCATCACACCAAATAGCACATTGGTCAGGCTGCGGTTCATGGCTTTACACATGATGCTAGTCAGAATCAGACCAGAGGCACCGACCAGCGAACCAGAGACAATCAGTACCGTGTTGTTGGTAATGAAACCTGCGGTTGCCGCGGCAATCCCTGAGTAAGAGTTCAACAGGGCGATAACCACTGGCATATCAGCACCACCAATTGGCACGACCAACACCAAGCCCAGCAGCAAGGCCACCACAACCAGAGCCAAAATCAGGGTGCCATTGCTCGGGTCAGCCACTAGCATGCCGCCAAGAACCAGTGCTGCAATCAGCAAAACGGCATTTAGGATTTTGTTGCCAGGTACCGCAATCGGGTTGCCAGAAATCAGCTCTTGCAGCTTGGCAAAGGCCACGAATGAGCCCGATAGGGTCACTGAGCCAATCAGCACAGTGGCCGCAATCGACACCATAGCCACTGTGCCGTCGGTACCCATGTGAAAGTTGGCCAATGCCACAAACAGCGAGGCGCCACCACCAAAACCGTTAAGCACCGCCACCATTTGCGGCATCGCCGTCATTTGTACTTTAGTGGCCATCAGCGAGCCAATCACACCACCGGTGACGATACCGGCAATGATCCACTGATAGCTCAAAACGTTTTGGTCAAACAAGGTCACTACTACCGCGACCAGCATACCCAAAGCGGACAGTTGGTTACCGCGAACCGCGGTGCGAGGCTTAGTCAGGCCCTTAATACCCAGAATGAAGAGTACCGCAGCGACCAGGTAAGCAAGGTAAATCAGTTCAATTTGCATGTGGGCTTACTTCCTTTTAAACATGGCTAGCATGCGGTTGGTCACCATGTACCCACCGATAACGTTAATGGTGGCCAGCACCACAGCAATGAAACCGAAGATGGTTACCAAGGTCGGATTAGCATCGCTACCGGCGGCCAGCAGGGCACCCACTAGGGTGATACCTGAAATGGCGTTTGAGCCTGACATCAGCGGGGTGTGCAGAGTAGGTGGCACCTTAGTGATAAGCTCTACGCCCAAGAAAATGGCGACCACAAAAAGGGTTAGCAATAAAAGCAGTTCCATTATTCTGACTCCTCAGTTGGCTTATCTAGACCCAGTACGTCGCGCAGACGCGGGCTGATAATTTGTCCTTCATGGCTGACAGTGGTGTCTTTTAGGATTTCGTCTTCAAAGTCCAAGGTCACTTGGCCTTCGTTCACCATCAGGTTTAAAAGATTCTCAATGTTGGTGGCAAACATCTGCGAGGCGTGAGTCGCGGCCATGCTTGGCATGTTTGACGGGCCAATAATGGTCACGCCGTTTTCTACCACTTCCACATCCAGTTGAGTCAGCTCACAGTTCCCGCCGGTCTCAGCGGCCAAATCAACAATCACAGTGCCTGGCTTCATGCCTTTAACCATTTCAGCGGTAATCAGCTTAGGCGCTGGGCGGCCTGGGATTGCGGCTGTGGTGATAACCACGTCCTGCTGTGCCAGTACATCGGCCATCGCCGCTTGTTGGCGAGCGATAAAGTCATCGCTTTGCTCGGTGGCGTAACCGCCTTTGGATTCGGTAGCGCTGTCTTCAATGTTGAGCTCAACCGGACGAGCACCCACAGACAGAATCTGTTCGCGAGCCGCAGGACGAATGTCGTAGGCCTCAACCACGGCGCCTAAGCGCTTAGCGGTGGCACAGGCTTGCAAACCGGCCACACCAGCACCCATTACGAATACGCGCGCCGGTTTTAGCGTACCAGCTGCGGTCATCATCATGGGGAATAGGCGAGGGGCGCGCTCGGCAGCGATTAATACCGCTTTGTAGCCGGCGATGGTGGCCATTGACGACAGCACGTCCATGCTTTGAGCACGGGTAATACGCGGCACTAGCTCTAGCGCCAATGCGGTGACGCCCTTGTCAGCGTATTGGGCCACTTGCTGTGCTTGCGCGAGTGGGTCCATCATGCCCAATAACCATTGGCCAGATTGGATTTGAGCGTCAATTTGTTCGGCTTGGTCGCCTTTGATGGTGACTGAGAGCAGTAGCTCGGCGTCGGCGAACACTTGCTCGCGACTGACCAGGCTAGCGCCCGCTTCTGTGTAGTCGCTGTCTGCAATGGCCGAAGCCAAGCCAGCACCTTGTTCGACTAGAATTTCTAGTCCTTTCTCCTTCAATCGCGCCACATTTGCTGGAAGCAATGCGACGCGTTTTTCGCCGGCGTTGATTTCTTTTAATAAACCGATTTTCACTGAGGGTATCCTCTAATGGATGAGTACTGGGCCAGTCTGCAGCGGCCCCGACTTTGGTTTGTGCCTTTATTTCACTTTGCCAGTTATTGGCTGGCTTTGCATTGATTAATATTCAAGCGCTTAGATGAGTGACGGCTGCACGGACATTCTGCGTTTTTTGAGACAGATCTCAATACTCGAAATTGATTAAGCGACCGCATTCACACTTGGCGTAGGTAAAAATGTGAGCTGGCGCAAGCTAATTCTGACACCTGATTCTTTTTTGTTCATATTCCCAAAGCGAATAAAAAATCATCTTTTATTCTTTTCTGTTTGGAAAAGCCGAGAGTAAAGTGAGCCAATCACAGATTTCGTGGGACTGTCCCCTGCTCGAGAAAAATCATTATGAGCTTAAAGGAACTAAATCAATTGACCTCGCCTTTAGGGCAAGAACAGATAACTAGTCTAGCCCAACTGGTGGAAGGCCTAACGCCGACCCAGCAGGCTTGGATCAGCGGCTACCTTGCTGCAACATCGGCGGCGTCAGCGCAGGCTCAGCCAGCTGGAGCGACTGCATTGGCAGCGCCGGTTGCCCCAGCAGCGTCTGTGGCTCCAGCTGCGCAAGCGGCGGCTAGCGCCACATTAACCATTTTATATGGCAGCCAAACCGGTAACGCTAAAAAGTTAGCCCAGCAAGCAGCCGCGGCGGCGCAGGCTCAGGGCATGGCGGTGCAGGTGACCTCCATGGGGGATTACAACCCGCGCTCGCTCAAACAAGAGCAAGCCCTGTTGTTGTTGGTTTCGACCCATGGCGAGGGCGATCCACCGGACGACGCCATTGCGTTTCATCGATTTATTATGGGCAAGCGCGCGCCAAAACTGGAAAACCTCAATTATTCGGTACTGGCTTTGGGCGATTCCAGTTATCAGTTCTACTGTCAAACCGGCAAAGAGCTGGATGAGCGCTTGGCTGAGCTTGGCGGTAAACGAGTGCGCGAGCGCCAAGACTGTGATTTGGACTTTGAAGAACCCGCAGCTCAGTGGCAGCAAGAGTCGCTTGAGCAATTGGCCAGTGTGTTAGACGCAGCGCCTGCGCCTAGCGGCGAAGTGGTGGCCTTTAATGCACCGGCGGCACCGGTCGCTGAAGCGCAAGCCGCGGGTTATCACGCCGATAGCCCAGTGGAAGCCGAAGTGATTGCGGTTCAAGCGATTGTCGGGCGCGAGTCGGTTAAGGACATTTATCACGTCGAACTTGAACTGCCCGAGGGACTGACGTACCAAGAGGGCGATAGCCTAGGTATTTGGGCTCCCAACCGAGAAGACAATATCCAAGCCATTTTATCGGCGCTAGAGTTAAGCGGCGATGAGACAGTTGAAATTAAGCAAGAATCTTATTCATTAACCCAAGCGCTTCAATGGCATCGCGAACTCACCCTAATTACCCCGCCACAGTTGGCGGCATGGGCTGAACTTGCCAACGCTGCTGAATTAAGAGTGCGTCTTCAGGACTCTCGTTATCTAAACGCTTACCTTGAGCAGCGCCAATGGCGCGATATCTTTGCTCAGTTCCCGGCCAAGGTCAGCGCGCAACAGTTGGTGGATAACTTGCGTCCATTGACTCCGCGTTTGTACTCGATTGCCTCATCGCAAGCGGCAGTGGAGCAAGAAGTGCACTTGTGCGTGGCGCAACTCACCAATGGCAAGTCGAGCGATCCGCGTTTGGGATTGGCCTCCAACTACCTGGCCGAGCGCGTGGACGAGAGCCAGAAAGTGAAGGTGTTTATTGAGCCTAATAGCCACTTCAAACTACCCGATGATCCAAACGCACCCGTGCTAATGATTGGCCCGGGCACAGGTATCGCGCCGTTTCGCGCCTTTATGCAGGCCCGTGAAGCTCAAGGTATTAAGGGAAACAGCTGGCTGTTCTTTGGCAATCCCAACTTTGAGCAAGACTTCTTGTATCAAACCGAGTGGCAACAGTACTTAAAGCAAGGCGTGCTGGAGCGCATCAGCCTGGCCTTCTCCCGAGACCAAACCGAGAAAGTGTATGTGCAGCATCGCATCGAGCAGCACAGCGCCGAGGTATGGAGCTGGTTGCAAAAAGGCGCGCATATATACGTTTGCGGTGATGCGCAACGCATGGCGAAAGATGTGGAAAGCGCGCTTTTGTGGGTGATTCAAACCCAAGGCGGCAAAGACGAAGAACAAGCATTGGATTATTTGGATGAACTGCGCCAAGCGCGCCGTTATCAAAAGGACGTTTACTAATGGCGGATAAACAAGAGTCTCAACGCCCGTTGGCGGCCAACGAAGGCATGAAAACCAAGAGTCGTCATTTGCGCGGCAGTATTGAGCACGGTCTAGCGGACGGTGTCACCGGCTCGTTTAACGAGTCTGACCAACAAATGATTAAGTTTCACGGCTTCTATCAGCAAGACGACCGTGACGAGCGCGCCGAGCGCCAAGCGCAAAAGCTTGAGCCCCATTACTCCTTTATGCTGCGGGCCCGCGTACCCGGTGGTGTGTGCACGCCCGAGCAGTGGTTGGCGCTAGATGACATTGCCGCTGAGCTGACTTCGTATCACAGCATACGACTGACCACCCGTCAGACCTTTCAATATCACGGCATTGCCAAGCGCAATATCAAGGCCTTGATTCAGGGATTGGATAAAGCCGGGTTGGACTCTATCGCAGCTTGTGGTGATGTGAATCGCAACGTCATGTGTAACCCCAATCCGTTACAGTCGAGCTTGCACCAGCAGGTGTACCCTTGGGCGGTGCGCTTGTCGGAAGACTTACTGCCTAAGACTCAGGCCTACGCCGAGATTTGGTTGGACAAAGAGAAGATTTTCTCTAACCAACAAGATGAAGTAGAGCCCATGTACGGTGATACCTATTTGCCGCGTAAATTTAAAACCGCAGTGGCTATCCCTCCGCACAACGATGTGGACGTGTACACCAATGACTTAGGCTTTATCGCCATTGCTCATGGTGATGAGCTGGCGGGCTTTAACGTCAGCGTTGGCGGTGGCATGGGCTCGACCCATGGTGATGTGAATACCTTCCCGCGTTTGGCCGACGTATTGGGCTTTGTTGAGCCCGAGCAAGCCATGGATGTGGCCAAGGCGGTGATCACCACTCAAAGAGACTGGGGCAATCGTCATGACCGCAAACGCGCGCGTTTAAAGTACACCATTGAAGACAAAGGCTTAGATAACTTTAAAGCCGAGGTGGAGCGTCGCGCAGGGGTGAAGTTTGGCCCAGCGCGTCCGGTGAATTTTGACTCTCGTGGTGATCGCTTTGGTTGGCACAAGGGCACAGGCGATAGCTGGCACCTGACGCTGTATCTCGAGAACGGCCGCATTGTGGATAAGCCTGACTTGCCAATGCGCAGCGGATTGCGCGCGATTGCCAAGGTGCACAAAGGCGATTTTCGCATGACTTCCAGTCAAAACCTGATGATTGCGAATGTGCCTGAGTCCGAAAAAGAGGCGATTCAAGCATTGGCACAAGAGTACGGTTTATACGGCAAGTCGATAAGTGCTACCCGTGGTCAGTCGATGGCCTGTGTGGCGTTGCCTACCTGCCCGTTGGCAATGGCCGAGGCCGAGCGTTATCTGCCAGATTTTCTGACCCAAGTGGAAGCTCTGCAAGCGCGTCATCAGGTGGCCGAGCAACCGATTGTGGTGCGTATTACTGGCTGTCCTAATGGCTGTGCACGACCGTTTGCCGCTGAGATTGGATTGGTGGGCAAAGCGGAAGGGCGCTACAACCTGTATTTGGGCGCCTCGCACGTGGGCACACGACTTAACAAAATGGTGCTGGAGAACGAGACCGAAGAAGCCATTTTGGCGCATCTCGACCCGCTAATGGCGCAATACGCCGCCGAACGCAATCCCGGTGAAGCCTTTGGGGACTTTGTGATCCGCAGCGGTGCGGTGGCACCTGTGTATCAAGCCGCTACTGACTTTCACGGCTAGTTGTTATCGGGAGAACTGAACATGGCATCACTACCGAGTTTAGCTGAGCTCAATGAGTTATCGGCACAACAACAAGTCGAGGCGTTAGCGCCCGCGAATCAGTTGCTTGAGGCCATGACGCCCGCCGAGCGCTTAGCTTGGGCGGCGGAGCACCTGCCAGGCCCCATGGTGTTGTCCTCAAGCTTTGGGGTACAGGCGGCGGTGATGCTGCACTTAAGCGTGCAGCAGCAAGCGGATATGCCGGTAATCCTGACCGACACTGGCTATTTATTCCCAGAGACCTATCGCTTTATCGATGAGCTAACCGAGCAGTTGCAGCTCAACCTTCAAGTTTATCGAGCCGAGCGTTCACCCGCCTGGCAGGAGGCCAGTTACGGCCAGTTGTGGCTTCAAGGCGAAGAGGGCTTGGCCAAGTACAACCAAATCAACAAGGTTGAACCCATGCAGCGCGCGCTAGAAGAGCATCAAGCGCAAGTGTGGGTGGCAGGACTTCGCCGAGTGCAAGCCAAGAGTCGCGAGCAGTTACCTGTGCTAGCGCTGCAAGGTGGACGCTTTAAGCTTCTGCCGATTGTCGATTGGGACAATCGGCAGGTGCATCAGTACCTCACCGAACATCAATTGTCCTACCATCCGCTGTGGGAACAAGGCTATGTGTCGATTGGCGACACTCACACCTCAAGACCACTGCAACCCGGTGATTTAGAAGAAGATACCCGCTTTTTTGGGCTAAAACGCGAATGCGGTTTGCATTTTGACATATAGCGTTTAGGTTGAATGTAGGGCTTTTTATCCTTAACCAACGGAGCGCACATGCGAAAACTCGCCGCTGGAGTTGCCAGTCTATGTCTTGCCGGGATGACTCCCAGTGCTAGTAGCGCTGATTTTATTGAGCAATTTTTGGATAAGAAGGACGGCTATCTAGACGCCAGTAACTGGCTGTTAAACAACGCCTACGGATTCTTACCCGTGCCAGTGGTGATATCCGAGCCGGCTATTGGTTATGGCTTGGGTTTTGCCCCCGTTTTCTTTCACGAAGCCGAAAAAGACAAGCAAGCGCGGCTGGAGCGTGAAGCCACAGGTGAAGAGCGACAAGAGGGCGATTTTCTCACTCCGCGCGTCTCCCTTGGAGCCTTTATCGCCACCGAGAACGGCACCAAAATTGGCGGTGGTGGTCACTATGGCTCTTATGCTGACGACAAGTATCGCTACATGGGCGGCTTGTTTTTAGTGGATATCAACACCACCTTTTACGACCCCACCGACCAAGCTTGGAAGTTCAATATCAAGGGCGGTTTCATGCTGCACCAGTTCTTGTATCGCTTGGCCGATACCAAGTGGTTTGTCGGTGCCAATCACACCCTGATGTCGAACGACCTCAAGTTTAATCTGGGGTTAGGTATTCCTGGGTTAGACGATAATATTCAGGATAGATTCACCACCTCAGGCCTTGGGGTTATCGCTAAATACGACAATGTGGATAACCTATTTGGGCCGACCTTGGGTTTAGATGCTCAGGCGGAATACAAGTGGTACAACAAAAGCATCGGTAGTGATTTTAACTACAGCAAGTTTCGCTTTCGCAGCTTTTACTACAAACCGTTAAACGAAACTCTGTATGCCGGCGTTCGTCTGGATTACCGTCGCGCTGACGGTTCGCCACCGTTTTGGGAGTTGCCATACATTGAGCTGCCCGGTATTCCCGCGCTGCGCTATCAAGGTGACAGTGCGGCGATGGGTGAGGGCTATTTGCGCTGGCAGTTTCACTCCCGCTATAGCCTAGTGGCCTTTGGCGGCGTCGGACGAGCCTTTGCCAACGGCGATGCGGCGTCGGTGAATCAGTCGCAAAAAGCGCGCTTTGCCGGAGGCCTTGGTTTTCGCTACAACCTAGCGCGTAAATTGGGGATCCACTCGGGCATCGATGTCGCGCGCGGCCCAGAAGAAACTGTGGTTTATATCAAGATGGGCACCGGCTGGCAGTTATAAGGGTAAACCTTGGCGGACGGCTGCCGATAACCGAGATATCCAGTCGTCTTGGTGTCGCTGCCCTTTGACAGTATACTGAGCGCGCAAACATTCCAATGGCTTTCGGCCAGGCAAAAGAAGGATCTGCCGTGTTTCACGCCAAAGTAGATCAGCGTACCAGTCTCGCGGGGAAAAACCGTTTCGAAATGTTGGTGTTTAAGGTCAATCAACAGACCTTTGGTATCAACGTCTTTAAAGTCCGAGAAATCGTTCGACTCACCGAAGTACGCCGTGCTCCGCACATGCATCCTCACCTATTGGGCTTAGCCTCTATTCGCGGTGAAGCGCTCCCAGTGATTAATACGCACAAAGCGATTGGCATGGGCGATAGCCAAAGTGAACAGCCGATGCTGATCGTGACCGAATTCAACCAAAGGGCGCTGGCCTTTTTGGTGGATTCGGTGCAGCACACAGTGACCCTCGATTGGAACGAGTGCGAGCCGCCGCCGACTCGCTACCAACAATCCGGTCTACTCACCGCCTACGCTAACGTCGAGGGCAGCAAGGTTGGCATTTTAGATGTGGAAAAAATCCTGAGTGTGATTGATGGCGAGCGCCGCAATCGACCCAAAGTCGATGCGAATCAAGTTCAACGTGATGACAAGATTCTGGTCGTTGATGATTCGCGTATCGCGCGTCGCCAAGTGACTCGGACGGTTGAATCACTGGGCTTTAAAGCGATTGAGTTTGCCAACGGCAAAGAGGCCTTGCTGCACTTACAACAGCTAGTGGCGGATGGTCTGGAAGTTCAGCAGCAATACGCGCTAATGATAACCGACATCGAGATGCCGGTAATGGACGGCTACACCCTGACCAGTAAAGTCAAAAGTACTCAAGAGCTGCGCGAGTTGACCGTAGTGATGCACTCGAGTTTAAGCGGGGTGTTTAACACTGCCATGACTCAAAAAGTGGGGGCCGATTTCTTCTTGGCGAAATTCGACGCTGAAGCATTGCAAGACCTGATAAAAGAAGCGTTTGAGCTAAGCCAGTCCAAACTGAAAGCTCAATTCGAAGTTACCACTCAATAAAAATCGGCGTGCCTTCTTTGACCAGCGACATGACTTCGTCCATTTCGTCGTTGGTCACTGCGATACAGCCATTCGTCCAATCAAAGTTTTGTGCTAATGGCGAGAATCCCGCCTCTATCGGCTTTTGGCCGTGGATCATCACTCGACCACCAGGACTGACTCCCAAAGCTTTGGCGATGCGTCGGTCTTTGGCGTTGGGGTAATCGATGTGAAAGGAGCGATAGTAGTAGGAGTCTTCCTTCTTGTAATCCAGTGTGTACCAGCCTTCTGGGGTGCGTTGGTCACCTTCCTTGCGTTTGTGCCCTTTGGGTTTACTGCCCAAGGCGATGCGATACTCTTTGACCACTTCATCGCCCGACTTTAAGTACATCTTGCGGATCGACTTGTCCACGTGTACCCAGTCGACCTCGGGTTGAGCCCAAGCATTTTGGCTCAAGCCAAGTAGCAAGGTAAGCATTAGTAAGGCGACACGAGAAAACATAATTAGCGCAAAGGTTCCGTTCTTAAAATCAGTGTGAATCTTGAGTTTTTAGTCTTTTTACCATTTCTTTAACTCAAACCCAAAAGCCTGGTTACATTCATGGTTGGTTTTGGCCAGTAATTGAGCTCAAGCAAGAGAAACTCTCAGATTTCTGCTAGGATCGCGGCCCGAAATTGCCTGATACAGGCGCAGTTTTTTCGCTCCCTAGTCAGAGGTAGTCCCATGCTAGACGACATTAGTATCTCCCGCCAAGCTAAATTAACGCCGATTGAACAAGTGGCGCAAAAGATCGGACTTTGTGAGCAAGATCTGACCTGCTATGGCCCCTACAAAGCCAAGCTCAACGCCAATGTGATTAATCGTCTGCCCGAAGCGGATCGCGGCAAGCTGGTACTAGTCACAGCGATTACGCCGACGCCGCTGGGTGAAGGCAAAACGGTTACGACCGTAGGCCTGTCGCAAGGGCTAGACGCCATCGGTGAGTCGGTGATGGGCTGCATTCGTCAGCCAAGCATGGGGCCGGTATTTGGTGTTAAAGGCGGCGCGGCAGGTGGTGGCTACGCGCAAGTGGTGCCAATGGACGAGCTCAACCTGCATCTGACCGGCGATATTCACGCAATTACCGCAGCGCACAACTTAGCGGCGGCAGCGATCGACGCGCGCTTGTTCCACGAGCAGCGCTTGGGTTATGACGGCTATGCTGAGAAGACTGGCTTGAATCCAGTGCGCATTGACCCTGATCGCATTTGCTGGCGTCGAGTGATGGACCACAACGACCGCAGTTTGCGCGAAATTAAAATCGGCCTGTGTTCTGGTGAAAAGAACATCAACGGCGTGGAGCGCAACGACGGTTTTGACATTACCGCCGCGTCTGAGCTGATGGCAGTGCTTGCTTTGGCCAAAGACTTGGCTGACTTGCGCGAGCGTTTGGGTCGTTTAGTGTTGGCGTTTGACCTCGATGGCAAGCCTGTGACCGCTGAAGATCTGCAAGTGGCCGGCGCGATGGCGGTGGTACTTAAAGAAGCCATTAGCCCTAACCTGATGCAAACTCTGACCGGTGTACCTATGTTGGTGCACGCAGGACCTTTTGCCAACATTGCCCACGGCAACTCATCTATCATCGCCGACCGCTTAGCGCTTAAGTTGGCGGATTATGTAGTGACTGAGGCAGGCTTTGGCTCAGACATGGGCTTTGAAAAAGCTTGTAACATCAAAGCGGTGCAAGCGGGCAAAGGGCCGGATTGTGCCGTGCTAGTGGCCACCCTTCGCGGATTAAAAGCCAACTCGGGCAAGTATCAATTAAAGCCGGGAATGGCGCTACCTGAAGCCTTGTTCGAACCGGATGGCGAGGCCTTACAGGCAGGTCTGGAAAACCTTAAAGGTCATATCGACAATGTGCGTCGCTATGGTGTGCCAGTGGTGGTGGCGTTGAATCGCTTTCCTGGCGACACTGATGCAGAACTGGCTGTGGTGCGCGAGGCCGCATTGGCGATGGGCGCCGATGATGTTGCCATTTCCACCGCCTTCGCCGAGGGCGCGCAAGGGGCTGCCGAGTTAGCCCAAGCCGTGGTTAAGGCGACCGCCAAAGGGGCTCAATTCACGCCTTTGTACGATGCGGCCAACACCGGCTTAATGGACAAGTTACTGACCATAGTTGAAGCCACTTATGGCGGCAGCGGTGTGGAGCTTAGTGACACAGCCAAAGCTCAGCTTGAGCAGTTAACCGAGCAGGGCTACGGTCACTTGCCTTTGTGCATGGCGAAAACGCCGCTATCGCTGTCGCATGACCCAAGTTTAAAAGGCCGACCAAGTGGTTTTAGCGTGCCCGTGCGCGAGCTGAAACTCTGTGCTGGAGCGGGTTTTGTGTACGCCCTTTGTGGCAAGGTGTTAACCATGCCGGGCTTGTCGGAAAAGCCGGCATTCATGAACATGGACATCGATGAGCAGGGCAACATTATTGGCCTAGCCTAAGCTAGCTTGTGTTCATAAAAAAGGCGCCGATGGGCGCCTTTTTACGTTAGAACAGGTCGTTAACCGACAAGCCGATACCAATTCGTTGGTTGTGGTGATTGTAGTCAATCAGGCTCTCGCCATAACCGTTGAAGTACTGAGCGTAAAAACGCAAATTACCCTTGATGGGGTAGCTCCAATTGACCTCTATGGCGCCGCGATTATCTTTGAAATTCAGATTGTTTCTCAGCAGCATAGTGATGCGTTGTTTCCCCAGTCCATAGCCAAATAACAGCTCCATATTGCCCAGATAATCCTCGATGTCTGGATTGTCATCACCCTTGGGTTGCATGGGGTCTGATTTAGCCTTCTCTGGAATTCGATACCAAACCTTGGCCGCCAATGCCAAATTGCCCTTATCAAAGGCTGCTGCGGCGTAAATGCGATTCCAACTGCGCGATTGCGGTTGCGAGCGTCCGTTGGATTGGTGCACTACTCCAAAGCCGTACATGGAATTTCGAATACCCATCCACTCGGCATCGTTGTTGAACAACAAAAAGGCTTCGGGTTCGTGGTTGATCTCGCGAAACGGCGAGGAGATTTCCTTGTTATATACCTGCCAGTAGGACTGGTTGGTGTAAGCCACAAACAGATGGCCGTTGTCGTTAAAGAGGTTGGTGGCAACCGGTAACTTGAAGCTGATTTGAAACTTGGCTTCCATGTTATCCAGCCCTACGTCCTCTGGGAACGCTGAGCCATCACGCACGGGAGCTCCGTTGGGGCGACTCATGTAGGTCACAGGCAGTATGTAGTTGACCTTGTGGGTGGACAATATGTAGTCGTCACCGATTTGCGCTGACTCTTTGGCGATCCGCTGTTGCAGCAACGACGGGTCGTCCTCATTTTGCTCGACCGCTTCGGTTTGTTCCGCTCGTTCTTGTTTAGGCTCAGCGGCAAATACCGAAGAGCAGGCGAGGGTTAGCAACAGGGCTAACAGGCGCTTGGACATTATGTTTCATCCATGAAAAGACTAATACTGAAGATTGTAACAGGCTTGGGTTGGTAATGTGCTCATAAAAATTCCCTGAACCCAGCGTTTTGGTTAACTCTTAACTTGCTGTTATTTTTCTTTATAAGCTCAAACTTATGGGTTAATTGTTGCGAATTGGCGGTCATTTGGTGGCATTGCGGGAGCAGGGCGGCCACTGGCTTTATGGCGCTTTATATGACCAAACGTTATATAGAATCGATTTTTGATATTTTTTAGGGAATAAGGCTTGAGGGTATAGTCGAGCGACATCATTAGAGAGAGTGAAACTATGTCCTTGCTATCCCACCCGGCAAAAGGAACGCCGGCCAAGGTTTATCTGGTTGGTGCCGGCGCCGGTGATGCCGATTTGCTGACCCTTAAAGCAGCACGCTTGTTGGCACAAGCCCAGTGCGTGCTGTTTGATGCCTTGGTGGATCAAAGTGTGCTCGACCTAATCAACCCCAACGCCAAACGCATCGCGGTGGGTAAACGCGCTGGTCGTCACTCCGCCTCGCAAAGTGAAATCAATCAACTGCTGGTAACCAGTGCCTTTAACAGCAACGGTGCCGTGGTGCGCCTTAAAGGTGGCGATCCACTGGTGTTTGGCCGAGCGGCGGAAGAGCTAGAAGCGCTGCAAGGCGCTGGCATCGAATTTGAAATCATTCCCGGTGTTACCGCGGCCTCAGCGGCCGGTGCTTATGCCGGTATTCCACTGACTCACAGAGGATTGAGTCGCGGCATATCCATGGTCACAGGCCAGTGCATGGCGAAAACCTCGCCTGCGCGTTGGGCACAGTTTGCTCAACCCGAGCACACTCTCGTGATTTATATGGGCCTGCAAAAGGCCGACGATATTGTCACTGGACTGATACAAGCCGGTCGCGCGGCTTCAACACCGGCGGCCATCATAGTGAACGCCGCTCGTCCTGAGCAGCAAAGATACCTGTGCCCATTGAATCAATTGCCCGACTTGGCTCACGAAGTGAAAGGTCAAGGGCCCGCCTTGCTGATCATTGGCGAGGTGGTGGCTTTAGCGGGACAAATCGATTGGTACCAAGGGCATACCCAAACAGATGCAGTAGAGGAGCGTCATCATGGCTGAAGCGAGTTTGGCTTTGACCCATTTGCAGCAATTAGAAGCTGAAAGCATTCATATTTTTCGCGAAGTGGCTGCCGAATTTGAAAACCCAGTGATGTTGTACTCGGTGGGGAAGGACTCGGCGGTGCTGCTGCATTTGGCGCGCAAGGCCTTTTACCCGGGCAAGATTCCGTTTCCACTACTGCACGTGGACACCACCTGGAAATTCCGCGAAATGATCGAGTTTCGCGACCGCATGGCCAAGGAAATGGACTTGGACCTGCGAGTGCACATCAATCAACAAGGCAAAGCCTTAGGGGTGAACCCTTTTGTGCACGGTTCGGCTAAACACACAGACATCATGAAGACTCAGGCGCTGAAGCAGGCGCTGGACCAATACGGCTTTGATGCGGCCTTTGGTGGGGCTCGCCGCGACGAGGAAAAGAGTCGCGCCAAAGAACGCGTGTATTCGTTTCGCGACCGTCACCACGCTTGGGACCCTAAAAATCAGCGTCCTGAGCTGTGGCGCAACTACAACAGTGCGATTAACCCAGGCGAAAGCATTCGCGTGTTTCCACTGTCGAACTGGACCGAGCTAGATATTTGGCAATACATCTATCAGGAGAATATCGACATTCCTGAGTTGTACTTCGCCAAGCCGCGCCCTGTGGTCGAGCGCGACGGTCAGCTGTTAATGGTGGATGACGAGCGCATGCCATTGGAGCCTGGCGAGCAGCCGCAAACCAAAATGGTGCGCTTTCGCACTCTGGGCTGTTATCCGCTAACGGCTGCGGTGGAGTCAAACGCCACTGATTTGTTGGGCATTATCGAAGAGATGTTGGTGACCCGTTCTAGCGAGCGTCAGGGCCGACTGATTGACTCAGATCAGGCAGGGTCGATGGAGCTGAAAAAGCGCCAGGGCTATTTTTAGGAGAAGAAAGCGGTGAATGCGCAAGTAGAACAACAACTTAAGCATCTAGGTATCAGTCGCTATTTGGAGTCGCAGCAAACCAAAGGTCTGCTGCGCTTGTTGACCTGTGGCAGCGTAGACGATGGCAAGAGTACGCTAATCGGGCGCCTGCTACACGATAGCGCGCAGATTTTTGAAGACCAATTGGCCACCTTAAAAGCGGACAGCGCCAAGATGGGCACAACAGGCGAAGAGTTGGACTTGGCTTTGCTGGTGGACGGCTTGCAAGCAGAGCGCGAGCAAGGGATCACCATTGACGTGGCCTACCGCTATTTCGCCAGCGACAAGCGCAAGTTCATCATAGCTGATTGCCCTGGACACGAGCAGTACACTCGTAACATGGCCACCGGAGCTTCCACTTGTGAATTAGCTGTATTGCTGATTGACGCCAGCCAAGGCGTGCAAACCCAAACTCGTCGGCACGCTTATATTGCCCATTTACTGGGGATTAAGCATCTAGTGGTGGCGGTCAACAAAATGGATCGAGTGGGCTATCAAGCCGGCCACTACCAAAGCGTGGTGGACGATTTCGCGGTCTTTGCCAAACAGCTAGGCGGCGCACGAGTGAGTTATGTGCCTGTGAGCGCGCTTGAAGGGGATAACGTGGTTAACCCGAGCGCCAATATGCCTTGGTATCAAGGTGAGACCCTGCTAGGGCTGTTGGAGCAAGTGGACACTCAAGCCGATTTAACCGCGGCACCTGCGCGATTCCCAGTACAGTTTGTGCAGCGCCCTAACAGTGATTTTCGAGGCTACGCCGGTACCTTGGTCAGCGGAAGCTTAAGCCTTGGGGATTTGGTGTCTGTATATCCAAGCCGACAAAGCGCGCGCATCGAGCGCATTGTCACCTTTGAGGGCGAGCTGGAACAGGCCAATGCCGGGCAGGCGGTGACCCTGACCTTGGACAAGGAAATCGATATCTCTCGCGGCGATGTGATTGTTGCCGAAGAGGGGCAGCCGACGTTAGCCAACCATCTCACCGCTGAGTTGGTGTGGTTGAGCGAAACCCCTATGGTGCTTGGTCAGGTTTACGATTTCAAACTGGCGGGCCGTATTGTGCAGGCCAAGGTCGAAGGCATCGACTACCAGGTAGACGTCAACAGTTTGAGTAAACACAGGGGTGAGACGCTCGGCTTGAACGACATCGCTCGTGTCACTCTGTCGCTTACCGAAACCTTGGCGATTGATGCTTTTGACGCAGTGCCGCAAACCGGTTCGGCAATTCTTATCGACCGACTGACTAATGCCACAGTGGCGGCGGCCATGCTGGTCAAAGGGCGCTTGTTCCAAGCCGAGCCTGAAGCACGAGCCTTTAGTGAATTTGAGCGAGAGTTAAATGCGCTGGTTCGCAAGCACTTCCCACACTGGCAAGCCATCGATTTGGACCGCCTCAAGGAGTAACCCCTTTTGGCTGAATGGAGTCTGGCCGCCATCTTACTTGGGCTGATGGCGGCGCTTATTAGCGGGCGTTGGCCGGTGCCTTGGGTATTTGCGGCGGCTGTGCTTGTCAGTTGGCTGGTGGGCTTGGCCGAGTGGCAGCCTTTGCTCAATGCCTTCGTGCAAGAGTCAATTTTGGCCTTGGTGTTATTGGTTAGCGCCAGCGCAGGACCTGCCAAAAGCTGGCACTTACGTCGTTTTGGCGAGTGGTTAGTTGGGCATAGCCCTCGAGCGAGCTTACTCAAGTTGGGGCTGTCGAGCGGCTTGTTGTCTGCAATGGCTAACAACACCGCTGTGGTCGCTTCGCTGCAGCAGACCTTGTCGAGCCACCACCCCCAACAGGCGTCGCGCTTACTCTTGCCCTTGTCTTATTTCGCCATCTTAGGTGGCACTTTGACGCTGGTGGGGACTTCGACCCATCTGATGGTTAACGCCTTAGTGGTGCAAGCCGAGCAAACCCCAATCGGCTTTTTTGAAATGACGCCAATGGCGTTATTGCTTTGGCTCGGAAGCGCGGCGGTGTTGGTTTTGCTAGCGCCATTAGTGACACCGACGCGCTCCACTGCTATCGCAAGGTTCGACGATAGACCACAGCAAAGCGGCGACGATAGCCTGCCCAGACGAACCAGTGTTTGGGTTAACTTGGGATTTGTTGCGGCACTTGCACTGGCGGCGGGGCAGTATCTGTCATTGCCGATGGCCATGGTTGTTTTACTGCTGGGTTATATCGGCTTTGGCGTTCTCAGCCCACGCCAGTGGCTAACTAGCATCCCGTGGGGCTTATGGGTGATTTTGGCCTGCGCGTTTGGCTTAGCTCAGTTGACCCTATCCAGCGGCTTAGCCGATGTGATTGCCACTCAGTTGCAGAGTCAGCTGCACCCACTGGGGTGGATTGGAGTGCTAGCGGGCTTATACCTGCTGACTTGGTTAATGACTGAGCTGATGACTAACACAGCTGCGGCGGCCTTTAGTTTGCCGGTGGCGTTGGCCAGCGCTCAGCAACTGGGAATGGACCCTAGACCCTTTATCATGGTGGTGATGTTTGGCGCCAGCGCGAGTTTTTTATCGCCCTTTGGCTATCAAACTCACTTGATGGTGATGGCCAGCGGTCATTATCGCCTGCAGGACTACCTGCGTTTTGGCGCGCCGTTGGCCTTGGTATACGGTGGGTTAGTGCTCACTGCACTGCCTTGGTTTTTTCCGATAACGCAATAACGAGAGTTCAGATGACACACACAGCTTCGAGTAATACTGTTTATCAGCAGCATCCAGTGAGTTCGGCTCAGCGAGCACAGCTCAAACGCCAACAACCTGTGGTGTTGTGGTTTACTGGGCTATCGGGCTCGGGCAAATCGACTCTGGCGGGTGCCTTAGAGCAGGCGCTGTGGCAAGCCAATCGCCATACCTATGTGCTTGATGGCGATAACGTGCGTCACGGTCTTTGTGGCGATCTCGGTTTCAGCCAAGAAGACAGAGCCGAAAACCTTCGTCGTGTGGCGCACAGTGCCGCGCTGATGCTAGACGCTGGGCTGATTGTGCTGTCGGCGTTTATTTCACCCAGTCGAGAAGAGCGCCAGCGGGTGCGTAAAATTATTGGTAGCGAGCGCTTTATTGAAGTGCACGTAGCGACGCCGATTGAAGTGTGCGAGTCGCGAGACCCCAAAGGGCTATACGCCAAAGCCCGACGTGGTGAGATCCCTAATTTCACCGGTATCAGCGCGCCTTATCAAGAACCCCTAGAGCCCGAGTTGCGCCTAGATACCAGCAAGGTTGAGCTGCCTGAATTGGTGCAGCAGTTAATGGCTTATTTGAATCAGCGCGGCATTCTCGATGAAGCGCCGGTTGACGATATTTCGCTGCGCTCTAGTCAGACTTAATCTCGGGCTAGCTGCGCTTGAATACAAGCGCGTTGTCCAGAGTTTGAGTGAACGCCCCCTGCCAGTCGCTATCGCCTTGAATTTGCATCAATTGCGCTAGCTCATGAGCAATCGGTGAGAATCGGAAATAACTAAAGCTTGAGTGACGCTGGCGCGTGGTCGCTATCCAGCGTTGAGCGCCGTTGCTCAAGGTCAGCTTGCTTCCCTTGGCGTACTGGCCACTTTCAAGTTCACTGCTGTACAAAAGTTGCAGCTCAATCAAACGTAAAATCGCACTGTATGGCAGGCCGAATTGCGACAGGCGCACGCTAACTTGATTGTCTTGTCCAAACAGCGAACTCAATCGCGCCGGCCAGCGCCAGCTAGTGAGCAGTCGCAAGCGTCCATCGCCGTTGACCACCATGGACAACTCCAGCGCTTTGCGTAGGGTTTGCGCGTCTTTTTGAGTTAGGCGGGTGAGGGTGGTCAAACTGGCTATGCTAAAGGCGCCGGGGTTGGCCAGTTCATTGGCTAAAATCTTGGCCCACAGCCCTTGCATTTTGGGCTGGTGAACCTTCTCCGCCAGTTGTAAAAAATGATGCAGCCAGTCTGGGTCGAGCTCATGGCCGATGACTCCAGAATCCGCTTGTTGCAGACATTGCTGATAAATGGCTTCTAAATTAGCCTGATAGCCCATATCGCGAAGGTGCTGACGTTGTTGGGCGCGCTGAGCCAAACTGGCTTTGGCTGGGTCGTAGCCAGGGCCGCTGGCAAGTCCAATGTGGCGGGCTAGCTGGGAGGCTCGTTGGCGAGCCGAGGTCTGGTGGTCGCTTTCCTTTAGATGGGTCACGGTCGGCTTCCTTGCGATTCGAGTTACTGCTGAGTCTCCACTTGTTGCCTGAGTTTGTCCAATCCTTTTTGGAAGTTTTTCGACACAGCAACACGGGTAAACCAGGCCATGTAAGGGCCGACAATTGGCTGGCTGAATTCGCCGCGCATTTCCCAAAATACTCGAGTGGCACTTAAGCCGTGGGCTTGGTAGTAGACGCGTCCTTCAGCGGTATTCGAGCCCACTTGCATGCGGTAGTTAACCCCTTGGTCAAGATCCGCGTGGGTGATCTCCAGCGCGCCTTTTTGACGGCCTTGGTTATCGAACCAGGCCTGGTTGGCGCCTGCGCCAAAACTCTGCTCGCCGAGTTTGAGCTCTAAATCCGGGTTGTTGTGTTGCCAAGGGCTCCAATCGGGCCAGCGACTCAAGTCGGCCACCATGGGGTGAATTTGCTCGGAAGAGGCTTGAATACGCACTTCTTGGCGCACCAGATACTGACTGGGAAGCAGAAAACCACCGACGATAAACGCCAACATCAAGCCTGCTACCAAGTAACTCAGTATTTTCACTATTACCTCCCGCACTCTAGTGTTGGCTTAATTAAAGTGGTTAACGGGTGGTTTTTCCAGCCAGCGAGCTTACGACTCGCTGACTTGGACCTTTGCACTAACTAAACGGGTTTCGTTGCCACGCTCAGGGTTAGTTGGGATAAACTGCGCCAGAATCAGCGAGCAGGCGGCCAACAGGGCGCCAAAGTAGAACACGGCACTGGGGTTGATGACCCACACCAGACCCAGCAGGGCGGGAATAACCACGGCCGCGATGTGATTGATGGTGAAGCTAATACCTGCGGTGGCGGCAATATCTGCCGGGCGAGCAATTTTTTGGAAGTAGGTTTTAATCGCAATTGCCATCGCAAACAACAGGTGGTCAATCACGTACAGGGCTGCCGCCATCCACGCCACTTCAACCAGGGCATAGCTGATAAACACTAGCATTAAGCCCACGTACTCAATAGTAAGCGCGCGGTGCTCACCAATGCGGCTAATGAACTTACCGATACGTTTGGCAAAAAGCAGGTTAAACACATAGTTAATCAAGAACAGCGCGGTCACTTGCGACACTGAGTAGCCGAATTTCTCGACCATCATGAAGCCGGCGAATACCATGAAAATTTGACGACGGGCTCCAGAGAAGAACAGCAGGGCGTAGTACAGCCAATAGTCTTTTCTTAAGATCAGTTTTTGTTCTTGCGCTGTGCATTGTTTAAAGCGCGGAAAGTAAACCCACAGCGCGATGGTCATCACCAGCCCCAGGCCGCCAATTAAGGCATAGGTGACTTGGTAGTCCACTTCTAGCCAGCTCATCAACAACCAAATACTAGCATAAGCGCTGAGTGCAGCCGCGGCTTTCCAAGCCAAGGCTTCACCCAAGAAGGTGGCGGTTTGTTTCTTGTCGACCCATTGCAGAGTCAGGGATTGGTTGACGGTTTCAAAGTAGTGAAAGCCAATGCTCATTAGCACTGTGGTTAAATACAGGCCGATGACGCTGGGGAAAAATCCGGTTACCGCGACCCCAATACAGGTCAGGCCCAAAGCCAAAAAGGCAAAGCTTTGCTCTTTTAGCACCAGCAGCACAAACACCGCAGTAAAGGCCAAAAACCCAGGTACTTCGCGTAGGCTTTGCAGCAGGCCTATCTCTTCTCCAGTGAAGCTCGCGCGTTCAATCACGAAATTGTTCAACAGTACTTGCCACACTGAGAAGACTAGCGACATCACAAAAATCATCAGTAGCAAGAGTTGTTTTTGTTGTTTCATGATTTCCAATTCCGTTGATTTTATGTTGCTATGGTAACTCAAACTGGTCATTAAACGCTGCCTTGAACTAAGCTTAAACAGAGATTTCTGAAAATGTTTCACCAACTGGTAGTCAGTGGAGGCTGTAAGCGAGTGACACCCCCTTGGTCATTGGCCGTGATCATGACAGTACTGTTTTGTACGAGCGTGCAAGCCGGGTCTGTCGTGGTACGCAATACCAACCAAGACTATGACGCCTTTGCAGTGCGTGACGAGAAGAAACGCCAATATCAAAGGCAAGAGGCCATTAGATTGCAACAATCGTTACGTATTGTGCGGGCCGTGCCCTTGGGGTGTGTAATCTACCCAAATCACCAGTTACCTTGGCTGTGTAGCCCCTATTATCCCCTGCCTACTCAAGCATGGGGAACCGCTCTGAGCGACAACAACTCACGAGGACAACGCTAGCCCAAATCGCCACTACAATACGGGAGTTCCAAATGCAGAAAACGCTGTTCTTGCTCCTTCTAGCCCTGCTAACGGGTTGTGCTACCGCGCCTGCGGTGCAAGATTCCATGGTTGTGCCATTTGTCGATTCTGCGTTCACTCAAGAAATACCACCACCCGATAGGCAACAAGCCCTACACCTGACCTCCGAGCAAAGCATTCAGCTAAAACACGCGTTTAGTAGGGATCGTAAAAAATTACTCGCCCATGAATGGCTAGCGCAGGAGTTGTCGGCCAAAAGTGGCAAATTTACCTATCGCGATCGCCTTTCAGCACTGCCTAATGAGACCTATCAAGCGCGCGAGGGCAATTGTTTGTCGCTGGTGCTTTTAACCTCGGCCATGGCGCGAGAGCTGGGCGTGGAAGTGGTCTATCGCGAAGTTAAAGTGGAGCCAGTGTGGGATAGAGACTCTGGTTATTTGCTGATTAATGACCATATCAATATCGAACTCAAACCCGAGCGCAGAGCTAATACTGTGCTCACATCGACGCAATCGTATGTCGTGGATTTTTTACCGCAACGGGCGATACAAGGCTATCGAGTGAATCACATCAACGAGCGTGAGCTGTTGTCGATGCTTTACAACAACTTGGCCGCTGAACGCCTGATAGATGGAGAGCTCGACGCCGCCTATTGGCTGGCGAAAGCCTCGCTAGAGCAAGACCCGACTTTCTTGCCAGCGGTAAACACACTAGCGCTGATTTATCGTCGTAAAGGGTTAGAAAAAGACGCCGAGGCGGCCTATCGTTTCGCTATGGCGCACGATCCCAAGGACCTCACCAGCCTTAACAACTTTGCCGTACTGTTGGCGGATCAGGGTCGCTTAGAGGAGTGGGCGCAAATTCATCGCACCGTTGAGTTAACCCGTCTACGCAATCCGTACCACTACTTTGACCAAGCCGAAGCGGCTTTAGCGGCGCAAAACTATGAGTTGGCGATTCACTTTTACCAGAAAGCGCTGGATCGAGCAGACTACCGTCATGAATTCCACTATGGACTGGCGAAAGCCTACGCGCAAAGCGGAGAGATTGCCCGTGCTAAGAATTCGCTGGATAGAGCGCTTAAGTTTGCCTCGTCAGATTCAGCCAATAAAAAACGCTACCAGAGCAAACTGGCAGCGTTCTCAGCATTCGAATAGCCGTTCGTGCAGCTTAGTGAATTAGGCTTTTTCGTAGCGCTCTGCGCTGGATAGGATTTCAGCGCGGGCTGCTGCTACGTCATCCCAACCATCAACTTTAACCCACTTGCCGTCTTCAAGGTCTTTGTAACGCTCGAAGAACTGCTGGATCTGTGCTTTTAGCAGAGGATCGATGTCATCAACGTCGTTGATGTGATCGTAGCTCTTGCTCACTTTGGTGTGAGGTACAGCGAATACTTTGGCATCTTCGCCAGACTCGTCGGTCATCTTCAACACGCCAACTGGACGGGCGCGGATTACAGAACCAGGCTGCAGTGGGTATGGGCTAGGTACCAATACGTCTACTGGGTCGCCGTCCAAGCTTAGCGTGTTGTTCACGTAACCGTAGTTACATGGGTAGAACATAGGCGCGCTCATGAAGCGGTCAACAAATACCGCACCAGAATCTTTGTCTACTTCGTATTTGATTGGATCGTGGTTTTGAGGGATCTCGATTACCACGTAAATGTCGTCTGGCAGAGACTTTCCGGCAGGAACATTGTTCAAGCTCATTGGATTTTATCCTTCACTGTTTTGATGTGGCGCTATTATAGCGCCACCAAATTGAAAATCTAAATTCGACCTTAGCCGTGATATTTCAAGCACTCGGTCACTTCGTCGCGGGAGCCTAAAACGACCGCTACGCGTTGGTGAATGCCTTCGGGCTGAATGTCCAAAATGTCTTGGTAACCGGTTGAGGCGAGTCCTCCGGCTTGTTCTACCAGCAAGGCCATTGGATTGGCTTCGTACATCAGACGAAGCTTGTACGGCTTGGCTGGATTTTTGGTGTCGGTTGGGTAGGTAAAGATACCACCGCGACTAAGCACACGATGAACGTCGCCAACCATGGCGGCAATCCAACGCATGTTGAAGTTTTTACCACGAACGCCGGTGTCGCCTTTTAGAAGGTCAGCGATGTAGTTTTGCATGGCCGGCTCCCAGAAACGCTGGTTCGACATATTGATGGCGAACTCTTGGGTAGTGGCAGGAATTTGCATGGCGTCGTCAATTAGCAGGAAGTCACCGCTAATCGGGTCGAGAGTATACAGCTGAGTGCCTTTGCCTGTGCTGATGGCCATCAAGCTGGATGGGCCGTAAAGCACGTAACCGGCGGCTAACTGTTGGCGCCCCGGTTGTAGGAAACTGTCTTGAGTCAACTCGCCCTCTGGTGCAGGCAAAATCGAGAAGATGGTGCCAACCAGGCTATTGATGTCGATGTTTGACGAACCGTCTAGTGGGTCAAAGCTCACCAAAAAACGGCCGTTAGGGTTTAGCGCAACCACATCGTCTTCTTCTTCTGAGGCAATGCCTTTAACTAAGTCGAGCTTGGCCAAACCATCTTTGATAAGGTCGTTGGCAATCACGTCCAGTTTCTTTTGGGTTTCCCCTTGAACGTTCTCGCTCTCGGTGGCGCCGAGAATACCAGCAAGGGCGCCGCGACGTACGTCGTGGCTAATTTGGGCGCTAATTTGGGCAAGGGCTTGCAGTAGCTGCGACAGTTCCGCGTCGACTTTGCGGGAGGTCAGATCCTGACTAAAGGATTGCATTCTGGCTTCCTATGAAAAAAGAATGAATTAACGGGCGCTAATCATAGCGGAAAAGCAGGGGTTCGTCATGCCCCCTGCGGGGTGTGATTCTCGCGTACTTAGCGTGTCATCCCCGCGTAACTAGCGTGTCATTCCCGCGAAAGCGGGAATCTAGCCAACTGCTGTTAGCAGTTAGGTGGATCCCCAGTCGAGCTGGGGATGACGAACAATGACGCAGGGGATGACGAACATTGACGCTAATGCTGACAGCAATGACGTGTCCCTGCGCCGGGAATTACGCTTATTTGAAACAGACCTAGCGCTTACGCCAAATCACCACAGCGATTGCCACCACAGCCAACAACATGCAGTAGTAAGCCTGGCTTACCGCCGCTAACGGGCTAATCAAGAAGGCCGATGACAACAGCAGCGCTTGTGCACCGTAGGGCAACAGGCCCTGTACGATACAAGCGAAGATGTCCAGAATCGAAGCGGCGCGCTTCGGAGCCACCTGATGCTTAGTGGCCAGCTCTTTAGCCAGATCACCAGCCACAATAATCGATACTGTGTTGTTAGCCACACAGGTATTGGTAAAGGATACCAGCCCCGCCATACCCAGCTCAGCGGCGCGAGTTGAGGCATCGCCACCTTTACTTGAGTACTTCACGATCAAACGCTGAATAATGCTAGAGACAAATGCCAGACCGCCTTGTTGTTGCATCAAAGCTGCTAGACCGCCAACCAACATCGACAGAATGAAGATCTCCTGCATGTTGCCAAAGCCCGCATAGACGTCTTGGCCAAACTGAATCACACCGTAATCGGATAGCATGACGCCACTCAAACCGGCAAACAAAATACCTGCGGTCAACACCACGAACACGTTCACACCGGCCACGGCCAAAATCAGAATCGCGATATAGGGCAGCACTTTGATCAGCTCGTAATCTTGCTGTTCAACCACGGCTTCACCGGTACCAATGAAGACAAAAATGACTAGGGTAATCAGTGAGGCTGGAATGGCAAAGATCAGGTTTTCGCGAAACTTATCTTTCATGCCACACCCCTGAGTGCGGGTTGAGGCAATGGTGGTATCCGAGATAATCGACAAGTTGTCACCGAACATGGCGCCAGACAGAATCGCGCCAGCCATCAATGCTGGCTCAATCCCCGCTTGCTGAGCGACACCCAACGCAATCGGAGCAACCGCCGCGAGGGTGCCCATTGAGGTACCCATAGAGGTTGAGATAAAGGCTGCGATTAAGAAGAAGCCAGGCAGCAACAAGCTAGCTGGAATCAGGCTCAAGCCCAAAGCAACGGTGGCATCCACACCACCTGTGGCTTTACCTACCGCAGCAAACGCACCGGCTAGCAGGTAAATCAAACACATGGTGATGATGTTGGAATGGCCAACACCAGAGACAAAAGTACCAATGGCTTTATTGAGCTTTTGTTTACTCAAAATGATCGCCAGCAAAATTGCCGGCAGGATCGCTACAACACTTGGCAATTGATAGAAGGCGAAGTCGACTCCCTGCGACTGGAAGTACAGACCGGCGCCAATGAATAGAACTAAAAATAGCGCTAGCGGTATTAGGGCTATGGCGCGTGGCT
This sequence comes from Paraferrimonas sedimenticola, assembly GCF_002282855.1. Classification (GTDB taxonomy): domain Bacteria; phylum Pseudomonadota; class Gammaproteobacteria; order Enterobacterales; family Shewanellaceae; genus Paraferrimonas; species Paraferrimonas sedimenticola. The sequence continues at coordinate 221,435 of NZ_NRIR01000004.1, read as the reverse complement.
GAATGTCAGAAGTTGATTCGCTCAAAATGCTTCTCTTTACAATATTTGAGGGTGGTTCCTATGCTGCGAAAGATTATAAGAATTCGCTAACCATGTCAATTTAGACGTCTAGACGTTTTTGCCGCTAGAATGCTCTTTGGCTCACACTATTTATAAAAGCAGCTATCGCTTGGTCGCTCTTGGACAGGGGGATCGCCAGCGGGGTACAATGTGCGGCTTATGAGAATCCAAACAGTTCAGATTAGGTAGTCCTTGATGCACATACACATTTTGGGGATTTGCGGCACTTTTATGGGGGGCTTGGCGCTATTGGCCCGTGCCATGGGGCACAAAGTGACCGGCGCGGATGCCAACGTTTATCCGCCGATGAGTACCCAGCTAGAACAGCAAGGCATTGAGCTCATTCAAGGCTGGGATCCATCCCAGCTCGACAGCCAACCAGACTTGGTAGTGATTGGCAACGCCATGAGCCGTGGCAACCCTTGCGTTGAAGCCGTGCTAGATAGAGGCTTGGCCTACACTAGCGGACCAGAATTCTTAAGTCGCCATGTGCTGCAAGGACGCTGGGTGTTGGCGGTTTCTGGCACCCATGGCAAGACCACCACTGCCAGTATGCTGGCCTGGATTCTCGAATACGCCGGTTATAAGCCGGGCTATTTGATTGGCGGTGTACCGCAAAACTTTGGCGTGTCTGCCCGCCTTGGCGAGTCAGATTTCTTCGTGGTAGAGGCGGACGAGTACGACTCGGCTTTCTTCGACAAGCGTTCTAAGTTTGTTCATTACCGCCCTAAGACTCTAGTTATCAACAACCTAGAGTTTGACCACGCCGACATCTTTGACGACCTAGGGGCCATTCAAAAGCAGTTTCACCACCTCATTCGCATGGTGCCGTCCTTAGGCCAGATTATTTATCCGCAGGATTGCGAGGCAATCACTCAGGTGTTGGAGATGGGCTGCTGGAGCGAGCAAGTGGCTGTGGGACCGGCAGGTTGGAATGTTAAAGCGCATAACCCTAGCGCCAGCCAGTTGGGCTGCTATTCTGGCGAAACACTCAAAGCCGAGTTCAGCTGGCCTATGATTGGGGAGCACAACGCCAACAATGCCTTGATGGCTATTTTGGCTGCCCGTCATGTGGGGGTCGAGCCGCAAACCTCTGCCGAAGCCTTGGCACAATTCGAACCGCCAAAACGCCGTTTAGAGCTAATCGGCACGCCAGGTAATATTGCGGTTTACGACGATTTTGCCCACCACCCAACGGCGATAACCACCACTTTAGCGGGCTTGCGCGCACAAGTGGGCTCAAAGCGCCTAATCGCCGTATTAGAACCCAGATCCGCCACTATGAAGCGCGGGGTTCATCAACAGACGCTAGCCGCCTCGTTAAAAGATGCCGACAGCGCTTTGGTGTATCAGCCGCCGGGTTTGAGCTGGGACCTCAGCGAAGCCATGGCCGACGCTCCTATTCCGGTACAAGTCTGCTCGGATGTTGACCAGCTACGCGAGGCGATATGTGCACAAGCCCAGCCGGGCGACAGTGTGGTGATCATGAGTAACGGTGGTTTTAACGGACTGCACCAATCCTTGCTAGCTCAATTGGAGACTCAACATGGCCCAAGCTAAGCCAGCCATTACGCTCGCCTTTACCGGTGCATCCGGCGCCGGCTACGGTCTGCGATTACTTCAGCAGTTGCTGTCGCAAGGCTATCCTGTGTACTTGATGATCTCATCAGCAGCGCGAGTGGTTTTTAAAACTGAAGAGGGCTTAGGGCTTTCGGCCAAACCCGAACAAGCCACCGAACAACTGATACAAGCACTGGGCTGTGGTGAAGGCTTACTGAAGGTGTTTGGCAAAGAAGACTGGTTCTCGCCGGTGGCGTCAGGCTCCTCGGCACCTAAGTGTATGGTGATTTGTCCTTGTTCTACGGGCACCTTAGCGGCTGTGGCCACTGGTATGAGCAACAATTTAATTGAGCGCGCCGCCGATGTGGTGCTCAAAGAGCGAGGCACTCTGATTTTGGCACCGCGGGAGACCCCGTTACACGCCACTCATCTGGAGCATATGCTGAGCTTGACCCGCCAAGGCGCTGTGGTCATGCCGTTGGCTCCTGGGTTCTATAGTGAACCTCAAAGTATTCAAGACCTTATCGATTTTATGGTGGCGCGTATTTTAGAGCATCTAAACGTTCCACAAACCCTAATGGCGCCCTGGGGCTACCAGAAGCCATCGAAATAACAGAAGTTAGTTAAATGACTCAAGAATCTCCTTTAGCCTTGGAAATAAAAGGGCTAACTAAAACCTATGCCGGCGGCGTACAAGCCCTGAAAGGCATTGACCTCAGTGTGGAGCAGGGCGACTTTTACGCCTTACTAGGCCCAAACGGCGCCGGTAAATCCACCACCATAGGCATCATCAGTTCATTGGTTCACCGCGGCGAGGGTAGCGTTAAGGTGTTTGGCCATGACTTGGCTGACGAGCTTGAGCTGGCCAAGCAATGCATTGGTTTGGTACCGCAAGAATTTAACTTCAACCAGTTCGAGAAAGTGCTGCAGATTGTGGTGAACCAAGCGGGTTACTACGGCGTGCCACGCAAACTAGCTTACGAGCGCGCCGAGCACTATTTGTCCCAGTTGGACCTGTGGGAAAAGCGCGACTCTCGTGCCCGCGAGCTTTCCGGCGGCATGAAGCGTCGACTGATGATCGCCCGTGCTCTCATGCACCAGCCTAAACTCCTGATTCTCGATGAGCCAACCGCTGGGGTGGACATCGAATTGCGTCGCAGCATGTGGGACTTCTTGCGCAAGATAAACGGCGAAGGGGTCACCATTATTCTGACTACCCACTATCTCGAAGAAGCCGAGATGCTGTGTCGCAACATTGGCATCATCGACAAGGGCACGCTGGTTGAGAACACCAGTATGAAGTCCTTGTTGGCCAAGCTGCACCTAGAAACCTTTGTTTTGGATATCAGCGCCAATTCAGAGTTTGAGTTGACCAGCTGTCCATGGCGTCGAGTGGACGAGCATTCCATTGAGATTGATGTGGAAAAAGACCAGGGTCTAAATCCGGTATTTGCCGAGTTGACCGAGAAGGGCGTGCAAGTGCTGTCGATGCGCAACAAAGCCAACCGTTTGGAAGAGTTATTTGTGGGGCTGGTGGAAGCCGGCAAAGGAGGTGCTGCATGAACGCCATCTACTGGATTGCCTTTAAGAGCATCTTAATCAAAGAAGTGAATCGCTTTACACGTATCTGGGTGCAAACCATTTTGCCGTCAGCGATCACCATGACGCTGTATTTCCTGATTTTCGGCAACCTGATTGGTAGTCGAATTGGCGAAATGGCTGGCGTTAGCTACATGGAATTCATTGCCCCTGGTCTTATCATGATGGCGGTGATCACCAATTCCTTCTCCAACGTTGCTTCGAGTTTCTTCAGCGCTAAGTTCCAGCGTAACCTCGAAGAGCTACTGGTGGCGCCAGTGCCAAACTACGTAATCATTGGCGGCTATGTGGGCGGCGGGGTGACCCGTGGCTTGCTGGTGGGCACCTTGGTGACCCTAGTGGCTCAATTCTTTATTCCAATGCAGTTTCACAACATGCTGGTGGTAGTGCTGACCGTGCTGATGACAAGCGTATTGTTTGCCTTGGCCGGTTTGATTAACGCGGTATTCGCACGCACCTACGATGACATTTCTATCGTACCCACCTTCGTGCTGACACCACTGACTTACCTAGGTGGCGTGTTCTACTCGCTCACCTTGCTACCGGACTTTTGGCAAGGCGTTTCGGCGCTAAACCCTGTGGTGTACATGATCAACGCCTTCCGCTACGGCTTTTTGGGGATTGCTGACATATCCTTAACTGTGTCCTTTTCGGTGATCTTAGGCTTCATCGCTGCGTTTTATGGAACCGCCCATTATCTGATTAAGCACGGCAAAGGCCTGCGTAGCTAGTTGAGGCAGAAATGTCAGATTCGAGAGTCATAGTCTCTAATCAAGCGGGATTACACGAATCCCTTGATGACGTGGTGCGCAAGCATTTGACGCACCCGTTTCAAAAGCCTTTTGCTGAGCATACGGTCAGTGAATTTGAACGCCTGAATGAGATTGTTCAGGCCAGCTCGCGTCCGCTGATTTTGGACTCCTGCTGCGGTGTGGGTGAGAGCACGGCTAATTTGGCGGCTCGTCACCCTGATGCCTTGGTGATTGGTTTAGACAAATCCGCTCACCGGATTAACAAGCACGTTGATAACTATCAGGGTGAAGACGGTGAGTATTTGCTGGCGCGGGTGGACCTCAACGATTTTTGGCGGCTAGCGCTGGACGCTGGCTGGCGGCCAACCCATCACTATTTACTTTACCCCAACCCTTGGCCCAAATCCAAGCACCTGCAGCGACGTTGGCATGGCGCGGCGGTTTTCCCAACCCTAGTGGCGTTGGGAGGTAAACTTGAGCTCAGAAGCAACTGGCCTGTGTATTTGCAGGAATTTCAGCGGGCATTGGAAATTGCAGGGCACAACAGTCAGTTTGGGCCATTAGCTCAACAGCCGGCGCTAACCCCGTTTGAGCGCAAGTATGCGGCCTCTGGGCAGCCTTTGTATCAACTGGTGGCTGAATTAGGCTAGGGGTTCTCTATTTCTTCTGGGGTTTGAATTAGCTCGTCTCGGTAAGTTTCCAATCGCACTATGTACAACAGGTTGTCGGAAACTAAGTTGTTGTAGTGCTGGCGCACTTTGAGCTGGGATTTGGCAAAAGCCGCGTCGCTTTGACCTTGCTTTTGCCAATAGCGGCGGCGCTCCAAGGTTTTCAGTTCGCTTTCTTTGAGTAGTTCTAGGTAATCGTTTTCTTGCTGGATGCGCGAGATTTCGGTGGCGATTTGCTCGAGCATCTGCTCTTGCGGAAGGTCTTGGCTTTGTAGCAGTTCCACTAGGGTTATTAGCTTGTCGCCTTTGACCGGGTCGTTGGAGATTTCGAAGGTAAAGCCGTGGGAGTAGCTGACTTCGCTTTCACGGTACTCTTTGGGGCAGGAGGTTTGGCTGAACACGATTTTGTCTTCGTGGACACACTTAAACACCTGAGCGTGCACAGTATTGGACAATAGTCCAAACAGAATGAGAGCTATCGCGGTGCGCATTGCCATCCTATGGCCACCCCTTAAGTCAGCCTGTTAGCGCTTACACGCTACAGGTTAAGCATTTGTTATAGAGCCAATTATAAGCACGACTTTGCCGAAGATAAAAGAGTGCAGCAGAAAAAATGGCCAATAAAAAAGCTCCCAATTGGGAGCTTTTTTAGAAGAGTTTACCGCTTAGGCAACCTGGACCGGGATAGCCTTGGAGGTGCGGATCATCTCGTTGTCCTGGTTTAGGTATACCAGCGACGGCTTGTGCTTCTCGGCTTCAGCCGCATCGTAGTTGCCGTAGGCACAGATAATGATGCGATCGCCAGGAGAGGCTTGGTGCGCAGCAGCGCCGTTCACCGAGATAATGCGAGAACCGCGCTCAGCTGAAATGGCGTAAGTGGTAAAACGCTTACCATTGTCGATGTTGTAAATCTGGATTTGTTCGTTTTCCAGAATGTTGGCAGCATCCAGCATGTCTTGGTCGATGGCGCATGAGCCTTCGTACTCTAGCTCCGCGTGAGTTACGCGAGCCTGGTGCAGCTTGCCAATGAGCATAATACGTTGCATACAGGCGAAATCCTCGAGTTCAATTCCTGTCTAGGACTAAAAAGTTGTGTGAACTATATCTTAGTTGGCCAGTAAATGACAACTCTGTGAACGCTTATGACAGCTGCACTGGCAGGTTATCGATAAGTCGAGGCTTGCCCAAAAAGGCGGCAGCAAAGATCACCAAATCGGTATCGCCGAAACTCGCTAGTGCCAGGTCGTGAGTGCGGCGAACTTCGAGATAATCCACCTCAAAACCCTGTTCATTAAGCGTTTTTATTGCGGCATTGACGGCGCTCTGGATATCGGCACCATTGCGCAACTGCTCGGCTAGGGCCTGTAGCTGACGCTGTAACAAAGGCGCAATCGCGCGTTCTTCTTCGGTGAGATAACCGTTGCGCGAACTCATGGCCAAGCCATCGTCGTGGCGAGCGGTAGGCACGGCGACTATCTCTATTGGCATCGCCAAGTCGGCCACCATGGTGCGAATCACTTGCAGCTGCTGAAAATCTTTCATGCCAAAGCAGGCGAAATCCGGCTGGACCAAATTAAACAGCTTGGCCACCACTGTGGTAACGCCGCGAAAGTGGCCGGGACGGGAAGCGCCGCACAGGCAATCGGTGATACCTGGCACGTCTACCGTGGTTTGCGCCTCTAGGCCTTTGGGATAAATGGTGCTTTCGGTGGGCAGATATAGCAGGTCGGCACCGCGCTCACGCAAAAATTGAGCGTCTGCCGCCAGTGTGCGTGGATAGCTGTCCAAGTCTTCGTTGGCGCCAAATTGCATTGGGTTGACGAAAATTGAAACCACCACCTTGTCGGCTTTGGCTTTGGCGGCGTCCACCAAGGACAAGTGCCCTTCGTGTAGGTTGCCCATGGTCGGCACAAACGCCACTGTCAGGCCTTGGGTGCGCCACTCGCTGATGTGCTGGCGCAGTAATTCGTTTTGGCTAACTTGATACATACAACAAACTCAAAAGCTTAGGTTAGCTAAAGGTGTGTTCGTCCGCGGGAAACTCTCCGTCTCTAACCGCTTTTCTGAACGCTTGAATGGCGCTGTGAATGTCGCCAGTTTCCTTTAGAAAGTTTTTCGAAAACTTGGGGATATAGCCAGTAGAAATACCCAGTACGTCATGCATCACCAAAATCTGACCGTCCGTGTCCTTACCTGCACCAATCCCTATAACAGGAATATCGACCGCTTGAGTAATACGTTTAGCCAATTCTGCTGGAATACACTCGATCACCAGCAATTGTGCACCGGCTGCCTGTAAGTCCTTGGCGTCTTGAATCATTTGCTCGGCTTTTTGCTGGTTGCGACCTTGGATTTTGAAGCCACCAAACAAGTGAACCGATTGCGGGGTTAAGCCCAAGTGAGCGCATACCGGAACGCCGCGCTCGGTCAGCGCTTTAACTGTATCTAGTAACCACTCGCCGCCCTCGAGTTTCACCATGTTGGCACCCGCGCGCATTAGCTCGGCGGCATTGTTGATAGCATCGCTGACCTGGCCATAGCTCATAAAGGGCATATCGGCGATAACCAGCGCATTTTGAGCGCCAGCGCGAACACAACGGGTGTGGTAAGCAATGTCTTGGACGCTGACCGGCAAGGTGTCATTGTGTCCTTGCAATACCATTCCTAAGGAGTCGCCGATCAGCAGCACTTCGACACCTTGAGCGTCAAAGGCCGAGGCAAAGCTGGCGTCGTAAGCGGTTAAGGCGGTGAACTTGTCGCCGCTCTGTTTCATTTTTTGTAGGCTTGCTGTTGTGATTTTGGCCATAGTTACAACTCTGTCATGCTATCCCAGTTTTTATACGCAAAGCGCTTAAAAACTGCAATGAAATTAGTCGCTAATCCTTATCAACGGCGGACAGCTTAGCCTTTCGCTGTAGTCACGCAATAGGCTGCCGTTGGGTAATTTTAGTTCGGGGTTGAGTTCGAGCAGAGGCTCAACCACGAAGCGCCGCTCGGTTAAGCCGTAGTGAGGAACCACTAGCCGAGGGTGCTCAACGTTTTGGTCGCCATAAAGCAGTAGGTCTAAGTCCAGAGTTCTCGGTCCCCAGCGAATCTCGCGAGTTCGACCTTGGCTGAGTTCGATTTGCTGTAGCGTATCCAGCAAGTCGATGGGATCTAGCTCAGTGCTAATCTCGGCAACCGCGTTGACGTAGTCCGGTTGCGCTACATCGCCCATGGGTTTGGATGCGTACAAGCCCGAGCGCTTAAGCAATTGGCACTGTTCGGCGCTGTCGAGCGCGCTAAACGCGCGCTGTAATTGTTCGGCAGGAGAGGCTAGGTTAGCCCCCATGCCGATGTAGCATATGGTCACTAGGACTCGCCTTGAGGCTTGGCGGCAGGGCGTTGACGTGGACGACGACGGCGACGGTTTTGAGGACGCTTGCCACCGCCTTGGCCACGTACTAGCTGACGACGAGCGGCGTCATCACCTTCGACAAATTGAGTCCACCAATCCGCCAGTTTGGCGACTCGGCCACCTTCTACGTCGGCCCGCAATAGCAACAAGTCATAGCCGGCGCGGAACTTAGGCAACTCGATAAGCTTAAAGGCTCTGGAGCCCATTGAGCGCTCGAGGCGCAGCTGCAGCTGCCAAATGTCTTTGGTAGGCGTGGCGTGTCGGCGTGGTAAGCTGATGCGCTGATTTTGCATCTCTAGCACATCGCCCATCGCAGCAAAATGCGCGTCGTAACTGTTCAGACCGGCTTCGTTGGCAATTTCTACTGCGCGCTCGGCTAGTGGGTACCAAAGCAATGCGGCGTAGAAGAAAGATGGAGTAACCGGCTTATCTTGCGCCACGCGAGCGTCGGTGGCCTGCATAACCTTAAGGGCCATCATCGCCGCGCTGCCATTTGGGGCATCGTCCATAGCGCTTGCCAGCATTGGGAACAGAGGTCCAAACAACTGATATTGCTGCATCAACTGATAATTGGCTTCAGCTTTGCCGTTGAAGAACAGCTTTAGCGCTTCTTCGTACATGCGCGCCGCTGGAATGTCTTTTAGCAAAGGTGCCAATGACACAATCGGTGCTGCGGCGTCTTTGTCTATGTGCATGTCCAGCTTGGTGGCAAAACGCACCGCGCGCAGCATGCGCACAGGGTCTTCGCGATAGCGGGTTTCTGGGTCGCCGATAAGACGCAGTCGGCCTGCTTGTAAATCTTGTAATGCTCCGCCATAGGCGCGTACCGAAAAGTCGCTGATGTCGTAGTACATAGCGTTGACGGTAAAGTCGCGACGCTCGGCGTCTTCGTCGATATTGCCGTAGACATTGTCTCTAAGCAGGCGGCCCGATTGATTGGTCTTAGCAATTTTGCTGTTGTCAGACTCGTGGTGTCCGCGCAGAGTTGCCACTTCGATGATCTCGCGACCAAACAAAATGTGCGCCAATCGGAATCTACGTCCGACCAAACGGCAGTTGCGGAACAGCTTTTTCACTTGCTCAGGTGTAGCGTCGGTAGCCACATCGAAGTCTTTGGGCTCTAATCCCAGCAGTAAATCGCGCACGCCGCCGCCCACCAAGTAGCCTTTGTAACCTGCTTTGTGCAGGCGATAAAGCACCTTAATGGCGTTTGGACTAATGTGTTTGCGCGAAATATCATGCCCGTCGCGAGGAACGATTTGCAGGTCTAGACCAGCTTCCGTGGTGAGCTGCTCGACTTGACCAAACCATTTTTTGTACAGGGCGCTAATACGACCGAAAATAACCCACCTCAAGTGTGATTGCATTTTTAGGCGCCATACTATAGCAAACTTGCGACGGCGAGTAATCTTTAAACTGGCGACGGTGCTACTTGGGCTTTGGTGGGAATTGCCTCCCAATCAAAAGCGGCGACCGCGTGCTCGAGTATTTGCTCCACGCTGTAATCATCGGGGTTCCCATCTGGTGGGGTTTGTCCAAGTATTAACAGCGCGTCAAATAAGTTTTGTGTGGCCTGCACAGCCTCTAATTCTGGGGCCTGATTCTGCTTGGATAACTTTTGTCCATTGGGCATTAAAGCCAAAGGCAGATGCGCCCATTTCGGCTCTTGCAGATTCAAGCTTCGATACAAGCTAATGTGACGAGCACTGGTTTCCAGCAAATCAGCTCCGCGCACCACTTCGGTGATGCCTTGGTAGTGGTCGTCTAACACCACCGCAAGCTGATAGGCGAAATAACCGTCTCTACGTTTCAATAAAAAGTCTTCGCCGGCCCAATCGGCTCCAATCGAAATTTGACCTAACAGCTGATCGTCAAACTCTGTGATCGGGTGTTGGTTGTGTAGGCGAATGCCTTGCCCGTTGGGGTCGATGTTAAGCTCGCGGCAGTGACCGTCGTACAAACCGCCAAGGGATTGAATGCGTTTGCGGGTGCAATGACAGCCGTAAGCCAAGCCCTTTGCCATTAATTGGTCCAAGCAGGCTTGATATTGCTCGAATCGCTGCGACTGATAAAAGAGTTCGTCATCCCAGTGCAGGCCATGGGCTTGCAGGCTTTGGCAAATGCTATCTGCGCTACCGGGAACCTCTCGGGGAGGGTCGAGGTCGTCAATTCGCACCAACCAACGCCCACCTTGTTGTTTGGCTCGCAAGTAACTACCTAGCGCGGCCACCAATGAACCAAAGTGGAGCGGGCCTGAGGGTGATGGTGCGAAGCGTCCGATGTAAGACATAGGCATTAAAAAAGGGGCTCAAAGCCCCTTTCGTTTTATCCCGCTAGCTGCTTTTCTTTAATTTCAGCTAGGGTTTTGCAATCGATGCACTGGTCGGCGGTTGGTCGCGCCTCTAGGCGGCGAATGCCGATTTCGATACCACAGGTATCGCAGAAGCCGAAGTCGTCGTCTTCGATTTTCTGCAGTGTCTTTTCAATCTTCTTAATCAGCTTGCGCTCGCGGTCGCGGGTGCGCAATTCGATGCTGAACTCTTCTTCTTGGGCAGCACGATCGACAGGATCTGGGAAGTTCGCCGCTTCGTCCTGCATGTGGTTCACGGTGCGGTCCACTTCTTCACGTAGCTGGTTGCGCCATGCTTCCAGAATGATGCGGAAGTGTTTGTGCTGTTCAGCACTCATGTACTCCTCACCATCTTTTGCCTGGTAGGGTTCGACACCGGCAATGGCCATTACGCCAATTTTTTTATTGCCTGCTGGCATCATGCTTCTCCTATAAATCTAATGCGCACAATTTTCATTCTTTTTAAAAGGGCGATACATATAGCAGACCAGCTCTTATGTGGCAAATTATTTGTCTGCTAATCTCGCCTGTCTCAAGTTACGTGCGCTAATAACAATGGGGCGTTAGGGCTTGAGAGACCCCGTGGTAACTGAATTCTGGCTAACAATGGGTAGCGCTTTCGTTAAGTAAATACTGTTATGCTTGAATTCAGCACAATAGGCAAGTACTTCTACGCCGCATTTGAGAGCTTGGTTCAATAATTCCGAGTAAGCGGGATCTATGTGAAAAGCGGCGCAAACTTGTTCAATTCCGGTGTGCACCACAGCAAACACAAGCACAGCTCGCTGGCCGTTTTCCACCATGTGCATCAGTTCGCGCAAGTGTTTTTGGCCACGCGTGCTCACCGCGTCGGGAAAAGCGCCGAGTCCATCGCCTAGGTGAAGGGTGACACTCTTAACTTCCACAAAGCAATCACCGCGATTATCACTACTGAGTTTGATATCAATACGGCTGTTCTCTTGCCCGTACTTTACCTCTGTTTGGATTCGCGAATAGCCGCTTAGTTCCTTAATGACGCCGGCTTCGATGGCTTCCACCACTAGGGCGTTGGCCCGCGCTGTATTGACTGAGAAGCGGTGTCCACAGTCATCTTGCGCCCACTCCCAAGTATGGGCGTACTTGCGTTTTGGATTATCACTGACGCTTAACCACACTGGGTGGCCTTCAAACAGACAGTTCTTCATGGAACCTGTGTTGGGGCAGTGGGCTGTGATGGTGTCGCCGTTGTCTAACTGAACATCAGCGAGAAAGCGCTTGTAGCGCTTGATTAGGGTGCCTTTGATTAGGCTAGGAGCCACTTGCATGGGGGAATCAGCCGTCCTTGTGCAAACTCCAACTGGCGATGGGCTGGTAGTGAGGGCCCGAGGGACCCAGTTGGGAGCGAAACAATTGAAAGTGTGACGGCCAGATTATTATGGGTTGAGCGAGGGCGCAACTGGTTTGCCATTGCCCCGTGGTTTGCGGCAAGTTGCGTTGCAAACTGATGTGAGGGCGGTAAGGGTGCAGGCTTTGATGCAGACCGTAACGAGCGCTAAGGCCGCGTAGGTCGCGGGCGAGCTCAGCAAGGGCTTGCGGGCATTGACTGGTCTCTAAGCAACGCAGTCGCGAGTTGGGCCAAATGGATAAAGTATCAAAGCACAGGGAAAACTTGCGTTTGGGGACCGCTTGGATCGCTTCGACTAGTTCTAACTGCACCGCTTCTCGGGTTAAACCAAAGAAGGCTAGAGTGATGTGCAGATTGTCTTTAGGGATGATTCGTCCATCGCGACCAAATCCAGACTGTAATTGGCAAATTTGTTGGCTGGCAGTGCTATTGACCTTGATGGCGGCAAACAGTCGATTCATTCAAAAAAGCTAAGTATCAGATTTAACAATCATTTGATTCTAGAACAGGATAAAAACTTTGCTCTTTATCCGCTCGGTTTTGCCGTGTTACAGCCAATCTCTGATACAGTATCAGTATCTGTTACCGCTCGAAGTTCAATGTGAATCAAGCCCTACCTATTGCCGCACTACTTGGCGACATACAACGCCACTTTCAACGCGAATCTAACTTAGTACTGCAGGCCCAGCCAGGCGCGGGTAAATCCACTCAAGTGCCGTTAGCCTTGATGGAGCAAGATTATTTGTCAGGCCAGAAAATTCTGATGCTAGAGCCGCGGCGTCTAGCGGCCAAGTCCTTGGCGACCTATTTGGCGGCGTGTCTGGGCGAGGAGGTAGGGCAGCGAATTGGCTATCAAATTCGTCACGAGTCCAAACGCAGCGCTGCGACTCAGGTGGAAATCGTCACTGAGGGTATTTTGACTCGACGCTTGCAGAGCGATCCCGAGTTGTCAGGGGTTGGCTTAGTGATCTTCGATGAGTTTCACGAGCGCTCGATTCACTCGGACTTGGGTTTGATGTTTTGCCTTGAGGCCCAACAAGCATTGCGTGATGACCTTAAATTACTGGTAATGTCGGCCACCATAGACACTGACATGGTGTCTGAGTACCTGGGTGGTGCCAAAGTCATGCATTGCCCGGGGCGCACCTTTCCGGTCAGTTGTGAGTACGCGGATGTTGGCGATAGGCGCTTAGAAGATGCGGTAGCACTTCAGGTCAAGCGCGCCTTGGCTCAAGACAGCGGCGACATTCTAGTGTTCTTGCCCGGTGCTCGTGAGATTCAAGCGGCCAAGCGGGCCATCGAGCAACTCCCAGAATTGCCGAACAACACCCAGGTATTACCTCTGTACGGCAGCTTACCTTTTGCCGAGCAACAACAAGCAATTCAGCCAGCGAAAGATGGCATTCGCAAAGTGATTTTGGCCACCAATATTGCCGAAACCAGTTTGACCATTGACGGCATCACTCAAGTGATTGACTCGGGATTGGAGCGCTTTAGTGAGTACGACCCCAGCAGTGGCATGACCCGCTTACAGCTTGGGCGAATTTCCAAAGCCTCGGCGGAGCAGCGGCTGGGGCGGGCTGGACGTACTCGAGCGGGCCACGGCTATCGATTGTGGCGTGAGTCGCAGCAAGCCGGTTTGAGCGAGTTTCAAACCCAGCCCATTTGTCGCGAAGACCTTTGCAGTACTGTGCTTGAACTTATGATGTGGGGCTTTAAGTCTTACGCCGACGTACCTTGGTTGACCCCACCAAATCCGGTGCACTTTGACACCTCGATGCAGTTATTGCAGCTGTTGGGCTTGGTCAGCGAGTCGGGTCAGGTGACCGCCAACGGCGAGACTATTGCTGGTTTGGGCATAGAACCGAGATTAGGGGCTATGTTGTTGGCCCATCAAGACACTTCTGATGCTTGGCTGGCTTGCCAATTGGCGGCGCTTTTGTCGGAGCGCGATGTGCTTAGCTCCCGCACTGGTGTGGATATCGAGCACAGGCTAAAAGCCTTGTCTTTTGGGCAAGGGGTGCACCCAATGGCTAAAGCGGCGATAAAGCGCAACGCCAAGTCCTGGGCTAAGCGTTTGCGAATAGCCACTGCCGATTTTGGACTGGCCGCTGGCGTTCAAATCGGTGCTCAAATCGGGGCTATGTTATTGCACGCGTTTCCCGACCGAGTGGCCCGACAGCGCCAAAGCGAAGGCCGAGATTACACCTTGTACAACGGTAAAAGCGTGGCTCTTCGCGAAGAAGACCCTATGCGTCGCGAACCTTGGTTGGTAGTCGCGGACTGCGATGGTCAGCGCAGCGGCGGTCGCATCTACCTCGCGGCCAGTGTGACTCAATCTCAGGTGATGGAACACCTTGGAGACCGCCAGCAAAAGGTCTCTCGCTATTTCTACGATGGCGACAAAGGGCAAATTCGGGCTAGCACCGACCTCATGCTTGGGCGGATCCGCCTTGCTAATCAGTCCAGCGCTAAGTTGTCCCCTGAGCAGTTTGTCGAAGCATTGGGCCAGCTACTACCCGAGCACGGATTGGAGGTGCTGCAACCCTCCGACAAAGTGCAATTTTGGCTAAAACGGGTGCGTTGGTTGGCTCAATACAACGACCAATTCCAAGGGTTTGAGGATGCCGAATTGTGTCGCACTATCGATCAATGGATGCTGGCCTACTACCCCAAGGCCTGCAGCATTCGAGACTTAAAAGCGGTGGATTGGCAGAGCTTGTTGAACAATCAACTCAGTTTCGAGCAACAACAAGACTTGGCCAAACAAGCCCCTAGCCACTATCGAACCCCGTCGGGCAAATCCGTGCCGATTGAGTACCACCCAGCGCAAGGACCTAAGGTGTCAGTGGTGCTACAGGAGGTTTTTGGTGAGTTGAGTTCGCCTTTGTTGGGATTTGGCCAAGTACCTCTGTGTTTTGAGTTGCTATCACCGGCACGTCGGCCGATTCAAACCACCAGTGATTTGGCCAACTTTTGGGGCTCGTCTTACTTCGAGGTTGCCAAAGATATGCGTGGGCGCTACCCCAAGCATCGCTGGCCGGAAGAACCGCTTCTCGAGAAAGCGGGGCGTTCAATCAAAAAGAAAGGCTAACAGGTTGGCAGCTTATCGGGATCGAATCGCAATGCTTGAGCCTTCTCATTGATTTGCTTGGTCAGATCGTTGCAGGACAAAAACCAATCGTTTTCTATATACGCTCTGATGATGGCTAAGTCAGTATGGACGTTTGAACGGATGATAGACAGAGGCATCGGAGGACTGGGCTGGGGTCTTTCTCGACGTTCGATTTGGTAAAGCCGTTCTATGGCGGCGTTTTGGATCATGGCTAATTGTTGTTTGGCGAAAACTGGATAAGTGAGAATTAATCCTGCAGCGAAGCCAATAACGGCTCCTACGGTAAACACAGCGAAAATCCTTTTCATAAAACGCACCTCTCTGGTGTGATGGCTTGCTAGGCCTTGATGTTAACCGAAACCTAAATGCCACATTAGCACTGGCTAATTTGCGTTTAAAGGCCGCATGCTGAATCATCCAATTGGGATACGCGCAGTTTTCATCAATAGAAAGGGTTAGGGATTAGCCCACTGCACCCGTATAATCGCCGCCAGAAAGATTGAAAGTCAGCGAGTCAAAACAGCCTATGCCGAGAAAAGCCGCCAAAAAGCCAAGAGCCACACGAGCCAAGCGGAAAACTGCGTCCAAGCTCAGTTGGGGGCGTAGGCTATGGAGTTTGTGCTGGAAGTTAGGCTTGATTGGAGTTGCCATCGTACTCGCTTGGGGCATACGACTGGACTCACAAATCGCCGCCAAATTTGAGGGGCAGCGCTGGCACTTACCGGCACAAGTCTTCAGCCGTTCATTAGCTCTGTATCCAGAGGCTCCAGTTTCCCACGCTCAGGTGGTCGCTGAACTCAAACTGTTGGGCTACCGTAAAGTCTCCAATCCTCGTCAAGTGGGTGAGTTTAGCGCCTCATCGGACAAAATCGATGTGTGGCGCCGTCCGTTTCAGCACCCTCGCGGCTGGCAGGAACAACAGCGCTTCATGCTGCACTTTGACAGCTTTGGCGTATCTCAGGTGCAACGTCACAGCGATGGCCGCAACTTGGCGGTGGCCTATATCGAGCCTGTGTTGTTAGACCGCATGGTCACTCAAGACAGGGAAGACCGAGTGTTTGTCTCGGGCTCGCAAATTCCACAAACCCTGATCGACGCCTTGCTCTTGATTGAAGACCGCAATTTTTATGACCACCATGGGGTTAACCCGGTGGCCATTGTTCGCGCTGCCATGGTCAATCTCAAAGCCGGTCGTGCGGTACAAGGTGGCTCGACCATCACTCAGCAGTTGGCTAAGAACTTCTTTTTATCGTCCGAGCGTTCCTTGTGGCGCAAAGCCCGCGAAGCTTACATGGCGCTGATCATTGATTTTCGCTACAGCAAAGAAGCGATACTCGAGGCTTATCTCAACGAAGTGTACATGGGCCAAGACGGCGCCCGCGGTGTGCACGGCATGGGGCTAGCGGCTCAGTTTTACTTTGGCCGTCCATTGGCCGAGCTAACTCTGCCGCAACAAGCGTTACTGGTCGCTTTGATCAAAGGCCCGAGCTATTACAACCCTTGGCGCTTTGAAGAGCGCGCGGCACAGCGTCGCGACTTAGTATTGCGGGTATTGCTAGAGCAAGAAAACATTAATACCGAGCAGTACAAGTTGGCGGTCAATCAGCCGCTGCAGCTTAGAGACCGCAAGCGTCGTGTGCGCCAGCAACTACCGTCTTTCTTTGCGCTGGTTCGCGGCGAGCTCAAACAACGCTATGGCAACCGTTTGGCTAATGCCACCGGTATTAAGGTTTACACCACCTTAGATCCATTGGCTCAACAAGCTGCCGAGAAGGCGGTTAAGAGCGAGATGACCAATCTGATAAAACGCAGTGGCAAGTCTAAGTTACAGGTGGGTATGGTGGTCAGCGACCGCTACCAAGGTGGTGTGGCGGCTATGGTGGGTGACACTCAACCCGGCTTTAAAGGCTTTAACCGCGCCATGGACATTCGTCGTCCAATAGGCTCTTTGGTGAAACCCTTTGTCTATGCCACGGCGCTGTCTAAGCCGGCGGATTACAACCTAGTGACGCCGCTAAAGGATGAGCCGATTACTCTGGCCAATGGTCAGGGGCAAACCTGGCAGCCGAAAAACGTCGACAAACAGTTTAGAGGCCGCGTACCGCTACAAGAGGCCTTGGTTGGTAGTTTGAACGTGCCCACGGTTAACTTAGGCATGGCCGTCGGACTACCCTCAGTGGCGGCAACGCTCGAGCAGTCCGGTTGGCAGGAGTCGATTAGCCGCTATCCCTCCATGTTGTTAGGCGCGGTCAATGGCTCGCCACTAATGGCGACTCAACTGTTTCACACTTTAGCCGACAGTGGCCGCTATCGACCGCTGACCTCGGTTACCGCGGTTCTTGATAGCGAAGATCGACTGATAGAGGCGGATAAACGGCGTGGCTCGCAAGCCATTAATCCCGAAGCGGCTTACTTGGTACAGCACGCTCTGACTCAAGTAGTGGAACGCGGCACCGCCAAAAGCTTAGGTGCTCAATTCCCAGGTGTGGTGTTGGCGGGTAAAACCGGTACCAGTAACGACAACCGAGACTCTTGGTACGCAGGCTTTGACCAGCGCAACGTGGCTTCGGTTTGGGTGGGGCTGGATGACAACGGCAAAACCGGCTTATACGGCTCTAGCGGCGCTTTGAGCGTCTATCGCGCTTTCTTGAAGCAACGCGCGCCCATGTCGCTGCGTCTGATCCCGCCACAGGACATAGTCCAAGGCTACTTTGACCCAAGCACAGGTATGGCGCAAAACGCTGATTGTTTAGATGTGGTGGCCTCACCAGCGCTGCGAGATAGCTGGCAGCCGGGCAAGGAGTGCAGCCGTGGAGCCAAGAGCTGGTGGCAAAAGCTGTTTTAAGTTGAAATGCGGATATGGAAAAGCCCAGCTAGTGCTGGGCTTTTTTGTCTAAGCTGAAGCTGTCATTTCCGTCATCCTCAGCATGCGCAATCCCGTCATCCCCAGCATGCGCAATCCCGTCATCCCCAGCTTGACTGGGGATCCACCTACTCGCTAATTAGCTGTTGGTCTGGATTCCCGCTTTCGCGGGAATGACGGGCGTGTGGCCGTTGGCGAGATTCCCGCTTTCGCGGGAATGACGCTGAATTGTCGCGGGCGTATCGCTCAATCGCCGCGGGAATGACAAATGGCTGCTGCTAGCGCTTAGCCGCAATCTCAGCCAATACCTTGTCCGCAGTTTCGATAGTGCGAGCAATGTCTTCGTCCGAGTGAGCTAGGCTCAAGAAGCTGGCTTCAAAGGCGCTAGGTGCTAGGTAAACACCGGCTTCTAGCATGCCGTGGTAGAAGGCTTTAAAGGTGTCCATGCAGCACTCGGTCACTTGGTCAAAGCGCGTTACGGTTTCTAGCTCGGTGAAGAAGAAGCCAAACATGCCGCCAACATAGTTGATGCTCATTGGAATGCCGTGCTTGTCAGCCGCGGCTTTAAAGCCTTTTGCTACTTGCTCGGTCTTGGCTGACAGTGACTCGTACACGCCGTCTTTCTCAAGCTCAGCTAGCTGAGCCAAACCGGCTGCCATGGCTACTGGGTTACCAGACAGAGTACCGGCTTGGTATACGCCACCAACAGGCGAGATATGAGCCATGATTTCTTTCTTACCGCCAAAGGCGCCTACAGGCATACCGCCACCGATAACTTTACCTAGGGTAACCAAGTCAGGAGTCACGCCGTAGTAGCCGTGAGCACAGCCTTTGGCTACGCGGAAACCAGTCATTACTTCGTCGATGATAAGCACAGTACCGTTTTGGTCACAAATTTCGCGCAGACCTTCTAGGAAGCCTTCAACTGGTGGAATGCAGTTCATGTTCCCGGCCACAGGCTCAAGGATGATACAGGCGATTTCGCTGCCCAGCTCGTCAAAGATTGCCTTCACTGAATCTAGGTCGTTGTACACAGCGGTAAGGGTGTGCTTGGCGAAATCTTCTGGAATACCTGGCGAGTTAGGTTGGCCAAAGGTCAGAAGACCTGAACCGGCTTTTACCAGTAAGCAGTCAGCGTGGCCGTGGTAGCAACCTTCAAACTTAAGGATTTTGTCGCGTTTGGTGTAACCACGGGCCAGACGAATGGCGCTCATGGTGGCTTCGGTGCCAGAAGACACCATACGCACTTGCTCAACCGCTGGTAGCCAGTTACAAACCTTCTCGGCCATCTCAACTTCTAGCTCGGTTGGCGCGCCAAACGACAGGCCGTTGGCGGCAGTTTTAACCACAGCATCCAAAATCGATGGATGGTTGTGACCCAGAATCATAGGGCCCCAGGAACCTACGTAATCAATGTACTGTTGGCCGTCGGCGTCGGTGATATAAGCACCGTCAGCTTTTTGGATAAAACGAGGAGTGCCACCTACGCCGTTAAAAGCGCGTACTGGCGAGTTAACACCACCAGGGATGGTGTTCTTGGCTTGTTCAAACAGTTCTTGAGAACGGGTCATTGTGATTCCTTAACGACTTAATTCTTGATTGCTAATTCATGCAATTGTGGATGTTGCTATTTTGGTCACTCAGCGGCGTTTTGCAATAGCAGGGATCACATAGTGGTTGATAAGAGCCGATGACGGGGTGCTTTGGTGCGCTAAAGCACCTTTTTGCGCAGTAATTGAGTCAAACTGGCCCAGCTGATCACCCCAACAGGTGTGCCGCTTTGGTCAAAGATGTAAACTTCGCCACTGTTTTTGGGAGAAAGGATCTCAAATACCCGATCGAGACTGGCAGTGTCGGGTAGGCCCTTAATCGGGTGCATCACCAAGCTGGCTTCGTTTTCAAAGGACTGCATTTGAAGCTCAATCATGTGAATTGAGCCGTCTTCTTTTTCAAGCAACACCGAACGACCTTGAGCGCGTTTAAGCACCTCTAACAGCAAGGCCTGATCGTGTTTTACTAACACCAAACGCCGGTCCATTAACTGGCGCACACCGTATTTTTGTAGGGCCTGTTCCATTGGACGCTTGCGGTAGTCCAAACCATTGATGTCCAGCTGTTGCAGTAGAATCGAGCGCACGCCAAAGCCTTGGAAGCACAGCAAGAACGCAGGTACGGTGACAAATAATGCCGGCAAAATAATGGCCACATTACCGGTAAGCTCTACCAGTGCCACCAGGGCCGCCAAAGGCGCACCAAGCCCCACCGAGAACATTACTGACATGCCAATCACGACGTACAGGCCCACGTAAGGCGAGAGCTCCGGCCAAACTCCGATAGACACCCAAGCGATGATAGCTCCAAGCAGAGCACCTAAGCCGTACAGCGGGCCGATAAGGCCACCGGGAATGCCCAAACCAATTGCCGCGACTGTGGCTACCACCTTGGCCAGTAAGACCGCAACTAACAAACTCAGCGCAGGCGATTCGCTAATCGACAATAAAATCGCGGCTTCACCAGTACCCAGTGCTTGCGGGAAGGTCGCGCCAATTGCGCAGGTGATAATGCCGGCGCTCATTAGTTTGGCCCCCAAGGGCCAGCGCTGTCCTTCTTTGGTGACGCGTATCAAAGACCAGTTAAACGCGGCAGCTACCACTCCAAATACCAATCCGGCAATGGCCAGTACTGGATACTGGCTGATGGGAAATTCCTCTAGGTTGATATTGTCAAAGGCGTGCGGGTCGCCAAAAGCCAAGTGGCTGGCCAGCGCACCGCAAATCGCCGCGGTGACGATGGGGAAAAAGTACTGCAGTCGGTACTCGCGCAAAATCACTTCAAATACAAAAATCACTGCCGCTAGCGGGGTATTAAAGGTCGCCGCAATACCCGCGGCAACGCCACTAGAGGCCAGAATTCGCACCGAATTATCCGGTAAGCGAAGTTTGCGCGACAGGCTAGAGGCTGTCGCGGCGCCTAAGTGAATCGATGGGCCTTCGCGCCCCACGGAAAACCCGCAAACCAAAGCTATCAGTGCATGAACAAACTGGCCGGTTAAGGTTTGACTGGGAATGTGTCCGGCGTACATTTTGATGCGATGCAATACGTAGGCGATGCCCATGTGGCGATTAGAGGGGCGAGTGTAGTGAATGATCAGCCATATCAATAAAGCGCCGATGGCGGGCAGGCTAACTCGCCAATCGATATCGAACACACTGTAATCTTGGTCAGAGAAATCCAGCACACCTTGAATGAACTCTACCGCCAGCCGGAACACGATTATCACTAGGGAACAGATCACAGCAAACACAAGCGCCAGCGCATTGAGCTGGATACTAGTGTTCGCCTGTGCCAAAGTATCCCGAAGTTTTTCCACAGCCAGTCCGTAAGCGGGTCAATGGCTATAGTGTATCAATAAGGACGCAAAACAATGCAAGGATTAAAAGCTGGCTGGCGAAAATTTTTGAGCTGGGAGAAGAGCTTACATCCGCGTTTGGTGTCAATTTTACTCATGGTGCTGGTGGCTTACACGGTCGGCTGGCTAGCGCGCCACACCCTCTGGAATCAAACCGACAAGCAGCGCCAATACTGGATGGAGCAATACCAATCCAGTCAGGCCGAGCTGGCCAAAACTCGTGAGCGCAGTTACGCGCAGGCGCTTGAGTTAACCGTCGAGCAACAAAGCGTTAAGCAAATGCAGGTGGACTTGCGTTCGATGCAGGCTCGGCTTACCAAGGTCAGCGAGGAATTGGATTTCTATCGCTCGGTAATGGCCCCAGAGATGGCCGCCGAAGGGGTGTACGCCAGTGATCTGGAAATTCGCCAAGGCCCAATGGACAAGCAGTACCGCTTCCGTTTGGTGTTGGCGCAACTTAAAAAACGCAAAACCTCGGTCAAAGGCACTGTCGAGGTGACCATTGTCGGGCGTGAGAAGGGTGAGGTGGTGCGCTATCGACTCAACCAACTCACTCAGGACCCCATCAGTAAAAAGTTTAATTTTCAGTACTTTCAGTTCATTGAAGGCGATTTTATCCAGCCTGAAAACTTGTTGATTGATCAAGTAGAAGTCGTAGTGAAAGTGACCCCTAATCGCTGGACTAAAGCGGCCACCACCAAATCCAGTTTTGACTTCCAAGAAGTGTTACTTGTGGCGCAAGAGGAGTAACAATACTTGAACTCGTTACTCGGGTAACGGATAATCCGCCCAAGAAATAGTTTAAGAGAAAGTATTCTATGACCACTGAAGCCGATGCCGCGATGCCAATTTTCTTTACCGACGCTGCGGCCTCCAAGGTAAAAACCTTACTTGAAGAAGAAGGTAACAACGAACTTAAACTGCGCGTATACGTGACTGGCGGCGGTTGCTCGGGATTCCAGTACGGCTTTACCTTTGACGAGAAGGTAAACGACGGTGATATGACTGTGGAAAAACAAGGGGTTGAGCTTGTGGTTGACCCTATGAGTCTACAGTATCTGATGGGTGGAACCGTGGATTACACCTCAGGTCTTGAGGGTTCGCGTTTCTTCGTCAACAACCCAAATGCCACCACTACCTGTGGTTGCGGAGCCAGCTTCTCCGTTTAAGGGTTTCCTGTCTGTTGAATAGTTTTCGCGAATGTTGCTGCTTTTGACATAAAAGCTAACATTTGAGTTAATTTTTGCGCGGCAATTCTGGCATAATTTGGCAAGATCAAATTAGTCTGGAATCTGCTGCGTTATGTCTTCAAATAAAACTGCCTCCCTGTTTCAGCGCAAGCCCTATGTTTTGGCGCTTGTGGTATTGACGCTGGTTGTACTTTGGGTGGCTTCCGGCCTGTTGGGGCAAAGCTCCGATCAAGCCGCTTCTTCCTCTTCCGAAACAACCGAACTAAAACTGGCCAAGGTACAGATTGAAACGCTGAATGCCGAAGCGGTTACCAAGAATTTAACCCTGTACGGTCGTACCGAACCCAATCGCCAAGTTACGCTGAAAGCGGAAGCCAAAGGGGTGATCACTGAAGTCTTGGTGCCACGCGGCTATGCCGTCACCAAAGGCCAACCCCTACTGCGCATCGCGCCAGAAGCGCGTGGCTTAGAGTTAGAAACTGCCAAGGCGCAACTTAAACAACGCCAGCTAGAATACGACGGGATTCAGGCGCTCAGAAATCAAGGTTTACAAGGTGAACTCACCGCCGCTCAAACCAAAGCCGCGTTGGACGACGCCAAAGCACAGGTTCGCAAAATCGAACTTGAGCTAGAAAAGACCTTAATCAAAGCGCCTTTTAACGGCGTGTTTAGCGAGCGTGAAGTAGAGGTGGGCCAATACGTTGGCATAGGCGACAAGCTGGGCTTGATAACCGACCTAGACCCACTGGTGGTTCGCGCTGATGTGACCGAAGCCGACATCGTGTACCTGCGCAAAGGCTCGGCGGCGTCCGCGCACTTTATAGGCAACACCGATGCCGATGGCGAGATTCGCTACATCTCGACCGTGTCTAATCCAAACACCAATACTTTCAAAATTGAAGTCGCGATTAATAACGCCGAAGGCACTTTGCGCGCCGGTAAAAGCGCCGAGCTAACCATTCCGCTGACCACAGAGGAAGCAGTGAAGATTTCTCCAGCGCTGTTGGCCTTGGACGAAAAAGGCAACTTGGGCATCAAAGCGGTCACCGATGAAAATCGCGTCAAGTTTTATCCGATTCAGTTGGTCAAAGCCGAAGGTGATGAAGTCTGGACCAGTGGTGTTGGCCGCAGTGTTGATGTGATCTCCTTGGGCCAAGGCTTTGTCCGTGATGGCGATGAAGTGGAAGTGGTACGCAAAGGACAAGAGGGCTAAGCATGCTGGCATTGATTTCAGCGGCGCTTAGCCGCGCTCGCACCATGAGCATGTTGTTGGTGCTCATCTTGGTGGCGGGAGCCGTGACCTTTAACAGCATTCCCAAGGAAGCTGAACCGGATATCACTATTCCCATCATCTATGTCTCGATTACTCATGATGGCATCTCACCTGAAGACGGTGAGCGGATGCTGGTGCGTCCGATGGAGCAAGAACTTCGCTCCCTTGAGGGGATCAAGGAAATGCGCTCCACCGCCTCTGAGGGGCACGCCTCAGTGGTATTGGAGTTTGTCGCAGGCTTTGACCCGAAAAGCGCCCTGGCGGACGTGCGCGATAGAGTGACCTTGGCTAAGGCCAAACTGCCGGCAGACACCGAAGAGCCGACGGTTAACGAAGTCACCCTGGCCAATGAGAATGCGGTGATCACCGTGACCCTCTCGGGCTCGGTACCAGAGCGTACTCTAATTCAATTAGCCAGAGACATGCGCGACAAGCTCGAAGGCTTGCGTGAAGTGCTCGAAGTTGAGATTGGCGGTAATCGCGAAGACATTCTAGAAATCATTGTCGATCCGCTGTTGATGGAGAGCTACCAGCTTGACCAGAACGACATCTTCAACCTGATTTCGCGCAATAACCGTTTGGTCGCTGCGGGTACCATGGACACGGGTAAGGGCCGCTTTGCGGTGAAAGTCCCGTCAGTGTTTGAGAGCCTTAAAGACGTTTTGGATATGCCAATTAAGGTGGATGGCGATCGAGTGATCACCTTTGCCGATGTAGCGACGATTCGCAGAGCCTACAAGGATGCCAACAGCTATGCGCGCCTGAACGGCGAGATGGCGGTGTCCCTAGAAGTCAAAAAGCGTCCCGGTGAAAACATCATCGATACTGTGGCCAAAGTGAAGCAGATGATGGACGAGCAAAAGAAGATTTGGCCACAGAATCTGCGCATCGATTACAGTGGTGACTCCTCTAAAGACGTCAAAGAAATGCTCACCGACCTGCAAAACAACGTTTTGTCAGCTATCATTTTGGTAGTGATTGTTGTGATTGCAGCACTGGGGTGGCGTAGCGCCTCATTGGTTGGAATCGCGATCCCAGGGTCGTTCTTGACTGGGATATTGGTGTTGGCCATTGGAGGCCTCACTATCAACATGATGGTGTTGTTTGCACTCATCATGGCGGTGGGCATGCTAGTTGACGGTGCCATCGTTGTTACCGAATTCGCTGACCGACGCATGATGGAAGGTGCGCCGCGCAAGCAAGCATACGCCGAAGCGGCTAAACGTATGGCTTGGCCGATAATTGCTTCGACTGCTACTACGCTAGCCGCTTTCGGCCCCCTTTTGTTCTGGCCCGATGTCATGGGCGAGTTCATGCGCTATTTACCCCTAACACTAATTGCCACACTGGCGGCATCGCTGATGATGGCGCTGTTGTTTGTGCCTGTGCTCGGTAGCATGTTTGGCAAACCTCGCCTAATGACCGAACACCAGCAAAAGCAAATTAAGCTTGCCGAGTCAGGCGATGCGACACAGCTAAGTGGCCCTTCTGGCAGTTACACTCGACTGTTGCGCAAAGCCATTCACAACCCGTGGAAAATTCTGTTTGGAACCATAGCCCTGTCGGTTGGTATTTTTGTCGCATTTGGCAAATCTGGTCTTGGGGTGGAGTTTTTCCCGACCATTGAGCCGCCTGGGTTAAACATTACGGTGCGTTCGGTCGGTGACTTGTCGATTGATGAGAAAGACCAAATCATGCGTCAAATTGAGCAGCGCATCATACCTATCGAAGGCTTGGAAACCCTTTACACTCGAGTCGGGGGCAACGACCAGGTCGGCCGAATTCGCTTTAATATGGTGGACTGGAAAATTCGTCCGAAAGCGGATGATGTAGTCGAGAAAATTTACGCTGCGACTAGCGATATGGGCGGTGTGGAGATTGAAGTGCGCAAAGATCAAGCCGGTCCAAACGGTGGTAAAGACTTGCGTTTGCAACTGAGCTCGCGCTTCCCAGCCTTGCTCAACGAGACCGCGCAGCAGATTAAAGCCATTTTGGAGTCAGACGAAGCCTTTGTGAACGTGGATGACAACAGCTCCAAGCCCGGCATCGAATGGCAACTGAATGTGGATCGCCAGCAAGCCGCGCGTTTTGGCGCCGATGCCAGCTTGGTGGGCTCTACCGTGCAGTTCGTAACCAATGGTCTGAAAATCGGTGAGTACCGCCCTGATGATGCCGATGATGAGCT
Source organism: Paraferrimonas sedimenticola (assembly GCF_002282855.1). Taxonomy (GTDB): domain Bacteria; phylum Pseudomonadota; class Gammaproteobacteria; order Enterobacterales; family Shewanellaceae; genus Paraferrimonas; species Paraferrimonas sedimenticola. The sequence goes on along the minus strand of NZ_NRIR01000004.1, from coordinate 195,630 downwards.
AGACATTCGCGTACGCTTCCCTGAAGACAAGCGCAACATTTTGCGCTTGGACGACTTACGGGTGAAAACCATTCACGGTCAGGTGCCGATTTCCAACTTTGTTGAGCGCAAAGCTGAGCCCAAAGTGGACTCGATTCGACGTGTTGATAGTCAGCGAGTACTCACTGTGCAAGCAGACATGGCGCCGGGTCAACAGCTCGGTGTGCACCTGCCTCGACTGCAAGCCATGTTGCCTGAGATGGGCATTGACCCTAGAGTTAACATCACGGTACGCGGTGAAAACGAGCAACAAAACGAATCGCAAGCTTTCTTGATGAACGCCTTCTTGGTGGCGCTGTTTGTCATGGCGATTATTCTGGTGACTCAGTTTAATAGCTTCTATCAAGCCGGTTTGATTCTAACTGCGGTGTTGTTCTCCACCGTTGGCGTATTCCTGGCACTACTTATCACTCAGTCGCCATTTGGGGTGGTAATGTCGGGGATCGGGGTTATCGCGCTGGCCGGTATTGTGGTCAACAACAACATTGTGTTGATTGACACTTACAACGTGCTGCGTCGCTCAGGGATGTCGGTGGAAGATGCCATTTTGCGCACCGGTGCCCAGCGTTTGCGCCCGGTAATGCTAACCACCATCACCACCATTTTGGGTTTGACTCCTATGGTGTTGAAGATGAATGTGGACCTGGTGAATCGTGAGGTGTTATTCGGAGCGCCATCGACTCAATGGTGGTCACAGCTGGCCACCGCGGTTGCTGGTGGACTGGCCTTCGCGACCTTGCTGACCTTGATTCTGACGCCTTGCCTGATTTACCTGCGCGACCGTCCTAAAGGTGCAGCTAAGCTACGACTCGCTAGCGAGCGACAGCAGGACATTGCCGCCTAAGGGCGGCGCGCGAGCAGGGAAAACACCATAGGAACTGGATGCGGAATGCCCTCGGCCTGAAACTGGCCGGGGGCTTTTTCGTATAGGCCCTCGAAACAGTTGTAGGGGCTGTAGTCGTGCTCGCGCAACATAGTCAGTTGCAAGTTGGCATCGAGCAGAGCGGTGACCACATCGGCAATTGAATGCGACCAGCAATAAAAGGGATGGGCTTGTTGCTCGCCTTCTATGTAGCTTTGCTCCTCGATGCGATCGGGTGTGGGCTGAAAGAAATAGCTGGCTTTGTCGTATATCAGTGTATAAGCCGGGTGGAACTCGGCCAGGTAAAACTGCCCGCCCGGTGCTAGGTATTTGTGGATGAGCTTGGCCCAAGCCGGTAGGTCACCCAACCAGCATATCGCGCCGTATGAGGCGTAAACTAAGTCAAACTCACCGTCTAGGTGCTGGTCTAACTCCAATACATCGCAACACAAAAACTCAACGCGGTCTAAGCGGGTTTGGTGGGCCAGCTGCTTCGCGGCATCAATCGCCACCGGCGATAGGTCAACGCCAACGGTGCGAGCGGTGCCCATACGGGCCAGGCTTAAGGTGTCTAGACCAAAATGGCACTGTAGGTGTAAGACTCGTTTGCCCTCGATGTTGGGCAACTCGGCTAGGTCGATGGCGGGCAGGGAGCTCTCGCCCTTGAGGAATCCAGCTACGTCGTAGAAGCTGGAGTTTAAGTGATCTTTGGTGCGCTCATCCCAACTGGCTTGGTTGGTCTGTCGAAACTCGGCGCTATGCATAATGCCTCCCAAGTCCATTGAGGATAAAGACTTAGAACATGTTAGCGCCGTTTGGTTCAATTCGCCGGAAAGAAGGCGCCCAGTACCGCAGCTCGGCTCGCGCCGGTAACCGCTGGTAAATTTGAGGTTTTCCCTTGCTTGTATTGCTTGGCCAGCCAAGCAAACGCAATCGCTTCAACCCATTGTGGGTCAATACCTTCGTCAGAGCTTGAGACCAGTTCAAAGCGCGCTAAGCGCTCGTCTAAGCGTTTCATTAGCTCGGGATTTAGCGCACCACCACCGCATACTAACACCTTGCCTTTGTTGGCCAGCTGTAAGCAGGCATCAGCAATAGAGGCGCAAGTGAGGTCGAGCAGGGTCGACAACAAGTCTTGCTCGCGCATGTGGATGAATTCGGATAGCTGCTGTGACAACCAAGCTTGGTTAAACAACTCGCGGCCGGTGCTCTTGGGGTATGGCTGAGCGAAGTAGGGGTGTTTAAGCATGGCTTGCAGCAACTGAGGATCGCTATCACCACTGGCGGCCAGTTCACCGTTGACGTCATAAGCTCGGTCGAAGTTCTGGCGACAGTAGGCGTCCATCAAGGTATTGCCCGGGCCTGTGTCAAAGCCTATCACATCGTCATCGCTACCAATTGGTGGAATGTAGGTCAGGTTGGCAATGCCACCTATGTTGATGATGATGCAAGGGTAGTCACGGGCGGCAAACACGTTTTGGTGAAACGCTGGTACCAGTGGCGCGCCTTGGCCACCAAGGGCCACGTCCTTGCGGCGAAAATCGGCAATAACGTCCATTCCGCAATGCACCGCAATAGTGTTGGGATCGCCAATTTGCAGACTAAAGCCCTGTTCTAGTTCGGGCATGTGGCGCACGGTTTGCCCGTGAGAGCCAACGGCGATGACCTGGTCACGGGATACACCGGCTTTATCAATCAAATTGACCGCCGCTTCGGCAAATAGTTTGCCCACTTCGCGATCCAACTGACCGAGTCGATTGATTTCGTCGTGGCCCGGAGTGGTAATTTGGTGCAGCTTATTCAGCAGTCGCTTGGGAATGTGCTCGCTGTGCTGAGCGATTAACTCAGGCTTGTCTTGCTCAAAGCACACCAGCGCCGCATCGACGCTGTCCATGCTGGTGCCTGACATCAGGCCGATATAATACTGGGTCATTGGGCGGACGCCATTCTCACTTGAGTTTGTTGTTCCAATTGGGCGATCAAAGGCTTGGCCATGGCGAGGAATTTCTCTTTTTCCGACGCTTTAATCGGCTCGGATTTCGGCAGCTTGACGGTTCTTGGGTTGCGATGCACGCCGTTTACAATGAATTCGTAGTGCAAGTGAGCGCCGGTGACACGCCCGGTAGCTCCCAAGGTGCCAATGATCTGGCCTTGCTTCACGTATTGGCCTTTTTTCACCCTACGCTTACTTAAGTGTAGGTACTTGGTGGTATATGTGTCGTTGTGTTTGATGAACACATAGTTGCCGTTGAGCTTGCCGTAGGCCGACGCGACTACGCGGCCATTACCTGCTGCCTTAATTGGGGTGCCCACAGGTGCCACGTAATCCACGCCATTGTGGGGGCGTACTTTACCGGTTACTGGGTGCAAGCGACGGGGATTAAAGTTCGAGCTCACTCGAGTGAAGTCTACCGGTGAGCGCAGGAAGGCTTTGCGCATGCTGCGGCCTTCGCTGCTGTAGTACTCGCCATCGGTGTAGCGCACCGCGTCAAAACGCTCGCCTTGGTTGGTAAAGCTGGCGGCGAGAATATTGCCGTTGCCCACCGCTTGGCCATCGACGTATTTCTTCTCATACAACACAGAGAATTGGTCGCCTTTGCGAATATCTAGGGCAAAGTCCACGTCCCAACCGAAGATACCGGCCAGACTCATGATTTGCTTAGGCGTCATGCCTGCACCAACCGCCGCATTCCAAAAATTGGTGGTAATAGTAGCGTGTGCGAATTCTTGGACCAGTTCCACTGGACGCTTATGCATCTCTTCGGTCAGCTCGCCATCCACGCGGCTCACCGTCAGGTATTCGGTTTTAGAAACCTCATAGGTCAATCCCATGAACTTGCCGTCGTCGTCTTTGCGAATGGTGATAAGCTCACCCGGCATAATTTTTATCAGAGATTTTTTGGCTTTTTTTAACTGGGTCACATCGTGAGTGTCCCGCGGACTCAAGCCGGCGCGCTTAAACAGCTTGCCCAGCGAGTCACCGCTGCGCACTTGAAACTCTTCTTCGGTGATGTTTATCGACACTACGGGCTCTGGAGCAGTGTCTACCTCTACCGCCTCAGACGCAGGCTTGAGCGCTTGCGATGGCGAGTTCTGCGGTCGCGGGTTTTGCGGTGCCAAGGTGTAACTAGCGCTGTCGCTAGAATCCAAATCTAGTGGAATATCAATCCGTTGTCCGGGTTCTAGGGCGGCAGAGTCGCGAGAGGCTTCGGCGTCTTCTGAGGGTATCAGCATGACGAGAATAATGAGTCCTGCCGCAGCGGAAAGAAGCCATTGATGTGGCTTGGGCAGAGATTTGTATAAGATCACCAAGTTGCGCATGAAAATGAAAGAAAAGTCAGCAATTGAGTATTATTATCGAGCCTTAGTGTACACACTTTCATTTACACTGGCTAACAAGTAAGATTAACCCCCTTTTTTAGACAGAGCCCTCTTTGGAGCAAGCAATACAATGGCGGATTTTGACACCGTAATGGCAGAAATCAGACGCGGCACCGATGAAATTTTGGTGGAGTCTGAGCTACTGGAAAAACTCAAGGAAAAGCGCCCACTGCGCATTAAGCTTGGAGCGGATCCAACTGCCCCGGATATTCATCTGGGTCACACCGTCATTTTGAACAAGCTGCGCCAGTTCCAACAACTGGGCCACGAAGTCATTTTCTTGATTGGTGATTTCACCGCTATGGTGGGTGACCCTTCTGGAAAGAACAACACACGCCCGCCGCTGACTCGCGAGCAAGTACTGGCCAATGCAGAGACCTACAAAGAGCAGGTGTTCAAGATTCTGGACCCGGCTAAGACTCGTATCGAGTTCAACTCGAGCTGGCTAGAAGCCTTAGGCGCTGGTGGCATGATCAAGCTAGCCGCTCAGCAGACCGTCGCTCGTATGCTAGAGCGCGATGATTTTAAAAAGCGTTACGCCAACGGCACCGCGATTGCTATTCACGAATTCCTATACCCTCTGTTGCAGGGTTACGACTCAGTGGCGCTAAACGCCGACGTCGAGCTTGGTGGTACCGACCAGAAGTTCAACCTGTTGATGGGCCGCGAACTGCAAAAGGGCGAAGGTCAATCGCCTCAGTCGGTGATTATGATGCCATTGCTAGTGGGCTTGGACGGCGTTAAGAAGATGTCTAAGTCAGCCAACAACTACATTGGTGTGAGCGACGCGCCGGATGAAATGTTCGGCAAGATCATGTCTATCTCTGATGACCTGATGTGGAATTACTACGAGTTGTTGAGCTTCCGTCCGCTAACCGAAATCGAAGGCTTTAAACAAGCCATTGCTGAGGGTAAGAACCCGCGCGACGTTAAGATTCTACTAGCCAAAGAAATCATTGCACGTTTCCACGACGAAGCCGCTGCCGAGCAAGCCGAAGCTAACTTTATTGCTCGCTTCCAAAAAGGTGCCATCCCAGATGAGATGCCTGAGGTAGAGCTGGCGCTGGGTGAAGGTCTTGGTATTGCTAACCTGCTAAAAGATGCCGGCTTGGTAGCCTCGACTTCAGAAGCCATGCGCATGATTAAGCAAGGCGCGGTTAAGATTGACGGCGAGAAGGTGGCGGATCCTAAGACCCAAATCACTGCTGCTGGCACTTGTGTATACCAGGTCGGCAAGCGTAAGTTTGCTCGCGTTACTTTGAAGTAAGAGCTTTGAAATAAGAGCTCTGGTTTAAACCTACTAGCCAGCAAGACACAAAAAAGAGCGCATCATGCGCTCTTTTTTTGACTGTAACTACTGCTCAGGTGGCGCTTCGCCAAATACCGAGATGTAGGCGGCGTCTCTGAGTTTTCGCTGAATGTTGGCCGCCGCGGGGAAGTCTCCGCCTTTTTTGTTGGCCAGCACTTTGTCGACGCTAAAGTCGTCACCATAGGCGACCTTGTTCATGTCCTCGTCGATACGCAAGCTGATGCCCTCAAACGATCCGCCAAAGTAGGCTCCTTTGTTGGAAGACACCATCAGAATCTCAACACCGCCGGCACCGCCGCCAGCTTTGCCGCCAACGCCGGGACCTAGGGTGAGATCCGCTGAGCCACTGGCGCGAATTTTACCCTCGTACAAGCGATCTAGAGCCTCTTCGCTAAGCACAGCACCGACCGCGTTAACTTTCTGGGCACCGGCCAGCAATCCCAAGTGAACACTGTTGATTTTAATGAAGAGGGGGTCGCTCCAGTCGTGCACGTCGCGAACCAACAAAAGGCCTCGGCCCCACTGGGCGCCAACCACAAAGCCCGCTTGTCCGCCGCTGGGAATGATAAAGATGGCCTTTGCCACACCAGACAGGTTACGAACTGCAGCCCAGTGATCGGCGGTTAGAAAGACTTCCAAGTTTTGTTCAGTGAGCTCGGTCAGCTCAACCGCTGGGTTCTTATCGGCTTCTTCGGCCTTGGCCTGGCCGCTTAGACTGATTGCCATCAGGGCAATGATGAGTATTGGTTTCATTAATCGAGTTTCACTTTTACCGTCTTGTTACCTTCAAGTGTAGCCAGTGAAAGCTAAACCGCAGCTTAATAACTAGGAACTATTGTTTTATTGACGTTAATGTTTGGTGAGCGAATCCTTTTCACAAGGTGTTGCTTTGGTATGCATTTCCAGCGACGCTAGCAACAATCTTTTGAGCGCGATTGGCCTGAGCACTAGCACACTTGTTGCTTGACCCAGCCCAATCGAGATTTGGCATCATGGCTATCGCCGTCTGCGAAGGTACAGGGCGCCAAGGGCTATGTTTGCGCCGTCGAAACCCAGCTCTTGTGGTAGCAGTAAGGTTTGATTGTGTCCCACCCGCAGACGGATTCGGTCCAGCAGCACTGGGTTTTCGAATTCATCGCCGGCTAAGGCAATGGCATCGACACCTTCGTCTGCATCCAGTTGCTCGAGCCAGTTGGCCACAAAGTCGGCGAACGAATCGATAATGCCAAAAGCGACCTTGTCGAGTTGATCTGGGTCCGCTAAGCGATAACTCAAACAGGCTTGCAGGGATTTGTGCCAATTGATCTGCAGTACACCCTCGTGATTGCGACTTAGTGGATAGTCGATTCGAGGTGCATTGCTGGCGTTGTAACGCAATGCGCGGGCGATTAACGCGTCTTTGGCGATACTTGAGTCGGCGCTTTCACTAAACCCTAAGCACCAACTGGCGCTAGCCAAAAATGCACTAAAGCTCGACAGGTTGAACGAATGACTCAACACCTGCCATCGCGCTAATTGCTCAGGGAGTTTGCTCTGCAACTGGCGTACCAAGCGTTCGGCTGAATTGCCTTGTTGCTGCATCGATTGAATCAACTGGGCAGGGGTGGGCACTGGCGAGGCCAGCTGAACCAGCCATTGGTAATTTTGCTGGCTGTCCTGGTAGAGCAAGCCCGACAAGCCGCTACAACTGAGGTACAAAGCGCCTAGCCTGTGATTGTCCTCTTGGATGACTTGCGCCGCATGTAATGCACAAGCGGCATGCCAGCTCGGTCCAGCTGAAGGGTGAGCCGGCTGGTGGCTAAGGCTAACCCGCCCTTTAGCCCAGTGAGCTTGGAAGTCTTTAACACTAGCATGCTCGTGTAAGGGCTCGGTCGAGACACTAATTTGCGCACTGGCCTGTCGATGCCTAAGCGCAATCGGATGTTCGCCAAAACTGCCGATAAGGCTGGGTTCAAGCCCAGAAACAGTCGCTACCCCAACAAAGGCGACGCCTTTATTCGCCAGTAGTTGCGACAGTTTAAGGGTGACCAAATCATCGGCAAACTGACATTGATATAGGCTCCGCGGTAGTTGATTATGCGCGGCGAAGCCCGGGTTTACGCTGGCGATGAGCGCGGGCTTTTCTAGACTGCTCAAACGCTCGATGGCCTGGTTGGATACCGCAAAGGCGTGGTTAATAGCCTCTAGGCGACAAAACAGTAAGCGTTGACAATGGCTGGGAATCTGCTCTGGTAAATAGAGTTCAACTTGCCCCCACAGAGTTTCAAACTGGGCATGCCCCACAGCGAATAATTGTTTTAGCGGCACCGCTAAGCCGCTAAGGTCTTCTCCGTACGCCGTGATAACCGCTTGAGTTTGCACCTCTGTTTTGGGACTGCACTGGCGGCAGTTGGCTTGCCAGGGCTTATCGGCCAGTACCGCATCGGCGCAGTCTGGGCAAAAGGCAGCTTCGCTGGTGGCTTGTGGCAATGGGCTCGACTGGGTGGTAATGGTGTCGATGGCTTTGATTTGAGCTCGCTTGAGCCAACAGGATAAGGGAAGCTTGGCACCGAGCTCATCGGCGAGCTGGCCTAATTCGGTTTTATCGCCTTGTGCCTCTACAGCGTATTGGTTGTGATCATGGCTAATGCCAACCACTAAGGGGTGTTTTAGCGCTTGATTGAGCGCTTGTTGATAGCTAGCGACCGGGCGCTGGCAATCAAATTCGAATCTCAGCTTGTTCATGCTCTTCGCTCAGGTAATGGGCCGCGCTGGCGGACACTTGGTCAATGGAAAGCTCTTGTTGCAGCTGGTGTTCTACCTGCAAACAATTGAGGTAGTTGAGCAGGGTACGCTCCATGGTAGGTACGGCTTCGCGCACCGGTGTGGAGAGCTCAAAGCTCATACTGTCGATCACCTTAGGCACTACACCGAGCACAAAGGTTGGCGGACGATCGCCCACCATGTCCATCATGTTCAGCGTCTGTAGCATCTCGACTTCGTGGGCGGAGCCTTGCCAGTCCACCTCACTGGGTGCTTTGTCGAAATCAAACCAATAGACTTCGCCGGGACGTGCGTTGTTGGCGTTGACGGTATCGATAACAATTAAATGGTCGTATTGGGCAATCAATGGGATTAAGGCGTGAGCAAGGGTGCCACCATCGACTATGTCTAGGGTTGAAGCGCCGCTAAAGCGATATTTGCGCTTGAGCAACTGAACCATGTGCACGCCGATACCCTCATCGCCGTAGAGCAAGTTACCTATCCCGAGGACGAGAATGCGTTTGCTTTGAGTCATGGCTCATCTTCCTGTTTTTTTTATACTTCTTAAAATAAAAAAGCGGCGCGTCACTAGGAGTGTGTGAGCGCCGCAGACGCGTGCTAATCCCTTTTCATGGGGTGGTAGTCGTACCCAGAGACAATCGAGTCGACCGAATTGTGCTTAAACCGGATGCCCGTCCACACGGCCATGTAGACATGGACCAGTATGAAGATAATGAACACCCAAGAGGCGATGTGGTGCCACTCGCGTACCGCGGCCAAGCTACCCATCCACACCAGCATCCACTCGTTGATGGTCCAGGCGATACCGCCGAGGCCTTCGTGGTAGACGTTAGCATGCAGCGCCAGCCCAGATAAACACATGAACACTATCACCAGGGTTAGTCCGAAATAGGTGACAAACTGTAGCGGGCCATAAACGCCAGCTTTGTTGAGCTTGCCAATCCACATATAGGACTTGATTTGAGTTATCCAGCTCTTCGGATTTACCACATCTTTGACCGAGCGACGTTCAATATCGCTGCGACTAAAGAAGTACAGATAAGCGCGGGCTAGAGTCACGGCTATCAGCACAAAGCCACTGATCAGGTGGGCAAAGCGCACCCACCCTTGAATCAGATTGTCCGAGCCGCCGTAAGCGGTCAGAAATGGCCAGGCGATGTAAAAACCGGTCACCAATAGCAAGATGATGGCGGCAAACCTGAGCCAGTGGCAGATGCGGATCACCGGCGAGAATATCTTATCTCTAGAGTGGGGGATCGCATGTTGCATACTTACCTCCTTACACCGCGACCGGTGCCACTTTGTACTCAGACAATTCCTGTCCTTTGTAATCCATTACATGCACCGCGCAGGCCATGCATGGGTCAAAGGAGTGGATAATGCGGATGATTTCTAGCGGCTTGGTTGGGTCTTCCACTTTCAGACCAATCAGGGATGCCTCATACGGACCTTTGACGTTATTCGCATCGCGAGGCCCAGAGTTCCAGGTGGTGGGTACCACCGCTTGGTAGTTCTCGATCTTGCCGCCTTTAATGCGGATCCAATGACTCAGCAGTCCACGTGGCACTTCGTTCATCGCATGCCCCACGTACTCTTTGTCGGGGTCGATAATAGGCTCTACGTAAGTGGACTCATCGGATTGAATGTTGGTCAACAGAGCGTCAAAGGTGCGCAGTGCGTTGTCGCAAATAATGTTGGTTTGCAGCAAACGCGCGGCGGTGCGACCTAGGGTAGTAAACAAGGCTTCTACTGGCAGACCGGTGGCTTCGAGCAAACCGTTGACCGCGTTAACAACTGCGGGGGTGCCTTTGGCGTAGTTGACTAGCAAGCAGGCTAACGGGCCGACTTCCATGGGTTGACCGTTGTAACGCGGCGATTTCACCCAAGAGTACTTGTTGTCGTTATCCAGGGTTGGCAGGCGACCGTAGACTGTATCGCGCTCGATAAAGCCGGTGTAGTTCGGCTCGGTGACACCATCGTACGGATGGCGACTTGGGCCGTCTTGATACCAGGCGTGGGTTACGTCTTCTTCAATCAGGCTTGGGTCGACTTCTTGCACATTGGCCAAATCACCGTTGGTGATAACGCCACCTTCAAACAACCAGCCATCGCCCATGAAGAAATCTGGCGTGGCCAAGAAGTTCTTAACGCCTAAGCCACCTAGCACACTTGGCTCGGTCTTGTAGGCTTCAGCGGCCATCAGCACATCTGGTAGATAAGCACGCTGAATAAAGTCGTGCACTTGATGGAACTTGGTTTTCCATTCTTGCAAACGAGCCGGGCTTAGCACGTCGCGTACGCAGCTAACACCGCCAACCACCAGTGACTGTGGATGAGGCTGCTTGGCGCCAAAGATGGCCATCATCTCAGCGGCGACCCGTTGTACTTCTAGCGCTTTGAGATAGTGACTAACGGCGATTAGGTTTTGCTCCGGGGTCAGCTTGTAAGTGCCCGCACCCCAATAAGCATTGGCAAATGGGCCTAGCTTACCGGTTTCGACAAAGCCTTGAACCCGTTCTTGCACTGCTCGCAGCTCACCTTCACCAGCATTGATTGGCTTGTCGGTGTATTGCAGCGCCACTTGGGCCGCTTTAGCCGGGTCTGCGCTCAGTGCTGAGACGATATCCACCCAATCCAGCGCGTGCAGATGGTAGAAGTGCACCATGTGGTCGTGCATGTACAAGCTGGTTTGCATTAGACTGCGCACCAACTTGGCATTCAGTGGGATCTCTACACCAAGGGCGTTTTCCACCGCTTCGGTGGCACAACGGTAGTGGGAGAAGGTACACACACCACAGATGCGCTGCGTGATAAGTCCAGCGTCTAGCGGGCTGCGGCCTTTGAGAATCACCTCGATACCGCGCCATAAAGTGGAGGAGGACCAAGCGTCGGTGATGACGTTGTTTTCATCTACCTCGACTTCGACGCGCAGGTGGCCTTCGATTCGAGTGATTGGGTCGACGACTACGCGATTACTCATGAGTTATCCTCCTTGTTGGCAAACACACTGGCAACGGCGTGTGCGCCGATACCTACTGCGGTGACCCCAAGCGCAACCGCGCCAATGCGATCTGCTGTCGCGTCTAAACTGTGTAAATCTCGGCGGCCCAATGGCTTTTCGAAATCCGCCATGGCGTCCCAAAAACTCGGCTCGGAGCAGCCAATACAGCCGTGTCCGGCTAGTACTGGCCAACTGGTGTGGTGGTTAAAGCGTTCGGTTGGGCAGTTGTTGTAGGTGTAAGGCCCTTTACAGCCCACCTTGTACAAGCAGTAACCCTGTTTGGCACCTTCATCGCCAAAAGTCTCAACAAACTCGCCGGCATCGAAGCGACCGCGGCGCTCACAGTTATCGTGCACTCGTGCGCCGTAGGCCCACTTGGGTCGGTTGTACATGTCGAGCGCTGGCAAACGGCCAAACATGATGTAGTACATCAAAGTACCGACAATGTTTTTCTCGCTTGGAGGACAGCCGCCTAGGTTAATCACAGGCTTGCCAACTACCTGACCAACCCCTTTGGTGCCGGTTGGGTTAGGCGCTGCTGCCTGCACGCCGCCAAAGGAGGCGCAAGTACCAACGGATACGATAGCCGCGGCTTTGTCTGCTGCTTCTTTGACTATGTGCAATCCGGTGTGACCTTTGCAGCCAACGGTCAGGTACTTACCGTTGTCCGCGGTTGGCACACCACCTTCAACCGCGAGCAGGTAACCGCCAGGGTAGGTTTCCATGGCGTGCTCTAGATTCTCTTCGGCTTGCCAACCGGCAGCGGCCATCAGAGTTTCGTGGTATTCAAGGGATATGTGGTCAAACAGGAGGGTGTCAATGGTGGGCGTGTCACAGCGAATCAGTGACTCAGAGCAGCCGGTACATTCGGCCAAATGCAACCAAATCAGCGGCACCCTATCAGCGACTTCAGCCGCCTCTGCCAGTAGTGGACTGAATTGGATGGGCAGCGCCAGCAGGGTGGTCATCGAAGCGGTCCATTTCATGAACTCCCTGCGACTAATGCCTTGCTTACTTAGCTTATCCTTCAGTGGGGTGGCCTTTAAAGGTGGCAGCGATTTAAGCATTGCCACTCTTTGTTGGCAGCGTTCTAACAGTGCGTCATATTGCCCCATAGCGACTTCCTCACAAAACAGACAAAAGTTGTTTACATGAGTCATTCTAGGGTCAAACAAATGCGCAACTTTTGACCTGCATCAAACGCGCATCGACCGAAAGGTGACCTGAATCAATAATTAGCTAACTACTTTGATGGAATTAGAGTTTTTACAAACCTATAACGAGAATGTTGCGCACAAGATACAAAAAAGCCCGACGCGGGTAGCAATCGGGCTTTCAGAGCAATGGCTTGCGGGTTAGCGAACCCTTATTAAGTGTGGGTTAAAGTGCGGCGAGCTCTGCCTTTTGCTCGTTGAGCTTGGCGATGCTGGTTTGCATCTCTTCAAGCTTTGCGCGCTCTTTGTCGATGACCGCAGCCGGTGCCTTGCTAACGAAGTTTTCGTTGTTCAATTTACCTTGAGTGCGAGCCATGTCTTGGCTGAGTTTATCGATTTGCTTGTCGATACGAGCCACCTCGGCTTCAACGTCAATTAGGCCGGCCATCGGAATCAGTAGCTCCATTTGGCCTACTAACTGAGCCGCGGACATTGGCGCTTTCTCGCCTTCGCCTAGCTCTTGGATGCTCTCTAGGTTCGCAAGCTTGAATAGGAAGCTCTGATTGGCGTTCAAAATTGCCTTATCGCTGTCGCTCGCACCACGCACCAAAGCGTTCAGCGGCTTAGACGGCGCAATATTCAGCTCGGCACGAACCGCACGAACCGCAACAATCGCCGCTTTGAGCCACTCAAGCTCGGCCATCGCCTGCTCATCGACTTTGGTTTCATCGAATTGCGGGTAGGCCGCTAGCATAATCGACTCGCCTTCAACGCCGGCCACTGGCTTAACTCGATCCCAAATGCTTTCGGTGATGAAAGGCATTACAGGGTGCATCAGTCGAAGCAAAGCTTCTAGCACGCTAATCAGGGTGTTGCGGGTACCGCGTTGCTGCGCTTCGCTACCGTTGGCCAACACAGGTTTGGTGAGTTCTAGATACCAATCGCAGAACTGGTTCCAAGTGAATTCGTACAAGGCATTGGCGGCCATGTCGAAGCGGTAGTTATCGATAGACTCGGTAACCGACTTAACCGTTTGGTTAAACTGGCCCAGAATCCAACGGTCCGCCAGACTTAGCTCCATATCGCCGCCATCACTTGCGTTAGTGCCGCAATCTTGTTCTTCGGTGTTCATCAACACATAGCGCGACGCATTCCACAGCTTGTTGCAGAAGTTGCGATAGCCATCGAGACGGTTCATGTCCCAGTTGATGTCGCGACCGGTGGACGCCATGGCGGCCAAAGTAAAGCGCAGCGCATCGGTACCATGGGCATTAATGCCATCAGCAAACTCTTTGCGCGTCGACTTTTCGATCTTCTTCGCCAGTTGCGGTTGCATCATGTTGCCAGTGCGCTTTTCAACCAGGCTTTCTAAATCGATGCCGTCAATCATGTCCAGCGGGTCTAGTACGTTCCCCTTGGACTTAGACATCTTGTTGCCTTGTTCATCGCGAATCAGGCCGGTGACGTAAACCGTTTTAAACGGAACCTGCGGCTTGCCGTTATCGTCTTTACAGAAGTGCATGGTCATCATGATCATGCGGGCAACCCAGAAGAAGATGATGTCAAAACCCGTCACCAACACGTCGGTTGGGTGGAAGGTCTTAAGCGCATCGGTATTCTCAGGCCAGCCCAAAGTACCGAAGGTCCACAGCGCTGAACTAAACCAAGTGTCCAGTACATCGTCGTCTTGGCGCAGAACCACATCAGCGCTCAAACCATTTTGCTGACGCACTTCGTCTTCAGAGCGACCAACGTAGACCTTGCCAGATTCGTCGTACCAGGCCGGGATACGGTGACCCCACCACAGCTGACGTGAGATACACCAGTCTTGGATGTCGTTCATCCAAGCGTTGTACATGTTTTCGTACTGCTGAGGTACGAACTTGATGTCGCCATTGGCTACGGCTTCTTTCGCGGTTTTCGCCATGGGTGCTACTGCCACGTACCACTGGTCGGTCAGCAGAGGCTCGATAACCACACCAGAGCGGTCACCGTAAGGCACCATCAGGCTGTGGTCGTCGATTTTTTCCAGAAGACCCAAGTGCTCGAATTCCGCCACGATGGCTTTACGAGCAGCGAAGCGCTCAAGGCCGGCAAAGGCTTCTGGGATGCTCAGGCTGATGTCGTTATTAATGGTGCCATCAGAGTTGATGATTTCCGCTTGCTCGCGCACATCAGCGTTCTGAGTAAAGATGTTGACCATCAGCAAGCTGTGGCGCTTACCCACTTCGTAATCGTTGAAGTCGTGGGCCGGAGTGATTTTCACACAGCCGGTGCCTTTTTCCATGTCGGCGTAATCATCACCCACAATTGGAATGCGACGGTTCATGATTGGCAGAATAATTTCTTTGCCAATTAAGTCTTGGTAGCGCTCGTCGTTTGGATTAACCGCAACCGCCGAGTCACCCAGCATGGTTTCAGGACGAGTGGTAGCTACAACTACATAGTCTTTGCCGTCTTTGGTCAGCGCGCCATCCGCCAGCGGATAGCGGAAGTGCCACATGTGGCCATTCTTTTCTTTATTCTCAACTTCTAAGTCAGAAATCGCAGTATGCAGTTTCGGATCCCAGTTAACCAAGCGCTTACCGCGATAGATAAGGTCGTCTTGGTACAGGCGAACAAACACTTCTTGAACCGCTTTGGAGAAGCCTTCGTCCATAGTGAAACGCTCGCGATCCCAATCGACCGAAGCGCCCAAGCGACGAAGCTGTTGAGTAATAGTCCCGCCAGAGTGGTTTTTCCACTCCCATACCTTGTCCATAAAGGCATCGCGGCCAATGTCGTGACGGGACTGGCCAGACTCGGCTTCCAGCTTGCGCTCAACCAACATCTGAGTCGCAATACCGGCGTGGTCAGTACCCACCTGCCAAAGGGCATTTTTGCCTTTCATCCGCTGATAACGGGTCAAGGTGTCCATGATCGTATCTTGGAACGCATGCCCCATGTGCAAACTGCCGGTCACATTCGGCGGCGGGATCATGATGCAATAGTTGCCCTGGCTGCTATCACCAGAAGGCTTAAAATAACCTTTCTCTTCCCACGCTTTGTAGAGCGCTTGCTCAAGCGCCTGCGGATTATAGGTAGTATCCATAAATCTCGGTCAATCTCTAACGGCTGAAGTCATAAAATGAAACGGCACATTATGCCGCAAAACCGCAGCAAAGCCTATAGCTGGTGGGGGATTAGAGAGTGTGGTTAAGCATCCCACGTCGGGCCGCTCTACAACGCGACTCGTCCCTGAGCCGCCTTTCCAGCTCGACTCCTGTCTCGCGTTTAGGGCTTTCGCCCCTCACCCCTGTGCGCTTTACGGTCGTTCCATACGACCGAAACCCTCCTTAGGGATGCTTAACCACACTCTCTTCAGCTCCAGACAACGTCGTGTTTGACTCTATGGCGAAGGTTGAGTTGGTGAATTGCAGCAGGTGTTTAACTCTAAAGGGATGGCCTAAAGGGATCAATATCAGACAGTTGCAGGATTGCTGTGGCACGGAATTAGCTCCTTGCGCACATCTAAGCGTTGGCCGGTAGGGTAGACCGGCGAAAGGGAAACCCATCACAGGGCATCGTTTGTAGGGAACAAACGTTGAGCGGATAGGGGTGAGAAGCGCGAGCTTCGAACGCGAGACAGGAGTCGAGCTGGAGGAGCAGCACACGGATGTGCTGCGTCTAGAGCGTCCCTGTGATGGGGTTCCCGTCAGCCGAATACCCTACCGGCCAACCGCCAAGACCAAGGTTGCCAACCGCTGGCTATTTCCCATCCAAGACCGAGCGAGCTCCAGTGACCGCGGTGCCTACCACCTCTGGGAATTGGGTGTCGGCGACGACTTCGGTGAAGCGTGGGTAGCGGCCGCCGAGTTCGGAGCCGATCATCATGAGTTCAGCGACGCCGGCTTGGTCGAGCTCGACCACCATGTAAACCACTCGGCGGGAGAGGGCCATGAAGGTGGCTTCCGGTTGGAATTTTTCGATCATTCGGCCCACAACTGGACCTGGTCCGCCGGGGCGTTTTTCTATCTTTTTGCCTTTCTTTGGGGTGACGATTACTTCCACTAGGTATTTCATACGAGATCCTTATCTTTGTCAGCGATTTGAGCGCAGCGAATTGCGCAGGAAAAGCTTAGAAGATAGGGCCTTTTTTGCCAGTTTTGCCCCTTCCGAATCTGCATAGCTGGCCATATTTGTCATCGCTAAACTGGCGCCAATTAAATGGTCCTGTTGAAAGGTAATACGAGTATGAATACAAAAGGTCGATTTGGCGCTATCAGTTTGAGTGTGTGCGCCGCAATGTTCTCTCTTGGGGTAGCGGCAAGCGATGCGAACCCTTATGCCAGCGCTGCCGAGTTGGGCTTACAGCAAGGATTCCCGCCAGCGCCCGAAGCCCAAGTCACCAAAGACAATGCGCTGCTGTTCGCACCTTACAATCGCTGGTCCTATCAAAACATGCGCATGTTTTATCCCAGCGCCAACATAGAAAACCCGACGACAGCCTCGGTCATTGAAAAGTCTATCGATTCAGGACTCGACAAACTTAGCATTCAAAAGGGCGAGTCGGAGCAGATGGTCGATATGCAGACCTATTTGCGCGAGACCTACACCGATGCTCTAGTGGTGGTGAAAGGCGACAAGCTGGTTTACGAAAACTACCAAAACGGCATGGGGCCAAATAAAGCCCACCAAATGATGTCGGTGACCAAGTCCTTTGCGGGTCTATTGGCCTTAATGGCTCAAAGCGAGGGGAAACTTAACGAAGACAAGCCGGTGACCGATTATCTGCCCGAGCTAAAAGGCACTGCGTTTGACGACGCTAGCCTGCGACATGTAATGGACATGACAAACTCCATGTCGTTTTCCGAGGTTTACGACGACCCTAACTCTGACATAGTGCAATACGCGACTGTGCTCGGTTGGTTCTCAGAAATGGAAGGGGTGGACTACTCGAATAGCTTGTACGAGTACCTGAAAACCTTAAAGAAAGATCCAGAGCTTAAGCACGGCGAAGTGATGGAGTACTCAACCCCGAAAACCGATGTGATCAACTGGATCACTAACCGAGTCAACGACAAACCTTTCCAGCAAGACATGGCAGAGCGGTTGTGGGCCAAGCTTGGCACCCAAGGTGAAAACTACGCTTTGTTGGATAAAACTGGAGTGCTGGTGGCCGGTGGCGGTCTTAATGCATCCCCTATGGATCTCGCCCGCTTTGGCATGATGATGGTCAACAAGGGCCAGTTCCAAGGCGAGCAAGTGGTGGCGCCAGAAATCATTAATGACATCGCGGACGGCGCTTCAAAACAAGCCATGGCCAAAGGCTCTTCTGCTTATGGCATTTATGCTGGTGGTGATTGGAGTTACCGCGCTCAATGGTGGGTGCGTCACACTGAAGGCAAAGAGGCCATCATGGCCATCGGTATTCACGGCCAGTGGATCTATCTGGATTTAGAACGCGAAGTGGCGATTATCAAGCAAAGCTCGCAGCCAGAATCCAGCACCAACTATTACGACGAGTACACGATTAACGGCTTTGATGCGATTGTTAAACACCTAAGTGAGTAAACACTTAAGTGAGTAGACACCTAAGTGAATAGGCTCCTCTGCGAGTACGTACTTGCGTGAGCAAGCACCCGCTGTGATATGAGGTACATTAAAAGTCGCCGACAGCTTTTTTGTCGGCGACTTTTTAATGAGGTGATTTTGTGCGCGAAGTGAAAGTGGTGGACTACAACTCGCAATGGCCAGCCATGTTCGAGGCCGAGCGTGACTTGTTGTTGAATCGGCTTGGTCAGCTGATTCATCGAGTGCATCACATCGGCAGTACGTCGGTGCCGGGACTTAGGGCCAAGCCAGTGATTGATATCATGCTGGAGGTGGAGTCGCTGCAAAGTTTAGACGCCCATCAAAGTGAATTTGAATCGCTTGGGTATGAGGGCTTAGGCGAAAATGGCATTTCTCGACGGCGCTATTTCCAAAAAGGCGGCGACGATCGCACCCACCAAATTCACGCCTTTCCAATAGCTGACGAGCACGTGACTCGTCATTTGGCATTTCGCGATTATTTAATCGCTCATCCCGACGTTAAGCTCGCTTATCAAGAGTTAAAACAGCGAGTAGCGGCCCAGTGCGATAACGACATTGAACGCTATTGCGATGGCAAAGACAGCTTTATTCAAGAGCATGAAGCCAAAGCGTTGCTTTGGTATTCACAAAGATAGGGCGCCTAAAAAGAACAAAGCCAAACTCGAGCATTTTAAAGCAAGGTTTGGCTTATGGGTTTGTGTGGAGAACTACAACGCAGCCAACAGAGCTTCTGCTTTGCTGACCTCAAAGGTCTTAGGCGGTTCCACATTGAGCTGAGTGACCACCCCGTTGTCGACTATCATGGCGTAGCGCTGCGAGCGCACCCCACCAAAGTTACCCGAATCCATGCTTAGTCCAATCGCTTGAGTAAAGCTCGCATCGCCGTCGGCCAACATTCTCACCTCACCGGCACCGGTAGTATCGCCCCAAGCTTTCATTACAAAGGCGTCGTTCACCGAAACGCACACTATCATGTCCACGCCTTTGGCTTTGAACTGATCCGCGAGAGCAATGTAACCCGGCAAGTGTTGCTCTGAGCAAGTCGGCGTAAATGCACCAGGTACGGCAAATAGCACGACTTTCTTATTGGCAAAAAGCTCAGCGGTGTCGTGGCTGGAAAAGCCCTCGGCGGTTAGCTCGCTCAAGCTGGCGTTGGGAAGAGGTTGTCCTTGTTCAATCATGACGGGTTTCCTTATTTAGCAATTGTCTTTAGTGTAGAGCTAAAGCCTTGCGAAAAACACCGAGAAATATTAAGGATTTAGTATGGGGCTAAGGACGGAAACCGAAACCTTGATGAGCTGCATCGGGATTAACCTGATGTTCGTGGTGCTGTGGTTTATCAATCTGGGTCTTATGACGGTGGGAGACAGCCAGTCTTTGCTGGGCTTCATGTCGATAGTGTTTATTTTTCTATTGCCGCTGGGAATTATCGCCAGCTACCTTTGGTCGCTTTTCGCTTTACTGCCTGTGAGTTACTACTGGGCGCAGACTCTGATGTTTAACTGCCGCAGTACCCAAATCAAACTAGCCCTGTCCTTGATTTACCTGATTGCTACGCCTTGTTTGCTTTGGTGGCAATTCGACTCCTTATTTGGATAGTAAAAAGATGGCTGATAAAAAAGGTGGTTAATGAAAAAGGACCGCATTATGCGGTCCTTTTCGATGGGTTAATCGGCGTGATTATTCACCGACTTCAATTTCTGATTTGTTGATCAAGTACTGAGTCAGAATAGGTACCGGACGACCGGTAGAGCCTTTGTTCTTACCTGAGTTCCAAGCGGTACCGGCACAGTCGATGTGGGCCCAGTGGTACTTCTTGGCAAAGCGAGATAGGAAGCAGGCTGCTGTGATGGTGCCAGCCGGACGACCACCGATGTTTTGCATGTCTGCAAATGGGCTTTCAATCTGCTCTTGGTACTCGTCCCACAACGGCAGACGCCAAGCGCGGTCACCGCACTGCTCGCCAGCATTGAGGATTTCGTGTGCCAAAGGATTGTGGTTCGACAGCAGACCACTGGCGTGGCTACCCAGTGCAATTACACAAGCGCCGGTCAGGGTCGCGGTATCGATAACCACTTCTGGGTTGAAGCGATCCACATAGGTCAGCACGTCACACAACACCATACGACCTTCCGCATCAGTGTTTAGCACTTCAACGGTTTGTCCGCTCATGGTAGTGATGATGTCGCCTGGACGATAGGCTTTGCCGTCAGGCATGTTTTCGCATCCGGCCAAAATCGCAATCACGTTGATTGGCAGTTCAAGCTCAACCACAGACTTCATCATGCCCAACACGCCGGCAGCGCCGCCCATGTCGTACTTCATTTCGTCCATGCCTTCGCCAGGCTTTAATGAAATACCACCGGAATCGAAGGTCAGGCCCTTACCGATAATTACGATTGGGCGGGCGTTGGGGTTTTTAGCGCCTTGGTAGTTCATCACAGTCATTACTGACTCGTTCTCTGAACCACGACCAACCGCAAGATAGGAATTCATATCCAGCTCGGCCATTTGCTCTTCACCCAAAGTGGTGACATCAAGCTTGTCGCTAGTTTCGGCCAATTGACGAGCTTGGGAGCCCAAGTAGGCAGGGTTACAAATGTTTGGTGGCATATTGGCCACGTCGCGACACATTTTCATGCCTTCAGAGATGGCCAAACCGTGGTTGATGGCGCGCTCGCCAACCGGTAACTCGCGACGAGTCGATACGTTGAACACCAGCTTGCGCAGCGGGCGACGAGTTTCGTCTTTCTTGCTCTTTAGCGCATCGAATACGTACAGGCTGTTGGCCGTTGTTTCGACGGCTTGACGCACTTTCCAATATGTGTCGCGGCCTTTAACGTGCAACTCGGTCAAAAAGCACACAGCTTCCATTGAACCGGTTTCGTTAAGGGTATTGATGGTTTTGGCGATGATTTGTTTGTACTGGCGCTCGTCGAGTTCACGCTCTTTGCCACAACCGACCAATAATACCCGCTCGCTCAATACGTTAGGTACGTGGTGCAGTAATAGCATTTGACCGGGTTTACCCTCCAGATCACCGCGGCGCAATAGGTTAGAGATGTAGCCGTCGCTGATCTTATCCAGTTGCTCAGCGATTCCGGATAAGCGACGTGGTTCATAAACGCCAACAACAATACAAGCAGAACGTTGTTTTTCCGGACTACCGCTCTTAACATTAAACTCCATGAGCACTCCTAGATTGTTAAAGACATGGACTGTTTATTATTAGATAATGGCGGCCATTAGCTCGCCTTTGGTCCGATGACTTTAAACCGTTTTTCTTTATTTATTATTATTCGGGTTAGCGTCCGAATAGGGTTAGTTTTAGATAGAAAACTATCGAAAGTCGTAGGTTTACATAAAAGATAGGCTGTTTCCAGCAAAAAACAAAGTTAAGTGGTCAGATACTGGTCGTGATCTTATTTAGATACTTGATAAAAGAGGTATTAAAAGCCCAAGCCGCGGTGCTTTTCGTGCTTCTTGCCATCTTTATTAGCCAAAATTTTGTACGAGTTTTGGCCGATGCCTCTGAAGGGCAATTTCCCGCAGGCCTAGTGGCCACCATCATGGCGCTTAATTTGCCTTGGCTGTCAGCGCTGATTGTTCCCCTGAGTTTATTTTTGGGCGTGTTATTGGCCCATGGTCGAATGTACGCCGAAAGCGAAATGACAGTGATGCACGCGGTGGGTGTTTCCGAGTGGTACGTAGCTCGAGTGACCTTGCTGTTGGCCGTGGTCAATATGGTGTTCGCCGGCGCTCTGTCGATTTACATCGCTCCTTGGGCGCAAGAGAAAGAAGCGCAAATTCTTGAGAAAGCTCGCTCTGAGGCCGGACTCGCCGCTCTAGTGCAAGGGCGTTTTCAGCAAGCGGCCAATGGCCAAGCGGTTATTTTCGTTGAAAAATTGGATAAGAACTCCAACTTGGAGCGAGTATTCGTAGCGCATTTGCCCAAAGACACCGAAGAGGGCGAAGAGCCAGACGCGCCATCAGTGGTAGTCGCTAGTAATGGTCAAATTCTTGAAGATCAATACGGTTCGCAACGATTGCGCTTGGAAAACGGTGTTCGTTATCAGGGCGCGGTTGATAGAGTCGACTACCAGGTGACTGAATTTGGCGACTATCAGATGCAGATTAAAGAGCAGGCACAAGAGGAGCGTCGCCGTCGTCTATCTGCACTGCCTGTGTCCGAATTGACGCAAATTGAATCCAGTGAAGCCAATGCCGAGTTTCATTGGCGCTTGGCCATTCCACTGGCACTGCCTGTGATGGTGTTAATGGCGGTACCACTGGCTCGAGTGAATACGCGTCAGGGTAAGTTCGCCAAAATGGGGCCTGCAATTTTGCTGTATTTGGGTTACTTCGGCCTGCTGGTGGCGGGACGAAAAGCGTTGGAAGACGAAGTTTACCCTGGTGAGCTTGGGCTTTGGTGGGTCCACGCGTTGGGACTGGTTATCGCCTTTATGCTGATTGGGCGAGATAGGCCTTTGGGGCTTAAATTACTCGGAATTGTTACCGGTCGAGGGCGCCCAGCATGATGAAGATCCTCGATTGGTATATTGCTCGCATTCTGCTGTCGACCTCGGCGATTACGCTGCTTATTCTCACTGGGTTATCCGGCATCATTAAATGGGTGGATCAGTTTCGCTTAGTGGGTCGCGGTACTTACGGCATGATTGATGCGCTGATTTACGTCATGTATTTGGTGCCTCGTGACGTTGAAATGTTCTTCCCGATGGCGGTGCTGCTCGGTGCTTTAATTGGTATCGGTATGATGGCGCAAAGTTCGGAATTAGTGGTAATGCAGGCCTCTGGCTGGTCGCGCTTCGAGGTGATCCAGTCGGTGATGAAAACCGCCATTCCCTTAATGATTATGGTAATGGCGCTAGGCGAATGGGTCGCCCCAGAGGCCGAGCGCACCGGGCGTGAGCTGCAAGCCAATAAAATCCACGGTGGTAGCCTAATTAACTCAAAGCGCGGGACTTGGGCCAAAGACGGTGACTTGTTCGTCAATATCACCGAGGTGGAAAGCGCGACTTTACTAAAAGGCGTGATTCAATACCGCTTTGATGACAATCAGAATCTGGTGCAAGTGGTAGCTGCCGACGAGGCCGAGTTTATCGATGGCGTGTGGAAGATGCGCGGCGTTAAACTCACCGCTTTGGAAGAGGAGCAAGTTAACCTGCAACAGGTGGAGCAACGCGATTGGCACTCAAGTTTGACGCCGGACAAGCTCAGCGTGGTTTCGGTGAAGCCAGAGGCACTCTCTATCAGTGGCTTGATGGGGTACCTCGACTACCTTAAGGACAATAAACAAGACCCGAGCCGTTATGAGCTTGCCCTGTGGCGCAAGCTCATGCAGCCGGTCACCGTAGCGGTAATGATGCTAATGGCGCTGTCGTTTGTGTTTAGCCCAATTCGAACCTCGACCATGGGCGCTCGAGTCTTGATTGGGGTGATTGCCGGCTTTAGCTATTACGTCTCCAGCGAAGTGCTGGGAACCGTGAGTCTAGTGTATCAATTGCCACCGGCAATTGGCGCCGTGGCGCCTAGCTTACTGTTCACCGGGATAGCGGTCTGGTTGCTCAGGCGCTAACAAAAAACGGAGCCAATCGGCTCCGTTTTTAATGCAAGAAAGGTTACACCCCTTGCCAGTTTTTAAGTTGATTGGCCTCTTGCGACAAGACCACCACTTCGGTTTGGCATATGGTGTCTTGCAGCGCCAACTTGTCTTTGCTGAGCAAAATAAACAGGTTGCCCAAGCCCAGCAGGCTGGCAAACACTCGGGTAATAGCGCGCGGTAAACTAATACACTGGCCGTTAGGGTGCTGAACCTTCAAGCGCCAAGCGCGCATACCAAGGGTCTGACCGCCACGGCTCCAAAACCACACGTAGAATCCCACCACCCAAAGCAGTATCCAGGCTTGATAGCTGGAGTGAAGATTTGGGTGCTGGCTGATGTAGCTGGCCAGTTCGGCTTCGCCCGGGTTGATGACACCGCTGGAAGCCATGATGGCGATAATGGCAAAACCCAGTGCACCGGCAACCATGTAAACGGCGGCAGCGATCAATGCATCGTAGATAATGGCGCCGAAACGGCGCATAAAACTGGCTCGGGGAAAGTTGGCGTGTTCGAAGTTACTCATTGGCCTGTTACGTGTTACAACTTAGTGGCCTGAGTGTATCAGAAGCCAATCGTGCGGGGCAGCCACAGTTAGACAAAAAACGCGCCGAAGCGCTCGATAAACCAATCTATTGTCAAGAATACCAAGCTTGTCTATTGAGCGACTGTTGAAGGTTTTCTGATGACTCCTCAATGGCTTGAAACTGCCGCTGAATAGTTAATTCAGTCCAACGGAACATTTTTTGCCCGATCGAACATTTGGTCGCTTGCTATATTTAAGTTTGTGGATATAATGCTCCCCATCGCTTCAGCAAGCTGATTCGATAATGCCAGAGTGGCGAAATTGGTAGACGCAGCGGATTCAAAATCCGCCGGTGGCAACACTGTGCCGGTTCAAGTCCGGCCTCTGGTACCAAATTCTAAAAAAAGCACCCAATAGGGTGCTTTTTTATGCCTAAAGCACTTCACTATCTAAGCCTCGGCGAACTAGCCTTCCTACTCGAACGTTTGCTCCGAACCCTGGCCATCCTTCTATCCCCACAGATGTACAAAGCAGCTTACAATTTTGGTTAACGCCAAGGCTTGTAATGAATTCTTGAGTGACGTTAACTATGGCGCAACAAGTTTTGGGTTCTCTACTGGTCTAGGTGTTTGCACAGCCAACCTTTCAGCATCTGACTAGCAACCGCGCGCTCTTTTCGGGCAACCAAAATTTACCAATAAAAACAAAAACTCTGAGGTAATAATGCGAAACTTCAAGCTTTGGCAGCCCGTGCTGGCTCTTTTTGTCTCTGCGCTGGCCACTGGAGTAAATGCCACCAGTGTATCCTTTGAAAACAAGGTGCAAGGAAAGAGCTTCGCTCGTGTGGTGTTTCAATATGCCGATGGTAGCGGAAACGCGCCTGCCAACCTTGGTAAGGACAGTCAGCAACAACTGACCACCGCCAAGTCGGTTTACGACTTTAGCGGAAAGCTTGGCAGCACCGCCAAGTTAGTCGCACCTGCCGGCGACGACACCATGCAAGTGGTGGTTATGGGTCTTGGTGATTCCGAGCAATTAGACCAAGCAAAAGCGGTTTCTATTGGTGGCAAATTGGCACAACTGTTTGCGCACAAAGAAATTCGCAACGTGGACATCGTCCTCAAGGGGCTGGAAAGCAAACTGCCGTCACAAGAACTTGCGGCAAACATAGCGCATGGTGTGTCACTGGGCTCTTACCGATTTAATGAATATCTTCCGCAAGCAACGGCACCAAACAATGCGTACCGCTTGGTGCTCGACGAGAAGAAACAAGCATCCTCTTTATACAGTCAGCTGCGCGCAGTAGAGAGCGGCGTTTTCCTCGCCCGTGATCTGGTTAACCTTAACGGTGGCGACTTAACTCCGGTGGAATTTGCGCAAACCGCGCAAGATGAGTTGAGCGATTTAAATGTTGAAGTGCAGGTGTTCAGCGATGAACAAATCAAAGCCATGAAGATGGGTTTGTTGCACGCGGTTGGTCAAGGCAGTGTGTCTGGCTCGCGCTTGGTGATTGCCCACTATAAAGGCAGCAACGACAAGCCAATTGCTTTGGTTGGTAAGGGTGTGACCTTTGATACCGGTGGTTATAACCTAAAAACCAACGCCAGCATCGCGGCCATGAAAACGGATATGGCAGGTGCGGCAGCTGTGTTGGGTACAATCAAAGCCTTGGCGGCGCAAAATGCGAAAGTAAACGTGATTGGTGTGATGCCGCTGGCGCACAACATGGTATCTGAAACCGCCTTGATTCCTGGCGACGTCCTTACGTCGATGGCGGGTAAGACGGTAGAGATCATTAACACTGACGCAGAAGGTCGTTTGGTAATGGCAGATGCCATGTGGCATGTACAACAAGAGTATCAGCCAGAAATTCTTATTAATATTGCCACCTTAACTGGTTCGAAAATCCGCGCGGTAGGTAATCGCTACGCGGGTCTATTTAGCGATGACATGGAACTGGTGAATCAGCTCACTGACTCAGGCTCGAGAGTTAATGAGGAACTGTGGCGCTTACCCTTGGCTTATGGCGATATGCTGGATAGTTCCATTGCCGATACCACCAACCTTGGCTCGGGCGGCCCAGGCGCATCCACTGCGGCGATGTTCTTGAAGCTGTTTGTCAAAGAGGACACTCGTTGGGCGCACATTGATATCGCTGGAAACGCGCGCGTTCGCAAGACTAAAGACGAAACGCCGGTTGGCGCGAATGGCTTTGGGGTGCGATTGTTTGTGGAGTGGCTAAACGCCAACTAACCCAAGTCGTAAAACCGAAAATCGGTTATCGATGAAGCACCCAATCGGGTGCTTTTTTTGTGCCTAAGTGGCGCGGCGGTCTCTCTTTTTGCTAGCAAGATCCGGACGTTTCAACGAACCATCAATCCTGTTAGAAATCACTAGAAATTCATCAATCGCTAATCTAGGCGGCAAATAGCCAAGCCGATTGATGCTTGTTGTGAGCCTTAAGCCTTGCCGCTCGCCAGCATACTCCAACGCGCTTAAAGCGCTTCACCAGCTTGGCTAACCGTCTCAATGACTCTCACGGCGATAGCGCCGTAACACTTAGAGGAAGTAAAGATGAAAACACGATTGTTGTCGTTGGCCGTTATGGTAGGCATGGGCTTTAGTGCGCATGCGGTAACCTTTAACTCACCCGATGCAAACTTCATCGACTCGGCCAATTCGATTGGCATGACCGGAGAAACCTGGGAAACCCCAGAGTATGTTTCTTCAGCTATGCCTCACGTCTACAAATTCACTCACAGCTATACCTTGCACAAAGGCCAATTCGTGCAGGAGCTAGAAAAAGGCAAGCCTCTGGATTTGGAACAAGTGCAAGTCGAGGATTTCGATGGCCCGCTGTCTGTGATGGATTTCTTGAGAAATCGCATGCAAAACCACAATGCGGTTATTTTGAAAGATGGCAAATTGGTGCACGAGCACTATGGCAATGGCATGGACCAGCATTCTCCTCATCTCGACATGTCGGTGTCTAAGTCTTTTACCGCCATGGCGGCGGCTATCGCCGTGGATAAAGGCTTGCTGAATTGGACTGACAAAGCTGTGCGCTACGTCCCTGAATTAAAGGGGACGGCATTTAAGAATGCCAGTGTTAGCGACATCTCGGACATGCGCACGGCGGTGGTTCTCGCGCCAGGCACGGTGGAAAAATATTGGGACGTTAGATTGTCCAACGCCCAAGGTTACTATGGAGTGGAGGCTTCCAAACCATACCCCAATGGCACTTTGGACTTCTTTCCTTTGATCACCGAACGTCAAGACTACGCCATGGGTGAGAAGTACGATTACCAAGACGTGAACAGCGAGTTGTTGGGATTGATTGTCGACCGCGCGACGGGCAAGTCCTTTACCGAAATCCTTGAAAAAGAGCTGCTTCAAAAAGTCGGTGTAGGCGCAGATGCCTATTTCATGTCCGACAAAAAAGGGCTGGCAATGGGCTCTACTGGCATGAACATGGCCACCAAAGACTTGGCTCGAGTTGGCCTGCTGTTTTTGAATCAAGGTAAGAATCAGCAAGGCGAGCAGGTGTTGCCTGCACAGTTCGTCGAAGCCTTGTGGCAGGGCAATGAGCAAGTGCGCTCGGCTTGGAAAAAAGGCAAAGAGGCTGGGCTTGCCGACGGATTCTACAAAGACCAATTTCGTCTGTTAGAAATCGGGAAGCGTAAGATCTTGGCTATGGTTGGCGTCAATGGTCAGGTTTGCGCAATGGATAAGCAAAGCAATGCGGTAATTACCTTAAACGGCGCTTATCCCATGGCTGAAACTCCGCGCTTTGCAGTGATGCAATTCCATCAGCTGGTGCCGACGATTCTGGATGCACTGGATAGGGTGTGACCCACACTGAATTCCACACAGGAATAAAAGCCAAGGCGGTGCCTTGGCTTTGTTGAGCTAGTCTAACTGAGCTTCAAACACAGTATTCAAACCATAGCTATGACGATCCGCCAAAGGGTCCTTTGGCGATGCCATACTGTAGCTGGCTTCCGCTAAGTATCGGCCTGGCATCTCTGGGGTGAAGCTTACCTTGCCGTCTTTATCGGTTTTCAGATTGAGCATTTTGGCATCGTTGCGATAGCGCACACCATCAGGGGTTACCACAACTTCAATGTCCGCCGCAGGCTTGCCGTTGTAAAAGTACTGGAAAGTGACCTGCTCGCCTTCAATGATATCCGCTGGGTGGGTGTGCGGTTTCATTTCAAAACCTTTACCGCTAAGGGCTAACGTTTTGTCGTTGGGAGCAGCAACAGTCACATAGGTTTCTGATTTGCGCTCGCTGCGCAGCGTGTTTACCTTTTCAGCGCCGTTTGGCAAAAGCGCATCTCGTTCGGCTTTGTTGGCAAATAAGCGTTGGCGCTGGTCGCCGTCTTGATAAACGGTGAAATGCGACGGGCCAAAGGTGTTCACCACTTTGTAGGTGCCCGCTTGGTCAAAGAAATAGTCAAAGGTTGAGCGGCGTTTGCCTTTGATAATGGCATCGGGAGAGGCCGAGGTTCCATCTGGGTGGAATATGCGAACTTTTTCTGCGGAGGCTGGTTTTAGCGCGCTAAATACCACGTTGGTTGCAGAGACATCAAAGGACACCCAGTCCCCTTTAGCATCTGAGATAGTAAAGTCACTCGGTAGAGTGTAGATAGAATGAGACAACGCCGGTGTTGCGACCAAAGCGGTCAAAAATGCTATTGATTTCAATTTCATAACGACTCCTTTTTAAATTTTGTAGCTAAGCGTCACTGAGCCAATTTCATATTTGGCTTTCGAGCTCATGCTGAATTCTTGTTGACCTAATTGAATGGGTTGGCGAACTAAGTCTCGACCGCCGTGCTCTCTAACTACCTCGACGTACAAGGTGTAATCGCCACTAGTGACAGGATTACCTTCGCCATCTTTGGCATCCCACTGGACTTGGTATTGGCCAGCGGGGCGAGTTGCCGAGGAGTAGGCATCGATACCGTCACCTTGATAACGCCCGAATTTGCGCCACCAGCGGCGAATGTCTTTAAGCCATTCAGTGTCTTTGCCGGTCCAAAGGGCAATGTTTCTAACCGTTTTTCCGCCGCTGTCCTCTACCCAAATGGCCACGTAAGGTCGGGCGTAGTCGGCGACTTCTAGCTTGGGAAGCTCAAACTCAATCTGCATTGAGGCCGATGGCGGGACGTTGGCAGCCTGAGCTGAGCCTAACAACACGGCAGCGACAGCACCGAGCAACAGTCTTTTTTTCATTGGAATTCCTATGGTTATTGGCCAATTAGGTAAATGGCCACGGTAGCGGCGGTGCCAAAGCTCATCCAGCGAAGCCCGCGGTTTAGTGTTTTTTTCTTGGGGAGCAGCAAAATGACACCGGTCGCGATAAACAGCAGCATCAATACTGCGCTAAGGTCGATAAACCAAGCCCAAATCGGCCCTGTATTGCGTCCCTTGTGAAGGTCGTTAAGCCAGGCCACAGTGCCAAAATCTATGCTCTCCACTTCACCTTGACGGTTCAACATGTCGATATAGACGGACGCGTCGTACCCAGGCCCTTTGAAGTTCAAACTAATCTCGCCTTCAATCAGCTCGCCATTGTCACTTTCAATAAACACTTCTAGGGGAGAAGCTATCCCGCGAACATCACTGTGTTGTTTTAGGTACTCGATTAAAGCGGCTTGGTTGGGTCGAAACTTATCTGACTCTGACTGCAGCAAATGTTGAGGTATTTCCAGCTCGACCAGCTCACTCTTTGGTTGCCCGACAAACCAGTCGGGGCGATTCAAGGTGATACCTGTCACCGCAAAAAAAATCATCACCAGTAAAGTGGCCATGGAGGTGTAGATGTGGATGGGCCGAGCCCAACTTTGAATCTGTTTTTGCATTTGAAACTTGTGGATGATTTCGATGCCGAGGACTTTAACAATTCGAACGTTAAAAATAAATGAGAATTATTTTTATTTAGATCTTGATCGAGTTTTTAGCTGATAACTAGCTAGCTGGTTCTATCGATAAAACAACATTAACTCTCTATAAAACAATAGCTTAATTGCAGTTATGTTAGGTTTGTAAATCTTGGTAAAGACAGCATTTTAATCTGTGATCTTGGTACCAAATCGTTAAAAAGTTAAAAAACTTGTTTGACAGTGATAATTATTCTCATTTAGATTTGCGCCTGTTTCGAGCGCAATCACCACAGGAATCAGTGGCAAGCGCTCCACCATATTGGATTCGGAGTAATTACAAAAATGACAGCCAAACTCAGCCCTCTGGCTATTAGTGTCGCCGCGCTATTTCTCAATACATCTGCACTGGCCGAAGAGGCGCCCTACAAAATTGACGAAGTCATCGAAGTGAAAGGTCGCACTTTTGTCGATTACAAAAACGACTCGGCGACAGGGGCGATGCGCGCCGACATGAGCATGTTAGAAACTCCGCAATCCGTGGCTGTGATCCCAGAAATTGTTATCGATGAGCGCTTAGCGACCACACTTGGTGAGGTGTTGGATAACGACTCTAGTGTTAGCGCAGGTTCGTCAAAGTGGAACCGCCAAGTGTTTAACTTGCGCGGTTTTGAGATGAGCTCAGGTACCGGTTACCTCAAGGATGGCCAGCAAGTTTGGTCTCACTTTGTCCACCCTATTGAAATTCTAGAGCGAGTGGAGGTGGTAAAAGGACCTTCGAGCATGTTGTACGGCCAAAGTGCGCCGGGCGGCTTGATCAACATGGTTACTAAAAAGCCAACCCATGACCGTCAGCTCAATCTAGGATTTGACACCGATGAGCATGGCTCAACCCGATTCCAAATGGATGCCAGTGGCGCCTTGACCGAGTCTGGTGCGCTTCGCGGTCGAGCGGTTGTGGTAAAGCAAGACACTAAGAGCTGGCGTCAGTACCAAGATGGTTCGGACAATGAGCGTGATCGCGCTTTGGGCTCATTCCAGCTAGAAGGCGACTTGGGTGATTGGGGCATGCTCAATGTTCACTATGATGTGACTCGAGACAAAGCCGGAATGGACGTCGGCGGTTGGTTGGACCAAGACGGCAATCTCATCGGTGGTCGCGAGCAAGTGTGGGACATGCCTTGGGCCTTCACTGACAACGAAATTCAAAACTATGGTGCGGATCTTACCGTTTATCTGAGCAACGATTGGCAGATGAAAGTGGGTGCTAACCATCAGCTTTTCTACCGTCAACGTTTCGATTCCCTGCCAAGCGCCAGTAGCTACAACTCAGAGACGGGTGAGTACACGCTTTCGCCGTTTGATCGAGAAGACGATTGGCAGTTTAAAACCTTCTACGTGGACTTTACCGGTACGGTTGATCTTGCCGGAATGGAGCACAACCTGTTGTTTGGAATGAATGGCGTTGATTACTTCTATCAAACTCGCCGAGACCGTGGCAGCAAAATTACCGTTACTCCAGGCCAACCATTACCGCCAAAACCCGATTTGGATTTTCGCAATGTCGAGAAGGGCGACCCGTCTGAATACCTGTACTACGGTATTTACTTCCAGGACTTGATCACTGTTAACGAGCAATGGCAAGTGCTGCTAGGTGGTCGTTTCGATAAAATGAACAAAGACGTGGAAACCAAAGGCGATGGATTAGGTGACAGCGATGTGTTCTTACCGCGCGCCGGTTTGATATTTCACCCAAGCGAAAACTCCTCGCTGTACGCCAATTACTCAGAGAGTTTTGAGCCGCAAACCTATATCTCCAATGAAGACGATAAGAATTTTGGTCAGAACTTAGATCCAGTGATGGCGAAATCTGTTGAGTTGGGCGGCAAGCTAGAAATGTTCGACGAGCGTTTGTTGCTCACCGGTGCTGTGTTTGACATCACTAAGAGCAATATCGTGTTGACCAACACACAAGTACCACCGGGCTCAGATTACACTCAGATCACCACACAAAGCGGTGAGCAACGCCATAAAGGGGCTGAGATGTCGGCGTCTGGACAAGCTTCTGAAAAGTGGTTCGTGATGGGTTCGGTAATGTGGCTAGATGCCAAGTACGTCAATCACAATCTGTATCAGGGCAATCGCCCTATCGATGCGCCTGAGTTTAGCGGTAACGCCTGGACTCGTTATCAGGCCAGCGACGAGTTGGCGTTTAACCTAGGACTTACCTACGTAGGTGAGCGCTACGCCAACTTGGACAACACCATTAAGAAAGACGCATACACTCGCATCGACCTTGGCGCATCTTACAAGATGCCGATTGGCGATCAGCAATTGGCGTTTCGAGTCAATTTAGAGAACTTGCTAGATAAGAAATACTTAGGCGGCGGTTCTAGCACGGACGTAACCGTTGGAGAGGGGCGTAACATTCGCGCCTCAGTCAGTTACACCTTTTAATTCACACATTGCTCCCATGTCTTTGCGCGGCTTTTAAGGTCGCGCTTTTTTTATCCGGGTACCTTAGGGATGGTCACTTTCGCGTCGGTATCGCCGGCGTAGCTGGTTACTTGAAGGGTGATAATCGCTTCTGTATCACTGGGCTTAGGGGGAGGGGCTGCATCCAGCTTAATGGGTAATTCGGATAGTAACTCGAGCAACTCAGCAAGTTTCTCAGGATAAATCTCAGCGCGCACCACTAGTGCTTTATTGCCCAATCGGGTCATGTCGTCAATGCCGCCGCAAACCGAAGCCATGCGCTCGCGAATCTGAAGAGTGAGCGAATTTATCGGTTGTTGGGTGCTGGCTTGTAGCTGAATGAATTGCATAACTTACGGCTTATTCGGTGGGTAGCGGCAGACCCTGTTGACGAAGGAAGCTGAGTTTATCCCAATAGCCCCTTTGGTTTTGAATTTTTCCGTCGATTACTTCAAAAAAACCACAACCTCTTAGCCCTTGTGGGTCACGCCATTCCAATATGGCCCAATCGCCATCTTCAAACAGATTTTCTATGATACAGACCATTTCGGCATCGGCAAACTCTCTCGCAAACATGGCGCGAATTTGCTCTTTCCCCGTGACTTCCACTTCCGCCACCTGATGATTGCAGGCGTCCTCGTGATACAGCTCTGCCAGTTCATCGGCGTTAGCGTGATTAAACGCGCTCACCCAATCTCTAACTAGGTCCGCTGGCGTCATAGGCTTTTCCTTTTCTTAGCAGATTGTTAGCTTAAGTTTAGCAGGCTCGTAAAGGTGAGATACCAGCGCTAAAAACAAGCTAGAATGAAATGGGTGTAAGCGCTTTCATAAGGCGTTTAAATCGGGCATAGTATTACCACTTAAATTTACCAAGCAGCGAATAATAAGGGCACTCTGTGACAGCACAACAAACCCAAGATAATCTGCCGTTTATCATCCTCATTAGTGTGGTCGCCACCATCGGTGGCTTTTTATTTGGTTACGACAGTGGCGTAATCAATGGAACCGTTGACGGTCTTAAGTCGGCCTTTAACTCCGACAGTATCGGCACAGGTTTTAACGTCGCCAGCATGCTCTTAGGTTGTGCTATTGGTGCCTTCTTGGCCGCTCGATTAGCAGATCGTTTCGGCCGTCGCACCATGCTGATTGTCGCGGCTGTATTCTTTATCGTCAGCGCCTGGGGTTCGGGTATTGCCTCGGCCTCGATGGAATTTGTGTTCTACCGAATCTTGGGTGGTTTCGCTGTGGGTGCGGCCTCTGTGCTGGCGCCCGCTTATATCAGTGAAGTGGCACCAGCTCGCTACCGCGGCGCATTGGCCACGGTTCAGCAAGTGGCCATTGTGTTAGGTCTGTTCTGTGCTTTTATCAGCAACTATTTCTTAGCCAATGCCGCCGGTAGCTCAACCGCTGAGCACTGGATGGAGTTTGCCGCTTGGCGTTGGATGTTCTGGATGGAGCTAATTCCAGCCATCCTGTTCTTCGTGTTGTTGTTCTTTATTCCAGAAAGCCCACGCTACTTGGTATCAAGCAACCGAGTTCAAGAAGCCAAAGCCGTACTCACTCGCTTGTACGGCGCCGCCAAAGCCGAAACTACTTTGGCAGAGATTCAGCAATCGCTGGCTTCGGACCATCGCCCAAGCCTATCCGACTTGCTCGACCAAGCGGGCAAAGTGCGCAAGATTGTTTGGATTGGTATTGGGTTGGCGGTATTCCAGCAGTTGGTGGGTATCAACGTGGTGTTCTACTACGGTGCGGTGCTGTGGCAAGCGGTTGGCTTCTCTGAAGGTGACGCTTTGCTGATCAATGTTATTAGTGCTGGTGTCAGTATCATTGCCTGTCTGATTACCATCAGCCTTATCGATAAGATTGGTCGTAAGCCTTTCTTGATGCTTGGTAGCATTGGTATGGCAATTACTCTAGCTATCATGACCTTTGTGTTTGCTAACGGTTCTCTAGACGCCAGTGGCAATTTAGATTTGGGCGAGCAGGGCGCCATCGCACTGGTTGCCGCCAACGCCTACGTGTTCTTCTTCAACATGTCCTGGGGCCCGGTGATGTGGGTGATGCTGGGTGAGATGTTCCCCAACCAGATGCGCGGTTCGGGCTTGGCCGTTGCCGGATTGGCTCAGTGGGGTGCAAACTTTACCATCACTATGACCTTCCCAATCTTGCTGGGTGCCATCGGACTTGCCGGTGCCTACGGTTTCTACGCCTTTAGTGCGGCGGTTTCTATCCTGTTTGTTGCCAAATATGTGTACGAGACCCGTGGAATCAAGCTTGAAGACATGAAAGGTTAGATCTTTCACCCAATTTCGCCGCCATTGTTTGTGATGTGGCGGCGAAGTTGGCACAATGACTTCACAACAAAATAATAATAAAAAGTATTTGTGGAGCTAATATGGGTCAGTCTTGTCACATATTGTTAATTAATATGGATCGTTCTAGCGAACGTCTCGAGCAATGCCAACGCAAGTTTGCTGCGGCCGGCCTTGAGTTTGAACGCGTCGCTGGAATCGATGGTAGTCACTTGTCTGAGAGCGAAGTCGCTCAATACACCAGTCCAAACCTGTCTGCGCAGCAATATCATCGCGAGCTTTCTCGAGGTGAGATTGGCTGTTACCTTTCCCACCGCAAAGCTTGGCAAACCATAGTGGATCGCCAGTTGCCATACGCCCTAGTACTAGAAGATGACTTTGAAGTGATTGGCAATGTGGACAAGGCTTTCGAAGCCATTGAAAAACTCGATGCCAGCGAGCAGAGCTGGGATTGCATCAAATTGGCGACCTACCGCCATCGGGAGCGAAAAGTACTTTATCGTCAACCGCTGGAAAATATGGAACTGGTGACCTTTGCCAAGGTACCTGCTGGTACATGTGCGCAAGTGGTTAGCTTGGAAGGCGCCAAGCAGCTCCTCAAACACTCGGCTCATTTTGCTCGTCCTGTGGATACTGATCTGCAGCATTGGTGGGAGCGCGGTGTTGAGATCATGGGTTTGCATCCGTTTGTGTTCCACGCCGAAGACGATGTGGTTAGTGAGATTGACACCGTGAGTCAGCGCGCCAAACCCAAACGGCACCGTTTGCGCCGCCTCGCTCAACAGGTGGGTGCTTGGTACAAAGGTTTCATTGAAACTCGCAAGCTAGTGATTCGTCAGCAACAATTACAACGCTAGTCGGTTGTCGCTGCATTTTCACAATCCCTTGTAGTACTTGTATAATGGCGCGTCGATTGGCGCGCTTTTTTGTGAGACTGGCGCGTTTAACCATTTGCAAACACAAGGCGGCCAAGTGTCCTTTAAATGCCCCATACTGCTGATTAACCTTGATCGCTCCACAGACAGATTGGCGCGTTGCCAGCAGTTACTGTCTGACGCGGGTGTCGAGTTTGAGCGAATCAGTGCCGTCGATGGCGGACAACTTAGCGAGCAGCAACTCGAGCAGTACGCTCCAAAAGCCTTGGCTGATGACCTTTATTATCGCCGTCTAACGCCTGGTGAAATTGGCTGCTACCTGTCCCACCGCAAAGCTTGGCAGATAATGGTTGAACGCCAGTATCCTTACGCGATTATTCTCGAGGACGATTTCGAGGTTAGCGGCGACATTTCCCAAACCATAGCGCACATTGGGCGGCTGGATAAAAGCAGTGAAGATTGGTTTTTCTTAAAGCTGGCCTGTGACGATAAGCGCCTTAAGAGCATTCGCTATCGCCGTCCCCTCGGCGAGATGACACTGGCGACATTCTCCAAACAATCCTCAGGCACTTCAGCACAAGCGGTCTCTCTAAAGGGGGCTAAGCGGCTGTTGAAGCACAGCCAAACCTTTGCAAGGCCCATCGACATTGATTTGCAGCATTGGTGGGAGAAAGGCATTCAAATCATGGGGCTGATGCCTTTTGCTTTTCGCGCTGGCGGCTATTGGGACAGTCAAATTTCGGCGATGGCCAATCGCAGTGACCAGCCTCAGAACAGAATGCGTCGAGCCCTATTACTGTTATCGGCCAAGTTGCAAGGCTGGCACGAGACGCGAAAGTTCATCGTCGAGCAGCAAGAGCGCAACACCAAGTTCTGAATATAAGCTGAATCAGTCCAATTCTTTGCGGCATCCCGTAATCCTTGGGATTATACTTAGAGTTTGATTTTGTTAACCTTCTTTGGCTTTGCTAGAGTCATTATCAGGCGTTATCGTTTCGAGTAGCCAGCATGCCCCAAAACCAAAACATACTTATTGTCATCGACAGCCTCAGTGGTGGTGGCGCCGAAAAAACCATGATTCGCCTCGCCCAGGTCTTGGTCAATAAAGGGCATTCGGTTCACTTTATTCCCATCAATAGTTCGCAAGATTACCCGGTTCCTGACTCGATTGGGGTCTCACCTTTAACGGATATTTCCAGCACCAAAACCACTACTATGGGCAACCTGGGACGGTTTCGGGCTCAGTTAAAAGCGCTTATCGGGCAGTTAAGCCAGCAGCGTCCGTTTGACTTGATCTTAAGTAATCTAGAAAACAGCAACTATTTGCTTGCCGGGCTTGAGCTCAAAAACTTAGTGATAGTCGTGCACAACACTGTCACTGAGGAGTTGCGTCAGGAGCGCAGAAGAGGGCCGTTTAAGTACTTTACGATGCGTCCGAAAAAACTCTGTATGCACAATCAGCATCTAGTGTGCGTGTCTAACGGCGTGCAGCAAGACATACTCGAGTGGGGCAAAATC
Source organism: Paraferrimonas sedimenticola (assembly GCF_002282855.1). GTDB lineage: Bacteria > Pseudomonadota > Gammaproteobacteria > Enterobacterales > Shewanellaceae > Paraferrimonas > Paraferrimonas sedimenticola. The sequence continues at coordinate 158,333 of NZ_NRIR01000004.1, read as the reverse complement.
ACCCCCAAAAGCCTGCAAACCATCTACAACCCGCTCAACCAAAGCGATTTGTTAGAGGCAGCCAAGTTAGCACCTAATGATTTGCCCAAGGAGCCCTATATCATTCACGTTGGTCGATTTGCGCGAACCAAGCGCCACGATCTGCTAATGAAAATGATGCAGGACCTAAAGAGCAACGTAAAACTGGTGTGTTTGTGCTCGAACCCGAAAAAGGTAATGGCCTTGGCCAAGAAATTCGGCGTTGAATCCCGCGTCATCGCACCGGGTTTTCAGCCCAAGCCCTATCCCTGGATAGCTAACGCTCAAGCCATGGTGTTGGTGTCCGATTTTGAAGGCTTGCCTACCGTGCTTATTGAGTCACTGGCTTTGGGCACACAGGTAATTAGCTCCAACTGCCCAAGTGGTCCGGCTGAGATCCTAACCGGAGAACTGGCGCGTAATTTGGTTCCTATGGATCAAAGAGACCGCTTTGCTGAGTACGTCGATTCGGCTTTGAATAACCCGGTTGATGTCAGTGATTGCGAGATCGTGCGACAGTCTGACGACCAATATGTGGCACAACAATATTTGGATCTGATTCCCAAATTGAGTTAACCAAAACCGCGATTTAGTGCTGTCGCGATTGGCGAAAAAGGTGAGCGATGTGAAGCAATTAACCCTGCTACGCCACGCGAAATCGAGCTGGGCCGACCCAGAGCTCGATGACCATCAGCGACCGCTAAACGCCCGTGGAACGCGCGCTGCCAAGGCGATGGGCGAATTTTTTAGTCAATTTTTAGAGCTTCCTCTGATACACTACAGCCCAGCTTGCCGGTCCCGCCAGACCCTGGAAGGGTTGATTCAAGGATGGCCGCAACTTGCGCAAACCCCACACCAATGCACAGACACACTCTATACCTTTAGCAGTGCGGTCTTGTTGGACTGGATACGCCGGCAGCCGGACTCAGACCAAAGCCTGTTTGTGATTGGGCACAACCCCGCGCTGTTAGATTGCGTGCACTATGTCGCCCCTGAATTTGATTGTCACAAGCTACCAACGGCTGGATGGGTCGAATTAACATTGGCCATTGACCACTGGCAAGCGCTAAGTCCTGACTGCGGAAAAGTGACTCGCTTTCAATGGCCCAAACGCCTTTCTATTGATTGAGTAGTACAAAAAGTGAAAAAACGACTTTTAGCGGCAATGGCATTGGCCGCAAGCACCTCTATGGCTCAAGCTTCAGCCAATCCACAAGTTGGCCTGATGGTCGGCTCTGACAACGGTGTGTCTATCCGCCACCACGATCTGCAATTCGGTGTTGGTATCAACCGCTTGTCTTTCTCGGTAGACAAGACCTATTTCTTTAAGAGCAACCCGAATTTTTACTGGGGCGGTGGCGCTAAATTGCAAGACCATCACAGCAAGCAACTGGCAGCTCGCGCGGTATTTGGTGCCAGCACCAAAGTGGAAGATTTTGTTTTCTTTGCCGAGCTCAAGCCAAGCGTTTACTTGGTTAACAAGGCCTCTGTGGACCTAGAAGCCAATATCGGTGTGCGTTACCAGTTCTAACCGGTCGTCAAACGATAAAGCCCCAGTGAGTTCACTGGGGCTTTTTTGTGACCTGTAGTTTACGAGGTGTGCAGTCTGGGTTTGCAGATACTGGCGGAGAAGCCAGGGCGCGAAGCCAGCAGCTTTTGCTTTTGGCCTTCGTCCAAGCTGCCTTCGGGCAGTCTTAGTAAACGGCGGGATAAACGCTTGCGCGCGGCCAGTGCAATTTTGAACTCAGCAGTTGGGCCTTGAATGGCGTAGTGCTTCGGGTCGCCAACCTGAGCCAATACGCCAGCTTGATGCAGCGCCACTACCGCAGGCTCATCAGCAGGCATGGTCAGCACAGCGCTGGATTGCAGGAAAAACTCGCGTAACAAGGCGCGCTCACAAGGGTCGAGCAGCGCCAATTTATGTTCTACTTTTCTCGCCTGACGCTTATCGCGCACAAAGCTTAGTAACTTTTCGGTGAGAGCGTTTAACACGCGCATTAGCAAAAAGGCCAACGCCGCTATCCAGGTTAATCCCAAATGATGACCATTGAGCGCTCGCCACTGGTCAATGCCCAGCTGAAAGGCGATGGATTCGGGAATACAAAGCAACAAGCCGCAGCTAATCAATACCCAGAAACTGAGTTTGGTGAGGGCTTGGGTGAACGGAGCAAAACCCCGCTGAGTTACGAATTCAGGCATAGCTGTGTCAGTTTTTTGTTATTTCACGACTCTGCACAGGTTTTTGCAATTTAAGTGCCAATTGCGTTTAGACTGGCAACTGCAATTTTATCGCCAAACAAGAATCAGGGAGTGCTCATCGACTCCCTGTGGCCTAGCGCCAATTAGCTCTGAATTTGCTGATAGATCTTAAATTTACCGTTGTCGGCGATGACCCGAGCTTGGCCGAAGTGGGTGGCAATTGCATCAGCGTAAGGCAGGTGGCCATTGGCAACAATTTGCCACAGACTGCGACGCTTCAATTTTTGCTTAGACAGTCGAATAAACTCCATCGCCACTGAGGTGCTGGTGTTTAGCCCGTCGTGAAAGGGAGGGTTCGACAATATGGCTTTCAGGCCGTATTCCACTTGCTGTAGGCCATTCGAGGGATAGACCTTAGCTTGAATTTGATTGCGCTCAAGCGTCATTTTGGTACTGGCCAGCGCCATAGCGTTGATGTCCACGCATTCGAGCTCGATATCTGGGTAGGCTTTCTTGGCCACACAAGCTATCACACCACAGCCACAGCCAAAGTCCAGAACGCGTCCTTTCAGCTCGGGTAAATGCTCCAAAAACAACTCGGTACCCTTGTCTAAGCGTTTGTCGCTAAAGACCCCTGGCAAAATACTCATGCTCAGTTCGCCTTGCGGGGTTTGCACTGTGTAGTGGTTTACCCAATCTTTTAGCGGCGGCATTGGTACTGGTGCGCTGCATACTGCGCTAAACAACAGGCAGTGGCGTGCGTTGTCTTGCTTGATGGCCGGCGCAAAGGCATCGGGTAGCTGTTTGGCAAGGGATTTGATACCGGATTTGTTCTCGCCCACGACCCACAACATGCCATTGGGGGTTAGGTAGCTTGCCGCTAACGCAAACAGATACTTGGCCAGCGCCTTGGCTTTGGGGTAGTAGATTACGACTTGCTCGTAGCTCTGTGGTGCTGTTTCTGGAAGTTGAGTGCCAAAATGACTAAACAGCACTGGGCTTTGTAAGCGCTGTAACTGCTGGTGGTGTTGATAATCAAAAGACAGCGCCGTCACCGGACGCTCGGCCATAGCGAACTCAAGTGCCATCGCATCGTCTTCGTGGTTGAGAAAGAGGGTCGGCGTGTTGTCAAACACATCGAGGTTGCGTTCGATGAGTTGTGATGGGGCTGTCAGCACTGTGATTTCCTGAATGGGTTGAAAGCTGAAAGTATAAGCCACCAGTCGTGCTGGTGGCAGCTCGATATTTCGCTGGTGGCAGCTAGATGTTTAGCCAATAGCGACTATGAGTTTCACTGGCAGCCATTGAATTTTTGGCGGCTGCGGGCCACTCAATTCACGGCTATCCGCTTGCTCGCCGAGTATTCTGTGTGGGCTTGCTGGCCAGCGGTGTTTTCTTGCTTTGGCAATAAGCTCATTAACTTAGTCGCAATTTCTGTGTTGTCTTGATATCCGATAAACAGCTCAGCACCTCGGCCTTTAGCCATTACCGGCACGTCGACCGCGGTGTGCCCCGAGGTGGTCCAGCCGGTGTTGGTACGGGTATCTAACAGAGCTTTTAGGGCCTTGGTAAACTGCTTGGGCTCACCAGTGTCTCGGTCCATTTGTTGCGCCTTGGATAGCGCTTGCCACTCATCCTGGGTTAAACCGAATCCAAGCTTGTCACCGATTTCCGCTTCCCAGCCCGGGTTGTTCATGCTGATTTTTGCAATGGTGTCTAAGCTGGCGGTTAGATTGTGCAGAACCTGAGGTTGCCAAAGATACTCGCGACTCTTGGCCAAGGTCAGGCCTCCGGTACCGTGATCGGCGGTTACCACCATGGTTGAATTCGGATATAGGCGAACAAATTGCTCAACCACTTCAATGGCATAGGCAAAGTCCTTGGTTTCGCTCATAACACCGTGAATGTCGCGCGCATGGCCGGCCCAATCAATTTGACTGCCTTCTACCAACAACAAAAAGCCGTTCGGGTTTTGTCCAAGCAAGCGCAAGGCATGCTCGGTCAACAGGCTTAAACGCTCAGGGTTGGTGTCGTCAATCGAGCGCGGCAGCGAGACATCGCCAAACAAGCCCAATACCGGCGGGCTGGCAACATCATCGAGCTTTGAGTATTCGGTAATGTGGGCAAAACCTTTGTTCTTAAGGGTGGCTAGCATACCTGGGGTGAAGTAATTGCGCCCGCCGCCAAGCATGACATCCGCTGGTGATTCGACGTAGGTCTCCATGATTTCAGCGTAATTACGTCTGTGCTCATTGTGCGCCATGTAAGCCGCGGGCGTGGCATGGTTGATTTGCGAGGTCACCGCGAGGCCGATGCTCATGCCACGCTGCTGGGCCATGCGCATCACAGAGGTCACTGGCTGTTTGTCGCTGTCTAAGCCTATGGCGCCGTTATAGGTTTTCACCCCTGCCGCTAGCGCCGTCGCTGCGGCCGCCGAGTCGGTCACATAGCCGCTTTGGTGAGCTGGATACGTACTCGCCATTCCCACTAGCAGGCGATCAAAGACTGTCTCTTCGATTTCTTCGCTGTCGGGGTTGTCCTGAAAATAGCGATAACCTGTAGTCACCGCAGGGCCCATACCATCGCCAATCATGATGATGATATTGTTGGCCTGAGCGGCGGCAATCGGCGTAGGCTGAGCATCGCCTTCGGCGAATGCATTAGGTGCCAACAACAACAGCGCGGATAGCGCTATGGCGTGAATGCGCATCAGTTTTCCTTCACTTGAGTTTCGATAGCATCAAACAAGGCATCCGTGATGCTAATGCCGTAAGCGGCTTCAATTTCTACCAAACAGGTGGGGCTTGTGACGTTAATTTCGGTGAGCTTGTCGCCAATCACATCCAGCCCAACAAACATCAGACCGCGCTTTTTCAGCTCAGGTCCAATGGCGTTGGCAATCGCCCAATCGCTATCGCTAAGCGGTTGAGCAACACCTCGACCACCGGCGGCAATGTTGCCTCGAGTTTCGCCTTTAGCAGGAATGCGCGCCAAACAGTAAGGCATAGGTTGGCCATCGACCACCAGGATGCGCTTATCGCCGGCATCGATTTGGGGAATGAAGCGCTGTGCCATGGCGTAGCGAGTTTGGTGCTCGGTCAGGGTCTCGATGATAACCCCTATGTTCGGGTCACCTTGCTTAACTCGGAAAATTGAGGCGCCACCCATGCCGTCGAGAGGCTTTAGAATGACATCGCCAAACTCGTCGATGAAGCTGCGAATCTGACTTTGAGAGCGGGTGACTAGCGTGGTTGGCGTAAACTCGCTAAACCAAGCGGTAAATAGCTTTTCGTTGGCGTCGCGCAAGCTTTGTGGCTTGTTGACGATCAACACGCCTTGCTCTTCAGCGCGCTCTAACAGGTAAGTGGCATAGATAAACTCAGTGTCAAAGGGTGGGTCCTTTCGCATCAATACCGCATCGAGCTCAACCATGTCTGTGCTTTGAGGCTCACCAAGGCTGTACCAATCGTTTGGATCCGCCTGAACCTTTAGCTCACGCATATCGGCAAATGGCTTGCCATCGCGCAAATGCAGGTCTTGCATCTCCATGTAGTAAAGCTGATAACCACGAGCCTGCGCTGCCAGCAACATGGCAAAGCTGGTGTCCTTTTTGATATTGATATCGCTGATGGGGTCCATCACGATCCCGAGTTTAAGCATAGCCATCTCCTATCCCAAGTCTCCAAATCTAAGTTGCAGCGCACTGATCACGGTCAGAGCGGCAGTCTCGGTGCGAAGCACTCTTGGGCCGATTAGAATATCGGTGAAATCATGTGTTTGAGTAAGCTGAATTTCAGCGCTGGATAAGCCGCCTTCGGGGCCTATTAGCAGTCGTACTCGTTCGTTGGGTAACGCTAATTGGTTGATGCCGTGTTCGGCTCTTGGATGCAGATTTAGCTTTAGCGCCTGGCTTGGCTCTGCACACCAATCTTCCAAATTCATCGCCGCACGTACTTCAGGGACCGTGGCTCGGCCACTTTGCTCACAGGCGGCGATAACAATTTTCTGCCATTGGCCGATGCGTTTTTGTAAGCGCTCACCGCTTAACTTGACTCCACAGCGCTCTGAAAACAGCGGTGTAATGGTACTCACCCCGAGTTCGACTGATTTTTGCAAGGTGAAGTCCATGCGATCGCCACGGCTGATCACTTGGCCTAGATGTAGGTTCAACGGCGATTCGTTATCCGCAGCAACGCCGGTATTGGCTTGAACCTGAACTGATTTTTTGCTGGTTTGCAAAATTTCAGCGGAGTAGTTGTTGCCATCACCGTTAAACAGCTCAAGGGATTGCCCTGGACTCATGCGCAGCACGCGAGCGACGTGCCCTGCGGCTTCTGCGTCGAGGTCAAATGGGGTATTTGGCGTGATAGGCGCCGAGTGATAGATGCGTGGGACTCTCATCTTGTTGTTTCTAAAGCCGCTTTGTGCCCAGTCGATAAAGGCTTAGTGTAACCTAAAGTGATTCGCTTGTGCGCTCGCCTGCCGCCAAATTTTGAGGCTGACCACAGCGAGACTGAACGTAGCGATTGCGCGTACCCTGCTTGGCGGCGATCGCCAACTCGCGGGTGCACTCGCTTGGTAGGGGCGGGAATTGGCGGTCCCAAGCCTCAAACAACTGCTGTTGGGCGGGAGAAATCTGCAATCCGTACTGATCGCGCATGTACCAATAGGTTCGGGCGATTTGACCACGACTCGCCTCTGGCGGCGAGGCTTTGCGGGCTTTAAAGTCCACTTGCATGTCGCACTGACCGTATTGGCTTGCCCTTCCTGCCAGCGGTGAGAAGCGATAATTGCTGCGATCGCCGTTGACCTCGCCAATTGCCGGCACCAAGTTGTGCAGGTCGGCCTCCATCAAACGAAAAACCGGGTCACTTTTGCGGCACAGTTTGCGGCCACCCTGTTGCCAACACTGGCGTTGATGACCTAACTCCCAGGCGCTTACCAAATGCTCCCACTCGATTCTAGCGGCGCGTTTTTGCTGTTTACGCACCTGATAGCCACAACTTTGCCAGTCGACACTCCAGCGTTTTTGCTCCACCACAATGTCACAGCCGCAGTAAAAGGATTTTAACGGCAGCAGCTCTAGGTACAGACCTTTAGCGAGGCGTTTGGCTTTTTCAAACGAGGTTGGAATTTGCGTTTGCAGCGCAAAGCTTAGGGCACTGGCTAGAATAGTCGCCGTGCTCAGACAGATCAGTAACAGGTAGCGCATCAATTTTCCTACTCGCTTTGGCGCGAGTGACTTCGAAAATACGGGAACTATCTAGCAATTTGGGCGGAGATTTGGGTCAGCACATCACCACAGCGACGACACTGGTAACGAACCCCAGACAGTACCTTGTTGTGTCGCCGCAGTGTAAGAGATACCGGGCCGCAAGTACACTGATACTCAAAGGTTTTACCGATCACTTTGCTGACGTCAAAACTGTGAGTGGCTTTGGGATTTAAACCGAACACTTGCGCCATTAAGGCACGCCATTCAGGGCCGTGGGGGCGCACTTTACCGTACACTTGATGGCATACCAAATGGCACACTTCGTGAGGAACCACTTCTTGCAAAAAAGCCTGCTGATTGTCCTTGTATAGCACGGGATGAAAGCGCAGACGATTGCTGGTTAGGTAGGCGCTTCCGGCAGCCTTTCCACGTTGGCTAAATTCGATGCTAGGGCGAGAAAAGGAGCGTTCTAGTGCGGTTTCAAGCGCTTGAAAACAGGTCTCAACCCTTTGCTCAAGCGCTTGTTGAAGCTGACTATCGAGGTGGCGGCTAGAGGGCAAGCGCGGCCTCGGTCAGCATGGCGTGAATTTGCTTAACGATTTTTTGCTCGGTTTCTTTGTCGTAGCCTTTCACTCTAGGGGTGTGAATATGGCCAACCGCAATCGTGCTTTGGTGCAAGTCGCGTTGCAGCAGCGAGCGATAGCTGATTTCGTTAGACAGGTAACCACCGCCCGAGCCTTCAACCGAAGTCTGTTGCTGTAAGTAGTACAGACTGTCAGCGTCAAATTGGCCTTTTTCCAAAGTGGTGACCTGATGGTTGTCGATGACTTTCCAAGGCCCTTCAGCGCGTTGCATAGCTTCTACCGGCAAGGAAAACTCAATGAATTCAGGTCCGTTTAGCGCCTTTTGATGAAGCTGTGGTGCAACCGGCGATTGGGCATTGGCGCCAGTAAGGTGGTTGAGGTTATCCACCGCCGCCGCCGAGCGGTTACGCCCAGGGAAACGCTCTAAATCAAAGTGGTCGCGGCCCATGGAGATGGTGGTCACCATAGATACTTGGCTATTGCGAAACACAGGTGCTAACCAGGATTCAATCATACCTTGGTCAAAGTCTTCAAAACGCACGGGGATCATGACTGACTGGACTTGTACCTTAAGGCCATTAGCCTTCCAGGTTTTTCCATCGAGCCACAGAGCCGCCAAACCTGAAGGGTTGCTTTGGCTAATGTCTTTGTCGAGGAAGAAAGGGTCAAAGCCGCTGACTAGAATGGCGATATCCGTATCGTCATCAAATTGAATGTTGGCCATGCCGCGAGAATTGGTTTCCACTGCAGTAAGTGCGATGTTTTTCTGCCAATCGGCCATGGCAAAGCCCGGCTTAGTTTGCTTGATAGCTGAGCGCAGGGCCAGTCGTCCCCAGTATAAGGAACGGTCGTCCCAATGGCCCGATTGCACATCGCGTACCGCCTGTTGCCACAAGCGCTCCCCTTCGCGAGCGGCGATTTGCGTGGCCGGAATTTCAGCTTTGCTCTTGGCGAAGCGTTCAATGCTGATATCCAGCATAGGCTGGTAGCGAGTAACCACAGAATCTAGGGCTTGCTCGGCCTTGGTCAGACGGTTTTCTTCGACATCTAACGGCATCAAAGCGGCACTAACGGCGAAGGGTAAACCGGCGAGGGCGGTCAGGGTGAGACGTCGGGCGGTGGCAAACATGTCAGCAATCCTTTGGCATAGGTTTGCTGTCAGAGTATTACATGCGCTCTAAAGGCTCAATAGTTAGCGAGGTTGAGAGGGTAAATGTGGTGAAAAATGTGCGTCTGGGCTGGCGTTTGGCGAGCCCTCAAATAACACCACGCGATTGCGTCCTAGGTTCTTAGCGCGGTACATGGCAAAGTCGGCATCCGCCAACAGTTGCTTGTAGTCGTAGCCAGAGATTTTGGTGGTAGTGACGCCAAAACTGGCACTAACCAAGATACGTTTGCCCACTTGCTCGCTACCTAGGGCCAATAAGGCCTGGCGACATTGCTCGGCTAAGGCTAGTGCCTGATGTTGCGAACAGCCCGGCAGAATAAAGCCGAACTCTTCACCACCCAACCGTCCAAACAAGTCATTCTTGCGGCACACGTCTTTGCACACTCGCGCGGCTTGTTGCAGTACAACATCACCCACAGGGTGTCCGAAGGTGTCGTTGATGGATTTGAAGTGGTCAATGTCCAGCACAATCATGGCAACCGCTTGCGAGCGTTTGCGATTGAGTTGCAACAATCCCTTGGCTTGCTTGGTGAAGAAGCGGCGGTTGTAGCTGTCGGTGAGCGAGTCAAACTGAGCGATACGGCTGACCTGACGGTGCTTGCGGTGAATGCGATATAACCAGAACAGCAAAGCCAGCGACAGACTGGTCAGCAAAGCAATAAACAGGCGATTGTTGGACGCTTGTTGTTGAGCGAGGCGTTGCTCGAGGGTGAGCATCTGATTTTTTTGGTTGAGCATCTGAATTTGCGATAGCTTTTCGCTGTTGCGAAAACGGGTGAGCTGCATTGCCAATTGCTTTTCACCGTCGCTGAGCTCATCGCTGGTACCAAGCTGAGTGTAAGCTTGTAAGTAGGCCAAGGCGTCCTGATTATTTTGCGCCAGTAGTTCAATTTGGTAGCGCAAATAGTAGGCTCGTTTGAGCTCGGGTGTCGCCACTTGCAGCGATTCGCCAAGTTCAATTGCGCTTTGGGCGTAGCGGCGTGCCTGCCCCATGAAACCCAGTCGGAAATAGGCTTGTGCTGACAGGCGGTAGTAGCTAATTTGCAGCGGAGCGTACTGAGATTTAGCGAACAGGGCTTGGTGTTCGACCAATAAGGCCAGCGCTGTGTCCGCTTGCTCGTGATTAAGCCAATGCTGTGCGGTCAGTTGGTGAATGCTGGCGAGCATGATGCTTTCGTTGGCGGCCTGACAGTCGCGTACGGCCAGTTGCAACGGCATGCCGTTAGGGTCTAAGCGGTTGTCAAAACTGTGGGACTCGATAATTAGCCTTCTCGCTAAGCAGGCTTCTCTGGGACTTGGCTGAGCATTCAAAATCTTGGCGGCGTACTCGGTACCCAAGTGATAGAGCCCAAGTTGATTGAAAAACAGGCCCAAGGTTGCCATAGCTCGGTTTTTTTGCGACTGAGAAGATAGTTCGGGCATTTGTGCCATGGCATCTTCGGCGACCGTTAAGCCCTGCTGCCAATCCCGCATCAAACCGTAACTAAATACCAGCAGGGTTTGCGCTTCAAAACGAAGCTCTTGAGAGCTAGACCGGTCAATTAATCGGGTCAAGGCCGCGCGAGCGCTTTGGTGGCGGTTGAGGAAAATGTCGCGATGAGCGCGCAGCAGTGTGTAGCGCTCTAACTGGGATTCATTAAGCGCCAAATCCATTTGAGCCAGCTCTTGCATCAGTTGCTCAAAGCGATCCGGATCCTGAGTTAAAGTGGCATCGGCGTCATTGAGTTTGGCTTCGATTGTTCGGTCACTAGCCATGACGTTGCTGGCGCACAGCAAAACCACCAACACCCAAAGGGTACTGGCTAAAGCCTGCTTTATATTTTTACGTGTGCTGGGCGACATAGCGCGATTCCTAATTCTTCCATAACCGAGGAGTTGAGCGCAAAACGGCCAAAGCACAGTCACTTTGGCCGCCAACTCGCTGGGGTTCTAAATTAATAGTAGTTGGCATTTAGCAAAGCGCTGCAAAAATTGAGGGAAAATTGAAAAAATCAGCTCACGGGCGTAGCTTGCTCCTATGACCCTGACAAAACACACAAATTTATTAGCCATCAACAAAGGTTGGGCAGTGCGAGTCGGCTTAGCGCTGGCGCTGTTAAGCGCTTTGGTGGCTTGTTCAAATGGCGAGGGGCGCTCTCACACTCAAACCGCAAGGGTTGCAGCACCAGTTTCAGGGGTGATTGTGGCGAACATGAACCCTGATATCCGTCCACAGGATGACTTCTACGGCTACGTCAACGGCGGCTGGCAAGACAAGGCAAAACTGCCAGCCAACAAACTCGCCACGGGTGCTTTTTACGATTTACGCGCCTTGTCGTTACAAAGGTTAAAGCTATTGGTGGAGGAAACCGCTGAAGGCGAAGACTGGCCAGCGGGCAGCGAAGCTCAGATGATTGCCGATATGTACCGCTCGGCGATGGACATTCGTCGATTAAATCGACTCGGCCTGAAGCCCATAGCGCCCTTACTCGAGCAGATCGACGCCATTCAATCCGTTGACCAGCTCATGGGGTTCTTTGCCGACTCGCAAATCCTTGGCGGCGGCACGCCTCTGGCTTTTTACGTGGGCATCGACAGTAAAGACTCGAGCAACTACATCGGCCAATTCTGGCAATTTGGTCTTAGCCTACCAGACCAGGATTACTACCTAGCCTCAACCGAGGAGATGCAAAAGCTTCGTCGCGGCTTTCGCAAGCACGTAGTGGAATTGTTTCGACTGGCTCGGCTACCAGGCGCCAGTGATGCCGGAGAACAGGTGTTAGCCCTTGAAACCAAGCTTGCCGAGATCCACTGGGATAGAGTGCAAAATCGCGACGTGGATTCTCGCTATCATCGCTTTAACCAATCCGAGCTGCCCCAAATTACTGACCGCTTCCACTGGGACAGCTATTTGCAACGACTGGGCCTTCCTAGCGACGAGCCAGTGTTGATTAATCAACCCAGCTACGTCGCTGGACTGGGTGAGTTGTTGCACAGCCTCTCGCTTGACGATTGGAAAACCTACGCCCGCTGGCACACGCTCAACAGTTTCTCAAGTTTATTGGGCGATGAATTTAAGCAAACGCGATATGAGTTTTTTGGTCGTCAGGTAGAGGGACTATCCGCCGCAAGGCCCGAGTGGAATCAGGCGGTCAGTTTAGTCGACGACAGTTTGGGCGATGCCTTGGGACGCTTGTACGTGGAGCGCTATTTTTCAGAAGACGCCAAGCAGCAAGTGTTACGCATGGTGGGCAACATTAAAGTGACCTTTGCTGAGCGCATCAAAAATCTGGAGTGGATGAGCCCCCAGACCAAACAAAAAGCACTAGCCAAACTGGCCGCTATGCAGGTGAAAATGGGGTATCCAGACCAATGGCTGGATTACTCAGGTTTAGATATCGATTCGCGCTATTTGGTGCGCAATTGGATGAATTCCCAAACCTATGAGCATCAAAGGCAATTGCGCTTTTTACAGGAGGGAGTCAAGCCTTGGCATTGGAGTATGGCGCCACAGCGAGTGAACGCTTATTACAGTCCGACGCGCAACGAAATCGTATTTCCCGCTGGCATTCTGCAAGCACCCTTCTACGACGCTAGTCATGATGACGCGCTCAATTATGGGGCTATTGGCACCATCATCGGCCATGAGATGGCGCATGCGTTTGATGACCAGGGTGCTCGCTACGACGCCAATGGCAATTTGAATAATTGGTGGAGTGAAGCGGACTACACCGCGTTTCGCGAGCGTACCCATGCCTTGGTGACTCAGTTCAACGGCTACCAATGGAAGGACGGTCAAGCGCTCAATGGCGAGTTAACTCTGGGCGAGAATATTGGCGACTTATCCGGGTTGGCTATCGCGTATGAAGCCTATCGCCACAGTCGCGCAGGTAAACCTGCCCAGACCCTTGATGGCTTTACGCCCGAACAGCGCTTTTTTATCGGATTCGCGCAAATCTGGCGTTCTAAAATCAACCCTCAGACAATGCGCAAGCGGCTGACCACAGGCACTCACTCGCCGGCTCAATTTCGAACCATAGGTCCCTTGTCCAATTTCACACCTTTTTATCAAGCCTTTGACGTTAAGCCCGGTGATGGCATGTATATTCCGTCGCAACAACGGGTTTCAATTTGGTAAAACTGCGGGCTGACTTTTAATCTAAAAACAGAGATTTAGGAGTCAGTTCAAAGCGCTAGCACTTGAACAGCGACTATGGTTAGAGTTTTCTGATATAGTCGCGACGCATTGATTCGCCTTAAGCAGAGGAAGGCTGTTATGACTCGCCCGATAAAAGTGGCCTTGTTGGTAGATGAGTACTTCGGTGGTGCAAAAACTGCCTTTGGTGGGTACGGATTTTTAGCGCGACACATAGTTGCCAAGCACTTGCCTAATGACGAGTTTGAAGTGGAAGTGCTCTTGAAAAAGACCGGCGCCAAACTCAGGTACGCCCCTAAGTGTTACATGGTTGATGGCATACCTGTGTATCACCTCGCCAGCACACCTTGGGATTGGAACAATCGCCGTTTCTTGCGCAAAAAGAACTATGACGTTTATCTGTCCATCGAGCTAACCAATCGTTCTTTTGAAATCATGGCCATTGAGCCGGACACCTCAAAGCCTTTGTTGCTCTGGGTGCAAGACCCCAGACCAAAAGCCGACTGGGAAGAGATAGATACGGTTGAGTTGTTCGCTGAGGACAGTTATTACCATCAACCCACTTACGATTTTGTTCATCAGGCGCATCAAAATGGTCGGGTTCAGTTTGTTACTCAAGCGCACTTCTTAACGCCAAAAGCCAAAGAGTTGTATCGACTGCCAGCCGATACGCCAATTCCATTTTTGCCCAACCCTATCGAAATCGACCGAGACTTCGATGTGGAGCAATACCCCAAAAAGAATCAAGTGATTTTTCTGGGACGCATTGAGTCGGTAAAACGCGGCTGGCTGTTTTGCGAAATTGCCAAGGCCATGCCCGAGCTTGAATTCATTGTATTGGGCAAATCTGGGCGGGATCAGGAAGCCAACCAGAAAATCATGGCGCCTTACTACGAGATTGAGAATCTGACCTTTGCCGGTCACGTGGAAGGTGAGCGAAAACAGCAGTTTTTGCGCGATGCCAAGGTGTTGGTTAACACCTCTATTCACGAAGCCTTGCCGGTTTCTTTCTTAGAAGCGCTAGAAGTCGGCACTCTGCTCGTGAGCTGCCAAAACCCAGACAACTTGACCGAGCGATTTGGTCATTACACCGGCGTGGTGCTTGGTGATGGTTTTGATAAAGTGCCACTTTTCGTTGAGGGGATTCGCAAACTCATAGACAAGGAAGCCGAGCGTCAAGTGCTGGCAATAGAAGCGCGTCAGTACATCCTTGATACTCACTCCATTGAAGCCTTTCAGCGAGATATGCGCGCTGCGCTAAAGGGGATTGTTAAGCGCTAAGGTGGAGGTTACTCAGGTGTACGCAAGTCGCCAATCTGTGCGATTTGGACTTGATAATCACTGTACCAAAGCTGCTTGCCTAGTACTTGAGCACGCCTGTGCTCAGGGTCGGCTTGCCAAGCCTTAATCGAGGCCAAGTCTGGCCAATAGGACAGGGCGATCTCCTGTTTGCCCTCGCAGGCGCTAACAAACTCCAAGCAGCCGTACTCGCGAATCGCTTTGTCTCTTAATTTCACCGCCAACTCAGTGTATTGAGGGTCGAGCTCAGCGGTGGTCGCTCGAAAAATCACTACCAGCATAAACCACTCCAATCGTCCTTAAGCTAAGTTAGGGCGGCTAGGCGGGATTAGCAAGGTTAGTCAGCCAGACGCTCTGATAAGGTGCGAGCTGCAGGGACTTTTGGCTGGGATCAATGCTTTGCTGGCTGAGCAAATCGGTCCACTGGTCTAACTCGGTTAGGTTGATTTCCGATAGAGGCAGGGACTGAGTTTGACTGCTGACGTTGTGGATTGCGAATACGCTTTGGCGACGGTCCAAGCTCTGGCGCCAGATGCCAAATAAGTGTTTGCCCAACTGCAATGTGTACTGAGTGGCATTGGGGTGAAATGCGCTTTGGTGCTGACGAATGCCAACTAGACGCTTTAGTGCAGTTAACGCCTTGGCGTGGTGGCTATCGGTATCCGCGAGTGCGCTTTCTAGTTGGTCTGCTTGCCAGCGGTGGCGATTGATGGCGCGATTGTGCTGGGAGTGCTGCAATTTGTGATAGTCGTTGCCAGTGGCCAACCAACTGTGAATGTAGATCGCCGGAATGCCCTCAAGCGATAGCATGATGCAGTGGGCGCAGATGAATCGAGCCAACTGATGAGAGTCCACTCCTTTGGCGGTGCCCTTCAGTGCGTCGAAGAGACTGATGTTTATCTCGTAAGGTTTGACCCTTTGCTCGGACAAGTTCCGCCAGGAAATGCGTCCGCCAAATCCTTGCATGGTGTTAATTAAGGTTTGGGTTTCGGCCTCATCCAATATGTGTTCGACCGGGCGCAGACCAATGCCATCGTGGGACGCTATAAAGTTCAAAAAGAAGGTGCCGTTTTGCGCCGGCGGCATGGCCATCGCCCAGTTGCTCAAGTGACTGGCATCACCGCTGATTAGAGTGTGCAGCAGCAGTGGCGGCAAGGCGAAATTATAGATACCATGGGCTTCGTTAGCGTTGCCAAAGTAGCTTAAGTTCTCGCGGTTAGGAATATTGGTTTCGGTAATGATCACCGCATTTGGCTGGGCGTGCTCCACCAATAATCTGAGCAGTCGAACTAGGGTGTGGGTTTGAGCCAGATTGAGGCAATTGGTACCTGGGATTTTCCACACAAAGGCGATGGCGTCTAGGCGAAATATGCGCACCTTGTGATTCAAGTAATGGCGAATGATGGCCAAAAACTCCAGCAGTACCTGTGGATTTTCAAAGTCCAAATCCACCTGATCACGGCTAAAGGTGCACCACAACCAGCGCTCACCATCGACGCTGGTATAGCTTTGCAGCAGGTCGTTGGTGCGTGGGCGTACCACCTGAGACAAATCCCAACTCGGATCGGCGCACTTGAAAAAGCCACGGCCGGGATCGCGATTGTGGCGAAAGTTCTCAAACCAACCGCTACGGGCCGAACAGTGGTTGATCACCAAGTCCGCCATCAAGTCCCAACGCTCGCCTATGGCGCGAATGTCATTCCAATCGCCCAGTGAATCGTTGACCGAGTAATAGTCGATGACCGAGAAGCCGTCGTCCGAGCTGTAGGGAAAAAAGGGCAGTATGTGCACCCCTGATACGGTTTCCGCCAGCTGGGCTTCGATAAACCCGTGCAGTGTACTCAAGGGTTTCTCACCGGACTTGAGAATACTATCGCCGTAGCTGATCAGCCAACAGTCGGATTGATCCCAACTGTTGTTATGGGCGCTCGGTGTAGTTACCTCAAAGTCCAATTCCATTTGATACAAGCATTGGCGTGCCAACTGATGGGCATCCAGCTTGGGGTAGAGCTGTTCTAAATAGGCAACAAGGCGTTCAAATAGAGAACCGTGGCTCATTAACTGGCCTTAGCAGGAAGCTGCAAGAACTCTTGAGTGTCCAGCTCAACCGCTTCCACCAAACGCTCCAAAATGTCTGGTACTGCGGCTGACACTCGATGCCAACTAGGAATAAATGGCGTTTCCATGCTGTGGTTGAGAAAGTTGTCACCGGCTTTGAGAATGTTCTCGGCAAATAGCTCTACCGCGGCTTCTTCTTTGTGCACGTCAATGTCCAAGCCATTGATGATGGCATCGTTGCGGTAAGACTCGATAAAGTCCAACGCCAAACGGTAGTAACTGGCTTTTATCGTACGCATCACGCCTTCGTTAAACACCGCACCCTGAGTGGCGAGCTTGCGAAACAGAGCTTTGGAGATGTCGATGGACATTTTTGACAGTCCACCGTTGTCGTTACCGGCGGACAGGTCTTGGTGTTTGTGGTCGTAGCGGTCGCAAATGTCCACTTGGCACAAGCGGTTACTGGCGTAATTGCGCTTCATCTCTGCCAGCACACCAATCTCCAGTCCCCAATCGGATGGAATACGCAGGTCGTTAAGCACGTCTAAGCGGAAAGAGAACTCGCCTGCGAGCGGGTAGCGGAAACTGTCTAAGTATTCCAGGTACTCGTTGTCGGGGAATTGGCGTTTTAGGGTGCGAATCAGCGGGGTCACCAGTAAGCGGCTGACGCGGCCGTTGAGGGTACCTTTAGCAGCGCGAGCGTAATAGCCTTTGCAAAATTTGTATTGGAATGCAGGCTGAGCCACTGGGTACAACAAGCGTGCTAACAAGCCGCGCTCATAGGTAACTATGTCGCAATCGTGCAGTGCTAACGCCTTAACTTGATTGGTGGCCAAGGCATAGCCAAAGCAATACCAGACGTTGCGGCCTTTGCCCATTTCCTCTGGGGCTAAGCCCTTGCTTCTCAGTTCTGCGTCGATGGCACGCAGACGCGGGCCGTCGTTCCAAAGTACTCGATGCTGCTGCGGCAACTGGCCAAAAAACTCCAACGCGTGCTGGTACTCAGCGAGGTTTGCTCTGTCTAAGCCAATGATGATTTGAGATAGGTAGGGTACCTTTTTGAGCTCATCGATGATCTTGGGCAGTGCTTGAGTTTGCAACTCCGAGTACAGCGAGGGCAGTACTAAGCCCAAGGGACGGCGCTTGGCGAACTGGCACAAGTCGCTTTCTAAATCTTCCAGCGAGCGACAGTTGAGATTGTGTAGGGTAGTTATCACACCATTTTGATGAAAATCTGCCATGCGTGTTTTCTCCGCTTAGTAACTGCCAATCAGACTGGTAATGGCTTCGTTCCAACCCGCAGGCCCTTGAGCGCGAGTCGTGAACGACAACCTGTGGTAGCCGGCATCAGGCACCGGATGCGCAGGCGAGCGCACCCAAATTGCGATGTCGGCGGCTTGCATCATGTCGATATCGTTGTGGCTATCGCCAAGAGCGATAACCGTGGTGGGCGAGCCGTGTTGGTTTTGGTAAAGATCTTTGAGCCAGTTGAGCGCCTGGCCTTTGTCGGTTTGACCCAGCACGTGGTAAAAACGACCACCTTTGAGAAGGCGCAGCCCCAACTTTTCTAGGCAGTTTTTAAAAATGGTCAGAGCGGCTTTGCTGTCTTGCCACAACAAAGGCTCAGAATACTCGCGCTGATTGGCCAGCTCGGCATCACCAGCGGACAGGCCAGTGTGGCTCACCAGTTCACTCAAACGCATGTCAGAAAAACCGGTAAAGCGAAAACCGCGTTCAGCTTTGAGCCGTTTCAGTTGAGAGACGATGTGACTGCGAGATAACCCCAGCGGCAATACCCATTCATTGGCGGTTTGCAACAACGCACTGGTATCACAGCTCAGCCGCGCCATCCAAGCTTTGGGAATGATGATCGCTGAGCCGTTTTCGACAATGTAGGGGTCATTGATATTGAGTTGCGAGCGAATTTGAGCCGACTCGATGCGCGTCTTGGAGGTGTTAAAGATCACGGGAATGCCAAGGGACAAGCAGCGGCTTAATGCTGGCTGGGCTTGGTCGGATGAATAGTTGCTGTGGTCCAGCAAGGTGCCATCCAGATCCGTGGCTATCAGGGTGTGCAGCGACGAACAGGTCATCATAGCGCCCTCCTTAGGCTGTGGCTTTGTGTGACAAACGCTTGTCTAAAACGCTTTCTCCGTAAACTCTTTGCTTATACAAACAGGCAAACCCCGTTCCACTTCTGTATCCAGCTGTTTTAATTGATTTTTATTAGTTAGGATGGTTTGAGGTGTTGAATTTTTGCCCAAACCGAGTGCGAGAACGGTTTGTTTGCACCAATCTGGTGCGCGTGCAACATAGCCGCAGGTTTACCGGTCAACTGGTTAAACGCAAATTCTAATGGAGGCGATATGACAATTTGGCGATTAGCTACAGTAATATTTGCCGCACTGCTTATCAGTGCGTGCACCAGTTTAGGCGATGAGCCGGTATTCACAGAGGAGGGTGTTGCTAATCGCGGTTACGACGTGGTGGCGTACTTTACCGATGGTGAGCCGACGCTTGGTGATGCGGCCTTTACCAGTCAGTACCAAGGGGTGCAGTGGCGTTTTGCCAACGCACAGCACAAGGCCATGTTTGATGCAGAGCCGGCAAAGTACGCGCCTGAATACGGCGGTTATTGCGCTTACGCCATGTCGCGAGGCTTTGTGGTAAGTACCGACCCGCAGGCCTGGGAAATCTACAACGACAAGCTCTACTTAAATTACAGCTTGGGCGTGCGAGAGACCTGGCGTAAGGACAAAGAAGGGTATGTCGAGAAAGCGGACGCTAACTGGGTAGAGAAGGCGGCAGAAGTTGCCGCCGAGAATAAGAGTTAGTCTTCGGTTTTCAGATGACAAGAGGCGAAGGCGCTAGTAAAGGCGCCTTCTTGAAAACCTTTAAGGCCGGTGGCGGCAAACTCGATAGGCAGCGGCGTGTGCTTAAGCGAAGTCTTGATTTGATTGGCGCTTAACAGCTCAACGTTCAAACCTTCGATCAGCTGGATTGCCGCTTCCATCTTGAATCCAACCGCGCTACCGGCAAAACGTCCCTTGGTTGGACGTTCGCGGATCACCACTTTTTCTACCTGATAGTCCTTCATCAGCTTTGAGAATTCGAACTGAAAATCTTTTAGAGTTTGGGCATCGGTGCCTTTGCTCATGGTGACGCGACGAGCGCGAAACGGGGGCAGGTCAACTAGGCCTTCAGCGTAGGAAATTAGCGATACCACCGCTTCGTTACTTTTCAGTTCAACACCAACAATTCGCATTTTCTGTCTCTGTTCTCAAATTCTGTCTTAGGTTTCGGAGCGGCATTATAGCCTTTTTCTGGGCCTACCGCTCTCTAAAGGCGGTTAAAAACCAGAGATTTACTCGGTGTTTGGCAATCGCCCAGCGCTGCAGTCGCTGTTTTGGCGTCAGTCCGATACTGGGGTTTAGCTGAGTTTCCACTTCGCAGAGTAATTGATCGGCGAACGCCAGCATGCTTTGAGTCGAGGCAAACGTCAGCCCCTTAGTCCGAATTCGCAGATAATGCCCAAGCTCATCAAACAACTGTTGGTAATAGGTGTTAGCTTGAGTGCTGTTTGCGGATTGATATAACTGCCAACCGGCCTGCAGACTGTAACAGTGATGCCAGCCGTGCTTAGGAGTAATGCGCTGGCGCACAATGGATTTGGGGTTTGAACGATAGAAAGCACTAGCGGTGCGCAGATGGCGTAAACTTTTTACTCGGTAAACCAGAGCATTACTGATTATGCTGTCCTCAAACAATAAGCCATCGGGAAACTCGCAGTCATGCCACAAACTGTGGTGCCAGAGCTTACCCCAGGCAAACCCGCTAAGGTTGGTCTTGATACTCTCAAAGTCGGTGTAAAGCGGCGAGGGACCTCCAAAGGCTTGCTCACGGCTGAAACTCTTGAGTTGAAGACGGTCGAGTTCATCGGTGGCAATCGGATGATTATAGCTTTCCACCACTTGCGCTTCACCAGACTCGGCTTGCACCATAAATTGATTCAAAATCCCCGGCTTAAGTACATCGTCGGAATCAAAGAATAATATGTACTCGCCCACGGCTTCGCTCAGACCAGTATTGCGAGTAGCGGCAATCCCTTGGTTTTGCTGGTGGTTAACGATGCGAAAACGATGACGCTGAGGGTGCGACTCCATAATGGCGAGCGAGCTATCTGGGCTGGCGTCGTGCACCAGAATGATTTCCAGTTTGTCCTGATACTTCTCATCAAGCGGTTGTAGCAGCAAGGAATCTAGGCAAGCGCGCAGATATTTCTCAACGCCGTATACCGGAATCACAACAGAAACCAAAATGTTCTGGTCGCGAGCTTTTCTCATAGGTTTACTGGCGCGCAACGGCGAAGGAGCGGGCGCGTGTGGCTTGGGGTGCTGGCGTAAAGACCACCAATCCATCACCCAAGCAATTGGGAGCAATAGTGTGCGAGAAATCAGTTTCAACATAAGGAACCCATATTCCGTTTTTTAAAACCTGCCAATTGTGAACAAAGTACCCTGAATCGGGGCTGAAGCCAGTGTTAGATGCGTTTGGCAATGTGGGGTATTTGCGGTTATTGTTGCGCCGAAATTAGCGATAGTTGATTAAGTTAACTCTAATTAACTAGAGTAGAAGAGCGGACTCACAGCCCTTGAGGAGACTTAATGCCTTCACCAAAGCGCATCAGTTTAGTGATTACCACCTACAACTGGCCGGATGCATTGCGACGTTCGGTTGAGTCTGCTTGGCGGCAAGTTCGCATGCCTGACGAGATAATCATTGCTGATGATGGCTCGGGTGAAGAGACCCGTGCTTTGATTGCCGAACTTCAACAGCAGTCGCCTGTGCCTATCATTCACAGCTGGCAAGAAGATGACGGTTTTAGGCTTAATCGAAGTCGCAATTTGGCGATAGCCAAGGTCAGTTCAGATTACATAGTGGTGATTGACGGCGACATTGTAATGCACTCGCACTTTCTGGCAGATCACCAGGAAATGGCCAAACCCGGCTATTGCTTGGCAGGGCGGCGCATGTATATGAACCCGACGCTTTCACAACGTGTCCTAGATGGATACGTTCCTCACATGTTGTCTCCGGGCATTCACGCTCATCGTTCTGACTTAATACGCCCGGTATGGCTGCGAAATCTTCGCAGTAGCGTGTGTCACAAGTTACGAGGGTTTTACGGTGCCAACATGTCCTTTTGGCACAATGATGCGCTGAAGGTAAATGGGTTTAATGAAGCCTTTACCGGTTGGGGCGGCGACGATTTAGAGTTTGCGATACGTTTGATGAATATCGGCGTTCACAAGATTAGGATCCGCCACGGCGCCACAGCGTTTCACATCTACCACACCGAGTCTCACCGAGCGATCTCACCTGAGAACCACGCCGAATTTGAGAAAACTCGTATTGAGTCCCTTACTTGGTGCGAGCAGGGACTCAATAGCCATTTGAGCGAGAAAGCTAGTGATTAGCCAGAGCGTTGTTGTAGCGCTCCACTAAGCTGACGCCGCTGCTGTGCTCGTGCCACTGCAACAGATCTATCACAAGTTGGCCTTGGCTATCGTACTGAGCACCCAACAGACCCAGACCTTGCTCGGGTTGCTCAAAGTTGGTCAACAAGCCCATGGCAAAATTGGCGTATTGAAAGGCTTCAAATTCGTTTGCCAAAGCGTAAAAGTCGCTGGCGGACCATTTCTCTGTTTCTTTTTGCAGCACAAACGCCGCTTGCCAAGCTTGGGTAAGCTCGTCGGGTTCGGTTTGTTGCAGTTGATAGGCGTGGCGAGTTTCGTGAATCAACAGCGCTAACGATAACCAAGGATTGGCGTCCGCCAACTTGGCCGAGTTCAAAAACACTTTACCTTCGAGAGGCTCGCTCGGGTCAAAATCAAAGTAGGCAACCTTGTCTGGGTAACTGCTGGCGTCAATTAACAAATCTGGTTGTTTGATCTGCATGAGGCGCACTTGGATAGCAAAGATTTGCTCTAGGTATTCCACTCGCTCGCTGAAGGGCAAAGTCTCCCACTCCTTGAGGGCCTTGGCCAGTGTGCGCACTCGCTGAATGTTACGTGCCAGTTGTCGCGCCTGAGTTTGAGTCTCTAGAGCAGCGCGCTCCAAAAACGGCTTGGCTTCAGGTTGTAGTACGAACGCGTGAGGGGCTTTCGATTGCACTTTGTCAGAGGCAAACCCTTGCGCCGCACTGGTAAAGGGAAGACAGCACAGGCTGACAATGGCAATGGTGAGTTTGACTGACATAACAACTCCCTGTGTCAGTGATTTTTGCTCAGTCTAACCAGTATCCATGCGCGGTACAAACCACCACAACTGAGCTTGAGGTACAAAAAAGCCAGTCGCGAGGACTGGCTTTGGACGAACAGCAGTGGCAGTTACAGACCGGCGTCTGAGCGCAGGGCCTCGGCTTTGTCGGTGCGCTCCCATGGGAACTCTTCGCGACCAAAGTGGCCATAAGCAGCGGTTGGCTGGTAGATAGGACGGTTAAGGTCCAACATTTCAATCAGGCCGTATGGACGTAGGTCAAAGTGACGACGCACCAAATCAATGAGTTTCTCTTCAGATAGCTTACCAGTACCGAAAGTATCGATGCTGATAGAGGTCGGCTCGGCAACACCAATCGCGTAAGACACCTGGATTTCCAAGCGGTCGGCCAGACCAGCGGCAACCAAGTTCTTAGCAACATAGCGACCCGCGTATGCCGCTGAGCGGTCAACTTTTGATGGATCTTTACCAGAGAAGGCACCACCACCGTGACGCGCAACACCGCCGTAGGTATCTACGATGATCTTACGACCCGTCAGACCACAATCCCCCACAGGACCACCGATAACGAAACGGCCGGTTGGGTTGATGAAGAACTTGGTGTTTTTGGTGATCCACTGTTCTGGCAGCTCAGGCTTGATGATGTGTTCGCGAACGGCTTCAATCAGATCCGCTTGCTTGATGTCTTCGTCGTGCTGAGTGGATAGAACCACCGCATCGATACCAGAAATTTTGCCATCTTCATAAGCGAAGGTTACCTGAGATTTGGCATCAGGACGCAACCATGGCAGCTGGCCACTCTTACGCACTTCGGCTTGGCGCTTAACCAAACGGTGGGCGTAGGTAATTGGGGCTGGCATTAGAACGTCGGTTTCGTTAGACGCGTAACCAAACATCAAACCTTGGTCGCCGGCGCCCTGTTCTTTAGGGTCAGCACGGTCAACACCTTGGTTAATGTCAGGCGACTGCTTGCCAATGGCGTTCAGAATCGCGCATGAATCGGCGTCAAAGCCCATGTCTGAGTGGGTGTAGCCAATTTCGCGAACTGTCTTACGGGTTAGCTCTTCAATGTCTACCCAGGCCGAAGTAGTGATTTCACCACCGACCAAAACCATGCCGGTTTTGACATAGGTTTCACAAGCCACACGGGCTTTTGGATCTTGCGCCAAAATGGCGTCTAGCACCGCATCAGAGATTTGATCCGCAATCTTGTCAGGATGCCCCTCAGATACTGACTCTGAGGTAAATAAATGTTTTGCCATGATTTTGCTTCTCGATTGAAGAATTTAACCGTAAAAACGTGTAGAGGTTTCTACTTCTAGACGTCTATTCTATGTATTTAGAGTTCGGATGCTAGTGAAAATCCCAAATAAATTAAAGCAAAGCTTGTAAGGAATGTGTAAAGGCTTGCGAATAGTCACAAAATCCCATTAAAAAATTTGAAGCCTTTCTCAAATTTATTTGATTCAAGTGCGCGCCTTTGGGAAAATGTGGCGCCCCAAATTTTCAACCTACCATTTTAATAATTGCAGGAGAGACCATGTCTTCTCGTAAAGAACTCGCTAATGCCATCCGTGTATTGAGCATGGATGCAGTACAAAAGGCCAAATCAGGCCACCCTGGAGCCCCCATGGGTATGGCCGATATCGCCGAGGTACTTTGGCGTGACTTTCTAAAACACAACCCAGCCAACCCTAACTGGGCCGACCGCGACCGCTTTATTCTATCCAATGGTCACGGTTCAATGCTGTTGTACTCTCTGCTGCACTTATCTGGTTACGACTTAAACATCGAAGACCTGAAAAACTTCCGTCAACTGCACTCGCGTACTCCAGGTCACCCTGAGTACGGTTACGCACCTGGCGTTGAAACCACTACGGGTCCGCTAGGCCAAGGGATCACCAACGCGGTTGGTATGGCGATTGCCGAGAAATCTCTGGCTGCTCAGTTCAACCGCCCAGGCCACGACATCGTTGACCACTTCACCTACGTATTCCTAGGTGACGGTTGTCTAATGGAAGGTATTTCACACGAAGCTTGCTCGCTGGCCGGTACTCTGGGCCTGGGCAAGTTGGTTGCGTTCTGGGATGACAACGGCATCTCAATCGATGGCGAAGTCGAAGGCTGGTTCTCTGACGATACGCCTAAGCGCTTTGAGTCCTACGGCTGGCACGTCATTCCAGCGGTAGACGGCCACGATCCAGAAGCGATTGCTGCGGCTATTGAAGCGGCGCGCGCTGAAACTGGCAAGCCGACTCTGATTTGTACTAAGACCATCATTGGTTACGGTTCGCCTAACAAGTCTGGCAGCCACGACTGTCACGGTGCCCCTCTGGGTGACGACGAAATTAAAGCGTCTCGCGAGTTCCTGGGTTGGGACAAGCCTGCCTTTGACATCCCAGCAGACGTGATGGAAGCCTGGAACGGCGTTGAAGCCGGTACAGCAGCCGAGAAAGCCTGGGACGCCAAAATGCAAGCTTATGCGG
Source organism: Paraferrimonas sedimenticola (assembly GCF_002282855.1). GTDB lineage: Bacteria > Pseudomonadota > Gammaproteobacteria > Enterobacterales > Shewanellaceae > Paraferrimonas > Paraferrimonas sedimenticola. The sequence goes on along the minus strand of NZ_NRIR01000004.1, from coordinate 132,892 downwards.
CAGAATTCCCTGAGCTAGCGGCTGAGTTTAACCGCCGTCAAGCCGGTGACCTGCCAGCGGATTGGGAGCAAAAATCGCAAGCCTTCATCGCTGAGCTGCAAGCCAACCCTGCTAACATCGCCTCGCGTAAAGCGTCGCAAAATGCTATTGAAGCCTTTGCACCTATGCTGCCTGAGTTCATGGGCGGCTCGGCCGATTTGGCCGGCTCTAACTTGACCCTGTGGTCTGGTTCTAAAGGCCTAGAAGCGGACGACGCTTCGGGTAACTACATCTTTTACGGTGTACGTGAATTTGGCATGAGCGCCATGATGAATGGTATTGCTCTGCACGGCGGTTTCATCCCTTACGGTGCTACCTTCCTGATGTTCATGGAATACGCGCGTAACGCGGTTCGCATGGCGGCGCTGATGAAGCAGCGTTCTATCTTTGTTTACACCCACGATTCAATCGGTCTGGGCGAAGACGGCCCGACTCACCAGCCAGTAGAGCAAATCGCTTCATTGCGTTTGACCCCTAACATGAGCACTTGGCGTCCATGTGACCAGGTTGAGTCTGCAGTGGCTTGGAAAGCCGCGGTTGAGCGCAAAGACGGTCCAACTTCTCTGATTTTCTCTCGCCAAGGTTTGGCACAGCAGGCTCGTGACGAAGCGCAGCTAGCCAACATCGCCAAAGGCGGTTACACCTTGGTGGACTGTGACGGTACGCCAGAGCTAATTTTGATTGCTACCGGTTCTGAAGTCGGCCTAACCGTTGAAGCCGCGGCCGAGCTGACCGCTCAAGGTCGCAAGGTACGCGTGGTGTCTATGCCGTCTACCGACGTCTTTGACGCGCAGAGCGATGAGTACCGCGAATCAGTACTACCAGCAGCCGTGACCAAGCGTATCGCGGTTGAGGCGGGCATCGCTGACTACTGGTACAAGTACGTGGGCTTTGGAGGCAAGATCATCGGTATGACCACCTTTGGTGAATCAGCGCCAGCGGGTCAGTTGTTTGAAATGTTTGGCTTTACCAAGGCGAACGTTATCGAAACTGCTAACAGCCTACTGTAAGCCATGATCCGCGTTGCCATTAATGGCTATGGCCGTATCGGCCGCTCGATATTGCGCGCCCTGTATGAATCAGGGCTGCGCGACCGAGTCCAAGTGGTGGCCATTAATGAGCTGGCGGACGCCAGCGCCATTGCGCACCTGACCCAGTACGACACCACCCATGGCCGCTTTGCCAATGAGGTGTCGCTACATCACAAAGATGACAGTACCTGGATGCACGTCGGTCACGACGACATCCAGTTGCTGCAAATCGCCGATCCAAGCCAATTACCTTGGCGTGAACTCGACATTGAATTGGTGTTTGAGGCTACCGGTGCTCTAAGTACCCGAGATGCCTGCCAAGCTCATATCGATGCCGGTGCTAAGCAAGTCTTGATCAGTCACCCCGCGGACCAAGCGGTGGATGCCACCGTGGTGTATGGGGTTAACCATGAGCAACTCACGGGTCTCGAGACTGTAGTTTCCAACGCTTCTTGCACCACCAACTGCAGCGTGCCGGTTATCGATTTGCTGGACAAAGCTTTCGGGGTTGAGAGTGGGGCGATTACCACCATTCATTCGGCCATGAACGACCAGCAAGTGATCGATGCTTACCATAGCGACCTGCGCCGCACTCGCGCTGCCGGTCAGTCGATCATTCCGGTGGATACCAAGTTGGCCTTGGGGGTTGAGCGAATACTGCCCCATCTAAAAAACAAATTTGAGGCGATTTCAGTGCGCGTGCCAACGGTCAACGTGACCGCTATGGACGTCACCCTGACCCTTAAAAAAGCGGTGGATATCCAAGCCATTAACAGCACGCTAGAGCAAGCCGCAGCTCAGTCTCACAATCACGTGCTTGGCTTTACCATGGACCCATTAGTGTCCACAGATTTTAATCACGACCCGCGCTCATGCATTGTCGATGGCACTCAGACTCGAGTCAGTGCCTCGCACATGGTGAAGATGTTGCTTTGGTGCGACAACGAGTGGGGGTTCGCCAACCGCATGCTAGACACTGGCGTGCACCTGGCACTATTGAAACGAAATACAGCCTAAATCGATTGAGGAAAACCAATGTCAGTATTGAACATGCGTGAACTGGATTTAACCGGTAAACGAGTGCTGATCCGTGAAGATTTAAACGTGCCAATCAAAGACGGCAAAGTCGCGTCAGACGCCCGTTTGTTGGCGGCACTGCCAACCATCAAGCTGGCATTGGAGAAGGGCGCTCAGGTAATGGTAATGTCCCACCTTGGCCGTCCTACCGAAGGCGAGTTCAACGCCGAGTTCTCTATGGCGCCTGTTGTGGCTTATCTCAACGACGCCCTTGAGCAAGAAGTGGTTTTGGCTAGCGACTATCTCGATGGCGTGGCGACTCAAGCCAATCAGGTGGTGGTATTTGAAAACGTTCGCTTTAACCCAGGCGAGAAGAAAAACGACGATGCCTTGGCGCAAAAGCTAGCGGCCCTTTGCGATGTGTTCGTGATGGATGCCTTCGGTACTGCTCACCGCGCGCAAGCCTCAACTCACGGGGTTGCCAAGTACGCGCCTATCGCTTGCGCAGGCCCGCTTTTACAAGGCGAGCTAGAAGCGCTGGCCAAAGCACTGGACAACCCTAAGCGCCCGCTCGTGGCTATTGTGGGTGGTTCTAAGGTTTCGACCAAATTGACCGTGCTAGAGAGCTTAAGCCAGGTAGTTGATCAACTAGTGGTTGGTGGTGGTATTGCCAACACCTTTATCGCGGCTGCCGGCAATGGTGTGGGCAAGTCTTTGTACGAGGCTGACTTGATTGAAGAAGCACAGCGCCTAACCGCACAAGCGCAAAGTCGTGGTGGCGATATTCCGGTACCTACCGACGTGGTTTGCGGCACTGAGTTCAGTCCAGAAGCTGTAGCCGAGCTAAAAGTGGTAGATCAGGTCAACGAGCAAGACATGATTTTCGATATCGGCCCGAATAGCGCAAAAGCGCTGGCCGCTATCCTCAAAAACGCCGGCACCATTGTTTGGAATGGTCCTGTGGGCGTGTTTGAATTTGACCAGTTTGGGGAAGGGACTAAGCGCATAGCTCAGGCCATTGCCGAAAGTGATGCTTTCTCTATTGCCGGTGGTGGTGACACTCTGGCCGCCGTGGATAAATACGGCATTAAAGACAAAGTGTCCTACATTTCTACAGGGGGCGGTGCCTTCTTAGAGTTTTTGGAAGGGAAAAAACTTCCAGCAGTTGCTATCCTAGAAGAGCGCGCTGCACAATAAAATAACATTAATATCAGACGCTTATACTTTGGCAAAATAGCCCAAGATAAGCGTCGACCAGGCAGACATAATAATAACAATATTTGATTAACTAACGGCGATAACACTCGCCACCGAAATTGGAGTTTCGAGACCATGGCACTAATTTCATTGCGTCAATTGTTGGACCACGCTGCCGAAAACGGCTACGGCGTACCAGCGTTTAACGTTAATAACCTAGAACAAATGCGCGCCATCATGCACGCGGCTGAAGTTACCGATAGCCCGGTAATCGTTCAAGCCTCTGCTGGTGCGCGTAAGTACGCTCGTCCTCAGTTCTTGAAGTACCTGATGGAAGCCGCGCTAGAGCAGTACCCAGACATTCCTGTGTGTATTCACCAGGACCATGGTACTCACCCAGACGTATGTCAGCGCTCAATTCAATTGGGTATGTCATCAGTAATGATGGACGGCTCTTTGATGGCGGACGGTAAAACCCCGGCCTCATACGAGTACAACGTCGACGTGACTCGTCGTACTGTGGCTTTCGCCCACGCCTGTGGCGTGTCGGTAGAAGGCGAAATTGGCTGCTTGGGTAGCCTAGAAACCGGCCAAGCCGGCGAAGAAGACGGCATTGGTGCTGTGGGTACTTTGAGCATGGATCAGATGCTGACCAGTCCAGAAGAAGCGGCCCAGTTCGTTGCCGACACCCACGTTGATGCACTGGCGATTGCGATTGGTACCAGCCACGGTGCTTACAAGTTCTCTAAGAAGCCAAGCGGTGACGTGTTGCGCATCGATCGCATCAAAGAGATCCACGAACGCATTCCTAACACTCACTTGGTGATGCACGGTTCCTCTTCTGTGCCACAAGAGTGGTTGGAAGTGATCAACCAGTACGGCGGTGAAATCCCAGAGACCTACGGTGTGCCTGTGGAAGAAATCGTTGAAGGCATTAAGCACGGTGTGCGTAAGATTAACATCGATACCGACCTGCGTTTGGCCTCTACCGGTGCCGTGCGCAAGTTCTTGGCTGAGAACCCTTCAGAGTTTGACCCGCGCAAATTCTTGAAAGCCTCGCAAGAAGCCATGACTCAAGTGTGTATCGACCGCTACCAGGCCTTTGGTTGTGCCGGACAAGGCTCTAAAATCAAGCCTAAGTCACTGCAAGCCATGTACAAAGCTTACCAAGCCGGTGAACTTGACCCACAAGTCGTACTTTAATTTGTACTGATTTGTATGAAAAACGCTCCGAAAGGGGCGTTTTTTTATGCCTTCAACCTCGCAAAGCCAATAGTCTCAGTGATACACTGCTCGCCAACATAATACCTACAAATAATTCACAATAGTTTTCGACCATTCGTTTAGGGGTAGTAGATGAAACACGCGCTGATGTTGGCCGCTTTGGCCACGCCTTTGGTTGCGCTGGCCGAAGAGCCGCAACCATCTTTCACTGGTGAAGCTGAACTGGGCGCCACCATTACCACAGGTAACACCAAAACCACCTCAGTCAAGGGTCGCGTAGACATGCGCCACAACATCATGGACTGGGACAATCAGTACTTGCTTGAGGGGCTATTCAAGGAAGACGAAGATATCCGCACGGCGGAAAACTACCGTGGCTTGCTTCAAGGTAACTATCGCTTCACTCCGACCAACTACATGTTCATCAACTTGACCCACGAAGTGGACAAGTTTGCTGGCTTCGATTCCAAAACCACAGGCGCTGCCGGTTACGGTCACAGATTCTTTGAGCAGGGTAGCACCATTTTGGATGTGGAAATCGGTCCTGGTGTACAGAGTATTAAATACTCCGAACCAAACGATATGCGCGAAACCGACTGGGTAGCCCACGGTGTGCTTAACTTTGCTACTGACATCAGCGAAAACGCTACCTTCAAGCAAATCTTCGTCGTGGATGCGGGCAAGAAAGTGACGGGTCGTTCAGAGACTTCCGTTTCGGCCTCGCTAATTGGTGCGCTGGCGATGAAAGTCGCTTTGGTCGTTAAGTACGACTCAGAGCCTCAGCCAACCTTTGAAAAGACCGACACCGAAACCAACGTGACTCTGCTTTACAAGTTCTAAACGGCGGCGGATTGCTTGGAAAAAGCGATGCAGATTTTCATACCGGACATCTGCTTCGCTCTTCTTAGGGCAATATTTAGCTGACGATAGAGGCCATCGGCATCTGCCAAGTGCGGGTTACCGGTAATTGCGGTGCTAATTCGGTGCTCGCTGTCCAATGAACTCAGCGCCAAGTGCACCTTGCGCACTCGATAGTAAATCTCCTGCGCTTCCCCTTTTGGTACTAACACCATCAGCTGACCTGGACGCCAATGCCAACGTTGCCAGGTGTTGGGAAAGTCCAACTCAATCTGCTGAGTCAAATACTGAATCAGCTCATCTTCACCGTTTTCAAAAGTGCTGGTTTTAGGCGCTACGTCAAACAGCATTAGCTGAATACCTGCACTGTCCTCGTCAGACAAGCGTTCCAATTGACGCTCGAGAGCGGCTTGACTGTCATTGAGCTGGTTGACGGGCAGTGGCTCTATGCTATTGGCGACCACTGTCATCTGGACGCTGATGTAGCGAAGTTGATCGCTCTTGCTCCACTGGCCTTTAGCGCTCACTTCCAGCGCCGCAGATTGATTGTGTTCGTTGCTCAATTGAATCCGTGCCGAGAAGTTCTTGTGCGAATGGCAATGGTTGGTTAGCCGCTGCCAGAAGTTGGCTTGCTGCTGCTCTAACAGAGTCTTTAGGTTGTTGCCGGGCAGTTCGAGATGGTAGTCAGCCAAAAAGCTCTCGTACGCCGGGTTGGCGTTTTCTATTTTGCCATCAGGAGTGACAAGCAGATTCATTTGCGCGCTGTCTAACTGGGCGTGCAAGCGTTTGTTATTGCGTTCCAGTTGGGCCACTTGGCTAAGGTCGGTCAGGCCCAGAATAAACAGCTCAATACTAGAGTCTTCCATGCGTCTGTGGGCCAAGCATTCAACGTTAACGCTGAGTTGGCGCTGGCCCATGGTGATGCCAATGTTGTGCTGTTGATCGAACTTGAGTAGCTTTTGTGCCTGCGCTTCATCAAAGCCCAATAGGCTCTTTAAACTCGAATCTTCCAGTCTGGTTTGTTCGCCGAACAAGTGTCTGGCACCGTCGTTGGCGTAAAGCACTCGCTGGCTTTTGGACACGATCAATATCGGGCTGCCAACAGAGAATAATCGCTTGGCTAGCTTGTGACTGTATTTACGAGTGGCCGTCTCGTTGTGCAGTGTAAAGATGGTGATTACTAAAGCGATAGCCAACAGTCCCAAGATCACACCGATACCAATCACCACGTTGTGGTGACGGGTCAAAGCGGCCTGAATCTGGTCGTTGCGAATATATGATATCAGGTAGTAGTCGTGGCGATTGGTTTCAATGCCTCCGGCTAGGCTGGCTTTAATGTATACATAGGTTGCCTCTTCGCCGGCAATTCGGCCAAACGCTTGGCCCTGCATTTGCTGCCACAATTCTGGGGCTACTTCGGTGATTTGGTCGCCTAAGTTATAGGGTAGTGCAAGGCCTGCGCTTGACCCCCGCTGGTAAAAGAGTCCGCCGTACTCATCCAACACCACAATCGGGCGATTGTTTTGCGCTAAGTAAGGTGCCGCGGTTCCCAGCACTTGCTCAGCGGAAATGTAATGTACGAAGTAACCTCTATCCATTCCCGGCGTGGTTTCCATCAGATTGACCAAATAGAACAGAGGCGTGTCTTTTCCATCGATGGGGTGAAGCTGCATTTCTGAGGTGTAGAAGGTCTGGTTGGCCAGCAGAGCACTGTCATTGATCACCTTTGCTTCAAGCTTTTGTGGCATGAAGTCGTTGGTGGTACTTAGCTCGAGATTACCGTTGAGGTCGTAAAACGCCAGCCCCTGCATACTGGCCAGCTGCTCTGTGTAGTATTCCCAGTTAGCTTGCAGACGCTCTTGGTTAGTTTCGTTGGGGTAATTGAGGTAGTTGCTCAGCAATGAAGAAGAGGCGAAGAATCCGGTGCGACGGATCTGGTTGCCCATTTCTTCCGAGGTCATATTGGCTACGGTTTGCAGTTGATTAAAGCTGTGATCGGCCCAATGGCGCTTTTCGAGCTGAGTTTGGGCGTTGTTTAAGCGAACCACACCATAGCAGACAATGGCGATGACACTCAGGCAGACAAACAGCAGTAAACCCATCCGGCGCTTGCTCCAAAGTACCGGATGAAGCAATTGCTGGAGCGAGTTGAAATCTTGTGTATTGAGTCCGCGCGAGGTAAACATCTAGCTTGCAAAATTGTTATATTTGTACAGCGAGGTAACATCCTAGCACGGCGATCAACAAAAGCGAAAAGCAAGGCGACTGGCATGAAAAAGCGGGACATTAGCCCCGCTTTTTTGCGTTATTGGTTAACAGTTTGTTGCGATTCTCGATTGGGCCGCCACCACCATCGAGTTAAACGTTTGAGATCGTCCAATGCGATGTACAGCACAGGGATCAAAATCAAGGTCACCACGGTGGAGAATACGATACCGAAGGCCAAAGAGGTGGCCATAGGTATCACCACTTGCGCCTGCAAACTGGTTTCAAACATGATTGGCACTAAGCCAAAGAAGGTGGTCAGCGAGGTCAGGATGATGGCCCTAAAGCGCTCACAGCCGGCATTAATCGCCGCATCGACAATCGCCATACCTTGCTTGCGGGCTTTGTTGACGAAGTCCACTAGGATCAGCGAGTCGTTAACCACAACACCTGCCAGCGCCACAATCCCCATCAAACTCAGAATACTGACGTCTAAACCGCGGACTAAGTGGCCGATTACCGCACCAATAATGCCAAACGGAATCACCGACATGATGATCAGCGGTTGACTGTAGGATTTCAGTGGAATGGCCATCAAGGCGTAGATGGTGAACAAGGCGAAGAAGGCCCCTTGAATCAGCGCCACCATAGCAGTGGCCTCATCCGCACTACTGCCATCGAGCTCACTGGTGACATCGGGGTAGCGTTCCTGCATCGCCGGGATCACTCGCTCCAGAATGTCTTTGGTGACCTTTGACGGCTCGACCACGGCTTTGTCGGCGTTGGCACTAATGGTAATAGCGCGCTTGCCATCGACTCGAGTAATGGACGAGAAGCTTTCCGACTGCTCAATTTCGGCAATGTAGGAGAAGGGCACCATTTGGCCTTGCGGGGTGCGAATGCGCATATTCTCCAAGTGGCCAATGGTGCGACGCTGCTCCAACGGATAGCGCACCATGACTTTCACTTCTTCTTTGTTGCGCAAAATACGCTGCGCTTCAAAGCCGTAGAAGGCGTATCGCACTTGCTGGGCTAAGTCGCTTAGGCTAATTCCCAGTGCTTCACCTTGAGGTAAAATTTTAAGGCGAATCTCATCCGAGCCAGATGAGTAGTTGTCCGAGATATCAAATACCCCAGTGTAGTCTCGAAGCTCCCGTTTGAGTTCATCAGCGGCACGGGCCAATTGCTCCAAATCGCTGGAAACCAGACGGAAGGAGATAGCACCACCACCCTGATTACCGGAACTTTGGATATCGACTTTCTTGGCACCGGCGAGCTCGGGTAACTGGTCGCGCCAGGCATTGGCGATTTGAGTGCCTGTGACCCCCAAATCCTCCATCTTATAGAGTTCAACAAACATGAAAGCACTGGTGCGGCTCGACATGTTGACAAAGGTGTGTTTCACCGGCTCAGTCGGCAATTCCTGCCCCATCTGATCGTTCATGCGATACAAGGCGTCTTCAACTTGTCGCAGAGCGTTGAAGGTAGTCTGTTCAGACACACCTTCATCCATTTCAATGCGCACCTGCAAAAAGTCTTGCGGAATGTCGGGGAAGAATACCCAGCGCACTTTACCACTCGCCACCAAAGCCACCGACAAAATCAGTACGGCAATGAAGGACGACAGCACTGTGTAGCGGTTGTTTAAACACCAGCTGACAAACGGACGGTACTTCTCTTGGACAAAGCGATTAAACGCTTGGTTGAACATGATTTTTCGTTGGGTGAACCAGTTGTATTCCTCGAACGGCTTGGGCTTGGCCAGCTTCATGTGCGATAAGTGAGCCGGCAGAATCAACTTGGATTCAACGATGGAGAACATCAGACACAGGATCACCACAAAGCCAATGGACTGCCAGATGCTGCCCATGGGTCCAGACACCATCACCATAGGGGCAAACGCGGCTATGGTAGTCAGTACCCCAAAGATTGCCGGTACCGCTACTCGTTTGGTACCGCGCACTACGCTGTCCACCGAGTGTCCTTCCCGTTCAATGGCGGTATAGGCGCTCTCGCCGATAACAATGGCATCGTCCACCACGATCCCGAGCACCAGAATAAAGCCAAACAGACTGAGCAGATTGATAGACAGGCCCATGAAGGACATGGGCATGATCAACACGGCGCCCAAGAAACAAACTGGCAGACCGACAATCACCCAAAACGCCAGTTTGACGTTGAGGAACAACGCCAGCACCACGAATACCAAAATCGCACCGCCGGCCATGTTAGATAGCATCATGTTCAGACGGCCCGACAGGTAGTGGGTCAAGTCTAACCAGATGTCTAATTCGGCACCCGCTGGTAGCGTATCGCGGCGTTCTTCGATGTAGCGTTTAATGGTTTGGCTGATGGCCAGAGCACTTTGATCGTCAACACTATTGATTTGGACGGTTACCGCAGGTTCGCCGTTAAAGCGAGTGTAAGCCAAGCCCTCTTCAAAATCATCGCGAATGGTAGCCACTTCTGGAAGCATGATGCGACTGCCGTCAGGGCGGGTTTTAACCACTACTTGAGCGAAGTCATCGCCGTAGTATTTCTGTCCCTTAGTGCGCAGTAAGATGTCGCCGGCCTGGGCTTTAATAGAGCCGCCAGGCAGGTCAAGCGAGCTGGCGCGAACCGCTTGTGCCACTTGCTCAAAGCTAAGGCCGTATTCGCGCAGGCGATCTTCTGACACTTCAATAGCGATCTCGTAAGGGCGTGCACCCCAAAAATCCGTGTTGGTAATACCGGGCAGGTTGGTGACTTCGTCGCGAATTTGCTTGCCCAATTCCTTCATCTCGGTACGGGTAAGGTCGCCATATACCGACATCCACAGCACGTTGGACTTGGGTTTTATTCGAAAGATGCGCGGGCGTTCGATGTTTTCTGGGAAGGTTGAAATGGCGTCGATACGCAGCTTCATTTCGTCCAAAACTTCCTTGGGCGAATACTCGTTCTCCACTTCAACAGTGACCTGACCCACGCCTTCGCGAGCCACGGAGGTCATCTTCTTAATGCCATCGATATCCTTGATCTGTTCTTCGATCTTGATATTGATGCCTTCTTCGATTTCCTGCGGGGCCGCGCCAGGATAGGCCACGTTCACTTGAACTAGGTTTAACTCAAAGCTTGGAAACACTTCTTTGTTAATGGTCAGGGCACCAAACAAGCCCCCCACTAACAGAATGATCATCAATAGGTTGGCGGCGACGCTGTTTCGCGCAAACCAAGCAATAATGCCTTTTTGGGTATCCATGCTTAGTTAGCTCCCTTGGCCGCAACCTCGGTCACATTGTCAGACTCTGCATCAGCATTATCTTCACCTAGTACGCGCACTGTCATACCTTCTTCCATGCTGTTCAAGACTGTCATGGCTACACGGTCACCGGCGTTTAAGCCAGAGTCGATGTAAACCGAATCCAAGTCGCTGCGAGCTATGGTGACGTCGCGATACTCAATAGTGTTGTCGTCTTTTACCAAAGCGATTTGGCCGTCCTCCACCAAGTGACGTGGCAAAATGGCCACTTGGGTTAATGGACGGCCTTTGATGCTGGCAGTAACGAAACTGCCAAACTTAAGCGGCATTTCGTGGCTGTCTTTTTTGCGCAGGTATGGGTCGTTCACTTCGGCTACCAAGTACACCATACGGTTCTCGGTATCGATGACGTTTTCGCTACGCGTGATTTGGCCTTTCCAGCTCACCGGCTGTCCCGCCAGTTCCGTGTTTAGCTCAACACTGGTATCTGGATTCGAGATAGATTGCAGATAAGCCAATTCGTCACTGGTCAGTGGCAGGCGAACCTCGGCGATGCGAGTGGAGTAAAGCTGTCCCAGATTCACACCGGTATTAATAAACTGACCCAAATCGACGTTGCGAGCTCGAATGAGACCATCGAAGGGGGCGCGAATTGTGGTGCGGTCAAGGTTGCGCTGAGCTCGAGCCAAGGCGGCTTCGGCAAATCGTACGTTGGCTTCTTCTTGCTTGCGCTGCGGAATGCGCAACGCCAATTCAGTGGGGACTTGGCTGGTGACACCGCGCCAGTTTTCTTCCGCTACACGGCCTTGGGCCACTTCTTCTTCCAAACGGGCAGTGGCTTGCGCCAAGCTGGCTTGGGCTTGCATCAGGTCTGCTTGATAATCGGCGGGCTCAATAACCGCCAAAACGTCGCCTTTTTTGACCATGGCGCCGGCAACAAAGTTATCGGATACGTCGACGAGTCGACCGGAGACTTCGGCGACCAGCTGGGTTTTAACTTTGGGATTAACAGTGCCGTAGGTGTCAATGCTGAAGTAGATGTCTTGCAGCTCTACCGGAGCCACTTCGATAATAGGGGCTTTAACCTGCTTAGGTTCGGTTTCTGGCCCTTGCTTGCTCGCAACTAAGGCGGCGGCACCAACAATTGCGCCGGCGATGATGAGAAACGGCATCGCTCTTCGTAGGTATATGTGCATCTTAAGTCTCGTGTTCCAATCCAGTTGCTTCTCGACTTATTGTCGATCCAATCTTCCGGTGAGAATTTTAATATTAGTACTCGGTAAGATTGTTGCTGTTATACCATAGCTTCCGCGGCGATGGGACAGCCCATTGCCGCGGATTTGTAATCATTTCTTACTCTTGGCTTTGCGCTTGGTTTTAGCGGCACCTTTCTTCTTGACCTTTTTCTTGGTGGGGGCCTTGGCTTCTTTGTGCTTTGGGCGCAATTCAGCGATGACACGGCGCTTCAAGTTTTGGTCGGTAAAGCGCTCAATTTTCGGAATGACGCCGATGTCGTGAGCTTCGACCAAAGAGATGGCAGTGCCTTTGGCTCCGGCTCGACCAGTACGGCCAATGCGATGCACGTAAATGTCGGCCTTGCGCGGCATGTCGAAGTTGATCACGTGGGAGATATTCTCGACGTCGATACCGCGAGCGGCGACGTCGGTGGCAATCAGTACTTTGGCTTCGCCTTTAACCAAGCGAGACAGAGCGCGGAAGCGGTCTCTTTGCTCCATGTCACCGCGCAAGAATGCGGCGGTGATCCCTGCCGATTGCAGCTTGCCCTCAAGCTCTGCCACGGTTTCGCGTTTTTTGACAAACACAATCGCGCGAGTCACTTCTTCTTGGTTGAGCCAGTGGCACAAGAGCGCGAACTTGTGGTCTTTGTCGTCGGCCAAATGCATCCACTGATGGATTTTACCGCTCTCGCGGCGAGGTGGTTTGGCTTCTAGGCGCTGCGGGTTATCCAGCAGCGCATCGGCAAAGGCTTCAACGCCCGGGCTGTTTAAGGTGGCGGAGAACAGCATAGTTTGCTGGCGCTTAAGTGCCGCCGTTGCAATGTCCTTCACGGTTTCTCTAAAGCCCATGTCGAGCATGCGATCCGCTTCGTCGATCACCAAGATTTCTACTTGTTCTAAGGAGAAAGACTCGTTGGCAATGTATTCCACCAAACGCCCCGGAGTTGCTACCAGCAAGTCCATGTTTTTGGCCAGCTGCTTGAGCTGAGGTTGGTAGTCCTGACCACCCGTGATAATGCCAATCTTGAGCTCAGTGAGGTGTGCTAGGTGCGAAGCGTACTGATGAATTTGCGCCGCCAGCTCACGAGTGGGGGTTAGCACCAAAGCACGGGCAGGACCTGGGCGTCGACGGGGAAAGTCGATAAGGTGCTGCAAAATTGGCAACAAGAAAGCGGCGGTTTTACCGGTACCGGTTGGCGCACTGGCAAGAATGTCTTGCTGATCCATCGCCAGAGGTAGCACGGACTCCTGAATCGTGGTGGGACGTTGGTGGTCCATACGTTCAAGGGATGCCATCAATTTGGCATCTAACAACAGGTGATCAAAAGACATTCAATAATTTCCAGTAAAACGAAACAAGTTGGCGAGTTAATCGACCATTATAACTTGAGGTAGAAGGATTTGGTTAGTGCCGCAAACTCTGCGGTGTAATTTTGTTGCTGGTCATAGACCTGCAATTTGCCCCGTTGGCAGTGATCCGGTGCACTAGTTAGCTCAATCAACACGCGATGAGGCGCTTTGTTTGGGGTGGAGTTGACCGCCACTAGACGGGAGGGGTGCAGCCCTACGTTGGCGCACTCCTTCAACAACGCCGATTCGGCGTCCAGAGGTACAATCAAACTGGCGCGTCCCCCAGTGGCCAAACTGCTGGCCAGACTTTGAGCCAGCTCGGCAAAACTCAAAGTCTCAGTGTGCCTAGCTTTGGCGCGCTTGGGATCTGGGCTCAACAAGCCGTTATCGAAGTAGGGCGGGTTGCAAATGATGTGGTCGAAACGCTGCTTGCTTTGAGCAAAGTCTTGCGCTGATTTTCCGATTAAAGTCAGTCGCTCGCGCCAGGGACTGGCGTCGAAGTTAGCTTGGGCACACTTAAGCGCATCCCAATCGATATCGATAGCCGTGATTTGTGCATTTGAGCGCTGAGCGGCCATCAGGGCCAACAGCCCACTACCGCAACCTAAGTCCAATAGGTTTTGCGCTTTGTCGAGCTGTGCCCAAGCCCCGAGCAACACAGAGTCGGTGGATACTTTCATGCCGCATCCACTGTCATCCACGCTAAAGGCTTTAAATCGAAATCCCAACGGCAAACCTACTATGCTTTGTTCAACCTGCGCTAGTTTACGCGAGAAAGGGCGGAAAATCAGTGCCACAGCGGTTATGACGCCAATAGAGCACGGCTGTAATGGAGGCGTTAGCCCTTTGTTGAGGGCTTAGTACTGTTTGCTCGAGTTAAGCCGGCTTAGCTTGAATGTCGGGATTAACTCTGTTATCTCTTGAACCATATGCGTTACATTTGAACACTTTATTAACTTGGCGAGCGAGCCAGTCCTGGTAATTCAAGCCGCTAAGTCCAATCCGTTACGGAGTTAATTTTGCAACAGAATCAATTGTCGTTGGCTGACACTCTCGGCCTAGGCTTTATGACATTCGCCTTTTTCTTGGGCGCCGGTAACCTGATCTTCCCACCTTTGGCTGGACTCATGAGTGGTGAAGCAATGCCGATGGCCATGATGGGCTTTATGCTCACCGCGGTGGGACTGCCTTTGCTCACCTTGTTTGCCGTGGCCAAAGGCAATGGCACCATTATGAGTCTGTTGCCGCCGGTTGTCGCAATTACCGTGACTGCCGCGATTTTCATCATTATTGGCCCGGCTTTCGCTGCGCCAAGAACCAGCTTGGTCGCCTACGAGATTGGTTATAAGCCTTTCTTTGCCGACGCCAACGCGACCAGCCAAGCCCTATACACAGGTGCCTTTTTCGTGGTGGCCATGGTGCTCTCCCTGTACCCGGGACGACTGTTAGATACCGTGGGTAAGATCCTCACGCCAGTGATGATTATCCTGCTGATGATCCTGTCCACTTCTGTGATGTTCTACGACGGTGCCGATGCGCTGCCAGCCTCGGGTAATTTTGCCGAAGGCGCTTTTGTGGCCGGTGTGCTGGAGGGCTACAACACCATGGACGCTTTGGCTTCTGTGGTGTTTGGTGCGCTAATCATCGACGTTTTGCGCAAAAAGCAAATTACCGACCTAAACCAGCAAAACCGCTACCTAGTGATTGCCGCTGTTATCGCTGCAATCGGTTTGGCTGGGGTTTACTTGCCGCTATTTGTCTTGGGCTCACAAGCGGCTGAGCTTGCTCCTAACGCGGAAAACGGTGGCCAAATCCTAAGTGCTTACGTTAGCTCTGCCTTTGGTGGTCCTGGTTTGGTCATGCTGGCCGCGGTAGTGACCTTGGCGTGTTTGACCACAGCTGTGGGTCTTATCAGTGCCTGTTCTGACTTCTTCTCGGAAACCTTTAAGCGACTGGAATACAAGCCTTTGGTTGTGCTTTTCTCTGTGGTTTGTGCGGTGATTGCCAACGTGGGGCTGACTCAACTAATCGCCATTAGTGTGCCAATTTTGGTGTCTGTTTACCCTGTGGCTGTGGCACTGGTAATCGTAACTCTGTTGCGTGACCGCTTTGCCGACCCGGTCACAGCACACCGCGTCGTATTCGCTTTTGCCCTTTGTTACGGTCTAATTGACGGCATGAAAGCTGCTGGCCTGGATATGTCTTTCGTGCAGCGTTTAAGCGATGTATCTATGGGTTGGGTTATCCCGACAGCTATCGTAGTATTTGTATTTACTCTGCTAAAACAAAAACCTCAGTCTTAAAGGGGCTCAATGTCCGAATCCGTTGTAGAGGCGTCGCTGCTAGCAGTAGACGCCTTTGTCGAGCACTTGTGGTTGCAACAAGGGCTCGCTGACAACACTCGCGCCGCCTACCGGCGCGACCTCACTGATTTTGCTCGTTTTGTTCAAACCAAAGGCACTTTGCTGCAAGCTCAAGGCGATTGGGTGCAGGACTATCTGGCTGACAGGCTAGAGCGTCAGCTCAGTGCTAACTCCACCGCCCGCTGCGTCAGTGCCTTGCGGCGCTTTTACAAATGGCAGCAACAGCTTGGGCGCATCGAGCACAATCCGATGGCGCTGATTCAGCCGCCAAAAACTCAACGCAAGCTACCGACCAGTTTGTCGCAGACTCAAGTGGAAGCTCTGCTCAACGAGCCCGACGAAAGTGAGCCGCTCGAGCATCGCGACTTAGCCATGTTGGAGTTGTTGTACGCCTCGGGATTGCGAGTCAGCGAACTGGTGGGGCTGACCATTGACCAACTCAATTTACGCCAAGGACTAGTGCGAGTCATGGGGAAAGGTGGCAAGGAGCGCTTGGTGCCCATTGGCGAGCAAGCAATGGCTGTGATTAGCGACTACTTGGCGGGCTCTCGTGGTGTGCTACTAATGGAAAAACGCTGCGACCATGTGTTTCCCAGCCAACGCGGCAAAGCCATGACCCGCCAGACCTTCTGGCATCGAATTAAACTGTATGTGGCGCGGGCTGGGATTAAAGCGGATATTTCGCCCCATACGTTGCGACACGCTTTTGCCACCCATTTGCTCAATCACGGCGCTGATCTGCGGGTGGTTCAGTTGTTGCTGGGCCACTCGGACTTATCGACCACTCAGATCTATACTCATGTAGCTAAAGCCAGATTGCAGGCCTTGCATCAGGCCCATCACCCCAGAGGCTAATCAAATCCGGCGAATGAGAAGCGGGCAGTGCAGGCTAGACAGCGCAAAAAAATCGACACTGTATTTGCTTTCAATAGACGGTGTCAGTAAGTTTATTCGCACACCTCGGGTCATGTATTCTAACAGGCGCATGTTTTATAGTGATGGCGCTTACACGACTCATCCAACGCGGTAATAAAAGGACAATTCATGTTTCAAGTTAAACCTTGGTTAGTTGGGCTTGGTTTTATGCTCACTCCTCTGATGTCGGCACAAGCTGCCACTGACGGTGATGCAGACCTGGCCCTCAAAAATCAATTGCAACAGCGCCTCAATATTCAAATCGAATCCATTGAGCCTGCGCCGGTTGAAGGCTTGTTAGAGGTCATGTCCGATCGCGGCTTGCTGTACGTGACTAGCGACGGCAGCAAGATGTTTTACGGTCAGATTTATCAGCTTGATGACATGACTAACCTGACCGAGAAAAAGATGGGAGCCGCTCGTCTGCGTCAACTGTCGCCGTTTGAGCAAGACATGATTGTCTACAAGGCCAAGAACGAGCAACACGTGGTGACGGTATTCACGGATATCACCTGTGGCTATTGTCGCAAATTGCACAAGCAAATGGACGAGTACAACGAGTTGGGTATTACCGTGCGTTACTTAGCCTTCCCACGCGGCGGGTTGAACTCGCAAAGCCATCAGGAACTGTCATCGGTTTGGTGTGCGGACAATCAGCGTTCAGCCATGGATAGCGCCAAATCTGGTGGCAAAATTGCCAGCAAGACCTGTCAAAACAGTGTTGACCGCCAGTTTGCTTTGGGCCAACGCTTCGGGGTCAACGGCACCCCTGCGATGGTGTTGAGCGATGGTAGTTTGGTCCCTGGTTATCAGCCACCAGAGCAACTAAAACGCGTCTTGGACGCCAACTCAAAATAATTTAAAAGCGATCCTGAGTGAGCCAAATTCAAGCCATTCGCCGTCGTCCTTGGGTGGACGACGGCCATCTTAGCCATCCCATTCCACTCATTCGTCAGCTGTATGCGCGCCGAGGCGTCAGCAGTGAGGACGAATCCTTAACACTACAGCGACTTATTCCGCCACAAAGTATGTTGGGCCTAGACAAGGCGGCACGACGGATGGCCGACGCGCTGCAAGCCGGCGAGTCGATTTTAGTGGTTGGGGATTTCGACGCTGACGGGGCGACATCGACCGCGATTTGCTTGTTGGGATTGCAACGGATGGGGGCTACCAAGGTCGACTTCCTGATCCCCAACCGCTTTGATTACGGCTACGGTCTGAGTCCACCGCTAGTGCAACTGGCGGCCAGTCGCGGCGCTCAAGTACTGCTTACGGTAGACAATGGCATTTCTTCTATCGACGGTGTGACTCTGGCCAATGAGTTGGGATTGGATGTGGTGGTCACCGACCATCACTTGCCTGGAGAACACCTACCTGAAGCTCACGCGATTGTGAACCCCAATCAACCCGGCTGTCAGTTCGCCAGCAAAGCGCTCGCCGGCTGTGGCGTGGCCTTTTATTTGATGTCGGCGATTCGCGCGGAACTCAAGGGGCGCGGTTGGTTTGACACTCGTCCTGTGCCGAATCTTGGCGAATTGTTGGATATTGTAGCGCTTGGCACGGTGGCCGACTTGGTACCACTGGATGGCAACAACCGGATTCTGGTGCAAGCGGGACTCAAGCGGGTGCGCAGTGGTCAAACTCGACCTGGCATTCAAGCGCTGCTGGAAATTGGCAAACGTCGTTTGCCCCGGGTGGTTGCCAGCGACTTTGCGTTTGCGGTGGCACCGCGCCTGAACGCCGCCGGTCGTCTTGACGATATGGCGCTAGGGGTAGAGCTCTTGTTGTGCGATGACCCCAATCAGGCACAGCGCATGGCGCAGCAACTGGACTTGCTCAATCAAGAGCGGCGCGAGCTGGAAGCGGAAATGCAGCAAGATGCGCTAGCGCACCTGCAAGCCATCGAGTTTGGTGGCGAGCTGCCATGGGGTTTTGCGCTGTTTGACGACAATTGGCATCAAGGCGTGATTGGGATTCTGGCGTCGCGGCTGAAAGAGCGCTACCACAGACCCGTGATTGCCTTTGCTGATGGTGGCGATGGTCAAATCAAGGGCTCTGCGCGCTCGATTCCAGGTTTGCACATGCGCGATTTGCTCGAACGCATTAACGCGCTTCATCCTGGCATGCTGATCAAATTTGGCGGCCATGCGATGGCGGCCGGACTGACCATCAAGCGCAGCGATTTTGAGGCTTTTGAGCAGGCCTATCAGGACAACATCAAAGCCAGCATCGACGCCTCGGTACTCGAAGGTGAGTTACTTAGCGATGGTGAGCTCAGCGCGGCCGAACTCAATCTCGACAATGCGCAGGCGCTGCGCGATGCAGGACCTTGGGGCCAGGGCTTTGACGAGCCTTTGTTCGACGGGGAGTTCTTTATTACTCAGCAGCGAATCGTTGGTGAGAAGCACCTCAAGTTGCAACTTCTGACTCAATGTGGCTCGCAAGAGCTAGACGCCATTTGCTTTAACGTGGATTTAGAGCGTTGGCCTGACGCCAATGTCTCTAAAGTTCAGCTGGCGTATAAGCTTGACGTCAACGAGTTTCGCGGCCACCAAAACGTACAGCTGTTGGTGCAACAGATTCAGGCGTGTTAGCGCGAGCGGGTTAGGCGAAAGTCCAGCTGCACCACTTTGCCGGGCTGACGCACCGCTTTACCACCGATCCGTTTAGGTTGATAGCGCCACTTTTGTAGGGCGCTAATCGCCGCTTGATCAAACACATCCACAGGCTCAGAGGCCACCACCCTTATCTCATCCACCGAGCCGGACTCGGTAATGGTGAACCCTAACTGCACCCATCCTTGAATTCGGTCTCGAGCCGCAGCAATTGGGTATCTAGGCTCGATGCGAACTAAGGGGGTGGCGTTAGCGTCGCCTTGATAGTGGGTTTCTGCTTCCAAAGAGCCCATGCCGCCCAAAGCCAAACCACCAAAATCCAATTGACTGAATTCAATCTGGGCCAGCTCAGGTGAGTCGACTTGCACCGCCGGAACTTCAATTTCGGGGCGTTGAGGGGAGATTAAAGGTTCGGGAGGTGGTAGCTTTGCGCGATATTTTAGCGTCGGCTCGCTGTCCTTGAGCTCCATTGTGATGATTATCGTGGGCACAATCGGCTCCATCAGTGCCGCGCGCTTCGCGCCACCGCTAATAAGCTTGGCCATAAAGCCGAACAACGCAAAGGTCACTACTGTGCCTAACAGCAGGGACCAAAGAGCACGCTTCATAGAAGACCTCAGTCGTCCTGCGTGCCCCTAAGTATAGTGATTAAGCCTTTGTATCGCCGGAATTAACTCGATGCTTTAAAGTCCAACTCAGCGCACGAGAAAGAAAAGGGCGCGGGCGTTGGGGTTAGCTGTGAATGACTTGATAAGTTTCAGTCCAGTCCACCGCCTCAGCGTACGCCTCGGCCACGGCTTCGTAGCTCAGCATCAGCTGGCGCGCCGCTTTGCCTGTGTTGTACCAGCTGCCTTTTTCGTAATGGCGAACCGTGTTGAGGATGTGGAATAAGGGAGTGCGTTCGGCTTCGGTCAGCGCGACAACGATTTCCTGTCGCAGCGGCAACTGTTGCAACAACTGCTCAAGAGGACGGTTGAGAATGGCGTCCAACAAGGAAAGTAAGCCCACTACAAACGCAGCTTCGGCTAGCTTAGGGTCGTACAGTTTGGCGACCAACTCGCAAAAACGCGCCCGCAGTACTGACAGGCGAATCAATTCCCGCGGTTTTTTGCTGGCGCAAACCGCACTGACTAACAGCAGACTCAGTTTTCTTAGCTGAATATCGCCCAAATACACCACAGCCTGCTTAATCGAGGCAATGTCCTGAGTGTTGGGTAGCGTGCCCGAGTTAACAAAGCGCAGTAGCCGATAAGTAAGGCCTGTGTCTCGCTCAAATACCGCAACCATATTGTTGATGATGATCTGGTCGCGCGAGGCTTCGCGATATAACTCGACCATCATTGCCGAGGCCGACTCTAAATCCGAGTGGACTTCCAGTTCAGGCTTGCAGAAAAAATAGCCTTGGAAAAAGTGAAAGCCCAAACGGCGCGCTTGCGCAAACTCTTCTGGAGTTTCGACTCGCTCCGCCAAGAACTTCAATGTGCTGCTTTCGCGCAGGCGTTTAACCAGCGGCTCGACCTCGGCCAATGGTGTGCGCTGAATGTCGAACTTAATCAGTTTCACGTAGGGCAAAAAACGCTCCCACCTAGGCTCGTAGACAAAGTCGTCTAAGGCTAAGTGATACCCCGCTCGGTACAGCTTTTTACAAATCTCCAGCACAGCATCGCTAGGCTCAACTGTCTCCAGAATTTCAATCACGACTTGCTCGCAAGGCACCACTTCGGCAAGGCCAGCTTTCAGGGCTTTTTCCGGAAAGTTAATCAGCGCCGGTTTGCCGCCGGTGATCTTCTTGAGACCAGTGTTGAGGTGGGTGCGCATGATCAGTCGCGCGGTGGCCTCATGCGGGTCAACATCGGGAAAGATGTTTTCCGGGCCATCGCGATACAAAAGCTCATAGGCAACCACTCGTTGTTGGCGGTTAAAGATGGCTTGGCGGGCGGTGTAGATCTTCAAATTGGGTCCTAGCAGCGCTGCATCCAGCAGCGCTTTTGTGTGTTACAGCGCTCGTGTGGCCTGTTTTAGCCATGCCAAATCACTGCCGGTCAGTTCAGGCGACAGGGCTTGGTAAACCAATTGATGATAGTCATTAAGCCAATCGCGCTCGGCACGGGTTAGCAACTCGGCATCAAAAATGCGCAGGTCAAATGGAATCAGAGTCAGAGCTTCAAACTCCAACATATGACGCTCGCTGTGGGCCAAGGCTTCACAACGACGCACCGCCACCAAGTTTTCCAGACGAATGCCGTAACCGTCCGCCTGGTAATAGCCAGGTTCATTGGACAGCACCATGCCTTCAAGCAGTGGCACGCCATTGGCGTTCTTGGCGATTCGCTGTGGTCCTTCGTGAACACTTAAGAAGTGCCCCACGCCGTGGCCCGTGCCATGGTCGTAGTCCAGTCCCTGTTGCCACAGAGGCAAACGAGCTAAGGCGTCCAGTTGTTGTCCTGAGGTGCCTTTAGGGAACTTGGCCTGATCCAGCGCGATGTGACCTTTAAGGACTAAGGTTGCGCGCTCGCGCTGTTCGTCGGTGATATCCCCAATGGCGATGGTACGGGTCACATCGGTAGTGCCGTCGAGATACTGACCGCCCGAGTCCACCAAGTACAAGCTGTTCATTGGCAACATGGCAGGGGTGCCATTGTTGTGATTGTAATGACACATGGCGGCGTTGGCACCAGCGGCCGAAATGGTATCGAAACTCGGCTCTTGATACTTATCCATTGGTGCGCGGAATTCGGCGAGCTTATCTGATAGCTGGCCTTCGTCGTACAAGCGGCCAGCGGCCACTTCGCTATCTAGCCAAGCCAAGAAGCGGGTCACTGCCACACCGTCGCGGCGGTGGGCTTGGCGTAAACCGTTAAGCTCGACCGGGTTCTTTTGCGCTTTAACTAAAGCCACAGGATCGGCTCCGGCGATCAAACTGGCACCTGCGCTTTGAGCGCGCAATTGGCCCCAAGCGTTGCTGCTGTTGGGGTCGGCTAATAGTTTCACATCCTTTAAGCCATCCAGTGCGGCAGCAAAATCGCTCTCGGGGTGAAAGCTGACGCCTTTGCCTACGTGCTCAACGGCAGCGGCTTCTATAAGCTCAACGTCCAAGAACACTTGCATATCGCCATTAGCGTGCAATAAAGCGCTGCCCAGAAGCGCTGGTAGACGCGGAATGTTGTGGGAGCGCAAGTTGGTCAGCCATGCAATCGAGTCTAGCGCGCTGATCAGTGCCACATCCGCTTGGGCTTTGGCGACTAACTCTCCGATTTGCTGGCGCTTTTGCAAACTGCTAGCACCGGCGCTGGCATCGTCAAAACAGAAAATCGGTTGGCTAGGTGCGGCAGGGCGGTCATTCCAAGCGCTGTCCACTGGGTTCTGCTCGACGGCGCTCAGTTGCAGACCGGCTTTTTCTAACTCTAGCTGCAGCGACTGGAAGTCGGCGAGGGTGTGTACTCGAGCGTCAACACCGACAGTCTGACCCCGGCTCATGTTGTCGATAAGCCAGGCGCCTAGCGGGTCGTCGGTCAGCGACTGGTAGCCAAATAGCTCGCCATCCACTTGGGATTGAACCTGCACTGTATAGCGACCATCGACGAAGATAGCGGCACTATCGGCTAAAATCACTGCATGACCTGCGGAGCCGGTAAAGTCGGTCGCCCACAACAAACGCTCGTTGTGCTCAGGCACGTACTCGCCCAAATACTCGTCGGCACGTGGGATAACAAAAGCATCCAGCTGTTGCTTGGCCATCAATTCCCGGATGGCGGCTAGTCGTGAGGCAATGATTTGCGACATGAAGATTCCTTGGAGTGTTACGGCTTGCCGAATGACCGGCAAACGCTCGGAATTTGTGATTATTTCAATGGCCTTGGGTATAGGTTTATGCCAAGGCTTAGGGTAAAATGCCCGGTTTCTATTGGCGCCTGCATTAGCGTCAGCTAGTTAAGACCTAGCCGCAGCATCGGCGAGCCCTAAGAGTAAATTGAACCCATGTTTGAAGTAAACCCAGTACAGAACAAAATTGTGGAGTTGTCGGAACGGACCAACCTCCTTAGGGGGTACCTTTGACTACGACGCAAAATCTGAGCGTCTAGAAGAGGTTACCCGCGAGCTTGAGCAGCCGGAGATTTGGAATGAACCGGAACGCGCCCAAGCCCTAGGAAAAGAGCGCAGTGCGTTAGAAGCCGTGGTAAAGACCATAGATACCATGGATTCGGGTTTAGAAGATGTGGAAGGTTTGGTGGAGCTAGCGGTTGAAGAAAACGACCAAGACACCTTTAACGATGCCGAAGCCGAACTGGCCGAACTAGAGAAACGCTTAGAAGAGCTTGAGTTCCGTCGCATGTTCTCTGGTGCACAAGACGCCAACGACTGCTATTTGGACATTCAAGCAGGTTCGGGCGGCACCGAAGCCCAAGACTGGGCCAGCATGCTACTGCGTATGTACTTGCGTTGGGGCGAAGCCCACGGCTTTAAGACAGAGCTGATGGAAGTCTCCGACGGTGACGTGGCGGGTATTAAAAGCGCCACTATCAAGTTCTCTGGCGAGTACGGCTTTGGTTGGCTGCGCACCGAAACCGGCGTGCACCGCTTAGTGCGCAAATCGCCGTTTGATTCTGGCGGTCGTCGTCATACCTCGTTTGCCTCTGTGTTTGTATTTCCTGAAATTGATGACTCAATTGAAGTGGACATCAATCCGGCTGACTTGCGAATCGATGTGTATCGCGCCTCGGGTGCTGGTGGTCAGCACGTTAACAAAACCGAGTCAGCGGTGCGTATTACTCACTTGCCCACCAATACCGTGGTGCAATGTCAGAACGACCGCTCCCAGCACAAGAACAAAGATACAGCGATGAAGCAGCTGAAAGCTAAGCTGTATGAACTTGAGCTGCAAAAGCAAAACGAAGCCAAGCAAGCCTCGGAAGACGCCAAGTCGGACATAGGCTGGGGCAGCCAGATTCGCTCTTACGTTCTCGACGACAGCCGCATTAAAGACTTGCGCACCGGCGTTGAGAACCGCAATACCACTGCCGTCCTAGACGGTGACTTAGACAGATTTATTGAAGCCAGCCTGAAATCCGGGCTGTAAACGTGACCTACGAGACTTTGTAATGACAGATCAACTTCAAGACGAAAACAAACTGATTGCCGAACGTCGTGCCAAGCTGGACAAGATCCGCCAGAGCTGCAAGGCCAATGGTCACCCAAACGACTTTAACCGCGAGCACCTAGCCGCCGACCTGCAAGCGCAATTCGGTGAGTTCGACAAAGAAGCACTGGCCGAGCAGGGCAATCAAGCCGCTGTTGCCGGTCGCATCATGGCGAAGCGCGGGCCTTTCTTGGTGCTGCAAGATGGCTCTGGCCGCATTCAAGCCTACGCGCCAAAAGAAGTGCAAAAAGAGCTGAAAGCCATTGGCGGTTTGGACATTGGCGACATCATTGGTGTTGCCGGTGAACTGTGTAAATCGGGCAAAGGCGACCTGTACGTCAACATGGACAAGTACCAGTTGTTGACCAAGGCACTGCGTCCATTGCCTGAGAAGTTCCACGGCCTGACCGACCAAGAGCAGCGCTACCGTCAGCGTTACGTTGACCTGATCATGAACGAAGACACGCGCACTACCTTTAAGTTGCGCTCAAAGATCGTCAACGCGATCCGCAACTTCATGGCTGACCACGACTTCATGGAAGTGGAAACGCCTATGATGCAGGTAATTCCAGGTGGCGCTTCGGCGCGTCCGTTTGTGACTCACCACAACGCCCTAGACCAAGAGATGTTCTTGCGTATTGCGCCTGAGCTATACCTTAAGCGTCTGGTTGTGGGTGGTTTTGAGCGTGTATTCGAGATTAACCGCAACTTCCGCAACGAAGGCCTGTCGCCGCGTCACAACCCTGAGTTCACCATGATGGAGTTCTACTGGGCTTATGCGGATTACAACGACCTGATGGACCTAACCGAGTCCATGCTGAAAACCGTCACTCAGCAAGTACTGGGTACCAGCAAAGTGAAATACGGCGAGGTGGAGTTCGACTTTGGCGCTAAGTACGCTCGTATCTCAATGAAGGACTCAGTACTTGAGCACAACCCAAGTGTGACTGCCGACCAGCTTGAAACATTAGAAGCGGCCAGCGCTGTGGCCAAAGGTCTGGGCATCGAAGTGGAGAAGAGCTGGGGTCTGGGCAAAGTGATCACCGAGATCTTTGAAGAGACGGTAGAGCACAAGCTGATTCAGCCTACCTTTATTACCGAGTATCCAGCCGAAGTCTCGCCATTGGCGCGTCGCAACGATAACGATCCCTTCATTACCGACCGCTTTGAGTTCTTCGTTGGCGGGCGTGAGATTGCCAACGGCTTTAGCGAGCTTAACGACGCTGAAGACCAGGACCAGCGCTTTAAGGACCAGGTTGAGCAAAAAGACGCGGGTGACGACGAAGCCATGTTCTACGACGGTGACTACATCACCGCCCTTGAGCACGGTTTACCGCCTACTGCAGGACAAGGTATTGGTATTGACCGCTTGGTGATGCTGTTTACCGACAGTCACACCATTCGCGATGTGATTTTGTTCCCTGCCATGCGTCCGCAAGGTGTTCAGAGCTAAAATCTCAGCAATTCTTGCAAAGCCCGCCGCTCTTGGCGGGCTTTTTTGTATCTGAAGCTGAATAAAAGTTCCTTAATCGCTCAGCTTTTTTAAGGTTATTTAGCGTCTGAACGACAGCCGTTCATTTGTGAACTTGTTAAGCCTTCTATCTTTTGATGTAACTTATTGAGTTTGTTGGCTTTAGTGTAATTTTAGATGAGATCTCGTACAGGTATATTAGGAATTACTGTTCAACTTAGGTTCAGTTAGAAAACCCTACACTGCAATTCAACACGTCGGGGGTCTATTCCGGCTAGATAAACAAATTGATACGGGTAAAGACTCACATGAAAAAAGTATTAGGTTTAGCGTTGGCCTCTTTGGCTTTCGCCGGTGCTGCTCAAGCAGCAGGTGATGAGAACTTCAAAGCGGCTGAGCTATTGGTAGGCACTACCTTTGGTGAGCAAGGCAACTTGCACGCATACTACGAAACCAACTCTGACGTTGGCTACCACGAGTTTGGTATCGGTTATGACTTCCGTGACGTAGCGGTTGAAGGTCTGACTTTGACTCCTCACTACGCTTTCATTAAAGCAGTAAACGGTGGTGACGATAAGCACCGCGCTCAATTCCGCGCTACCTACAAGTTCGCTGAGAACTGGATGGTTCGTGGTGAGTACCGTTACACCGGTGGTTCTCAAGACCAAAACAAAACCTTGCCAGAAGGCACTCCAGGTCGTGGTAACGCAGACAAGTTTGACGATGTTCACCGTGGCCGTATCGGTCTAGGTTACGACTTCGGTCGCGTTAACGTAACTTACGATGCGTTCGCATTCCGTCAAACCAACGACATCATCGCTGCTCGCGAAAACCGTCGTAGCTGGACTGCTCAAGAAGTTCAATTGAACCTGAACACTGGCACTGGCGTTACTCCTTTCGTTCGTTTCATCCACACCTCTGACGGTGGCGCGGCGACTCAGAACAAAGCTGACGACAAAGCCCTATTCGGTCTGAGCTACTGGTTCTAAACCCCAGTACAGACTTGATAAAACACCTCGCCTCGGCGGGGTGTTTTGCGTTTAAGGCACGAACTTTCGAGATTCGCCACAGTGAGCGGCGAAGTTGCGCAAACACCTGATGTGTCAATAAAAACACAGCCAGCGGCGCAACTCTCGATAGACTAATAGTGCTCAAAAACATATTAGCCAATGGCCTTAAAACACCTCGCTTTCGCGAGGTGTTTTGCGTTTAGGGCAAAAACTTTCGAAATTAACCACAGTGAGTGAGTCAAACATGAAACATTTATCAAAACTGGTCTTTCTAGGATTGTTCGCATCAAGCGCAGCTTTTGCCCAAGGCGATAAGAATTTCCTGCCTGCCGAGCTCAATATTGGCACCTCATTTGGTAACGCTTTTGCCTTCTATGAGACCACTTCTGAAATTGGCTATCACATGTTTGGGCTTGGCTATAACTTCAAAGACATACTGACCGAGGGCTTGACCATAGCACCGACGGTAGCGCACATTGCTGGAGTGAACGGCGCGCAGAACAAGAACCGAGTTCAGCTTCGCGCGACTTATACCTTTTTGGAAAAAGCCTTTGTACGAGCTGAGTATCGTTATACCAGCGGCGACAAGCGTGTCGAACTGACTGAGCCAATGAGTGAATATCGCAACCTCAACTACAAGTTCGACGATCAGCAGCGTGCCCGTTTGGGAATAGGCTATGACTTTGGCCGAGTGAAACTCAGCTATGACGTGTTTGCGCACCGTCAGGACAACGATGTAATTGCGGCTCGCCAAAACCGCCAAGAGTGGACCAGCCAGTGGATCCAAGCCGATCTGAATACAGGTACTGGCTTAACCCCATTCGTTCGATTCACCCACACCTCTGACGCCGGTTTGGCTGCGGGCAACCGTCCAGACGACAAAGCCTTATTCGGCCTGATGTATTGGTTCTAATTGACTTCGCCAAACCGGGTAAATGCAAAGCCTAGCAGTCGCTGGGCTTTTTTGTGCGCATATTGAACACGCATACAAACAAGTTGGCGTAAAGGGCTAGAATTTCCGAGTTTAAAAACTATTTTTGGCACTCTTTGTTTCTTTTGTTTTTGTATGGTTAATAAAGCGAGCTATTGTTGATTTATTACCGTTAAAACATGGTGTTGCGTGATGAGTGTCTCACTTTTTAATTGGCGCCAAGTGATCTGGATCACGTCGCAGTTTTGAGTTTTAAAGCTCGGTAATTCAGGATTGATTTAACTATTAAAAACGCCCTTGAGGCGTGTTAGCAATCAACAAAAACTGGGTTTCATTATGTTTCGTTCTCTTTCCAGCAAGATCTTTGGCGGACTCTTCATCGGTCTGTTATTTGGCACGCTGATTCAATACGCATTGGTCGATATTCAATTCTTCAGCGGTACAGTGGTGGAGTTGGCTAGCGGTGCCGGCACCATGTTTGTCAGCCTGATTAAGCTACTGGTCGTCCCTCTGGTGTTCTTTAGTATTGTCAACGGCATTTGTGGCTTGAAGGACATGAATACCTTCGGTCGTCTAGGCGGTAAGACTTTTGGCTTTTATATCGCCAATACTCTGATTGCCATTTCGGTGGCCTTAGTGATTGCCATGGTGCTGCAGCCAGGCAGAGGGCTGGACTTGACCGGCATGAGCAGTGCTGAGATTGCAGCCACCGAGCTACCTAATGTGATCCAGCTGATTGTTGGCATTATTCCGGATAACCCAATTCAAGCCTTTGCCGAAGGCAACATGCTGCAAATCATTTTCATGTCACTGCTAACTGGCGGCATCATCAAAAGCCTTGGCGAAGCCGCAGCACCAGCGCAGCGTTTTTTCGCTCAAGCCAACGCCATCATGATGAAGATGATCACTGTCGTGATGCAGCTGGCACCTATTGGTGTGTTCGCGCTGATGGTGACTCTAGGTGCCACTTTAGAAGCATCAAGCTACCTAAGTGTACTGGGTTATATTGGCCTAATTTTGAGCCTGCTAGTGCTGTGGATCTTCGTGGTGTACCCAAGTCTGGTGGCTTGGAAAACCAATGTGAGTGCTGCGGAGTTTCGCCGTAAGACCCGCGAGCAGTTCTTGTTCTCGCTATCGACCGCCAGCTCTAACGCCACTATCCCAGTGACAATGCGTACCCTGACTGAAAAGCTTAACGTAAAGCCAGCGGTCGCGGGCTTTGGTGTGCCGCTGGGAGCGACCATGAACATGGGCGGTGTGTCGATTTATATCACGATTGCCGCTGTGTTTGTGGGGAATGCCTTTGGCGCGCCAATTGGCTATGAGCAGCTACCGGCATTGGCCTTCTTCGTCTTCTTACTGTCAGTGGGCGCCGGTGGCGTACCCGGTGGTGGTATGGTGATGATTGGGGTTCTGATTCATCAAATGGGCCTGCCAATCGAAGCCTTTGCCCTTGTGGCCGCACTAGACCGTATCATTGATATGTTCGTAACCTCGGCCAACGTGGTGGGTGATAGTGCTGTGGTAACCATTGTGGATCGCAGTGAAGACGATGCCGTAGCCGCACCGGCAAAAGCGCCAGAGTTAGCGACAGCGAACGCCTAACTCAAGCTTGCTCCACTGTTTACAACCGCGGCTCAATCGGCCGCGGTTGTTGCGTTTTAGGCCTTTCCTAGTTGAAAAATAGTGAAACGTGAGCTTGAGGTTTGCACTGAGTAAAGGGTTGCGAGTAGAGTGAGTGACTTGCAAAAATTCCAGAGACAATAAGCATTATGACCGCCAAGACTCACGACTTACGCATTGAGCGGATTAAAGAGTTGCTGCCACCAATTGCAGTCACCGAAAAATACCCAGCCACCGAGCGCGCCATCGATACGGTCGTTGGTTCGCGCACGTCGATTCAAAAGATTTTGACGCGCAAAGACGACCGCTTGTTAGTGATCGTTGGACCTTGTTCGATTCACGATACTGACGCCGCGATGGAGTACGGTCGCCGTTTGGTTAAGCTGCGCGAACAATACAAGGACGACTTAGAAGTGGTGATGCGAGTTTACTTTGAGAAGCCGCGCACCACTGTGGGGTGGAAGGGGCTTATTAACGACCCGTACATGGACAACAGCTTCCAACTCAACGATGGTCTGCGCATGGCGCGCAAGCTGCTGCTAGACCTGAATGACTTGGGTTTGCCGACCGCGGGTGAATTTTTGGATATGATCACCCCGCAGTACGTGGCGGATTTCATGTGTTGGGGCGCGATTGGTGCCCGTACCACAGAGTCTCAGGTGCACCGTGAGCTAGCCTCGGGTTTGTCTTGTCCCGTGGGCTTTAAGAACGGTACCGACGGCACCATTAAAATTGCCATCGACGCCATTGGCTCGGCCAGTTCGCCGCACCATTTCTTGTCGGTAACCAAATACGGTCACTCGGCGATTGTCGCCACTAAGGGTAACGAGCACTGCCACATTATTTTGCGCGGCGGTAAGCAGCCGAATTACCACGCCGACGATGTGGCCGCGATTACCCAAGAGTTAGAGAAAGCCGGTTTGCCCGCCAACATTATGGTGGACTTCTCCCACGCAAATAGCCTCAAGCAATACAAGCGTCAGTTGGATGTGAGCAGTGATATTGCCGGCCAGATTAGCGCGGGTAATTGCAATCTGTGTGGCGTGATGATTGAAAGCCACTTAGAAGAAGGTCGCCAGGATTTGGTTGAAGGCCAACCATTGGCGTACGGTCAGAGCATTACCGATGCCTGTATTGGCTGGCCAGACACTGAGCAGGTGTTGGCTGAGTTGGCGCAATCCGTGCGCCAGCGTCGCCAAGCTTAAGGTTTGGTTACCGCCTTTAATTGGGCCAGTGGCTGCTGCTTGTCATCAAGCAATTGTAGGCGCTGGCCTTTGACATTGAACGACTGGGTCTTGCCTAACACTGTCGATACTTGACGCTCAAGTTCGCTGCCCTCGGCACACATCTTCATGGTGCTGGCCATTAGACCAAAACTCAGCGCTTTGCCTTTTTGCTCGATAGCGCCATTAAAGCTGTTGCAGCCATTAAAACCGCCGACTTTCTGTTGGTCTTGGTCAAACTCTAAATAGGCTGCTCTGCCTTGCTCACCGCTTGCCAGTTCGCCATCGCTAAGCGATTCAAACTGCCAATGTACTCCATATAAGCTACCCATGGCGCTTTGTACCCTTTTCACCAACACCTGACGGTGCGGTTTGTTTTCGTCAAAAGCGGCGATGTACTCGTCATTGGTGTACATCAAACGGCCGTTGTGCTCGATCCGCGCTCGCAGTGCGTATCTATGATTGTTCTTGAATTCGATATTCTGAATTGCAAACTCAAACGGGTAGGGCGGTGCATTTACCGTGTTGAATTCGGCGTGCGCTAACACTTGCGAGGGAGCGTCCGCCAGTGAAACATCTTCGAGATAGACTTGTAGGGTGGCATCCTCAGGCAGTTTTATCTTCTCGCGATAGTAAACCTCACCGGTTAGTACTTCAGGTGTGGTGGACTGTGCAGGCGGATTTGGCTGACACGCTGCCACGCCGGCCACAAGGGCAAGCAGGATGCCGCTGCGCAGTATAGAGGGTGCTCCCATGGAGTCTCCTTTTTGGAATCGAAGCTGAAAATCGAATGAGTAAAAGCACATGCTTTGCTATCTGTCAGTTTCGACCTTGGTTTGCGAAAGAAGTTCGCATCGACTGTGCGAATCGGTATGCTAGTTACATAGATTTAACAAGAGGATGCGCTATGTGGGTTGAAGGTAAAGTGATGCAACGCATCGACTGGAATAACAAGCTGTTTAGCTTGCGTATCGATGCGGATATTGCGCCGTACACCGCCGGTCAGTTCATTAAACTCAGTCAAATTAAAGACGAAAAACGCGTGGCTCGCGCCTACTCTCTGGTCAATGGCGAAGGCTCTGACTTTCTTGAGGTTCTAGCGGTGGAGGTGGAAGAAGGGCAGTTGTCGCCTAATCTGCACCAGCTTGAGCCGGGTGACAGCATTCAAGTCAGCGCCAAGGCGGCGGGCTTTTTGGTGGTCGATGAAGTACCTGCGGCTAAAAATTTGTGGCTGTTGGCTACAGGTACCGCGGTCGGGCCCTTTGTGTCTATGCTGCAAGGGCAAGCCATTTGGGATAAGTTCGAGCGCATTTATTTGGCCTATGGCGCCCGCTTTGAAGAGGACTTGGCCTATCGCGATCAACTGGATGAGTTTGTGCAGCGTGCCCCTAAGCGCTTTGCTTGGCAGCCGTTGATCACTCGAGAGGATTTCGAGGGCAATCTTAGAATGCGAATTCCTCAGGCGCTGGAGCAGGGCGTCTTGCAAAGTCAATGGGATTGTCCGATTGTGGCAGACGATTGTCAGTTCATGCTGTGCGGTAATCCAGACATGATTCAAGAGACGGTGGAGTGGCTTAAATCGCAAGGGTTGCAGAAAAACCTTCGCCGTAAACCGGGCCAGATTACTGTGGAAAAGTATTGGTAATCAGTACTCTAATGTCTGTTTGGACTAAAACTTGTTCAACAGCATTCGGTCAGTGTGCAAGTTTTTACCACTGGCCATTTTGTGATTGACCTCACATTCAGTTGGCGCTTGAATAGCGCCCCTTTCGCTTTTGCGATCACTGAATGAGGACAATCCCAATGCGCCACCTTGTACTAAGTTTCTGCCTGCTAAGTGCCTCGGCTATGGCCGAACTGGCAAACCCTGCTGATACCTACCAAGAGCTAGTTAGCGCTAGTGGCGAGATTGCGTTTCCTGCAGACTTTCAAACTCAGCTGATTCACCTAGGCACCAATGCCGTGATGGGCGAAGGTGGCGAAGTGCAAAACCTCAACGGTATTTACACCCAAAAACTGGCGCTTGAGGCTTTCAACCAAACCGGCGAGTGGCCTGATGGCACTGTGTTTTTTAAGGACATCAAGTTCGCCAAGGCAGAAAAGCTCAACACGGGCACGGTTTACCACCAACAAGGCAGTGACATTTTCTTTGTGATGGTCAAAGACACGCGCGGTCGCTTTGTATCTAGTCCGCATTGGAGCGATGGTTGGGGTTGGGCCATGTTTGACCCAGAGCCAAAGGCCAACGTCAGCCCAAACAGCAGCTTTTGCAAAACTTGTCATGCGCCACGCCAACACACCGATTGGTTGTACATCGACCAATACCCAGCACTGATTGCGCCCAAGCACTTAGTTAAATAATTCGCCTGAATTAAAAAAGCCCCTACCAGCTTGGCTGATAGGGGCTTTTTGCTAACTGGCGAAATTAGAAGTCGTTGCCAACAATTTCGCTTTTATTCGACGCTTGTGGCACGTGACACTGAGTACAGTTGTACCACTTGTTGTCCAGTTGCTGATCGGCGCCAATGTGGCTTGAGTGCACAGGACGCTTCTTGCTAACACCGTGACAGTTCAAACAAGAGTTCTTGTCAGCCGTGATACTGTAGTCCTTGTGCGGAATCAGCGGTGGCTGGTGGACGAAACCACGCTCCATGCTCTTACCCATTTTCGGGTACTCAGGCATGGCATCGGCCGGACGAACCGTGCTGATGTCAGCTGGACCGTGCAGCGACTTAACTGCAACCGGCTCGGCCTGTGGTTCGCTCATTTGTCCTGAGCAAGCGCCAAGTAGTAAGGCGACTGCGACAACGCTTAGTGATTTTTTCATTGTAATATCTCCGCCTTAAACCTTAGTTACCTTCACAGGACACTTCTTGAAGTCCGTTTCTTTCGACAATGGGTCGGTGGCATCAAGCAATAGCTTGTTGACCAACTGACGCGCGTCGAAGAATGGCATGAAGACAACGCCACGAGGCGGCTTGTTGCGACCTTTGGTCTCTACACGAGTACGTACTTCACCACGAGGTGAGGCTACCTTCACTTCGTCACCGCGAACTAGACCGCGAGACTTAGCGTCTTCTGGGTGCATGAAGATCTGCGCGTCTGGGTAAGACTTGTGGATCTCAGGTACACGAGCGGTCATCGAACCTGTGTGCCAGTGCTCCAATACGCGACCTGTGCTCATCCACAAATCGTACTCTGCGGTTGGCTCTTCAGCGGCTGGCTCGTATGGCAGTGCGAAGATAACCGCTTTGCCGTCTGGCTTACCGTAAAACTCAAAGCCTTTACCTGGCTTAACGTATGGGTCAGAACCTTCGGCGTAGCGACGCACGGTTTCTTTGCCGTTAACCACAGGCCAACGGTAACCGCGGCTGGCGTGGTAGGCGTCAAAGTCGGCCAAGTCGTGGTAGTGACCGCGAGTAAAGCCGGCGTACTCTTCGTACAAGCCTTTTTGAATGTAGAAACCAAAGTGGTCTGACTCGGTGTTCATTTCACCTTTACAGTCGCTCACTGGGAACTTGTTCACTTCGCCATTGGCAAACAACACTTCGTACAAGCTCTTACCTGCGTACTCAGGCTTCTTAGCAATCAGCTCGGCATCCCAAACATCTTCGACTTTGAAGCGCTTAGAGAACTCAACTAGCTGCCACAAGTCAGACTTGGCGCCTTTTGGCGGCTCAACTTGCTGGTGCCACATTTGCGTACGACGCTCGGCGTTACCGTAAGCACCTTCTTTCTCTACCCACATCGCAGTCGGCAGAATTAGGTCAGCGGCCATGGCGGTCACGGTTGGGTACGGGTCAGATACCACGATGAAGTTTTCAGGGTTGCGGTAACCTGGCAGTGCTTCGTCGTTGGTGTTCGGACCGGCCTGAATGTTGTTGGTACACATGGTCCAGTAACAGTTCAGTTTGCCGTCTTTGAGCATGCGGTTTTGCAGAACCGCGTGGTAGCCCGGCTTAGGTGGAATGGTGCCTTCAGGCAGCTTCCAGCGCTTCTCAGCAGCTTCGCGGTGCTTAGGATTCTTAACCACCATGTCCGCAGGCAGACGGTGGGCAAAAGTACCCACTTCACGAGCAGTACCACAAGCTGAAGGTTGACCGGTCAAGCTGAATGGGCTGTTACCAGGGGTAGCGATTTTGCCGGTTAGCAGGTGAATGTTGTAAATCATGTTGTTGGCCCAAACACCACGTACGTGCTGGTTGATACCCATGGTCCACAAGCTCATCACCTTGATGTTTGGATCAGCGTAGGCTTCGGCCAACGCAATCAAGTTCTCTTCTGGTACACCAGATTCTTTTGAGGCACGCTCAAGGGTGTACTCAGATACGAAGGCTTTAAAGGCTTCAAAGTCGATCGGTTTTGCACCGCCGTTGCCAGGGTTCTTGGCTTTCTTCTCCAGCGGGTGATCCGGACGCAGACCGTAACCAATGTCGGTCACACCTTCAACGAAGTTGACGTGCTTACCAACGAAGTCTTTGTTGACCTTGTTGTTCTGAATAATGTAGTTGGCGATAAAGTTCAGAATGTACAAGTCGGTTTGCGGCTTAAAGATCAGCGTGTTGTCAGACAAGTCGCAAGAGCGGTTTTCAAAGGTCGACAGTACGTGAACTTTAGAGTTTGGATTGCCTAGGCGACGGTCTGATACGCGAGCCCACAAGATTGGGTGCATTTCTGCCATGTTGGCGCCCCAAAGCACGAAGTGGTCAGCGGCTTCGAAATCGTCGTAGCTGCCCATTGGCTCATCCATGCCGAACGCACGCATAAATGCGCCTACCGCAGAGGCCATACAGTGGCGAGCATTTGGATCGATGTTGTTGGTACGGAAACCGGCTTTGTGCAGTTTAGAAGCGGCATAACCTTCCCAAACCGTCCACTGGCCTGAACCGAACATACCTACAGAAGTTGGGCCTTTTTTAGCGATAGAGGCTTTCCACTTGTCAGCCATGGTGTCTAGCGCCACGTCCCAGCTCACTGGAGTGAACTCACCGTTTTTGTCGTATTTGCCGTCTTTCATACGCAGCAGTGGCGAGTCTAGACGGTCCTTGCCGTACATAATTTTCGACAAGAAGTAACCCTTGATACAGTTCAAGCCCTTGTTGACTGGGCTTTCTGGATCACCTTGAGTCGCAACAACGCGACCTTTTTGGGTACCGACTAAAACGGAACAACCCACACCGCAAAAACGGCAAGGGGCCTTGTCCCATTTGATCTCGCTATCTTTGTCAGCAGCTAACACTTTTACCGGGATGCTCACACCCGCAGCGGTAGCGGCAGCAGCGACAGCGTTGCTCTTTAAGAACTGGCGACGACTGATGCTCATGCGTTCCTCACTTTTCAATATTGGTATTTATTCGATGGGTTCGATTTGGTGATACACCAGAGTGGCAGATAGCACACCTGGGGTTTTGTTAATGGCTTCTACGCCGTCGAGCAGGCCTTTTTGCGACTCGCTTTCAACGGTGACTACTAGCTTGCCTTGATCATTGGTGGCGTGGACTTCAACGCCGGCTAGCGCATTGATGCGCTCGGTGACTTTAGATTCGATATCCGGTTGGCAATGGACAACCAAAGAGGTGACTTGATATTCGTCGGCCATGGATTTGCTCACTTCCTGAGAAATTGGTTTGCGATCAAGTGTAGATTAGATAACCGAAGTTTATTCCACACATTTTTGAGGGATATACCCCCCTAGAGGTAATTCATGAAAAGCTGGATCAGCGTCAAATATTCGCCAATACCTGTTTATTATTCAGTACGTTAATAACCTGTCAACTCTAGGTAACCAAAGCCCTGGTGGGAGCCGAAGAATTGTACCGGCCCTTCCCAGTAGGGCAGGGTCAGCGGCATGCGGCTGTCGGGGTTGATGGCACTGACTTTGAGGTCTATTTGGTAGCGCTCGCTTTTGATGGTCCATTCGCTTGGATAGCGACTGTCATCGGCTTCGAAAAAGCCGGTGGGAGTCATCTGTATATCCGCCGAGTCGAGCGGCTTGCGAGTTCCGTCTCGATACATGATGTTGGCATAAAGGTAAGGATTCTCGCCCCTTAGTTGATACAGCATCAGGCGCTCATCCTCAGATAGCTTGAGTGCGAACCAATCCCAGCCGTCTTGGCTTTCGCCCAAAAACTGTGAGCTCCACTCTCGGTCAAGCCAGGCTTCACCGGTGACGGTTTTTATCTCATCGCCAAAGCGCACTTGTCCGCTGACTCGTATAAAAGGTTGCGAGTAGTAGTGACTGGCGATGGGCTCGCTGTGATGCTTTTGTGAAAAACCGTCTTCACCTTGCAGCCAAATTTGCGATGTACCTTCAAGGCGAAGTTGGTAGCCAAACTCTTCGGTGCTTACCGACAAGCTCGCTGGCAATAGGGTTTCGCCATCACTTTGCCAGCGCCAATTGTTGAGCGCCACAGTTAGCGGGGCTGCGGTGACAAAGGCCAATTGTGGGTGTTGTCGCTGCCAACGTTCAGCGGCTAGGTGCTGGTCTGCCGAAGTGACCGCCGCATGGCCGAGAAACAACTGCTGGGTTTGCCAATCCGGTTGCGCTTCGGCTGGTACCTCTGGAGTTAGGGACACGCGAAACTGAGTCCACTGCAGCCCAAGCGGCTCGCCCTGTTCGTCTTTTAGGTTAGCTGTCAAATACCACCACTCTTGGCGAAAGGCTGGATGAGGGCCGTGGTCTTGGGGGAATTCGATTCGAGTTTCGGGCAATACTTGCGCATAGTCGTCGCCAGATTGCTGCATCGAAGCAATCACCAGTTGTGAGTCATCGCTAGTGGCGGCAGGTTGGCAGGCGCTGATGCCCGCAATGGTCAGTAGTAGGATAAGGATTTTCATCAGCGTGCCTCGGTCTGCAGGCGTTTGAGCAGGGGTTGCGCCAACTGCCAGCGAATGGCGCTCAAGCTCGCCACGCCGGTGGCAATCAAAGCAATCGCTAGCACGTAAAAGTAGTCACTCCACTGCCAGCTCATAGCAATGGTCCAGCCAAAGCTGTGCAAGGTAACTTTGTCGATAAGCGCCCATGCCAGCATTGCGCTAAAGGGCAGAGCCAATAAGCCGCTGGCCAGCACTAGCGTCAGGTTTTGCGCCACGGCCAAGCCCAACACCTGTCTTGGCGATAGTCCTAGGCTGGTGAGCAGCGCAAACACTGCCTGTCGTTGCTGGGATAAGCTGAGCAAGGCACTGAATAGACCAATGGAGGCCACCAATAGGGTCAAGCTGTTGAGCGCTAAAGTAATGGCAAAGGTCTGCTCAAACATGGCCAAAGCGGTCTGTCGCAGTTTCTGCTGGTCAATGATATTTTGCTCTGAGAGGTTAAAGCTTTGCGTCAGCTCGGTGAGCCAAGTTTGCGGGTCTTGATCGTCCGCCAAGAACAGGCCCAGTGACAGAGGTTTGGCCTGCGGCAGCAGTTGCTGGTAAACCGGCATCGGGATGAAGGCTTGCCCTCTAGGGTTGCCGTAGTCGTAGTAAATGGCCGCCACCTGGAACTGACCCAATTCGGCCAGAGTGATGGTCTGTCCTACCTCGAGACCCATTCGCAGGGCTAATGGCTCGCTGATGAGCGCGCGCCGGCTCTCACCAAATTCGGGCCAATACAGCGGCAGCTCGTCTTTCATCGCCAGTACATTGGCCAATTGGTCGGTTTCACTGCTCGACACCAGTACCGGCTGTTCGCCGAGGCGAATGCTGGTTTGATAATAATGCACCACGCGCACATCATTGCCGCGCTGCTTTAAGCTCGCTTCCATGGCTTCACGTTGTGCCGCAGGTGGGCGCAGGTAAATATCGGCGGCCAGCCTCTGGTTGAGGAACCCTTTAAGGCTGACCTCAAAACTGGAAACCAGTGTGTTGATGGCCAAGTTGGCGCACAGAGCAAGGACCATGGCCATCAAGGCCAAACTCAGCCCATCCGCCAGTTGACGTGCATCGGATAGTAGCCACTGACCTAGACCGGCAGGGCGCTTGGAAAGCGGTTTGGTCACCAGTAATAGCAGGCGCTCAAGTGCTAGCGGCAGCATCAGGGGTATGGCCAAGGTCAAAGCGCCTGTGGCGCCTAGAGAGACACGTGGGTGCTGGCTTATCAGCAAGGTGACAAAAGCGGAGAGCGTCAACAACACCCCGAGACCGAACAATCGTTTGCGCAGGTTTTGGTTGCGGTCGAGGCGATCGCTAAGCTCCGCCAGCTCGGTGAGCTTGGTTTGATGTAACTGACGCCAAGTTGGCGCCAACGCCAGCGCGGCGGTGGCCAGAGTGAGCAACCAAGCTTGAATGAACCAACTGATGCGCCACTGCCCCGGCAGCAAGGTCACTTGATACAGTTGTTCTAAGGTCATGGCCACCATGGGCTGTAGCCATTGTGCCAGTTGCAAG
Organism: Paraferrimonas sedimenticola; assembly: GCF_002282855.1. GTDB lineage: Bacteria > Pseudomonadota > Gammaproteobacteria > Enterobacterales > Shewanellaceae > Paraferrimonas > Paraferrimonas sedimenticola. The sequence goes on along the minus strand of NZ_NRIR01000004.1, from coordinate 93,837 downwards.
CCAACGAAGACGCCAAGGGCCGCACCTATTGCGCTGATAAGTATCATCTCCAGCGCTAATGCATAGGCCACGGCGCGTCCATCGAGGCCGAGTTGACGTAGTCTCAGCAGCAGGTGTTGGCGTTGTAGCAATGAGAAGCGCAGCGCGTGGTAGCCAATAAAAGCACCGACGATAAAAGCCAGGTAGCTAATAGCCTGTAAGTTGAGGTGAAACGAGTCAGTCAGCGAGGCCAATTCCAAACCCTTGTCTTGGGCTTGCATGCGCACCCCATCAATCAGCAAGGGTTCGACCTGTTGTGCGGTCTCTTCGCTAAAAATGGCGATATAGGACAACTGTTGCGGCATTTGTAACAGCCATTTAGCTGCGGCAATGTCCACCATCACACCACTGCCAAGGCGCTCGTCCGGACTAATTAAAATGGGTAGCTGACGTTGATTACTCAAGGCCAGCGAGTCTCCTTCCTCGAGGCCTAAGCGATTGGCGGTATCGCGACTTACAATACCGACAAACGGAGGCTGCCAGAGTTCGGCTAAGTCGAGTCTGGCATCCGTTTCGAGCGTCAATGGCGCTTCGCCACGCCAGTTGGCAAGAATGTCGAGGCCGGTGAGTTTTATGGTGTCGCCATTGGCCAAGGTCAGCCAGCCGCTGATGTAGGGCGCAATGTTCTCAATACCGGCTTGCTTGAGCGCTACGTATTGCTGGTCGCTAATTCCACCATAGTCGTTTTGCGGACCAATCACATGGGTGGCTGGCGCGGCGAGTAGTTCAGAAGCATTTTGATAGCTGTCTTTCGCGCGTTCGTTGATGGCCTTTACGCCTATCAACAAGCTCACAGCCAACACGATGCCCACCAAGGCCGATACAAGCTGCATTGGTGCCTGGCGGTAGTGGCGCAGTAATACGTGAAATGCGGTTAAGGTATCGCTCGCCATGGCGCCTGCTCCGTCTGTGGACTTTGCTCGTCAAAGTGCAGTTGCCCTTGATGCAGCTCGGCTCGCTGTTGCAGGAAGTCGGCGGCTCGGCGAGAGTGAGTCACCATCAAAATAGCGCTGTTGGACGCCTTGCCCAGCTCCACCAACAGTGCCATCACTTGGTCGCTGGCTTCTTGGTCTAGGTTACCTGTGGGCTCGTCGGCGAGTAACAATGGCGGTTGATGAGCAATGGCGCGAGCAATGGCCACCCGTTGTTGCTGTCCACCGGATAGCTGGTAGGGCAATTTGTCCAGAAGTGGTTCTAGGGACAAGCGTTGACAACAATGATCGACCCAGTCGCTCCAAGGTTTACCCGCCAGTTGCAGGCAGAACTCTATGTTCTGGCGAGCGGTTAGCGGGGCGAGCAGATTGTATTGTTGAAACACTACACCAAGGGAGCGACGACGCCACTGAGCCAGCTCGGCTTGACCTAGGTTGGCCAGCGGTTGTCCATCAAACAAAATTTGACCTTGGTCAGCGGGTTCGAATTGAGCGATGACGTTTAACAGGGTCGATTTGCCGCTACCGCTAGCCCCCATCAGGGCCAACTGACTGCCCTCGTGCAGGCTCAAGTCTAAGTTGTCGAGCACCTGCGATGTTAGCTGCCCTTGCGAGAAGGCCTTGCTGATTCCTATAAGTCTTAACAATTCGCGCCCCATCAATGCGTCCTGTGATTAAAGCCTGTTACGAGTGAAGCATAGGAGAGGATCAGCGCGAGACAATGGCGGGCACGCTCAACAGATACAAAAAAGCCGCGCAGTTGCGCGGCTGATTCATGCGGTTTTGACCTTAACTTTGACCTTCATTTAGGCTGTAAGGCAGCGCTTGGACTTGCAGCTGACTATCTATGTCGGCCACTTGGTAGTTGGCGCTCTCATCGGCATCGATGCTCATAATTGCCAGCAGCGACACTTGCTCACCACTCTGGGCCACGGCAACAATTTCACCGGCGCGACGACCGCTGTCTAATTGCAAGCCAGTGGCCGGGCTTACGGTCGATTTGGCCTCGCCTTTAAGCACAAACAAACGACGCTTTAAGCCACCGCGATAGTGGATACGCGCCACGGTCTCTTGGCCAAGATAACAGCCTTTCTCAAAGCTAATGCCGCCAATCGCTTGTAGATTAAACATCTGCGGAATGTACTGGCCCATGTGCTCATTGGCCAGCAGCGGTAAGCCCGCCTCAATTTCATGAGCGATAAAAGGCGAGGTGGCAGTTAGGGTTGCCGCCAATGGACCGATAACCAGCAGACCGTGGTCTTGGCGAACAAAAGTAGTGTCATTTAGCAGGGCAGACTGGCCATCAAAGCTTTGGCCGTGCTCACTGATAAAGGCATCAACATCGCCAGTAACTGCCGCCATGGCCACTTCATCGTCGTGCTGGAATTCTACTTTGTTGAACACGGCGTACTTTTGAATCTGAGCTAGGTCGTCGCTGGCCACACTGTTTGGCAGCAGCAACAAGGCTCCATCGCCCTGACGCACAATTCGAAACGGTGCCAGTAACTTGCCTTTGGGATCGCAGTGACCACCCCAGCACACGCCACCGTCTTCTAGGGCAACTACGTCACAGGTCACTTGGCTTTGCAGAAAACTAAAGGTATCAGCGCCTTCGACGCGAATTAGGCTTAAGTGGTCTAACGAATGAATTTGATACGCTTGGCTCATAGAAGGTCCTATGGATTATTGTTGGCTTGCCTTGTATTGGCTGGAATTGTAATCCAATTCTCAGCATTGGGAAACGAAACCATAAACGGGTAGCCTGTGCTACCCGTTTTTCTGTCGACTGCCTCAGGTTTTGACCGAGCCCTGTTTAGCTGAGAAGGTTTTAGTTGAGTAACCGTGCTCGAATGGTGCCATCAATCGACTTCATCTGCGCCAACGCGCGTTCAGCATCGTTGCTGTCCACATCCATCACCACATAACCAATGTCCGCTGTGGTTTGCAGGTATTGCGAAGCAATGTTGATTTGCTGCTCGGCAAAGGCTTGGTTAATTTGGGTTAACACACCGGGTTGGTTGCGGTGTACGTGCAACAGACGACTGGCGCCTTCGTGGGTCGGTAGCGACACTTCAGGGAAGTTAACCGCGGATAGGGTAGAACCATTGTCTGAGTACTTGGCCAGCTTACCAGCCACTTCAATGCCAATGTTTTGTTGGGCCTCAGCGGTAGAGCCGCCAATGTGTGGTGTGAGCAATACATTGTCTAAACCGCGCAACGCACTGACAAATTCGTCCTGGTTCGACTTGGGCTCAACCGGGAATACGTCAATCGCCGCACCGCCTACGTGGCTTGAAGTCAGGGCTTCGGCTAAAGCATCGATATCCACTACGGTACCGCGCGAGGCGTTGATTAACTTGGCGCCTGGCTTCATCGCTGCCAATTCGGCTTGGCCAATCATGTTCTGAGTTTCTTTGGTCTCAGGTACGTGTAGGCTGACCACATCCGACATGCTTAGCAGTTCGTTTAGCGAGTGAACTTGCTGAGCATTCCCCAAGGGCAGCTTGTCTTCGATGTCGTAAAAGGCCACCTGCATGCCCAAAGTCTCCGCAAGAATTCCAAGCTGAGTACCAATGTGGCCATAGCCAATCACACCTAGAGTCTTACCGCGAACTTCGGTGGAACCTTGGGCGCTTTTCGCCCAACCGCCGCGATGACACTGAGCGTTGCGCTGCGGAATGCCGCGGCACAGCATGATGATCTCACCTAACACCAATTCAGCGACCGAGCGAGTGTTGGAAAACGGTGCGTTAAATACCGGAATTCCTCTGATCTCAGCGGCTTTTAGGGCTACCTGATTAGTGCCAATACAGAAGCAGCCGATGGCCACAAGTTTGTTGGCGTGAGCAATAACTTCTTCGGTAAGCTGAGTGCGACTGCGAATGCCAATAAAGTGCACATTGGCAATTTTTTGCTTGAGCTCTTCATCGCTAAGGGAGGACTTGATTGACTCAACATTGGTGTAGCCCAAACGAGCTAGAGTGTCGATGGCGCTTGGGTGAACACCCTCGAGCAAGAGTATGTTGATTTTGTCCTTATCCAACGAATGCTGCGTCATGGATTTTCCCTTGTTGTTAATTGGCTTTTTTATTCGGTATTTCGAAGCCTCAAAAGTATCAAAAAACCCAAGCTTTGTAAGTGCGTTTCGCCGCTTTGTATGGGATTTATTTTCAACTAGTGCCGCTTGAGTCATACCTTTGGCTGAGGGCGAATTGGCGATACTGGGATTTGTTAGCTATACCCTAGTTACACGATGGAATGTGTATCACGCAAAGGAATTGCCATGCACTCACAAAAATCCCTATTTCTGGTTCAACCCAACGCTCAAGCTTGCACGCTAACGGCAGTAGCGCGGCGCGCCGGCTATCGAATTGCAATCGCTCCTCACTGGCGTTCGCTCCCCTGGCAAGAACACCAAGATAACTCTGTACTGGTATTGCTCAGTTGTCGCGCGGCGTTTCCCTTTGATAACGGTATCCCCCCGCAAGCGGCCGAGTTGCTGGCGCAAACGCCTGACGTCGCTGAGGCGCGAGTGGCCTTGTACCAAGCGCCGAAGAACAGTGTTAACGAGCGGGTGGCGCTAATGATGGGGTTGCAGGGGATTTACTATGACCATCATTCGCTGGAGCGGCTGTTAGTGGGTTTGTCGAAAATGTTGGCCGGAGAGTTGTGGTTTTCCAGCCACGTGGTGGGAGAGCTGTGCCAGCAATTAATCAAGGAGCAAGGCTCTATCGAGGTTGGGCCGCAATCGCTGGAGAAGGTGCAAGCGCTAACCAACAAAGAGGTGCGGGTACTAATGATGATTCACCAAGGTGCGCGTAACAAAGAAATCGCACGCTCGCTTTACATCAGCGAGCACACGGTCAAGTCACACATCTCGGCACTGTATCGAAAAATCGATGCGCGCAGTCGCATCGATTTGCACGAGTGGGCGTCGCGGCATAAGCGTTTGTTAGCGGAAGCTAGCTAACGCTTATGCCCTTCCACATCAATTGAAAGGCGGCGTCCCTGTGCTTTGCCTGATGCCAGAGCTCAGGGTTAGCCATGAAGTACTCGGTAGCCGCTAAAAATTGGCTGTGGCTCATGTGAGCCATCAAGGGCAATGGCGCATGCGTCAGATGTCCTTGGCCAAGTTGTAGAAGCTCGCCAATCAAGCCGATGGCCTGGTCAATGGCTTGCTGATTGATGCTGTCTGACACCTCGTGGCCTTTAAAAAAACGATAGAAAAAACGCGTTTTTAAAGGATTGGCCAGCGCTGTTTCTATGGATTGCTTCCAAACCGACTCAACCAAGGCGCGATACTCGACCGCGCTGCTTGGTGGCGCTGCGCCCTGTACCGATTGAGCGAGAATGCTGGCCATGTCCTCTTTGACTTGCAAATAGAGTTGGTCGAGCAGTTCTTGTTTGTTGGCAAAGTGGTGAAACAGAGTTCCAGTGGCCACTTCAGCGGCGCGCGCAACCGATGCGGTGGAGGTGGCCTCAAACCCCTGTTCAACAAAGAGTTTGAGGGCCGCGTCCAAAATGGCATCTCGCTTGGTAGATTTACGACTCATGGCTTAGCCAACAAACAACTTAGCCAGTATCTTGTGGATCGGCCCCTTGTAAGGAGGATGCACCAACTTGGCGGTATACAAGCGACTTTGACTTAATACTGTCTTGGCTTTGGAGAAGGTCTTAAAGCCTTCCTCGCCGTGGTAGTGACCCATACCTGATGGACCCACGCCACCAAACGGCGCATCTTCGGCCGCTACGTGCATCACAGTGTCATTGATGCACACACCACCAGAGTGAGTTTGCTGTAAAAGCTTGGTTTGCGTGTCTTTGTCAAAGCTCATGATGTACAGCGCCAAAGGTCGGTCGCGGTCGTTGATGTAGGTGATGGCTTCATCCAGAGAATCGTAAGGTACCACTGGCAGTACAGGACCAAAGATCTCCTCTTGCATCAGTGTCATGGTGCTCGACACATTGGTCACCAGTTGAGTCGGCATTTTGCGACTGTCAGTATCAATGCCGTCGTCGCTGGCACTCACTACGCTAGCCCCTTTGGCCTTAGCGTCATCAATCCACTCCATGATGCGATTGAACTGGCGTTCGTTAATCACGTGCGTGTAATCTGGGTTGTTGGCGAAATCCGGGTACATGGCGTTAAAGCGCTTTTTGTAGGCTTCGATGAAGGCCTCTTGCTTGTCTCGTGGCAGCAATACGTAATCTGGGCTAACGCAAATTTGACCGGCATTCAGACACTTACCATAGATAAGACGTTGAACCGCTGTGTCTATGTCCATGTCCGGAGCAATAACCGTTGGGGATTTACCGCCCAGCTCTAGCGTCACTGGCGTCAAGTTATCCGCGGCAGCGCGCATTACGTGCTTGCCAACATTGGTCGAGCCGGTGAACAGCAGATGGTCAAATGGCAGTTGTGAAAATGCCGCCGCTACATCGGCCTCGCCCTCAAAAATGGCGACTGTGTCGGTGTCGAATACTTCAGACAGCAAACCTTGCAACGCTTGGTTGGTGTTTGGGGTGAACTCGGATAGCTTCAGCATGATGCGGTTACCCGCTGCCAGCGCGGTAATTACTGGCACTAAGGCCAACATGATCGGGAAGTTCCAAGGGACAATATTGCCAATCACCCCTAGCGGTTGGTACTCAACTCGAACGCTGGCTGGAGACAGCAGCATACCTGCGCTGCGCTTAGAAGGTTTCATCCATTTCTTTAGCCGTTTGCGGGTGTAATCCAAACTGGTCATGGTTGGCAAAATATCACCCAGCATGGTGTCTTCAGCAGAGCGGTGGCCAAAGTCTTTGCTAATCGCTTCAGTCAGATTAGTTTTGTGCTTGGCGATCGCCTCTTTGAGCTGACTCAGTTGCTTTAGTCGCTCTTGCAAACTCGGGTAGGGGTTGGCTCGAAACGCCGCTTTTTGGGCGTCCAGTTGGGCTTGCATCTCGGCTTTGGGATCTATGGTTAGCGGGGTGACAGCCTGAGTCATTGTAATTTCTCCACGTCTTATTCTAAAAAAAACCGACTGACTAGTCGGTTTAATATAGGTGGATTTTTGAACGCTGGCAAGTGGGTTAACTCGACCCCACTTCAATCAGATGAAATTGAGTATTCTCTTTTCCTAGTACCCAAAGTTCGCACTGTCCCCACTCCACAGGTGCGAAGTGAATCTGTTCGGCCTTGTAACTCAACTCTTGGCGATGATTATCACAGTGAATCTCTAATCGAGTAATTTCACCATGCTCTGGAAGTAGGCTGAAATGATGGCGGAACAGCTTGTGGTTCCAATAACCCTGGTTGCCAATTTGTCCGGCTGCTGCCCAAGAAGCGCCGCTATTGAGTTGCTGAGCGACGCCATTAACGTAGGTGTTGATGGTGCTAGCTAAAGTGGATTCTACTTTCTTACCCGCAAACTCTTCGTAAGTGTCCAATACCAATTGGTATTTGCCAGCTCTCGCGGCTAACTCGATGATCCTGGCTTGGTTAAATTGGTATTTGTTGACGTGTAAATACTGCTGATAGTTATCCAAGTAACTGGTGCGGTAATACAGCTCGGTAGTTTCATCGCCTTCGAGCATGGCAACATTGGCGCTCAACAAACGGAAATAGGCGTCCTCGAACAAATTGGTGCGACCGCGTTGCACGATTTTTTCCAAGTACTGGCGGGCAACTTTAGGATTTCCAGCTTCAACGGCCTCAGCGGCTTTGACAAACAGCGCCTTAAAGCCATCACGCGGCTCTTTAGGGCGTGGGGTTACGAAGAACTCGTAGGTCAACACATTGCGTATGTTAATGCTGTTGTCATGACTCTCCCAAGGCTTAAAGCGCCATTGCTCAATCACTTTCATTAAAGACTCTTCTGCCCAAGCTTGTCCCGACGAGTCAACTAGCTTAGGGGCAATCACTTTGCCTTGTGGGTCGATACTAAAGCTAACTCGGGCCCAACCTTCTTGCCCCGAATTGGAGGCGCCTTTCTTGTGAGATGGCTGAACTTGCTCAATTACCGGCATTGGTGTTTTCAGCAGTGCCTGCGAGTCTGGTTCTTTTTTCAGTTTTCGTTTTTGAATGTCGTCGTCGAGCCAGCGATATTCCCAATCACTTGCGGCCAAAAGGGGAAGGGACAACAAACCGCTCAGCACAGCTGACCCAATAAAAGTAAGATGACGCATACGAGTTCCTTTGTATGTAGTTTTATGGGGAACTAAGAGACCGCGTCATTATCCCGCGCATTGAGTTGATAGCAAACTTGCGATGAAAAAGTTGCGAGCCATAACAATTAATTAACTCAGTACTCGATAAGTGTGAGCTCTGCATCGGAGTCTGCTTTAACAGTGATGCCGCAGTTGTTGCCTGCAGGCATTGAGTAGCGGAAATTGTAAACAAAGTTGTATTTGTACGCCTTATCGCCGCAGTTGAAGATTAACCAGGCGATTTCACCTTGGTGAACAACCACTTCGAATTGTTCGCGCACTGGCTTATGGTACCAGCTGCGATTGGCGCTAAGTCGATGCAACACCTGTATTGGAGCCTCCTGCTGTTCGAGGTCCAGAATTTCTGTCTTGAGTTCTTCGACAAATGCTCTGGTTGGCGAGTCTTGAGGTTGGCCTTTGTATTCCGGCTGTTCTTCAACTAACTGCAGAACCCTCTGGGCTTGTCTAAGGTGCCCAAGTTCAACCGCAACTGCGACGAACTCCAACCGGTTAAATAAGCTTTGTCGGCCATTCAGGGCATCCCGGTAATTGTTGACCAACAGCCTTCTCAACTCGTAGACCTTTAGCCAATCTTGCAGTTCTGTGTAGTAGGCGGCTTGTAGGTAAGTACGACGATTATTTTCGTTGAAGTTGGTGGGTTGATATTGAGCAAGCTCTTGGTAAATCACGGAGCGGGCATTGCTATCGTCGCTATAAAGCGCATCGTAGCTTTTCTGATAGAGAGTATTGAATGTCTTGGATGGTCGAGGAGCGTGTCCGGGCCGACTGTTAAACAGTACTAATTGCACTAAGTTAGTAGAGTCAACGGCGCGCCCGTTGAGTTCAGCCGCTTGATACACTGAGGATTGGACTCGCTTTAGTGCCGCCCGCTCTAGCCATCGAAGACCGATAGAGTCGTAAATTTCCGCGCGTGTGACCTTGCCTTCGGCATTGAGGTCGTAACTGACAAGCGCCCAACCTTCTTGGTCGAACTGGTGTTGTCGGCGGGTTTCTTTGATTTGGCGGTATTCAAGCAGTTTGGAGGGCTGGTAACTACCCACAAACAACTGTGTCTGATCCAACGCTTGCGCCGCGGTTGGGACGCATGCCAGTACTACGATAAGCAGCGAGGCCATCCTAGTGTTCATCATCTTTCCTTAGATAAAAAAGGCAGCGTCATTGCTGCCTCGGTTATTTTAGCCCATTTTCAGGACCTTAAGGCATAGCGATAGTATTCTCAATGGCGCTGATGATCTCGTCGCTGTCAGGTTTTGTGCGTGAGCCCCACGAGCCAATGACCTTACCGTTTTGGTCTACTAGATACTTGTGGAAGTTCCAGTTTGGCGCGTCATCCGCTTGGTCAGCAAGATTCTTGAACAGTGGAATGGCATCTGAGCCGCGCACAGCCACTGGCTGAGTCATGGCAAATTTCACACCGTAGTTGATGTAGCAAACCTCAGCGGTCTTGGCTTGATCATCGTCTTCTTGAAAGAAGTCGTCTGATGGGAAACCTACCACTGTGAGGCCCTTGTCTTTGTACTGGCTGTAGACCGCTTGCAGTTCTTTGAATTGCGGGGTGAAGCCGCAGTGACTGGCGGTGTTGACTACGAGTACGGCCTTACCGGCAGTCTCGGCACACATGTCGATGGTTTTATTCGAGTGCAGTTTTGGGTATTCGGTGTTAAACACCTCAGCACACTCACTTGCGATGGCAGACGTGCTAGCAAGTCCTAGTGTTAGAGCGAGTAAAGACAAAGTTTTCATGACAGGTTCCCTCGGCATAAAGTCAGTTTAAGTTAACAAAGGATTGCCTGATTAACGAGTGAGGTGTCAGAAAAGATCAGCTAGCGCAGCAGTTGGTGCACTCTCCGTAAAATAATCTCCGCTTCTGAAAGTTGGTTGTAAGCGTCTATTGCTTCACGGATCGCGCCAAGCTCGTCGCTGATAAGCGAATCGGCGCCCAGCAACATGGCGCGCTTGGCATTGACCTGAGTGTTAACCGTCCAAACGTGTACTTCCAGACCCTGCTGTTTGTAGGCCACCACACTAGCGCTATCCAACTGGCCTTGGTTGACCGCCACAAAATCAAAACCCTCGAGGTTTTGGCTGCCGAGACTAGCGGTGACAATTAGCCCCAATGGAATGCTTTGATTTTGAGCGCGCACTTGGCGCAAGGCGTTTTGCGACAAGGAACTGATAACCACCTGATCGGCCATCCTGGCTGACTCAATGGCTGCAAGCACAGCGGGTACCAACTTGGGTGATAATGGCCCGAAATGCTTGAGCTCAATGTTAAGCCGGATTCGGTCTTTGGCTGCGCCGAGAAACTCGTCCAAACTAGCCAAATAAGGCTGGGGTTGGCCATTCTTTGAGAATAGCGGCACTGAGGCTAATTGTGCCAACGGGCTCTGCGACACCACCATAGGCTCGCCGGCCAAGCGCATCAAATCCCGGTCGTGGATCACTACCACACGTCCATCGGCGGTGAGCTGTACGTCAATTTCTGCCAACTCAGCACCGCTTTCAATGGCGCTTTCAAGCCCGGCCAAGGTGTTCTCCACTTGGCTAAAGCCGCCTGCGCGATGAGCTGTGAGGGTTACCTCTTGTTTGGGGAAGTAGTGGCTGGCCAAATAGTAGTTATCGGCTACCAGTAAGAATAGTACGCCTAAGAAACCGGCTTTAAACCACCAAGGTAAATGCCGCGGAGTGTCTTGACCGAGTTTAAGCCGACCGGGTGTGGCGATTTGATAGACCCGCATGGTCACCATGGCCAGCAACAGCGAATCGATGCCGGAGATAAATATCACGGCGAGAGTGACTAGCAGCAAAGCACCCACAAGCCAGGGTAAGGCTGCATCAAAATCAGTGGGCAAAAGCGGAACTAGAATATCCACCGCCCAAGTGGTCAAGGCTAACAGTGGAATCGCAAACCCCAATCGCAAGCCTTGCCATAACAACAAATAGATAAACAGTTGGTGACGGTTTCCGTGCAGGCGATTGCGACTTTCTTTCATTGCCGGCTTTACGGCCATGCCTTCAAACAGCATTAAAGGCAAAGCAAGCTGCCAGTTGATTAACCAGACGCCAAGTGCGATGAGCGCCGCGATGCTAGCCAGTCCTAGTAAGCCAACCGCCAGTACAAATTCACCAGGGAGCTCGCTCAGGTAGTAGTTAATGTCGTATTCGGTGAGCAGCCAGTGGTATAGCCCCAAGCCAATTAACAGCAGCGGCGCGATAAGAGTCATGGTGGAGGCGGCCTGCAGCACTGAGACTTTGAGCAGCGGATAGCTATGGCGAACTATCTGTTGAATCGAGTGTTGCCAGTTCTTACCGCGACTTTTGCCTTTGTCTGTGGCTAATAAAAACAGCATACCGGCGTGCTCGAGGTGATACGAGGTCAAAGCCGCGGCTAGCAGTACAAAGATAGAAACAAAGCCCAAAGGGGAGAGCAGGAAGTTAACTAGTTTGAAGTTGGCCAAGTCTGCAGGACTAATTAGGCTAAGGCCAATACCACCCAAACTGGCGGCGAGCGGGGTCAACACTACCAAAAGGAGTGTCTTATAAACTAACTGAAAACGCAGTAGCGCAATGGCGCTGCGCCGCACCTGGGCTACTGCGTATAGGACGTCGTGAAAAAGCTGCAAAGCTTACTTTTTAATGACCCCAGACTCAGCGCCAATTAGCAGCGCATCGGCACCGCGATCGGCAAACAAACCGTTGGTAACAACACCCACAATCGCATTGATTTGAGTCTCAAGTGCTACTGGATCGGTAATTTTCAGACCGTACACGTCAAGGATCACATTGCCGTTGTCAGTGATGCAGCCTTCGCGGTAAACAGGATCTCCGCCCATTTTCAACAGCTGACGTGCCACGTAAGAACGCGCCATTGGAATCACTTCTACTGGCAGTGGGAATTCGCCCAGAACGTCCACTTCTTTAGTGTCGTCCACGATGCAGATAAACTTCTCAGCAACTGCCGCCACAATCTTTTCGCGAGTCAGTGCTGCACCGCCGCCTTTGATCATGTGGTTTTGCGGATTGATTTCATCAGCGCCATCAACGTACACCGACAAGCTGTCGACTTCGTTTAAATCAAACACGTCGATGCCCAGTGACTTAAGCTTTTCGGTTGAGGCTTCAGAGCTTGATACCGCGCCATCGATTTTCTCTTTGATGCTACCCAAGGCGTCAATGAAGTGGTTCACAGTTGAGCCTGTGCCAACGCCAACAATGGTGCCAGGTTTTACGTATTCCAACGCAGCCCAGCCTGCTGCTTTTTTCTTTTCGTCTTGGGTCATGACGCTCGATCCTTAGGTGTAGTTATGGGCGCCTATAAGCATAGGCCTTTGATTGTTGCGGCGCATTATAGAGCTTGGTCAGCAAACCGTCACCCAAATCCTTTCGCTCATAGCTCGAAGATTTTGTCTGAGGTGATGATGCCGTGTAGCGGTTGATCCCAACTCTCAACGGGCAAGGCCCGCTGTTCTTGAATGGGATGGGCCAAACCATAGGCTTTGGGGGCATGGTCACTCGCCAAAGTGCGGTCGTAAAAACCGCCACCCATACCAAGGCGATTACCTCGACTGTCAAACGCTACTAATGGGGTGAAAATCGCGTCTAATTGCGCCAGGGGGATCACCGCTGAGCAATCGAGTTGCGGCTCTTGTATGCCATAGCGGTTGCAGCGCATCGGCGTGTCTGGGCGGTAATCAATAAACAATAAATGCCCTTGGCTAAAGGGGTGCAAGATCGGTAGGGCGACTTGCACATCCGCTTGCCAAAGCGCTTGAATCGCGGCTTTAGTGCCAATCTCGCCATCGAAACTCAGGTATAAGGCCACGCGAGAAAGTTGTTTGAGCGCACAGAAGTTGACTAGCTGAGTAGCGAGTTGGTGTTCGGCTTGGGTTTGCTGCTCGGCGGATAAGGCTCGGCGCGCGTCGCGCATTTGCTGTCGAATCGCCTGTCGTGTATCCATACCCGCACCAGCTGAAAGAGAGAAGGGAACCCCAGGATGCCGCCGCTAGGTGTTGCCCTTGAAACCGTAGTTTCAAGGCGGGATAGTAGTATCGGGATTAGGCTCCTCAGTACATGCTGAGTTTGCACACCCTCCGATAGTTCCTAACCCTAGGTTAATAGCATCGGCCAGGGACGTTACCCAACAAGCAAACACCCCAGGGAAAGTCAGTAGTTTATTCGGCTTTTACCGCGTGCTCAACTAAAGCCTCTTCTAATGTGCGCTGTAGCAATAAAATGCGCTCTTCAAAGGCCTGTTGGGCATTTTGGTTTCGATTTTTCTCTTTTGACAAATCGTAGCCTAGCTGCAGGGCAGCCATCACCGCCAGTTCTTCTCGATTTTGGCAGTGGGTGCGCGCACGAATAGCACGCATTTTATCATCTAGGTCCCTAGCTACCGCTTGCAAGGCCTCTTCTTCGCCGTCAGGGCAGCTAACGCTGAACACACGGCCCATGAGGTTAATGCTTATACGGTTAACAGTCACTAAGTTTGACCTATTTTAGCAAGGATTTTCGGCGACTATATCCAGCCCCGAATAAAAGTGCAAGTGGGAGCTGTGCGTCTTTTGCCAAGGCGGCGAATGTTGTAGCATTAACAGCCAGATGCACACTAGGGAAGCGGCTATGTCACTGTCAGCCACCATACAACTCGAACAAATACAACAAGCCCTACGCGACGCCGAAATCGGTATGCACCCAGTTGAACTCCAAGCCGTGGTCACCGGCCTGATAGCCGGCGGGGTTACCCTTGATGAGCGCGGTTGGCGTCGGCCTTTCTACGAATTGGTCAACGACGGTCAAAAGCTACCGGAAGAAATATACCGAAAAGCCCAAGCCCTTTATCGCGAAGCCGCGGCCGCTTTGTCCGAAGGTGAAATGAACTTTAACTTGCTTCTGCCCGAAGACGACGATGCGTCGCTCGCGCAACGTCTAGAAGCCCTGTCTTTGTGGACTCAAGGCTTTTTGACCGCGATTGCCATGGTGCAACCTGAGCTCAATAAAGCGCCGGCGGATCTCAAGGAAATGATTGAAGATTTGGGCGCGATTGTTCAAGTGGACCAAGACGTTGAAGACAACGACGACAACGAGCACGCCTACACTGAGCTCAGCGAGTACGTCAAGCTGGTGGTTATCAGCTGCTTTGCCGAATACGGCAACAGTGCTAGCGAAAACAACACCAACCCAACCATTCACTGAGTAAGCGTCCGTGAGTCAACCTAAGACTTATGATTTGGTCATCGTTGGCGGCGCTATGGCGGGCGCCAGCTTGGCCTTGGCGCTTTGTCAGCTTACAAACAGCGCCAACAAAACCCCTAAGATAGCCTTGGTTGAGGCCTTTGAGCCTTCAACTAAGCATCCTGGCTTTGATGCTCGTGCAATTGCGCTTGCTGCCGCGACCCTGGCTCAGCTAAAGCGTTGGGGCTTGTGGTCGTCATTATCGAGCTTGGGCACGCCCATTGAACACATTGAAGTCAGCGATCGCGGCCATGCAGGTACCTGTCGCCTGCACGCTGAGGATTACCATCAGTCTGAGCTAGGCCACGTTGTTGAGCTTGAGGCGGTAGGCCAGGTGCTGCATACGCTTTTGTCGAAAGCAGATGTAGATTTGTATTGCCCGGACTCAGTACAAAGTGTTGATTCGACTGTCGATAACCATACCCTGACCTTGAGCAGCGGCCAGCAGTTGCAATGCGCTTTGCTGGTGGGTGCCGATGGCCTCAACTCAGTGGTGCGCCAGAGTTTAAAGATTCCACTGACTCAAAAAGATTTTGGTCAGGCGGCGGTGATTGCCAATATTCGCTGCGACAAGCCAAGCAATGGCTGGGCGTTTGAGCGCTTTAGCGAATTTGGCCCGATAGCCCTGTTGCCCATGAGTGATGAGCGTATGTCGCTGGTGTGGGCCATGGAAGAAAGCCAGCAAGCCGAGATTTTAGCGCTAGAGGATGACGCCTTTATCGCTCGGTTGCAGCAAGCCTTTGGCTACCGATTGGGTAATATCACTCAAACCGGCGCGCGCTCGGGCTATCCATTGAAATTGAGTTTCATCGAGCGACCCATTCACCACAGATGCGTGTTGGTGGGCAATGCGGCGCAAACCTTACACCCAATCGCAGGCCAAGGGTTTAACTTAGGCCTTCGCGATGTGGCCGCCCTGGTGACCTGCATCGACAAAGCTTGGCAGCAAAGCCAGGACTTAGGCTCGGTGGCGGTGACCCACGATTATTTGCAATCGCGCGCAAGCGATCGCAGCCAAACTATTACCAGCATCGAAGCACTGGTGCGTGGTTTTTCTAATTCGCATTGGCCCATGGTGGCCGGGCGCAACGTCGCTCTTCATTTACTTAATGCGATCTCTCCTTTGAAAACTCCAATCGCTCAACGCGCTATGGGGTTTCATCAAGCGCTAGATTAAGGACTTCAGAGTATGAATCAGCCGATGCAGGCTCCGATTAACGTCGACATCGCGGTGATCGGCGGTGGCATGGTAGGTATGGCGTGCGCCGTTGGTGCGGCGCAACAGGGCTACTCGGTGGCCATTTTGGCTCCAGAAACCGTGCCGCCAATGAGCGACGACTACGGCTTACGCGTATCAGCTATCAGTCATGCCAGTCAGCGCTTACTCACTCGCTTAGGCGCTTGGAATAACATTCCGCGAAAGGCGCCGTATCAATCAATGCACGTATGGGATAAAGATGGCTTAGGCCGCATCGACTTAACTGGCGACAACCTAGGTCATAAGACCATAGGTCACATCATTGAGAATCACGCGGTGCAGTTGGGTTTGCAAAGCGCGCTAGAGGCCAGTGACAAAATTCAGGTGGTTAGCGATAAGTTAGCGCAACTGACTTTAGGCGATGACTCCGCGTGGGCGATGACCGAAGGCGGTCGCATGGTGGGTGCCAAGCTGGTGGTCGGTGCCGATGGCGCTCGCTCAAAGGTGCGTCAGTTGGCCAATATAGGCATCAAGTTTCAGGACTACGGCCACAACGCCTTAGTCGCCAGCATCAAAACCGAATTGCCCCACGACGGCGTGGCCCGTCAGGTGTTTCTAAAAGATGGCCCACTGGCCTTTTTGCCATTGGGCGAGCCAAACCTGTGCTCTATCGTGTGGTCATTACCACCGCAAGAGGCCAGTCGTTTGAGCCAGTGCTCGAATGATGAGTTTAACCGAGAGCTGACCGCCGCCTTTGATGGCGCCTTGGGCTTGTGCGAGTTGGTATCAGAGCGCCCGGCGTTCCCGCTGACCATGCGCTTGGCCAATGACTTTGCCAAGCAGCGCTTGGTACTAATGGGCGATGCCGCCCACACCATTCATCCGTTAGCAGGACAAGGGGTAAACCTTGGACTGTTGGATTGCGGCTCGCTCTTGGACAAACTCGAAGATTGGCAAGGACGCGGCGTCGATATTGGTGACGAGCGTTACTTGGCGGAATACCAGCGTTGGCGCAAGGCCGAAGCGCTGGAAATGATTGCCACAATGGAGGCCTTTAAGCGCTTGTTTGCTGGCAACCACCCACTAAAACAAGGCATTCGCGGCTTGGGCATGAAATTGGTGGATAACTTGCCTATGCTCAAGGACAAGTTGGTGGCTCGCGCCATGGGATTGTCGGGTGATTTGCCCACTTGCTGTCGTTAGACCAGCCAAAGCGCTTTTTTTGTATACAAAACGCCGCATCTCGGTATAATTTGCGGCGCATCACATCCCGACCCCAACGACTGTGATAAGGCACACAGTTGCGGGAGCCATAAATAATAAAAGATGATGGTTAGCTACATGCCAAATAAAACCGTTCTGTTTGATAAACACCTAGAATCTAACGCCAAAATGGTCGATTTCCACGGCTGGGAAATGCCCATTAACTACGGCTCACAAATCGAAGAACACCACGCGGTTCGCCGCGACGCCGGTATGTTCGACGTGTCTCACATGACAGTTGTCGACATCAAAGGCGCCCAAGTCAAAACTTTCCTACAAAAACTGCTGGCCAACGACGTGGCTAAACTGACCGTAGCGGGTAAAGCCCTATACGGCGGTATGCTGAACCTAGAAGGCTGTGTAATTGACGATTTGATCACTTATTACCTGGCTGATGACTGGTATCGTTTGGTAGTGAACTCGGCCACTCGCGAAAAAGATCTGAAGTGGATCGGCGAGCAAGCCCAAGGCTTTGAAGTCAGCGTGACTGAGCGTCCTGAACTGGCGATGATCGCGGTTCAAGGCCCGAACGCTAAAGCCAAAGCCAACGCCGTATTCAACGCCGAGCAGCAAGCCGCTGTTGAAGGCATGAAGCCTTTCTTTGGCGTGCAAGCGGGCGATCTCTTTATTGCTACCACAGGCTATACTGGCGAAGCGGGCTACGAGATTGTGGTCCCAGAAGCTCAAGCCGCCGAATTGTGGCAGGCGCTGTTAGACCAAGGCGTAGCCCCATGTGGTTTGGGTGCTCGTGATACCTTGCGTCTGGAAGCTGGCATGAACCTGTACGGTCAGGACATGGACGAAAGCGTCAATCCGCTAGCGGCCAACATGGGCTGGACTGTGGCATGGGAGCCGGCTGAGCGCGACTTTAACGGCCGCGCCGCATTGGAACAAATTAAAGCCAAGGGCACTGAGAAATTGGTGGGTTTGGTGATGAAAGACAAGGGCGTTTTGCGCGCGGGATTGAGCGTGCACTTTGTCGATGCTGACGGTCAGGAGCACGAGGGCGTGATTACCTCAGGTACCTTCTCACCGACCTTAGGCCACGCCATCGCAATGGCGCGCGTGCCAAAGGGCATTGGCGAAACCGCCGAAGTGGCAATGCGCAAGAAGCGCGTTGAAGTAAAAGTTATCAAGCCTTGCTTTGTTCGCAACGGCAAGCAAGCGTTTTAACAAATTAGACTACCGAAGCTAGGGGAACAACAATGAGCAACATTCCTGCAGAACTAAAATACGCTAACTCCCACGAGTGGGTTCGCAAAGAAGAAGACGGTAGCTACACCGTAGGTATTACCGAGCACGCCCAAGAGCTGCTAGGTGACATGGTATTTGTTGAGCTGCCAGAAGTGGAAGACACAGTAAGCGCTGGCGACGACGTGGCGGTTGCTGAATCGGTAAAAGCCGCTTCTGACATCTACGCACCTATTTCAGGTGAAATCATCGCGATTAACGAAGAGCTAGAAGACTCGCCAGAGCAAGTAAACTCTGACGCCTTTGGCGATGGCTGGATGTTCCGCATCATGCCTTCAGACGTTTCTGAACTGGACTCTCTATTGGATGCCGAAGGCTACCAAGCGGTAATTGACGAAGAATAAGCAGTTATGACTCAACAGGTGACCCTTTTTGATCTGGAGCAGCACGAGCTGTTCCAGCGTCGTCACATTGGCCCATCAGAAGCCGAGCAACAAACCATGCTCGACTTCGTTGGCGCTGAAAGCCTTGACGACCTGACTCAGCAAATCGTACCCGAAGCCATTCGCCTGCAAGGCGAGCTAAAGGTTGGTGCTTCCAAAGGCGAAGCCGAGACTCTGAGCTACTTGAAATCCTTGGCTTCTAAAAACCAAGTGTTCAAAAGCTACATTGGCACCGGCTACTTTGGTACCGAAGTACCAAGCGTTATTTTGCGCAACGTGCTGGAAAACCCAGGCTGGTACACAGCGTATACCCCTTACCAACCAGAAATTGCTCAAGGCCGTTTAGAAGCCATTCTGAACTTCCAACAGTTGAGCATGGACTTAACGGGTCTGGATTTGGCTTCAGCGTCTCTGCTTGACGAAGCGACTGCTGCGGCAGAAGCCATGGCGCTGGCCAAGCGTGTGTCCAAGAACAAGAAGTGCAATCTGTACTACATTGCTGACGACGTTTACCCACAAACTCAAGACGTAGTGATCACTCGCGCCGAGCAGTTTGGCTTTGACGTGATGGTAGGTCCTGCAGAAGACGTGGTAAATCACGACGTATTTGGTGCGCTATTACAGTACCCGAACCGTTGGGGTGATATCACTGATATCAGCGGTCTGATTAGCGAAGTGCAAGCCAAGAAGGGCATTGTTGCGGTAGCTGCTGACATCATGTCATTGGTACTGCTTAAGTCACCTGGCAGCCTAGGTGCCGACGTGGTGCTAGGTTCAGCACAACGCTTTGGCGTACCTATGGGCTATGGTGGTCCACACGCCGCCTTCTTCGTGACCCGTGACGCTTACAAACGCTCTATGCCTGGCCGTATCATTGGCGTGTCTAAAGACACCCGTGGTAACAAAGCCTTGCGTATGGCGATGCAGACTCGCGAGCAGCACATTCGTCGCGAGAAAGCCAACTCCAACATTTGTACCGCTCAGGTGCTGCTGGCCAACATGGCAAGCTTCTACGCGGTATTCCACGGCCCACACGGTTTGCGTGTGATTGCCGAACGCATCAACCGTCTGACCGACATTCTGGCCGCTGGCCTTAAGTCGAAAGGCATCAAGGTGGTTAACCAAAGCTGGTTTGACACCCTGACCTTTAGCGTTGAAGACGTTGAGGCTGTAGTGGCTCGCTCGCAAGTCGCGGGTATTAACCTGCGTATCGACCAAGTGGGCACTCTGGGCGTGTCGATTGACGAGACCACCACTCGCGAAGACTTGGTGGTGCTGTTTGACGTTATCCTAGGTGAGAACCACGGGGTAAGCGTTTCAGTTCTGGATGCCGACTTAGTAGCCAATGGCTCTAACTCAATTCCAGAAGAGCTGGTACGCGAAGACGACATTCTGACTCATCCGGTGTTTAACTCTTACCAGAGTGAAACCGAGATGATGCGCTACATCAAGCGTTTAGAAAACAAAGACTTGGCGCTAAACCACTCAATGATTTCATTGGGTAGCTGCACCATGAAGCTAAACGCTGCCACTCAGATGATCCCAGTGAGCTGGCCTGAGTTTGCCAACATGCACCCGTTCTGCCCAGTGAATCAGGCGGAAGGCTACCAGCGCATGATCAAAGAGTTGGATGATTCTTTGGTTGAAATTACCGGTTACGACCACATTTGCATGCAGCCAAACTCTGGTGCGCAGGGCGAATACGCGGGTCTGTTGGCGATTAAGAAGTACCACGAGTCTCGTGGCGAAGGTCACCGTAACATCTGTCTGATCCCTCAGTCAGCCCACGGCACCAACCCAGCGTCTGCGCAAATGGCCTCACTGAAAGTGGTTGTGGTTGCTTGTGATAAGTCGGGCAACGTGGACATGGAAGACTTGAAAGCCAAAGCGTCTGAGCTGGCGGACAACCTGTCTTGCATCATGATCACCTACCCATCGACTCACGGTGTGTACGAAGAGCAAGTCAAAGAAATCTGCGACGTAGTGCATCAGCACGGCGGCCAGGTTTACATGGACGGCGCCAACATGAACGCTCAAGTGGGTTTGACCTCACCAGGCTTTATTGGCTCTGATGTGTCTCACTTGAACCTGCATAAAACCTTTGCCATCCCGCACGGCGGCGGTGGTCCTGGTATGGGACCGATTGGCGTGAAAGCCCACTTGGCACCGTTTGTTGCCGGTCATAGTGTCGTGAAGCGTGGCGACGAAGCGCAAGACAATGGCGCAGTATCCGCAGCCCCTTGGGGTAGCGCGGGTATCCTGCCTATCTCTTGGAGCTACATCACCATGCTAGGTGCCAAGGGTCTGACTAAGTCGACTCAGGTAGCCATGCTAAATGCCAACTACCTGACCAAGAAGCTGGCGGAGCACTACCCGATTCTGTACACCGGCCGTAACGACCGCGTGGCGCACGAGTGCATCGTTGACCTACGTCCAATCAAAGAAGCCTCTGGCGTGTCTGAAATGGACATTGCTAAGCGTCTGATGGACTACGGCTTCCACTCGCCAACCATGAGCTTCCCAGTTGCGGGCACGCTAATGGTTGAGCCAACCGAGTCGGAGTCTCAGTTCGAGATTGACCGTTTCGTTGAAGCCATGGTGAGCATCAAAGCAGAAATCAACAAGGTAGAAAGTGGCGAGTGGCCAGCGGATAACAACCCGCTAGCGAATGCGCCGCACACCCTAGCCGATATCGTTGACCCAGAGTTTGACGCCCGTCCGTACGACCGTCAGACCGCGGCTTACCCGGTAGAGACCTGTAAGCTAGACAAGTTCTGGCCGACGGTTAACCGCATCGATGATGTGTATGGGGATCGCAACTTGTTCTGTTCTTGCCCTCCGTTGGAGAGCTACTCGCAAGAGTAAGGCAGATGTAGAGATACCATTAAGAGTGTGAACTCGATGATTTTAGAGGAGGGCAAAAGCCCTCCTCTTTTGTTTGGTAGAGGCATAGATCGAAAAAGAGATTTCAGTCGTTTACACAGTCTCACAGCAAGTTGTACGAGCAGACCAGCATTATTGCTATATCGAACTTTGGTTTATTAGAATGGTCAAAAGTAGTTAGTGCAGCCAAATTGGCGACGGCACGCAGCATTGCTGCATCGTAGAAACAACCATTGAAAGCTTTAGATTTTAAGCGTCAAAACGTAACAATCCGTTGAAAGGTTGAAGTGGTCGAATGCTCAGGTTTTGGTCATAATTTGAGCTGAAGGGTGGTTCACTTTCCAATGCAAATTCACATTAACAAAGAGAGATTTGAAAGATGGGTAAATTAGATAAAGCGTTAATTGTTGGCATCGTAGCAGCTGTTTTAGTTTTGTTTGGCTCCGTGTTGTATGACGTCTTTACTCTCTCGAATTATTCAGGATAGTACTAGCTGCCTGTAGGGTGGTATGCGTTCTAGCTTAGACTTGATCTACCAAGAGTGACTCTACAGTGCCCATCGGGGCGAGATCCAATTCACAGCTTTGTTTTCTTCTCGCCACAATCTTGTTTTGATTAAGAATACCGCTTTCAGCGGTGTTCTTTTGTGCGTTTAGTAAAAATGCCCCTTGGGGATACAAACAGCCTCAAAGGCAAGATAGTATTGGCGCATTAAATTCTCGTTGCTCCTTGGATCACCGCTTTGACTCAACCCAAATCAACATTCGTCACTGTTTTAGCATGGCTATTCATTATTGGCTCTGGGTTCAGCCTCGTGATGGCTATTCTGCAAGGTGTGCTGTTTGGCGTGTTATTCTCAGGTGAGATGGCATCGTCAATTGCCAGGGACTTTCCTGTTGAGTCTATGGATGCTTTCCAGTCCTTCTCGACCTTGTTCACTGTGTTTATCGGCATTAGCGTTGTGGCGCTGGCATGCTCGATTGCACTGCTGAAACGAAAGAACTGGGCGCGACTTCTGTTCATTGGACTGACTGGTGTGGGTGCTTTGTTTCAAAGCATAGGTCTGGCGCTGCAACTTAAAGTGGCGACACTGTTTTCAACTGCGCCTCGAGTGGAAGGCTTTAACGAAGCCGAGCAACTAGGCAATATCATGGTCTGGTTTGTAACCGGTATTTCGGCTGTGATGCTAGGACTGATGCTGTGGGTCATTTACAAGCTTTGCAGCAAGCCAATAGTGCGAGAGTTTAAGCCGATCAACGAGGCGTAAACAGCTGTAGAGATTGAAAAAAAATGCGCTCAAACCGCGAGCGCAACATTCACATCCTAGGGTTGGATTTAAAGGTATTCGGCCCCGAGTACTAGCTCTTTTTCTGTCCAGCGAAGCAAGCCATAGGTCATGTAAACCGGCTGTCCTGAAGCGTAGAACTGATACACGCAGGCCATGTCTTTATTGTCGTTGACTATGATTTCTCGGCTAAACAGATGGCCCGACTCACCGAAGAAATGGCGTTGAGCGAACATATAGCGGCCAAAGCCGGTGCCATTCCCGTACACATCTGGGCCCAGGTATTGGCAGTTATTGTCCTTGCGCACTCGTAGCGATTTGAACTTGCGATTGATCACCCCTTCGATGGTGACAGTCTGCTCGGCATGCAGCATGTTGACCGGTTTATGCTCTATCACCACTCGGTTTTTACCCAAGTACTCTTGGTTCATGTCATACACGTCAAACTCGCCGACCCAAACACCCGCGTGCTTTACCGGCACAGTGTGGGGTGTGCGTCCAAGCTCGCGCTCAGACACCTGCCAGTCGGCGATTTTTGCCTGAGTTTCTGGGCTCTCATCACCGCTTTCGGTATTGATGTACAGACCATTCATCACTGCAACCAAAGTGTTGCCCTCGTACATTTGTGACGAGTAGGCCTGCAAACCCAACTCGGGAATGGTTTGGTTAAGCGTGTGCAGGTTGTAGTTCCAATAGGGCGAGTAGTAGTAAGAGTTCACAAGGTTGCCAAACGGCTGTCCGCTGCCGATGAAATCCGGCCCGGTATAGATGCGATCTTTATCGCTATCCACCACGCCAAACAGCTGGTCTTCGCCGCGTTCCATGCGCGATCTCAGCGGCCCATTGGTATCGAATTCATCGCGGATCCAATAAGTGGCTTGACCGTTTTTAAAGCTGCTTTCGCGGCTCACTTTATTCGCACCTACAAAGCTGCCATCGGCTTCAAACACACAGGGGTAGCCGTGCCACTCACCGGATATTTTTTGCTGAAAATCGCTGGGTTTATCGCTCATTGCTGGCCTCCTTGAAACACCGCTTTATGGGCTTTGACAAAATCAGCCAAGCTGCGCGGCGGACGTCCAACCACCTCTTCAAAGGTAGTGGTGGTATGGACATAATCGTCACTGGCAATGTCCACCAAGAGTTCGGTGACCACTGTTGCGTGCCAGGGCACCAGTACGGTTTCTAGGATGGCTTGATACTCGGCGGCGGGTATATCCACATAGCGGATTTCACGACCAAGCACTTGAGAGAAAATCTCGGCAGCGCGATCAAAGTCCATCAGCTCAGGACCGCTGATTTCATAGGATTGGCCGGCATGTTTGGCATCGCTTAATACTTCGGCCAAGAAAGCACCCACATCATCACAGTCCGTCATCGCTACTTTGCCTTTGCCGCTAGGGTAGGCGAACAGATTGTCGTGATTAATGGTGTAGGCGCTGGCCAGTAGGTTTTGCATAAAGAAGTTCGGACGGACAAAGCACCAATCCATGCCGCTGTCGCGAATTTGTTGCTCGATAGCCAAGTGCATTTGCGGCACTTGAGCATCCACTTCAGGGCGCGACTCCATCGAGGACAGTTTCACCACGTATTTCACTTGCTGAGCTTTTGCCACTTCAACTAGCAAGCTCTCCATGGCTTGCTGCTGTGGGCCATTGGGCAGCAGAATAAGCAGTTTGTCAGCGCCTTTCATGGCTTGCTCAAGCCTTGCCTTGTCATCGCAACTTCCCTGGACTAACTCGACTCCTAGCTCTTGCAGAAACTGTGCTTTGTTGCTGTCGCGCACGATGGCACGCAGTGGCAAGCCTTTTGCCGCCAGAGTCTTGGCGACCACAGCGCCAGTTTTGCCGGTGGCTCCAGTTAACAGAATCATTGAAGTGCTTCCTTTTTAAGCAATGGTGTTTACACATTATTTAATATTGTAAACAGTGTCAACACCAAAAAGCTCAGATATAATCCTGATATGAATCAGACACTAAGCAATACCCCTCGAGTCAATGAGGACAAAATCATAGAGGCTGCACTGGTGTGCTTTGGTCGCTATGGCTTTCAAAAAGCCTCGATGGCGGATGTCGCCAAGCAGGCTCAGTTGTCTCGAACCGCGCTTTATAAGTACTACAACAACAAAGAAAAACTCTTCTTGGCAATTTGCGATAAGGCCTTTAGCGAAGTGTCTGAAGCCATTCAGCTCGCGGCTCAAATTGAGGGTGAGCCACTGACGCGCTTACAGGCGATCTTCAGCGCTCGAATGCTGTGGTTTTTCAAGATGCTGGATTACGGGCCGCACGGGTTTGAGATGATCGACCAAAACCACAAGGTTAGTGGTGTCGTAGGCTCTAAAGCTAACCAAAAGTTTGTCGCGCGCATTGCGGGGTTGTTTGAAGAGGCGGAGGCATCTGGAGAGCTTGCACTCGCGGCGCAAAAAGTATCACCTATGTTCGCGGCCCAGTTGCTGGTGGACTCCGCTGACGGAGTGCTGGCTGAAACCCATCACAAAGATGAGCTTCAGCAGCGAGTGGCTTTGTTGATTCGAGTGTTTTGGCAAGGATTGGCGGTTAGGTAGATTGCGCTGCTCTGTCATTCTCGCGCCGCCGTTGTCATTCTCGCGAAAGCGGGAATCTAGCCACTCGCTATTTGCAGTTGGGTAGATCCCCAGTCAAGCTGAGGATGACGAGGATGACGAGGATGACGAGGATGACGAGGATGACGGGATGACAGGGATGACAAAACGTCTTTCCTACCTAGCTAAACCCTATCTGCACCGCCACCACGATAAAGGCGATAGAAATCGCCGCCAGTATCAACATAAAGCGCCACACAAACTTAGCCCACACGAACCAGTCCACCTTACACACGCCCAAGCAACCAATCAGCGCTGCGGAGGTTGGAATGATGATGTTGGTAAAGCCATCGCCTAGCTGGAAGGCCAACACCGCAATCTGGCGCGACAAGCCAAGAATATCCGCCAAGGGTGCCATAATCGGCATGGTTAACGCTGCCTGACCAGAGCCTGAGGCGATAAAGAAATTAAACACCGACTGGAACAAGTACATGCAAATCGCCGACAGGGTTTGCGGCAAGTCGCCCAGCGCCTGTCCTGTATAGTGCAGTAGGGTATTCAGCACCGAGGCTTGGTCCGCCTGATCGCCACCAAGCACAATCACAATCCCCTTGGCCATACCTACAATCATGGCGGCTGGTAATAACTCTTTGGCGCCGCTCTTAAAGGCATTTGCCACTTGATTGATGGTCATCCGCCCGCAAGCGATGGCGAAGATGCCCACTACTACACCTAAGGTGAAGAACTGACTGGCCAACTCAGGAATGTAATAGCCGCGAGCAATTACGCCCCAAATCACCCAAATAATCCCGGCTAAGAAGGTGCTCAAAATCAGGCCGTCGGTCTTGCTAAAGCGCGCATTCGACAGACTGTCTAAGCCTTGAATCGGTGAACTGTCAGGGCACACCGACAGCTCGGGTTGGCGCTTAATTTTGGCCGCGTAGTGCATGGTAAACACCACACCAACCGCAGTGAACACCACCCACATCACGATACGGAAGTTCATCCCAGACATCAGTGGAATGTCGGCAATCCCCTGAGCAATGGCCACGCTAAAGGGGTTCATCCAAGAGGCGGCAAAGCCAATCTGGGTCGATGCGTAGGCCACTAACACAGTGACGACACCGTCGTAGCCCAGCGCCCGCATTAACGGCAGCAAGACAATACAAAAGGCAATCGACTCTTCGCCCATTCCAAAGATGGCACCACCGGCGGAAAACAGAACAAACAGCAGTGGAATAAACATCACCTCTAGCTGCTTGGTGTTGTTAATCAGGGTCAAAATGCCGTTATCAATTGCCTTGGTTTGCATGATGATGCCAAACGCACCACCGGTGAGGATGATGAACATCATCACCCCAATCGCCGAGCCCCACTTACTGCCCGACACCATGCCCTCAAAGGCGAAGTTCAAAAAGCCAATCTCACCGTGCTCGGCAAACAAGGGCACCCCTTGATAGTCCTCGGCAAATTGAAAGCTCCCTGCAACTAGCTCTTTCTTGTTGGTGTCTGGGTTCATCACCACTTCAAAAAAACCGGCGGGAATAAAGTGAGTGGCAATGGCTGCAACCAGCACCACAAAAAACAAAATCACCAGCGCATCGGGCATGGCCTTATTGGTGTGGTTGGGCATGGGTTGCATCAAACCGGACTGAGGCACGGCTTGATTGTCGGCAGATTGGGGCTGATTCGAGCTCATAAGGGGCGATTAGGTCCTAGTGTTTTTTATTTTTTTAAGAGGGCTAGTAAAACACGAGAAGGGCGCAAGGCGTAAAACAAAATGGGTAAAAGGTGTATTAGTGCGGGCTTTTGTTAATCAGGAGCGGGTGCGGCAACCAATTGCTAGCAAGTTTGTAACCCCTCGCCAAAGTGGGTTAGAGCTGGTGCCTCGTGAGAAAGCTCCAGCCCTACAAGCAGTTTAGTCAGCTATCTTAACCACAACTCGACCGCGCACTTTATTGCTCAGCAGGTCTTTGGCGACACCAATCGCCTCATCCAAGCTTATGGTGCGGCTAATGTCGGCCAAGTCTTTGGCCTCCAACAACTCGGCCAAGCGCTGCCAAGCCTGCTCGCGATCCGCGAGCGGTCGCATCACAGAATCGATGCCGTACAGCGTTACGCCACGCAAAATGAAAGGCGCGACCGAAGATGGGAAGTCCATCCCTTGGGCCAAACCACAAGCCGCGACTGCTCCGCCGTATTGAGTCGCGGCGCAAGCATTGGCCAGTGTATGGCTGCCCACACAATCGACCACCGCCGCCCAGCGCTCGCGTTGCAGTGGCTTTCCTTTCTCAGACAAGCTGGCGCGATCAATTACCTCGCTGGCGCCCAAGCCTTTAAGGTAATCCGCTTCTTCAGCGCGCCCGGTGGACGCCACTACTTGATAACCCAGTTTGTTCAAAAGGGTAATAGCAAAGCTGCCCACACCGCCGGCGGCGCCGGTAACCAACACCTCGCCTTTGTCTGGCGTAATACCGTGTTTTTCAATGGCGAGCACACACAGCATGGCGGTATAGCCAGCGGTGCCGACAGCCATGGCATCGGTTGGCGAGATGCCATCAGGCAAGGCAATCAACCAATCGGCTTTTAAGCTGGCCTTTTCGGCTAAGCCACCCCAATGGGTCTCACCGACGCCAAAACCGTTGAGCAGCACCAAATCACCGCTCTTAAATCGTTCTGAAGCGCTATTGGTAACTCGGCCGACCAAATCAATACCCGGCACCATGGGCCACTGACGGACCACAGGAGCGGCACCGGTAATGGCCAGACCGTCTTTGTAATTTAGGGTGGACGCTAGCACGTCCAGTTGCACATCCGCTTCGGGCAAGTCGGACTCATTAAGGCTGACAACTTGGGCTTGAGTGCCTTGCTCGCTTTGTTGCAGTTGGATGGCTTTGAACATGGTGATTCGCTCCTATTACGAATATACGAATGCCGAATTAATTAGGCGGATGCCTGTGGCGCACAGTTTAGTAATTAACATAGTCGCCTTACGCCGATTCGTCTGTGTGTTTGTCTGACATAAGCCGAACCCGCAGGTTCGAACTACACTGATAGGGCGGTGGATTTGTGCTTAGCCATCGCCGAAAGGTCAAAAGGGAGTGACCGATGGACAGCTCGATTCAAACCCTCGCTCAGTTGATTCATGGACACAGTGCCGCGGCCTGTTTTGGCCGAGAAGCCCAGCTTGCCCAATTGCACCAACTACACCAAGCGGCCTTGCCGGTTTGCACTTGTATCTACGGGGCTCCAGGGATTGGCAAAACTTGCTTGATGGAGCACTTTGTCAGCCAGTGCCAAGACGAGCCAGTGCGTTTTGTCATTTTGGATGCCAATGGCTTTAAGCCCACTGCGGCAGAATTAGAAGCGCAGCTCGCCACAGAGCTCAAATGCACCGCACAAACCGTGTTTGCCACCTTAGCCAGTCAGACGCAGCGGACGATTTTAATTATCGACAATTACCAGGCGATGCGACTATTAGACAATTGGCTAAGAGATTGTTTTCTCTCCCACTTGCCCGCGAACGTGCGTCTATTGCTCCTGTCGCAATGTCGCCCGAGTAGCACCTGGACAACGCGCTCGCCGTGGCAAGAGACTTGCCAGGTTATCGAACTTGGTCCTTTGTCTACGGATGAAACCCAAAGCTATTTTGCAGCCAAAGGCTACACCCAGACGCAAGTTAGGCAGCTCACTGAGCTCACTCAAGGCTTGCCAATTGCCATTAAGCTGGCCAGTGACACCTTAACCCCTGGTGGAGAAGGTGAGTTCAATCAACGCCAGTCGAATAACCTGCTGATTGAATTGGCTCAGGTATACCTTGAGAGCATGCCCGAGGCAGAATTAGGCCACCAAGGCTTGGCTCACAAGCTCAAACTCTTGTCTCCCTTGCGCCGAATAACCACAGAGGTACTGGATGCCATGTTTCCTGAGCAATCCAGTGCTCGTTTGTATCAGCGGCTAAAGACTTTGCCTTTTGTTAGCGAAAGCAGCGATGGTCTGCAGATCCAAGCTTCGGTGCAAGCGGCATTACTAGCGAGCTTGAACGCTGAGTCCAACAAGACGGTACAGGCCATCAAACGCAAGGCTTGGGCCATGCTCGCCAGCGAGCTTAAATCCAGTCATCAGCACAATCTGTGGCGCTTTACTGCAGATACCATCTACCTCTTATCGTCGCCAATCATTCGAGAGGCCTTCTTTCCTGAGCAACTGCCGTTTTTTGATGTGGTTGATGCCAAGGCTGACCAGGGGGAGCAAGTGCTGGCCATCGCCGAGCGCCACGAAAGTTCGGCGGCGCTGGCGATAACTCGGCGTTGGTGGCAACTCATGCCTCAAGCCTTTCGCTTAGTACTGAACCAAAATGGCGAAGTCGCCGGTTACTATCTGGCAATTGCTTCTGATGCGCTGCCCACCGGACTCTCTCAATCCGATCCCTTATTGCGGGCTTGGCAACACCATCTTAAGTCGCAGCGACTCAGTCGAACCCAAAATGCCTTGTTCATTCGACGCTGGTTGGCGAATGACGAGGGCGATGCCCCCTCCGTGGTTCAGGCGGCGGCTTGGCTTGACCTCAAGCGCACCTATTTGGAAATGTGGCCTTCGTTGCGACTGGTGTATTTAGCGGTAAACGACTTGGCTCCCTATGCGCAAACCGCAGGTTTTCTTGGGTTTACTCCGCACACTGAATTGTCGTCCAGCTTGGGCGAGCAAAGCTATCACGGTGCAGTGTTAGATATGGGCCCTGCCTCAGTTAGAGGCTGGTTGCATGGCTTGCTCACCAAAGAGTTGGGGTTGCAGCCTGACCAATTGCTCGATGCGGCGCACCAGTGTTTGCTGGTGGATGGCGAGTCGATACCGCTAACTGGGTTGGAGTTTAAGGTGGTTAGCCTGCTATCCAGTCAGATTGGGCAAGCGGTATCTCGCGAGTACTTGCTAAAGGTGGTGTGGGGCATTGAATACAGCACCAGTTCCAATGTGGTGGATGCGATCATTACTAATTTGAGACGAAAAATGGCGAACCAAGCTCATCGAATTGAGACGGTTCGCGGTATGGGTTATCGGCTGACTCAGGCCTAAAACTCAGTAATTCTCATACTAATCTCATAATTGAAATGACGCGCTGGCCTAGACTCAAAGGGTTGTCGCAACAACCGAATTTGAAATCACTAAAAGGATGGAACTATGTCCGCATCACTGTTTGAACGACTTGGCGGTGAAGAAGGAATTCGCAAGATTTCCAACGACGTCGTCGATTTACACCTAGACAATGCCAGCATCGCGGCGCGATTTGCCGGCAGCAATCTCGAGCGACTAAAAGCTAACGTTGCCGCTTTCTTTATCTCCGGCAGCGGCGGCCCGCAGATCTATGAAGGCAAAGATATGCTGGCGGCGCACAAACACATGAACATCAGCGACCAAGAGTACATGGCAGCGGTGGATGATGTGATGACAGCGCTGGAACGCAACGGCATTGGCGCCACAGAAAAAGGCGAGATCCTGTATATCTTTTACAGCCTTCGCCCCCAAGTGGTGGGTGTATAGCCCAAATCCAACTGTGAATCGGGGCCTAGGGGCCTCGATTTTTTGTCGCGGTGAGTCATCCAACTTTGGCTGAGTGGACTATCTTTGTATTGAATAATCAATAAGGTAGGAAGCGCTATGGCCAAGCCGGTAATTGCCGATAACAAGCCCAAGAAAGTCGAGCTAAGTAAGGGCGACACCATCTATTTTTGCGCCTGTGGGCGCTCTAAAAACCAACCCTTTTGCGACGGGTCCCACAAGGGCACTGACTTTAAACCGCTAGCGCATACCCCTGATGAAGACGGTGAAGCCTACCTGTGCCAGTGCAAACACAGTAATAATCTGCCTTTTTGCGATGGTAGCCATAAACAGTTTGATGCCGAGCAAGTGGGTCAAGAAGGGCCAGGCGTGTCTGCGCAACAAGAAGGTGCGCCTAGCGCTGAGCCCACCACCGAAGAACCCACTGTGTCCTTTATTCATCAGCTTGCCCGCGAGGGGTTATCTAAACTTGGCCACCACGGCCCCATGACCTCTATGGGGGTGCCAAGGCACCAACTGCCTCACTGGGATGACATTCAGCTGATGGTGGCGCAAATGGCCACCAAGCCTCTAATGGAAGATGCACCAGTGGCTACCGAGCTGGTGATTGGTCCGCAGGCGGACAAGCCGCTTAAACTGGCCATTCCGCTGTTTGTGTCGGACATGAGTTTTGGCGCGCTCTCCGAAGAGGCGAAAGTGGCATTAGCCAAAGGTGCTGAATTAGCGGGCACCGGCATTTGTTCAGGTGAGGGTGGCATGCTGCCCGAAGAGCAGGCAGCCAACTCTCGCTATTTTTATGAGCTGGCGAGCGCTCAATTCGGCTATTCGGAAGATAAGCTCAAACAAGTCCAAGCGTTTCATTTTAAAGGCGGGCAAGGTGCTAAAACCGGCACCGGTGGCCATCTACCGGGCAACAAGAACATAGGCAAAATCTCCGAAGTACGTGGCATACCGGTTGGCGAGCCGGCCATCTCGCCCCCCACCTTTAAAGACTTGGCTAGCGTGGATGACTTTAAGCGCTTTGGCGAGCGAGTGCGTGAGATCACTGGCGGTATTCCGATTGGCTTTAAGCTCAGTGCCAATCACATCGAGGCGGATATGCAGTTTGCGCTAGATGCGGGTGCTGATTACATCATTCTTGATGGACGCGGAGGTGGTACCGGGGCGGCACCTGAGATGTTTCGCGATCATATCAGTGTGCCTACGATCCCAGCTCTAGCTCGAGCGCGACGCTTTCTCGACGAGAAAGGGGCTAGTGGCAGAGTAACCTTAATCATTACCGGGGGGCTTCGCGTTCCCATGGACTTTGTTAAAGCGATGGCGCTCGGTGCTGATGGAGTGGCGCTATCTAATAGCGCGATGCAAGCGATAGGCTGCGTGGCCGCACGCATGTGCAACACCAACCTGTGTCCTGCGGGGATTGCCACCCAAAACAAAGATTTGCGCCAAAGGCTAAATGTCGACAAGTCGGCGGGACAGCTTAAGAATTTCTTTGAGGCGTCAACGGAATTGATGCAAGTGATGGCACGCGCCTGTGGCCATCACTCGCTAGCGCAATTTAACGCAAACGACCTAGCCACCTGGCACGAGCAGATGGCTAAGCTAACCGGCATTCGCTACGCCGGTGTTGGCAAGCTTTAGAAGGCTTCGCCAAAGCGCAGGTAAAAGGTGGTGCCGTTGCCTTCAGAGGTTGCGATATCGGCACCAATCACCAAACCTTCTTCGCGGTTTAGGGTGTAGCGAGCACCGATACCAGCCGATGGTATTAAGCGAGACTCTTTGCCAAATAGCTTATCTATGCTATCGCCAATGGCTGCCGCACCAGCAAACACCACGCCGCCCCAAGTTTCGTTGAAGTTGTGGCGGTACTCGACTTCGCCCTGAAGCACCGCATTGCCCTTGTACTTGTTCCAGTCGAAACCGCGAATGTCTGGGTGTGCTAGCTGGTAAATGGGCACATTGCCAATAGAGTTACGACTGCCGATGCGATAAGCCAACACGTGATCCCCAAGCGGGATGTAGTGATTCAGCTTCACGTTGGCGTAGTGGTATGGCTTACCAGTGTCGCGATTCTTGCGGTAATGCAGGGTTTTGGCTTCTACCAACAGACCTTTGCGGGCAGCGAGGAAATTATCGCGAGTGTCGTAACTCACCACAAAACCGGCAGCACTGTTGTTGCCACCCATCAGATGGTTAAACACTTTGCGCTCATCGTCTGGTACGTCTTCACGTAAGTTGGCTCTGCCGCCGCTATAAAGGGCATGAATACCTGCGTACAGATTCGGAATGATTTGCTTGCGAATTGAGCCGTACAAGAAAGTCGAATTGCTGGCGTATTTGGCCGGCTCGGGTAATGGCGCGCCACCGGCACCATAGTATTTCAGGTTCAGACCAAAGTAGCCCGCATAAACCTCGGCACGCCACGCATCGTTGGCAAACATGTGGTCATGGCCAACAATCCCCATGTAACTTTTGGTATCCGTGTACTGAGCGTAGGCAAAGGACACCGAAGGTTTGGTGGCACCTTCTGCGCGCTCGTGAATGTACATGGCATTGACCCCAAGCCCAGCACCAAGCGCGTCGTCGGTAACCGGTACCGGCATGACGGCAAATTTGGTGTCTTTTTTCTCAGCTTGTTGTTCGCTTTCTTCCACTGTGTCAGCCACGGCCCACAAAGGCGAGATGCTCAACAGACTTGAGCACAAAAGAGTCTTAAATTTCATTGAATGGGCGCTTCCTGAATTCGCAGTCTAGCTGCGATACAAATCAAAACGCGCAGTTAATCAGAGTTAAAGCGGCAAGACTGTGTGTGAACTCCTTTCGGGTGTGGCAATTTGCTCTTTATCCGCAACATTTGAGCGGAGAAAACACTAGCTATCCCACTGACTCAAAATGGTTTTGCGAATATCGGTTATTGCCGCTAAACCCGCTTGGCGTTCTTCTTGGTCAGGGCTGACTTTGGGGTAATGGCAAGTCTCAAGCATTTGGCTCACTCGCTCGCTTAGAAAGCGGCTTTTAGCACCGTAGACGTGCTTGTCACCCCAACTTTGCTGCTCTGGCACCCAGTATTTTAAGGGTTGCATCAGGTGCAACTGGTCCTTGGCTCGCGTCATGGCCACGTAAAGCAAGCGGCGCTCTTCTTCCATGGCACGTGAATCGCGCACCGCGTACTCGTTGGGAAAATTGCCATCGGCGACATTCAGTAAGAATACGTTTTGCCACTCTTGTCCCTTGGCGCTGTGCACCGTGGAGAGAATCAAAAAGTCGTCGTCGATTAAGGCCGAGTCGCACAAGTCGCCGCTGGACTGCGGTGGGTCAAGTGTCAGCTCGGTTAAAAAACGCTCGCGATTGGGGTATTGCTGAGAGATTTGTACCAATTGCTCTACATCACCCCAACGAGCAAAGTGGTCTTCGTAGTTGTGCTCAAGCAAGCCTTGATAGGCCTTAGCGGCTTGCTCTAGTTGTTGCTGCCAAGGCAGGCTACCAGCATTGATAGCCAATACACTATGTAGCACTTGGCTGTAGCACTCGCGCGCGGCTTCTGGCATAAGCACATCACCTAGGCTCGATAGCCGGAATTGGTGGGAGGCGAGGTGATTCAGTGCTTTCTCAGCGATTTTAGGACCGACTCCAGGCAGTAACTTGAGCAGGCGAAACCCAGAGATCTTGTGTTTGGGGTTATCTGCCCAACGCAGTAAGCACAGCAGGTCTTTAACATGAGCCGCTTCTAAAAACTTAAGCCCACCGTGTTTCACATAGGGTATGTTACGACGGGTTAGCTCGAGCTCTAAGCGGTCACTGTGGTAGCTACTGCGAAACAACACGGCTTGGCGTTTGAGCTCGACCCCTGACTCTCGCGCCGCCAGCACCTGCTCTACTATGTACTCCGCCTGTTTGGCATCGTCCTCAACCGTCACTAGCTTGGGCTTGACCCCCAGCGGCTTGTCGCTGTTGAGTTTGACCTTATAACCCTCAGCGCTCTCTTCGAGCAGGGTATTGGATAAGTCCAGAATCTTTTGATGGGAGCGGTAGTTATGCTGCAGCGCAATCACCTTAGCCGGTGGCTCAAACTGCTGAGGAAAGTTGAGAATGTTATCCACACTGGCGGCGCGAAAACCATAGATAGATTGGGCGTCATCGCCAACCACGGTTAGTCCGCGACCGTCAGGGAACAAGCGGGTCAGCAAACCCGCCTGCAATTGATTGGTGTCTTGATATTCATCCACCAACACATAATCGAAGCGCTCACGCACCTGCTTGGAAATTTCGGGGACTTCGGCCATGTGATAGGCGTACAACAGCAGGTCGTCGTAATCTAGGCTGAGTTGCTCGGCTTTGGTTTTGGCATAGGCGCTAAATAACTGCTTAAGTTGCTCGGGCCAATCGCTGCAATGGGGAAAGTGTTGCTTTACGATTTCTTCAATGGGTTGTTGGCTGTTTACACAGCGCGAATAAATATCCAGACAGGTCTTCTTTTTGGGAAAGCGGCGGTGAGTTTTGCTAAAGCCCAGTTCGTGCCTGAGCACATCGAGCATGTCGGCTGAGTCGTTTCTATCGAGTACGGTAAAGTCGCTTTCCAAGCCTATGGCTGGGGCAAACTCCCGCAGTAAGCGCGCTGAAATCGAATGAAAGGTTCCCATCCATTCAATCTTGGCGGCCAGCTTTGATTTCTTTTGCATAGCCAACGTCTGCTCGACAATTCGATTGGCGCGGGAGGCGAGCTCCGCGGCGGCGCGTCGAGCAAAGGTCACCAGTAAGATTTTTTCAGGCGGCACACCGCTTAAAATCAATTGGGCCGTCTTGTGCGCCAGCGTGTTGGTTTTACCCGTACCCGCGCCGGCAATGATCAGCAAAGGGCCGCTTTCAGATTGCTCGGGCAGTCCGTAATGAACCGCTTCGGTTTGTTGGCTATTGAGTTGAACGCTAGGCAGCATAGGAATTTCCGCAGAGTATTGGCACTTAAGCCAATGTACCCGAAAATACCAATGCTGTATAGATATACAGTACCCGGTTGTCGTGGGATTAGTCGTCGTGGGATTAGTTATCGTGGGAAAAGTAACCGTGCTCGATGAAGTGAACCACTTCGCGACTAACATCTTCGCTGTAACGCATGGCGGCATGGCCCACTTTTAGGCGAATAAAGTCTTTCATAGA
This sequence comes from Paraferrimonas sedimenticola, assembly GCF_002282855.1. Lineage (GTDB taxonomy): Bacteria > Pseudomonadota > Gammaproteobacteria > Enterobacterales > Shewanellaceae > Paraferrimonas > Paraferrimonas sedimenticola. Next base: position 57,890 of record NZ_NRIR01000004.1, on the reverse strand, counting down.
CGCTACCTTAGTGGACTCCACTGAAACCAAGCCGTCGTTGGCGTGAGTAAACAAATGCTTGGTTAATGGGCTGGATTTTGTTCCGGCAATCACCCCGACAGGCCAGTCGATTTGCGACATTTTCTGCCACTGTGCAATGGCCTCGGAACTTAAAGAGGCGGGCGCGCCACCGCCTAGTTGCATCAGCCAGCCACCTTCGAGCCAGTCGGCGACTTCGCTACCGTGACTTGGGGTACCAACTAACACCACTTCTCCCAGTTGTCCTTTGGGTAACACGAGCTGTCGATGATTGAGGTAGCTGGTAATCACTAGACCGCCCATAGAGTGTCCAACAAAATGCACTCGCTGATGACTAGTGAGGCAAGCGTCGATTTGAGCGCGGGTTTGCTCAAGCACTTGTTGCACGCTAACGCCTATGGTGCGGTAGTCCAAGCGGCAGACTTTGTAGCCGGATTTTTCGAGTCGATAGCGCATCATCCACATGGATTTGTCACCGCGACCCAGACCGTGGGCAAGCACTATTAGCTCTTGAGCTTCCGCCTTAGTGGTTGCTGCAGCGATGGCGGGCATAGCGCCAACGCTGGCCAACAACAGGGCGAGGGGAAGCCAATAACCTGCCATGGGTTAGTCGCTCTTGGTAGGCATTTGCTCTAGCGATTGGTCAAACACGCGATAGCGATTCTTGCCAGAGATTTTGGCTTGGTACATGGCTTGATCCGCATAGCGAATCAGGGTGTCCATATCCTTGGCGTAGTCCGGGTAGAGCACAGCGCCAATCGAGGCGGACATAGTGAAGCTGTGAGTCGATATGCGAAACGGTTGTTGCAGGGATTCAAGAATTCGCTTCAAGCAAACATCGGCGTCTGAGTCTTGCTCGATACCCTGAATGATGAAGGTGAATTCATCGCCCCCTTGGCGGGAAAGAGTATCTTGCTCGCGAATACTGGCCGAGAGTCGAATCGCCACCTGTTTGAGTAGCTCATCGCCCAGAGTGTGGCCATATTGGTCGTTGACCGCCTTAAATTCGTCTAGGTCCAAAAAGCCCACCAATACCTTGTGCTTAGAGCGTTTTGACGCCGCAACCATCTGACGGAATCGATCGGCAAACAACAAGCGGCTTGGCAGGTCGGTGAGCGGGTCGTAGTTGGCCAAGTACTCCAACTGTTCCCTGTGCTCTTTTTGCTCAGTGATATTTTGGAAGGTGCCTACCAACTTGAGCAGTTGACCGTTTTCTTTAATGGCACGTCCTAGAGTGCGCACCCAAATTCGACGACCGGTATAAGTGATAAAACGAAACTCGCGATCCCAACCGCCACCGTGTTCGATTTCGTTTTGGATCATCTCTTCGACCAGCGGTCTATCTTCGGGCACGTAGAAGTTAATCGCTTCGTTGAGCTCTGGCTCCCAGCCATCGGGCACTTCGTGAATCTTGTAGGTTTGCTCGTCCCAATGCGGAGTGCCGGTGAGCATGTCAAGCTCCCACACACCGATACCGTTCATTTCGGTGGCTTGGGAGAAGAGCAGAGAGCGTTTTTCTTGCTCTCGTTTTTGCTCGTAAACGTCGCTGAGATCGCTGAAGATCGCCGCGTACCCCAACAGCTTGCCATTGTCATCGTTAATGCTTGAAGCGGTCAGTAGTTCGGGAACCAGTTCGCCGTCTTTTTTTCGAGTCCACAGCTCACCGCGCCAAGAACCATGCTCGGCAATGTGGGCGTGAATATCGGCGTAAAATTCTGGCGTGTGACGATCAGAGCGAAGGATTTGCGAGTTGCGCCCGATGAGCTCGTCGGCGCGGTAGCCAGACGAGGCCAGTCGAAATTGGTTTACATTGAGAATTGTGCCGCTGGGATCGGTAACAATCATACCTTCTTGGGCGTCGTCTAATACCTTCATCACCCAGCTTTGATGTTCGCCTAGCTCGTATTGTGACTCGGACTGTTGAGCGTGGCTGGCCAGTCGAGTAAAGATCCAGCCAATGGCTGCGCCGCCAGCAAACAGCAGCAGGGCAAAAATCCAAGGCAGACTTTCAAAAGATGCCGGTTCCGACATGTCGAATTCTCTTGTTGTTGTTTTAGTTTTAAGGGTATCGCTTTCCTACCGTTAGCATACTGTTTCGCTTGGTTAATTGATAGCCAGCATCGCTCATGCTCAATAGGAAACGGCGGCGTCACGGGAGACGCCGCCTGCCGCATTAGCAAAGGGGTGAGGGTGAACCCTTACTAGCGCGATTCTTTGAGGACTTGTTCGGTCAGCTTAACTAAGTCGGGAGCGACGTAGTCAGCTGGCTGAGCAAGGGCAAACTGGTACTTGCCAGGACGCTGAACAAAGCCGGTCTGTAAACCCGCATTGGCGGCGCCTGCGATGTCCCAGGCGTGTGCGGCTATCAGCATGGCGTCTTGCGGTGCTACATCCATTTTCTCCAACGCCCATTGATAAACCCGTAAATCTGGCTTGTAGATTTGTAGGTGTTCCACCGTTAGCGAGCCATCGAAGTACTCGGTTAGCTTGGCGTTGTTTAACTGGCTGGCAATGCCTGCATCCGATGAATTGGTCAAAGTCACCAGCTTGATACCCGATTGCTTGAGAGTTGTAAGGGCTTTTACCACTTCAACATGGGGCTGTAGGTCGCGAAACGGAGTGGCAATGGCTTGTTTAGCTTGCTCGGGTGTGAGGTCTATTTGGTGCTGTTGTGCCACCAGTTGTAGCGCTGCTACACCGATCTCACCAAAGTGGTGGTAGTCACCAATGGCATTGCTGACCAAGGAGTAGTGCAGCATGGTGGTAAACCATGGGCCGACCAAGTCGTCGCGACCGTCCAGTGCACGAGTGACCGACTGAGCTACGTTGCCCAAGTCCAACAAGGTTTCGTTAACGTCGAAAAAGATAACTTTGGGTTGACTGGATGGCTCAATCGCTGCGCTGCTAGGGGTACTTACCAGGCCGGTGGCTAGCAGCAGCGATGCCAGTAGGTTTTTTTTCATGATTCTAATTCCTTAAATGTTGTACATCCATTCGGGCAGCAGCTCCAGCGCCCACATTTCTAACACTCGGTCAAAGCCGCTAAATATGCTCAAGCTCAGTACTATCAGCGATACACCCATGACCTTTTTGGCGATTGCGCCTGTGCTGATCCAGCGACTCAGTGAGTTTTTCATCAGTAAACTAAAGCCCACGAGCGGAATGGCAGTGCCCACACCAAAGGCCAACATCACCACAAACGCACTGCCCATGCTTTGCCCGGTGGAGGCCAGTGCAATGGCTGCGCCTAACGTAGGCCCGACACAGGGAAGCCAAACCAGGCCAAGCGAAGCGCCAACGGTAAACTGTGTGGCCACACCATCGCCCTGAGACTGACCTTGCGGCACTCGACTGGTCAGTTGCGACAGCTTGAACATCAGCCAATCGCCTGCGCTGGGAATCAATAAGGTGGCGGCAATCAATAACAATAAGCTGGCAGAGAAGTAGCGCAGTACATCAGGAGACATACCTGTGCTAATCAGTGCAAACGTCAGTACTGTGCCTGCCAGTGCAAACGACAAACTCAACCCTAGCGCCAAGGTGTAAATACCTTTCTTAGAGCTGCGCACCGCTGAGCTGGCAACTACCGGCACCATGGGCAACACACAGGGTGACAACAAGCTAAGCAGACCGGCGGCAAAGGCCAGTGGTATGGCAAAGGTATCCATTACATCTCCACGGAATTTAGGGCGCTAAACAAAGGTTTCTGACGAGTTTCGGCAACGCTGAACCAGAGTTGCTCGCCGTTTTGGTACAAGTACAAGGTCGACTGACGCGGGGCTTTAAAGTGTTTTACCCACTGCTTTTGATTGTCGTAATCCACCACTAATACCTGCACAGGGCTTAGTGGGTGTTGAGCAAAGTACTCGGCCAACACCTTTTGCTGTTTTTTACAGGTAGGGCACCAAGGGGCGTAAACATCTATCAGCACGGGCGTGCCTTGTGCCTGCAATTTGTCGAACAGGGCTTTGTCGAAGTCTCGCTTATTAAAGTCACCTGCTAACGCGGCAAAACTGAAAACAAAACCGGCGGCCAAAGTGATGGTTGAGCGAATAGTATTGCGAAAAAAGGACATGCTGTTCTCCTGTTGAGTTGTTAGGAAGCAGCATAAAGTCACTGGCTATTTGTTTAAATACCGTTAAAATCGAATTCACTTTCAACGAAATATTGAAAATGATGCTGAAATTTTTCGACGTAAAAGTGTTCGTATTGGCATGTGAGCTTAAAAACTTGTCGGCGGTGGCACGCGAACTGGGGATTACTCCGGCCGCCGCCAGTGCCGCGCTCAAGCGCTTAGAGCTGGCGTTGGATACTCGCCTACTGCAGCGCTCAACTCGAAGCCTGACCCTGACTCAGCAGGGACAGAGTTATCTGCCCCACGCGCTCAAAGCGCTGGAAAGTTTGGAAGTGGGGCGCCAGGCGGTTAGCGGTGAGCAGCTCAAAGGCAACATCACCCTGTCGGTACCATCGGATTTTGGCCGCAACAGTTTGCTGCCAATTCTGCTGGAGTTTCAAAAAGCTCATCCCGACATCGCTTTGAAAGTGCGCTTGAGCGACAAGTACGTGGATTTTTACTCGCAGGCGGTGGATGTGGCGCTGCGCTATGGCGAGCCGGAAGACTCTTCACTGGTTAGCTTGCCCTTGGTCCGCGATGGCGAGCGCGTCTTGTGCGCCTCGCCCGACTACTTGGAACGCTGGGGTACACCGCAGCACCCGCAAGACTTAATCAAGCACAACTGCTTGCACTACAGCGGCGATGACACTTTGGATTTTCACTGGCGCTTTTACAAAGACGGCCAGCGCCTGTCGGTCAAAGTTCAGGGGGATCACCTGTCCGACGACGGTGATTACATTCGCCAGCTGGCGATTGCGGGGGCAGGGATTGCCTATAAAACTGGATACGATGTCAAAAGCGAGTTGGCCGATGGCAGGCTGGTGGCGCTATTGCCGGATTATCAAAAGGAGAAGGCGCCGCTGCACATGGTGGTTGCCCATCGACTCAATTTTGACGCCAGCCTGATGGCGTTGCGGCAACATTTGCTGACAGCGCTGAAGGATGCATAATCTGTTTTTGCAATCAGCTTTATAGATTTAATTAACTTTTTAGAATATAGGGGCGGGCGTATTCTGGATTTATTGCAAAGCCACCAGGAACTGAGCCCATGAAAAAATCACTCACTTTTACTTTGATGCACTTTAGCATCGCCTTTTCGGTGGTTTACCTGCTCACCGGTGACATCATGATTGGCGGTGCAGTGGCCCTGATTGAGCCGGCGATCAACAGTGTTGGCTATGTGATCCACGAGAAACTCTGGGCCAGATTCGACGCCGAACAGGCATCGCTGGCCCCAGCTTAATTCGACTCTATGCTAACGCTTGCGACTGGCCACAAATTGCGAAACTGCAGTATCCATCGAGTGAGTCACCTGATGAATCGATTGGCTGCTGTGCTGAATGGCTTCAACCTGCTGCGCTTGGGTAGCCGCGCTGGCTTCAATGGTGCGCATGTTGTTGTTGATATTACCAATGATCACCGACTGCTCTTCGGTCGCGGTGGCTACCAAGCGACTGATGTCCACAATTCGTTCGTACAGTTCGGCGTTACTTTGTTGAGTGTCGTGCACCGACGACATGCTGTCTGAAGTGACTTTAGCTTGCTCGACAATCGCCTGCATTTCCGAGCGTGCGGTATTTGAAGCGGTTTGCAGGCGCTCCATGATCTGATGAATGTCTTCGGTAGAGGTCACGGTTTTTTGCGCTAGATTGCGTACTTCATCAGCCACCACTGCAAAGCCTCGACCGTGTTCGCCGGCGCGCGCCGCTTCAATGGCGGCGTTGAGCGCCAGTAAGTTGGTTTGCTCGGAAATGGCGTTAATCACGCCTAAGGCATCAACAATGGTGTCGATGTTAGTGTTGAGCGAGTCCACGACTTCAGACACTTTATCGATGCGAGTCCCAAGCCCATCCATGTCGGACTTAGCGGATACAATCACGCGATCCACACTGTTGGCGTTGGTGCTGATGTCCCCGGCCACTTCGGAAGCTTGTACAGCGTTTTCTGCAACCCCTTCTACAGTGACGCTAACCTCCGCCAAGGCTTGCGCCATTTCTTGAGTGCTGTGTTGAGAGCTGGCGACATCACTGCTGGCTTGATCCACTTTGTCACTAAGTTGAGTGGCTACTTGTTTGAGTTGCTCGCTGTCGTGGGCCATTTGATTGAACATGTGTTCTAGCTTGTCGGCAAAGGCATTGTAGCCCTTGGCTACCTTGACCAATTCCGCTTTGCCCGATTCCGGCAGGCGAGTGGATAGGTTAGCTTCGCCTTGTCCCATCTCGCGAAACAGCGCGGCCAATTGCTCAATGGGTTTGGTAATGCCATTGGCAAACATAAACGCCACCAGTACTGCCACGGCGATGACAGCTAAGGTCCACAACAGAATGTAGTTTTGCGCATCGTTCAAGCTGGCAAACAATTCCGCTTGCGGTACTTGGGCAATGACGTACCAATCTAAGCTCTCGATGTAGCTAGAGGCTAACATCATGGTCTGGCCTTGATGCTCGGAGATCGCCCAGCTAAAGCTAGCGCCTTGGAGCAGTTGAGCGGCGGTGGTTTCACCATAGTGTTGCCCCAGCGAAACACTCTGATTTCTGTCTAAGTCCGGGTGGAATTTGAGCAAGTCCTTTTGGTCCACTAGATACACAAATCCCGAGTCGCCGATAGAGAAACTGGCTAAGCGTTTGAGCACCGCGTCAAATGACTTACCACTGCCAGCTAGCGCGCGCCCGTCGAGCTGTTGAGTGTTAACGAACAAGGTGGTGTCTTGAGTTCGAGAAGAGGTGTACAGGCTTACCGAGTCTTGTTGAACACCATCGCGATAGTCGAAATACCAGCCATCGTTTTCTGGGGTCATCACTCGCAAAAAGCCATCGGTGGCGGTCCAAAAACGGGCGGTTTGGCGGTCTGAAAAGGAGAGCTTGTTAACACCGTGCGCCTTGGCGAGGGATTTAAGGTGGGCAATCAAAAGTTGCTCGCCATTGGCGGGCTGGCCGGTTGTGAGCCAGTGTTGAATGAATGCGTCGTTGACCAGATCCTTGGCAATGGCTTTCATCAGCTGAATGTCTTGGTCGATTTGAGCCCCGACCCCTTGAATCAAGTAGGGTAGCTCTGACTCGACAACGCGTTTTTCAATGGTCTCTCTGGCGGTCCACTGGCCTAGAACACTAGTGATAATCGCGCTCAGGAGTACAAACGAAATCAGCACAGCGCTGATTTGTTGCTTGATAGACAAACTTTTCATGTGACGGGTCCGGCAAACTTAGCTGATACAGAAAAACGATTAGTCTGTTTTATCGGCCGCCGATGAGCTAGTTTGAGTACAACTGGCTAGGGTTTGAGCGATCTGGCGCAACTTTTTTTAGACGCTTGTGTAGGTGTCTGAAATTCCCAATAAAGGAGAGAAGTATGAGCAAGTGTATTTTGATCACAGGTGCGACCGATGGCATAGGTTTGGTCACAGCTAAGGCTTTGCATGAGTTGGGCCATCGAGTGTTAGTGCACGGGCGAAATCCAGACAAGCTGGTCAGTGTACAAGAGTCGTTGGGCATAGGTGCTGACGCTTGTTATCAAGCGGATTTGTCGGACTTAGAACAGACCCGCGCGCTTGCTGCCGAGCTTCTTGAGCGAGAACCCCAATTAGATGTGGTGATCAACAACGCCGGGGTGTTCAAAATGGCCGACCCAAGCTTGGCGAGTGGGCTGGATGCCAGATTTGTGGTGAATACTCTCGCGCCTTTGGTGCTAACTCAAGCGCTTGCGAGCCGCTTGGGTAAAAACGGTCGAGTGGTTAATCTATCCTCTGCGGCGCAGGCGCCGGTGAGTTTAGCCGCTCTGCGTGGCCAGCAAGCCCTTAACGACAATCAAGCCTATGCCCAAAGCAAGCTGGCGCTTACCAGCTGGACTCGGACTCTAGGCGAAGCTTGGCGCGAGTCTGGTCCTATGCTGGTGTCGGTAAATCCAGCATCCTTGTTAGGCAGCAAAATGGTCAAAGATGCTTACGGTATGGATGGGGGCGATCTGAGTGTTGGCGCCGATATTCTGGTTCGCGCAGCCGTGAGTGACGAGTTTGCTAATGCCCATGGCGCCTACTACGACAACGATGCCAAACGCTTTGCCAATCCGCACCCTCAGGCGTTGGACCAACGAGCGGCACAAGATCTCTGGAGTGCGCTTCAAGAATTGATATAGCGCGTCGCTCTTGCTTTACATGATGTAAAAGATTTTTGACACAGATGAAAAGTTAGCCTAGGTTTACATGGTGTCTAATATTTTTGACATCAAACCGAGGGTTACCCATGTCATTCAACTACAAAAACACTTGGATACAATTGCTGATCGGCGTCGGAGTACTTGGGTACTACTGGTGGAGTTTGGCACAAGCGCAAGCCAACGGCAGCTTGTCAGATACTTTGCTCACCGGGTTATTGGTGCAGCTGGTAGTGATTTACGTGGGCCTGCAAATAGTATTGGTGGTTGCCGCTGCAGTGTTAAATCCAAAAGATGCCGAACGCGGCGACGATGAGCACGATAAGCTTTTTAATCTTTATGGCGACCAAGCGGCTTACCATGCGCTAGCCGCTCTTGTGACAGTGTGCATGATTTTGGTTTGGAGCGACACACAGCTAGGGCTACCGCTGAGCTTCGACAGTCTGTCGACCACCGGCAACTTGTTGCATCTGTTGATGCTGTCCTTTGTGGTGGCGGAGTTCATTAAGCATTTGCGTCAGTTGTTTCATTACCACAGAGGGTTTTGACAATGGCCAAGGTGTTGACCAATCAAATTCGTCGCTTGAGATTTGATGCCAACGAAATGACCCAGCAGAGTTTGGCGGACGCCATTGGCGTCTCGCGTCAGACCGTGGTGGCGATTGAAAAGGGTAAGTACTCACCCTCGCTAGAAGTCGCGTTTAAAATAGCCGATGTATTTCAAGTAGAGTTAGGGCAAGTGTTTCAGTACCAAGTGAGCGAGGCGGCTCGATGACGCTGTTTGCACAAGGCCCAGTGGTGCTCGACGGCGGGCTTGCCACTCAACTTGAGGCACAAGGGCATAACCTGAATCACTCGCTGTGGTCGGCTAAGTTGCTGTTGAGCGAACCCCAAGCCATCGTTGATGCCCATTTAGCTTACTTGCAAGCCGGCGCCAACTGTATCATTAGTGCCAGCTATCAGGCCTCACTTGACGGTTTCCTAAACATGGGGTTAGCTGAAAGTGAAGCTCGAGATGCCATGGCACTATCTGGGGTATTAGCCCGCCAAGCGCTAGCCTTGGCTCGCGAGCAAGTGGACCAGCCGGTGTTCTTGGCGCACAGCGTCGGGCCTTATGGCGCGATCTTGGCCAACGGAAGCGAATACCATGGTCTATACGGAGTGAGCGACCAGACCCTATTCGATTTCCACAGCCATCGCTTGCCCTTGCTTGCTGCGAAACCCAACGAGTTATTGGCCTGCGAAACCATTCCTTGTCTGCAAGAAGCTCGCGTGTTGGCTCGTGTACTTGAGCAGCAACACAATCCGGCGTGGGTGAGTTTTGCCTGTCAGGATGAGGCCCGCTTGAATGATGGGTCGCCAATTGAAGCGGCAATCGAGCTTTACGGTAAACACGCCAAGGTCGTTGCGCTTGGTATTAACTGCACCCCTATTCAACACGTAAGCGGTTTAATTGCCAGAATCGCTAGAGTGACCGACAAGCCAATTCTGGTTTACCCAAACTCTGGTGAATGTTTTGATGCGTGCACTAAGACCTGGCACACGCCCAACCCATCCCCCAAGCTGGCCGAACTAGCACTTGAATGGCAACAATTAGGTGCAGTCGCGATTGGTGGTTGTTGTCGCGTTGGACCCGAGCAAATCGCCGAGTTGGCTGCAAAGCTCGAGCGTTGAAAAAGGCGCCCAGAGGCATGTAACCCATGGGCGCGCTAACTTATTTCATGATGATTTCGCGGAAGCGATATTCACCGGTCAAGGTTCTCACCTCGGGGTATTTGGCGGATATCTCTTGCGAACGCTTCTGATTAGCCTCACCCCATTTCTTCATAAAGGCCTGATAGCGTTCTTGGTTAGGTTCAAGATCGGCGGCACTGTCAAAGTAGACCACTAGCAACATGTTGAAGTCGCCGCTTTGTGGCAGCTCGCTAGCGAAAATTCGATAATTTTTGATGTAGCCCATCTCCTTTTGAATGGTCACGGCTTTAACCCAACTCTCTTTCAAGCCTGCCAGATACACATCACCCATATTGGCATCAACTTTCACCGTGGTGACCGTGATGATCTCTTTGCCAATGTCGTAGTCGGTATACACTTCTAAACGGTCTTTGGCCTGAGCGGATAGGCTCACCAACACCAAAGCTAAGCCAGCAATCAGCTTTTTCATCTCTCTCTCCTTCGCGTTTCGGAATGTCCTTATGCCACCGCATTCCATGCATAAGGGTGCCGGAAGTATAGTTGAGCACCACAGGCTTGCTCGTTTGTTTCAAAACACTTTGATTTATAACCCTATTTTTATTGAGGTTTTAATGGCTGCTTGCTAATTTAGTGGAGCTATGGTGTTTTTCAAGGAGGAAATATGGCGCGCAGACTGTTACTGAGCTTGGGTTTGGTGCTTGGCTTAGCCGCTTGTTCGGACGATGTTAATGAGTTCGATCGCGTAAGCTTTACTAGCCCAGATATGCAGGCGGCTTATCAACAAATTGTCGATTCCGGCAATTACGAAACTCTAGAGCACATCACCACATTTCGCTGTACTGGCTATTGCGGAGATTTACATGAGCTGGCTCAACTTCCCAATTTAGGCAGCTTATATCTGGACAAGGGTCAGATCAGAAACAGCGATGATTCAAAAGTTGTGGACTTGTCCGAGTTGCCCAATGTGTTCGACTTTCATTCCGATGGATTTCTCTTTGAAGAACTCAAACTTGCCGATGGTAACCGCTTGCATGAGATAGAGTTGGTCGGCACCGGCGTGAATCAAATGGATCTTTCCGAGACGATTAATCTCAGTCGTCTAACCATCCACCAAAGTACTTTGGCTTACTTAGATTTAAGCAAGCAGTTCGACCTGTGGAAAGTTGATATTCAACACAGTGACTTAAAAGTTCTCAAATTCGATATACACCCCGACCTTCTGTATCTGACTGTAACTCATTCGCCCTTGAGCACGCTGAATCTTGAAGGTATGCCCTGGCTGAATTGGGTGGACCTTAGCGATACTCGTATACGCACATTGAACACAGAGTTTAATCTGGAGTTGTCTCGCTTCATTGCCAACAACACTTGGTTAAGAACCATTCGTTTCTACCAAAACAGCTATCTGTACCGTGTCGAAATGAAAAACAGTCGCTTCCTCGACGATGAAACCCTGTTTTACTTGCAAAATGAATTACCTGAGGATGTAGAGGTAATACTCGAGTAGCTCGAACTATTCTTTAAATACAAAAGGTCGGCATCAAGCCGACCTTTTTAGTTGCCAACTCCCTAGGGCAACTCTGCCCCTCGAGCGCTTTCCCACAGTGCGTACCAATGTTCGCGACTCATCTGAACTTGGGTCGCTTGAGCGCAGGCTTTAATGCGCTCCAAATTAGTACTACCAATCACTGGCTGAATTCGCGCCGGGTGACGCATTAGCCAACCCAGTACCACCGCCTCAGGACTAACCCCATACTCTTCGGCTAATTGGCTTACCAAGGCCGCGGTGTTGCGCTGGTCTTGGCTGGCATTGTCCAGCGATGCACCGCTGAACTTACCTTGCGCCAAGCTGCCCCATGCCTGCAGTTGCACGCCGTGCTGGCGGCAATACTCCACAGTGCCTGGCGCGTAGTTGACTGGATTGTGGCCAGAGTTGCCGCTGCTAATCCCTTCTTCGATAAAATCCAGATAACCTAGGCTCAGCTCCACTTGATTAGCCACTAGCGGCGTGGATATAGCGTGTTGTAGGAAAGCCAGTTGTGCCGCTTGCATATTGGATACGCCAAAGTGCTTTACCTTGCCACTGCTTTGCAATCGCTCGAATGCTTGGGCTACTTGCTCGGGTTCGCACAGTGGATCGGGGCGGTGCAGCATGAGTAAATCCAGTTGCTCGACGCCCAACCGAGTTAGAATGCCGTCCACGGAAGACTCAATCCACTCAGGCGAGAAGTCATAGCGCTTAGGACCTTGGTGGTCCTCAAATCGAATCGCGCACTTAGACTGGAGTTGAATTTGCTGGAGTAATTCAGGGCGTTGCTTTAGCACCTCGCCAAACACAGATTCAGCTTTGCCAAAGCAATAAATGTCTGCGTGGTCGAATAGGGTAATTCCCTGCTCGAGCGCAGTATCGATAATTCGACGAGCCTGTTGAATATCGGCTTTGTCGATTGGGTTGTCGTCCCAGCGACTTAACATCATGCAGCCAAATACTAAGGGGCTGGCGTTCGCTAGGTATTGGGTCAGGGGAAATTTTTGAGGCATGGGGCTTGGGTTTTATTTGTTGTAGGCCAACTATCTATTTTTATTGAGCAACTATCTATTCTTCTACGCCCACTATGCTGGCGCTAAAATGCCAGCTTGTCCAGCCCAGCCCCAAAAAGCGTCCGTTTAGGCCTGATACTTTTGCAAGAACATAGCAACCAGCTCGTCGGCTAGTCGGTCACAATGGTCATCGGAGAGCGCGCCGCTGAGCAGTGCCGGCCAGAATAGGTTGCCGCTGACCATGCCGTAAAACAGATCCGATGCCGTTTGAGTGTCACAAGCCACAATTCGATTGTCGGCAATCGCCGCGTCTAGCCATAGGGCCAATGTGTTTTCCATAGTAGCGATCTTTTGCATGGTGGTTTGCGCCACATCCGGTTGGCTTATCAGCACGCCCATGGCGATTTTCATCACCCCCATCATTTGCGGGTCGCGGGTGGCAGCGGCTTTGGCGACGGCAAACTCTTTTAACTGAGGTGCCAGTTCAGCCTCGCTGTCGTAGCCAATTTGCTTGAGCTGACGCATTTCGTCTAAGCAGCGGTCCATCATGGCCTGAAATAAGGCTTCTTTCGACGGGAAGTGATTGTAAACCGTGCGTTTAGAGGCGCCGGCGACTTCTGCGACATAGTCCATCGAAGTGTTATCAAACCCTTTTTGCTGAAAGGCATGAATGGCCGCGTCTAAAATCGAATTACGTTTTCGACTGGTGTCTCTCTTTTTAGGTTCCATATCAACCGCTTAAAAATAAATTACACTACTAGGTGTAATTTACCTTGTTTTCGTGAAAGCTAATAAATACACTATGCAGTGTAATTTAGTCAGCGCTCGAGGTAAAGCGATACCTAAGCTTGCTAGTATTGTCTTGGGCTGGTGTTGTAAAAAGAGCAGTGAAAAGGGTAAAGAAAACATGCGTGTATTAATCACAGGTGCATCGGGAATGGTGGGTCATGGAGTGCTATTGGAATGCCTTGATAGCCAGGCGATTAGCCAAGTGCTGTTGGTCAACCGAAAGCCGCTTGCGATTAGTCACCCCAAACTCGAGCAACTAACCCTCTCCGACTTTACCGATTTTACGTCGCTACAATCGCAACTTAATAACTTAGACGCTGTATTTCACTGTATGGGGGTGAGCTCTATGGGGCTGTCCGAGGCCGAGTTTCACAAACTCACTTTCGATATCACCCAATCCTTGGCCGACGCCGTGCACGCAGTCAGTCCGCAAGCGGTAGTGACCTATGTCTCTGGGGAAGGCACGGATTCGTCCGAGTCGGGTTCTAGCATGTGGGCTCGAGTAAAGGGTAAAACCGAAAACTATCTGCTCAACAAGGGCTTTAAAGATGTCTATTTGTTTCGCGCTAACGCGATTATTCCCGAGCGAGGGGTGAAAAGTAAGACGACATGGGTCAATTGGGTTTACTGGTTAACTCGCCCCTTGTTTCCATTGATGCGTCGGCGCGACAGTATCACCACCAGCCGTCGTCTAGGGCACGCCATGATTCAAGCCGTACTTCAACCACAGCCACTTAAGCATTTAGAAAATCGCGATATTAATGCGCTGGCGCGAAGCTATCGGGGCTAACACTAGTTTTGGAAAAACCCCTTTGGTTACTTTATGCTAAATCAATCGGATAGCATTCGTATCTCCTAGGGCAAGCATGAGTAAAGACTCGCTTCCGCTAGTGTTGGCGGGTCCAATACTGCGACGCACCACTTCAGACAGAATCACTTTTTGGATGGCGACTTCCAAACCGGTCGCTATCGAATTAAGCCTGCATCCTGAAGGCGAAAGCGCCGTTCATCTCAGCACCGAACAAATGGAGTCGCACCTACAGCGAGTCAGTGCCAGCGAGCATCTGTATTTTTATCTGCTGGACATTCAACTCGAGCAAGCGCTACCGCTAAATAGCTGGATAGGTTACGACTTTCAGCTGACCCCCAAGGGTGCTCAACAAAGTCAGGGATTTGAGCTGTGGGCGCCAGATATCTGCTATCCAGAACGCTCGCTGCCCGGATTTGTGATAGCGCCCAAGGTTAGAACCTTGCTCCACGGCAGTTGCCGTAAACCCCACCACGACAGCAAAGATGGGCTGTTAGCCGCAGACCAACACTTAGCTGATACGCCAGTAGCGGAATGGCCGAGCTTGTTAATGCTCAGTGGTGATCAGGTGTACGCCGATGATGTTGCCACTCCAATGCTAGTGGCTATTCATCAAGTGATAGCTCAACTGGATTTGCCGGTAGAGAGCTTTGACGATGCCGACTGGCTAAATTCGGATGATCTGCACGGCGAACGAGCCTACTATTTACGTCGCCAAGAGCTTTTACCCGCATTGAAAGCCGGTGGGGCAGTGGAAGTCTTATTCAGCGGCGCTCGCAAACCCATCTTTACCTCAGATCACGCTCAAAATCACCTGGTGTCAGTTGGCGAGGTGTTGGCCATGTACTTGTTGGTTTGGTCGCCTGCTTTGTGGCAGGCCGAGCAGACCCAGCCTTTACTTGGGCTAGTACCGCCGCCTGGGCTGACAGAGAAGCAACTGCAAGAGTATCACTATCAGTTAGAGGTGATGGGCGAATTCGCCCAGGGACTGGGCTCAGTGCGACGTTTATTGGCCCACATACCCACGGCCATGGTGTTTGATGACCACGATGTGACAGACGATTGGAATTTATCGGCCGCTTGGGAGCAAAGCGCTTATGGTCACCCGTTTTCTAAGCGCATCATAGGCAACGCCCTTTGTGGATATCTGCTTTGCCAGGCTTGGGGCAACGCCCCAGAACATTTTGATAGCGAGCTAATTGACAAGCTAAACACAGCGCTGCAAAACCCAGGTGATACGACTCATCAAGCCTTAATCGAACAGTTGCTGAGTTTCGACCAATGGCACTACCAATGGGATACGCAACCTTGCTTGTTGGTGCTGGATACGCGCACGCACCGCTGGCGCTCCGAGCGGCACCTAGCCTCACCCTCGGGTTTGATGGATTGGGAAGCGCTCACCGACTTGCAACAGTCCTTAATTGGCAAGGATGCCGTGCTTATGGTTTCACCAGCGCCGATTTTTGGGGTCAAAGTGATCGAAATCATTCAGAGAATCTTCACTTGGTTGGGTAAACCTTTGGTGGTGGATGCGGAAAATTGGATGGCCCACTCTGGTGCCGCCAAAACCCTGCTTAATATGTTTTGCCACGGCAAAACGCCACAAAACTTTGTGATTCTCTCGGGCGATGTTCACTACTCGTTTGCTTACCAAGTGAGTTTGCGTCACCGCAAAGGCGGGCCGGATATTTGGCAAATCACCAGTAGTGGCATCAAAAATACCTTTCCCAAACGCTTGTTGGACGTACTCGATCGAGTGAATCGTTGGTTGTACGCGCCGTATTCGCCTTTGAACTGGTTCAATAAGCGTCGGCGGATGAAGATTGTTCCTCACAAACCTATGGGGGCGTCTCCGGGAGAGCGCTTGTTAAACGGTTCGGGAATTGGATTGGTGGAGCTCGATGAGAGTGGGGCGCCAAAAGGGGTGTGGCAGGTGCTCAGTGACGGCCAAATGGTGCGGTTTGACCGCCACCAAGCGGAAGAACATTGGGACTAGAATCCTTGCAAGGCCACTAAGTCAACCAAGCCTGCGACTATGGTCAGTCCGGCAATTCGATTCAGCCAAGGGATGGTGGCGGGATTGGCGTTGGTCATCAAGGAAAAAGCGACGGCCATCAATACCAGTGCTGCGAACAGTAAAATCATTTCAAGATCCCTTCAGTAGATTGCGAGCTGGTGAAAATGATAATTATTATCAATTAAGTTTGCAAGCGTTAATTTTTGAGTGATTTTTATACAAACAAACCGGTTTGTTGTGGTTGTTCCTCAATAGTTCACTTTCAGTGTGGTACAAAAACATGGGTTCTAATGTTGTTAACTAAGCAGGGAAGTTATGCAGAACATCAGCCAGAGTTTGGCGGAGCAACTCCGTATCGGAGAGCTAGAGTTAAGCCGCCGCAAGCGCCTATTGGATTTTGACCACACCGACGCCGCTAATTTGCTGGAGTGCTTGCCCCTCATTGCGCCGCGCATTGGCGAGTTGGTGAACGATTTTTATCTGGCTCAAACGCAGCAACCCGAAATCTCCCTGATCATTGGCGATAAAGACACATTATCTAGACTGCACGGAGCTATGCGCCGCTATGTCACCGAACTCTTCAGTGGTGACTATGATGGCGAGTATGTATCCTCGCGTCTGAAGATTGGACAGGTGCATCACAGAATCGGGGTCAGCCCTAAGCTCTATTTGTCTGGTATCAACCAGCTGACCGGGCTTCTTGAAACCTGCCTACAAGAGTTGCTCGCAGAGCACGAAGAACGCTTTTTGCGTACTCGCCGCTCTTTACAAAAACTGATGTTGTTGGATAACCAACTGGTGTTTGACACCTATATTGCCGCGCTTCAGTCTGAAATCGAGAACGTCAATCACCAGCTTGAGGAGTATGCTTCAAGTCTTGAGCAGACCGTTGCACAGCGCACTCAAGAGCTTACCGACCTGTCGAACCGCGATCCCTTGACTGGCATATTCAATCAGCGCGCCGCGCAAAAGATGTTTGAGCCGCTTAAGCAGTTGGCGGATCAAAGCCTCAAGCCAATTTGTCTTTGGTATCTAGACGTCAATCACTTCAAGATGATCAATGACGGCATGGGGCATTCCCAAGGGGACAAAGTACTGCAGCAGTTGGCCGATACCATCGACCAAACGATAAAGCAGTTACCCAAGGGCGCTCAAGGTTATGCATCTCGCTTTGGCGGCGATGAGTTTTGTGTGGCGATTTTTGGGCTAGGTGACGCGCAGCAACAAGCGCAAATTCAGCAGTTTTTCGGCCGTCTCAAAGCCATCAAAGCAGTGTCACTGAGCGTGAGTCTAGGGGCGGCATTTTACTCGCCGGGGCACGGCATTGAGCCAACCCTTGAGGACTTGATATCCAGAGCTGACTCACTGATGTATATGGCCAAAGCCGTTGCTCATGGCAGTGGTGACAATGAAGTGATGATGGACAATCTGCCTGAAGACACTAAGGTTCAGCGGATCCCCTCGCGAGCCTAGTTTGTGGGTGTGGCTCGTTTTACCAACGGCGAACGGGCCCTGTGTCTACGTGAACAAAGCCACTCGACGGGTAATAACCCACGCCGCCGCCTTGTAATTCAATGGCGGCGTCACGAATCTCCTTTAGCGGTACCCCAGGAATGGCCAAATCGATGGCCATGCCTTTCATGTGGTAACTCTTTTTGGCCACCCCGTTTGAGCGCAATGCTAGCTGAGCGTTGGTTTTCGGCGAGCGGTAGCCAGAGATGATGTGGATTTCGTCGTGGCAATCGAGCGCATCTTGAAGCTGACAAATCAGCTCAAACAAGTTGGGATCCATCATGCCGACTTCTTGTTGGCGATGATCTCTTAGTACTTGGTTCAATTTGGCAATGCCGTCAGCCACCCATTCTCCTTGAAACGCGAACACACTTTGAGCTCGCTCGCCGGTGTGACGATTGAACATTGAAAGCTTTCTCGGTAGGGCTAAATTAGGGGCGGTACTGCTAAGGGCAAAGACGCTCGGAGCAGCAGCTATGCTGGCTCCACAAGCCAAGGCTTGCACAAATTGACGACGACTTATCACGACTACAACTGTCTCACTTCCGAAATCGAGTCAGCAATTTAGCAATGGATAAATCGACAGGTCAATGTCCAAACCTGTTCAAAAAACACACAGGATTGGTTAACTGTTTAATATTTATGCAGAAAGCTTAGGTAAAAAATTAATCATTTTGTGAGCTAGAAACCCAGTTTTGCTGACTATTTTGTTCCAAAGCGTACACATCACGGCGAAACTGAGTCAAACCTTGTGTTTCTTGCCAACTGCGGCGATAGACCATGAACACAGGAATCGGTTGGTCGAGCTTAAGCCACTGATCTGGTGCAGGGGTGGCTTGCTTGCGCGGCCAGTAGCGCCTGGAGATAGGTTGAAAGTCCGCCAATGTCTGCGCTAATTGCATGGCGTTCTCCACTCGCACACAGCCTGATGAAAAAGCGCGCTCTGGTTTGTCAAAAAGCGATTGCTGTGGCGTGTCGTGCAGATAAATCGCGCGCTCGTTGTTGAGGTAAAACTTTACTTGGCCTAAGGCGTTCTTGGGGCCGGCGTTTTGCTTGACTCGTATGGGGAGATCAATATGGGAAAAGTCATTCCAATCGTTATCTATCAATGACAATTTCTGGCCGTTGCGGTCCCTAACTTCGAAGCCGTAACTGCTCAAGTAATTAGGTTGTCGGCGCGCTCGTGGCATGACATCGCGCCACACCAACTTGCCCGGTACATTCCAACTGGGCTTTAACACCAGCGAACGCACACTGGACTGCATCACAGGGGTGGGCCTAGATGGCATACCTACCACGACTCTTGATTGAAACCTAGGTTGACCATCTAATACCAAATTGAGTTGATAGCCGGCCAAATTTATCAGCACATAGTGGCTGGGCAAGTGCGCCTGAAGGTAGGCATCGCTAATCAGATCCGATGCCAGTCGGTGGGCGCGTTGGGCCGGTGAGAAGTTGAGCCATTGGGCGGTTTTAGGGCCTATGACGCCATCGACTGTCAGTCCATGCCTTTGTTGGAAGCGCTCAACCGCATCGAGTAATTGCAAATCAAAGAGTTCATCTGGGTTGGCGTCGGCTTCAAGATCGCCCAGTAGGATCAGGCGTTGTTTGAAGGTTTGGATCTGCTGGTGGTTGTGACCCGCAATAAACCAGCGCGCCAGTTTAACCGGCTGCCAAGGGTAGCGTTGCAACAATCTTAGCTGCTGTAGGCGTTCCACCGTGCCTTCAAGTTGCGGGTGTCGCAGCAATGCCGATGTTAGCGCGGTTGCGTTGACTGGGCCGAAATTAGCTAGGTCTGGAAGTTGCGGGCCAGGCTGGTAGGCTTGCCAAAATGAGTAGACTTGATGCCACTCAAGTTCTTGCTCGAATCCATGGGGTTTTAAGCTGGAGTGTTGATATCTGAGTTCGGCTTGCGGATAGGCGGCCTGTAGCACTGTCATGTGCTGATGGTAATGCTCACGAGAAAAGTGATTAATGGCCTGGGTTGGCTCAGCGTTAAGTTCGGCGCATACAAACAGCAAAGCAAAACAACACAGTAAGCCAGCGCTTCGCATCATCCGCGTCTCCGAGTTGGGGTGTTTTTTGTAAGTATGGCAAGAAACCAGAAATCTGCGCGTTCGATCCCTTTCGTTAGTGGTGATAACAATTGATTATTAATTGAATAAAAAATGATAATTTTTATTTCTCAGAAAGGGTCCATATACTTGCCTCATCGAAACAAAGTTAAGCAACGAATCGCTTATTGGAGCCCGTTATGAAGATGAATCACATTGGTATCATGGTTGGTGATATGGACAAGGCCGTTGAGTTTTACACTCAAGTACTAGGCCTAAAAGTCGTGATGGATAACACCCCTGTGGTTGAGGAGCGCGAAACGGCAATTGGTCGCATGTGTATCGCGGTATTTGGCGAAGGATTCAAAGGGTTCAACATCGCCCACTTGGTGACTTCTGATGGCATCGGCGTTGAGCTGTTTGAAATGAAAGAGCGCCAACAGCGCCACGAAGTGGACTTCTCTCGCATTGGTATCTTCCACTTCTGTCTGCAAACCGACGACTTTGAAGGCGTAATGGAAAAGACCGAGAAATTCGGTGGCAAGGTGCGCATGGACATTATGCGCTACCACCCAGAAGACGACAGTAAGCCTGCGCAAATGGTTTACCTAGAAGACCCATTTGGCAACCTGTTCGAGTTGTACTCGCACACCTACTCAGAGACCTACGCGTCTGACTACGAGTAAGTCATAGAGTGTATAAGGTTGCGCCTTAGCTTCCCCTGCTAGGGCGCGACCTGATTTTTGAACCACCGTTCTAACGAATTGGCTGTAAGCCTCGAGACCTATCTCTTACTGCTTCTGAAACATCAAATCCGGCTTTCTTCCAAGCGCTGGCTTCTTCAGAGGTAAATTTCTCCGCAATCCAATCTTTCGCCGAATCCGTATTAAATCCAGCTTCCTCCCAAGCTTTAGCCTCACTCGCTTTCTGGCCTAATTCGTGCCAGCGATCCGCTTGTTCAGCATTGTAGCCGTTGGTTTTCCAGTCATTGATTTCGGTTTGTGTCATGTTTTCCCAGTTAGGGGCGCTGGCACAACCTGTCAGAATTAACGCAAACGCGCTGGCGACAATAAGAGTTTTCATAGGCTTCCCTTACTCATTGAAATTCAACAGTTCTATCGCTAGTGATAGAACAGAATTTAGTCCGCCTTTTAGCATAGTCGAAGATTCCGTTTTGCCGCGGGGAAACCAGCAAGGATTGCACTAGCTAGCCACCAAATAAGAAATTATCATTGAATCTAATTTCAATAATGATTTGTTATTTGTCGCCATGCTAAATCCCAAATGGTTAAACACCTTTAAAGTCCTGGCCGAGCTTGGCCACTTTGGTCAAACCGCCAAAGCCCTGCACATGACCCAGCCTGGGGTGAGCCAGCATTTGGCCAAGCTTGAGAGCGAACTTGGTGTGCAACTCTTGTTGCGAGACAGCGGCGATATTCGCCTGACTACTGAGGGTCGCCGAGTTTATCAGCACGCTCAGCAACAAGCCCATCAGCACCAAAACCTAATGGCGGAACTCAGCCACGACGATCCTTACTCAGGGCACTGTTACATCAGTTGTTCGGGTGCATTGGCCAACTATTGCTATCCAGATTGGCTCAAATACTTGCTACAACACCCCAATCTCAGCCTTAGTTTAGAAGCGGCGCCGAATCACAGGATTGAGCGGGATCTTCTCAGTGGTGAAATGCAATTGGGGGTGATGAGCAAACCCTGTCAGTCCAACGAACTATCCCAGAGCATTATTGGTGAAGAAGCGCTGGAAGTGTTTGTACCGAAAGACTTCAACCAAAGCTCGGGTCTGCAGGGCTTGTTGGAACTGGGGTTTATCGACCATCCCGACGGCCAGTACTATTGGACCCAAGTGAGTCGCGCCAACTTTGACGCGCCACCGAAAACCCCGCCAATCAGTGGTTACGTCAATCAGCTAGCGCAAATATTGTTGCCAGTGGCCGCAGGGTTAGGGTTTAGCGTACTGCCGGCTTCAGTGGCTCGCCGCTTCGAAGCCAGTGACAAAATCACTTCACTCAAAGTGGCGCAGCCGGTGTACGAGGCTCGCTATCTCACGCAATCGAGCCATCAAGCCTTACCTCAGCGCTACACCTGGTTTGTGGATTACTTGTCGGCACTTTCCTCGGCGGGAGCCTCAAAGTCGTCCAAATAGTCTTTGGGCGGCGGTGTCCAACTGCGCTCGTCTAAGTCGTGTTGGCTGCGGTCCTTGCCCATGTATTTAGACAGAGCTTCCTCCAGCTCGACGAACAGTTTTTGGTAGTGCAGGGTGTAACCAGCCTCGTCATCGCTGTTGGCCCAACTATCAAACAACTTGTCGTCGTAGTTGGCCTCATGTTCGGCGAAGGTGTGTTTGAGGTGATGGCTATGGAAGGGGTGAGTTCCCATCATGTCCAAGGCCTGGCGGCCGACTTCAAGAGCCGAGTGGTAAGTCTCCGAGATAACCATATCGGCGCCGGCTTGACGTAATTGATAACCATGGCCGCGGTCAAATGCGCGGGCTAACACTTTCACTTTGGGGTGATGGCGTTTGACGTGATGGACTATCTCAACCGCCCGCTCTTGATTATCGATGGCCACCACCAACAAGCGCGCGTGCTCGATACCAGCGGTGTGCAGCAAGTCGGGCTCGCTGGCATCGCCATAATAAGCGCGCATGTTGACCAGACGCACTGTGTCTACCTGGCTGTACTGATTGTCCAGCACAGTGGTGGGAACCCCGTTGGCCACCAACAGACGGTTAACTATCTGACCAAAGCGACCAATACCGGCGATGATCACTTGACCGGTTTCTCCGATATCATCAGCTTCACGCTCGTCCTGACCGCCTTGATATCTAGGCACCACCCATTTATCAAAGGCGATGAACAGTGCTGGTGTGAATAGCATAGACAGCGCGACCAGCAAGGATAATGGCGCTGCTAACTCGGCGGATATCACAGCGTTTTGTTGGCCAAAGCTAAGCAGCACAAAACCGAATTCACCGGCCTGGGCCAAACTCAAGGCGAACAGCCAAGCATCCGCGCCTTTAAAGCGGAACACAAACCCAATCACGCCCAAAATCACGCCTTTTAGTAGCATCAAGCCCAGAGTGCCGAGCAATACTTGCCACCAGTACTCGGCGAAAATGCCAAAATCGATACCCGCGCCAACCGTGATAAAAAACAGCCCTAATAACAGCCCCTTGAAAGGCTCGATACTGGCTTCCAGCTCGTGGCGAAACTCACTGTTGGCCAGCACCACCCCGGCTAAGAATGTGCCAAGCGCCGCCGACAATCCTATCAGCCCCATTAAGGCAGCAATGCCTATCACTAGCATCAGTGCTGCGGCGGTGAAAATCTCTCTAAGGCCTGCACTTGAGACAAAGGCAAACAGTGGTCGTGATAGATAGTGTCCACCGACCACCAGACCAGCGATAGCGGCAATGATGACTAAGGTGTAGGCCCAAGTTGGCAGACCAGCCACCAGCGATAGCTCGGGGTGATGTTCGGCAGCCGCGGCAGCGGCCTCGGCGCTCGCCAGTAACTCGGGCAGAGCTAACAGTGGAATCAGCGCCAGCATGGGGATCACGGCGATATCCTGAAACAACAAAACCGAGAAGGCATTGCGCCCGCCCTCGCTTTTGTCCAAGCCTTTTTCGTTAAAGGTCTGCAGCACAATGGCGGTGGATGACAAAGACAGCAACAAACCAACGGTGAGGGCCACAGTCCAAGGCAGTCCTGCCATCCAGGCGATGCCAAAAATTGCTGCTGTGGTGAGCCCAAGTTGCAGGCCGCCCAGTCCCATCAGCTTGTTGCGCATCGACCACAGCATTTTAGGCTCAAGCTCCAAGCCCACTAAAAACAGCATCATCACCACACCAAATTCAGCAAAGTGTTGAATGGTGGTGGTTTCAGAACCCACCAGACCAATCACGGGACCAATCACTATCCCCGCCAGTAGATACCCCAATACCGAGCCTAGGCCCAAACGCTTGGCGATGGGCACGGCAATTACGGCGGCAACCAAATAAATAAACGCCTGAAGTAAGTACTCAGTCATGAGGTGATCTCCTGTGATTGAGTGATCAACTCGTTCAAATGAGTGATGCCGTTGAGAGAGCCTTGGTCCACATCACCGCGCAAGATTCGTTTCAGAAGCAGTTGCCAATGGTCAACATGACGTTGAATGCGACCTTCCTCTTGAGCTGTGCGCGATGAATAAATGGCGTAGGGTGGCCAGTACTCCATGCCGCATAGCTGCGCAGTTTGCTGAAGAGGCTGCAGTAGTTGCTCAAGGGTGAAGTGGTTGTAGCCATCGGCGCGATAAGCTTTTTCCGCACCACCGGCGGTGATCGCGCAAAAAAAGCGCTTGCCGTGCAGCGCTTTACCGTCCCTGCCGTAGGCGAAGCCGTACTCCAACACCAAATCCTGCCATTCTTTTAAAATCGCCGGAGTGGAGTACCAGTACAGCGGAAACATGAAGACTATGGTGTCGTGCTCAAGCAAGCGCCGTTGCTCTTTGTCCACATCGATTCGAAAGGTAGGATACTCGCGGTACAAGTCGACACAGGTCACCTGATCGAATTGCTGGCTAGCGGCATATAAAGGGCGGTTCACTTCCGAGCGAGCTTGATTCGGATGAGCAAACAAAATCAGTAACTTATTTGATTCCATGAGGCTTCCTTTTGGCGCAATAGAGTTTAACTTAGCAGATTAATTAGCGATTGCGACAGTGCTGACTTTTTAACCGGCTACACTTTTAGCCGGGTACACTATTTGCCGGTTGAAGTGAGTAGCCATTGCCATGAAGCCATTACCATAAAAGGAGAGTGTGATGATTAAAGCTTACGCCGCCCCTAGTGCAGGCCAACCTCTTGAACCTTTTGAGTATGACCCGGGCGAGCTTGGTGATTCTCAGGTAGAAATTGCGGTGGAGTATTGCGGTATTTGCCACAGTGATTTGAGCATGATTAACAACGAGTGGGGCTTTAGTCAGTATCCCTTGGTGCCGGGGCACGAAGTGGTGGGCAAAGTCGCAGCTGTGGGCTCAAGCGTGCAAGGCTTTGAAGTCGGACAGCGAGTGGGCCTTGGATGGCACAGTGGTTATTGCAATCACTGCGAGCATTGCGACGATGGCGATCACAATCTTTGCTTTGACGCTGCCGCGACCATTGTGGCGCGCCATGGCGGCTTTGCCGACAAGGTGCGCGCAGACGCTACTGCTGTGGTACCGCTGCCAGATGGCGTGAGCGCCAGCACCGCGGGCCCGCTGTTTTGTGGCGGAATTACCGTATTTAATCCCATGGTTCAATTTGGCTTAAAGCCCACCGACAAGGTCGCTGTGATTGGTATTGGTGGTCTGGGCCACATGGCGCTGAAATTCTTGAACGCCTGGGGTTGTGAGGTCACTGCTTTCACTTCGAGCGAGCACAAGCGCAAGGAGGCATTAGTGCTAGGCGCCCATCACACCCTCAATTCGCGCGATGCGGCAGAGATCGAATCGGCTACCAATCGCTTTGACATGATTATCTCTACGGTTAACGTCAAGCTGGATTGGAACCTGTACCTCTCGACATTGAGAGCGCGCGGACGATTGCATCTGGTGGGTGTCACTTTAGACCCGCTCGACTTGCAGGCCTTTGGTATTTTAGGGCGACAACTGCAAATTTCTGGCTCTCCAGTGGGCAGTCCGAGTACCATATCCAAAATGTTGGATTTTGCCGCGCTGCATCAAATTGAGCCCCAGTGCGAGATGTTTCCCATGTCGCAGGTCAACGATGCCATCGCCCATTTGGAATCGGGCAAAGCCAACTATCGAATTGTGTTGGTTAACGACTAGTCAATAAGGAAGACCAGTGATTACATTTAGCACCAAGTACCACGCCGATATTCCCATGTTTGATGCAGTGGGCAAGCAGTTTTTGACCTTAATGGAGCAGTCCGAGCGAGTGCCTGGTGCGCTCAAGCCTGAGCAAGTAGCAGCGGCAATGCAATCCCTGCAGACGGCTTTGTCGCAGCGAGAAGAAGTAGAGGACAGCGAAGATGAGAAAGTCGCCCTGTCGACTCGAGCTAAACCTCTGCTAGAGCTGTTGCAGTCGGCGCTGGACAACAACGAATACGTTCAGTGGCGCTAAGTCTCCGTAATCCCAAAAAAGACCCGCCAATCGGCGGGTCATTTGCAAGCATTTAATTCCGGCCTGATTACCAGATTTTCACTCGTTGCTCAGGCGGTAGATACAAAGCATCTTCAGGTTTGACGTCAAACGCTTCATAAAATTCCGGAACATTTCGAACAATTCCGTTGACTCGGTATTGCGCCGGCGAATGCGGGTCGGTATTGATTTGAGTACGCAGAAACTCGTCGCGGTACTTGTTAATCCATACCTGTCCATAACCAATCATCACTCGCTGCTCACCGGTGAAGCCATCCAGAACTGGTGCAGGCTGGTCGCCCAAGCTCATTTTGTAGGCCAACAGACCAATGCTCAGGCCGCCCAGATCGCCAATGTTCTCACCAAGGGTGAATTCACCATTGACGTGCAGGTCGTCGCCTTCAAACGGACGGTAACCGTTGTACTGGTCAACAAGCACTGCAGTGCGCTTTTTAAACTCTTCGCGGTCTTGGTCGGTCCACCAGTTGCGCAGTACACCATCGCCGTCGAAGGTTGAGCCTGAGTCGTCAAAGCCGTGGCCAATTTCGTGGCCAATCACCGCGCCAATACCACCATAGTTAACCGCGTCATCCGCATTCAAATCGAAAAACGGCGGTTGCAAAATTGCCGCTGGGAATACGATTTCGTTCAGCGGTGGGCTGTAGTAAGCGTTTACGGTTTGCGGAGTCATGCCCCATTCGGTGCGATCCACATCCTCATTGCGACGGTCCATCTGGCGTTTGTAATCCGCCAGCTTGGCGGCGTGCACGTTGCCCACAAGGTCGTCTTTGCTGATGCTTACCGCAGAGTAGTCACGCCACACATCTGGATAACCAATCTTTGGAGTGAACTTAGACAGCTTGTCTAGTGCTTGTGCGCGAGTTTCCTCGCCCATCCACTCCAGCTCTTTAATTGAGACTTCATAGGCTTTAATTAGGTTGTCGACCAGCTCTTGCATGCGAGCTTTGGCTTGCGGCGGGAAGTGGCGCTTGATGTACACCTTGCCCACGACTTCGCCCAAATTCGCGTTGACCAAGTCAACGCCACGGCGCCACTGAGGCTTCATGGTTTCGGTGCCGCGAAGTTGTTTGCCATAAAAGGCAAATTGCTGCTCATCGATGGCCTTGGTCAACAAGCTTGCGTGAGCGCTTAGATACTTCCACTTGAGGTAGGCGTGCCAGGTACTCATTGGGGTTTCGGTGATGATGGTGTCTAGCGCTTTGCTGTAGTCCACCTGAGGTACCACTAAGAAGCTCAAGTCAGCGGCACCGGCTTCACTCAGATAGGCATTCCAATCAAAGTTGGGCATCAGCTCAGGCAGCTGCTCGATGTCGAAGCGGTTATAAATCGCCACCATGTTACGCGCTTGCTCTTTGAGCATGTGCTCCGAGGCGATGCGAGTTTCTAGCGCCATAATTGTCTCGGCCTTAGCCGCTGCATCGTCGATTTTAGCCAGCTCAAGCATGGCTTGAATATGGGCTAGATATTGCTTGCGCAGCTCAACCGATTTTTCGTCTTCTTCAAAGTAGTACTCACGATCTGGCAAGCCCAAGCCTCCTTGCCATGTGTAGGTCATGTACTTGGTGGGATCTTTAAAGTCAGCGTATTGGCCCAACACCATAGGCACGTTAACCCCAATTTTGTTGACCTTGGCGAAGTAGCTCGCTAGCTGTTGTTGATTTTCAAGCGCGTCGATTTCATCGAAACCAGCTTTGAGTGGAGTTAGTCCGGCTTGTTCGCGAGCCTCTGCATTTATATAGGAGGCGAATAAGTCCCCCACTTTTTGCTCGTCGCTGCCTGGTGCAGGGTTACTAGAAGCGGACTCCTCGATGATCTTGCGGACATTCTCTTCAGCGGCATCTGCAAGAATGCCAAAGGCCCCGTAACGGCCTTTGTCACCGGGAATTTCAGTGCGGTCGATCCATTTTCCGTTGACGTAACGGTTGAAGTCTTCACCTGGTCGAACTGAGGTGTCCATGTTTTCCAGGTAGATTCCGGATTTAATTTCTGCAGCAGCTGGCGCCGTTGCTTGCGTGTTTGGAGCTTGGGTTTGGCTACAGGCAGCCAAACTCAAACCTGCAACAGCCAGCATAACCTTGGCTTTTGTAATGCTCATCATGCAATAGTCCCTTGGTCGTTCTTGTCGGAATATTAGGTGCGGTTGAATTGCGCAAAATTTATTCGCAAACAATAACCTAGTAGACAAGTGGGGCAGGGCGCAACGGCAAACGCACAAATGTTACAAATTAGCCCAACACAGAGTGTGGGCTAATTTGGAATGATGAAAGGCTTATTGAGGACAGTTAACTTCAGTCACGCTGTTGATGGTCACAGGCGTTACCGGCACGTTGCGATAGCCGCAAACCGCATAAGTGCTGCGGGTGTTAAGCATATCAACGACTTCAATGCCTTGGACGATTTGACCAAATACTGCGTAACCCCAGTTATCACCGCTGACGTAATCCAACATGGGATTATCGACCGTGTTGAAATAGAACTGGCTGGTGGCTGAGTGTGGATCTGAGGTACGTGCCATGGCGATAGTACCGCGCTCGTTTTTCAGACCGTTGTTGGCTTCGTTTTCAATAGGCGCTTCGGTGTCTTTGAGTTTCAAACCTGAAACCAAACCGCCACCTTGAACCACAAAGTCTTTCTCGATGCGGTGAATGAGCGTGCCCTCGTAAAAGCCGCTGTTGGCGTATTGAGCAAAATTGGTGGTCGTGATAGGCGCATTGGTTTGATCCAGTGCGACTGTGATATCACCTTCGCTGGTGGCAATGGTGAAACAGACATCCTGGCTGAACTCGTTTTTAGATAGCTCGGGGTTACTCAATGAGTCAAAGTAGGCCCCTGCATCTGGATTGGGAATGGATGTTAGCGAGGGTTGCATGCTTTGTGGTGCATAATCACAAACACTTGGATCTGGGGTGTCGGACTTGTCCGAGCCACAACCTGCCAAGCTGGCTACAGCCAGCGCGATGACGATTTTTTTCATTGTTATTGTCCTTGGAATACTGCCAAAATTTCCGCGGACCAGACTATCACAGCACAAACTTTGCTCAAGTTTGAAAGGCGTGGCGAGTTACAGATAGTCCACCGGCAGCGCTGTGGTGTATTTGATTTGCTCCATGGCAAAGCTTGAGCTGATGTCTGAAAAGTCGGCTTGCTGAATCAATTTTTTGTAGAAAGCGTCGTAGGCTTTCATGTCTGGCACCATTACTTTAAGCAGATAATCCACAGTACCGCTGAGTCGATAAAATTCGATAACTTCGTCCATATCTGCAGCAAATTGTGAGAACTTCGCCAGCCAGTCGGGATTGTGTTGATTGGTTCTCACCGTCACAAATACACACAAACCGGCATTAAGCTTCTGTGCATCGGCGAGCGCGACTCGCTTGGTCAACACGCCGTTGGATTCCAAGGTTTGGATTCTGCGCCAACAGGGCGTACTTGAAAGCCCTACTTTTTCGGCTAACTCATTGATAGATAGGCTTGAGTCCTGTTGTAACAACTTAAGGATCTGCTTGTCGTACTTATCTATTTTCATATATCTGGATTGATTGGAAAGATTTTTTCTATTTTTAACCTATATGAGAAATATATTCTAGTTACGGCGCGAAATAGCGAATACTTAGCAAACCTATCCCTGTTAATCGCTGGCACAATTTATTCATATCTCGAATAAAACTTAACAAAAACAAGGAAGCCAGCATGTCTCTAGCCCCTGACTTATCCAATCGCTCATTTGTGGAAAGCCGCGGCCGTATTTTCGACGATATTACTCAAACTGTGGGTTGCACTCCGCTTGTGCGTTTGAGTCGTTTTAAAGATCACTATGATCTGCATGCTAATGTCCTTGCCAAAGTCGAGTCGTTCAATCCGGCGGGTTCTATTAAAGACCGCCCGGCGATGGCGATGATCGAAGCCATGATTGAAGATGGCCGCATAGGCCCTGACAGCGAAATCATCGAAGCCACCTCGGGTAACAATGGCGTCGCTTGTGCATGGATCTGTGCCATGAAGAAGATCCCACTGACAATCGTCATTCCAGAGCACATGTCGATTGAGCGGCGCAAGCTGATTCAACTTTATGGCGCAAAGTTAGAGCTAACCCCTAAAGCTCTAGGCACCAAAGGTGCGATTGACCGTGCTAAACAGATGATTTCTGAGCGTCCTAATGCTGTGATGCTGGATCAATTTGCCAACCCGGCTAACCTGCAGATGCACGCCAAAACCACCGCCGAAGAAATTTGGGCGGATACTCAAGGTAAGGTGGATGTGCTGATTGCTGGAGTAGGCACCGGCGGTACGGTTTCTGGGATTGCCGAAGCGCTGAAAGCTCGCAAGCCTGATATCAAAGTGATTGCGGTAGAGCCTGCCTCCTGTCCGGTACTGTCAGAAGGCCGCTCAGGCGTTCACAAACTACAAGGGCTGTCATCAGGCCACGTGCCTGACATTCTGCGCTTAGACTTGATTGATGAAATCATGACGGTTGAAAACGAAGCGGCTATTGAGCACGCGCGTGAAATCGCTCAGCTAGAAGGCCTGCCGGTAGGTATTAGTTCAGGTGCTGCGCTTAATGCGTGCCGTCGCGTGGCTGCCCGTTTGGACCTCAAAGGCAAAAACGTGGTGACTATTTTGGCGGACAATGCCGAGCGTTACATCAGCACCGAGCTATTCGACCTGGATTAATGCATGCCAATGCTCAGCAGCGCGCCTTTGGTGGCGCTGCTGTAGCCCAAGCCCAGAACTAGTCCAAACGGAAACGCGTAGCGCACGCCTGCCTCTGCGCCCCAGCGATTATTAGTTCGCTCGTCCCAAATAGGGTCTTGCCCCTCAATCATTGGCTGAACTTCTGCCATGTTGCGATTGACGTTCTGAAAGTACACAGCGCCGCCATACAGGCTGAAACTGTCGCTTAGCGAGTAGCTCAAGCCGAAGCGGGTTTGGCGGTTGTACTCTTCATGAGGTAAGTCGTTGACTTCAAATTTGCGCCGTTTGCTTTGCGCATAACCCAAGTAGTAACCCCAATTGGCGTAGTCCCAATCGTAGTGATGAGGTGCAATCGTTATCCCGTACATTGGGGTATCCGCGTGCACATAATCTGCCATCAAGGCGACAAATTGCGGGCGTTCAGGTTGGGCCTGAACCGGCTGAATGTTGGCTTGGACTGAGGCGCTGGCGACTAGGGTCAAGCCGGCGCAAAGTAGGGCTACTTGTTTCACAAATTTTTCCGACTTGAGTGATGGCAAATCTATCGACAGCGATAGGGATGGTCGATTATTCGTGATCTGCTAATTCTCAGGCAAGCACTATCCGCAAATAGCTGAGCTAGCTCAAATCGAAGTGAAAATCCGGTTATCAGAGTGATCCATGCGAGTTGCAAACTGGGCAAAACTGGTCGAATCAGTAACAAAAACCCTGATCGAGATCATTTAAGTGCTATCTGCCCTCGGCTGGCACACAATCCGCGCCGCGAAGCTTGCTAGAATGCGCTGTTTGTCAGTTTCCCAACAGTTGTTAAGGGGTTTTTAATGGCGCAGATTCAAATTAATGGCCAGCAGTGTTCAATCGAGCCAGGACAGTCGATTCTGGCGGTGGCTAAGCGACATAATGTCGAGTTGCCACACTTGTGTGAACACCAGTTAGACCAGCTCGAACACGCCAATCCCCACGTTTGCCAGCTCACCCAAGTCGACCTGACTCATCAGGGCGAAACCAAGTCGGTATTGGCCTGCCGAACCTTAGCCGAGGACGGAATGGTCGTGAACAGCCAAACCACGGCTTTGCAGGCACAACGCAAACAAATTCTGGAGCAGGTGCTCAGTGACCATTTCGCCGACTGTGAGGCGCCATGTCAAAGCGCCTGTCCCGCTGGGGTCGACGTGCAATCTTATCTGCACCACATCGCTCGTGGCGATCACCAACAGGCGGTCAAAGTCATCAAGCAAACTCTGCCAATGCCACTGTCGATTGGTCGAGTATGTCCGGCATTTTGTGAAGCCGAATGTCGCCGTGGCGCAGTGGACGAGCCGGTGGCTATTCGCCAACTCAAACGCCACGCCGCCGATATCGACTTAAACGCCCTTGAGGCTTATGTGCCACCGAAAGCACCAGACAATGGCCGTTCTGTGATGATTGTCGGTTCGGGCCCCGCCGGATTGACAGCCGGTTATTACCTGTCGAACCAAGGCTATCGCGTCGACATTATTGAGTCTATGCCGAAAGCCGGTGGCTGGCTGCGCTATGGTATTCCTGAGTATCGTCTGCCTAAGGACATCCTCGACAAAGAGATCGAGTTGATGTGTCGCAACGGCATGAAAATTCATACCAATACTCGCGTGGGCCAAGAGCGCAACCTCAACGAATTAGTCGAAGAATACGATGCGGTGTGCTTAGCCGTAGGTGCCCAAAAAGCGGTACCGCTTGATTACCCGGGCAGCGATCTGGCCGGTTGCTACTTAGGAGTCGACTATCTGCGCGACCGCGCTCAGCAGTCAAAACTCTCGGTTGGCCGTAAAGTGGCGGTCATCGGTGGCGGTAACACGGCTATCGACTGTGCTCGTACTGCGGTGCGTGAAGGCGCTGAGGTCACCTTGATCTATCGCCGCGATAAGGCCTCGATGCCAGCCGAACCCTACGAAATTGAAGAAGCGGAGCAAGAAGGAGTGAATTTCCACTTCCTGACCAACCCGCTGAAAAACCAAGCTGACGCCAACGGTCGAGTATCTCAGGTGACCTTTGAGGTGATGGCGCTCGGGGAACCGGACGCCTCGGGTCGTCGCTCGCCAAAAGCGACTGGCGAAGAGTTTACTCAAGAATTCGATACCGTGATTGCGGCGGTATCCCAGCAAACGGACCTAGATTTTCTGTACCAGCCAGGTCACCACCTGACTCAAGGCGAGTTGTCACTAAGCCGTTGGCAAACCTTCATTGGCTGCGAGCAGACCATGTCATCGGGCGTCGAAAAGCTGTTTGTAATTGGTGACTCTCGTCGCGGCCCTTCCACCGCGGTAGAAGCTGTGGCTGATGGGCGCGTGGCGGCGGATGCAATTGACCGCTATCTGACTCAGGGGTTGAGCTGCGAGCTGTATCGCCGTCCATACAACAGTCGCAAAGCCCGTAAGTTAAAAGACTTGAGCACTGAAATTTACGCCGGTACTGCTGTTGAGTCGCGCATCAAGATGCCGCACCTAGAACTTGGTCAACGTTTGGCCAGCTTTAACGAAGTGGAGCTGGGCTTTAGTGACGACACCGCGATGGCCGAGGCTAAACGCTGTCTTGAGTGCGCCTGCCAAGTCAACCGCGAGTGTTCGCTGCGCGACTATGCTACTTCGCACCAAGTGGACTGGCAGACCCTAGAGGTACAAGAGGCCCGTCAGCACGTCAAAGACGACAGCGCGCCATTTATCGAGTTCGATGCCAACCGTTGCATCAGTTGTGGCGCTTGTGTGCAGGCTTGTCATGGCCAAGCCGGGCACCAAGCCATCAGCTTTGAAGCTGGTAGTTTCAACGCCGATCCCGATGGCGGCCAACGCTTTGCACCAAGAGCGGGTTTCTCGGCCAGCATGGCGGATTCTGACTGTGTGCAGTGCGGTACCTGTGTTCAGGTGTGTCCGACCGGCGCTTTAGTTGCCTCACGGCACAAACGCCAAGGCCTGACACCGACACCAAACAAGGCCGAAACCGTCTGCAGCTACTGTGGTGTGGGTTGTCGCATCGAATTGGAAGTTGACCAGCACACCAATCAAATCATTCAGGTGCACGGCGTTGAAGATAAAGGCGTCAATGGTCATAGCCTGTGTGTCAAAGGACGCTACGGTTTTGATTTTGTCGGCAGTGACCAGCGTTTAACCCACCCGCTGATACGTAAGGACGGCGAGTTGGTGCCCGTGTCTTGGGGTGAGGCCATTAATGCCGCAAGCCAAGGTTTGGCCGATCTCAAAGCCAAACACGGCGGTCGCGCTTTGGCGGCGTTTGCCTCAGCAAAAGCCACCAATGAAGACAATTATCTGATTCAAAAGCTAGTGCGCAGCGTTTTGGGCAGCAACAACATCGACCATTGTGCGCGCTTGTGCCATGCCAGCACAGTCTCTGGCTTGTACGACAGTCTGGGCAGTGGCGCGATGACCAATGACATTGCCGACATAGTGAATGCCGATTTGGTATTTGTGATTGGCTCAGACACTACGGTGGCGCATCCAATTATTGCCGCCAAGATCCGCGAGGCAGTGCGCCGTCACAACACTCGCCTAGTGGTTGCCGATCCGAAAAACGTCGACATTATGTTGGATGCTCACTTGAGCCTGCGTCACGCGCCAGGCTCAGATGTATTGTTACTCAATGGCCTGATGCAGGAGTTGATCAAGCGCAATGCGCTGGATCAGGACTATCTGGATAGTAAGGCCGAAGGCTTGCAAGCGACCTTGGCGGAGCTCACCAGTGACGCCTATTCACTGGATGTGGTGGCCAAAGACACGGGTTTGAGCCTTGAGCAACTTACCGCCTTGGCCGATGAGTTTGAGCGCTCAGAGCGAGTCATGCTGGTGTACGCCATGGGAATAACCCAGCACACCACAGGTCACGACAATGTATTGAGTCTGGCGAATCTGGCTATCTTAACCGGAAATATCGGCCGCTCTGGCAGTGGCATTTTGCCACTGCGCGGTCAGTCTAACGTGCAAGGTGCATGCGATGTGGGTGGCTTGCCTGACTATTACCCCGGTTATCAGAAGGTCAATAATCCAGACATTAAAGCTAAGTTTGAGGCCCTGTGGGACTGTCAGCTAGACGATAAGCCAGGGCTTACCGTGACCGAAGTCATTCCAGCCTTGGCCAAGGGCGAGGTGAAAGGCCTGTACGTCATGGGCGAGAATCCTGTGCTGTCAGACCCCGACCAAGCGCACGTTATCGAAGCGCTGCAAAAGGCTGAGCTGCTGATTGTGCAGGACATCTTCCTCACCGAAACCGCGCAAATGGCGGATATCGTGCTGCCGGCCTATGCCTTTGCTGAGAAATGCGGCCATGTGACTAATACTGAGCGCAGAGTACAGCCACTATCCGCCGCCGTTAAAGCGCCGGGTAGTGCTTTACCGGATTGGCAGATCGTACAATTGATTGCCAATGGTTTGGGCGCTGATTGGCGCTACGCCGACGAGCGCCAAATCTGGTCTGAGATCAATCAAGTAACGCCAAGCTACCGCGGTATTGAATGGCAGCGTCTACGCGAGGGGGGTGATAGTCAGAAAGGCATTCAGTGGCCTTGTCCAGACGCGCAGCACCCCGGCACTCCGATATTGCATGTGGGCGGGGTTGTGCGCGGGAAAGCCAAGCTCCACCCAGTGAATTACCGTTTGCCGGCCGAGCTGCCTTGTGAGGAGTACCCGCTGGTCTTATCGACTCACAGACAGTTGCAGCAGTTCCACACAGGTACCATGACGCGCAAGACAGAAGGGTTAGATCAGTTGGCGCAGGCGCAAGTGATGGTATCGGTACAAGACGCTGAGCGTTTGGGCCTTAAAAACAGTCAGTCGGTTCGTCTGGTGAGTCGTCGCGGCGCTATCGAGACCAAGGCGTTTGTGACCAAGCGGGCTCAGCCTGGGGTGGTGTTTGTACCATTTCACTTCGTTGAGGCTGCGGCAAATGCGCTGACCCATGCAGAAGTGGACCCCGTGGCTAAGATCCCTGAGTTCAAAGTGAGCTCGGTGCGAATCGAACCTTTGTAAGCGAATTGACCAGTTTCGGTTAGCGGAGAGTTAGCGGCTAAAAATCGAAGAAAATTCTTTCAAATCCCTGCACCATTGGCTTTTGCCAGTGATAGCAGGGGCTTAGCCACTTTATTTATCTAGGATTGATTAAAAAGAGTTCGATTGGAGCGATTCGACAAAAATTCGCGAAAAAAAGCGTTGACCTTGTCATGTCGAATTAGCATAATACGCCCCGCTCCCAACGAGGAGCAGACAGAAATGTCGACGGCTATGTAGCTCAGCTGGTTAGAGCACAGCACTCATAATGCTGGGGTCGCAGGTTCAAGTCCCGCCATAGCCACCATCTCGTTTAGATGTAAAATAAACAACAGTGCGGGAGTGGCGGAATTGGTAGACGCACCAGATTTAGGTTCTGGCGCCGCAAGGTGTGAGAGTTCAAGTCTCTCCTCCCGCACCACTTTTTTGGGGTATCGCCAAGCGGTAAGGCACCGGGTTTTGATCTCGGCATTCATAGGTTCAAATCCTATTACCCCAGCCAAATTTGATGCTTAGGCATCGGTTAATGCGAAAGCGTTAACATGTGAGCGGGCAAGAAACCCCAATGCTCAAAACGAACAACTGGGGTATCGCCAAGCGGTAAGGCACCGGGTTTTGATCTCGGCATTCATAGGTTCAAATCCTATTACCCCAGCCATTTCAAATGGCTATGTAGCTCAGCTGGTTAGAGCACAGCACTCATAATGCTGGGGTCGCAGGTTCAAGTCCCGCCATAGCCACCATCTATGCTAGGATGTAAAACAGAGCAGTGCGGGAGTGGCGGAATTGGTAGACGCACCAGATTTAGGTTCTGGCGCCGCAAGGTGTGAGAGTTCAAGTCTCTCCTCCCGCACCATTTACTTGGGGTATCGCCAAGCGGTAAGGCACCGGGTTTTGATCTCGGCATTCATAGGTTCAAATCCTATTACCCCAGCCACAAGTTAAGAAAACCACCCTTCTGGGTGGTTTTTTTATGCCTGCACGCAACCCCATGACTTTTTCCATTTCTGCTAGAGTCAGGGGTTCATTCACCAAATTTGGTATCCCTGTGCATATTCGACTCCCTCAGACTCATGAGCTGGACACCATCAACGCCATCATACTGGCGGCGAAATCTCATTGGGGTTACCCCAAGGCCTGGATAGCCCAGTGGATGCCAGAGCTCGAAGTGACTGCGCAGCGGCTTGAACAGCAGCGCTTGTGGGTCGCATCGAGACAAAATGAGCTGGTTGGTGTGGTTGCTTTGACCGAGGTCGATGAGTTGGGGCAGATCGAGTTATGCGATTGTTGGGTGGAGCCAAACCACATGCGCCAGGGCATAGGCGCAGCGCTGCTGAGGTTTGCTTGCGAGCAGGCGACAAAAATGACGGCAACTCGTTTGGTACTGGCGGCTGATCCTAACGCAGAAGACTTTTATCTGCGCATGGGCGCTGTCAAAGTAGGGGAACGGGCGTCACTACCACAGGGGCGCAAATTGCCCCTGATGGCGATAGAGCTTGAAGCTTAAGCCGCTTTTGCAGGCTCACGCCATTGCTCGACAAACGCTTCGAAGTCGCTCCACTTAGGTAGAGGACGATTGGCGCAGGCCAACAATTGAGCAATGGCGTAGCCAAATTGTTCAAACGCTTTGGCGTTGTCCAGCGGGCGAGGGTAGTCGACACAGTTAATCCGACATCCCAGCAGGTAGTTGGTCAGCAACTCGACGCGATTGTAGCCATGGTTGAGGTCAAAACCGGCTAGTTGAGCCAAGTTCCACTGGTCGTATTCGTGGCGTAGCTTGCGATAATCTTTAGTGGTGGATGGACATGCGCTCGCTAAAATCTCTTCGTTGACCATCAACTTGGCGGCGGCAAACTTCTTTTGCTGCTGCATATCGTACAGGTACCAGTAGTGGTGCATGATGAATCGAAACAAAGGCGGTACGTCAACGCGGTTGAGCACCTCTAGATTGGCCAGACATTCTCTTAGCTCTTCGTTGGCGACCGCCACCATCAAGGCTTCTTCGCTGGGGAAGTGATTGTAAATCGTGCCACGGGATATGCCGCTGGCTTCCACTAAATCACAGCGGTGAATGTTGAAGCTGGATTGCCCGCGCAGCAGGCCTCTGGCGGTTTTTGCAAGGTATATTTCGCGTTGCTGTCGAGTTGCCATGATAGTCTGTCACCCTCAATGCTAGTTAGCTCACAAATACAGAGTACCAAGCTTATTGCCTACTCAGAATTGAGTAATAATGATGAGGTTATTAGTTAAGGCAATAGCTATGCTAAAACTCGAACTTCTCCAAAGCTTCATCGCGGTATGCGAAACAGGTAATGTTTCAAAGGCTGCTGAACAAGTTTGCCGCAGCCAGTCGGCAATCAGTTTACAAATCAAAAAGCTCGAAGCCAGCGTAGGTCAAACTCTGCTGGAGCGAAACCACGCGGGTGTTACTGTGACGCCTGCGGGCAGTACTTTGCTGGAATACGCATACAAGTTGGTTCAACTTAATCAAGATGCGCTAGATGACCTAAACGGTGCGCCAGAGTCCACTCGTATTCGTTTAGGGGTGCCCACCGACTACGTGAATCACTACTTAGATTCTTGCTTACTCGAGTTTATTCGCGAGTTCACCGACATCGATTTGGTGCTTGAAACCGACGTTAGCGGTAATTTGCTCAAAAAGATCGACAACGGCGATCTGGACGTGGCGGTAGCGACTCATTGGCGCGAGCCTGACAACGGCGAGTTGCTATTTACGCGCCGCTTTCAATGGGTCTCGGCCAAAAACAGCAAGGTGCTACAGCTCGAGCATTTGCCCGTGGTGCTGTACCCTGAAAACTGTCCAATTCGCGTGCAAGTGTTTGCCAATCAGTCGTTGGCGCACAAGCCGTTACGAGTCTTGATGTCGTCACCCTCGCCACAGGCGCTGTGCATGGCGGTGGAAAATGACCTGGCCGTGGCGCCCATTGCTGAGTTTCGCATCAATGACAAAATGCAGGTATTAGATGCAAATGAGCACGGCTTGCCTGAGTTGCCTGAGTTTAACGAGTCGATTTACGTTAATCCGGCGAGTCAGTGTCACGCCCAAGAGCAACTGATTCACCTGCTCATGTCGAGCAAGCAGTCTCTATGTCACTGACAATTGGTTGAGCAATAGGCATGAAAAATCCGGCGTTAATAGCCGGATTTTTTGTACTTGCAGGATGTGCTCTGGAAAAGCGCATCCCTGCGCTCTTTTGGGCTGACTACTTCTTAAATTTGGGGTAGTCGAAGGTGTGGCAATCGCTACACAATGGCTCTTTGCTGGTGTGCTCGCCATGACATTCAACACAAGGCACGTCTTTGCCGTAGTGTAGGTTGTCGTGCGGGTTTTGCAGCTTTTCGTCGCCTTGGCGCTCTGTCTTGGCGGCCAGCTTGTCTACCTTGTGGCACTTAACACAGGCGTCGTCAGCAGGATAGCTCGTAGGTGCTTTAACCCCGTGGCAGGTTTTACAGTTTTGCTTGTCGTACATCTTTTGGTGGTAAGTACGACCATCCACCTGGCCTTGGTCGACCAAGGTATCGCCGGCGTATGCTGCCCCTGCGCTCAAGGCAAAGGATAAAAGAGCCGCCAAAGTGATTTGCGTTTTCATCAGTTGTTCTCCCGAATTCGATTAAGCCAGAATGGTGCGTGCAGCTGTCATACCCATCACCATGCACTCAGGGATAGAGCAGCTACCTAAGCGACTCACACCATGGGTACCACCTGTCACTTCGCCTGCCGCAAATAGCTTGCTAATCGGCTTGCCAGTCATGCTGTTGAGCACCTCGGCTCTTGGGTTGATTTGCACGCCGCCTTGGCAGTAGTGCACTTTTGGCCACAAGCGAACCACGGTGAATGGGGCTTCTAGAT
This sequence comes from Paraferrimonas sedimenticola, assembly GCF_002282855.1. GTDB lineage: Bacteria > Pseudomonadota > Gammaproteobacteria > Enterobacterales > Shewanellaceae > Paraferrimonas > Paraferrimonas sedimenticola. Next base: position 18,437 of record NZ_NRIR01000004.1, on the reverse strand, counting down.
ACTTGCCCTTGGCCTTGGCCATGTTTTTGCCAAACTGCTTATCGACCCCGGTTTTCACGTAACCGTTGTACTCTTCAATTTGTTGCTTAAGTGGCGCAAGTGGCACACCAAAGTGCTCAGCTAATGCTTCAACGCTGTCAAACTTCCAGCCAACGCCGTACTTGAGTACTTTCTTGGCGGTCGGGTGTTGCTTGGATTGCTTGTAGCTGGTGATCATCAGTGGTGGGTTGGGATTGCCTTGCTCGTCGCGGCGCTCAAGTTGAGCATCGGCACGAGTCTTACGGTCGGCAATCTCATCCATAAAGCGCAAACCGGTACGACGGTCCACCGCAATCGAGTGAGGGAAGTTGTAAATCGAGTAGTTAGACACGTAACCAAAGCCACCTTCATCCGGTGACGCCCACGGGCCAGATTGAATGTGAGCCATGTGCACAGGAACTGCGCCGACGCGGAACATTTCTAGCATCGCCTCACCGGTAGCACCCTTGGCATTGGTGCAACCCACTTCAGAGGTCAAAGTTGGGTCTTGAGCCATACGCAAGTTGATGTTCTGGGCAAAGCCGCCAGTGGCAACAATCACACCTTTGCCAACTTTGATGTGCTCCAAATTGCCGCCATCTTCCTTGCCAAAGTAGTAACCGCGGCGAACTTTGATACCTTCAACGCCGCCTTGCTCATCCAGCAAGAAGCCTTCGAACTTAGTGCGGTTAGACAGGGTAACGCCCAACTTCTTACACTCTTTCAACAGAGGCTGAGTGATGCCACCACCACAGCTAACCGTGGTTTGGTAAGTACGAGGCACAGAGTGGCCGCCGAGCTGTTGCAAGTACGGGTGGTACTCAGCACCAGCGTCTAAAGTCATTTGCAGCGCTTCCATGGCATGCTCAGCCACGTGACGCAGAATCTTCTCATCGGCAATACCGCGACCGGCTTTGAGCTGGTCTGCCACCATGGTGTCTGGCGAGTCTTTGCGGCCTTCTTTGGCTTGCAGCGGAGTATTAGGCGCGGCGAACAAGCCGCCGTTGATGGCAGAGTTGCCGCCATACACGGCCATTTTTTCAAAGATTTCGATGTTGTTACCGCCCAAGCGCTTGGCTTCAATAGCGGCGGCCAGACCGGCAAAGCCAGAGCCAATGATGGCGATATCGACTTGCTTGTCCCATTTAATGCCTTTAGCTGGCTCGGATAGTGCTAAGGCCGGTGTTGCTACGGCAGCGGACGCAGCCGCCATGCCTTTGATAAAGTTTCGGCGTCCCATTAACTTGCTGTGTGTCATGATTTCAGCCCTGTTTAGTGAATTAACAGGGGTCATACTAGGGATGGAATTGATTCCAAACTGAGAAGCGCTAGAAAGCTTGTGGCGAATAGGTGGAACAATGTGTCGAACTTTTAGGTACGCCATTGTTTAGAATTGGAACGATTTCCAAAGTGCTGCAGCAATCGCTAATTCAGGATTAACCACGCAATTCACAAGGGGATTCACACATACGCAAGCGGATGATGACTCTAACATGGCAGCATTCATCCATGTCAGAGTTTTGTCTCATGCGCGTTTTATTGAACACCATCTCTATTGTTTTGTTTGGCTTTGTATTGGCGGCATGCCAATCGGATAGTGCCGACAAGCAGGCTGCCAATTGGGCGCAAACTGGCGATGTCATTTGGCATGATTTAGCGACACCAAATATGGCTAAGACTCAAGCGTTTTACGCCAAGCTGTTTGGCTGGCAGTTTGAAGAAGAAATGAAGGGCTACGCGATCATCAAAGCCAATGGACGCGAGATTGGCGGTATCGAAGAGCTCGGCAAAGTAGGCGCACGCTCTTATTGGTTGCCAACCCTTGCCGTAGACGATGTTGACGAAATCGCTGAGCTTGCTGAACGCCAAGGTGGCTCGCAAATCATGGCGCCAGTGGACATTCCTCATCGCGGTCGAGTGGCGATTTTGGCGGATCCAGAACTGGCAGCGTTTGCCATTGGCGAAGCTCAGCCTTACATGCGCGATAAATCTGAGCAGGACAATGTTCACGCTTGGCAAAGTATGATCTGGAGCGACAACGTAGTCGCTACCCTAGATTTCCTGCAAGACTTATTGGCTTACCAAATCGAATTACAGCAGCCGGATTCGGCAGCGGTGAGCTTGCATCACGGCACTCAAACGCAACTCGAGGTCGAAGAGACTAGTAACCTTTACCTGGCAGATAATTGGGCAGTGTTCATTCAAGTGGAAGACGTGCAGACAACTCGTCGTATGGCGCTACAGTTGGGTGCAGAAGAGCTAAAGTGGGAGCGTGCTGATAACCATCAAGTGCTTCTGAGAGACGTTACTGGCTCTTTGTTTGTGATTCACTCTTATCCTGCGACGAGCGAGCAATCCGCCAAGCCAAACGACCCTGTTGCACAGCGAATTTCGGTAGACCAAGCAGCGCACGGCACTGCAAGCGAAACACAGGTATTGCGCTAACCCAGGCGTTTAACCAAAGCGATACCGTCATTTCCGAAATAATGGTCGCGTAAGCCGCTCCTAGCACTCCATACTTGGGGATCAGCCATAAGTTCAGTCCCAAATTCATCACAGCTGCAATTAAGGTTTTAGCCAGACAGAATTTGTATAGCCCATGAACCACCAATACTCGGTAGCTAGCCGCGCCAATCGCGGCAAAAATCGAACCGAACACATAGACCTGTAAAATCTGCGCCGATACGGCAAACTGCTCGCCAAAGATGATAGCGATAATCCAGTCGCTCAGCAGATACACCATTAATCCCACCGCGATTGCCACACCCCATACCATGCTGAAAAGGTGTTTAATGGTGTCGTGGTGCTCCATCGATTGCTTACTTTGGGACACCTTTTTCATCAGGGTCAAGGTAATGGCCCCAGGAATAAACAGCCAACCAATCGAAATGTGCAACGCCGCTGCGTATAGTCCAACCGCCTGATCCCCAAGCAGTTGGCCAAGCATCACTCTATCCATCGCTGTGTACAAAATGATGGACAGGGCAGAGAAGGCCAAATAGCCACCTCGGCTTAGCAGTACTCGCACCAAACGCCAGCGCAAATAGCGCATTTTAGGGAAGGGCATAGGGGCGACTTTGGGGTACTTAAACACCCACACCAACAGCGCTTGGAGCAAATAGGCCAAACCGAAATAGAGCAGGCCTAGCTTAAGCCACACCGCGGTAATCTTGGCCAGCAGAGTGATAAATGCCGCTTTGAATGCCGCCAGTGAGTTGATTTTAGAACGATGGCCGGCGTCGAAGTACACTTTGAGAATGTCACAGCCGTTGATCAGCACTGAGGCTATCAAGGCCATCGCAAGGTAAGTGTATTCGTCGCTGTAATCGCCAACGGCCAGGTATAGCCATGCGGCTAAGGCCAAACTCGCCGCGCAAATCACCCGCAAATAAAAGGCGGCATTGACTAGAATTTTGGGGTTTCTGCGGGCTACGCAATCGTAGATGATGGTGTCAGAACCCAAGGTGACAAAGGGCAACAGAAAGCTGGCAAGCGCTAGCAAGTAGGCGATAGTGCCGTATTGCTCAGGCCCGAGGTAACGCGCCACAATGGCGTTTGAAATAATCCCGACTGTAAGCCCTAGAATCCTGTCCAAATAGAGCCAGCCGATGTTGATCAGCGCTTTCATCTAATTCCCGTAACGGGCTGATTTAATTATCGTGTTTTACTTCATTCAGTAAAGCTCACAACTGCCATCGACGCCAATCTAACTGAAATTTTATTCAACAAAAAAGCCGGCAATTGCCGGCTCTTTTTCAACGGGATGTCAGCTTAGTGCTGGAACATCGCAGAGATAGACTCTTCATTGCTCACGCGGCGAATCGCTTCGGCCAGCATGGTTGATAGAGTCAACTGAGAGACTTTGCCAATCGCAGCGATTTCATCGCTCAGAGGAATCGTGTCGGTAACGATAACTTCGTCGATTACTGATTCGCGAATGTTTTGCGGCGCGTTGCCAGAGAATACAGGGTGCGTGGCGTAGGCGAATACGCGGTTAGCACCGTGCTCTTTTAGCGCTTCGGCGGCTTTACACAGAGTGCCACCGGTGTCGATCATGTCATCAACGATGATGCAGTCGCGACCTTCAACGTCACCAATGATGTGCATCACCTGAGATACGTTGGCTTTTGGACGACGCTTATCGATGATGGCCAAGTCAGTGTCGTGCAGTAGTTTGGCAACCGCGCGAGCACGTACAACACCGCCGATGTCTGGAGATACAACCACTGGGTTTGGCAGCTCTTTAGCCAGCATGTCTTCAAGTAGCACAGGGCTTCCGAATACGTTGTCTACTGGTACGTCGAAGAAGCCTTGGATTTGCTCAGCGTGCAAGTCACAGGTCAGAACGCGGTCAACACCAACGCTTGATAGGAAGTCAGCCACTACCTTAGCGGTAATTGGCACACGAGCTGAACGAACACGACGGTCTTGACGAGCGTAACCGAAGTAAGGGATTACGGCAGTGATACGGCCTGCAGATGCGCGACGTAGAGCGTCGACCATCACAATCAGTTCCACTAGATTATCGTTGGTTGGCGCGCAGGTAGACTGAATGATGAATACATCAGCACCACGTACGTTTTCGTTAATCTGAACACTAATCTCACCATCGCTAAAGCGACCAACTTCACAGTCACCTAGTTTGCAAAAAAGACGGTCGGCGATTTTTTGGGCAAGATCAGGAGTAGCGTTTCCAGCAAACAACTTAATGTCAGGCACGGTATAAACCTCGGGCAGTGGCAAATTGTGGGCCGAACGGGTCGGCCAGTCAGACCAAATTGGTCTTGGCGTATTGAGTCGAGCCGTTAATGCTCGCCTTGTTCGAACCGTTCTAAACGCTCGAGAAGCGTAGAGCGGTTACAGGCTTTGGCAACAAAGCCATGAAATTCTTTGCTTTTTTCTTGTAGCGCAGCCAGGGCTTGCGACTCATTATCGAACACCCCGAACAGACAAGCGCCAGTTCCGGTCATTCGAGACGGCGCGTATTTTACCAGCCAGCTTAATGCCTTGGCAACTTGCGGATACAGTTCGCACACCAATGCCTCACAATCGTTGCGGTAATTCACCCAATGCTCTGGCTGTCCTTGAATTTTGGGAGTGTCACGAGGTAAGTCGGGATGGGTAAATACAGCGGCGGTACTCACCTCGACCTCAGGGTGCAGCACCAGAACATACGGCTCGTCTAGGGTGACGCTTTGCAGACGCTCGCCAACCCCTTCGGCGTAGGCCGATTGCCCGCGCACAAACACAGGGACATCGGCGCCTAGCTGCAATCCTAAATCTGCCATCACGTCTTGGTTGATGTTCAGACCCCAAAGGGCGTTAAGCGCCACAAGCGTGGTAGCAGCATCCGAGCTACCACCGCCTAAGCCACCGCCCATAGGCAGTCGCTTGTCGAGCCAAATATCCGCCCCCAGTGGGGTTTGGCCGTGCTGTTGCAAAATACGCGCAGCGCGCACAATCAGATTTTGCTCCGGGTCGACACCTTCAAGCTCACTATGCAATTGAATCTCGCCATCACTGCGAACTCGAAAATCTAAGCTGTCGCCAAAACTCAATATTTGAAATAAGGTCTGCAGCTCGTGATATCCGTCATCGCGACGGCCATTGATGTGCAGGAATAAGTTGAGTTTGGCCGGCGCTGGCCAGCCGCGAGAAATTGGATGAGACATGGTCATGCTTTAATTGCTGGGCGGCGATAATGCCAGCCATTGGTTAATTTGAAGTTTAATGCGCACGTCTTTGTGCTGAATCCGAATCATGCGTGGTACTGTGGCACCGGATAGGGTCTGCCAGCTTTGATACTCGGCTTGCCACAATTGGCCGTTGTCAAAGCGGCGTTGCACTATCTTGGGGCGATTTTGCTCATCTATCGCCAGAACAATATCGCCGTCGACGGTTTCACCTTTTACCCATTGGCTCAATGCCGACAGTGGCAAGGGCAATTGAGTCACTTGAGCGATAAGCGCCTGCGGATCTTTGTCGCGATACTCTTTGCCGTCCACTTTTAAGCGTGCGCCGTTCTTGTCAGCATCCAGGCTCATCACAGTGATACCCAAGGCTGTGGTAAGTTTAAGTTGCTGATTTGGTGGGCGATGGTTCCAAAACAGGTTTGCGCTAAACTTATCTTTGGGAGTGAAAACGGCGATGCGACCATTAAGTTGCCAATCAGGAACTTTGGCGGCGTCGTCCACTTGGTAAACTTTTGGCGCCGAGGCACAGGCGCCAAGCAAGAAAAGACTAATTAGTACAGTGGTTAAGCGTGCCAATGAGAACTGGATCAAGGGGCTAGCCAGGTTGAGAGAGTACACAGGCAACATGATACGGCTTAATCGGCAAAAGTTGAACCTCTGTCAGGTTTTGTTAAGTGTCTGCTTTTTTTCATTTGGGGCAGTGGTTAGAATTAGCCGCAGATAAAGCAATAAGCAATCGACGCCAGGTAACGAATGAGCCTAATCGCAATCGGTATTAACCATAAAACAGCCACAGTGGCATTGCGCGAGAAGCTGGCCTTTGGTCCAGACAAAATCGCTGATGCCCTGAAGAGTTTGGCTGGACAAAGCAAAACCGGCGAAGCGGTAATCCTATCGACCTGCAACCGTACCGAGCTGTACACCAATACCGCCGAGATGGAGCAGTTGATCGACTGGTTGGAAACCTACCAGGGTTTGCCCCGCGAAGAATTAGAACCTTGCCTATACCGCCACGAAGGACTCGAGGCCGTTCAACACTTGATGCGCGTATCTTGTGGATTGGACTCATTGGTATTGGGCGAGCCCCAGATTTTGGGCCAAATTAAGCAAGCCTTTGGCACCGCCAAAGACGCCGGCACCATGGCCGCCACTTTGGATAAGCTGTTCCAACGCACCTTCTCTGTGGCTAAGAAAGTCCGCACTGAGACCGAAATTGGCGCCTCAGCGGTTTCCGTGGCCTTTGCCGCGGTAAACATGGCCAAGCACATCTTCTCGTCACTGGCGAAGACCAACGTCTTGTTGGTAGGCGCAGGTGAGACGGTTGAGCTTGTGGCACGTCACTTAAAAGAAAATGGCGTAGAGAACGTTGTGGTAGCTAACCGTACCGTGTCTCGCGCACAGGCGGTGGCCAATGAGTTCAACGCCGAAGCCGTGACTCTAGAAGCCATTCCAGAGTATCTGCCCAACGCGGATATTGTGATTTCTTCAACTGCCAGCCCTCTGCCTATCTTGGGTAAAGGTATGGTTGAGAATGCGCTGCGTCAGCGTCGCCACCGCCCTATGTTGCTAGTGGACATCGCAGTTCCTCGTGACATTGAAGCGGAAGTGGCCGACTTAGACGATGCCTTCTTGTACACAGTGGACGACCTGCAGAGCATTGTTGAGCAAAACATTGCCTCACGTCAGGAAGCGGCCCAGCAAGCCGAAGCCATTGCGCGCGACCAAGCACAGCAATTTATGTCTTGGTTGAAGCAACTTGAGTCGGTGGATCACATCCGTGAATACCGCTCAAATGCCAACGTTGTGAAGGACGAATTGGTAGAACGTGCCAAAAATCGTCTCGAGCAGGGTATGGATGCGGACAAAGTTCTTGTAGAATTAGCCAACAAACTGACAAACCGCTTGATCCACTCGCCAACGCAAGCCTTGACCGAGGCGTCCCGCAATGGCGATCTTGAGGCTTTACGCCAATTGCGTCTAACCTTAGGGATCGACAAAGACTAAAGGTTAATTCATTCCGATGAAGGAATCCGTACTTCGCAAACTCGAAGGTTTGCAGGAGCGCTATGAAGAAGTTCAAGCGCTCCTTGGCGATCCTGACACTATCAGTGATCAGGACAAATTTCGCGCCCTCTCCAAAGAATACTCCCAGCTAGAAAGCGTGGTGAAAGCCTTTTTGAGCTACCAACAAGGCTTGGAAGACTTAGAGACTGCCCAAGAGATGCTCGAAGAGGACGACCCGGACCTCAAAGAAATGGCGCAGCAAGAGCTCAAAGAAACCAAAGCGGCGCTTGAGGAGCTCGAAGACGAGTTGCAGATTCTGCTTCTGCCAAAAGATCCCAACGACGACAACAACTGCTTTGTGGAAATTCGCGCCGGTGCCGGTGGCGATGAAGCGGCGATTTTTGCCGGTGACCTGTTCCGTTTGTACTCGCGCTACGCCGAGACCAAGGGGTGGCGTCTAGAGATGATGAGCTCAAACATCGGTGAGCACGGCGGCTTTAAAGAAGTCATTGCCAAGATCAACGGTGAAGGCGTTTACGGCGAGATGAAGTTCGAGTCGGGCGGTCACCGTGTGCAGCGTGTACCAGAGACCGAATCGCAAGGTCGTGTGCATACCTCAGCTTGTACCGTGGCGGTGATGCCTGAAGTGCCAGAAGCCGAAGCGATCGAGATTAATCCGTCGGACTTGAAAATTGATACCTTCCGCGCCTCGGGTGCTGGTGGTCAGCACGTCAACAAAACCGACTCGGCGATTCGTATTACTCACTTGCCAACCAATACCGTGGTTGAGTGTCAGGACGAACGTTCGCAGCACAAGAACAAAGCCAAAGCGATGAGCGTGCTGTCGGCGCGTATTCAAGCAGCGGAAGACGAAAAGCGTCGCCTTGAAGAAGAGTCGACCCGTCGTAACCTGGTGGGTAGCGGCGACCGCTCAGAGCGAATTCGTACCTACAACTACCCTCAAGGTCGCGTATCAGACCACCGCATCAACCTGACCCTGTATCGCCTTAACGAGGTGATGGAAGGGGACCTCGGCGCGCTGATCCAACCGATTCAGCAAGAACACCAAGCAGACATGCTGGCTGCGCTGGCTGATGAGCAAAGCTAAGCTTGCCACTTTGGCCGACGCCTTGGCGTGGGCCACTCCCCAACTTCAACACAGCGACTCGGCCAAACTAGACGCCGAGGTGCTGTTGTTGCATCTGCTCGACAAGCCTCGCAGTTACCTATTTACCTGGCCCGAAGCCGCGCTCGATGAAACCCAGCAAGCGGCCTACGCCGAGCTGGTTGAGCGACGCGCTCAAGGGGAGCCGGTGGCTTACCTGACCGGTACTCGCGAGTTTTGGTCCTTGCCATTGGCGGTATCGCCGCAAGTGCTGATCCCGCGTCCGGATACCGAAGCCTTGGTGGAAGCGGCGTTAGGTCTTGGTCTAGCGGATGACGCTCGTGTGGTGGATTTAGGCACTGGCAGTGGCGCGATTGCGTTGGCGCTAGCCTATGAAAACCCCAACTGGCAAGTCAGCGCGGTGGATGCCAGCGCTGGTGCCCTTGAAGTGGCTAAAGCCAACGCCGAGCGCCTAGGGTTAGAACGAGTTCAATGTTTGCTGGGCAGTTGGTTTGAGCCTTTGCCCCAAAAGCCGTGCTTTGATCTTGTGGTGAGTAACCCACCGTATATCGATGGTGACGACCCGCACTTATCCCAAGGGGATGTGCGCTTTGAGCCGGATTCAGCGCTGGTGGCCAAGCAACAAGGCTATCGCGACCTGTTTGATATCGCCGAGCAAGCCAGGCAGTACCTAAAACCTGGTGGCATCTTGATGATGGAGCACGGATTCGAGCAAGCGCCAACTACTTGTAATTATCTTCGCGAGTTAGGTTATCAAGATGTCGACTTTGGCCGAGATCTTGCGGGACAACCCAGATTTTCGTTCGGTGTTTGGCCGGGCAACGACGCTGGGGTATGATAACCCGTCAACTCGCACAAACGAGCTTTTAACAAGGACAGGTTATGCAATCACTTGCAGCATATTACGTAGAATTAAAGCACTTACACACCACTCTGATTGCCATCAGCGTACTGTTTTTTATCACGCGTTTAGTGTGGAACCTGCGCGCCATGCCGATAGGCCAACAAAAATGGGCGCGAATTTCTCCGCATGTGATTGATACCTTTCTGTTGCTAAGCGGCTTCGCGCTGGCGATGGCGTTGGGTTTCACGCCTGGTAACAGTCCTTGGTTAGCTGAAAAGCTAATCGCTATCGTGGCCTACATTGCACTGGCCGTGATTGCGATGAAATCGCAACGTGGTGCTGGGTTTAAGATTTTTGCCGGCGTCGGTGCAATTGCTTGGGTTCTGTATGCCTCGCACCTAGCGATGACCAAGCAGGCCCTACTGCTCGGTTAATCTGACAGGACAAATTTGGCGTGCCACGAGAGACGCTGGGGCTAGTTGCTTCAGCGTAAGCAGTTGTAAATAAGTGGCTTCATAGCAAAAGAATTTAGAAAGGCGAACATGCACCACAATTGGCAGTTTGATTTCAGCTTGGATTCGGCCGAGGGCCTATTAGAGCTGGGTCAACAATTGGAGCTTTCTTCAAAGCAAACCAGTCACTGGAAACTGATCGAGCTACAAGGCGCGGTATTGGGTCAGTATCTGATTCGACATCGGCAGCGATTAGATGCGCTGCTGAACTGGTTTTATCACTTGCAGGGCTTTGGCGCTGCGCGCGAGCGCTACTTTACCGCCGCCAGCGCCGACTTAGGTGCGACCCTTATTTCCCGTCAGGGCAACGCCACCAGTTTGGCGCTGTTGTTGCGCTACCTCGCCAGTGAAATTAGCCTCAACCTCGATATTCTGCTGCTGCCTAGCCATTGCGTATTGCGCTACATGGACAACGACAAGCCGCTGTATATTGACGCACTGACCGGCGAGTACATGGCCCGAGAGCAGATCCACGCCTTTGTTCGTGGCGAACTGGGGAATCAGGCGCAACTCAAGCCCAAGCACTTACAGCCGGCCAAAGACGAGCGAATTGCGACCCGTTTGCTCAACGAAATTAAAGCTGGGTTCGTGGTCGAGCAGCAGTTTGGCAAGGCGTTGATTTGCTTAAACTGGTTACTGGCTCGCTACCCTAAGCAAGTGCAGTACTTGCGCGAGCGTGCCTACATGGCGCAACAACTCGGTGCCAGCAAAGCTGCCGCTCAAGATTTACAAGCCTTCGTGGACAGTCGCCCCAAGGACCCCATGTTGGATTTGATGAAGATGCAAATTCGCGAACTCAAACAAGACGACGCGGTTTACCACTAAGCCAGAAACTGGCTAACCAATAATTATAAAAATAAGGATGTGACCATGGCCGTTTCGGCTGCTGACGCCGCGCAAAGCACGGCGTTGATTACCAATGACGCAACTGTGTTGGGCTTACTGGCGATTATGCTGGGCGCGGTGTTTTACACCCATCAAAGCCAACACCCGTTTTGGCAAAAGTTCTATCGTTTTGTGCCAGCGCTGTTGCTGTGCTACTTCCTACCATCCCTGCTGAACACCTTTAACATTGTCGATGGCAATGCCTCCCAGGTGTACTACGTGGCGTCGCGCTACTTGCTACCGGCTTGTTTGGTGCTGCTGATTTTAAGCGTGGATCTGAAAGCCATCATTGGCCTAGGCTCCAAAGCGGTAATCATGTTCTTAACCGGTACTCTGGGTATTGTTCTTGGTGGGCCTATCGCCTTGCTGGCGCTTTCAGCAATTGCCCCTGAGTTGGTGGGCGGCAATGGTCCTGATGCGGTATGGCGCGGTATGACAACTCTTGCTGGTAGTTGGATTGGCGGTGGTGCTAACCAGGCCTCGATGAAAGAAATCTACGATGTGGGTGGTGGCATCTTCTCTGTGATGGTCACAGTAGACGTTATTGTGGCCAACATTTGGATGGCAGTACTGTTGTTCTTGGCCTCTCGCGCCAAGCAAATCGATACGGCTACCGGAGCTGACACCAGCGCGATTGAGCGTTTGAAAGACAAGGTAGAGGAGTATCAGTCAAAGCATGCGCGTATTCCCAATCTCACCGACTTGATGCTGATTTGCGCGGTAGGCTTTGGTATCACTGGGTTTGCTCACATTGGTGCCGATTTCTTAGGTCCATTTTTTAGCGAAAATTACCCACAAACCGCACAGTACAGCCTGACCTCTAAGTTCTTCTGGCTGGTGGTGATTGTGACCACCGTGGGTTTGATTTTGTCCTTCACTAAGGCGCGTCAACTGGAAGCGGCGGGCGCCTCAAAAGTGGGTTCGGCCTTCTTGTACATTTTGGTGGCCAGTATTGGCCTGCACATGGACGTTAGCCAAATCGTCGATGCCCCGATTTACTTCATCGTGGGTCTGATTTGGATGTTGGTACACGCCAGCTTGATGCTGATTGTGGCCAAGTTAATTCGCGCACCACTGTTCTACATGGCAGTGGGTAGCCAAGCCAACGTCGGCGGTGCTGCCTCTGCACCAGTCGTGGCGTCGGCCTTCCACCCAGCGCTAGCCCCTGTGGGTGTACTACTGGCGGTTTTGGGCTATGGTGTAGGAACTTATGCGGCCTGGTTCTGCGGTCAATTACTGCAGATGGTCAACCCTTAAGAGAGATAGTAAACAATGCAAAAGACCATTGATGTGAATGGCATTTCCGTCGCTAACGACAAGCCGTTTGTGCTGTTTGGCGGAATGAACGTCCTAGAATCCCGTGACTTGGCGATGCAAATTGCCGAGCACTACGTAGAAGTGACCAGCAAGCTGGGGATCCCGTACGTATTTAAGGCGTCATTCGACAAAGCCAACCGCTCGTCGGTGCACTCGTTCCGCGGTCCTGGTATGGAGCAAGGACTTAAGATCTTTGAAGAGATCAAGAGTCAGTTCGACGTGCCAATTATCACCGACGTTCATGAACCACATCAGGCGGCACCTGTGGCCGAAGTGGTTGATGTGATTCAACTGCCAGCCTTCTTGGCCCGCCAAACCGATTTGGTGGTAGCTATGGCCGAGACTCAAGCGGTGATCAACGTTAAGAAACCTCAGTTCTTAGCACCCCACGAGATGCGTCATATCATCAAGAAGTTCAACGAAGCCGGTAACGACAAGGTAATGTTGTGCGAGCGCGGCAGCTGTTTTGGCTACAACAACCTAGTGGTAGATATGTTGGGTATGGACGAGATGAAGCGCTCGGGCTATCCGGTGATCTTTGACGCTACTCATGCACTACAACGTCCAGGCGGTCGCGAAGACAGTGCCGGTGGTCGTCGCCAGCAAGCCACTGAGTTGGCTCGCAGTGGTATGGCTTTAGGTATTGCCGGTTTGTTTATCGAAGCGCACCCAGATCCAAGCCAAGCCAAGTGCGATGGCCCGTGTGCATTGCCTTTGGATAAGCTAGAAGCTTACCTGAGTCAGATGTTGGCGGTGGATAATATGGTGAAAAGCTTCCCGGATCTACAGATCGACTAGTTAGCTCACCGGCGCCTCGTCCGCAGTGCCTCGCTGGTCATTCCCATGGCTGCACTGCACGTCATTCCCAACTTGATTGGGAATCCAGCCACTTGCTAAGTCCCAAAGGGATACCCAAACCATCCAAGTAGGATGCAAACGGTATCCCTTTTGCTATTCTGGCCTCAAACAAACTCGAGCCATCATCATGAAGATAACCAAGCTAACCCCAGACAATAACCTCTGCCCAATCTGCGGAAAGTCTAACGCCTGTGGCAGCGTGCAGATGAAACAAGAGGGCAAGCCTTGCTGGTGTAATGACCCAAAAATTGTTTTTACCGACACTTTGCTGGCTCAAGTTCCACAAGAGCTAAGAGGCAAGGCTTGTGTTTGTCGGTCTTGTGCGCTTAAGTACCAGTGAACCTGGGTAAACTGTTGAATTTAATCTCACTTATGGACTCAGTTTCGGTTTAAGCGCGAAGGAGAAATCAGTGCCAAGACTAAACAACAAAATAGCCCTTATTACGGGAGCAGCTAGAGGAATTGGCGAAGCTACCGCTGAACTTTTCGCGGCTGAAGGTGCAACAGTCATCATTTCAGATATCCAAGACGATTTAGGACAAGCTGTTGCGTCAAGAGTACTGAAAAATAGTGAGTACCTTCACCTAGACGTTTCTGACGAGCGGGACTGGGCTGATGCTGAAAATCATATTCAAATTAAATATGGTCGTCTCGATATTTTGGTCAACAATGCTGGTATCACGGGTTTTCTGGAAACAAATGGCCCTCACGACCCCGAGAGTTTTGATATTGAAAGCTGGAGGAAAGTTCACGAGGTCAATTCTGTAGGTGTTGCACTTGGCTGCAGAACGGCGATCAAGCTTATGAAATCGTCCAAGGCTGGCAGCATTGTCAATCTGTCATCTCGCTCAGGAATTGTCGGCATTCCAGGCGCGGCTGCTTATGCATCAAGTAAGGCGTCTGTAAGAAACCATTCGAAAACTGTTGCGCTATATTGCGCAGAAAAAGGCTATCAGATTCGATGTAATTCTATTCACCCTGGGGCAATTCTCACACCAATGTGGGACGCGATGCTCGGTGAGGGCAAGGCAAAGGAAGAAGCCATAAACGCGATTGCGGCGGATATACCTTTGGGAACTATGGGGAGCACCATGGATGTCGCTTATGCGGCACTTTATCTAGCTTCTGATGAGTCTAAATATGTGACAGGCATAGAGTTGAATATTGATGGTGGCATTTTGGCTGGAAGCGCTGCTTCACCAAATAAGAAATGATGCTTTCTGGTTCTTTGGGCCAGATATAAACAAAAAAGCTCGAGCAAATTACTCTGCTCGAGCTTTTATTTTCATAACCTTCGGTTACTTACACTGACTCCAAGTGATGCTCTCACCGGCGCGTGCTTGTTGGAACATATCGGCACACATAGTAGTGGTAAAGCCTTTGGTGTCTGCAAAGCTGATGTTCAGCTGTGAGCCGTTACCTTCGTTGTAGTAGGTAGTGTCACCAGTTTCTAGGTTGTAGATAAAGGTTTCCCAAGTGGCGTATGACTCATCGTTAGTTGGGTCAATCAAGTCTTGTGGAACCTTGTTACCGAAGTCGAAGATACCTTTCATTTTACCGCGAGTGTCAACCCAGTCAGCTTTAGGGTCTAGCTTAGCGTGGGTGGTTACGTGGTAACCGCGCAGGTAACGAGAGGCAGAGCTAATATCGCTTGGTAGTGACTCGGCTTTGTCTAGGTCGAATTTCTCAGCGTGAGCCAAGATGTCCTGACGTAGCGGCATGTTAGCCATTACGCGAAGGTCGCTGTTGATGTCACCGCGGTGAACAACCATTTTGCCACCTTCGTTCAACTGGAATAGTGCGATTTCGCCAGACTTGTCTTGAACAGAGAAGTGGAAACCGTGCTGGTGACCGCCGATGCCGGTTTTCCATGCAGTTTGGAATTCACCAGCTTCAAAGGCCTTAACCGCTTCGTCAACAGTGGCAAATTGAGTCACCAAGAAGGTCACGATTTGAGACATGTGTACCGCAGGTGCACCGTTGTCCGCTGCATCCTTTACAAACTCAACCGACGGCGCTTGATATAGCAGTGACGCTGCCAAACCTTTGTCGTTGATGGCTTCACCAGAGGTGCCGTGGAAAGTTTCCACTTCAACATAGTCTACGGTGTGGTGTTTAACCGTCCATGACGCAGGGTTTTTGTACTCAGGTACATCGTAAGCTTTGATAGCCGCGCCAACTGGGTAGGCTTTTGCGATAGATTGTAGTTCAGAACCACCCCAGTCAAATGAACGTGCAACGGTAACACCGTGAGTTTCGCCACCGTCCATAATCAGGCGTGAGCAGGCGTTTGCAGTGGTTGCTACTGATGCGATAGATGCTGCTGCAAGAGCGGCTACGGCTAGTTTGTTCAGTTTGAAGTTTTTCATGTGATGTACCCTTGTGTTGGATAGTCGGTTGAGTGTGTGTCGAAGTGTTCACCTCGATTGATGGGTCTAGTTTGCACCAGCTTATTGCGTTCTTTAAATGTGCCAAGAGCGGTGTTTTCCCTTTCTTATGCTAAAGTAGCTCGATTACCTTTGAATGAGCTGGAGAGTGGGAATGGCTGTTACGCTTGAACAGTTGTTGGCGTTTGTTGAAACCGTTGATAAGGGCAGCTTTAAGCAGGCCAGCATAAAACTTGGCAAACACACCTCTACCGTGAGTGGACTTATCGCCAATTTAGAGGCGGAGCTTGGCATGGAGCTGTTTGTGCGAAAGCCGCGCTCGCTGGAGATTACTCCGCAGGCCTCAGAAATGTATCGCTACGCTCAGTCGGTGATTCGAGAGTGCGATTTGTTGGATGTAAAGGCTAACAGCATTATCGAAGGGCATCCTTCTAGCTTCACCATTGCGGTTGATAGCGACCTAATGGGCCCTGACATCGGTGCGATTTGTGCTAGGTTGCTAACGAAGTATCCGACTCTGGATCTAAAGCTCGTGAGCACGGATCCCATGCAAGTGCGCAGCCAGGTATTAACCGAGCAAGCGGATATTGGTTTTGGGGTAGCCCTGTTTAGTGGCCATCACGAACTGACTCTGGCCGACGGGTACTCGTTTGATGTGGTTTTCGCTGCATCGCCCGAGCTTGGGCTAAATAAGAAGTTGATAGACCTAACTCAAATACGCGGTCAGCTACAAATATCGGCGCTGTTCATGAAGCAAACCGGCCGAGAAGATACTCACAATTTGAGTTCGAGAGTGGTTTATAGCAACTCGCTGCACAGCACACTAGATCTGCTAAAGCAAATACCTGGGTGGGCTATGCTCCCAGGTTTTATGTGCAGAGAAGCTTTTAAGAATGGCACTCTGGATGAAATCTACCTTTCTCCCACCGCAACGGAAAAGCCGAATCAGTGGGCTACCGAAATCTGTTGGTTAACCGCTAAACCACGCCATGAGGTGATGGACTTTGTGATTCAGGAGTTGGGTAAGTTGGAGAGCCCGAATAGGTAGCACCCGCGTCATTCCCAATTCCCTCATCATTCCCAGTTCCCTCGTCATTCTCACGAAAGTGAGAATCTAGCCAGTGGCTAGTAGCACTCATTGGCCCGACTAGGCACGTTATTCCCAGCTTGACTGGGAATCCAGCGAGTAGCCACCGGCTTCAGTTGGCCCTTAGCCGCCGGTCGCTTTGCGGAACCTTGCTGTCAAATGCACTCAAAAAGATTAGAAAGTTTGGATCACTTTTCAATGCAAATGGTGGATCATTTTTCGGTGCAAATTAACAGTCCGATTTAAGCTGCAAAATTATTCTTCTTTTCTATACACAACTATTTACTTATATCGTTCACAGTTCCTGTGAATAGAATGTGCCCACTTGCAGGCCAGCAAGCTGGACCCCGTGGTGCTCTAGAGAAGGTTGCTCATTTCCTAGCTTTCGCTAGGGGGCAACCGACAGGCACTGCAGGTACCTTTTGCCTACGGCCGTCTACCTATCATGAATCGGATAGTCCGCAACCCTGCGGGGCTGTCGCTTCGCGACGGTCTGGCAGGAATGATAGGAGAGTTTGAACGAGAGGAGGAAGCTGTATCGCGGCATTCGTAGAATGTGCTGAGTAGAAAGTCTCTTTGAAAAAAACAATGTGTTACAGCGAGTAATCTGGACTTTTAGTGCTGTACAAAAAATGCGCTAATTAATTTTGACAAAACCCATAACGTGAACTTTATTTGGTTACTCCATTAACTTAGAAAGGATTTTGTTATGCTTAGAAACATATGCCTTTCGATTCTCTCTCTCCTCTCATTCTCGGCTTATTCTGCGGGGCTCACTGATACTTATTCATGTGATACATGTGATTACAATGACGCCGTAAATATAGCCAAGCAAGAGTACACACCAATATCCTGTACTATGCAAAATACAAACGGTGGTCAACCAATATTTGGCGTAACTACTTATGCGTGTAACACAACCTATCGAACAATCATCGTCGCAAACCCACTTACTGAGACGGCTCATAAGTTCAAAGTGACTGCGACCAACTATAACCCTTACACAGACGCAGTGAATGCAACAACTAGTAACTTGTCGCTTACTTCTGTAGAGCAACAGGCGCTTTCTGAATTTTACGACATTGACGCAGACTTTAGAGACGAAGTGCCGAATTTCGTAATTGGTACTTCTAATGTTACTAATCCTGACGTTACATACTCAACGGCAAATGTAACCTCTAATTGCGAAGACCACCCATCTCATTACTTTACAAGCGAGAATGCTAAGCGAAATATCCGAGCGGAGCTAATAGACTCTCTGGTCCAGCGCCTTGGGAGCCAAAGCTGGAATCAGTTTTATACCGACACCAAAATAAATGGCTTTGGTGTGGACATTTCGGGTTCAGGCGGCGGTATTACGCTGAATTGGCAATACAATCAGCTCGAAGCATTTATTACTAAATCTTATGGCAATACTTCAAACAAGTTAGTTTTCAAGGCTGTGTATAAAGGCGAGTCAACCATAGGAGGCGTTCGCGACTTAAACATAGCGTTGCGTCTAGAGGAAGGTGCTTCGCTTATGGATGGAATTCCTGTTGCTACCCTTAGGGGCCCAACCGTAGACCTAACAACTACTCTGGTATCAGCATGTTTGATTGAAAATATAGAAAAAATAGCTATCAGTGATACGGTAATCCTCCCATTTTTAACCGAAGTTAAAAGTAGAAGTTAGGCCGCCAGTAATGGCGGTCTGCCATTGTTCGCTG
>NZ_NRIR01000003.1 GCF_002282855.1 Paraferrimonas sedimenticola | reverse complement strand
GAACCTTACCACGACCAAGTATAGTTCACAAGATGTGAACTCACACAATTTTTAGAGGAAACTGCTCAATGGCAGCTAAGTGCCAACTGAAGCCAGTAGCTACTCGCTGGATTCCCAGTCAAGCTGGGAATGACAAGCAAATTGGGAATGACAAGCAAGTTGGGAACGACGAGACTGAACGACTTTCCCCCAAGCTGAGTTAAACCCACACATTAAATGAATGTGAGGATCCAATCCTCATATCGTGAGTTTGATTACTTTATCTCCAACCCTACTATGAGCGCGTTTTCAACTACCACTCATATTGGAGATCAACTTATGTGTACGTCTATTGCATGGAATACAGAAAACTTTGGGACAATTACTACTCGCACCAATGACTGGATGGAAGCTACGCATCCACAGCTGGGAGGAATTCCTAGCGGAACTCAGCGGTTCATTCAGGGCGCTGGAAATGGCCTGAAGTACACCACCAAATATGACATCGTCGGTGTAATTGCTTACGGTGATTTAGATCTTGTTCATGACGCTGTAAATAGTGAAGGTCTGCAGGTCAATGCGTTATTTTACCGCCCAATGACTATGGAACCGGTTACAAAAGATTCGCAGATTACCCAATTTACCCTAGGCGAGTATTTCCTGGCTAATTACTCAACCGTTGAAGAAATTCTCAGGGAGCTGCCCAATTTAGAGTTAGGGTCGTTAAAACTGGAAGCAATGCCATTGGATATCACCTTGCATTGGTCCGTTACTGATAGAAGTGGCGATCGCGCAATTATCGAGCTAGATCCTGATGGTATTGACGTTTATCGCGGGGATGAAGCAGCAGTAATGACCAACGCGCCTTCAATGAAGGACCATCTTGCCGATCTTAAAAAAGTTAAGCCTATCTGGGTTTCCGCTGATCGTGACTTAGATTTTGGTTCAAACGGTAACAGCAATGCCAGAAGTCGTTTTATTCACGCTAGTTACTTTAAACAATGGCTAAAACAGCCTTCAAGTACTGTTAATGCGATGATGAAACTGTCTACCGTGACCTATCGAGTGCCACAAGATGCACCATACATCGACTTCGGTAAAGGGATGACTGGATATGGCACTGAGTGGTCAATGACGCAAAGCTTGACTACTGGCGATAGCGTTTTTCAATACAACTTTGATGACCATTGGAGTACGGTTAGCTTTAACGTTTACGAGTTAATGGGTAAAAACTTTAGAACCCCACTAGATAAGACTCAACTCTCGACTTTTAGTGTCGAGCCATAGTAACAAGAATCCGAGTTGTTATAGAAAACAAAGAAATAAAAAGGGCCAAATTGGCCCTTTTCAATCTATTGCTCTGTGCAATTACAGGACTGCTTTGATTCCTGCAACCAAGTTATCCATGTTCGACAAAGTCATGCCCGCCACGCTGATGCGACCTGAACCAACGATGTAGATACCGTGCTCATCTTTTAGCTGTGCCACTTGCTCAGGCGTTAGGCCCGAGAAGCTAAACATGCCATTCTGACGTTCGATAAAGCTAAAGTCTTGATCAATACCCGCTTCACCTAGCTTGCTAACAAAGATGGTGCGCATCTGTTGAATGCGATCGCGCATCTCTGCGACTTCGCTGTGCCACAATGCAGTTAACTCGGCGTCATTTAGGATGTGTGACACGATAAGCGCACCGTGAGCTGGTGGATTGGAGTAGATACCGCGAATTAGGCGTTTCACCTGGCTGAAGGCACGAGCGCCCTCCTCTTGGTTGCTGGCAATCAAGCTCACCGCACCAATACGCTCATTGTACAAACCAAAGTTCTTAGAAAACGAGTTTGCCACCATGACTTCTGGTAAGTGTTCGGCAACTAATCTAAGACCAGCGGCGTCTTCGTCGATGCCTTTCGCAAAACCCTGATAGGCAAAATCAAACAGAGGAACCAGGCCTTTTGCCAAACACAGCTCAGCAACGGCTTTCCACTGGTCTAGGTTTAGGTCGATGCCCGTTGGGTTGTGACAGCAACCGTGGACCAACAGCACATCTCCGGCTTTCGCGGCTTCAAGATCAGCCACCATGCCATCGAAGTTTAAACCGTGGCTGGCTTTGTCGTAGTAGCTGTAGCTGGCGACTTCTAGGCCCGCCGCTTGGAAAATAGCGCTGTGGTTAGCCCAGGTTGGATTGCTTACCCAAATTTTGTTGGCGCCAGCGACTTTGTTTAAGAACTCAGCTGCAACACGTAACGACCCTGTCCCGCCTGGTGCTTGCGCGGTAAAGACTCGGTTGTCTTTAAGTAGTGCTGACTCGCTACCAAACAACAAGGCCTGAACCGCTTTGGCATACGCTGGAACGCCTTCAATGCCAAGATATGACTTGCTGGTCACCTGCTCTAGCAACGCAGTTTCTGCGCGTTTAACCGAATCGAGAACCGGAGTTTGACCGGCTTCGTTTTTATAGATTCCCACGCCTAAGTTGATCTTGTTGCTGCGAGGGTCGGCTTTAAAAGCCTCGGTTAAACCTAGAATGGGATCGGCGGGAGCTTGCTCGATAGCGGAAAATAACATTCGGCCTAAGTCCTTAGTTGTAGCTTGTGTTTTCGACCTAGGATTTATAACAAAAAAAGAGGCGTAATCCTATGAATTACGCCTCTCTAAAATGAAGATTAGTGAAGTATCGCGATAAAGGTCTGCAGAACCACCAAATTGGCGATATCAATGAAGAATGCTCCCACGATTGGGACCACCACAAACGCTTGTGGTGATGGGCCATAACGGGTCACCAAAGTCCCCATGTTCATCACCGCGGTCGGCGTGGCACCCATACCGAAACCACAGTGACCACCAGACATAATCGCGGCATCATAGTTACGCCCCATGGCCCGGAATGTCACCCAATAACAGAACAGTGCCAACACCATGGTTTGTACGATTAGGATCACCAGCAGCGGCAGTGCTAAATCGAGTAACTCCCAGAGTTTTAGGCTCATCAAGGCCATGGCCAGGAACAAGTTAAGCGAAATAGTACCGATTGCATCTAGCGTCTCTTTGTTGATCTTGTAGAAACGGCCGTAGTCACACAGGTTGGTAATCACCACACCAATAAACAGGGCAAATACAAAATTAGGCACTTTTAAGAAGGAAACTCCGAGGCCGTCAACCCAGTCTTTGACATAGCCCGCGAGGACCACACACAAGAGTAAAATGAACAGGGTTTGAATCGTACTCTTGGCGGTAATTCGGTCTTCCTCGACGTCGATATAAGTCACAACGTCCGGATTCTCAATGTGGTGGTTAACCCCTGGTGTCTCGTCATAATCCGAAGACAACTGGTGCTTTTTGATGAGCTTTTGCGCAACCGGCCCACCAATCATACCGCCCATCACTAAACCAAAGGTGGCTGCAGCCATGGCGAGTTCCAGTGTTTCTATACCAAAATCTTCACTAAAGGTTTGCGCCCAAGCGGCACCAGTGCCATGTCCGCCAGACAAAGTAATTGAACCGGCGACCAAACCAAGTAAGGGATCTAACCCGAACGCGGTGGCAACAGAGACGCCGATGCTGTTTTGAATGACGATGTATATGGTAGCAATGGCCAAAAAGACAAAAACTTTGACGCCGCCTTTGGCTAGCAGTTTAAAGTTTGCAGCTAGACCGACGCTCGCAAAAAACATCAGCATGAGCGTGTCTTTTGCAGGTAAATCGAATTGAATACTAATGCCACGAAAATGCAATACGGTAATTCCAGCAGCCATGATTAGGCCGCCGATTATTGGCACGGGTATGTTGTAGTTCTTGAGAAAGGCGCTCTTGCGCGAAATGAAGTAGCCAATGAACAGCACAGACATGGCGACCAGCAAAGATTCGGACGTACCGACTTGGATCATTGTGGGGATGCCTCCCTTATCATGTTTATTGTGCTTGCTTAAACCTTAGTTGTTAGACAAGGAGTTGCAAGCCAATTAACCGAGATGACTTGTTGATTGTTCGGGGTAAATTATCCTGATTTTTGCAACCTAAGCTGTGGTGTTAGCAAGAGCCTTGGTGTGTTTATCGAAGGCTTATCCCGAACTTTCATTCCATGAGCCAAAGCTAAACAAGCTAGGGTCTCACAAAAAAAAAGCCCATCTTTCGATGAGCTTTTTATAAGAATATGGTGCCCGGGGCCGGACTTGAACCGGCACGAGGAAACCCTCGAGGGATTTTAAATCCCTTGTGTCTACCAATTTCACCACCCGGGCTGGGTGTCTTAACGAGCTAGCTCGAAAAGATAAAGTGGAGGCGCGACCCGGAGTCGAACCGAGATCGACGGATTTGCAATCCGCAGCATAGCCATTCTGCCATCGCGCCTTTGTTGTGGACTTGCCTCAACGCCCGAGGAATTCTACCGTTATTGTTGTCAGTGTCAACACAACTTCCGGCATTGGATTATCGTTTGATGAAATTTTATCTAATTAGCACAAACACATGCTGCTAATCAGTCAAAAATCGCTCGAAGCGGTGGCAAAACCGACTAAGGATAATAGACCAAACACGGATTCGTTGCGTTGAACAAGTATGAAAACTAGACACTCTCATTTAATCGCTGCGCTACTTCTGTCCCTTTTGCCTTTGCAATCGGTTGCCGAACAACGGATTGCCAACAATAGCGATGCCGAAATACGCGTTATTGCGAACGACTTATCCTCAAACGATCAGCAAAAGATCCACCAATGGCTGTCTAAATTGGTTGGCAGTATCGAGTATACCTTCGGAAAATTCCCGCTTGAGCGCGCCAATTTCAATGTGCGTACAACCCGTTCGTCTAGAGAGCCAATCCCCTGGGGCCAAATTAAGCGACGTGGAACCGAAGGGATCCATTTTGTGGTGGACCCAAGCTATCCCTTAAAAAGGTTTAATCAAGATTGGACCGGCTATCACGAAATCGCACATCTCATGATCCCCTATCCAGGCGACGAGGACTTATGGCTGTCCGAAGGCCTAGCCAGCTACTGGCAACAATTTTTGCGCTACAACGCTGGTGTGCTAACAGAGCAGCAAGCGTGGCAGGCTCTGTATGCTGGCTTTCAACGAGGTGAGCGCGATACTCGCTATTCAAGCATTCCACTCTATCGATTATCTGACGACATGCACTCGAAGCGCAGCTATATGCGGGTGTATTGGAGTGGCGCCGCGTTTTGGTTAGAGGCCGAGTATCTGATGCTCAGCCAACAGCATACTTCGGTAGTAACCCGCTTAGCCAATGCCTACCGTCCCTATCGAACCCAGAGTTTTACCAGCGGCGAGCGAGTAATACGCGCCTTATCTGGTGAACAGTGGCCACAATTGAGCCGCCTGTACCGAAAGTGGCAAGAATCTCACGGGTTACAAATGCCTTTAAAAGCTTTGGATTGGTTTGGCGTGAAAGTCCAAAAAGGAAAGGTTCGGCTAAACCCCAACTCGCCCTTCCCTGAGCGCCGGCAGTTAGCTTACCGAGCAGCACCTAGCGACAACCGTAATTGATTTCTAATGAACGCAAGGCTCAAGTGTAAACCTTAGAAATCCTACATCCTCTAACCTGTGTCGCCAATTTCATCGACAAGACAGGTTATCTATGCGAGCTCCACTTTTATCACTGTGTTTGCTATTCCCCAGTTCACTACTGGCTCAACCCCATGAGCTACAAGCGCCTATCACCCTATTCTTTTCGTACAAGTGCCAGCCCTGTAGGGCGATGCACAAATTCTTGAAGGACTACGCCCAAAGACATCAAGTTAAAGTGGATTTCATAGAAGTTGAAAAGCATCCAGAAAGCATTAGTCGATACGGACTGCGAGCTACACCCACTGTGTTCATTAAAAATGAGCCGGTGGACCTTAGCAAAATCACCAGCTTTGAAGATTTTGAACACTTATTGCTTGCCGGCCCCAAAGGCTAACTAAGTGATGCTAAGACTCATTACATTAATCTTGTGGTGCGTTCCGTTTGCCGCGCTATCGCACTCTCAAACGCCAGCCAGAATCTCTGGCAAGGTCATTGTGACACCAGAGTTTGGAGTGAAGATCACCCTGGCCAATCGAAACGCCTTCCCTCAGGTCTACGAAATACTGGTTAACGATAAGGTGCTTGGGGAAGTCTTTCTACCGCCACAAGAGCTGCGGGAACTTTCTGTAATTCTAAAGGCAGATAAGTGCGGGCTGTGGGACACAAAAACCATCGCTAGCCATTCTAAATTGTCTGAGCATCAAAGTGTTCGCACCAGGATCACCACGCGGGTTGAGTACTTCTCGCCTTGTGTGATTAAGCCTGAGACTAACGCGGAGAGTCGTCAATGAAACCTATGTTGTTAATTATGAGCCTGTTGCTCGCAGCGACAGAGCTGCAAGCCGCTAATATGCCTAGCCCAACCATGGCCCAAGGGGATCGGATTCGAGTCAGAGGAGAAACTGGCATAGAACTCGATGCCACCTACGCTCCAAAAATGACCATACAAACCGGCATCATGGCGGGCAAAGACAATGGTCGTGAGCGCTGGCACGACTGCTTTAATCGACGTAATCGCGATGAAGGAATGGTTTACATCCAGGCGGTGATCCCTATTACCTTTGGTGATAAACCCCAAGCTGACCCAACTCGTTTATACGACTTGGAGCTGAGAGCCCGCCAGGCTCACATCGAAAAACTTGAAGCCGAAATTGAATTGCTACGCGCCTCTGCGCAAGCGCAACAACACTCAAGCTTTAGCGAGTAGCGTGCAATTTCATATGTGGGGTTGTTTGAACCCTATCTATCCATCACAAAGAGAAACCTATGAAGAAATACCTTCCACTATTCTTACTAGCTCCAATGGCGCAGGCTAATTACTCAACCGGTATGTTTACCGACAGAGTTGATGAAGTGCGTCAGATCATAATCACGTCCAACGACGGCAAAATTAACTTCAACAATGAAAGTGACAAGCAAGCCTTGCACTTTAAAGTGCTTTCAAACGCGGCTGAACAAGAAACCGTACGAATTACTACCGACCGCGCGATTAACGAGGCCAATACGATTAGCGAGAGTGATGTGAGCTATGCCATTGACCGAGAAAAGCTCAATGGCGATACCATATTGCTGCGCCCGAGCGATAGTTACGAGTATCAACTACAAAGCTTTTTACCCTTCGACAGAGACACAGCACGCGCCGGTTACTATGAAATTGTAACTACTATTTCCCTAGATTAAATCAGAGCACAAGGACGTGCTTCTGCGATTGGTCTTACCTTAAGACTCTTCTTTCCAACTGGTCCATTCTGGGATCAGGCGAGGATCGCCATAATCGCGAACAAAACGCACAAAGGATTGCGGTACTGGAATGTCGTATTTGTCTTTAAAGGCGCTATTGAGCTTCCAGTGGCTGTTATACCCTTGCTGGTACATATCAAACGCTAGATCGGCACGACGCCAAAACGCAGGGTTTGCTTGACCTCTGACCGACTGCCAAGGGAAACGGGATTTGTTTGATTCAGGATGAGCAATGATATGGCTACCCATCATGTGCAAAAGCTTAGAAAGATTAGCTTCACCGATTTCCTGAATGGACAAAGTCTTTATGCTTTCAAGATCGCTACCGACCAATGCAGCCACACGCTGAATCAGAAAATCAAGGTCTAGGCTTGAGGCTAACTCATACCCTATCCAATCGAGCCTGAGCAAAATGGCATCTCTGTACTCTTCCTTGGTAAAGGTTTTGTCTCGCAGCGCTTTGCGAAAAGCTATGGAGTTCTGACTCTTAAGCAGCAGGTGTTGTTGAAGTTCCGGGTATTCATCAAGGGCCTGAGTGTTTGCCGACAGAACCTCAAGCAACTTGTCTTGGTCCACAAGTAGCTCACCTAACTGCCTTTTTGCTTTATCGTCCATCACCACCTCACTGTCGCGTCTTGCCAATGATAGCCACAAACTAAAAAGGCTGCCCATCTGAGCAGCCTTTCTAATTATTGCTTTTAAAGTGGAGGCGCGACCCGGAGTCGAACCGAGATCGACGGATTTGCAATCCGCAGCATAGCCATTCTGCCATCGCGCCAAAGGTTAAGGGCTTGCCTTAACGCTGGAGGCATTCTACCGCCTCACTGACTACTGTCAACCGCGCCAACGCCATAACTGCAGGCTTTTTAAGCGCTTGTTTCAGTAATTTGATTAACGTCTCGCTAAATCCTGCCAAGCGGCACGTAAATACAGCCACATTGACCAAAATGTCAGCAAAGTCGCGACGTATAAAAGGATGACTGCCAGAGTGATGATTAA
The DNA here is from genome assembly GCF_002282855.1 of Paraferrimonas sedimenticola. GTDB lineage: Bacteria > Pseudomonadota > Gammaproteobacteria > Enterobacterales > Shewanellaceae > Paraferrimonas > Paraferrimonas sedimenticola. Next base: position 433,637 of record NZ_NRIR01000003.1, on the reverse strand, counting down.
CTCGTTGTGTTGCCAGATGAGACCGGTAATCGCGACCATTTGAGTCGCGGTTTTGACCTTACCCAATAAGGACACAGCGACATTGCCGCGTTTGCCTAACTCAGCCATCCACTCTCGCAATGCTGAAATAACGATTTCACGGCTGATCATGATGGCCGCTGGTAAGGTTATCCACCACACCGAATAGTGTTCAGCCAACAAAACCAGAGATATTGCCACCATTACCTTGTCAGCGACCGGATCGAGAAACGCGCCAAACTCAGTGGATTGGTTCAAGCGGCGCGCCAGATAACCGTCCAAATAGTCTGTGATCGACGCCAAGACAAAAATTGCCGCAGCAGCAAAATATGCCCAAGAAACAGGAAGGTAAAACACCACCACAAACACTGGTATCAGTAATAAACGAAACAGTGTGAGTGCGATGGGAATGTTAAATATCATTAAAAAGCCAGCTAGTTGTTTGCTGCGAGCATCTTGCCTGAATTCAGTTAGTCTCGCAACGCATCGTGGATGGTTTTGGCCATTTCTTGACTGATACCCGGTACTTTTGCGAGTTCTGCCACACTGGCACTTTTGACTTGTTGTAGCCCGCCCATAAACTGCAGCAGAGCTTTACGGCGTTTAGGCCCAACCCCTTCGATTTGTTCCAAACTGGAGACTCGTCTTGCCTTACCTCGTTTAGCTCTGTGGCCGCCTATGGCGAAACGGTGCGACTCGTCGCGTATGTGCTGCAACAAATGCAAGGCCGGCGAATCCCCTTCTAGGTTAAAGCGATCGTGGCTTTCGCCAAGAATGATGGTTTCAAGCCCGGGTTTACGACTTTCCCCTTTAGCGATGCCCAACAGCAAAGGGCGTTGTTCGGTTTGAGGTAGCAAATCAGCTACTATAGACTCAGCGGCCTGCAACTGCCCTAGCCCACCATCGATCACTAACACATCTGGCATCACACCTTCCTTAGCGACTCGGTTCAAACGGCGCTTGAGCACCTGAGCCATGGCGGCGTAATCGTCACCTGGAGTGATACCTTTGATGTTAAAGCGACGATACTGTCCGGTTTGTGGACCTTCGCGATTGAACACCACGCAAGAGGCTACCGTGGCTTCGCCTTGGGTGTGACTAATATCGAAACACTCCATCCGTTGGATTTTGTGATTGAGTTCTAGCGTTTGTTCTAACAGATTAAATCGTTGGTTAACCGTACTCTTGTGGGCCAATCGAGTGATCACCGCGGTTTTGGCATTGGTACTGGCCAAACGCATAAACTTGGCCCGCTCTCCACGAACATTGTGGCGGATAGCCAGCTTTGCTCCGCGGCGTTGTTCAAGGACTTGCTGTAAAGCACCCTCGTCTTCAAAGGGTAAGGTCACTAAAATCTCAGCGGGTAAATCTTGGCGCTGTTGTTGATTGAGATAGAACTGCAGCAAAAAACTTTGCAGAACCTCGTCCACTTCAGAGTTTGATGGCACTTTCGGAAAGTAACTGCGACTGCCGAGTATTTTACCGCTGCGCACGAACAACAAATGGAAACAAGCCATGCCGCGCTCGTAGTGCACACCAATGACGTCTAGTTCTCCAGACGCTTGATTGACTTCCTGTTGCTCAGAGACTTTACGCAGCGCACTGATTTGATCGCGATAGTTGGCGGCTTGTTCATAGGCCATCGACTCAGCGGCGTGCTCCATCTTTTGCACCAGCGCCTTAATGATGTCTTGGTTTTTGCCGCGCAAAAACAACTTGGCCAGATTAACCTGGTCTTGATAATCCGAATCCGACACCTTGTCGACGCAAGGACCGAGACAACGGCCAATTTGGTACTGCAAACACGGACGCGATCGCGCTCGATAAAAGCTGTCCTCGCACTGGCGAATTGGAAACAGCTTTTGCATCAAATGCAGGCTTTCGCGAACTGCCGAACCATTGGGGTATGGCCCAAAGTAGTCACCTTGTACCTTTTTGGCGCCTCGGTGATAAGCAATTCGCGGGTGGCGATGATCGGTTATCAAAATGTAGGGATAAGATTTGTCATCTCTAAGCAGTACGTTGTATTTCGGCATGTACTGCTTGATGAAATCGTTTTCAAGGATAAGCGCGTCGGTTTCGCTGTGAACCACAGTCACTTGAATATCCGCAATATTGGACACGAGCGCTATGGTCTTGGCGTTGGTTAGGGTCTTTTGAAAGTAGCTACTTAAACGCTTTTTCAGGTCTTTGGCTTTACCGACGTAAATGACTTCACCCTTGTCATTGTACATGCGATAGACACCACTTTGATTGGTGGTGTTTTTTAGAAAAGCTTTTGAATCGAAACTATTGGTCATTTGGTTGGAAAGGAAGATCCACTAACCCGTATTCTGCAGCCAACTTGGCCATCTCTTGGTCCGATTCTATGTGAAGTTTCTTAAAGATTCGATAGCGAAAGCTGTTAATGGTTTTGCGGCTAAGCTCGAGGATCTCGGCGATATCTGCTGCTTTTTTGCCATTGGCAATATAGTAGGCAATCTGGAGTTCACGTTTCGACAAACTATTGAAGTTTTCAGCAGACGGCGCTTCCTTGGGTACAAGCTGGCTATTAGCACAGGCCGCTCGCATTAACCGTTGGCCTGAAGCGACCTTACGAACCGCGGTTATCATGTCCGATGGCAAAGAATCTTTAGTGATAAAGCCAAAAGCGCCTACCTGATCCATGGTATCGGTAATCGCCTCACCAGCGGCTACCGTTAATATCAGTATTCGTTGCTGTGGGTTTAGTTCTAAAATGCGGCGCGTGGCTTCGATGCCACCAATGCCTGGCATGTTCAAATCCATAAGAACTACATCAGCTTCGTTGCCTTCGGCCCACTTAACCGCGCATTCTCCAGTATTGGCCTCGCCAATTACGCTGATGTTGGCGTCGTCTTCCAGTATTCGACGGACGCCGGTGCGAACGATGTCGTGATCGTCCACCAAATATACGTTAATCACTGTTAACCCTGCCCATGCTTACTGTTTTTTGAATTTTTGTTTAAGGCACACTCGAATTTACCGAAAATTCGAGGCTAACGCCAATCGCAAGCGTGTTTAATTGCCGCAAACCGGCCTGCAATCAAGCATAGCAAGGGATCTGTGAGCTGTTTGGTATATCGTTAAACCCAGAATCAACAGAGTTGAATTTCAAGCACAAAAAAGCCCGCTTGTTTCCAAGCGGGCTTTCGTACCTTATGGCGGAGGAGCAGGGATTTGAACCCTGGATAGGCTACAAACCTATGCCGGTTTTCAAGACCGGTGCATTCAACCACTCTGCCACCCCTCCGCAGCAGATGGGCGCATATTAAAGTGAAGCGTTTAGGCTGTAAAGTCCCTTTTGCGAAATTTTGTTTAACTGCCTAATGCTTGTGCAAGTCGGTGAATTGTTGTTCTGGAGTGAATTTTGGACACAAAAAAGCCCGCTTGTCTCCAAGCGGGCTTTCGTGCCGTATGGCGGAGGAGCAGGGATTTGAACCCTGGATAGGCTACAAACCTATGCCGGTTTTCAAGACCGGTGCATTCAACCACTCTGCCACCCCTCCGCAGCAGTGGAGCGCATATTATCGGGAACTTCTGGCCTTGTAAAGTCTAGTTTGAATAAAAACTCACCCATCAAACCTTTCTGGGGTATTTTTCGTAATAACAACGCAGTTCTGAGTGCTTGTACTTGTCAAACCCTTAGCTAATCTGCACAATTTCAACGGAACTAATCTGGAAAAGATTGACCTAATAAACAAAGTAATTCATTCAGTTGGAGATACTCATGGCTCATCCGTCTGCAGTAAGCAGTACCGGTCGTACCTTAGAAATTAACCGCGTTCTGCGAAACACCTACTTGCTATTGTCTATGACATTGTTGTTCAGCGCCGTCATGGCTGGCGTGTCGATGGCTATCGGCATCAGCCCTATGATGGGACTCGGTTTGTCCATTGGCTCCTTGGTGCTACTGTTTGTTACGCTTAAGAAAGCCGAAGGTGCAAGCGGGATCTTCTGGATTTTCGCCTTTACTGGTATGCAAGGTATGTCCTTGGGTTGGATCCTAAACCACTATGCCGGCATGTCTAACGGCCCAGGCCTTATCATGCAAGCGCTTGGTCTAACGTCCGCTATCTTTATCGGTCTGTCGCTTTATGTGATTACCACCAAGAAAGACTTTTCTTTCATGCGCGGTTTTTTATTTGCCGGCCTGCTAGTAGTTATTGGCGCAGCGCTTATCAACATCTTCGTTGGTAGCCCGGTCGCCTTTATCGCAATTAACGCGGCAATCGCCATGTTGATGACAGGTCTTATTTTGTTCGATACCAGCCGTATTGTTAACGGTGGTGAGACAAACTACATTCGCGCAACCGTGTCTTTGTATTTGAACTTCATTAACTTGTTCATGAGCTTGCTACACCTTCTAGGTATGGGCGGCGACGACTAAGTTCTTACCCCAGTTCAATTTAATGCTAAAATGGCCCGCTAAGGGCCATTTTGTTTTTCGGAATATGAACAGCTTCGTCATACTAGTTAATCACCCACCCTATGGTAACCAACACGCCTACTCTGCGCTAAGATTTGCAGAGTCTGCAATCGCTAAAGGCCACTCGGTACCAAAAATATTTTTTTACCAAGACGGTGTGTACAACACCAGTGCCCTACTTTCACCTCAGTCAGACGAACTCAATTTGGTCAATCGCTGGACCTCGTTGGCGCAGAAGCACAAGGTAGAGCTTATTAGCTGTGTTGCTGCCGGCCTTCGCCGCGGTGTGGTTCATCAAAGCGACAGTCAGGAATACGACCTACCCGCTGCTAACATGCACCCTAAATTCATAGCCGCAGGCCTTGGTGATCTGGTGACCGCCATTGAAGAATGCGACCGACTGGTACAGTTCTAACCCATGAAGCATTTAGCCCAATGAAACATTTAGCAATCGTTTTCAAAGACGCCAGCCTTGGCTCCAGTAAAGGGCGTGAGGCACTAGATTTGGCCTTATTGAGCGCCAGCTACGAGCAACAAGTCAGTCTGCTATTTGTCGCTGATGGTGTGTATCAACTATTACAACAACAGCAACCCGACTTGCTGGAAAGCAAAAACTACATATCCACATTCAAAGCCCTACCAATTTACGACGTAGAGGAAGTACTGGTGTGTGAGCAGTCCTTGCTGCAACGGGCCATCGACGTATCAGAGCTGCTAATTGACGTTGAGGTTTCTAAGCTAGAGCGTATACAAGGTCTATTGAAGCAAGCTGACCAAGTGGTGGTGTTCTAATGATTTTGCACTGGATAAAACAAGCACCTCAGGACGACAACGGCTTAGAAGTCTGCTTAGAACTGATTGGCGCCAATGACACGCTTTTGTTGAGTCAAAATGCGGTAATAGCCGCTTGCCAACCACGTTGGCGCCAGGCCCTGGCTAATCACAAGGTAATGGTTATCGAGCAAGACGTTATTGCCCGAGGCCTTTCAGAGAAATTGCTGGTAGAATGCGACCGCATTGAAATAGAACAGGTGATCGATCTCAGTATCGAGCACCAAAAAGTAATCAGTTGGTCATGATAGAATTCAACGGTCAAACCATTGCTACCGATAAGCAAGGTTACCTTAGCGACATAAAAGAGTGGACGCCAGAATTGGCGGTCGTACTAGCAGAATCTGAAAACATCGCACTCAGTGATGCCCACTGGGAAGTGGTGAACTTTGTTCGCGACTTTTACCTAGAGTTTAACACTAGCCCTGCGATTCGAGTGTTGGTCAAAGCCATTGCGCAAAAGCTTGGCGAAGACAAAGGTAACTCTAAGTACCTCTACAAACTCTTTCCTAAAGGGCCTGCCAAGCAAGCCACCAAAATTGCTGGCTTGCCCAAACCCACCAAGTGCATTTAAACCGGATTGGATAAATCTAGGTGATGCCACTCTAACTCAAACTGGGATGCTAAATGCTCGCCGAGTGCTTGAATACCATAGCGCTCGGTGGCGTGATGCCCCGCACCAAAGTAATGAATCCCCTGCTCCACTGCACTATGGAAAGTGCGCTCGGACGCTTCACCACTGATAAAGGCATCGACTCCAAGCTCGGCCGCTTGGTCGATATAATCTTGAGCACCGCCAGTGCACCAGGCTAAGCGCTTAATCGGCTTGTTGCCCGCGGCTATGGTAAGTGGTTCGCGATTTAGCGTATTTGATAACAAGCTTGCGAAGTCATCAGGGCTAAGGGCCTTTTCCAGCTCCCCTGTCCACAACAAATCCTGTTTAACACTAGGGTCGATTGTTGGATTTTGAATGCCCAGCTTGCTTGCCAATTGGGCGTTATTGCCCAGAGTTGGGTGGGCATCGAGGGGCAAGTGATAGCCGATAAGATTGATGTTGTTAGTTAAAAGCGCTTTCAACCGACGTTGTTTCATGCCCACCACCAGTGGGCTTTCGCCTTTCCAAAAGAATCCGTGGTGGACCAGGATAGCGTCGGCGTTTAGCTCCACTGCTTTGTCTATTAGAGCTTGCGAGGCAGTCACACCGGTAACTAGGGTCTTAACTTGCGTACTACCTTCGACCTGCAGCCCGTTGGGGGCGTAGTCTCTGAACTTAGCGCTATCGAGCAATTCATCAATGTATTGAACCAGTTGTTGGGTGCTAACGCTCATTCGGTTTCCTTGTCGTTTCTATTTGCCCTTATTAAGCACAGGCGGAAATACTAAAACGCCTATGATAATCTGAGCCTTACATTATGCCTAGCATTAACACAGCAGGATGCCCGTGACTCAATCAAGTGTTGCCGACAAACTCGAATGGTTGCTCAAAAGCTCGCCTTTGATGCGTTTTCAGCCCCCTTTTGCCATGCCAGGTACGCTGCATCAGGCATTTGTCGACCAGGGCCTCAAGAGTTTACAAGCATTGAACAGCGGCACGATTGAAGCACCTGAATTGCCAACCCGTATCGGTTTTCAGTTTGAAGCTTTGGTGTTGTGGCTGTTAGAACAAGACCCGCACTACAAAGTCATTGCGCACAACCAAGCCTTTCAATGGCAAGGACAAACCTTGGGCGCAATCGACTTTATTCTTGAGCATTTGCCCAGTGGGCAAGTTCATCACTGGGAAGTAGCGGTTAAGTTTTATTTGGCCATAGAGCAGAATGGTGAGCGCCGCTATTTGGGGCCTAATGCCAAAGACGAGCTGGCGGCAAAGTCGGCGCGTATGCATCAACGCCAGCTCACCCTGCTTGCCCATCCTGCTGCGAAAGCCTGGTTAACAGAGTCTGGAATTTCCATTGATGCAAGCTACGGCTTCAGTCGCGGCATTATTTACTACCCACCTCACTTGTCGGCAAAGCCAGATTCACTGCTTTTACCCGAGCATGGTAAGGGGCTATGGTCACACGAGACTAAAGCGCCAGACGGATTGAATTATCTGAAACGAGATGATTGGCTGTGCCAAAGTGCTGCTGGGCTAATCGATCAGCCAGAGCGCATACCAGCCGCCGCCAGAGCCAACGACCAACAATTGTGGATGATCGTCAGTAAAGACTGGCCATTTGATTATTAATTTTCTTCTGTGAAGGCCGCCCAGCGGTTCTACACCTCCTAAACATCACTCCTAAACTCGAGTCAGACTAGTAGGAAGATTTCTACCTATACTCTATTTAGAGGAGCAATAGTAATCGACCTGCCTAACTGGTAGGCCGACATCTTATATCACGTGGAGTAAATTTTATGACTCTGCTTCCACAGGCAGTCTTGAGTCGGCTGGCTATTTTACTGGTTGGTCTAATGTGTGCCTCACTCTCAATTACCTCTGTATCGGCCCAAGAACTCTCAATCAGCGAATTAGTTAAAAACCTTAATGACAAACGTCATGCCTATATGGAGACCTTCAATGAGTTGGTTGAAGATAAAGATCTGGCCTACGAGTGTCGCTACTCTTATGGGAGTACAATTCTACGAAGATCCTTTTGCTATCACGCGTTCGAGTGGAGAATTCGAGCTGAACGAAAAGGCTTTTCCTCGCCAACAGGCTCTGCTGCAAAGTTTGGCATTGGGGGTGCTGCTAGCGACTACGAAAAAACAAAGAAAAAATATCAAGAGCGCTTCGCGAGTCTTGAAAAAGCTTTTAACGAAATGCTAGAAGACCACCCTTCTCTAAACACCAGCTATAACGAATTCATCGAACCGCAACAGGCCTATCAGCGCGGTCATGTGGCAAAATTTGGTATTTTCAGCAAGTATTACAAGGACTAAGGAGTAGTCTGCAGAATTTATGTCAGGACACATTAATTAGATTTGTTGCTAAACTGTTTTTAGAGGAGCAAAAGGATTCGTTCTGTCTGATGGGCAGAGCGAGGTGTAATTTCAACTGGAGGAAATTCTATGACACTGCGTCCCCAATTACGTTTTAGTCAGCTGGCCCTTGTGTTGCTTGGCCTGACTCTAGCCGCAATATTGCCAGCAAAGGTATTGGCTAAAGACCCATCTCTCAGCGAATTGGTCAAAGTCCAAAAAGAAAAGCGCGAGGCCTTTATGGAGACCTTTAATGAGCTGGTTGAAGATAAAGACTTTGCCTATGAGTGTCGTCAGGTTTGGCATGCAATCTCTCATGTTAGAACACCGCAGTGCAAACACGCGTTCAACTGGCGAATTTCGTCAAAAATTAAGAGTAAGGATCTTCGCACGTATCCATCAACTCCAAGATATGTCGACCCTATGATCCAGAAGTTGGAAAAAAACGCTGAGTTTCAAGAACGTCAAGCCAGTGTGCGGAAGGTGTTTAATCAGATGTTGAAAGACCACCCGTCACTAACCAACAGCTACAACGAATTAATGACAGCTAACCAAGCTTACCAGCGTGCCCACGTTGAGAAGTATGGCAAGGCCAGTAAGTTTTACAATCAGTAAACTAAGAGCTCCGCTAGTGGTAATTGGACACAAAAAAAGGAGCCTTACGGCTCCTTTCTTCTAAGCAAGAATCTTACAGCTTACGCCAAAGCTTCTTTTGCTTTTCCAACCAATACGCCGAAGGCGTGCTGGTCGAATACAGCGATATCGGCAAGGATCTTACGATCGATTTCGATAGACGCTTTCTTCAAGCCATTGATGAACTGGCTGTATGACATACCGTTTTGACGGGCCGCAGCGTTGATACGAGCAATCCACAGTTGACGGAATTGACGTTTCTTCTGACGACGGTCACGGTAAGCATATTGACCGGCTTTGGTTACAGCCTGTACCGCTACGCGATAAACGCGTGAACGAGCACCGTAATAACCTTTAGCTTGCTTTAAAATCTTCTTGTGACGGGCACGAGCCGTTACACCACGCTTAACTCTTGGCATTGTTCTCTCTCCTCAAATTAAGCAAATGGAAGCATACGTGCTACTGATGCTACATCGCTGGCCGCAACCATAGACTTAGCACGCAGATGACGCTTACGCTTAGTGGATTTTTTGGTCAAAATATGACGTAAGTGGCTTTGCTTGCACTTGAAACCGCCAGAGGCAGTTTTCTTGAAGCGCTTAGCAGCACCACGGTTGGTTTTCATCTTAGGCATGAAAAACTCCGCATTGTAAAGTAAATAAACAATAGCAAGGCGGGCAAATGGACGAGCCATTCGCCACTTTCTAAAGCCCTAACTATTTCTTCTTAGGTGCAAGCACCATTACCGCTTGGCGACCTTCCATTTTCGGGAATGCCTCCACCACGGCGAGTTCGGCCAAGTCGTCCTTAATCCGGTTTAACAGATTAATTCCGAGTTCTTGGTGGGCCATTTCACGCCCACGGAAACGCAAAGTTACCTTTGCCTTGTCTCCGCCTTCGAGGAAGCGAGTCAGGTTGCGTAGTTTTACCTGATAATCGCCCTCATCAGTTCCAGGACGGAATTTAACTTCCTTAACCTGGATCTGCTTTTGCTTTTTCTTCTGTTCTTTCTTGGCCTTTTGGCGCTCGAACAGGAATTTGCCGTAGTCCATAATCCGGCAAACCGGAGGCTCTGCATTTGGGCTGATTTCTACTAAATCCAAACCCGCTTCTTCAGCTAGGTTCTGCGCCTCACGCAGACTGACAACACCAACAGCTTCACCGTCTTGATTCGATAAACGGACTTCCGTTAAACCACGAATCTCATCGTTTAAACGGTGCTCAGCTTGCTTCATTGGTCGTTTGTTATTGCCTTTTATGACTTATTCCTCCAGTAAACTTAGACTACGGCTCGAAATTTCTTGTGTAACTGCTTGAGTAAAGTCGGAAATCTTAATCTTACCGAGATCTTTACCGTTGCGAGTTCGAACCGCGACTTCCCCATTTTCCATCTCTTGATCGCCTACGACCAACAAATATGGGACACGCTTTAATGTGTGCTCGCGAATTTTAAAGCCAATCTTCTCATTTCTCAAGTCCGATTTTGCTCGAATTCCAGCGTCGTTAAGCTCTCTAACAGTTTGTTTGACATAGTCAGACTGTTTATCTGTGATATTCATCACCACCGCTTGGGTCGGAGCCAACCAAGTTGGGAAACGACCGGCGTACTCTTCTATAAGAATACCAATGAAACGCTCAAGCGAACCTAAAATCGCACGGTGAATCATTACCGGTACTTTGCGAGTGTTGTCTTCGGCTACGTAGCTCACGTCCAAACGCTCAGGTTGTGGCATTGAGAAGTCCAACTGAATGGTACCGCATTGCCACTCGCGCTCTAGACAGTCGTGCAAAGTGAACTCAATCTTAGGACCGTAGAAAGCGCCCTCGCCTGGCTGAATTTCGTATTCCAGTTCGTTGGCTTTTAGCGCATCGGCCAAACCTTGCTCGGCTTTGTCCCAAAGATCATCGGAACCAATGCGATGTTCTGGACGGGTCGACAGTTTGATTTCAATTTCGTTGAAGCCAAAGGTCTTGTAGGTGTCGAACACCATTTGGATGCACGAAGTCACTTCGTCCAAAATTTGGTCTTCTGTACAGAATACGTGAGCATCGTCCTGAGTGAACGAGCGTACACGCATCAAACCGTGCAGAGAGCCCGATGGCTCGTTGCGGTGAACCAAACCAAATTCCGCCATGCGGTATGGCAGGTCGCGATACGACTTAAGGCCCTGCTTAAAGATCTGCAAGTGACCTGGGCAGTTCATCGGTTTAACCGCGTAGGTGCGCTTTTCAGACTCAGTGGCGAAAATCATGTCCTGGTACTTGTCCCAGTGACCGCTTCGCTCCCACATCACTCGATCCATCACTAGCGGAGTGCGAACTTCTTCGTACTCAAATTTGCGTAGCTGGCCGCGCATGAAGTCTTCTAGCTCTTTGTAAACGGTCCAACCGTCGTTGTGCCAGAACACCATGCCAGGGGCTTCTTCTTGCCAATGGAACAAATCTTGCGCTTTACCGATTTTACGGTGATCGCGCTTAGCGGCTTCTTCTAGTCGGTGCAAGTGCGCTTTAAGCTGCTTCTTGTCGCCCCAAGCGGTGCCATAGATACGCTGCAGCATCTTGTTGTCTGAGTTACCGCGCCAATAGGCACCGGCCACGTTCATCAACTTAAAGTGATGGCAGAACTTCATGTTTGGTACGTGTGGACCACGACACATGTCGACGTACTCTTCGTGATGATAAAGACCAGGCTTGTCATCACGAGAAACGTTCTCGTCGAGGATTTCCACTTTGTAATCTTCACCGCGCTCGGCAAAGGTATCGCGTGCTTCTTGCCAGCTCACCACTTTCTTGACTACGTCGTAGTTGGTTTTGGCCAACTGCAGCATGCGCTTTTCTAGCGCTTGCAGGTCTTCTTGAGTCAGTTTGTGCTCTAAATCGATGTCGTAGTAGAAACCGTTATCGATGGTTGGGCCAATGGCCATTTTCACGTCTGGGTACATCTGCTTAATCGCGTGACCCAAAAGGTGCGCACAAGAGTGGCGAATAATCTCAAGACCGTCTTCATCGCGAGCGGTGATGATTTCAAGTTTGGCGTCGTGCTCAATCAGATCGTGAGCATCGACACGAGAACCATCCACACGACCAGCGATACAGGCTTTTGCAAGGCCTGGGCCAATGTCGGCGGCAACTTGATAAGTAGAAACGGCTTGTTCGAATTGACGTTGAGAACCGTCAGGAAGCGTAATAATCGGCATTTTAATCCTTCTCCAGTGGTGACCCCTACCAAGGATCACGTAGATTCATGCAATATAAGTGAGGTTCGCATTGTTATCCGTCGCCTTTACACTAGGCGGAGCGGGCTGCTACTTGCAGCAAAACGCGAAGAACAGGCATGATACCCAAAGCAGAGTCTGGGTGCCACCCTAGAAAACAAAAACTAAATGCGGATTATCGGCCTGTAAAGACGCACGGATTGTATAAACATTCATGGAGTTAGCTATGAGCCAGAGTCACGAGTCGCCAGTTGCATTGGTCACAGGCGCGAGTAAGCGTTTAGGCGCCGCCATCGCCCGTCGACTGCACAGCGATGGCTACCGTTTAATCTTGCACTTCAACGGCTCCAGTGCACAAGCGCAAGCCTTGGCAGAAGAACTTAATCAACGAAAAGCCAATTCCGCGGTTTATTTGGGGCAAGACCTAAGCCAATTAGCACAGTTAGCCAGTTTCGCAGATAAAGCCGCCGCTGTATTTGGTCGCGTGGATGTTTTAATAAACAATGCGGCTGTGTTTTATCCCACGCCTATGGCTGACTTTAGTTTGGCTGATGCTGAGCAAACCCTGGCAGTCAATGCACTTGCACCCGTGTTGCTAGCTCAGGCACTCACTCCCAAGCTGAATCAATCATCCGCCGCTAGTATCGTAAACCTGATTGATATTCACGCCGAAAAGCCTTTGTATCAGCATGTTCTATACTCAATGGCGAAAGCGGCACTGGCCAGTGCCACCTTGTCTATGGCGCAAGAACTGTCGCCTCGCATCAGGGTAAATGGTGTCGCTCCGGGAGCCATCTTGTGGCCGGAACAGTCCAGCCAAGAAGCACAAGAGCAGGTTTTAGAGAATATCCCGCTAAAGCGCTGCGGGGAGCCGAACGACATAGCCGATACGGTTTCATTTTTGGTAGTTCAAGCCCAGTACATCAATGGCCAGATCATTAATGTGGACGGCGGACGCAGCGCGATGGGATACCAAGGTGCATAGAAATCTGGTGCCTATCAACAAGGCACCGAGCCATAAGGTAACAGGTTATGAGCCTTCGCAACCAAAGAGTATCTTGCCCGCACTGCGGGCACCACTTCCACTTACAGCTAGATACTAGCCAGGGCGATCAGGACTTCAGCGAAGACTGCCCTAATTGTTGTCACCCAATTCATTGCCAGCTTCACATTAATGAACTCAATAGAACCATAGAAGTCCATATCGACGCAGACAACGAACAGTATTATTAGCGCTCGGCCAACACACGCTCTACTGTTTCGACAATGGCCTGAGTCTGCGGATCAATCTCAATATTGATTCGTTCGCCCACTTGACGCCAGTTGAGGTTAGTGCGCGCCAATGTCTCCGGAATCAAATTAACCGCAAAACGCGTGTTTTCTACTTCGGCAATGGTCAGTGAAATGCCATCGATACCGATATAGCCTTTATTAAACACATAACGACGCCAATCAGGCGCAACATCAAACCAGACTCGGCAATTGTTGTCGCTCTTTTCAATAGAATGAATTTTTGTGGTGGTGTAAATATGGCCAGACATGCTGTGGCCACCGATTTCATCACCGAAACGCGCCGCTCGTTCCACATTCACTTTGTCACCTACCCTAAGCTCGCCCAAATTGGTCAGCCTTAAGGTCTGTGCCATCAGGTCGAAACTCAGTTGGTTGGCTTGGGCTTTAGTCACAGTTAAGCAGCAGCCGTTGTGCGCCACCGACGCGCCTAACTCAATGCCTTTTGCAAAACCATCGCTAACCTCAATTACATGAGTTTGGAATTCCTGTTTGGCATCTATCGATACAACACGAGCGGTTTCGTGAACAATTCCGGTAAACATAACAACTGACTCTTTAACTTTAGGGAAGCGTCACTTTATCATGTATGCTTGCCGCCAAACGATAGGCCGTTCAACTTTTACAAAAACACTAATGAGCCAAACTAAGCACCACTTAAGCGCCATTGTAAAACTGGCGATCCCAATATTTATCGCCCAGTTAACCCAAACCATGATGGGGTTCATCGATACCCTAATGGCCGGTCGCGTGGGTGCGTTAGATATGGCTGCCGTGGCGATTGGTTCAAGCCTGTGGTTGCCCGCTATTCTATTCTTAAGCGGCTTTTTGTTGGCATTAACCCCTTTAGTCGCCAACGCCCATGGCGAAAACCAAACCGATAAGATTGCGCCTATCTTCGTGCAAACTTGTTATTTGGCGCTTGCCTGCGCCATGGTGGTATTCGGCATACTCGGGTTTGCCCCAGCCTTGCTTGACTGGATGGACTTAGAAACCGAACTCACTCAAATGGCCGGTGACTATGTGTACTGGATAGCTTTTGGTGCGCCGGCCTTTACCGTTTATCAGGTACTAAGAAACACCAGTGAAGGCATTAGCTATACCTTCCCTACCATGGTGATTGGGTTTATCGGCTTGATGGTGAATATTCCCGCCAATTACATTCTAATTTACGGTCATTTCGGGCTGCCAGCCATGGGTGGTGCCGGCTGTGGCATGGCAACCGCTATTGTCTATTGGGCCATGTGTATTAGCATGATTCTGTACGTGCACTTTCACCCAAGGCTTAAGTCGCTGCAGCTATTCAGCCAATGGCGAACGCCTGATTTCGGTTTTATGCTGCGTATGCTTAAGTTGGGCTTCCCGGTGGCCATGGCCCTGTTTATGGAAGTGTTTCTATTTGCCACTGTGGCGCTATTAATAGCGCCGCTTGGAACTATCGTAGTGGCTGGTCATCAGGTGGCTAACAACTTCTCCGCTCTTGTCTTCATGCTTCCACTATCGCTTGGTATAGCTGCATCCATTCGCGTCGGTTATTTTGTTGGGGCCAATCGTTACGACTTAGCCCGTTTTAACGCCAAGTTAGCCATAGGACTTGGCCTTGCATTGGCCTCTTTAACTTGTGTGTTAACCCTGGTATTTCGTTTTAAAATCGCAGAACTCTATACCAGCGACCCGCAAGTGTTGGCGTTGGCCACTAGCCTGATGCTGCTCGCCGCCGTCTATCAACTGTCAGATGCCGGCCAGGTCATCTGCGGTGGTGCTCTGCGTGGCTACAAAGACATGAACGCCATATTTGTCATTACCTTTGTCAGCTTTATGCTCGTCGGTTTGAGCTCGGGTTACATACTTGGGTTAACCGACTGGATTGTCGAACCCATGGGTGCTCACGGGTTCTGGGTTGGCTTTATTACCGGCCTAACAACCGCTTCTATTTTGTTGGGACTGCGCCTGCGTTGGTTACAAGCTAAACTCGCATCTGAATTCACGGCTTAATTGCTCGTCAATTTGCACAGCAAATGCGCAGTTGACAACTTTTTGCCGAATTGGCCTTGCATGGCTTTAGGTAAACCCAGTAATATAGCGCTCGTCCGCTAGAGATAGCGCAGTACAACCGTAGCTCAGCTGGTTAGAGCACCACCTTGACATGGTGGGGGTCGGTGGTTCGAGTCCACTCGGTTGTACCAAATTCCGTAAAAACGCCCGCTTATCGCGGGCGTTTTTCGTATCAGGCTCTAAGTTCTGGCCAAACTAGAAGCGATAACCCAAATTCAGCGTCGCCGCAGCGCGCGTCTTGCCCTTACTGATGATCCCTGTCAGATTAAAATTCTTTCCAAGTTGCTTATTAAATCCAACCAAGCCTGCCCAACGCTTAGTACGAATTCCAACGTCGTAAGCCATTTCAACACCACCGATATTGACTTCACCATCAATAAAGTCATCAATACCCTGATACTCAGCTCCAACAAAAAACTGTGCGCGATGTTGCGGCATCTGGTAACCCAACATAGGTTGAGCCGTAAAAATACTGCCACCCCAACGTTTGGCACCAGCGCGCTTTGTTTTGGTAAAAGTACCTGTTACCGATGCAAAAAAGTTCTTGTAGCCAATTGATATGGTGGTTCCTATCCCAACTAAATCGTATTGAAGATGAATAGGCACGTGAAAGTCCGCTTGAGGGACATTTATCGGCTGCCCAATACACTCGCCTCCTAACTCGACACCAATACAGGTATTCACTCCTTTGAAGTGAGAGTCGACATCGCCGTGTACATCCAGTTTTCCAACCAAGCCAAACACATTCCAAAAAGGCAGTATGTAAACGTCACCACGCAAGGTCGTGCTCTCTGTATTCACCACTGCATGGGTTTTGGCTGGGTCAACAAAGGTTTCGACAATTTGTGGGTCTAAACCAAATACGCTAAAGCTGGTGAAATCAAATTCGGTGTCCTGGTTTCGGTAGGCCAACGAAACTCCGAAAGGATTGGGTAGATCGATGCCTTTTCGACGCAATGTATCACCAAACAGTGGAAACACTCGCTCAAGCTTTACGTTTTGATGTTGATAGCGAGGATCAGCAAGCTGGTATAACAAATCTTGACGTCTAATAATGGTGCCCATGGCTTCGTCATATATCGCAACTGGCTTGATATCTAGGACCACTTGGCAGTCTTGTTTATCACATTGCCCAGAAGCCGTTATTTGCTTCTCTTGAATCACATAGCGACCGTCACTGAGTTGTTCAAACGATATGGTTTGGCGGTAATCCTGCACCCTACCTAAAGGATGCTGAAAGGGTTTGGAATTGCGGATTAACATTGACATCACTTTACCCGCTTCAACGATCACTTCTGCCTTCATGTGTCGAAAGTAGGCCAGTTCTTGAGGTAGAGCGAACTTGGAAAATCTGAAATTTACTTGAGTTTTGCCACCACCAAGTTCTATGACTTGAACCGAGTTTTTATCGTAAGAATCGGCGAACTGACGCAGTTTGTACTCAATAAAGGCCATGTCCCGAATCTGGTCTATGGTCTGCTTACTATGACTTAACTTTGATTCGTCATAACGTACTTCTAAATGCATTCTGCCTTTATCGTCGGTCGAGTGGACAAGGAAGTATTCGCTTGATTTGGTCTGCTCGCCTTTGGTAACCGACTTGGTTACGTGTTCCACAAAATGCTTGGTCTGACCCAACTCGCTTAACGCAAGGCGCGGCAGGTCTTTTGGGATTCCTAAAGCTTCCAGGGACGGATTCGTATTTAGTTGTTTGCCGCTGGTATTTGCAGCGTTGACCGTGCTCACTAAAAACAACTGAATGCTGACCAAAGTGAATAAAAAGCTGAGTCTTAAATTCGGCATGGATTGTCCTGACAGTTACTATGCGAAAGGGGCGAAGAAACGGCAGTTAACTGCCGCCTCTTCGAAGTTGCGCATAGCCTAAGGACTTAGAGAGTTTGGCGTTAATCGCTTTTGTAGGATGCGATCCTCATATCGTCTGCGATAACACTAATGATTTGGCTTTAATTCCAACCATTCAAAGAGTTGCGAAACCCACCGGGCAATGATGAGTAACAGAAGCACTAACAACAACATGGTTATTGGCATGAGTATGTCATAGCTAGGTCTCAAGTTTTGAGCCCCCATAGTCAGCAATACCAACATTTGGGCGCCTAGCAAACGGATCATTGTGTGTTCTGGCTTAGAGAACACTCGCCAGATTACGAACAAATTGACAAAGAAAAAGCCGGCTAACTGCCACAACTCAGTCAGTTGCGGAAGCAGGCTAACCAATTGAAATAGGACAAAAAGCGACCAGAACGTTAGAGTCACAAAAACCAATCTATAGCTAGCTGAGTTAAACTCGACTAGGGTCAAGCCTAAGGTCGCTGCCAACAAGGGGAATAGCACTCCGCCTGGCATAGGTAACCAAAACCAAGCGAGCCAAACTGCGCAGGTGATTAGGACAAACTTTTTAGCTCTTCCAATACCCAATAAATGAAGTTGTTGACTCTCATCTGAGCGGGTCACACTTATAGGGGTATCGGAGCGAGGATTGTTATCGCGCGGAAAATCAACGACACGGTATACCCAATAAAATACCAATAAGCCGAGCAATGTCTGTTGTATTCGAAGAACTGCCATCGAGAACGAATGGACCGAATCAAATCCCCCGGCAAAAAACACTATAGAGGCCACTATGAATGCGATTTTCAGGGCATAACCGTAGGATTTGGTGGTGTAGCCATAGGCACACAGAGCACCCGCTATCAAAATAGTAAACAAGAAAGCCAACTCGGACTGTGAAAACAGTGCGACCCACACGAGTCCTATAAACCCACCGAATACGGTACCAATCAAGCGCATTCGTCCTTTAGCTATGCCTTGATCAAAGCCAGGAGTGATAGCAAGAATAATGACCACTACTGCTGCCCAGTATGGTTTTTGCCAACCAAAGGCAAGCGATAAAGCGATTGTCAAAGACACACTTGCGGCCAATTTTAAGGCTTCAAGTGAAGGGTTAACCGAAAGCATGTTAGTCACCTGTGTGCACAACAACCGACGCGCTAGTGCCAACAATCAGATCCATCTGGCTTGGTTGATTTGCTATTTCTATCTTAATAGGAACCCTTTGAGCCAGTCGTATCCATTCGAAATTGGGGTTTACCTGAGGCAACATATCCACGCTTTGGCTTCCGTCAGTCTGAGCAATTCCTCGCCCTATACTGGTTACCCTGCCCTTTAGCTCCACAGTTGAATCCCCCATTAGACGAATTACCGCTTCATCTCCCCGCTTGATTGCCGCTATCTCGGTTTCCTTAAAAAATCCCTCGATCCAAAAGCTTTCGTCTTCAACAAGGGCTACGACAGGTTGATTGGCAACCAAATGAGCCCCCTCGGATAGATTGAAGTTGGTGATGTATCCAGACTTGCTAGCACGGATCTTAGTGAACTCTAAGTCCAGTTGCGCAGAGTTAACCTGAGCAGCGGCGGCATCGACATTCGCGCTGGCCACTTCTAAGTCCTGTTGCAGATTATTGAGTGTCATCAAGGGCACTGTGCCGGGAGTTTTGAGTTCAAGCGCCTCATTTCGAGCCAACTGAATGCGCGCTTTTTCTAACGAAGCTTTACTCTGTGCAAGCTTTGCCTTGGCACTGCGCAGCGCTGCGAGATATTGGCTAGGATCAATTTCAAAAAGCAGCTGCCCTGCTTCAACAAACTCTTCATCGGAGATGTGGATCTTCGTAATTGGACCGGTAACTCTTGGCGTAACCTCGATGACATGAGCACGGATCAGAGCATCTCGAGTCCAAGGGTTTTGAAAGTAGTCTTGGTACTTATGCACCCCGAACCAAACAGCTACTGCGAACAACAAGCCCGTCATTATTTTTGAAATCATTACAAACCCCGTTAGCCAATAAATACAAACCAGCTCAAACTGACGCCGAAAATTATAATCAGGCTCAATTCCACCAACCATGGTGCCCAGATGTGCTGATCAACGCCTGTTTTGGCTAACAACCACATAGTGCTGGAACTCAAAAACCAGCCCAATAGGAAAGCGGCTAGGATTGGCGAAAAAAACACTCCAGCTATATTCAATTCTATTGGACTTGATACCAAAACTAAGATGCTCCTGATTTAGAAAAGAAAAGGCTCATCTCTATTGGACGCGGAAATGCTAGGTTGGAGAGCAATCGAACCTAGTAGTCCCGCGCCAACGAACGAGATGAACCGTGAACTGAAAATTCATCGTTTTGTGCGCCCTAACCTCAAAGAGGTGTCAGCTGATGAATTCTGTATAGAGCGCATGTTAATGCTATGCTCTGATTTGGAATAATCACTTTTGATGGATCCGATCCTCATGACGTTTAGCCTCGAACAATTGACAGCATTTGTGACCGTGTATGAGAAAGGATCGTTCAGCGATGCCGCGATTCAATTAAACAAGCATCGAACCACCATCGGCCAAGTGATCACCAACCTTGAAGATCAGTTGGCTATTACCTTGTTTGAACGGCAAGGACGCTCAACGATTCCGACTAAGGACGGCGACCTACTTTATCGCTTTGCAAAACTCACCGTCGAGCAGGCAAAGTCTTTTGAAAAGGTGTCTACAAGCCTAGCGTTTGGTGAGTTTGAGGAAATTACGATTGGATACAGTTCCTTTATTCCCGTCGCTTTACTCAAAAAGCTGCGAAAAAACTTAGCCGACGCATTTCCTCTGCTGAGAGTTAACCTCAGAGTGATGTCCGCTAATGACGCCAAACAAGCCATTATTGAAGATCGAGTACAAATTGGTTTGGTCAACGCTGATAATCGCTCGGCAATGACCAGCTTGGATGCCACTTTTCTAAACACCCTTTCGTTTTCAGCGTATGTGGGTGCAGGCCACGAGCTGCTCGATATTCCAAAAACACATAGATTGGAATCCCTCAGAACTCACACTCAACTAGTACTTGAGTCTTTTTTCCAAGATGAGGCTTCGGACAAAGTGATTGTTTCTTCAAATTACGAAGTCATCTCGGACATGCAGTTGTTACTATCGATACTCTCGGAGGGCATAGGTTGGGCGCTAATTCCCGTAGTAGTGGCGAAACAAGCTCAGCAAGAGCTAGAGCTAATAGAACTGGAGTTTGACCAACTAAAGGACGATATGCGCTTTCCAGTGGCTTTGTGGTTTCCCCATTCCAAACCGATTCAAAACATTAAGCAAGTGGTCGTAGCTACCATTGATGATTTCATTGAGCAACACAGAATCATTAGAACTGGAACCATTCCTCGCTAGGGTAGACAGACCCTGTTACTGGGATTGCCTAGGCGAACTAAAAACTCGAGCCAGGAGTCTTCAAAAACTCGACTTCTTCCACAGTCGACTCTCTTCCTAGCACGGCATTTCGGTGAGGGTAACGACCAAACCTATCGATGATGGCTTGGTGCTTCAGTTCAAATTCATAGTTGAGTTCCATTCCCTCTTGGGAAAACAATTCGACAGCTTGCTGGTGAATCAAAGCGGATTCGCTGTGCATGTAGGGCATATAAAGAAAACTGCGCTGTTGAGGGGCAAGAGGCTTATCTAATCTAAGCGCAACCGCCTCTTGAGCTAAAACTAGCGCCATCCGATCTTGCGCAAAGGCTTTGGCACTGTCTCGATATAAGTTTCGCGAAAACTGGTCTAAAACGATGATCTCGGCCAAGCGCCCCTCAGCGCTATCGCGCCAACTAAATCCTTCACCCTGCGAAATTGCATGATGCAAGTCTGAAAACCGACTGGCGATAATTTGGTCAAGTTCGGGCCCGCCTCCAAACCATTGTTTTGGAGAGAGTTCCTCAAACCAAAAGTCCAATACTTGTTGTTTTGACATGACTAACCACCCTGTCGGTTACACATTAGTTAAATTAATGCATGGTTTGAAAAAAAATCAATGGGTTTTGTGGAGTGTTTCACTTGCTTTCAACCTATGAATCGATACCATAGCGCCCAAAATAAACCTCGACTCATAGTTTGTATTCATGACTCGCTCACCACTGTTTCAATTAGTCTTTTCCATCGTGGTGATGGTAAGCGTAGGCCAAATGGCCCAAACCATGTTTGTACCAGGCATGGCAGACATGGCAACCCAGCTAAAGGCCGAACCCGGCCAACTGCAGGCGATTATGGCCTGTTACCTTATTCCTTACGGTTTATTTCAATTTATCTATGGACCACTGAGCGACCGCTTTGGCCGCAAGCCGCCTTTATTGGCAGGTTTGGCACTCTTTTGCTTAGGTGCCTTATTGGCCACTCAAGCCAGCAGTCTAACTCAACTACTAACGGCCACTTTTATTCAGGGCATGGGTACCGCAGCCGCGGGTGCGCTTTGTCGCTCCATACCGAGAGACTATTTCGAAGGGCAACCACTGATTCAAGCCAATGCCATTATTTCAATGGCAGTCATGTTTGCACCATTGGTCGCGCCATTAATTGGCGGGCTGTTGGCTCAGCACTTTGGCTGGCAATCAGTTTACTGGGGTTTATTAGTCATGGGCGCCACCGCTTTGGGCGTCATTACTTTGCGTTACCAGGAATCTCTGCCAATAGAAAAGCGTAAACCTCAACCCGTGCTCGCTGCCTATCGCCATGTGCTAAGCAATCGTCAGTTTGTCTGCTACATGGTTTGCCTAGTGGCAACACTTGGTGGCGTCATTGCTTTTGAGGCCGTCGCAGGCATTCTTTACGGCGATCTACTTGGGTTTAGCCCAATATGGGTGAGCATACTCTTTATTCTGCCCATACCAGGCTCTTTGGCCGGTAGCTACTTTGCTAGCCAATGTCGCTCCCGTAGACGATTGTCTGCCATTGCTATCGCGACCTTAGGTAGCGGTGCATTACTGATCCTAGTCCCTGCATTGTTTGACTTGTTGTTGGCTTGGACCCTGGTGATTGGCTCAATATTAGTGTTCTTCTCTGCAGGCGCCCTATTCCCGACGTTCACCTCCAAAGCAGTTGAACCGTTTCCGCATCATGCGGGTGTGGCAGGTGCTTTGTTAGGCGGTGCTCAAAATCTAGGTGCCGGTATGATTACGCTGGTAATGAGTGCGATACCTCTATTTGGCCAAGGGTCTATTGGGGCTTTATTGCTAGTTACCGCGCTCATGGTGTCTTTTGCACTCAAGTTTGCAGGGCAAGAGGAAGCCACAGAGGATATGAGCAACTCTACCATTTAAAACCATTCATGCTGGATGCATAATTATGCTTCCAGCCTTTGATTATCAAATTCCTTCACTGCGTTTCACAGTCCTGTTTTTGTGAACACGCTCTCATCACACAAAACGGACGTATCCCGCAAAAGTGTGACGATCACGGCATAAATAACATCTGTTTGTGATCGACGCGTTAAATTTGTGATCATACTGTGATCAGCAAAAGTTATTCGCTATCCCTCTAGAGGTATATATGATTTTTTGCGATACCCCCTAAGGAGTACTCCCTATTCTGAATAGATGACCTACCTCACACCCAATCAAAAAGACCTGAACATTCCTAGAGAGCATAAAAATGCTTTTGATATACATAAGCCACCCCGAGGAATTGGCCCCCTGCACCAATCTCCAATCGGCGAAAAGAATTATCAAAATTGCAAACTATGCATAAAAGGGAAACGGAAATGAAACTACAAAAACTAGCTATTGCTTTAGCAGTATCTGCAGTATTAGCAGGCTGTAGCGATGACGATGTCACCGAGGTAAATTGCGGTGAAGGTTCAACTCTTATCGACAATGTGTGTGTTGTTGATCCAGTAGAGCCAGTCGACCCAGTAGAGTGTGGCGAAGGCACCATTAAAGATGAAGAGACCAACACCTGTGTGATTCCACCATCTACAGGCCCTGTTGACTACTACAACAGCGACAACTGGGAGACAATCAACCCTGATGTATACGCATCTTGGGCTAGCACTGCGAACAATACTCCTGAAGGTGGTCCAACAGACCTATTAGAAAAAAATCCAGTGTTAGTTACTGCGTGGGCTGGTTATGGCTTCGCGAAAGACTACAACCGCGCTCGTGGCCACCACTTTGCTCTCACCGACGTTATCAAATCACTGCGCACCGGCGCTCCTGTAGTTGGTCATGACGGTGAAGTAGTTGGTGAAGCAATGGCTGCAAGCTGTTGGTCTTGTAAATCTACCGACGTTTCTCGTATGTATGACCTTGTCGGTGAAGCACGCTTTGCGAACCAATCTTGGTCTACATGGGGTCACGAAATGGCCAACACCATTGGTTGTGCTGACTGCCACGAACTAGGTGAAGATAAACTACGCTTGTCACGCCCATATACTGCTCGAGACCTTGCTAAAGTCGGTCTGACATTCGAAGAGCAAAATCATCTGGACCAAGGTAGTCAAACCTGTGCTCAATGCCATGTAGAATACTATTTTGATGGTACCGATTCTAAGAAAGTAAAATACCCTTGGGATCACTGGGTTCCTGGCGAGAAAACAAATTATGCTGCTGTAGTTGAGTACGCTGGAAATGACGGCCTTTACGAAGGCTACTCAGCAGAAGCCCAGCTTGCCTATTTCGACAAGATTGGCTTCAAAGACTGGACGAATGCTATCTCAGGTACTCCAAATCTTAAAACTCAGCACCCAGAGTACGAAAACGTAGTCGATAAAGACTCTGGCATGCACCAAGATTTCGGTTGTGTTAGCTGTCACATGACTAAAATGACTAATAGCGAAGACCAAGAGTATTCAAATCACAACGTTCGTTTTGACTTAGACAATGTGCCTAGTGATTGCACAGGTTGTCACACTGTTGGCGGTAGTAATGACCTGAAGACCAAGATGGCTGATCGCAAAGCTGAAATCACTGAAATTCGTTTTGGCGAGAACGGTGTTGATGCTCGTCTAAATGAAGTTCACTTCAAAGCACAAGCGATTTGGACTGCGAAAGGTGTTAAAGGTATCGACACTGGCGCAACAATTGCGGAAGCTAAAGCGAATTATGAAGCCGCATTGCCATCTGATGCAGAAATGAAAAACCTATTGACCATGATCCGTAACGCGCAGTGGTTCTGGGACAGCGCTACCGCTTCTCACGGTATTCACGCTCACAACTTCGATGAAGCTAAGCGACTGTTAACTAAAGCCGGAACACTTCTAGACGCAGCAATTGTAGAGGCTGATAAACTACTCGAAGACCATGGCTCAACCTTTACTTACGATGCTACTAACTACGACAGCAAATCGAAAGTCCAACCACTAGCCGGTTTAGACTTAGAGAAGATGCAGTCTGATAAAGCAGAATTTATCGAGAAGCGCGTTGAAAAAGAGTGGCCTCACACTCTTAAGTAAGCAATCGTTCTACTAAACATTGAAAAGGCACCCTCGGGTGCCTTTTTTGTTGGAGTTTCGAAACTGCATTGGCTACAAAATTGATGATTTATTGACCATCATCTAGAAATGTTTTCTAAACCTAGTTTATGATGAGCTCGGTTCCTTTTTTGGAGTTCGTCATGAAACAACACAACCCACTCAGCGACGAATATGGCAAGCTGTCCACCTATGCCAAATGGATAGGTGTCCATAACGCCAACGAATGGCGGCAATATCACTTAGCCAATGGTTACCCTAACTGGGTTCCCAAAGATCCAGAAATCCATTTCAAAGACTCCGGGCTTTGGTCAGATTGGGAGCACTTTCTCGATGCACGACACTAACCGTAACGCCAAGGCTTAGCACTTGGCGTTTTTTCGTAAGTCGCAAATCAACCGAAATACAGGAAGACCCTTTGAGCTACCAAATACAAACTGGCTCACTCGAACTTGCCAGCCAGGTGGACGCCCTTGTACCAGAATTCTCTCCTGATAAGTCCCCTACCCAATTAGCTGCGCGTATCGGCTCCAAACCTTACCGTGTATTTTTAGCTCTCCATAAAAACGAAGCGGTTGGATTTCTAGTGGCCTACCAAGAATCTACAGATACCTTTTACAACTGGCTCACAGGCGTTGCGCCTGAGCACAGACAGCAAGGGCTAGCAGGTCGACTGATTCAAAGTTTTGAGCAATGGGCAATCGAGCAAGGCGGTAACTACGCGACGGTTAAGTCTCATAATCGCTTTCCCAGTATGCTGCGCCTCTTAATCGGCAAGGGCTACAAGGTCACGCGCTATGAGGAACTTGGCAATATCGACGACAGCAAAATTCACTTTCAGAAGCGGCTTTGATAAACATGTTCCGCAAAACAAAGTCCAATTCCCGCTTAGGTAATGGTGTTGTTGTCGAATTTAACGCAAAGCTATAGCGACAGCAGCGTTTTCTTGAAGAATGACATTGCTTGACTACTTCTGTGTTTACTAGAAGTAGAACTTGTAGTTTGCCCATACAACAGTGTCATCCACTGAAATCTTTTGATCACCGGTTTTCATGCTACCTGTGGTTTTCTCTAGTTTCAGTTGGCCCCAACGACTCTTTGCCTGGTCCAAGGGCGTTGCTATCATCAAGGTGGACTTAAGTAGTGATGTTTCGATGTCGCCATCTAGGTAGTTGTATTCTGGCCATGCACCAATGTAGGTGCCATCATCGCCAAGTGTGTACATCACATAGAAGGCTCCAGAAACCCCGTACGCGCGACTCTGTTGTACGTCAAAAGTTGTCAAAGTCTGTGCTTTATACTCGCCAACTAAGCCACCAAAACGGGGAAATATTTGTAACCCCTTAACGCCGGTATTCAATGCTACTACCCCACCAACCGATGCTGAGGAAAATAGCGCATTGTCTATGATATCAACTGACGCGGCGGCTCTTGGAACTATCTTGTCACCAGTAGAAAAAACATGAAAGTACTGCAGTCGGCTGTCTGAGTAGCCACCCTCTTTATCCATAGTACCCTCAAGGGTCAGCATGCCAGTCTGATTCGAGTTGTAGGTGAAATCGGTTGATATAGATCCCTTCAAGCTACCTTGGTTGTTCAATCCAAAGTAAGCCGATGTGCTAGTTTCCGTAAGATCAGAAGGATTAGGTGCGGATTCAGTTGCATAGCTCGAATGCGATAGACCTGCGCAGAGTACTACCCACGCAATTGGCGTATAAGATTTCATTTAGTTACCCATTATTTAATTGTTCCTCCCTGTGTGGAGCGATACGTCCGCTTGTCCATTTAACGCGCACAGTATCTAGTTTTCTTTGGTAACCCGATAATCACTATCGATGGACTGGATCCTACAAATTCGAAATCAATAAACTGAAAAGTCTCTCTCTAACTTTTGATTTACCACCAATAAAAAACGGGACCCATTAGGTCCCGTTTTTCGGTTAGCTCTGCGATGCTGAGCTAGTCAACTTCATCCCAAAGGGTTAGAAGTTCATGGTTACGCCAGCGTAAACTTCGCGACCAATGGTGTTGTAAACCTCTGGTACAGTGCCGCCGGTGTTACCGTTGTATACCGGTAGAGGCTTCTCGTCGGTCAAGTTCTTGATACCGAAGTTCGCAACAATGTTGTCGGTAACGAAGTAAGTTGCCGAGATATTGTGGTAAGCGATATCACCAACGTTCATCTTGTCACCACCGTAGTTACGCATGTCGCCAATGTAACGTAGTGAGTAGTTGAAGCCGATGTCACCCCAGCGTGCATTCAAGCGAGTATTGTTCTTAAACGCTGCGAATCCGCCGTAAGTTTGACCAATGGTACCAGTGTAGTTTTTGCCGTCTTGCTCGAAGTTCAACAAGATAGTGGTATCGTTGTTGAAGCTCCAATCACCGCCAAAGCCTTCGAATTGGTACATGATGTTTTGGTCAATACCGCTAGTCTTCTGACGACCTACGTTGGTCAGAGGATTCCTCAGATTACGCAAGTTTCCGTCAGGTTTGATTCCATGGACATCACAAGCCGCTTGGTCACCAGCATGACAGGCGTTCAAGCCAGCCTGTACATCAAGACGAGTAATCGCGTCTTTGATGTCGAACGACCAGTAGTCGATGGTCATAGAGAAACCGTCTACCGACTGAGGTGCAATCACAACACCCGCAGTGAACGAGGCTGACTTCTCAGGCTTTAGGTTTGGATCTGAAACGCGGTTAACCAAGATTTGGTCGTCTTCGGTCTTGCCCCATGGGTCAGTCAGGTACTCGTAAGAGCCGCTGCGACCACCGAACAATTCTGATACCGAAGGTGCACGGAAACCAGTGGCCGCTACTGTACGTAGCATTACGCTATCGTTCGCTTCATAGGTCAAACCCGCTTTCCAAGTAGTCGCGCCACCGAAAGTGTTGTAGTGGTCGTGACGCAATGCGAATTCACCAGTCAACTTTTCGGTCATAGGTACAGACAATTCGGTGTAAGCCGAAGTTACGTTGTAGTTACCTGAAGTCGCGTCTTGTTGAGCTGCAGTACCCTCACCACGCTGAATTACTGCGTCTGGAGTGAAGAAGCCGCTCTCGTAACGGTGCTCAACACCTGCTGCGAAACCTGCAGTACCTGCGCTAGTTTCAAACGCGTCACCGCTGATAACACCAGAGGCAATGTGCATTTCGTTGCCGCCAGAGTTGGTCTCTTTATAAGTTACATCGTTAAGGATGTCTTGAGACAAAGGTTGGCCGTTGAACCAAGCATTAGGGTTGTTGTAAATCGACTGCTTCATGTTCTTAGCATTCACTGAGTTGTGAACATAGCTCTTAGAGTCGTTTCGACCATAAGTGTATGATGCTTCCCAGTCGTAGCCGTTACCAATGTCCAGGTAGCCAGACAAAGCCATAGAGGCGCGCAAAGTATCGATGTCTTGCTCGTAAATACGAGGACCAGCATCAACCATACGACGCTTGTAGGTCACTTGACCGCGGTCGTTGGCGTGAATTCCTAAACCTGTGATATCAACACAGTCTTTGGTTTTCTCTGCAGTACATACGTCCAGTTCTACGTTGGCAGGCTGTGGAGCCATGCGCTGAGTTGACTGACGCTTGGTGTACAACACATCGGCTTTCAACATTACGTCGTTGCTGAATTCGTACGAACCGTTTGAGAACAACGAGTAGCGCTTGCTAGGAGTCTGCAACCAAGTGTCGGGGTTGTAGTCATAAGTGTCTTTGCTTGGGTCACGGTCGCGGATACCACCATTGCCGTCAGGCATGATGGTGCGGCTTTGCCAAATTGGGTTGCCCTCTTCGTCAACCTTTTGATTACCGTCGGCATCAAGAACAGGTACACGGCCACCTAAAGTACCACCAGGGATAGTTGAACTACGGCCTGGATCAACCCACTTACGGTCTGAAAGACGAACACCTTCACGCTCTTGGAAAGTACCACCGATTACGAAGTTACCACGGTCAAAGTTCTTACCAGCAATGATAGAGATTTCTTTGTTACCGCCATCGTGGCCGCCAGTGGTGTGCTGGTTAGACGCAGTGGTGCTGCCTTTGGCTTCGATAGAAACGCCTTCGAAGTCGTCTTTAGTAATAATGTTCACAACACCGGCAATGGCGTCTGAACCGTATACTGCCGAAGCACCATCTTTTAGTACTTCAACACGCTTAATTAGTGCAACAGGAATGGTGTTCAAATCCACTGAAGAATCAGCACCAGTACCTGAGTTAACCATACGGCGACCGTTCAGTAGAACCAAAGTACGGTTAGCGCCCATACCACGTAGGTTTACTGTTGCACGACCACCGGCACCATTGTTAGTGGTACCACCAACCGACATACCCGCCATGGCTGGTTGAGTTTGTAGAATCTCTTCTACTGTGTTGTAACCTTCAGCTTTAATCGCTGCGGAATCAATGACAGTTACAGGTGAAGCGGTTTCCATGTCCTGACGTTGGATACGAGAACCGGTAACTGCGATACGCTCAACGTTCTCTGCGGCAGCTTCCTGAGCCTGAGCTGCATTCACTGCAACGGCACTGGTAGTTACCGACGCAATAATCCCCATTTGAATTGCTAAGGTTAAGGAATTTTTTCTAATCATTTGTATTATCCCTACAAAATAGTTTCTGCTTTAGAGTTGGTCACGCCACTTATTATTGTTCTCGGCGATGACTCGATACTGAAAAATTGTTCCTAATCGGTCAACCGCTAACTTTCGTAACGAAAGCGCAATAATGTAGGAAAAATTAAACCTATTTGTAGAGGAAAAATCAGTGCGGAAATTATCAGACTGTTACGAGAGGATGTTATCGATCAGAAATTATGCAGAGCAGCCTTAGTAATCACTAAAATTAGAGTAATAATTCGCAACTTTTACAGAACAACGTTAGCGTGCAAATTTGTGATCTTTGTCACATACAAATGGTCTAACCTCGGGATTTATTCAGCTAAAAGTCAGGAAAGCCGAGCTTTACTTGCTGAAACATTGAACGATTACAAAGGTGTGAAAAACCGCGCCGAATTGGCGCGGTTTTGTTTCAAGGCGCTAACGCTTTTAAGCTGGCCTTAAAGACGACGCTTTAGAAACGACGTTTTAGAAGCGATAGCTCAGCTTGGTGAAGATGTAGCGACCCATCACATCGTAGACTTCTGGCACTGTGTACACATCAGAGTATGAAGGTGTGTACTTAGGCGTCTCATCAAAGATGTTGTTGATACCAACCGTCAGGTCTAAGTTGCGGTTGATGTGGTACATGTACGACACATTGTGGTACCAAGCAGCTGGCACTTGGAAGTCTGGCGTTTCCAAGTCGCGCATTTCACCAATCATGCGAACTGAGTAGCTCAAGGTCCAATCGTCAGCACGAACCATCAAGTTGGCGTTCTGGCGCCATTCAGCGTAGGCACCGTTCATACCACTTAGAGTACCTGTGTAGTCGATACCGTCTTGTTCAAACTCAAGCAGTCGCGTGACATCCCAGTTGAACATCCAGTCGTGACCACCGTAGTTCCACTTGTAGCTCAGGTTCATGTCGACACCCGAAGTATTCTGGTAACCGGCGTTAACTAGCGGTGCTTCCATGTAGCTGATTTGGCCACTGACGTCACTGCGCTCAATATTTAGCACGTCGCACATCTCGTCGTTGCCCGAATAACAGCCGTTTAGGTAGGCTTGACGGTCGATACGAACAATGGCGTTTTCAACTTTGAACTGCCAGTAGTCAAAGGTTAGCGACAAGTTGTCGGTTGGCGACAACACGGTACCTATGGTGTAGGTTTCCGCTTGCTCAGGTTGCAGATCGTTGCCCGAGGTCCAAGTCACCTCGATTTGGCTGTCCGGGTCCATTACGCTGCCATCACCTGCCAGTCCATAGCTTGGATCTAGCCCTGATGCCGCACAGCTCGCTGCATAGGGTGAATCCGGGTTAGCGCCGTAGCCCCAGCAAGGGTCATTCAGGTAATCAAACGAACCAACATTACCGCCGTATAACTCAGAGATACTTGGCGCACGGAACGCGGTAGACGCCACCGAACGGAACATTACCTGCTCGTTCACTTTCCAGGTTAAACCCAACTTCCAAGTCGCATCAGATCCGAAGGTGCTGTAATTAAAGGCACGTACCGCAGCTTCTGCTGTTACTTCCTGGGCGTATTTCATATCCGCTAGTAGCGGAATTGAGAATTCCGCATAAACAGCAGAGGTATCATAACCGCCAGCAGTTGGATCTTGTTGAGACTGTGATGAGTCACCGGCTTGGGTTACCGCATCTGGCGTGAAGTAGCCACTTTCTTTACGGTACTCGGCACCCGCAGCAAAAGCCACTGGGCCCGCTGGCATGTCAAACAACTCACCCGAGAAGTTCAGGTTAGCCACCTGCATCTCGTTACCGCCCTCAGAGCGGTCGTTGTACATGATGTAATCTAGCGTTTCTTGCGATAGAGGATCACCAGACATCCACTCCAACGGGTTGCTGCCAACTGACTCCAGCATCTTAGAAGTCTGAACTAGGTTGTTGGCATAGCTCACCGCGTCGTTGCGGCCGTAGTTATAAGACAAGTCCCAGTCGATACCTCGACCCACGTCCAAATAACCCTCTAAACCAACCACGATGCGGTAGGTATCTGTGTCCTGCTCAAAAGTTCTAGGACCGGCTTCACTCATACGGCGACGATACTCAATGTCTTTATCGCCCCATGGGCCCTCTGGCAGAATTTCGTTAGGGATCACCACACCGGTGACAGGCGCTGGGGCCATTTGTTGAGCTGATTGACGTTTGGTATACAGCAACTCGGTAAAACCGGTGACGTTGTCGCTTAACTCGTATTTGCCGTTGGCGGTTAAAGAGAAACGCTCTTGAGGCGTAGACAAGTAGCTATAAGGTACATAGTTGAACTTGTCTTCTTGCGGTTTAAAACCACCACTGCCATCTGGCTGATGCCAGCCATCACCCCAGTTAATGGTACCGCCAGGAATGGTTGAGCTCCAACCACCGCAATCGCCAACCGGACCACAGTTGGACCAGAAACGAGAGTCCTGCATGACTTCACCACGATTGACGTAAGTGGCACCCACCACAAAGTTACCGCGGTCGTAGTTCTTACCAAAGAGCAAATTCAGCTCACCGGTTTCACCGTCGCCTTTATCCGACATGCCCGCTTGCGCGTCAATCTGAAAGCCGTCGAAGTCTTGCTTGGTAATAATGTTAATTACGCCGGCAATCGCGTCAGAACCATAAACCGCTGATGCACCGTCTTTAAGCACTTCAATACGCTCAATCATGGCCACTGGAATGGTATTCAAGTCAACGCTGGCATCCGCGCCGGTGCCAGAGTTCACCATACGGCGACCGTTAACCAATACCAAGGTACGCTTAGCACCCATACCGCGAAGGTCCACGTTGGCGACACCACGACCACCATTGTTGGTCGCAGAACCGATAGCGGCTCCGGCGGATGCTGTGGTCTCTTGCAGAATCTGCTCAACCGATGTGTACGAACCTGCAGCAATTTGCTCTGCACCAATAGTGGTTACTGGCGAGGCGGTTTCCATGTCCTGACGTTTAATACGCGAGCCGGTGACGGCAATGCGTTCTACGGGGGCTGTGGCTTGTTGTTCTTCTGCAATCGCGTTGGTAGCGGTAAAAGGAACGGTGATCAAACCGGCGGCTAAGGCGCTCTTAACCCCCAAAGCAATGGGTCGTTGCTGAGTCATTCGTAACATTCTCCCAATCATTATTTGTTGTTTTGTATCGTTATGGCGCCGGTTGTTGTTTTTATTAGCGCGGGGAAAATAATGAAAAATCTGGGAAAACTTGGTCAAGGAAACCAAAGGAGGTTTTGTTAGTCAGGTGTGTTTTGAAAATGTTACCAATAGCAACATTTGGCGCTCAATTGGTACAAAATTCGGTATCAAACTACCTTAATTTTGCTAATATCGGAATTGTAATTCCTAAAAAGGTTATACATATCAGAAACATAATTGAGACATAAAAAAATGGAACAATTTTCTAGCGGCAACCATGCGTTAACCATTCACGCACAACCCGATGACAACTTTAACCCCGCTGGATAACCGACTGCTCACAGGGATTTAAAGTATCGAAAGTTAGATACAAAAAAACCGCTAAAAGCGGTTTTTTATTCAGTTAGGATTCAGGCTTATTCAAATCAAAATGTTGCCAGGCCCTGTCTGTGGCCAATCGCCCTCTTGGGGTCCTTTGAATAAAACCTTGTTGAATGAGATAAGGTTCCAACACGTCTTCAATGGTGTCACGCTCTTCTCCAATGGCAGCAGCAAGGTTATCTAGCCCCACAGGACCACCGCCAAACTTATCTATGATGGTCAGCAGTAATTTGCGGTCCATGTAGTCAAAGCCACAAGCGTCCACATCCAACATGTCCAGCGCTTGTTGAGCTACAGAGGCGTTAATTTTGCCGTCGTGCTTCACATCTGCATAATCTCGTACGCGGCGAAGTAGTCGGTTGGCAATACGCGGCGTTCCGCGTGAGCGAACCGCAATCTCATCAGCGCCACTTTTGTCTAGGCTGACTTCCATCACCTTGGCCGAGCGTTGCACGATTTGGCTGAGCTCGGCGGTTATATAGAACTCGAGTCGCAAAGGAATCCCAAAGCGTGCACGCAACGGCGATGTCAGTGAGCCCGCTCGAGTTGTCGCACCAATTAAAGTAAAGGGTGGCAAATCCAGTTTGATCGAACGAGCGGCCGGTCCCTCACCAATCATGATGTCGATTTGATAATCTTCCATGGCCGGATACAGCACTTCTTCAATCGAAGGGCTGAGTCGATGGATCTCGTCGATAAACAGCACATCGCCTGGCTCTAGGTTGGTCAGCAAGGCGGCTAAGTCCCCTGCCTTCTCTAACACAGGACCTGAGGTCGACTTAATGTTCACACCCATCTCATTGGCCACAATGTGTGCCAGAGTGGTTTTACCCAGTCCAGGTGGGCCATAGATAAGAATATGGTCGAGGGCTTCTTCACGGCCTTTGGCCGCTTCGATGAAAATGCTCAACTGAGCACGGACTTCAGCCTGTCCGGTATACTCATCAAGCTTCTTAGGACGCATCGCTCGGTCGATGCTTTCTTCTTGCCCTTGGCTTTGCGCTTCTATTAAGCGATCCGCTTCAATCATGGTTAGCCTCGATTACAGCATGGACTGGAGTGCGCGCTTGATCAGCTCTTCGCTGCTCAAGCCGTCAGCCATCACGGCGTTCACCGCTTTGCTGGCTTGCTGTGGTTTGTATCCCAGCGCCAGAAGCGCGGCAATCGCATCCCCTTCCACATCTTTATCTGCTACAGGGTTGCCATTGACTGTGCTGGCCAGACCCAAAGGCATATCAACGTGGTTGAGGTTCTTAAGGCGATCGCGCATTTCGATTACCAAACGCTCAGCGGTTTTCTTGCCAACGCCTGGTAGTTTGGTTAATGCCGAGGCATCATCTCGCTCTACAATTTGGGCAAACTCGCTGGCATTCATTCCAGATAGGATGGCCAAGCCCAGCTTAGGGCCTACGCCGTTTACCTTGATGAGTTCGCGAAACAGGGCGCGTTCAGCGGTATTGGCAAAGCCGTAAAGCAACTGCGCATCTTCGCGTACCACAAAGTGGGTGAATACGGTTACCTTATCGCCTAGCTCTGGAAGTTCGTAAAAGCTGGTCATGGGAAGCTGTACTTCATAGCCCACACCGCCTACATCAATCAGTACGTCCGGCGCTTGTTTGTCTGCTAACACGCCACAGAGTCGTCCAATCACGTCGCTTCCCCTAACACTTTGTTTTTATGTTTAATTATCTGAATCGCTTGCGGGCATAGCCGCTGGAATCGCCAGCCATCGCCACTTTTAGTTTCTGACTATGACTATGACATAATGCCACCGCCAACGCATCAGCCGCATCGGCTTGAGGTTTGGCGGGCAAGCGCAATATATGTGTGACCATGTGCTGAACCTGCACTTTGTCGGCACCGCCGGTTCCAGTTAACGCTTGTTTGATTAATCGCGCGGCGTACTCGGACACTGGCAATTTAGCTTGTGAAGCGGCAACAATCGCCGCACCG
The DNA here is from genome assembly GCF_002282855.1 of Paraferrimonas sedimenticola. Taxonomy (GTDB): domain Bacteria; phylum Pseudomonadota; class Gammaproteobacteria; order Enterobacterales; family Shewanellaceae; genus Paraferrimonas; species Paraferrimonas sedimenticola. The sequence goes on along the minus strand of NZ_NRIR01000003.1, from coordinate 398,830 downwards.
CGGGCCTGGCCCAATTTAAGCGCGGAATCCGGGTTCTTCGCCATGAACACCTGTTCGATGGCAAATTCGTCGGGTTGGTATTGTTGAATCAGTTCGGAAACACCGCGAAAGATGACGTCAAGGCGCTCGGGCAAAGGCCCATCGCCGGTGCGAATGCAACCACTGCCTAAGTACTCGGTTAGCTTACCTTGAACCTTGATCACCCCGTAGCCTGTGATACGAGAGCCTGGGTCAATGCCCAGAATAATTGCCATCTATTCGGCCGACTCTAGTGCAGCGGCAACCTCAGCGGAAAGCTCACCGTTGTGATAGACCTCTTGCACATCATCGAGATCTTCTAGGGCATCTATTAAGCGCAACAGCTTAGGTGCAGTGTCGATATCGAGATCAGCCGTGGTTGATGGCACTTGAGTCACTTCGGCATTGCTCGAAGTTAACCCAACACTATCAAGAGCATCTTTCACAGGACCAAAGTCCTCGATGCTGGTGTATACATCAAAGGAACCATCGTCATGGGCCAGCACATCATCAGCGCCAGCTTCAAGGGCCGCATCCATTAGCGCGTCTTCGTCGGTTTCTGCGGCGTAGCTAATGACGCCTTTTTTCTCAAAGAGGTAGGCTACCGAGCCGTCGGTACCTAGGTTGCCGCCGGCTTTAGAAAACGCGTGGCGAACTCCGGACACTGTGCGATTGCGATTGTCTGTCATGGTTTCTACCATAACCGCGGTGCCACCAGGACCATAGCCCTCGTAGATAATGGTCTCAAGCGCTTGCCCTTCTAGCTCACCTGCCCCGCGCTTCACCGAACGTTCGATAGTATCGCGAGTCATGTTGTTTGACAGCGCTTTATCAATCGCAGCGCGCAAGCGCGGGTTAGAATCGGCATCCGAGCCACCCTCTCGGGCGGCAACCGTTAATTCGCGAATCAGCTTGGTAAAAATCTTACCTCGCTTGGCATCTTGCGCCGCTTTGCGATGCTTGATGTTCGACCATTTACTGTGTCCTGCCATAGGCTTACGCTTCCTCGCTGTCCTCTTTGGCGGCGATAAGTTGAATACCCAACTCTTCTAGTTGCGCAGGATTGGCTTCGCCTGGGGCGTCGGTCAACGGGCAACCAGCAGTGGTGGTTTTCGGGAATGCCATTACGTCGCGAATCGATGCCGCGCCAGTCATTAGCATAATCATGCGATCCAGACCGAACGCCAAACCCGCGTGTGGCGGAGTACCGTAGCGCAAGGCTTCTAGCAGGAAGCCAAACTTCTCTGACGCTTCTTCGTCAGAAATGCCCAACAACTTGAATACTTGTGCTTGCATGGCCTGGTCGTGAATACGCACCGAACCGCCGCCCAATTCGCAGCCGTTTAATACCATGTCGTAGGCATCAGAGATGGCGTTGGCTGGATCGGCTGCCAACTCTTCAGGGGTCATGTTGCGTGGCGCGGTAAACGGGTGGTGTAGCGCGTGGAACTGGCCGTCGACTTCTTCAAACATTGGGAAATCCACAACCCACAAAGGTTTCCACTCGTCACTAACAAGACCGCGATCTTCACCCAGCTTCAAGCGCAGCGCACCCATGGCATCAGTTACTACAGTGTTGCTATCGGCGCCGAAGAAAATGATGTCGCCATCTTTGGCATTGGTGCGAGCCAATAGTTGCTCGACCACTTCTGCATTTAGGAATTTGGCGATTGGCGATTGCACGCCTTCGATACCAGCCGCTACGTCTTTGACCTTCATCCAGGCCAAACCGCGCGCGCCATATACAGAAACGTAATCGGCATAACCGTCGATTTGCTTGCGAGACAGTTCAGCACCACCTGGCAGACAAATCACAGCTACGCGACCTTTAGGATCGTTGGCTGGGCCTGAGAACACCTTAAACTCAACGTCTTTCAAAACGTCGGCAACATCAACCAGCTCAAGCGGGTTACGCAAATCTGGCTTGTCAGAACCAAAGCGACGCATAGCGTCGGCGTAGCTCATTTTAGGGAACTCACCCAGATCCACGTTTAGCAGTTCTTTGAATAGCGAAACCACCATTTCTTCGGTTTTGGCCATCACTTCATCGGCGCTCATGAATGAGGTTTCGATATCGATTTGGGTAAACTCAGGCTGACGGTCAGCACGCAAGTCTTCGTCACGGAAGCACTTAACAATTTGGTAGTAACGGTCAAAGCCCGACATCATCAACAATTGCTTAAATAGCTGTGGCGATTGCGGCAAAGCAAAGAAGCGAGATTTGTTGGTACGACTAGGTACCAAGTAGTCGCGAGCACCTTCTGGGGTGGCGCGGGTCAACATTGGAGTTTCAATGTCCAAGAAACCTTCGCTGTCCATGAAGCGACGTACTGCTGCAGTCACTTTAGAACGGAAGATCAAGCGCTGATTCATTTCAGGACGACGCAAATCTAAGTAGCGGTACTTAAGGCGCGCTTCTTCAGAGTTGGTCTGATGGTCGTCCATGTTCAACGGCAACGGCGCTGCAGCGTTTAGAATGGTCAGCTCTTTACCTAAAACTTCCACTTCACCGGTGCGCATGCCTTTGTTGATTTGGCTTTCAGGGCGGTTACGAACCAAGCCTTTAACTTGAACGCAAAACTCATTGCGCAGCTTGCTAGCGGTTTCAAAGACTTCGGCCAAGTCCGGGTCGTATACCACCTGCAGCAGACCTTCGCGGTCGCGCAAGTCTAAAAAGATAACCCCACCAAGATCGCGACGTCGGTTAACCCAACCGACCAAGTTGACAGTTTCACCGACCTGAGCGGTGCTGATTTCGCCACAATAATGAGTGCGCATGAATAATTCCTTTCGCTTTTTGCTACTAGCCGCGATCCGGCCTGAAAAAATTAATCCGCTATTATAGGGCTTTTACCGTCATTGCCAAAGGTTTACGCCGAATTGAGCTCACTAAACGCGCATTTTATAAGCGGTACTGATTCCCACCGTTGCGTTTGGCCGCATACATGTTGGCATCAGCGATTTTTAGCAGCTCATTAAGCTCATCAGAATGCTTGGGATATAGCGCGATTCCGATGCTAACACCGAGTTGAACTGGCTCGTTTTCCACCTGAAATGGGGTCACAACCGCATCAATCAAACTGTCCGCTACTTGCACCACACCATCCGTGTCTTTGATTCGATTCAACAGCACCACAAATTCATCGCCGCCAAATCGCGACACAGTGTCAGATTGACGTACTGCAGCGACCAAGCGACGGCCGATTTCCTTAAGAACCACATCGCCGGCGCTATGGCCCCATTTGTCGTTGATCTTCTTAAAACCATCCACGTCGAGGAACATCAAAGCGAACTTTTGTTTTTCACGAGCGTGGGTCAATAAGGCCTGCGTGACACGGTCGTGAAACAGCGAACGGTTCGGCAATTGAGTTAGGTTGTCGTGACTGGCCACATGCTGAATTCGCTTTTCAATCATGGCCCTGCGGGTCACTTCGCGCTTGAGTTTGTTGTTGGTCAGCCAAGTCATACCGGAAAAGCCAACCACGATAAGACCTACCAACAAGCTCCACTTAACCCACCATCCAGCACTGGAGTCCGGTTGGGCCTCGGGGATTTGCCACTGGTGGTACATTTGGTGCTTGTCGTTACTGGTAAGCGTTGCTAACCCTCGATTGATCAGAGGCAGTAATGGTTCCAAGCGAGAATTGAGCGCTAAATGACTGTGCTCGGATGAATAGTCGGCAAGTAGCGATAGGCGTACTTCTGATTGTGGATCTCGTCGCAACTGACTGGCTAAGCTGACCATTTGGTCGATAAATACATCCACGTCGTTATGAGCTAAGGCTGCCAGTCCTTGAGCGGTATCGTTCACCAAGACCAACTCCATTGGCATGTCTAAGTTGCGCAGTTTATTGACAACTGCATAGCCTTCGATAACCGCAATACGCTGCGACTTTAGTTCGGTTAAATTGACAATGTCGACCTTGTCGCTGCGAGTCGCCAAACCGTATGGTGCAGGCCAATACGCGTCACTAAACAACAAATTAGCCCTTCGTTGAGCGCTGGGTTGAACGCTCGCCACCAAATCCACTTGGTTGTCAGCAACGGCTTTCATCAAAGTCTGAAAATCGTTGTAGGCTATCGCATTGACGCTAAAGCCCAGTTGTTCGCTTAAGTGACGGACAATCGCCGAGTTAATCCCGGCAAATTGGCCGACGCCATCGGTAAACTCCATCGGGGGCCAATTGTTGAGATAACCCACGGTCAACTCTTCGAACTCAGCAACCAATGCCTGTTCAGACTCGTTTAACTCGAGTCGCGCTGCGTCTTTGGCAAACTGATAATCGCGACTGTTTACCAGCCAGCGCTTTTCGATATTGTGCAACTGAGGAACGCGAATACTCTCAAAGCCGGCTTGAATTCGACGGTTTAAGGCGGTGTCCGACTCGCGGGAAAGTACGTAGTAAGGGGCTCGGTACTCGGGCGCATCCAAGCTTTGGTAATAGCCCCAATTGTCTTCGCGGATCATGCGCTCGGTTATCTGGGGCGCAGAGGCAAACATGCCCACCAGTCGCCCTGCCTTTAGCGCCTGCTCCATTTCATTTAGGTCGGCAAATAAAATCAGCTCCATCAAGGGATAGCTGAGGCGAATTTGGTCCATGTAAGGTGCATTGGCCAACACCCCTACTCGCTGGGCTTCGGAATTGACACTCGGCGCTTGACGGTCAAAAGGATAAAACAGACGAACTTTTTGTTGGTAGATGGGCCATATGGAGTGCAACCCTGTATTTAGGGCACCGCCAGCGGGGTAACCGGCATGACCATCGACCCGGCCATCCTTGACCCAGTCCAACTGCTGATTGGAGTCACCTTCAGCGAAACTCACAGGAATACCAGTGATACTCGACCAAAGTTGCCAAATATCTATGTACAAACCTCGAAAACGACCGGCGTTGTCGCGAAACATGAAAGGTGCATTATCACTGTCGGCCATCAGAGTTAAGGTTTGATTGCGCATCCCCAACCATTTGCGACGAATGTCTCGGCGCAAGGAACCATCAATTTCACTAAATCCGTTCTCAACTCCAGCGAGCAAGTGCTTTTTCGACTTCACCACAGCGGCTGTCATTGGATAGCTGGCTATGCGTATTCGCTTTGCTCTTGGGTAGCTTTGCAGTAATTCCAGCTCGATAGCCTGGTCTTTTAGGAAACCGTCCATGCTGGCAAAAATCTTGATGTCCCCTTGCAGAGCAGCATCGAGTAGCGCCGCGCGGGTTTTGTACTCGGCAAACTCTAATCTGGGATTTATTTCGTTGAGTTTGGACTTGTGTGCAGAATCTTTAACTATGCCGATTCGATACGGCGTGAGTTCGCTAATACTCTCGTGTTGGGGTAGCGAGTGATGCAAATGAAGGTAAGTGTTCAATCGAGTGATTGGTGAGGAGAACTCGAAAATTTCAGCGCGTTTGGGAGTCGGTGAAAATCCCGCGTGAAAGTCGACATTTCCCTTAGCCACAAAGTCGATAGAATCACTCCAAGGATGGCCAATGAAGGTCAGTTGGTGACCTTGAATCGCGGCCCATTCGCGCCATAGGTCAATCAATAGGCCATCGGCGTCACCTTCAGTGTTAGTAAACTGATAGGGGTAACTGTCTTCACCATAGGCGACTATATAATCATCAGCGCGCGCATCCTTGCTACCAACGAAAAGCACTGCAACGGCCAGTAAGGCCACTATCATCTTGTTGACGCTCAACAGCTTCCATTCCTCCAGCTTTGCCTAATATTCCAACAAGTAACCTAAAAAACGCTAAAAACCCTTTAGTATCCGCTGATTAGCCTTGTCAGAATTTTATGGTACCAGCTAAAATACTGTGACCTAAAGTCAATTTTTACAGCTCATGTCTGACGGCTCCGATCGCATTTACGCCAAACCCCATTCTCAACTCGCAGGTTTTCGCTTCGACCAACAAGTGGTTGACGTGTTTCCTGACATGATCAACCGCTCTGTGCCAGGCTATGGTGCCATTATTCACGGTATAGGCCAAATTGCACGCACTCAGGTGACCCAAGGTAGCTTGGTTTACGATTTGGGCTGTAGCTTAGGCGCAGCCACCCACGCCATTCGTCGTGGTGCCTCCGCTCAACCAGACAAGATTATCGCCGTGGATTTATCTGAGTCCATGATAGAGAGAGCTAGCGCCCATTTAGATGCCTTTGTGAATCCCATCCCGGTTCAATTCGTTTGTGCGGACATTCGCGATGTTGAGATAACCAATGCCTCGCTAGTGGTACTTAATTTTACCCTGCAGTTTCTTGCGCCCGATGACCGTCAAGCCTTGATAAACCTCATTTATGAGGGCTTAAACCCAGGCGGGTGCCTAATTGTTTCGGAGAAAATTCACTTTGAAGATCAATCCGTTCAGTCGTTAATTGAATCATTACACTTGGACTTTAAACGTGCCAACGGATACAGTGAATTAGAAATCAGTCAAAAACGTTCGGCACTAGAAAACGTACTGATCCCGGACACCTTGGCTCAACACTATCAAAGGTTTACAAAAGCCGGTTTCGAACATGCCACAACTTGGCATCAAGAATTGAACTTCTGCTCTATGGTGGCAATTAAGTGATAAGTTTTACCTCCTTCTACCAAGAGATTGCCGATGATGTTTTGCATCATTGGCTTGAAGATTTGCCGGCTATCCTGGGTAAATGGCAAAGAGAACACAAACACGGTGAGTTGCCCAAGTGGGAAAAGGTACTTAAAAAGCTGCCTGAACACCCACCCGTCCACCTAGATCTAGAGTCCGAAGTGGCAATCGGTCGAGCCGACGAAGTGTCTGAATCAGAGATAGCCAAACTCACCAGTTTACTCAGCATATACAAGCCGTGGCGCAAAGGGCCCTACCGCTTATACGATATTCACATCGATACCGAGTGGCGCTCTGATTGGAAATGGGATCGTCTAAAGGACCAGATTTCACCACTGAACAACCGCTTGGTACTCGATGTTGGCTGCGGCAATGGCTATCACATGTGGCGAATGCTCGGTGCCGGCGCTCGTCGAGTAGTTGGGGTTGACCCCTCTACTCTATTCTTGTGTCAGTTTGAGGCGGTTAAGAAACTAGCCGGTGGCAAGCATCCAATACACTTGCTGCCCATTGGCATTCAAGATTTGCCAGCCATCGATGCCTTTGACACAGTATTTTCTATGGGTGTGCTTTACCACAGGCGCTCGCCCATCGACCATTTGTTTCAGTTGAAGAATCAATTGCGCGACGGCGGCGAGTTAGTATTAGAAACTTTGGTGGTCGAAGGTGACGAACAACAGGTGTTAGTCCCACACGATCGCTATGCAAAAATGAACAATGTCTGGTATTTACCATCGCCAGCGGCGCTAATGCTATGGTTAACTAAGTGCGGCTTTGAGAACGTACGCATGGTTAATTTAGATACCACCTCTCTGGCAGAACAGCGCAGCACCGAATGGATGCCTAACGAATCATTGGTCGACTATCTAGATCCAAACGATATAACTAAAACGGTTGAGGGATACCCCGCACCGTTACGAGCTACATTTGTAGCAACAAAACCGTATAACCCATTGAGTTAAGGACAAGTTATGAGAGCCCGTACCCTTGCTGTAATTGCCAGTGCGCTACTTGCCGGTTGCGCAGCCCAATCCACTACCAACCCAGGCTTAACTCAAGACCAGTTGGAAGTTGCATTGTCGCAAACCCGTCAGCAACTCGCCACCGACGTAGGTGCGCTATGTGCTAACGAAACCCAGGTCGCAGAGGTACAACAGGAGATCACTCGTCTTAACCAAAGACTCGAACAAATGGATGAGGGCTCTAAGAAGGTCACCACGCCAGTACCGGTTGTCAAAGAGTGTCCTAAGAATGCAATGGCGGACATGCTACTACTCGGTGAAGCTGAGATGGTTTACGTAGAAGAGTTTGGCACAGGCTTCGCGACTCGCATCGACACAGGCGCCGAATCATCATCGGTAAACGCACAGAACATTCAACGCTTTGAGCGCGATGGCAAAAACTGGGTGCGTTTTGACATTCAAGTACAAGAAGGCGACGCCACTGTCGCTCAAACCAAAGAAGCACGCGTGGTTCGCTACGTGCAAATCAAACAGCAAGCCGGTGAAAAAAGTGAACGTCGCCCGGTGATCATGGGCCACATTCAAATTGGCGATTATAAAGCCGAAACCGAGCTAAACCTCACTGACCGCAGCCACTTGGAATATCCCATGTTGCTGGGGCGTAAATTCATGAAAGATATCGCAGTTGTTGATGTGGGTAAGAAATTTGTCCACGGCAAGACAGCGCCAATGCCTAAGCCAGCTAAATCAACAAAATAATAAGGACAGTTCATGCATTCACGTAAGCCGTTTTACTTTCTTGTGCTTCTGCTGTTCATCGCAGGGGTTGCAAGCATTATCTACACCCACAATGTACACAAGGTACCTTTTGTGCCTGGTGAGCGTGTAGAAACTTGGGCCGTCGACGCTCGAATTAGCTTTCAAGCCAATGGCGATCCTGTAGAAGTGAGCTTTGCTCTTCCACAAGACCCGGCATACGACATTCTGATCGAGAATGCCGCCTCTCCGGGTTACGGCTTGTCGGTCGACCAAAAGGAAGGTAAACGCCGCGCAGTGTGGAGTATTCGCGAAGCCATGGGCCGCCAAGACCTATTCTACAAGGCCACCTTTGTGCCAACCGGCAACGACAAATTGTTAGCGGATGCTGAGCCAGAAATTCCATCGCCTGCGACTTGGAATGACACCCTGAAAGCAGCTGCCAGCCAAGTAGTGGCTCAAGCCCAAAGCAAGAGTGCTAACAACCTGTCTTACGCGCGCGAAATCGCGAAAATGATCAGCGCTGAGCAAAGCTCGCAGAATTTCGCCCTGCTAAAAGCCACAGAAAGACCCGCTGCGGTATTTTTAAAGCTGATGGCTGATGGTGGTGTACCAGCGATTGCAGTAAACGGCATCAAGCTTGAAGACCAACGTCGTCGCCAGCCGATGACCGACTTGGTGGCGGTTTATCACCAAGAAGAGTGGCACCTGTTTGACCCTGAATCCGGCGAAGAAGGTCGACCGAAAGCCATGCTTCTATGGGAAGTATCCGATCAGGCTGTACTAGAAGTGACTGGCGGTACTAACTCCTCAGTAACCTTTAGCATGATTCTCGACACCCGCTCTGCACTGCGCACCGCGGTGGATATCATGAGCGTGCAACGAGAACTGGGCTTCTCTTTGTACCAACTTCCTATCGAAGAACAAGGCATGTTCAAGGGGATTCTGCTGATTCCTCTGGGTGTATTGGTGGTGGTATTCCTGCGTGTGCTGATTGGTATTAAGACCTCTGGTACCTTTATGCCGATTCTGATTGCGCTAGCCTTTATTCAAACCACTCTGCTAACCGGTTTGATAGGCTTCTTACTCATTGTGTCAGTGGGCTTGATGATCCGCTCTTACTTGTCACACCTCAACCTACTCTTAATTTCGCGAATATCCGCGGTGGTGGTTGTGGTGATCGGTATTATTGGCTCCTTCACCATTCTGGCGTTCAAACTGGGATTGTCAGAAGGCCTAACTATCACCTTCTTCCCTATGATTATTTTGGCTTGGACCATTGAGCGTATGTCGATTCTTTGGGAAGAAGAAGGCCCTAAAGAAGTGTTTATCCAAGGTGGCGGTAGCCTATTTGTGGCCACCCTTACCTACCTGGCGATGAGCTCCTTCTGGGCGCAGCACCTAGCCTTTAACTTCTTGGGTGTCCACCTGATTGTTCTGGCCTTGGTACTGGTTATGGGCCAATACACAGGTTATCGCTTGCTCGAACTGCGCCGCTTTAAACCCTTTGCGGAGGAGCGTTAATGTTCGCCAATCCTAAGACGCTAGCGCGCAAAGGCGTCTTAGGGATGAACAAGCGCAACATTGACTTCATTGGTAAGTACAATCCTCGTCACTTGTACAAATTGGTCGACGACAAACTGATGACCAAACAATTGGCGCTTAAAAATGACATTGCCACTCCAGGCCTAATTGGGGTAATTCGCCAGCAACCGGAAATCTCTGGTCTACCAGATATGGTTAAAGGTAAAAAAGGGTTTGTGATAAAGCCCGCACAAGGCTCTGGTGGCAAAGGCATTTTGGTGATTACCCACGTCGAAGACGGGCGTTTTTACAAGCCTAGTGGCGATGAAGTCACACCGTCAGAGATGGACCGCCACTGTTCAAACGTGCTCAGCGGTCTGTTCACTCTTGGTGGCAAGACCGACGTGGCTGTGGTTGAGGACTTGATTCAATTTGACCCTGTGTTTGATGGCTATTCCTTTGAGGGCGTGCCCGACATACGTTTGATCGTGTTTAAAGGTTATCCCATCATGGGCATGCTGCGGTTGTCGACGCACGCATCCGACGGCAAAGCCAACTTGCACCAAGGTGCGGTTGGGGTTGGCTTAGATTTGGTCACTGGCAAAGGGCTACACGCGGTGCAGTATGACCGCCCTATCGACCTCCACCCAGATACCGGCAAGAAGTTAACGGACATTCAAGTGCCTCACTGGGATCGTTTAATGACCACAGCAGCGGGTTGCTACGAGATGTCGGGGCTGGGCTACCTAGGCACTGACATGGTGTTGGACGTTGAACATGGACCGCAGTTATTAGAGCTCAACGCGCGTCCAGGGCTTGCGATTCAAACCGCCAATGCCAGAGGGATTTTACCGCGACTCAAGCAAATCCAATCGCTCGGGGATGTCCCAGTGCCAGTGGAAGAACGCATTGCTTATGTCAAAAAGCACTTCAATCCTGACTCTGGCATTTAGCCTGCTTTGGAGCGCCTGGGCAACCAGCGCTCCACTGGACAACCTACTGCAACAATGCCGGGCGCTAACCTTAGCGCCTGTTTCTTTCGATCCAAATCAATCTTTAACTGAAAATCTGGTTTTACTGGAGCGGGCCGACCTCGCTCGCTACAACTTAAGCGATGCTATCGACTATCAAAAATCACGATGGGGAAGTCACTTCTCTCGAGACCAGCACGGGCTGTTGCTGGCCTGCCAGCAGCGCATTGCCAGCCAACACAAGCAACGATTGCAACAGTTACTGCGCGAAGGTTGGCCCGAGCGGCTCAAAGCGTCATCCAATCCAGAGTTTGCCAACTTGGCCAAGCGATGGTTGCAACTCTACCAAAAAGACGCACTCAATCAGCAACCCCTTGCTCAACTCAGCCAATTTGCCGAGTTCAGAGCCCGCCTAAAGGCCAGTCGCGCCAAAATCGACCTTACTAAAATCGACTGTCAGCTCAGCGACAACAGCATCAGCATGGCGCAAGTGCCGAGCTATTTAATAAACCAAGCGGATGAAAACTGTCGACGAACGGTTTGGCAAGCCTACCAACTCAGAGGCGGTGATGCGGTCGAACAGCTGTTAGCGCGAATTTATCAGCAGCAACGCGAACAAGCAAAACGCGCAGGCTACCGTGAAGTGGCCGAACACCAACTCAGCCGCAATTGGCTCAGCGAGGTTGACTGGGTGTATCAGTATTTACTGGCGAGCTATTCGAAAGACCATGCCGCTGCCCCTTGGCAATTGGCAAGATTACTCAAACAAGACTCTGAGTTAAGCGAGACTTCGGATTCTATACAGGTGTTAACCGATACTGCAGAAGAACTTGGTTTGCGCTTGGAGGGCTTGCAGGACAACTACTTTCGAGTCTGGCTCGAGCAGCGATTACTTGGCGAGCTTAGAGTCAATTGGCAAGACGGTGATATTGGTAGCTGGGTGATTCGCCAAAGCATAGTGGGTGTTCAAGTCGGCGTGGTCGAGCTACAAGCGCCAGCGAACATCTCGTTGGCCAGGCAGCAGCACAAATATCACATGGCAATTGCACGTGCGTTAAAGTCGCTTGCAGCCGGTAGTCGTTTTTACTGGAATAACCGCATCGGTCTACACGCAGAGGCCAGCCATTTAGCCAGTTATTGGCTATCGGCCATGTGGCAGCCAAGATTTGGGCTGACGCAGGCTCAATTCGACTCAAGACGCAATCTGCACAACGCCAGAGCCTTACAAGCACTCACCGATAATCACAGCCAATTGGAGCGCCCTACAGACTTATTTTCCAAGCGATTTGGTGAAAGTGCACCAGAAGTCGAACTTCGCTTTGCTAGCCAGGCACGGCTTGGCGCCAATGTATATCAAAGCCTGTGGGCTCAGGATGCTGGGCGTTGGCTAGCCTTGCGCCATCAAAACCAATGCCTGCCGCTGGACAGTATTTTCAACACCCTGTTTGTCAACGCCAATGGCGCGGGTTTAACCAAACAATTTCAACAACTGGTGGGCTTGAGCTCACCCCCACAAATTAATCAAAGGATGCTGAATGAAATTTCTGATTCCCATACTGCTAACCAGCCTTGCTCTGTGCGCTACTCCGGTAAAAGCGCAGCAACTCAGCGCTGATGAGGTATACCAAGGCATTCAACAAACCTTAGAGAGCCGACTGTATCAGTTACCTCCTCGCGTCCAAGGGCACTACGGCATTCGCATGTGGCGTTTGCATGGCGATCCCAAGTACACCCAAGCCGCGCTAGTTGACTTGTTCACTGTTACCGAAGCACAGAGCTTTTACGCCTGCCAGGCCAACGAGTTGTCTTTCGTTGAGGCAACCTCAAACGACATGATTTCAAAGCTTGGCAAAGGTCCGCGTGCAAAAGCCCGTAAAGCCGCGCTCAAACCTTGGCCTGAGTTTGTTTTCTATACCGATGCGCTGCTCAGATACGCCAGTCGCATCGACGAGTTTGGCTTAACTGGGCCTTGTCATCAGCTGCTTATCGAAGTCCTTAAACGCTACGACTTTGAACCGGCTCTAACCGATCCTGCCATGATCAAGTCCTGGGCGGCGCAGTTGATTAATTATGTCTACTGGGCCAAGCAATTGGGCGTGCGCGACTATCTAGACACCTATACCAAGGCGTTTAATGCTGTGTATCCAAACGAGCAAGATGAGCAGTTAGACAAGAAACAATTTCGAAACAAAGTCTACGGCCTAACTCATTTTGTATTTGCCGCTTCTGGCTATTATCAAAAGCCGGTAGACGCCAAAGAGTTCGCTTGGATATTGGATTACTTTGAAGCCAACATTGAGCGGATCATCAAAGATGGTACCGATGACATTATTGCTGAAGTAGGTGTGAGTTTTTTGCTCGCCGGTAAAGAGGATCACCCTGTGGTCTCGAAAACGCGTAACCACATTATCGGTAGTTTTGATGAGCAGGCTCAATTCATTCCTTCGATCTCCGGCAGAATTAGCTACGCCAGCGGAGAGCACAGAAACATGTTGGCCATGATGCTATTGGGTTGGACTGGCGAGCTCCATCCAGGCCCTCATCTGGCAAAACTCAAACAAACGCAGAAATACCTACCAAAACAAGTAAAATCCAAGTAATCCTTAAGCAGATATGCCGAATACAGTAAAATATTCGGCATATCTGGCATTTAACGGTTATATTTCGACCAGTTTCCTTTTATACTAATTAGCGGTTGCGAACAGTTAACGCCAATAATGGCCGCGACCATTCGAATTAGTGAGAAGGAATTCGCCCATGTACCGCACTCGAGTCACCCTAGAGCAATGGCGCATATTGCAAGCTGTGGTCGACTATGGCGGATACGCGCACGCCGCCAAAGCACTCAACAAAAGCCAATCTTCGCTCAATCACGCAGTCGCTAAAATGCAGGACCAACTGGGTGTGCAATTGCTAGAAGTTGTGGGCCGCAAAGCCCAGCTAACGCCACAAGGCGAAGTGTTATTGCGTCGTTCTCGCGAGCTCAGTAGTAGTGCGGCCGCGCTGGAACAACTGGCCAACAAAATGGAGCAAGGTTGGGAGCCAGAAATTCGAATCAGCCGAGAGGTGCTTTACCCCATGCAACAGTTGGTTTGCGCCTTGAATGAGTTCCATCCGGAAGGTCGAGGGACGCGCATTACCGTAATTGATACCGTGCTGTCGGGCAGTGTCGATTGCATAGAATCCCAAAGTGTTGATTTGGCGATTACCGCCACCCCGCCCTCTGGCTACTCTTACCAGCCCTTAATGCCTTGCCAATTGTGGCTGGTTTGTCATCCTCATCACCCTTTGGCCAGTCGACCCCAGCCGCTATTAGAGAGCGAACTGACTCAAGCACTGCAATTAGTCGTGCGTGACAGTGGTAGCCACCCGGAAGATCGTGTGGGCTGGCTCAAGTCTGAACAACGCTGGACCTTCTCCAATTTTCACGAGGCCTTGGTCGCTTTAAAAAAAGGATTGGGGTTTTGTTGGCTACCGCAAGACATGGCTCAGCCTCTGGTGGACTCGCGCCAACTGACGCGATTGACTCTAACCGGCTCCACTGAACGTCAGGCCACCATGAGTTTGGTGGTGCCCGATCGCGATAACTTGGGTCCAGCTGCGCAGCTGATGGAAAAGATTATTTTGGCTCAGCACGGGCTTGAATCCCCTCAGAGCTAGCGAAAATCTCGCGAACTTAGCTCGAGCGCATCACACTCATGGCTGATGTCGATAAGCTGGCCTGCCACCAAATGAATGACTCCTTCCGCTGTCTCTAAGTGCCCTCTAACTTTAAGTACCTTAGCGGTCAAAAACGGCACTCGTTGAGCTTTAGCCGTCGCCGCCCACACAATCACATTCACATTGCCCACCTCATCTTCAAGGGTCACAAAAGTAACCCCGCTGGCGGTACCCGGTCGTTGCCGGCCAACCACTAAGCCTGCCACAGTCACTAATTGATTATTGCGACACTGGGCAAGCTCGTCGGAGCGATAACAACCCTTAAGCCGATTCAGTTGACGTAACAAGCTCATAGGATGCTCGCCAAGAGTTAGTCCCAAATGGGCATAGTCGCTAAACATGGCTTGCGCGCTGGACTCTTGTTTAAGCTCAACCCCGCCACTAAGCGCCTGTCTTGGCTTGGCTTCAGCCACTTGGCTATGCTCCTCGGCAAACAGCGGCAAGTCAGGCTGATAGGCTGCCATTTCCCAGCGTGCCTGATGCCTGTGCCCTGCCAGTGGTTTTAGCGCATCGGAAGCGGTTAGCGCCGCCAGTTCGTTGCGCTTAAGGCCAAGCTCCAGCACTTGCTCGGTTCGAGTAAACCCTTGTTCGGGGCGGGCTTGCAGCAGTTGCTCAACCGCAGCCTGCGACAAGCCTTTGACGATGCGAAAACCCAGGCGAATACAAGCTTGGTTGTGATTGTTGGGCTCAAGGCTATGATCCCAATCGCTTTGGTTGATATCCACCGGACGCACTTCTACCCCGTGGCGCTGGGCGTCTTGTAGCAATTGCGACGGGGTGTAAAAGCCCATGGGTTGGCTGTTGAGTAAGCCACAGCAAAAAGCAGCGGGATGGTGATACTTCAAATAAGCCGACACATAAGCCAGTAAGGCAAAACTGGCGGAGTGAGATTCGGGAAAACCATAGCCGCCAAAGCCCAAAATCTGTTGGTAGAGCTGACGCGCAAAGCGCTCGGAATAGCCCTTTTGCGCCATGCCTTTAAGGAGCTTGCGCTCGAACTGCTCTAATCGGCCATTGCGCTTCCAACTGGCCATGGCCCGACGCAGTTGGTCGGCCTCACCGGCGCTAAAGCCTGCGGCCACCATCGCCAGCTTGATCACTTGTTCCTGGAAAATCGGTACGCCCAGAGTGCGCTCAAGCACCCCTTGCACTTCCACGCTGGGATAGGTCACCGCTTCGAGGCCTTTGCGTCGACGCAGGTAAGGATGCACCATGTCCCCTTGAATCGGCCCTGGACGCACAATCGCAATTTGAATCACCAAATCGTAATAACACGCGGGCTTAAGTCTTGGCAGCATATTGGTTTGGGCGCGGGATTCAATTTGGAATACGCCAACACTGTCGCCCTTTTGCAGCATGCGATACACCTCGGCCTGCTCGCGCTCGACCGTGTCCATGCCAAAGTGCTTACCGTGGAAGTCACTCAGCAAATCAAAAGTACGGCGAATGGCGCTAAGCATGCCCAAGGCCAATACGTCCACTTTGAGCAGGCCTAAGGCTTCTAAGTCGTCCTTGTCCCATTGGATCACGGTGCGATCCGCCATTGCCGCATTCTCGATAGGCACCAGCTCAGATAAAGGTCCTCGCGAAATCACAAAGCCGCCCACGTGCTGAGATAAGTGACGGGGAAAGCCCAAGATTTGCTCTACCAAGGGAATTAAGTGGCGAGCGCGATCGCTTTGCTCACTCACCCCAAGCGCTTGCAACTGGTCTTGCCAACGACTGTCTTTATCGCGCCTGTCGACCCCTTTGAGCAAGCGCTCAAGCCACTGCTCGTCTAGGCCCAAGGCCTTGCCCACATCGCGCATCGCGCTTTTGAAGCGATAGCTGATCACAGTCGCGGCTAATGCGGCCCGTTCGCGGCCGTATTTTTGGTACAGATACTGAATCACTTCTTCGCGACGCTGGTGCTCAAAGTCCACATCGATATCCGGCGGCTCGTTGCGCTCTTTGGAAATAAAGCGCTCAAACAGCAAATTGACCTGAGTTGGGTCAACCTCGGTGATCCCCAAGCAATAACACACCACAGAATTAGCCGCCGAGCCGCGGCCTTGATGCAAAATATGGCGAGACTTGGCAAACTGCACCAGATCGTAAATGGTCAGGAAAAAATACTCGTAACCCATTTCGATAACCAGCTTTAGCTCTTTGCAAATCAGCTGGCGTACCGATGGGTCGGCGCCGTTGGGAAAGCGTCTTTGGTAGCCCTTCCAGGTTTCTTGGGTTAAATACTGACTGGCGTTCATGCCCTCAGGCACTAGCTCTGATGGATACTCGTAGCGAAGGTCACCCAATTCAAAGTTACACTGATTGGCAATCGACACACTGGTCTCAAGCCAGTCTTGCGGAAAGCGCTTGGCCAAGGCCGACAAGCTTTTTAAGTAACGCTCGCGATTGGGGTGCAGTAGGCTTCCGGCCAAATCGATACTGGTACCGTGGCGAATGCAGGTAAGCACATCTTGCAGTGGTTGGCATTGATTGTGATGCATGTGCACATCCCCTGCCGCCACACAAGCGACGCGACAGTCAGCCGCCATTTGGCTTAAGCGCTGCAAACGACGTTTATCGCCGCTTTGCAATTGGCGCTCCATCAAAAGATACAGCCGCTCGCCAAACCAGCGCTTTAGTTGGCGCAACACGGCTTCGGGCTCGGCCAATTCCTGTGCTGGCCGCCACAACAATAAACAGTCGCTGAGCTTGTGCTCAAAGTCGCTAAGACTGAGCTGGTAGTTACCTTTTTCTGAGCGCACTCGTCCCAAACTGATCAAGGATGACAGCTGACCATAGCCTTTGCGATTGCGCGCCAGTAACACCAAACAGCCTTCCGCCAGTTGAAACTCGCTACCGACAATCAGCTTAATGCCGCACTCTTTGGCCGCCTCCCAGGCACGTACAATGCCCGCGAGCGAGCACTCGTCGGTAATGGCGATGGCTTGGTAGTTAAGCTCGGCGGCACGACGCACCAAATCTTGTGGTTGCGAGGCGCCACGAAGGAAACTGAAATTACTGATGCAATGAAGCTCGGCGTACATCAACCAAACCAACCGTGAACAAACCACTGCTTTTGCAGCTGATCTTGGGCATCGGCACTGCGATACACCCAGCACAGCGCGCCGTTATCGTGGCGGGCCAAATAGTAATCTCGCTGTACCCAGTGCTCGTCCCACCAGCCTGACTCGATACGCTCTGGGCCGCGCAGAAGCATGAGTTGCTGACGTTTGATTGGTAAAGCCTGAGGCAATAACCAGTTGGGCCTTTGCCCTGGGCTAACTTTGGTACTAAGCGATTGCTCTGTGTTATTCGCCGCCAGGGTTTGCCAAGCCAGCTCTGGCCTGTGCTGATCTTGCAGCCCTAGCCCTTTTACCCTTTGCTCGCCCAAGCGCGCTTGCAATCGAGCCACCAGCTGTTGCTTTTCGTAGTTGCCCTTTTGCGGCAACCAGCTTTTGTTGTTGCCCTGCAGCGCACCAAAACGAGCCACCTTAATGCCCATTTCGATCACAGGTGCCGTCAGTTGATGGCGCTCTAGCTGCAATTGAGCCAGCTGTAGTAACTTAGCGGCCTGATGCTCGGCAAAGGCCAATTCAAACGTCAGCCACTCTTGCTCGCCGTCGCGATACTTGAGCCAAAGCTTCCAGCAATTCACCGCCAACTGGCGCTGTTGCAGGTAGAGCTGCAACTCGCCCAGCAGGCGCTGCAAGGGAAACTGAAGCACGCTTAGCAGCTCAATTTCGTGGTTTAAGGGCAAACGCCGCTGATAACCCTGTGGAGGTTGGTAAAACTCAAGCGGTTGCGGCAGTTGCCCTTTAAGCTTGGCCACCAGCTCGACTAAATCACCGCCAAAGCGCAAGCCTAATTCCGCCTGTGGCAAAGCTTGCAGCTCATGAAAATGGGTCAAGCCCATGCCTTTAAGGCTGGCCACTGCACTAGGCTCTAGCCCTAGTTGCTCCACCGCAAGTCGCCCTAAAGCCTGTTGCACCTTAGGTCGGCTCAATTGATGCTGAGGCTGGTGACTGCGCGCCAGTAGTTCGGCGGCTAAAGGATTATCGGCAATCGCCAAATTGGGATTGAGTAAATGCAGCTCGGCCACATGCCGGTAGTTATCCAGTAGCTGGCCGATACTGCCAAACAGCTTGATCATCGAGCCAATTTCTAACAGCACGCAGCCCGGCTCGCGCAAACACACGCGTGCGCTAAAGCGATAACTCCAATGGGCCAGCCACTTAAGGCTCTCGTCAGACAGCTCGGGGTAAGCCGAGTACAAGCGCAGATCGCTCACCAATGCAGTGGCAGTCGCCATGCTCTGGCCAAAACTCACCCCAGCCTTAGCGGCTGCCAAGTTAGCTTGCATCACTTTGGCCGGCTTACCCGCCATTAATGCCGCCGGCTCGAGCCACTCTTGTTCTGACTCGCCACGGCGCAGGTAGTTGAGCTCGAGCTGGGGCTCGTGTACCGCTAACCACCACACTACCAAGGCCCTCGAATCACTTCGCCACTGCTCTTCTCGGCCACAATGCCAAGCTCAGAATCGCCCAGATCCAGCACAAAAGGCGCACTCGGCCAACCGCCGCGACGTTTGATAATGCGCACTTGAGTGCCTTGCAGCTGACGCGCTAATTCCAGCTTTAGCTGCACTGGATGGCTGTCGCACTCATGAGCTTGGGCCACAAACAAAAACAATAGACAATTGCCCTTTTCTGCCACCAGTTGTAAGCGTCGTGCCTGACTGAGGCTCAAGTGATCCAGCCAAGCCAGTGCCATACGACAAGCGCCGCTACTCACACTTTGTTCTAGCGCCCACAGGGCTTGTTTGTGATCTTCCGGTTGCAGCCAAAGCTGCTGAGCCAAGTCGACACCAGCGGCCGCTAGTGCCGGCGGATAAGGAATCGCCGGTGGTGATAACCACACCAGCCACTGGTTGTCCTGACTCAAACGCTTAATCAGTGGCAGTAATAGCTGCAGTTCCCCTTGCCCTGGCTCGGCACAAATTAACTGGCACACACCGGTTTGCGGCCAACCGCCGCCCGCCAACTCCTGATCGAGCCGAGCAAAACCACTGGGATAGCTTTTAAGCTCAGCTTGCCACTGGTTGGCACGCCAAACATCGTTGCGCTGCAAGAGTTGTGAGAGTTCGCTTTTCATTTCACTTGTCACTTTTCAATTCACTGCCACTTCAGTTTGAATGGGCCACTCACGGCGAAAATGCTCAAATAAATATCACTGAACACGTTAACTGTATAAATATACAGTATAGTGAGTTTGTACCAAAGATGCGAGTAGCAGTTAGCGGCACAGGAAGCTTCTAAAAGAGATAAAGCTCTGTGCTTTTTAGCGAGAAAAGAACCTAGCTAGGTTTGAGGCAAGCCAAGAGAAAGTGTGATTTAGAGTAGTCGCAAACTGTGCGGAATAACTACATCTGCTTGAAAAGTGAGGAATAACGACGGCTGATAGGCAAAGGATCTCTTCCGCTTTTAAGCACAACCCACTGTTGGCCAGAGAGTTCTTTTTTAACGTGTTTAATTTGCTTGGCGTTGACTAAGTAACTGCGGTGGATCCGCCAAAAAAGATTGGGGTCGAGTTGCTGCTCGAGCTCTTTCATTGCGGTTTTGATGAGATACTCTTGGTCTTGTGTGTACACAGTGGTGTATTTGTCTTGCGCCATGAAGCACACCACCTCTTCGACCGCTACCAAATGCAGCTCTTCGCGTTTTAGAGCTTTAATCCAACGCAAATACTCCGGAGTTTGGCTTTGTTGCAACAAGCTCTGCAACTGAGACAAATCGATATTGGACTGGCTAGATTCTTGCGCAACCCTTTGTTGCAGACGCTCTACACAAGCGTCTAAGCGCTTTGGCTCTAGCGGTTTTAGCAAGTAATCCAGCGCGCCTTGTTCAAAGGCCTTAACGGCGTACTCATCATAGGCGGTGAGAAACACTATGTTTGTTTCGCCGGACTGAGCTCTAATTGCTTGGGCGACTTCAATCCCGCTTATACCAGGCATACGAATGTCCAAAAACACGACTTGAGGTGCGTGTTGTGCAAACAGCTGTAATGCCTGTTCTCCGTTGGCCGCAGCGCCACAGATCTCAAGCTCAGGCCAGGCTTTTTGCAAGCTCACCTGCAGGTGCTCTCTTAGTAGCGACTCATCGTCAACAATCAAAGCCTTAGCCAATGTCATTGCCGTCCCTATTTGTTAATGTTGGGTGTTAGTTGCAGCAAGGGCTGGGAGCAGTAAGGTCACTCGCGTTCCCTTGGGCCGATTTTCTGCCAGTACCATCCGAGCCTCTTCTCCGTACAAGGATTGCAAGCGTTGGCGGACATTCGCTAGCCCAAGACCGGTTCCCTTAGAGGGACTATTGCCCAAACCAACCCCAGTATCAACCACAGTAACCGCTAGTTTGTCGTCCTGTCGAGTGACCAGAACCGATACCACACCACCTTCGATCGCCGGCTCGATACCGTGTTGCAGCGCGTTTTCGACAATAGGCTGGATTAACAAAGGTGGTAGCTCGACGTTCTCAAGCCCAGAGACCACCTGAATATCAAATTCCAATCGTTCGCCCAATCGAATCTTTTGAATTTCTAAGTAGTGTCGAATCAAGGCCAACTCTTGGCCTAAGTTGGACTGCAATTCTCGACTTCGCTGCAGCGAGTTGCGCAGCATTTGCGTGAGGTGATTGAGCATCACCTGCGCCTTGTCGGCGTCCACGCTAATCAGGCTCTGAATGTTGGCCAGGGTATTAAACAAAAAGTGCGGTTCAATTTGCGCTTGCAGTGTATTAAGCTCACTCACCGCCAAGTCTTTTTCCGCTTCTACGCGACGAAGCTGTTGCTGATGCAACTCTTGCTTAGAGATTCGAACTCGCTTTCTGGCCCAAAAAAACAGCGTAATCAAAGTTGCCAGCATGGAGCCTACCACCATAAAGGCGATGGTATCGGCCCCTTCCATTGGCGCTGGCTGCTGAGTGATGTGCCAACAGCCTAGTGTAATCCCCACTAGCAGAGGTACCCCGACTTCGGCTGCCCGTGTCACCTCGACTCTAGAGATGTATAAGGCGGCGGACAGCAAATGAATCGGCAGGCTAAACCACAAGATGGTGATAAAGTTTTGCCAAAAATCCGCTCGTCCTAAAAGCACCATGGCACCGGCGATACCGCTGCAAAGCAACAGGTTTAATCCCAACTCAGAAACTTCGGTGACGGCGCGTTGCGAGCGAGTATTTGACTGACTATCCATTCCCAATGTTGCGAATCTCATGGCTAAACTCATGATATTCATCTTATCTCAAACGAATGGATATGGCTTTTCCCGAATCATCAATAAGGATTTTGGCTTCCTCGTAAGAGGCAGCGCCTCGCTTCCAGTCGCCGCTAAAACCATAAGGTTCTTTCGGAATTCCAAACAAGTTGGTGTCTAACGACTGACTTTCATTGAGGTCCTGATACACAGAGATGGCGTACTCTCCCGCTGGTATTGAACCAATGCTTACGGTTTTACTGTCACCGCTGGAGGGCGCTTCCACTATCTCGCCAATTCGATACTCGCCATCAAAAAACTGCTCAGCTTGGTCGAATAGAGCAATTCGAATGTTTCCCTCGCCCGCTTTTAATCCCGATAATTCCAGGGTTAACTCTGCGGCATTGATACTGGTTGCCATTAGGCTGGCCGCCAACACTGCTAACATTTTGGTTTTCATAACACTTTCCTTTTTGCGTCTGTGCAATCTGAGTTAGAACAATTTAGGGAACAACAAACCGCTGGACTGTTTCCAGTCGGCAAATCCCGCATGACGCGACATTGACTTGTCTTTGTTGAGCATGTTGCGAACGAAGAATGTCCACCAGTAGGCCAAAGCCACAAAAGGCAACCAGTGTTGTGCCAAAATGGCAAAACCTAAGTAAATCAGCATTTCACCCAAGTAATTCGGGTTGCGAGTGCGGCTAAATAGCCCTGAAGTAATCAGTCCTTTGCGAATGCTTAGCACTGCGTGTTTGTGCGCATCACTGACAAAGTGGAAAAAGCCCCCTAGTACCACTAACGCCGCCGCAGCTGCGGCTAGTACGCCTGATACTTCGAGTTGTTGGCTAACAATAAGGTACGGCGCAATCCAGTACATACCAAGCATACCGAACACGAATATGCTGCCAGCGACTGGGTGAATGGCCTCTTCAAAGCGCTTATCGCGAAAGCTGTATTCTTTGATCATCCACAGGCCACAGTATGTACCGTGCAAGGCCAAATAGATCCAAGCCGACGCGCCCCAGAAGTCGAAGTAAGCCATCATGGCTAGCACGGCAATTGGCGTTAGAATTTTGTGGGCATTAATGAAATGCCTTACCTGAGTTTTGTGTTGCGTTTGATTAGTCACGGTTGACCCCTTAGTTCGATGAAGTGGGGCTAGATTAAAAGGCTTGGCGTGAGCGTGCTTATCAAAGCGATAAAAGGTAGAAAAACGGAGTAAGCGGCTTTCTCTAGGCGTGAATGGCTCGGCGTGAATGGCTCTGCGTGAATAGCTCGGCGTAAATGGCAGCGAAAACCCTCACCCCGCTTTACAACCAAAAAAAGAGCCTGCTATTGCAGGCTCTCTTCAATCGTCAGCTGCATGACTACTTGGTATAAATCAGCTTTCCATCGACCCAGACCTGTTTCACTTGAGTCTGCCAAATCTGGGAAGGGTCAACTTGCTTAATGTCCCGGTCAATCAAAATAAAATCCGCTTTCTTGCCCGCCTCGAGAGAACCTATGAGTTTCTCCTGATGTCCTGCATAAGCAGCGTCATAGGTGAAACTCTTGAGCGCCTGAGTAAAGTCCATTGCCTCATTGGCGTACCAACCTCCTTTGGGTTGATTATCGTGATCCTGACGAGTGATCGCGGCGTGTAAGCCATAAAAAGGATTAGGCGACTCAACCGGGAAGTCTGAGCCGTTGGCGATAATGGTGCCGTTGGACAATAAAGTCTTCCAGGCATAGGCCCCTTTAATCCGCTCGCTGCCTAGGCGGTCCTCTGCCATATTCTTATCACTGGTGGCGTGGGTGGCCTGCATCGAGGCAATGATGCCGTTTTTAGCAAAGCGATTGAGATCTTGCGGTTGCAGTATTTGCGCGTGCTCAACTCGGTGACGAAGATCCACTGTGCCTGTCTTTTTAATCAGCTCAATGTAGTCATCTAGCACCAACAAGTTAGCCTTATCGCCAATGGCATGGGTGTTAACCTGATAACCGGCCTTCATGCTAGTTTCGATTAACTGATGCAACTGCTTTGGTTCGTGTAGTAGCAAACCAAATTGACCGGGACGATCTGAATAGGCTTTGATCAAAGCTGCACCGCGACTACCCAATGCTCCGTCGGCGGAGATCTTAACGCTGTTGATCGACAGCTTGTTCGAAGGGCTGTGATAAACGCCCTGCTCCAGTTGGCTTAGCCACTCGGGATCCAGCACATCGACCATGACATTGACTCGAATCGGCAGCAAGCCCGCAACGTCCAAGTTCTTGTACGCTTGTATGGTATCTAGGCTAACTCCAGCATCGTGAACACTGGTCAGCCCCATACTGGCTAATTCATTCAAGGCATTAAGTAGCAGGGTCTGCTGCTCTTTCACGCTTGGTCGAGCAATCGCGTGTGTGATTAAATCCATGGCATTGTCCACAAACACCCCAGTTGGATTACCCTCGGCATCGCGAATGATCTCGCCACCCGATGGAGACTGGGTATTCGCAGTAATGCCTGCCAGTTCCATTGCTTTGCTATTCGCCCATCCCGCGTGGCCATCGACTCGAGTCAGGTATACCGCTTGATCAGGGAACACAGCGTCCAAAGCTTTTGCGCTAGGAAAAGCGCGCTCGCTCCACACTTCCTGATTCCAGCCTCGGCCCAGTACCCAACCTTCAACGCCACTTTCCTTGGCGAATTGAGTCACCATAGCGACCGCATCTGCTTCTGAGCTGGAGTTACGCAAATCGACCCGCAATAAACCCTGCCCATAGCCCAACACATGCCCGTGAGCATCGATAAGCCCGGGTAGCAAGGTTTTGCCTTTGCCGTCGATAATTTGATCTGCAATGTCGCTGGATAACTTCGGAGCTTGTAGAAATACTTGTGAGACTCGATCCTCTTCAAACTTAAGCGCCGCAAACTCCACCAATTTGCCTTGATTGACCGTGTAGCCTTTGACGTTGTGCAATAGACTCGACTCGGCAAGGACGTGATAAGGTACGCTACACAGCAAAGCCGCTGCAGCCAATGATTGATAAATTCGAGTAGCCATCCGCATTCCTTTTAGCTGACTTAGTTTGATTGAATTCCTAGTGATTCCAGTAAGATAACAGCTTTTAAGAGTTTTGGGCTACAATCGGAAACTTAGTAGCGGCGCTTATAACTATACTTACACGCCTCATACATCTAACAAGGCGCTAGCCTTGCATTTGTCCGGCACTAAAGCCTTTGTATTGGCGAGACTGCAGCCCCTTGATAATTTCGTTAACCCCTTCAATCCCGATACCTAGCGCATTCGCCAATAAGTTAACTTGCAGACGCTCTTCATAGTTAACTTCTCCTGCAGTGAACACAACTAAGTAAGCAGCTTCAATCATTGACACCTTGTCGACCCAGCTCAGACTCTTGGCGTCTTGTTTTAAGTCTTCGTGTAATTGATTGTTTTGTTGAATTGCAGCCATTGCGGAATACAATTCTTGTCGACTAATGTCTTTGCCAGTACTGACGGTGTAGATAGCGCTTACAGTTTCGATATTCTCTTCCAATCCAAACCCAGCCACCAAATAAGCAATAATCGTTTTTAGTGGTTCGAAATAGCTAGGCTCGCTGGCATCTTTCGAGGCAAAAGCATGACCACATCCCTCGCAATGGGTGTACTCGGCGACGGTATCCAAAGGAAAAGTCCGAATCAAAAACAGGGTGAAATAACTCTTGTCTTCTACCTTTAAGACCCGCTTTGAACCCTTACAGATAGGGCAATCAAAAGTCCCAACGGGCTCTGTTTTTGAAACAATCTTCTCACCGAGTAAAAATAACATTTCCTTTGATTCTCCAATCAAGAGTATTCACGGGTTGGCACAACTCACCGCTGATAGAGCCTGCTGCAAGCACCACTGTCTAACTATCAATAACGTCGTTCAATCGATGCACATTGGCGACAAATAAATCCGCCGCCAGGCTTAAAGGCTTGTCATCTGGGTAGTACAAGCTCGCATGCCAATTCACTGGCACCGCGCCCTCGACCACAAACTCATGCAAAGCACCGCTATCCAGCAGGTGTTTAACCTTGTAAGCCGGTACTCGAGCCCAACCCGCTCCGGCCAACAACAAAGACACCACCTCATCAAATCCATTGCAGGTGATGACTTTATCCCCTTGAACATGGGTGTTGTCCAATCCCATTTCGTAAACAAAGGTCGCCACTATCTGGGTCATGTCTGCGACTCTTTGTTGTGAAATAACTTCACCACGTCCTACGAGCTGTGGCGCCGCCACTTCGATGGTTTGAAAGTTAAACGCCACCATATCTTGTAAGCCTTTGATGGTCGATACTGGGGAGAACACCAAAGCCACCTCGACTTGAGCCGACTTTACCCAATCCAGTACTTGCGAGGTACCGCCACTGAGTACCTTCAAATCTACCGTGGGAAATTCTTTTACGACCGAATAGTAGCACTCTGTGACCTGTCGACTGGACAGGGTATTGTCGATAGCCAGTGTGAAGGTATTGGGCAACTCCCGCTCGAAACTGCTCAACTGAGCGTCGAACTTATCGGTTTCTAGCAGAATACGTCTGGCGTGAGGATAGAGTTTTCTACCCTCCTCGGTGATCTCTAATCGCCTGACTTGGCGCTCAAACAACTTCAAATCAAAACTGTCTTCCATCATGCTAATGAATCGCGCGACGACCTGGCTGCTTTTGTCCAGTCTTAGCGCTGCGGCTTTAAAGCTACCCTCTTCTACCGTTGCCACAAAAGCTTGAAGTTGTGCCAGTGAGTATTCCATATCGATTCCTCAACCTATAGACATCATTATGATGTTCAATACGATTAACATGATAACTCAATGCTGTGAATAATAGACCCATATTCAGGAAATAAGCGCAAGGAACTGCGTCTACTTTTTTACCTTGTCGAGGTTCTATCATGAAAAAGGCTCTACTCACTATTGCCACTGCAGCTGCCCTTTCAGCGGGTATCGCAACTACTGCTTCTGCTTGTTCTGCTTTTGTATTCGACACGCCACAAGGCAACCAAATCCAAGGCCGCACCATGGAGCTTGGTTTTGAAGCTGGCGAACAATTTATCATCGCCCCGCGTGGCTACGACCTTTTAGGCGTAAAAGGTGACATTGGTTACGTTGGCATGCGCCACGCTGACACCGAGTGGGTTTCTTCAGGTATGAATGAGTACGGTCTTTCTATTGAAGGTAACGCTTTGGCAGCATCTTCATACGCACCGAAAGGTGAGAGCCAGTACAACTACCTAAACATCGGCGCATACGTTCTAGCCAACGCCAAGAACGTTGACGAAGCGGTTGAACTGCTTAAGAAAACTAAGGTTTCGCACACTAATATCGCCGTTGCTGGCGACATCGATGTAGGCATGCACTTCTCTATCGTCGACAAAGATCGCCGTATCGTTGTTGAGTGGCAAGATGGCTCTGGCTACCCAGAGATCTTTGAAAACCACGTCGGTGCTATGACCAACGATCCAATCTACCAAGAGCAACTTGGCAATGTTCACGCCATGCTCGATCTGCAAGGTGAAACTCTGGATACCGGTAAAACCGTATTCGCTGAAGGCACTTTCAAAGGCTTTGAAAAAGATCCAGTGGGTCGCTTTAAGCAAGCTGCCGCTTTGAACTATGTGTTGGACAAAACGGTTATTAAGTCTGATCTTGACGCGGTAAACGCTGCTTGGTCAATGGTTAACGTATTCGACATCCCACGTGGCACTCTGTACTGGCGCTGGTTGTCTCCAGACGCGCAAATGGCTGGCTACTCAATCGTTGCTGATACCAAGAACGCTGACTACTACTTCCGTACTTACGACAACCAGCAAATCCGCAAAGTTGACGTTGACAACATCGACTGGGACAACGCCAAGTACGAAGAAAAAGCCATCTTTGGCACCATCAAAGAAACTGGTTACTCGGACTTTGTCGCCACTAAGTAATGCTTAGATAAGCCAGTCACAAAAGCCTCGCGATGTACCGCCATTACGAGGCTTTTTTTCTCTATGAGGTAAATCGAAATGAAGATCAGAAACCTAGTCTCGGCTTTGGTAATTGCATTGACGCTTGGCAACACAGCAGCAATGGCGAACGACGCAGAAACCGAAGTTCTAAAAACAGTTCACGGAATGTGGGATCAAGCACGAGCCGCCAACCTTGATGGTATGTTTGCAGGTGCACCAAGCGAGCACACTTATGTCATGGGTGGCATTCCTCTGTGGTCAAAACAAGAGACGCTTGAGCTGTATCAAGTAGCCTTTGACGGCGTTGCACGCCAGGACATTCAGGCTTCTCGCGAAAAAGTCACCATGCTTGCCGACGACGTCGCTGTGTACATGGCTGACATGAGCTACGCTCAATTCGACGCCAACGGAAACAAGCTTGAACAAGGTCCATACGCAATTACTGTAATTTTAAAGAAACGCGATGGTCAATGGTTGAACATGCACACGCACCAATCGTTTCCGGCGCAGCAATAAACGATATTTCTAGAACCGCCTAAAAAAGCACGGGCATAATCTTTACCCGTGCTTTCGGTGCTTGTTAGCTGTTGCTGTTCGCGTTAGCGTTAGCGTCGCAGGGTAAAAGCAAAGTCGCTCTCACCTTTTTTTCGCAAATGCATTAAGCGCTCTAGTGCTTGCTCTACAGTGGGCTGTTCACCCTCTTCTACCCACCACAAGGCATAACTGGCTTGGGGTAGCGCTTCAAACCACTCTTTCTTGCGGCCTAAAAACTCTTTGTGAAGACCGTTAAACATAAAGTTCTTCAGTGCATCAGCAGACTCCCACACCGAGATATTGATGATGTAATTCGAATCATCAAACAAACTGAAATCTACTATTTGGTCGGTTTCCAACTTCAATCGCCACACAAAGCCCTCGCTGGCCTCGGCTATCGAATTAACCTTGTCCAGGTTGCCGACAAATTCAGCGATTTTCGGGTCGTCTAACTCGTATTTAGCCTTGGCGATATTCACCTGAGCGAGATGCATTGGTTTCCTCCATCAATCCACTTTGCGGACTAACTGTCTGACATTACTTTGTTTTACTCAAGCTAACCCTAAAGTGCTAAGTTCGCAAACGAAAGGTTCGCAAACGCAATGTTAGAAAACTTTCGGCGCCCGCAGTATCTAGTGCAAGCCTATGTTCGGCTGAGTTGTTATGCTTGGGTCAGCTATTCAGACGTTCATCAGAGGCAAAATGACAAGTAACGAGCGCATTCAATTGGTTACTCGGCTCATCCCCGCAGGGTGTGTCGCAAGCTACGGACAAATTGCGGATCTAGCAGGCTTGCCCAATGCCGCCAGACAAGTCTCAAAAGCGCTTAAAGCTGACAAAGACCCAGAAACACTGCCCTGGCATCGTGTGATTAACGCTCAAGGGCGCATCAGTTTCCCAAAAGATTCAGCCCCTTATCGCCTTCAAATGGAACGATTACGCGTAGAAGGGGTCATTATTAACAATGGCAAAGTAGACTTACGTCAGTTTCGCTGGCAGCCTGATATGGCTACCCTTACTTTGTCGATTCCCTTTTAATGGATTGCTACTGCTGTCAGAGGATGTGTGTATGAAGTCTTGGTGGATCCCAGCCATCGCCCTAGCCGCTTTGCCGGCACTGGCCCAGCCACTAACGCCCCACGAAGCTGAATACAAGGTGTATTACGGCAATATCGAGTTGGGCGGCGCGCGCTATCAACTCAACCAAGTCGACCCTACCCACTTCCAATATCGCTTTGATTCCAGCTTATCTTTGCTGGTGTTAAGCGACAAACGTCAAATCACTAGCGAGTTTGAATTAGAGGGTGACCAACTCTATCCGATTCGCTTTATGCACGACCGCAAAGGTACGGGTTCCGATTTCACCGAGCAAACCGCCTACCTAAAGGATAGAGGCGTGATCCACAGTCGCTACAAAGGCGAACGGGCTAAAATCGATTACGACAAACGCCTGTTCGACCCATTAATGGTGCAATTACAGCTGCGAATGGACTTACACAACGCCGAAGAGATTGGCGAGTACTATTACGAAATGGTCAAAGACAACGAAGTCGATGACTATGGCTTTCGCAGCGCTGGAACCGAGACCATAACCGTAAATGACAAGCAGTACGATACGGTTAAGCTGGTGGTGATCCGCGATTCCGACAAACGCGAAACCTTCATCTGGTTCGCCCCAGAGTTGGACTTTATGCCGGTACAACTGGCTCACTTTGAAAAAGGCAGCAAGCAATTAAACATTCGCCTGCACTCTTATCATCCTTACGAAACCTCAAAACCTGCCACAGCGCAGGCTGCGCCTTAAGTCGTTACACCGCGATAATCACGTGATACTTATGTGATAAATTCGCCACTCCACAGTGATATTCCATTGCCAGACTAATTCGGTAACCAATTAGAAATGGAGTGTCACAATGCGAGTCAAACCCTTATCAGTTTCACTGGCAGCGCTAATCGCTGGCGCAAGCCTTTCCAGCCAAGCCGCCGAGCTTGAACTTACCCTGACCAACCTAACCGCCGGTAACCATTTTACTCCGGTACTGGTAGCGGCACACCCGGACGACCAAAACTTCTTCCAAGCGGGAGAGCCTGCCAGCGCGCCTATGCAAGCCATAGCTGAGGGCGGTGATATTTCAGCGCTTCAAGGCGCATTAGAAGGCTTAGGTGCCCCCTTAGTAGCCAACCCTGCCGAAGGCCTACTGGCCCCGGGAGCGAGCACCAGCTTTATGCTGGATACTGGCGACCAACCAGTATTGTCTCTGGCCGCCATGATCCTGCCCACCAACGACGCCTTCATCGGTATAGACAGCTGGACCATTCCTAGCGAGCCTGGCACCTACATGGTGTACATCAGCGCCTGGGATGCTGGCACTGAAGCCAATGATGAGATCATCAATGGTGGCGGTGCATCAGGGGTGCCAGGCATTCCAGTAGCGCCTGCTGGCGATGGCGGTACTAATGGTACCGGTGTGACCGATGCTTCACCCAATACCATGGTTCACATTCATCCTGGCGTGATTGGTGACACCGACCCTGCTGGTGGTATGAGTGATCTCGATGCACGCGTGCATCGCTGGTTAAACCCAGTAGCTCGATTAATGGTCACCGTTAAGTAGGAGGCCGTTATGACTATTACCTTTAAAAAATCCGCATTAGCTGCGGTCGGGCTGTTAGCCTTAGGCGCCTGTAGCGACTCGGATGACGTGCAAGAGATTATCGATACGCCTGTGGTGATCCCCACTCAAAGCTATCAAATCGAAGTGGTTAATTTAACCGCTAACCAGCCCATGTCCCCTATCGCGGTGCTCAGTCATACCGATGCTGTGATGGTTTGGCAAACCGGTATGCCCGCTAGCAATGCCCTTGAAGTATTGGCGGAATCTGGCGACGCCAGCGGCTTTAGCGATTTGGACGGAGTGCTCGCCAGTGCCAATGGCGCCGGTATTCTACCTCCTGGTGGCAAGGAGATGATCGATCTAGAACTAAGTTCATTGGAAATCGATCGTTTGAGTCTGGCCACCATGCTGGTTAACACCAACGATGCCTTTACTGGTATTAACGGTGCTGACTTTGCCAGCCTTGCAGTAGACGCTAGCCATACCTTCTACCTCAATGCCTACGACGCTGGTACCGAAGGCAACACCGAGGCCAAGGGAAGCATTCCTGGTCCGGCCGACGGTGGCGAGGGTTATCTCGAAGCTCGTGACGACATCGACAGGGTTCATCTACACCCAGGCGTGCTGTCTGCGTCAGATGGTTTGAGCGACTCAGTACTCGGGCCATCGCATCGCTTCGATAACCCGGTACTCATGGTTCGCATAACTCGAACCGAATAAGTATGGAATCTCGAAATAAAATCCTTCTCTGGCTGGTCTTAGCTCTAAGACATCGGCCAGGGAATGATTCCATGTATTCACATCCAGCCAAGGCGACTTTGGAAAAGCCCGTCATCCTTTTGGTGGAAGACGAGCCAGAATTGGCACAATTGCTGAGCTTGAATCTTAACGCGCTCAATTATCAAGTGCTGCACAGCGCCAGTCTGGCCAGTGCCAAGCAGACCTTAAATCGAAAGCACGTCGATTTGGTATTGATGGACCGCATGTTGCCTGACGGCGATGGCCTTACCCTATGCCAGCAATGGCGTAACCAAGACCCTCAGCTGGCTATCATGCTAATTACCGCCAAAGACTCAGAGGCAGACCGAGTACTGGGGTTAGAAGCCGGCGCCGACGATTATCTTGTTAAACCCTTTAGCGTTTTGGAGTTGAGAGCGCGCGTAAAAGCCCTACTGCGTCGTAGTTTGAGCACGACACCAGCCAATGAGTACGAGCTCAATTTTGGGCCTTTGATCATCAATGCCAAACAACGCCAGGTAACCTTAAATCATCAAACTATCGAACTCACCGCCAGAGAATTCGACTTAATTTGGCATCTGGCATCGCACCCTCAACAGGTGTTTAGCCGCGAACAACTGCTCGACTCAGTGTGGGGCTACCACCACGCCGGGTACGAGCATACGGTCAACAGTCACGTTAATCGCCTCAGAGCCAAATTACATCCCTTTCAAGGCGACGACTTTGTAAAAACCGTGTGGGGCGTAGGCTATAAATTTGAGCCACTAGCGGGTGCGGCATGAACTCTTTGTTTACCCGTTTGTTGATTGCTACCAGTTTGCTGTTGTTGCTGTTATTCGGGCTGCTTTGGAGTGGACTTAGTTGGTATCAGCAGACTTCTCAACAACAAGTCCAGCAATCACTGCATCGAAACCTAGCGGAGCACATGGCTCACATCAACCCCTTGCTCTCTCAAGGGGTCACTGAAAAAGCCGCGCTTACCGAGGCCTTGCACGACTTTATGCTTCTTGGACCTAGCTTTGAAATCTATACCATAGGCCTGGACGGCCAAGTGATTGGCTACGACGCCGAAGAGCGTTTGATTCGCCAGCGTCAAGTGGATTTAGCACCAGTGAACGCCTATTTAAACGGCGCTAACCTGCCAATTCTCGGCACAGATCCGCGCAATCCCAATCAGAAAAAAATCTTCTCAGTGGCACCTTTAGTGGATCCTGCCAACCAACCACAGGGCTATTTGTACGTGATTATTGGTGGTCAGCAGTTCGATGCATGGCAGGCGTTAGTGGAAAGCCAACAAAAGCCTTGGGTTTGGGCAATCGCCGCATTGGGCTTGATCCTGTTTTCGCTGCTCGTATTTGTGCTCTTGGTGTATAACCTCACCCGTCCCTTAGCCCGCTTTCAGCGCGATTTGCGCCAGCTTCATCAGCACAAGCTCAAAGATGGCCTGCGTTTGAGTGGCCCTTATCAAGGCAGTCGTGAACTCCAGTCGATAAGCGCGGATGTGGATACTCTACTCACCGAACTAAACGGTCAATATCAACAAGCCCAAGCCCAACAAAAAGCGCGCCACGAGTTTCTGCTGCACCTAAGTCACGACCTGAAAACCCCGTTAACCGCCCTACTTGGCTACATCGACACCTGGTTAGTCACACCTGCCAATCAACGAGATCCAGAACTCATTCGCACCGCCGCACGCTCGGGGCAACAACTACAGCGTTTGCTCAAACAGTTATTAGAACTGGCGGCACTGGAGAATCAGCAAATCGTACCAAAGCGCCAACCACTGAATTTAAAACCCTTTTTGCAAGATTTGGCAGACAGTTACGCGCCAGCTTTATCGCAAAAATCCATTGCACTGGATATCGACTGTGAGCGAGATACCTTAGTTGATACCGACCCTATGCTACTGCAGCGAATTCTGTCGAATTTAATGGACAACGCCATTCGACATACCCCAGAGCAGGGCCAGATTCGACTGCAACTGCACTCGCAGCGCAAAAAGCTGTGGATCACACTCACCGATTCCGGTAGTGGCTTTTATCAACATCAGCTAGACCAACTGCAACGAGCCTCAGCCAGAAGTACCAGCCAAAGTCCGCTGCCTCAATTAGGTGTGGGTTTGAGTATTGTGCAAAAGTTAGTGGCTTTGTTGGAGTATCGCTTAGAGGTGGAATCGCGCCCCAACCAAGGGACGCAAATACGTATCGCTTTGAGCTAAGTCCTGACACTAGCCGCCTTGGTCAATTAGCTCGCCGTGGCGAAACACACACCACTGCCCAGGCTTCATCACGTGCCAGTCTTCGTTGTCGGTCAGCGGCCGAGTCGCAATCACAGTCACCACATCGTTGGGCGTGGTTTCTTGATGAAAATCCACCACCATATCGGTATCAATGAGCTGCGCCTTACCAAAAGGGGCACGACGGGTGATCCAAGACAGATTGTTAGAGCAATACACTAAGATGTAATCGCCGTCGCTTAGCATCATGTTAAAGACGCCAAGCTCGCGTAGTTGGTCTGCTTGTTTAACCGCGTAGCGAAACGCACTTTTAATATTGCTTGGGCGCTTGGGGTACTTTTGTTGCAAACGTTCCATCAACCAACAAAAAGCCATCTCGCTATCCGTGTTGCCCACTGGCAGGTAGATGTCCGTTTTCAACTTGGGTTTGTAACCCGACAGTTGACCATTGTGAGCGTAGCTCCAATAGCGGCCCCACAGTACGCGTGTAAAAGGATGAGTGTTCTCTAAACACACTCGGCCTCGATTGGCCTGTCGAATGTGGCTAATAACGGTACAACTTTTGATGGGATAGCTTTTGATCAGCGAGGCGACCTCACTTTCACAAGAGGGTTTGGCGTCTTTAAAAGTGCGACATCCCTTGCCTTCGTAAAAGGTAATTCCCCAGCCATCCACATGAGGACCAGTAACGCCACCGCGTTCCACCAGTCCAGTAAAGCTAAACACAATATCCGTAGGTACATTGGCAGACATCGCCAACAACTCGCACATTCAAAAACCTTTATTTTGTCGTAATTTCAATGCCCTTAACTATCCCCAATTGCGAGGCGTTTGGCAAACCTCGGAAGCATATCGCCTATTTTGCAAACAATGGATTTAAACAATTGTTTGAAAAACAGTTGCATCTTATTAACGTTCACGCTAATTTCGTGTGAGAGTGGTCAGACCACGAGCTATAATGTGACTTGACGCACGAAATAAAAACTAACGAAACCTAAGTAAAGGAGTCAGCCGTGAACACCCTTTTATGGATCTTAGCCCTGTTGGTCTTACTAGGCAGCGTGAGCTACCTCAGACTGTCTCTCAAGGCCTCGACCCTGATACTGTTCTCCGCGCTATTAGTAGTCAGCCTTACCTCTGGCCTACCAATCTGGGCTTGGGTGGTATTTGCTGCAATCGCACTACCACTGAATCTAACCAGCCTACGTCAAAGCGCGATCAGCAAGCCTTTGTTGAAACTGTATCGCAGCATCATGCCAGAGATGTCGTCCACCGAGAAAGAAGCCCTAGACGCGGGTACCACATGGTGGGAAAGCGAGTTATTTGCCGGTCAGCCGGATTGGCAAAAACTGCACAACTACCCTCAGCCGCGTTTGACTGCTGAAGAGCAAGCTTTCTTAGACGGCCCTTGTGAAGAGCTGTGTGCTCTGGTCAATGATTTTGAAGTATCCCACGAGTTGGCCGACCTGACTCCTGAAACTTGGCAGTTTATGAAGGAGAAAGGCTTCTTCTCGATGATCATTAAGAAGAAGTACGGTGGTCTAGAGTTTTCAGCCTACGCTCAGAGCAAGGTGCTCCAAAAGGTGTCAGGCGTGAGCTCTGCGCTGGGCTCTACCGTGGGTGTCCCCAACTCGCTAGGGCCTGGTGAGCTGTTGCAGCACTATGGTACCGAAGAACAAAAGAACTACTACCTACCTCGCCTAGCCAAGGGCGAAGAGATTCCATGCTTTGCCTTGACCAGTCCAGAAGCCGGTTCCGATGCGGGTGCCATCCCTGATTTCGGTATCGTTTGCGAAGGCGAATGGGAAGGCGAAAAAGTCCTAGGCATGAAGCTGACTTGGAATAAGCGCTACATCACTCTAGCACCTGTCGCGACCGTGTTGGGTTTGGCCTTTAAACTAGAAGATCCCGATGGTCTGCTCGGTGACCAAAAAGACGTGGGTATCACTTGCGCCCTGATCCCGACCGACACCAAAGGCGTCATCATAGGTCGTCGTCACCTAACCCTGAACAACATGTTCCAAAACGGCCCGACTCAAGGCAACGGCGTATTTGTTCCACTGGACTTTATTATTGGTGGTCCCAAAATGGCCGGCCAAGGCTGGCGCATGCTGATGGAATGTCTATCAATTGGACGCGGCATCACTCTGCCGTCAAACTCAGCGGGTGGTGTTAAGACCTTAGCAGCTGCGACCGGCGCCTATGCGCGAATTCGCCGCCAATTTAAAATGCCTATCGGTAAACTCGAAGGTATCGAGGAGCCATTGGCCCGCATTGGTGGTAACGCCTATTTGATGGAAGCTGCCAGCTCGCTGACCACCACAGGTATTGACCTGGGTGAAAAGCCTTCAGTGATTTCAGCAATCGTGAAGTGCCACCTTACCCATCGCCTGCAAGAGTCGCTAATTGACTCGATGGACATCCACGGCGGTAAAGGCGTTTGCATGGGGCCGAGTAACTATGTGGGCCGAGGCTATCAAGGCGCGCCGATTAGTGTCACTGTGGAAGGGGCCAACATCCTGACCCGCAACATGATCATTTACGGCCAAGGTGCGATTCGCTGCCATCCATACGTGTTGGCAGAAATGGAAGCGGCTTATCAACCAAATCCGGCGGAAGCCTTGAAGCAATTTGACAGTGCCCTATTCGGTCACATCGGCTTTGCTCTTAGCAACTTCAGTAAGAGTCTGTGGTTTGGTTTGAGCTCTGCCCGTTTCTCAAGTACGCCAACAACCGACGTCACCAAGCGCTACTATCAGCACCTGAATCGCTTTAGTGCCAACTTAGCTCTGCTATCAGACTTGGCCATGGGTATTTTAGGTGGCGAACTCAAGCGTCGCGAGCGTATCTCTGCCCGTCTTGGCGATATGTTGTCCCAGTTGTACTTGGCCTCGGCTACTTTAAAGCGCTTCGAAGACGAAGGTCGCCCTGCAGAAGACTTGCCATTGGTGCAATGGGCCGTTGAAGATTCGCTGTACAAGCTGCAAACCGCACTTGATCACTTGCTCGAGAACTTCCCTGCACCTGCGATGGGCAAGGCATTGAGCTGGTTACTAATGCCTTGGGGCAAACCTGTGACGGCGCCTAGCGATCGTCTGGACCACAAGGTGGCGCGTATCCTACAGACCCCTTGCGAAGCACGCTCGCGTTTGATCAAAGGCCAGTTCTTACGTCCATGCGAGAACAATCCAGTTGGATTAGTAGAAGAGACCTTCCACAAAATCCTAGCGGTAGAGCCTGTGTACGACAAAGTCTGTAAAGGCCTAGGTTACAAGCCGAAGTTCCGCTTCCTAGATAAGATAGCCGAGCAAGGCCTAGAGATAGGCGCGATTGACGAAGCCGAAGCGCAACAACTGCGCGAAGCTGAAGTGGCACGTCTGCAAGTGATTAACGTAGACGATTTCGACTCAATCGAGCTCAAAGCGCAACGAGTGCCAAGCACTCAGGAACGAGCCGCTTAAACCCCACTCCTGTCGATAAACGCCTACCGCTCGGTAGGCGTTTTTGTTGCTACGAAAACAATCATTCCTGCACCAGTGCTCTAGCACCGCGAAAAAAACTATTAGTTTTTATAATCCTAGGAGTATTGACATGATCCTGTCTATATTAGTAATCGTAAGGAATGCACTACAAAAATAACACCAGCACTAGGAAGGGTTATGAAAACAACTTCGCAAACCATCGACACTAACTCGATGGCTACCGCTGAGCCAAGCGTGCAAGTCAATCAAGACGTGATGTATCTATACAAGTCACAAGAGGGCTTTGAGGCCATCAAGACTTGGTACGACGAATTAGTGGATCAGATAGAGATTGATTTCACCTCAGAGTACGTAGATACCCGCTTTGGCAAAACCCACATGCTAGTGTGTGGCCCAGAAGACGGCGAACCCATGATTCTGGTGCAAGCGGTGGCGGGCAGCGCACCACTGTGGCGCAACCAATTGCCAGTGCTTGCCAAGCGCTTTCGAGTCTATGCGCTTGATACTGTCGGCCAGCCCGGTCGTAGCGCCCCTAACCCACCCTCGTATTTCAACAATGACTACCTAAATTGGCTGTGCGATGTCCAAGATTCTTTGGGGCTGAAGAAATCCCATTTTATTGGTGTCAGTACTGGTGGTTGGAAAGTGATGCGAATGGCCACCGATTACCCAGAGCGCGTGGACAAGGTTGTGATGCTAAGCCCAATGGGGCTCTCTCACGCCAGACTGCCTTGGAAAATCTGGTTCAAACGGGTGATGCAAAAAAGCAAAGATGCCAACGCCCTTGAAAACGAACTAACCGCCAAATCGATTAAGTCACCGAGTGCTAGCGGTAGTGTGTCCTTTGGGTCATTTGACCGTCAGTTGGCTCGCGCTATGGCCCTGTGCACACGCCATTTTCGCCTTGACCGAGCGATGTGCATCTACAACGACAAAACCCAAAAGATCAGTTTCATTAAAGCTTTCAAACTGGTTTGGCAATTCTTTACCTCAGAGAAGAAAAGCTTGCTGCAAAAGATGGAAGCACCAGGATTGGTGTTATTTGGCGAGCACGAAATTTTATACAACCCAGATAAGGTCAGTAAGAAAGCGCTGAAACTTATGCCTAATGTCGAGGTTGGCATTATTGAAAAATCGGGCCACGCCTGCATTTACGACCAGCCTGCCGAATCTAACCGTCGAATCATGCGCTTTTTTGACGGCATAAAAACCCAAACCGCACCTGAGCCACTAGCGGATACTAATGTTATCAAGGAACGTTTAATCAAAGCCGGGCAACTTGAAGAGATCCACGGTGAAGACGGTGGTCCTTATATGCGCTTGATGCTCAAACGCGTCCCCAATGTAGAAGCAGGGTTTATGCGTATATGGAAAGCCCCACAAGGCTCGCACATTGACCGTGTGTTTCACATTTGGATGGGAGGCCGTGGCAATGACATGAATTTAATGTACGCCATGACCCGCGCCGACTCGCCTGTGCCCCACTTTTTGATGCACTACAACTTAAATCCCAAAGACATTTGGAGTTATCACATCGATATGGTGCCCAAGGTCGATGGCGTTATGTACCCAGACTACTGGCGCAAGGTCATGAGCCCCCTGAGCGCCATTACCGAAAGCAAAGCGGTCAAAGCCATTCCTACTCGCCGCATTCAAGCCGATCGCAAACAATACTTGTCGAGTTGGAGTATGTACGGCAAAGAAGTGCCAAAGGAAGAATACATGTATGTGCGTGATGAAGTGATGCCCCACTTTGTCGATCACTTCTTAGAACTTGTCGATAATTGCGACTATCGCACGGTGGGCAGCGCCTACCTGATAGAACGCGGTCGCAAACAAATGGACGTGTTATTTGACCGAGAGATGGACCGAAAAGGCTGGGGTCGCTTAGAAGCCCTGTTTGGCGAAGAAGCTGGTGAAGCTTTGAGAAAGGCCTGCAGAGATGAGCTTTGTGAGATAGAGATGCCAGCGGCGAACCACTATTGAGATAAAACGTCTTTGTCCAGAAACACCAAGGCCGAGTTTTACCGCTCGGCTTTGGTGTTTTTGCGCTCGAATTGATGTGCAAATTGCTGCGCTAACGTCAAACCGAGTAAAGTCTCGCTGCTGTTGTGCAAGCCATGCTAGGATGCTGTGACGAGATAAGCAGTATAAGGATTCACGGACGATGTCAGACCAAGCCCCCAAGCAGTACACCCTCGACGACTGGCATTGCTCAATGCGAGCCTTGGGCTATCAACGCATGCAAGACGTGCAGTTTGAATGCCCCAAATGCAAGACCAGACAGTCAGCCAATGATTTTATAGAACACAAGATAGGCAGCTCAATCCAAGACGTGCAGTCGATTCTGTCGTTCACCTGCATTGGCCGTTTCACCGCAAACATGGGGTGCGACTTTTCTTTGGGAGAAAGTGACGGTGGGCACGAGGTAGAAGTTTTATTGCCTAGCGGCGATGTGCAGCCCTGCTTTAAACCCGTGGCACCGGACGCCTAAAACCTCATTCACTTTTCAGACATAAACTTCAGACACAAAAAAACCTGCTCTATGGCAGGTTTTTAGTAAGCAGTGGCGGAGCGGACGGGACTCGAACCCGCGACCCCCGGCGTGACAGGCCGGTATTCTAACCAACTGAACTACCGCTCCACGCTTACTGGGTGCTATTTAACTTGTTAGCGTCAAGGCAAGTGGCGGAGCGGACGGGACTCGAACCCGCGACCCCCGGCGTGACAGGCCGGTATTCTAACCAACTGAACTACCGCTCCACGCTTACTGGGTGCTATTTAACTTGTTAGCGTCAAGGCAAGTGGCGGAGCGGACGGGACTCGAACCCGCGACCCCCGGCGTGACAGGCCGGTATTCTAACCAACTGAACTACCGCTCCCCTCTCAATGTGGGCTGCATAATACGAATCAGCCGCCACAGCGTCAACCTTTTTTCCGCATGATTTAAGCTGTTTATACAAAAAATCACCAAACCCTGCGGACTTGGCGATTTATTGATAACAAATTGGCGAATTGGCGTTCGATTCGACTATGGCAGGGTTAAATTTTGTTCGTTGCTCGATACGCCCTTTCGACTTAGCGCCATCAACTCGGCTTCCTGTTGTTCAAGCTGCTGGGCCGCTTTGCGTCGGCGACGCACCAGCCAAAGCGCCAATCCACCAAATAGCACAGCACCGCTGTTGCCGCCTATCACCCAGACCAACACCTTATCTTTGTGCTGTTGTCGCTCGGCTTCGATTGCAGCTTGTTGCTGTGCCAGCAGTTCATCAGGCGTTGGTGGCGGCGGAGGTGGCGCCTGGTAATTGACGTGAATTGGCGCCTTCACAAAGTGAACCGGACGCCCCTCCAGCGTTTCAGAAAACACTTCGGCGTTTATCTGGTAAGTGCCAAATTCGTCAATTTGCGCGAGGTGCAAGCGTTGGTTCTCTATGTAGATATCATCAAACACTGCGTCTTGGCTGGCATCTTTACCACGGGTGATGCTTAGCTTTAGGTGAGTTTTGCCAAGCACCAACTCATTTTGGTCCGTCGAGATGTTCAACCAAAAACGCTGAGCTCCATCGACCACAGAGGTCTCAGACACCAAATCGAGCGACATGGGCGCTTCGACAATCTCTACCTTCTGTCTGTGCTTGCGCTCAAACACTTCATTTCTGGCTACCACTTGGA
Organism: Paraferrimonas sedimenticola; assembly: GCF_002282855.1. GTDB lineage: Bacteria > Pseudomonadota > Gammaproteobacteria > Enterobacterales > Shewanellaceae > Paraferrimonas > Paraferrimonas sedimenticola. The sequence goes on along the minus strand of NZ_NRIR01000003.1, from coordinate 357,817 downwards.
TCTGGTATAGCCCTTGCGGGCGAGTGAGTTTGAAGTAAGCCGTGAAATCACCATCATCGGGAGCCGCATCATAGCCTTCGCCATTGTCGCGATAACGGCCTAATTGCAGCGCATTGGCAGAATTGATCAGTAAGTTTGGGTCATCGCCCGCAACAATCATGGCGCTCCAATCCACCGCAAAGTCCAATCCAGGCATGCGATTAACTTTATCGTCGGTCAGCAGGTTGGCGGTGAGCCTAAGTTGCTCGCCTTGAAAGATGCGCTCGGGAAACGATTCGACTTTAATGCCGAGCTCGGACACCATTTGCAGCATAGAGTCGCTTTCAAACCCACCAAGAATTTGCCATGGGCCGGCCGGGGGATTTTCAATTTTGATGATGTCGGCGCTAGCACTGTGCGCCCATGAAACGTTGGCAGGGTGTCGGTCTGAATACCATTTATGGCCATCGGGAAGTACCAGGATCACCGACGGAGTGGCGTACTGACGCTGGATCATCAGGGTGACTGACTCCACCTGATGATCAATTCTAAAGCGGTTTTTAAGCAGACTCGATTGTGTGTGAGTTGCCGCTTGCACTAGCTGAGTCATCAACAGCCCAATCAGTACAAGCAAAGTCCCAATGACGCGCATTCCAGCGATTACCCTTCACGCCACAAACACCCGTGTTTGTCGGCAAACAGTTCCAAACGTTTTTCGTGATTCTCTAGTTCATCGGCCGATGCGGCGATAACTTTAAGAGGATTTCTGGCTGGGTTAAGACGGCGAATGCCGGTATCGTCCGAATTGGCGCCCTCGCCGGCCCAATTAAGCTTGGTTTGGCCGCCGGTCATTAACAAATAAACGTCGGCTAAGATCTCGGCATCGAGCAAAGCGCCGTGCAAGGTCCGGTGGCTGTTATCGATACCGTAACGCTTACACAGAGCATCCAAGTTGTTCTTTTGCCCTGGGAATAGCTTTTTAGCCAGATCCAGAGAGTCGGTGATCTGGCACATATTTGCGGTCAGTATGTCACCGCGATTGAGTTGAGCAAACTCGTGGTCCATAAAGCCCACGTCAAACGGTGCGTTGTGCGCCACCAACTCAGCGCCGTCAATAAACTCAATAAATTCATCGGCTATCTGGGCAAAAATCGGTTCCGCAGAGACGCGCTCATCGGTGATGCCGTGTACTTCAATGGCTTCAGGGTCAATCGCCATTTGCGGATTAATGTACTGATGGTAGGTACGCCCAGTCAAACGGCGATTAATAACCTCCACCGCGCCAATTTCAATAATCTTGTGGCCCAAATAGTGCGGGCCACTGGCCTGGTTCATTCCCGTGGTTTCCGTATCCAGAATGATCTGACGATTGAAAGTTGCTTGTGTCATAGGCTTTTTAGTAATGTGGCTTCAAATTGGAAAAGGTCGCATTCGGCCATGGTAACAAGCAAATGGCGCAAACTAAACACATAAGGATATACACCGACGGTTCCTGCCTGGGAAATCCGGGCCCTGGTGGATACGGCATACTGCTGACTTACAAGCAGCACAAAAAAGAGCTGTCTAAAGGCTATCGGCTTACCACCAATAACCGAATGGAAATGTTAGCGGCAATTGTGGCGCTAGAGTCCTTAACCGAACCCTGCCAAGTCACATTAACCAGCGACAGCCAGTATTTGCGCCAAGGTATCACTCAGTGGATCCACGGCTGGAAGAAAAAAGGTTGGAAAACAGCCTCAAAACAGCCGGTTAAGAATGTGGATTTATGGAAGCGGTTAGACACCTGCCAACAGCAACATCAAATCGATTGGCAATGGGTCAAAGGCCACGCGGGCCACCCAGAAAACGAGCGAGTTGACGATTTGGCTCGAATTGCCGCCGAAGAGGCCGCGACCCATATTGACGAAGCCTACGAGAATTCTCAATAAAGCGTACATACAAATACGCAGTATGGCGAATTTCGTAAACTGCTGTTTTATTGTGGGTTTTTAACTCTGGATGTACGTCCGGCGGTTGGTACAGGTCGCCATGCAGCCTTTTTGGCGCCCTTTCTTTTCTTAACCGGCGTCATCGGCAAGCTGATTTTCTTTGCCAAAATCATGTACACACTGCCCGCTTGAGCAAAGTGTTTGTCGGCGAAGCTTTGCAGCTTAGATTCTGGCTTATAGTCACCTAGCATGTGATGCACCAACAAACGCTCGTTGGCCACCACCTGATACCCCAACAAACTCAGCCAATCGCACAGCCGTGCGCTGCCAAAAAAGCGGCCGCACCAGGGGTATTGTTTTCGCTTGCTGGGAATCAGTTGCCCTAGCAACAGGCTACTTAAGGGATTAAACCCCAGAATCATGATATGACCGCCGCCGATTGTGGTTCTATCCACCTCGCGAAGCAGCGCATGGGGATTCTCTTCGAAATCCAGCACGAAGCTCATTAGGGTCAAATCGATACAGTGGCTTTGAATGGGCAGGCACTCGGGCGATAAACGAATGTCCGTATCACCGCAGTGATAGCCGCTGAAATGACGTTTGATGGGCGCTTTGTGCGTATCGAGCTGGGCACTTAAGGCGCCAAGCTTAAGAAGCTGGTCGCCAAGCATACCGATCAACCACGGGTCGAGGCATTGCTGGACCATGTCCTTTAACTTGTCACCATTGGGAAGCTGTTGCCACGTCAGCGGAGGTTCAAACACACCCATCTCCCTGTTTGGGGTTTTGGCCTAGATTAGGGGTATTTAAGCTATACAAGCAAGTATTTCCACCAGTAAACTGGGAGAGATAATACCAAGCAGGACAGTTTTATGATTCAGGTCATTCCCATTCCAGCCTTTAACGACAACTACATTTGGTGTCTCACTCGCAAAAACAGCGATTATTGCTATTTGGTTGACCCAGGCTGCTTTGAATCGGCTCAAGATTATCTGAATCGCGCCAACAAGGCCTTAGCGGGCATCTTGGTAACCCATCATCACTGGGATCACACCCAAGGAGTTGATCCTTTGTTAGCCGCCTACGGCGAGCAAGTGACAGTATGGGCATCGGAAAGTGGCGACTACTCCTTCCCTCACGTACCTTTGCACCAAGGCTCGGCTATCTATCTCGACAAACTCGATTTGGAATTGTCGATATTGGCGACCCCTGGCCACACGCTAGACCACATCTGCTACTACGGCGATGGCATGCTGTTTTGCGGCGACACTTTGTTCAGCGGTGGCTGCGGGCGTTTGTTTGAAGGTACCGCCGAGCAGATGCATCAATCCTTGAGTAAATTGGCGGACCTGCCAGACGATACCAAGGTGTACTGTACCCACGAATACACCTTGGCCAATTTGCAATTTGCCAACTGGGTCGAGCCCAATAACAAAGACCTACAGGCCTATACCAACCAAGTGAATCAATTGCGCTCGGAACAAAAGATCTCCTTGCCAACTTCCATTGGTTTAGAGAAAGCCATCAATCCTTTTTTGCGTTGCCACCAAAATCCAGTGGCACAGCAAGTGGCTGATCACTATGAAAATCCGGTTGAGGGGCCATCGCGCACCTTCAAAAAGCTGCGCCAATGGAAAGACAAGGCATAGCAAAACCGGTAACATAGCGGGTTTTGAGCCTAAAAACACATTCAGACTCACGGGGAAACATGCGCTATTTTGCTCCCACAGCTGTGGCTTTGGCACTGATGCTAGCCGGCTGTCAATCGACGCCCAAACCAGAACAAAAGGACGCGTCAAACCAAGTTAAACCAGCTGAGCCGGTTCAAACCGCTGAATTAGAAACGGAAGAACAACTCATTGAAGAACTGACGCCCGCTGAGCCTGCGCCTGCAGCAGATGTGTGGGATCACATGGCTCGCCAGATGCACTGGCCTGACGTGGATAACAAACGCGTTCAAACCTTTAAGAACTGGTACAAACGCAATCCAGAGCACTTGGCGCGCGTTAGCGAACGCTCTGAGCCTTTCATGCACTACATTGTGGCCCGTTTTGAAGAACGCGGATTACCAATGGAGTTGGCGCTACTGCCAATTATTGAAAGCGCGTTTGCCACCTACGCCATTAGCCACGTTGGCGCTTCTGGGTTCTGGCAATTCACCAAGCCCACCGCCAAGCACTTTGGCTTGCAAATGGACTGGTGGTACGACGGCCGTCACGATGTAGTAGCCTCTACCGAAGCTGCCATCGATATGTTGGAGTACCTGTACAAGCGTTTGGACAATAACTGGCTGTACGCGGTTGCCGCCTACAACAGTGGCGAAGGCCGAGTCATGCGCGCCATTAAACGCAATCGCGACGCCGGCAAAAGTACCGACTTTTGGTCACTGAGCTTGCCCAAAGAAACCGAACGTTATGTGCCTCAACTGATAGCTCTGGCTGACGTCATTAAAAATCCAGACGCCTATGGAATTAAGCTACATCCTGTGGCCAATCAGACTCGTATCGCCGCCGTTGATGTAGGTGCCCAGATAGACTTGGCTTATGCCGCTGAAATGGCCGATGTTTCGGTACAACAGCTGCAAGAGCTAAACCCTGGTTACCACCATTGGGCCACCTCGCCCAAAGGCCCGCACCAAATCCTGTTGCCTCTCGATAAGGTAGATGGCTTTGAGCAGGCGCTGGCGCAAAGCTCACCGAGCGACTGGCTGAAATGGCAACGCTACCAAATCAAGAGTGGGGACAGCCTTAGCGTGATTGCTAAACGACACAAAACCAGCGTGTCGATAATTAAGTCGGTTAATCACCTCAAGGACAACCGCATCACCGCTGGCGATCACCTTCTGATCCCAGTAGCTGCGAAAGATGCCAGCCAGTACCCGATGAGCCTGACTCAACGAGCCAGTCAGCGTCACGCTGCCGGTTCAAATAAGATTCAACATGTGGTTCAGTCTGGCGATTCCCTGTGGGAATTGGGACGCACCTATAAAGTGCCTTACAAATCCATTGCCCGTTGGAACAAGATTGCCGTTAACTCGCCGCTAAAGCTTGGCAGCAAGCTCACCATTTACACCGACAAACCCAGTGCCAAAAGCAGCGGTAATGGTGTGATTCGCACCATTACCTACAAGGTTCGCAAAGGCGATTCACTATCGCGTATCGCCGCGAGATTCAGGGTAACCGTCAAAGACCTGAAACGCTGGAACCAGTTCGATGACAAGTACTTGCAACCCGGGCAAAAGCTCAAGGTTCACGTAGACATCACCAAAGTCAGCGTGTAACAGCAAAACTAAGGGCGCCAAATGGCGCCCTTATCAATTTTAGAATCCAAATCCTTTAAAGCGTTCTTTTAGCTTGTCTTGCAGCTTTTCCTTAAGCTTGTCTTTCTCTTCGTCCACCCGCTCTTTGAGCAAGGCTTCGGTGTCTACGCCAAACTTAGGCTCGGTGAAGTTGCCGCTGATTTTAATTGGCACCTCCAGTCCAGACAGGTCTCGATCGCCCCCTTGGCCGGACAGGCTACCCACCAATTTTGCTTTTATCAGATAGTCCAATTGCTCCGCCATCAAATCGGCGCCACCGGCACCGCTGACTCGCAATAAAGGCGACTCCATTAGGAGATCTGGGTTATTGACCTTGCCATCCGCGATATTCAAGCTGCCGGTCATCGAAGTGAAGTCGGTTTTTTCCGCTTCGCTACTGGCGTTCAAATCCCCTTTCATCGCCGCTTGTGCATCGCGAATTTTTTGCGGAATGTTTATCCCGTATACCGCACCGTCGGTAATCGCAAAGTCACCGTTGGCATTGAGATTGCGCTTAAGCTTATTGGCGATTAGCGAAGAGCCTTTACCTTGGATGTTGAAATTCGCCGTCCCCGCTAGCAAATCTACGTCGGCCAGATCTTTAAGCAGAGGCTGAATCTGCACTCCGTTTAAGCGCTCATCAAAGCTGTAGGTTGCGACCGACTTGCGAGCATCTAAGGTCGCACTGGCGCTTAGCTTGCCGGAATACAGGTCTGCGGACAGTTCACTAAGCTTTAGTACACTGTCTTTAAGCACAGTCGACACCACCCAGTTGGTGGTGGTCAGGCCGGCGACTTTGACCTCGCCTATGCTCAAATCCCCTTCAAAATTAACGAGACCCAGGCCTGAAAGGTCAGGCTCTGTTTCATTGGCAGGTTTGGCTGCAGGCTTATCAGAACCGCCTGAAGCCGGTTCGGCCTCGGCCTTGTCACCACCAGAAAGAGCATCTAGATCGACTTTGTCTATGTTCAGCGCCAACTTGATATCCGGCACCTTGGCTCCATAGTTAACATCGAGCTGGCCGTCGATATTCATGCCCATAACCGCCGCGCTAAACTCGCTTAGCTGTGCTGTTGAAGCTGCTAGGTCTAGATTCACCGCTTGGCGATTGGTAACGCTCAACGGCTCGCCCTCAGCAGGCGTATAGGTGGTGTTCATTTCACTGCCGCTGATTGCGATTTGCTGCATTGAGGCGGCAATGGTCAAGTCGCCGGTCATTTGGCTCGCGACCGACATACCTTGAGCGGCCAACTGCCAGTCCAAACTAAACGGCGTTTGTTGGTCTAGCTCAAAACGGTCCAATCGAAAGTGGTTTAACAGAAACTCTGTTTTACTCTTGTCTTTGCGGTTATCAATCAGCACTTTGGCGTTTTCAAAGCGAACCCCATCAATCACTAGACCACTTAGACCTTGGCTAGTCTGACCGGATGGTTCTGGCGTTTGCGCTTGAGCACTTGGCTCGGATTGAGTCACCAGCCCGTCCATCGAAGAGCGCCCATCAGCTAGGGTAACAAGGTTTAGTTCGATCCCTTCAAACACCAACTCGCCCACTTGCAGCTGGCGTTGCAATAGCGGCATTAAGGCCACATCTGCCTGTACTGCTTTTGCGGCAAACATAGGCAGCTCAGAAACCTCTGCTGGGTTAGATAAGCTAACCCCGCCCAATTGCAGACTTACCGATGGGAAAATGGATAGCTGAATGTCTTCGGCTATGACAAGTTGGCGGCCAGTTTGCTGTTGGACCGCGTCAGCAATCTGCCCTTTAAAATCGTTGGCATCAAAGAACAGGAGTAAATAACCCGCGACCAGTACCACCACTGACAGGATGACGCCTAGCAAGAGTTTTAGCGCTTTCATGAGAGATCCTTAATTATTGCTATTCCCTAAGTCTAGCTAATGAGTCGTTGTTTTATAACAGTTTATTTTTAGAAATTGCGGCACCATGACCATCGGCGTATAACCAATCACCCGGGCGTATCTCAACCCCGCTGACTTCTAAGTTGAGCTGGGTTTCTCCCAGTCCGCGTTTGTCGGTCTTTATCGGGCAAGCACCAAGCGCCTGAATGCCAATATCGAACTGCGCCAATTGAGCGACATCGCGCACGCAACCCAAAATCACTATTCCAGCCCAGCCGTTTTCCATTGCCGCTTTAGCTAACATGTCACCCAACAATGCCCGTTGCATCGAGCCGCTGCCGTCGACGAGCAAGACGCGACCAAGGCCTGCTTGGTTTACCAACTCTTTTACTCGAGAGTTATCTTCAAAACAGCGCACAGTGACCACAGGTCCACAGAAGCTGGATTTTCCACCGTAATTGCGCAGCTCACTTCCAAGCCAACTGAGCGCGTTGGGGTGGTCATCAAATAAATCGGGCAATAAATCAGTCATTTGTACCTCCTTGTCGAGAACTTTTGGCGGATGCAGACACATCTCTATTCAAATAGTTAACCATTCTGGCTAGCGATGCCAATCCTATTTGGTTTAATATTTTCGTTATTCCACGGTCTAAACAGTAAACCTGTCCATTTGAGCCCTATATGAGCAACAATTTGAGTTTAGAAGACGCCGTTGCGTCACTTGATCAATATCAGCTAACCGAATCGCGAAAGGAACTGGCCAATGCTCGAACCTTGGAGCAAATGAAATCGGCCATAGATGATCTAAATTACAGTGAGAAGCGACTACAGCTATTAGCCCAAGCCAGTCAGCAAGTGCTAGACGAGCATCGACAAAACTCGCTAAAACAACAGCAAATTCAGACCTACAAGACTAAGATTATCAACCTATCCCGCGAGTTGAACATGAGTTACCAGGACGTCATCGACAACCTGCACCTTTTGGATCAGCAAGCCAATAAAAGCCGTTAAGGAGAAACAATGTCTCAAGCATCCGCCCGCCACATCTTGGTGGACACTGAAGCTCAATGTAATGAACTGAAGCAGCAAATCGAACAAGGCGCCGATTTCGCCGAGATTGCCAAGCAACACTCGAATTGCCCATCGGGACGTCAAGGTGGCGAACTTGGCAGCTTTGGACCTGGCATGATGGTCGCTGAATTCGACAAAGTGGTATTTTCCGCGCCGTTGAATCAAGTGCAAGGTCCAGTTAAAACTCAGTTCGGTTATCACCTTTTAGAAGTGACTAGTCGCACCTAACTGCGCTGACACCCAGTTTGCGCTTAAGTTACAGATGTTAATCTACAACCTCTTAAGCGCAGGCTATTTTCTTCCTAGGTCTCTACCCCGTTTTCACTAGTAACTTTTTCCGATAAAAAAGAACAAAACAGCCTTATTGTCTGCATTTTCAATATCTTATATGCTTTATTAAAATGCGGATTAAAAATTCCTGCCCGTTCGGAATATTGATTCGGTTGCGAAAAGGTTACAAGCTTGGTATAAATTTCCTGTTGGACGTGCAAAAAGCTTTGTTGGTTAACATTTTTGTAGTATTGATGAATTAGCGCTTGCTAAACCGGAATTAAGTTGAATAGACTCATAACCGAATTCGCGGAGTGCTAAAAGGAATTGTGCTTTGTGAGCACTTAGCTGGAAAGCATTTTCACTCTTCTGTCCAAAGAGGCTTTCCACTTCATTAACCCACCCTGTAAAGGGTCATTACGAGTTCCAATAACGATATGCCGAAAACAGCAGTAGACAAAACAAGTATTGCCCAGGCGCTCAATGAGCTTCGGGTAAAGAGTAAACTCAGTCAGGAAAAGCTGGCCCAACAAATTGGCATTTCTGATCGCTACGTCAGAAACATTGAGAGTGGCAAGAGCATGCCTTCGTTCGACATCGTTCGTCGATGGTTTTTTGCAACTAAGGCTTCAAAGAAAGCCATCTACTCTATTATTCAGCTGTCTCCAGAAGCACAGCAGCGCGAAGAAGCTTAATTCTTTAGCAAGAAATAGATTTGACGGCCTGAGCGATTGCTCAGGCCTTTTTATTGGAAGGGTTATCTCAACAGCTGACGCATCAGCTCATCACTGGGATAGCCGTCAGCCACCAAGCCATTAGCCTGCTGGTAGGCTTGAATGCCCTTTCGCGTTTTGGGGCCAAGACGACCATCGGGTTTGCCCACATCGTATCCTTTGGCATTTAAACGCTCTTGTATGTGGGTCAGATCCTCTATGCGCAACTTGCCAAAGCTCTCTAGAGAAACACTCAAGCGCCCTGCGCCATTAATTCGATCGGCCAAATGCCCCACAGATATCGCGTAAGACTCTGAGCGGTTCCAGCGCATGATCACGTCAAAGTTGTCGTAAGCTAAAAAGGCCGGACCTTTTGCCCCGAGAGGCAGTAGTAGCCCTGCTGACATATCAATACTCGGCATTGGCTTACCCTGCACTGTTGTGACACCCTGAGTGCGCCACTGGCTTAAAGCCTGTTTTTGTCCACGTCCTAAGGGAAGAATGCTCTGGTTAGGGTCAAGTACCACTTCTCGGCCCCACCGCTCGCCTGGACGCCAACCAAGCGAACGCAAAAAGTTTGCCGCCGAGGTTAAAGCGTCCACCTCGCTATTCCACAAATCGACGATACCGTCGCCATCACCATCTACAGCGTAGGCGTTGTATGCCGATGGCATAAATTGGGTGTGTCCAACCGCGCCAGCCCAACTGCCCAGCAACTCATGAGGTTCAAAACCGTTGCGCTCGGCTAAGGTCATCGCCTGGACAAACTCGCCTGTAAAGAAGTCTCTACGACGTTTATCGCACGCCAGGGTCGCAATAGCATTAATGGTGGGCATTTTGCCCTTGTAGCTACCGTAGTTTGTCTCCAGTCCCCAAAAAGCAATCAGGTATTGACCTGGAATTCCGTATTCAGCGGTCAAGCGTTGCAGCAGGGCCTGATGCTTGCGCAACATCTTGCGACCTTCCGACACTCGCCATTCTGTCACACGCTTATTCATATATTCAGCGAAAGTTTCGCGAAACTCAGGTTGGCTTTTGTCCAGCGAAAGGGTTCGAGGAATGGGTTTAACCTCTAACATGGTGCGATCGACTAATGCTGCATTTACGCCAGCGTCCTTAGCTGCATTGGCCAGACGCACTTTGCATTGTTCAAAGCTTTGTTCGCTTGCCTGCAGTGCTGTACTCATGGACAAACAGCCGCACAGGGCGATACCCAGCGATAGAGCGCGTTTCATTATTATGCTCCTTGGAAAACGATTGAAATGGCTTGGGTAAAAGCTACTAATACCATTGCCGAATAAGGCGTGACAACTACCAACCCTGTTATTTTTCGACTCAGTGCTAAGAGTATTTAAATTCCATCTGTAAATCAGTAGTATGAGTCAATTGGGGATCGTCTAGTTAATAGGCACCCGCGCCTATCTGTGCATAAGGGAGTATGCGTAAATGAGTCTGCAACGACAGTTACTCGCACTGGTTTGGATAATCGGGCTGATGTGTTTTGGTTTGATGCTTTTTGTCAACCTGTCCACCATGCAAGGAAAACTCAACGAACAACAACAACAAACTGTCGCTCAAGTTGAGCAAATGACACGTCTAAGCCTAGAGGCTCAATCGCAACGACAGTTAACTCAAACTCTGCCAAGGCTACTGGAGCAAGCACTAAAAAATCCTACGCTGCACTCAATAACAGTGACGCTGTTCTCTCCCCAGTCCACCTTAATCGAGCGCAATGCACAAGCTAGGTCCCGAGCGCCGCATTGGTTTACCAAAGCCTTCCCGGTCGAGCAAAACACGCTCGAAGAAACTGTGTTTTTCAGCGATGGTGGCCAGGCGAATCTTCGTCTAGTGTCTAGCGAGTTCTACGTACAAGACCAACTCTGGATACTCTTTAAGCGCCTAGTGCTGATATATCTGCTTGCGGTCGTCATGATTGGCGCTGTGGCCAGTATGGTAGTGGGTAAGCTAATTCGCCCGCTAGCAGCGATTGAGAAACAAGCCAAAGCGATTGAGCGCAAAGACTTTACGGTGCGCTCCCCTGTGCCAAAAACTCGCGAATTAGGTCGAGCGGTCAGCGCTTTGAATCATATGAGCGACATCATCTACAAGCGCTTTAAAGACAACGCACGTCAATTGCAAAGTCTTAAAACACAGATCCAGCAGGACCCAGAAACCGGCGTGTTTAGCCGCCGCTTCACCTTGCAACAGATCGAAGGCCGAATCGCCGAGGGACGACAACAATACGCCTTGATTGTGCTTCGCCTCACGCATGCCAGTCAGGTGCGACGCAGTTATGGCTTTCCGATTTGGAGTGAGATGGTCAAAGCCAGTATTTCAATCCTAGAATCCAGCTTTAAGGCTTTTCAACCGACGCTCGGGCGCATTAGCGAGCACGAATTTGCGGTGCTTATCCCAGCGGTGTTGCCCGCGGACATACACCAGCAAATACGCGCCTGTAATCAGCAAATGAAACAGTTGCACGGTAAAGGCATAGCACCAACACCTGAGGTCTGCACTATCGCTGGCTGTGTGATTCAGCCGCAAGACAACGCCTCTACTCTGTTGACTCGAATCGACAACATGCTTCGTCAAACCGAAAGCGAAGGCATGAACGGCTATATCTGGCGCGCTAACGTGGAGCCAAGTGGTATGATGCGCACCGGTCAGGAATGGGTAGCCTTATTAAAAGACAGAATTCGCCGTAAAGCTCTGGTGATTGAGCGTCAAACGCTAGTCAATAGTGTGGGCGGTAATCCAATCCACTACGAAGTCTACGCCAGACTCAACGACGAAGTTGACCAACAGATGTCTGCGGGTAACTTCTTACCCGTGATTGAGCAGTTCAATTTAGGTGCAGAGCTTGATTTAGCCGTACTTGAAACCGCGTTAGCACAAGACTTTGACGCACCTGTGAGTATCAATGTCTCGTTAGCCTCGATTCACGACACCATGTTTGTCAGTCGCTTAGCTGGCTTGTCGAGCGAGCAGCGTAAAAAAGTGGTTATTGAAATCCCGGAAACCCATTATCAACGCGAGCCAAAAGCGGTACAGGCTTTTGTGAAGATCTTACGCTCATTGGGAATTGAGTTCGGTATGGACAATTTGGGCAATGCCAAGATTAAGCTGGACTACATCGCTAAACTAAGGCCCAATTACGTCAAACTGTCTCCTGCTTTGTGTCAGGCCAAAGACCAAGAAAGCCTGCACATGGTGACCATCATCTGCAACACGGTGCACAATCTAGAAATCCCGGTTTACGCCACAGTAGTAGAGAGCCAGCAACAGCTGTTACAACTACACGAAACCGGTATCGATGGCTTCCTGGGTTACATCAATAATCCAGGAAACCAGATGAAAACGCCTTCGCAACCACAAGCCCAACCCTTAGCGGATTAAGCGCCCTGCAATTGCATTGGGCAGATGCTTGAGTAAAAAGCTAATCGGTATCCAAGGCCAGCCCGGAACATAAGCGCTGGCCTTTTCAGCTTCAATTGCCTTAACCATTGAACGCACCCCAACATCAGTCGCCACGCTAAAGGGGCGACTGCGGCTACCGGTCGCGATGTCACTGGCTATGTAGCCGGGCATAATGCAACTGACTTTGATTGGAGTATTGGCTAACTCGAGTTGTAATCCTGAGGCCAACGAACTCAGGGCCGCTTTGGAAGCAGCGTAGGTGTTCATGGTCCCGGGAAATCCGCGTGTGGAGCTCACCGAAGAGATACACACCAAGTGTCCAAAGTTCTGTTGTTTGAAGATAGCCACCGCATGCTCGATTTGAGCCAACGCGCCCACCACATTGGTCATCAGGGTTTGACGATTAGCGTTAAAGCCACCATTGCCGATGGGGACACCTTTGCCGATGCCCGCGTTAACTATCACTCGATTAATCGCACCAAAATGCTGGCGAAACTCTTCAAATACCACGGCCACTTGCGGCTCATCCACCACGTCCAACTGGCGAACTTGTACGTCACACTCTGGGTTTTCTTTCACTATCTCTTGGCGCAGTGCTTCTAGGTTTTCTAAGCGTCTGGCGCAAAGCCCTAGCGAGTATCCCAAACGAGCGAACTGGCGGGCCATTTCCTGACCCAGTCCAGCGCTGGCGCCTGTAATAATGATTACTGAGGTGTTGTTACTGTTACTCATTTCGGTACATTACCTACAGCAACAAAGCCCGTATCAATGCCAAACCAGAATTGATCTCGCTGCGGGTCAAAATACATATGACGCACCGAACCGCCAGCTTCGACTGGAGTTGTACTAATCACTTGCTGGGTTTTGGTATCGAAACCCACCATCTGGTTGGGCATTACGCCAGTTTCAGCAATCCAGATACGGTCTTGCGAATCAATGGCCGTGCCATAGGGCAAGCTGCTTTTGCCATTGGGCATGTTCCACTCATCAAACTTATCCGCATCGGGCTGATAACGCCCGATTTTGCCGCCGCGATAATCCAGGTACCAAATTTGGCCTTTGCTATCGATTTCCAAACGACGTGTGCGAATTTCTGCGCGTGGCATTGGGAATTCGGTTTTCGCCAAATCGGCTGCCGCCAACTTCACTAAGCGATCAGCCCCTAATAAGGCAACCCAAACATCGCCGTTTGGCGCGATTTTAATTCCATAGGGACGGGAGTTCTCTGTGTCCATTTTTACTACTGACACTTTACCCGTCGCGATTTCTAGCTTTCCTGCCACATTGGAGTGTTGCGCGGTAAACCAGATATCACCTTTGGCATCAAACACCAGAGTATGAGGATCTTTAACGCCTTCTGGCATATCAAAACGCTCGGTTTTGCCGGTCGCAGGGTCGAATTTGCCAATGTAACCATCGCGGTTGCCTGCCATCCATACCATGCCGTCAGCATCCACAATTAAATTGTGTGGGTGAGTGCTTTCTGGAATTTCATAGCGAGTCATCTCACCACTTTTGGGGTCGAGTTTGGCGATATAATTGCCAGCTTGCCCGCAAAACCAAATGTGGCCATCCGGTGCAACGAAGGGATCTCGCGGCCGTCCACCCCACTCTACCGCCCAGTCTTGAATCATCAGTTGCGAAGCGGCGGCTTGCTCTTGTTTGTCGGCGGCCGTTGGCTCGTTTGCGGTTAGTGGGCTTGTGACTAGCAAACTCGCTCCCGCTAACACTAACGCGCTTAATACAGGTTTCATCTCGGCTCCTTTCGAGTTTTGGTTGGTTTCAGGGAGTGAGCCCTGATATCGCTTATAGGGATAGCGCAACAGGCTAAAATCTTTCCCGATTCTTGATCTTTTTGGTTTAACGCGCGAGCTGGCGGCTGGATCACTTCGCCAGATTCTAGTTGCATCATACAACTAGAGCATCGTCCTGAGCGGCAGCGATAGCTCAACTCAACACCAGCACTTAACCCTTGAGCTAGTAGGCTGGTTTGATTGTCGCCCGTCACCTTTTGACCATTGAGTTCAAACTGCAATTTCTCTGCCTTTGCTGGTGGAGTGGCAATCGGTGGCGGTGACACGTCGCGTTTATCGGGATACGCCTGTGGTTGGCGGGTTTGCAATACCTCAACCACATCCCCCTGAGTAATCACACCCGTATTCAGCGCAATTAGGTTTTGGCCAAAGTACAGCTGGCCATCTTCGCCCTGACGAAATTTAGACAAGGTGGTCAAAGGCTCTTGCTCTGCCTGATAGGTCAAGGTTTCTGGGTCTAGTGTGGTGAAGTTGCAACGACTACAGGGCTCCACCAGTTCAAACTCAACCTCACCGATACGAACTCGTTGCCAGTGGTCTTCAATAAAGGGTAATTGTGCTGACACTACTAAGTTTGGACGAAAACGCTCCATCGACAGAGGCTCAGGAGAGCGCCAATTTAACTCTCGAAGCGAAGCGTCAGATATCAACAACAAAGGGTAGCCGTCGGCCATACTGAGGCTTTGGCCGGTTTTTCCACCTAGTCGCTGCGAACGCTCGCCACAATACAAAAGCTGCGCCGCTTGGCCTAACACTCGGCTTACATAGGCATCGACCTCGTCGCTGATGTGAAAGGCTTCAAAACTGTCACTCCACACCTGAGCCGGCACTGAGATTTGTAAATCCTCGAGGGACGCGCTTATTTGTTCATGGTCGGGGTGGCTCAGACTCAGCTGTTGATTAGCAATCCCCGCCTTAAATCTCAGCATCTTAGGCTCGCTACGCCCGGTGATCATTTGGCCGTTGGCATCGATCATTAATAAACGCCGGTCCTGAATTAAACCTTCAAGCCCGACATCGGCTGTTTGCAAAGATTCTGGTGCGCCGGATTTTAGCGGATAGCGCCAAATCTGACTGAGTTTAGGGGTACTCATGCCACCCCCTGACGATGCTTACTTTGAATCAGGTGCTCTGATACTCGCATTATCCAAGCCACTAAATTTGGATAGTTGCCCAGTTCGATACCCGCTTCGTGGGCGCGAGAGGTATAGGCATACAGGCTGATATCCGCCAAGCTCATACGCTCACCGACCAAAAAACTCTGGTCTGTCAGGGCGCGCTCCATGACCGCTAGCGCCTTGTGGCCAGACTCCACTTTTTGCCGATACTCGGCCAAACGTTCATCGGGTAAGCCTTGATACAACTTGATAAACCTGGCTACGGCCACGTTAGGCTCGTGACTGTATTGCTCGAAACTCAGCCACTGGTGCATTTTGGCCTGCTGCCAAGCATCTTGTGGCCAGTAGCGAGTATGTTGGCCGAGATAGCACAAGATGGCGTTTGACTCACTGAGAGTGCGTCCATCGTCTAGTTCGATGACTGGGATTTTGCCGTTGGGGTTTTTCACCAAAAAGGCTTGGGTTTGGGTTTCTCCCGCCATGATGTCCACTTCGCGCCAGGCATAGTGAAAGTCCAATAAGTCACACAACATTCTGACCTTAAGGCAGTTACCCGAGCGACTATCGCCGTATATAGTGATCACAACAACTCCTGAGATTCACTGGTAGGGGTTAATTTTTTACTCAACCGCATTTGGCGCTTTTGACGACGTCGGCGATTGGCGATATTGAGCAGCTCCACAGAAAAAGAGAACGCCATCGCAAAGTAGATATAGCCTTTTGGCACATGCACTTCGAATCCTTCCGCCACCAGAGTAAATCCAATGAGCAACAAAAAAGCCAAGGCCAGCATTTTTACCGTGGGATTGGCGTCAACGAATTGGCCAATGGGTTTTGCGGCAAACAACATCACCACTACCGATGACACCACAGCTATCACCATAATGGATAGGTGGTCCACCAGGCCCACAGCGGTGATCACAGAATCCAAAGAGAAGACAATGTCCAATACGGCAATTTGTGCGAGTACCGCGCCAAAACTGGCGTAGCTCGCGCCTTGTTGGTTGTCCTCAACTATGTCGAAACTGGCGTGTATTTCGTGAGTGGACTTGGCGATGAGAAACAAACCGCCGCCGATCAAGATTAGGTCTCGACCTGAAATGGCATGATCAAACACGCTGAATAGCGGCTCAACCAATCCCATCACCCAAACTAGGCTGAACAATAAAAGCAATCGAGTCAGCATCGCCAGACCAATCCCCAGCTGGCGGGCTTGATTGCGCCGCTCTGGTGGAAGGCGGCCAACCAAAATAGAAATGAAGATAATGTTGTCGATGCCCAGCACAATTTCCAATGCGATTAGGCTTGCCAACGCAGCCCAGGCTTCGGGGCTGGCTACCCAGTCAAACATGCAAAAATCCTTGTAAAACCTGAATGCAATGGAGTAACAGTGTAGCCACTATACGGTTAAAGTCCCAAAGGGTACAAGTTTGCAGGCTGCCGACCAGATACAAAAAAGCCCCGCAAAAAGCGGGGCTTAGCGCTAATTAACTCAGCTTAGAACTTGTAGCCAACGCTTAGCATGTAAACTGTTGGGTTGACTTTGGTCGCGATAGACACTGGCGCACCACCAAGCTTGAACTTAACGTCAGTTTCAATGTTGGCGTACCAGATAGAGCCATTCACCATCCAGTTGTCGTTGATCTTGTAATCTAGACCGGCCTGCACCGCGTAACCCCAAGAGTTCTTGATGTTCAGATCAGTCAGAGCACCCTCTAGATCGTTGGTGAACTTAGCACCAAAGAAGTTAGTGAAGTTAACACCAGCACCAATGTAAGGGCGTACTTTTGAGTTCTTGTCCAAGAAGTAGTACTGAGCAACCAGAGTTGGCGGCAGGTGCTTAGTTTCAGCAATCTCGCCTACACCATCTAGCGATACTTTGTGGGTAAACGGGGTTGCAGCAAGCAACTCAATGCCAAAGTTGTCAGTGAGAAGATAAGTGAAGTTCAAGCCCACTTGCGTGTTGTCGTTGATTTTGAACTCACCAAAACCAGCCACGTCTTCACTACTTGCATTAGGTGAAACGTTTACTGCACCAACGCGAGCGATAAAGTCCCCAGCTTCGTGAGCTAAAGCCGTGCCTGAAAAGCTAGCGGCTAGAACACTTGCGGCAAGAACGCGGACCATAGGACGAGTTGTCATTGTGATACTCCCAAATAAATGACCTGTAAACAGGATGTTTTTGTTTTGTGATTTGCGCGCAGTGTGTCAAAAAGCTAACTAGGAATTCTTGATCTGGATCAAGTGTGTTAACAAGCTCTCCATAAAGGAGTAGACGCAGTGATCAGCATCACATTTTAATGTCGGTTCTAAGGGTGAATCTCAGAAATAATTAGCGAACCTCGCCATAATTGCGTCAGATCAAGTTTTGAAATGCCAGCCTCCTTCTCGGCAAAATAACAAAAACTTTACATTTAACATTACCACCACTGGTCAGGCTTGCCCGCCTATCTTGCTGATGCACTTCAATAAATCATGAAGTTCGTTATATGATGTGGTTCCCCAAAGAGGGCGGCCTCGTCCTTACAATAACAATCAACACATAGGAGCAAGCTTGTGAGAAAGCTTTTAGCGTGGACCCTGTGCCTGCTGTTTCCGCTGGCACACGCGGCCACTGAGCCCAACAAAACCCTTTCGGTAGATGTGCTTTGGCAACTCGACCGCATTGGAACTCCTTCGATTTCTTCCAACGGCGAATACATAGTGGCACCTGTCACTAAATACGATGTTGAGGAAGACAAAGGCGCCACTCAACTTTGGCTATTCGCAAAAGACGGCAGCGAACAACGCCCGCTAACCAGCGAAGGCCTTCGCGCAAGCGAGCCAGTTTTTTCGCCTGATGGCAACACGCTAGCTTTTATTAGCAAACGCCACAAAGACGACGCGGGCCAAATTTACCTGCTGCCTCTAGACCGTGCCGGTGAAGCCCAGCGCTTAACCCAAGTACCAGGGGGTGTAAAAGGCATCAAGTGGGTCGGTGACAACCTGTACTTCATCAGTCGCATTTACCCGGGGAAAAACTGGGATGAAATGAAAGACCAGCTAAAAGCCGACAAGGACAACAAGGTGTCTGCTCATCAGTGGAATGCCCTGCCTTACTCGCACTTTGACCACTGGATTGACGAAGACCGCTCGGCGCACGTATTCCGAATTTCCGCCAAAGGCGGCGAGATTGAGCCAATCACGCAAAACTTTGGTCGCGAGCTTCCTCGTTCAAGCCAAAGCGCTGGCAGTTACGACATTGACCCATCTGAAAAGTGGATCGCGTTTAACTCTAACGGTTGGGACAACCAGGTTGACGCTAAAATTGACCTATTCCTAGGTGAAATTGGTTCAAAAGAAGCGAAAAACATCACTCCGGATAACCAAGCCCCTGACGGCAGCCCTCAGTTCAGCCCGAACGGCAAAACCCTGGCTTTCACCCGTCAGCTGATCCACGGTTTCTATGGTGATACCGCCAACCTAGTGCTGTATGACATGGCAAAGGGTTCTGAGCGTATCATCACCACCGACTGGGATCGCTCGGTTGCTCGTTTTGTCTGGACACCAGACAGCAAAGGT
Organism: Paraferrimonas sedimenticola; assembly: GCF_002282855.1. Lineage (GTDB taxonomy): Bacteria > Pseudomonadota > Gammaproteobacteria > Enterobacterales > Shewanellaceae > Paraferrimonas > Paraferrimonas sedimenticola. The sequence continues at coordinate 338,791 of NZ_NRIR01000003.1, read as the reverse complement.
TTCTACGCCGCCATTGATGATGAAGCGACTCGCCGTATTTACGCGATCGATGCTGGTAACGGCAAAGTAAGAGCCATCACCAAGGCGACCAACTTTGGTAAGCCAGACGTTGCTAAAGACGGCACTCTGGTTGCCGCTAACGACAGCTTTTTGTACCCAGCACGTTTAGTGACCATCAACCCACGCAACGGTAAAACCAAGCGTTTAGATACCTTTAACGACGAGGTACTAGCCGATGTGGATATGGGCACTTACGAGTCAGTAACCTACAAAGGCTACAACGACCAAGACATTCAAATGTGGGTTCACTACCCGCCAGGATTCGACAAGAGCAAGAAGTATCCACTGATGATGCTGATCCACGGCGGTCCGCACAACGCCATCTCTGACGGATTCCACTACCGCTGGAACGCGCAAACTTTTGCTTCTTGGGGTTATGTGACCGCTTGGCCAAACTTCCATGGTTCATCGAGCTTTGGTCAGGAGTTTACCGACAGCATCAACCCAGATTGGAAAAACAAGTCGCTGGAAGACGTACTGAAGGCCGCTGACTGGTTCAAGCAGCAGGACTACATCGACAGTGAGCGTATGGTGGCTGGTGGCGCAAGCTACGGCGGTTACCTGACCTCGATCATTTTAGGTCAAGAGCATCCGTTTAACGCCCTGCTGATCCACGCTGCGGTCTACAACATGTACTCGCAAATGGCGTCGGACTTCTCGGTACACGGTACTCGTTTTGGCCAGTACTGGGACAAACCAGAAATCTATAAGTCGATTTCTCCGCACTACTTTGCTGAGAACTTCAATACTCCGACTTTGGTGATCCACGGTCAGTTGGATTATCGCGTGCCTGTGGGTCAAGGGTTTGAATTATTCCGCACCCTGCAAAGCCGTGGCGTCGAGTCTCGTATGATTTACTTCCCAGACGAAAACCACTGGATCATGAAGCCTAACAACTCTATCTATTGGTACAACCAAGTGGAAGATTGGATGACACGTTTTGCTGAGCCTGGCGCTAAGTAATCGATTATCCCAAGACTAAATAAGCCGCCTGTAGGGCGGCTTTCTTATTTAGTAGTTTCAACTCTTTTGCGTATCGATTAATACGCTAAATCACTTTATATCTGAACACAAAGTGTTGTTTGGCCAAGCTGACAGACACATAAACGTAAGGCTGGTCCTTATCCGTATAAATCGCCTGTTTACTTTTTACTAAGCCCGCTAGCGCTTGGTGTGGAGCAATTTTGTGCTCGGAGATCAGCTGAGTTTTCAACTGCTCTGTCGGCGATGGGCCTTGAGACAATGCCTGATTCAATGCAGTACTGAGCTCGCTATTAAACTCACTGACATTTGATAGCGAACCTAGATCATCAATTAACTCGGCGTCCTGATACTGCTCTAGTTCACGAGTATCAGTGAACAATTTAATGTCGTTTTTGCTCAAGTTAATCTCAAAGTCGGTGTTGTTTAACACACTGATATGAAAAACGCCTTTAGCATTCTTGATTGAATCATCTCTTACGATACTCGCACCAACCGTAATCGAATCTGTCGCGGACAATTTACGAGTCTGTGCAATGGTCACTGTGTTGTCGGTAAAGCCTGTGTATTGGAGTTCTGATGGTATCGGCGCCAAGTTTGGAGAGTAGTTAGCACAGCCCGTCAGTGCTAAGGCTACCAATCCCCCTATCACGATGTGTTTCATTGTTGGTTCCACCTATTTTTGTTTTTAGAATTCTGTGGTTATCGGGAGCGTTAGCCGCCCTTACTGTTAGGTATATTACTTCCGGCTAGATTAGGCAAAAAACCAATCCGCAGCGTGTGATTGGCCTACCAAAACCCGACGGTACTTTTTGCGAAAACCTGAACCAGCTCACCGCTTTTTGAAAAGTCTTAGGCAGCGCTTTTCAACGCTCGCTTAAAGGGTATAAAAAGAAGTGATAAACCTTTAATTTGCCTGATTTAATACGAGTTCTATGATGGTTTCCAACAACCACTCGCCCTCAATTAATACAGCACACCCATGACTCGTACTGCTTTCTCTGTGTCACTTTGTTTTATCGCCGGTTTATCCTACGTCACTATTTTGTCCATGAGTGATGGTCCCACCTATGCCGCTGTGGGTGCTCCTTTGCTGCTGCTCACCTTTGGTTCGATTATGGTCACACTGTATTTTCGTGGCGTAGAGGTAGGCGTGAATTCAATGCTCAATACCGCTTTAGCTATTGTTGGGCCCTTTTTTGCCTACATAGGGATCTTGTTTGGAATGACGATACTGCTTGTAGACTTGTCGATATTTCTTACCTGTGTTTACGCCAGTGTGCTTATGTGGTTACCCAGTAAATCCCTCAAGCACTAGCTTTACTCACTCAGACTCAACTTAATCTGCTATGTTTTTGTTGGAATGATTAAAAGTAAAGGTGATACGCATGGTCAAAACCGGTGGATGTCAGTGCGGTGCGGTGAGATTCCAGGTAACAGGCGAGCCCATGCAACAGCTTTTTTGCTATTGCAGCGACTGTCAGGCCAGAACCGGCGGCGATAAGTGGTTTGGCATCTGGTACCACTACGACAACTTTGCTTTTACCGGTGAATCTCCAAAAGTCCACACCAGAACTGGCTCCAGTGGCAAACCAGTGCATCACCACTATTGTGGAAAATGCGGCGTTAACGTTTGCGCCGACATAACTGCTGGTCAGTTTTTCACGATTTCAGCCCCCAGCTTTGACAGCCCCCAAGAGTTCAAAGCCAGCATGGCAATTTTCACCGCTTCAGCAAAGAACTGGGCTGTGTTGCCAACTGACATTCCGGTGTTTGATAATTTTCCTCCCAAAATGAGCTAGTTAGCTAAGATTTTGGCTAGCAGAGAAAGATACAAAAACGCAACAAAATCACCCCAAAGTTTTAACTTGGTCACACCTTGGTCTTTATCCACATTTTTTATAAGGCAATTCATTCCAAATTAGCTATAACTAATCTAGGTCACTTTGTAAGCTCCAGAACCTACTAGCAAGGTCAGTCTGGTTGTTTGTTGAAGTTGTGTAGTCTCAGCGCCTGACGATTAATTGGTAGCGTATTGGAAGTCGAGATTTGCTCGTGCAAGCCTCCTCTTACTTTTGGCTTTGACTAATAATACGAATGCAGTGCAGGGACCAACAATGAATACTCAACCACACGTCTCGTCCAGAGTCGCCGGCATGTTATTGCTCGCGGCTCTGACTTTGTCGATCTCAGGGTGCGGCCGCGATGGTCGCGATGGAACTCCCGGTGAACCTGGGCTTCCGGGACCACCAGGTCCTGTCACCGAAAATATTAGTGAGGCTGAAACACTGCGCGCTTCCATTACCGAAGCCAGTGTTGAAGAAGGCAAGCTTTCCTTTACCTTTAGCCTGACCAACGCCAACGGCGTACCAGTATCAGGACTTGAAGGACTCGAAGACGTGTACATCTTCGGCGTGGGGGTTGCTAAGCTCACCGAACTGCAAAAGCGTGCACGCCCCCTTCCCGGCCACCCAGTGCCATCGCCATCGTCGGATCCCGAGCCTGCTCCGCAAGCCAAAGGCTTTAAGGCGCCTCAGTGGACAAGCTATATCAACCGCATGGTGGATCCGGTTGACCCGCCAAGCACAGAAGGCTTCCCTGACGGGTGGGATCGCAACAAAGGTCCTCAACTTCAAGCCAGCATTGAGAGCAGTTGCAAACTTGAATGCTTAACCGTGGTTGGGGATGGTGTGTATCAATACACCATGCAAAGCGCACTGGCAGACTACACAGATATTGCAGAATTGGACACCAGTTATAACGCGGATTTGGTCCACCGCGTGACACTCGAATTAAAACCCAATTCAAGCGATCCTGCTAACACTCGCTTAATTAACACCTTCTACGATTTTGTCCCAGCAACTGGCGCTGCACCAGATGCCGCAGACAATCGTAATTTGGTTGCTTTACAGGAGTCATGTATTCGTTGTCACTCTAACGATTACGACCATCCTTGGGCGCCAAAGCTGATTTTCCACGGCGGCCGCCGAACTGAAATCGAAAATTGTGTGGTTTGCCACACCAGTTACTCAGGTGACCCAGAAACCGGTACCACAGTAGATTTTGGCTCTATGCTGCACAAAATTCACCGCGGCACAGCCTTTATTGTGGGCTTTGGTGGACGAGGTCACGACTACAGTAAGGTTACCTTCCCCGCCGAGTACAATGCCTGTCAGGCTTGTCACATTGAAGGCGAAGGCGCTCCTGCTCAAGCGAACTATTACAACTTCCACCGTCAAGAAGCTTGCTTGAGTTGTCACGAGCCTAAACCTGAAGATGCACCGAATTGGGACGGTACTGCTAGAGGCTTGTTCCACGAGCCTGAGCGCTTCCCGAATGCTTGGGAGCAAGGCTGTGAATCTTGTCACGCAGTGGACAATCAAGGCTTAGGTGCCACTCAGTTCCACATGGCAACTCAGTTTGCCCGCATGCAAGCCAAGATGAAGTACGCTGTGACGACTCGTAATGCCACCTTTGTTCGTGCGAATCCTGACGATCAAACCGGCACATTGAGCTTTGAGCTGAAAGTCAGCAACCCAAGCGACGATAGCGCTTATGGCAGCCCAGTTCATGAAATTGCTGAATTGCATCAGGTGCCTGTTCGTGCGGTGGGTAACGGTTCAATGGATTACAACTTCACTCCAGCTGCTGGCGACGAAGACAACAAGAGCAGTTATGCGGCGCAGAACAACTCATTTGTGGGCGATTTGGTCGCACTTTTGAAAGATTCCACCCAAACGGATGTGACGGTTCAAGCTGGTGAAGAAGGCTATTTCGTTTACACAGTTACTAATGTGGCCATGTGGCACACCAATATGGGTAATCTAACCGCTCATATCGAAGTGTGTAGCGCTAAAGGTGGCGACCCCATGGCTTGCGGTACCGATCCTATGATGCCACCAGCAGATGTCATAACCAAGGTACAAACCCCTGCAATTGCCTTTGCGGTGGATCCTGCTAATGCCAAAGTTCGTCGTCTGGCAGTGGCCAACACCAAGTGTGCTAAATGTCACGAAGGCCAACTTAATACCTCGAAGACCGGTATTCACAAAGACATTGGTCGAGAGGACAACCCCGCCTGTGCGGTGTGCCACGATCGGGAACATCTATCTGGCAACTTTGAAGATGGTAGCTGTGTCTCGTGTCACAACCCAACGATCAACAACCGTCATGGATTCTTGCGTGAACTCAGTCGTTCGCTGGACTACAAGGTGCTGGCGCATACCCTGCACTCAAGTCGTCGTTCAGTAGAAAACGAAGATGGCGATCTGGTGCCCGCACCTATCACCTACCCTGAGCACTACGCTAACTGCTTGTCGTGCCACGAGCCTGGTCAGCTAAATCTGGCCGAAGTGGCGATGCAGAAAGCCGTAGTTATTGACGATGGCAACGGTTCGGCAATTAACATCTCGCCAACCGCGGCAGCTTGTGCGGCCTGTCACTCTGGTCGAGGCGACTCGGTGAAAGCCCATATCGTTGGCAATGGCGGTGTTTGGGGACCTGAAGAGTATGTGCCGGGTACTGAATCCTGTGCAACTTGTCACGCCGAAGGTCGCTCGTACGGTGTCGATGTTGTGCACCCAGTCCGCGATAAATAGGGCCAAGGGTGGAGCTCAGCTCCACCCTTTTTAGGAATGAGTGATTGGTCGAAGCCGAGCAATCACAACCAATAAAAACGCTCGATTGGCTTTGCTTCACAACAAGTGTACTGCCAAATCTGAGTAACAAAGAGCCTCTCAAGCAGGGAGTTAACATGACAATCTACACAAGTTGGTTTAAACGCTTGCTGTTAATTTTTGTCGCAGCCTTAGTTATCACTGGCTGTTCAAAGGACGGTAAAGACGGCCCTCCTGGCGGACCGGGTGAACCAGGACGTCCTGGTGGTACTCCCGCCATGGACATTCAAGTGCTTAACTTGCAAGTCGATGCAGTAACTTACGAAGACAACCGCCCTACTATTCAGGTATACGCTTCAAACCAAGACGGCAAACCCGTCGCTGGTATTACCGATATGGGCATAGTGGTGGCTCAATTAACACCGCAGGCCGCAAGCCCAGGTGATGCTGCCACTTGGACTCGTACAGCCCGAGAAAGTGGGTTGGATTCTTATACCGACCAGAAGAATGGCTATTACACCTTCTCTCCTTCGCTTGATGGTTTTGACGCGGCATTAACTCAACGGTATAACGTCACCGCCGGCGGTAAAGGCAGTATGTTGGCCGATGGCGTCACCCCTGTGCCTCGTCGCGAAATCGTGGCCGACTTTAACGGCCAAGGCGGGTCACCTAATTACACTAAGGACGTTGTAGCCCATCAGGTTTGTACCGCGTGTCACAATCCCGATGAACCGTTAGCTCGACGCCATTCCACCTATTACACCCACGAGACTTGTGCGACCTGTCACAATGGCAGTTTCCGCACTGAGGCACAGTGGCCGCATCTAGTTCACAGTGTTCACAACACTGCCAGAGCTTTTACCGACAGTCGCGGTAACGAATATACGGGTGAGAAAGGCGAGCAATTACTGCAAAACAATTGCGCCCGCTGCCACGTCGAAAACGAGGAGTTAGCTGAGTCGGCCAATTGGGCTCGCATCCCAACCATGGAAACCTGTACTGGCTGTCACAACATCGACTTCCAAGCAGGCCAAGGACATAGCCAACAGCAAGACAACTCGAACTGTGTCGCCTGCCACAACAGTGAATGGACCGCTGAACTGCATTTGCGCAGAGATTCGCAAACAGCCTCTGTCATTAATAGCGTTGGTATGCAACTTGACCTTACCTATGTTGCACCGCCAGAAGGCACAGCGACAGGCTCTGCCAAAATTGCCATTGGTCTAGTCGATGGCGAAGGTAATGCGGTTGATGCATCGAGCATGCTCAACAAAATCAAACGTCTAGAAAGCATCACAAACGTTGGCCCTAACTTCCCTGTTATGGGTTTCTTAGCCAATCCGGACAACAACATTGAAGCCAAGAAATCCATCGACTTGGTGCTAGATGGCAAGCTTAATGGCGGTGCCGTGATAGAAGATGGCAAACTCACTGTGGATACCGGCGCCCTGCCGTTTGGCCAAGGTGACACAGATACTGCCTTCACTTTTGTCGGGCTGGCGGTCTGCTCTGAGGCCGATCAAATCGTGGATTGTAATGAAGATGGTTCGTCAGAATACACGGGCACCAAATCTTCGCTGGCTCATGTCACAGCCTCCGGTGATGCGCCTTCGCTGCGCCACATCGATTCGGTAGATGCCGCCACTTGTGTGGGTTGTCACGGCGATACCTGGCAAATTCACAAGGGTAACCACGCTGGCTTTGTCTTCAATCAGGAGCAAATGGGTCGCGAAGTGAATGGTGAGCTTAGAGTCGGTACCGATGCCTGCGTGACTTGTCACACTCCAGAAGGCACCTTCTCGCCTACTCGAAACGGCGCTTGGGAGATGAAGATCCACAGCACTCACAACGGCCAGCAAGTGGTGAAAAACTGCTCGCAATGCCACGAGAGCTTTAATCTGGATGCTTTCTCTAAGAAAGGTGCAATCCGCACTTATCAAAGCGACACAGCTCAGGGTTACACCACGCCAAGAACCGCGGTTTGTGTCACTTGTCACGTACCTGAATCCATTGGTCACGGCCTTGAGAATCAAGGCGCCATCGTCAATGGCGACTTCACTCAAGCTAATCAGGCGGCTCAGTCAGAGACCTGCTTCTTCTGTCACGCGCCTGAAGTGGATAATCACGGTGCGATTAAATAGTGGGACCTAGGGGAGCTCGTCTCCCCTGTGCTCTTTTTGGAATAAGAGAAAGTGACGATGAAACTAACAAAACCAATAACTGCAGTCCTACTCGCCGCCTTGACATTGTCTGGCCAAGCGCTAGCCGCCAAGTGGGACGAGACTATGTCTCCCGAAGAAGTGGAGCAAGTCTTGGAAACCAAGTTTGCCGAGGGTAAATACTCGCCCAAAGGGGCGGATTCTTGCATGATGTGCCACCGCCGTTCCGACGAGGTTAAAGCCATCTTCAACAATGTCCACGGAGACCCATCGCACCCCAAAAGCCCAATGGCCGAGCTTCAATGTGAAGCTTGCCATGGCCCCCAAGGCAGCCACAACCGGGGTGGCCGCGAGCCAATGATCACCTTTGGCCCTAACTCCACCCTATCTGCCGAAAAACAAAACAGTGTGTGTATGAGTTGTCACCAAGACGACAAACGCATGGCATGGAATGGCGGTCATCACGACATTGCCGACGTGTCTTGTGCCTCCTGTCACCAGGTTCACACCCATCAGGACAAGGTGTTAGTGAAACAGAATCAATTAGAAGTCTGCTCAGCTTGCCATACCAAGCAAAAAAACGATGCGCTGAAACGCTCGGCGCACCCGCTGAAGTGGTCGCAAATGTTTTGTAGTGACTGCCACAATCCTCACGGCACTCTAACCGAAGCGGACTTGGTAAAACCAAGCATCAACGAGAGCTGCTACGAGTGTCACGCCGAGAAGCGCGGCCCGCATTTGTGGGAGCACGCTCCGGTCACTGAGAACTGCGTGGCCTGCCACAACCCTCACGGGTCGGTAAACGAAGCCATGCTGAAAACGCGAGCACCTCAGTTGTGTCAACAGTGCCACGCAAGCGATGGTCACGTTAGTAACCCATACACGGGTGGTAACGACAATGCCTTCACCGGCGGTCGCAGCTGTCTCAACTGCCATACCCAGATCCACGGGTCTAATCACCCATCTGGCAAATTGTTCCAGCGCTAACAAGGAGAGTGACGGATGAAATTTAAACTGAATCTGATTACCTTAGCGCTGCTCACCCAATCCGGTGTGGCGTTAGCGGACTTTAATCTCAATAAGGCCAATACCGAGTCGGTGAAGTTCGACAAGTGGGAGTGTAAAGCCTGTACCTCTGATAAAGACATTCGCGGAGACGTTTCGCTTGGTATCGGCAATCACAACACTGACGATGTGCGCAGTGCTAATGCCTTTGGTGTTAAAGATGGGGCCTTTGGTCGACTAGACGCTGATGTCCGTTACAGCAAGGGCAAAAACACCGCTGCGTTTGAAGCGAGAGAGCTCGGTACTGAACGCGGTGACGCGGCGCTTAGAGCTGGTCGCAAGGGCACTGCCAACGTTGAGCTGGGCATACGACAAATAGTCACTTACGAGACAGACAAAGCCCTTACCCCCTATCGAGGTGTTGGCAGCAACAGCCTCACCCTGCCCGACAATTGGGTCGCCGCTGGCAGCACTCAAGGCATGACCGAGCTTAACAACTCGTTGCAGCCGGTGACTTTGAAACTCAAACGCCAAAAAGGCTTCATTGGCGCAGCGGTTGAAGGTGAGAAACTTTGGAGTGCTTACGTCGATTACAGCCGAGAAGAAAAGAAAGGCCTTAAAACCTTGTCTGGCGCCTTCTTTAACCAGTCGATGATGCTTGCAAGTCCAGTGGATTACACCACAGATTTATTGGAAGCGGGCATTCGCCTGCAAGGCGCCAATTGGTATGCCGCACTGGCCTACAATGGTTCACGCTTTAACAATGGTAACGCCCAGCTCAACTGGAGCAACGCCTTCTCGCCAACCTTTGGCGGTCAGACTCAAGGTACGGTAGCGCTCGATCCCGACAACCAAGCACACACTATCTCGCTGATGGGTAAAGTGACATTGGGTCGAACTCATCTTTCTGGTCGAGTGAATCACACCAAAATGACTCAAAACCAGAGTTATGTGACCACCAATTACCGCTTTGATGTGCCTACTCAATCGTTGGATGGCAAAGTCGACTTGACCCAAGCCAACTTAAAATTGGCGGCTCGAGTGTCACGCGATGTGCGTTTTCACGCCGCATACGATTACAGCAATCGTGACAACAAGACCAGCTCCCTGCCCTATGACCAAATTAGCATTGATAACGTCAATGGCCGAGTCGCGCTCAATAAGCAATACGACATCAAAACCCAGAAGTTTAAAATCGGCACAGATGTGCGCATGGCGCAGGGTTTAAAAGGCGAGCTTGGCTACGATTTTCGTCGCGACGACCGTTCCAACCAGGAGCGTGAGCAAACCGACGAACACACGCTTTGGGGTAAGATTCGTTTGAATCGTTTCAGCGCCTTTGACGCGTGGATCCGCGGTGGTTACAGCGAACGCGATGGCTCTGTGTACCAAGCATCGGCGCATACCTCACGAGAAAACAATGCGCTACTGCGTAAATACTATCTGGCAGACAGAAATCGCTCCTTTAGCGAAGTGCGCGCCGCCTACACGCCGGTTGCCGCTTTCAGCATAGATGCAGGCTATCGCTATGCTTACGACGACTACAAAGGAACCCTTATTGGGCTAACTGAAGCCCAAGATAAGTACTTTGACGTCAATGCCAATATGTCGGCGAGCAATGGTTTTACGGCTCACGCATTCTACGCAGACCAAGAGATTTTGTCTGAACAGGCTGGAAGCGCTAGCTACAACTTGCCTACTTGGAATAGCGAGGTGAAAGATAAGATCAAATCTTATGGCGCCGGTATTGCTAAGAACAATTTGTTTGACGACGCAATGACCTTGGGACTCGATTACACCTTTAACGACTCTAAGTCTGACACGGTAGTGGTTAATGCACGCCCTAGTAGCTATGGTGATTACTTCTCAAGGGTTCACAACCTCAATGCCTATGCAGGTTTTCAGGTATCCGAGCAAGCGGCCCTTAGATTGGACTACAAGTTAGAGCGCTATAAAGACACTAACTTTGCCAATGCCGGCACCACACCTAGCACGATTTGGAATGTGGTGACCTATGGTGATCAGCGCCATGATTACACGGCGCATTTGATCATGTTGAGCCTGCGCTATCGCATGTAGCTACGCTCATAGAACTGTCGTTTCAAACAAACAAAGCCAGTTGCTTTCGCAACTGGCTTTTTAGTTCGCGAATAGCGCCAGATTACGGCAGTAATACAGTATCAATCACGTGGATCATACCGTCAGTAAAACGATTGTCAGCGTCCAAAATTTCAGCTTCAGAGTTAGTCGCGATGATCAAACCGTTTCTGAAACTAATGGTATTGCCATCAGCCATGGTGATTTGCTGAGCGCGTTTAACAGAGCGCGAATTACGAACCCCTTCGGTCACGTGGTATTGCAATACCGCAAGTACTCCAGCGGCTCCAAATGTCGACACTGCCGCATTAAAAGCATCTTCGTCATTGTCGGTGCCGGTGAGCATGTAAAAAGCATTGTCATTAGGGGCGAACACTGTGTAATCAGTGCCATCAAATAAACCAACGGCGCCAGTGGCAATGAGAGCGGCTACTAAGACGTCAAAATCATCCCCTCGTTTGGGGTCGTCCGCATCGTCAAACTGAGTGTCTTCATCCTTATTAGCTGAAGCAGCGACGGCGAACTCGACGATGCTAACGTCATTTTTCTGAGCCCACTTAGGCTTTTTGGCAAGCGCCGGATTGGCCACAGATGCGATCAGCAGAACGCCGACTAGTGCCAGGCTAAAATTAATCGAGCGGGTGAATAAATTCATTGTAAGTTCCTTAGCTAATTTGAGTTGCAAGCTCAAAAGCAAACGAGACTCACGCTAAATCAGATCAAAAGATATTGAGCTACCTCCTACTTCAGCAGCGACACTTCCTGTTACCTGCTAAGCAAAAAACAACACAATTCCCTGCCCTTGAAACGAAAAAAGACCCTGAAAAATCAGGGCCTTCTGATAACCACCAGCAGGTGCTAGTGGCTCCTCGAGAGTCTCACCAAACGAACTAGTCGTTTTCGCGCCAGATGTTGGTGTCAGAACAATCGATACCAGAGTTGAAGGTCTGCCAGCAAGTCTGGTAAGGAACCGGAATCGGCTCATAACCCATCTTCTCTAGACGCTTCATAGTCTCAGTACAGCTAGAGTCCATGAATACTCGGCCATCACCAATCGCGGTAGAGTTAGCCACACCACGCTTAATGTCTTCTAGTGGTAGCGGTACGATTTCCCAGTCTTTAATACACTCTGGCAAGTCAGTCCACATACCGTGCTTACCGTCATCTGGTAGACCAATCACGCCTTCGGTAACGTTCAGCATGATGCAGTCTTGGTGGTAGCTGATGTTGCTGTCAAAGTACCAAGTGTCGTGGTTAATGCCCAACTTGTTCAGAAGGCGCATGTATAGGTCACGACCACGTGGAGTACCAGCTGGGGTCAGGTCACCGTTACCGCCTTCAATTTCAGCGATAGCTTCTTTCGACGGAGCACCCAAACCAAACAACAGAGTGTTGCCAGGCATGTAGCGCCAGTCAGCCAAGTCTACACCTGCAATGCCAGGGCCGATGACGTTTGGATCTGGCTCAGGGTTCGGGAATGCTGCGATTGCGCTGTTTCCAGTTGGATCTTCCTCAATCAGGGCCAATAGTGCTGCACGAGCGGCGACAGGAGTCGGCTTACAAGGACCCGCGGTTTCCGCGTGCAATATGTACTCTTTAGCTACCTGCCAGCGAGCGCCTGCGTACAAAGATAGGTACTTCTGGTTGGCATAGCTTGCGTAGTCATTAATAATTTCGTCTGGAGTCCAGCCGATACGGTTCTTAACAATGTAGATGCCAGCATCTTCGTACGCTTTGTCACGAGCGGCACACTCGGCAACCATTTTCTCGTAACGCTCTGGGTCAACGTCACGCATGTGAACGCCACCGTTCTCCATCCACTCTTTTTGAGCTTCTGGGCTCATGTTGTCTTTAATCAGACCATGAACTTCTGGGGTTACGTGTGGGATATAGATATCAAACGGGTCGCCAACCATACACGCGCGCAGTTTCGCCATCACGTGTTCTTCGTAAACTTTAAGCCCTTTGCCTACAACCTGGTCTTCCCACATTTTGTTGTATAAAGACCACTGCTCAGCACTAGATTCAGGTTTTGCTACGATAGTCATCGAACGTCTCCTAAGAAGGTAAATAAATTCGGTTAAACACTCATAAAGTGTTGTGGTTTAACGCTCCTTCGTAATTCACGGCGCTAGTTTGCCGTTTTAGCCAAAACCGAAATACACCAATTCGGACAAGTTTGCTGTCGGCCCTGTTTCGCTGGCTAAACAACACCTTGCACAACTCAAAATACACAGTGAAAACCGGGATTTGTCCTATCGTTTAGACAAGCAATCTAGGAAAATAGCAAACTCGCAGTCTTGCTGAGGATTAGGTATGTACAGTCAACAATTGGTAAAAGGCTTAAGCCCCTACTATCAATCGCAGCAGGTGGTTTGCTCACCTCATTCGGCGGTACAACTCACTCCTGGCGAACTCAACATTCAGCTGTGGCAACTGTCCGACGAACAAGTGCAGCTATCCCGCCAAATTAGCGATCGTTCTTTGTACCTAGAACCTGCAAGCGCCACAGGTAAAGTGCGTCTGCTGATGCCTAGCGGTAATCCAAAAGACAACGCCGCCAATTGGTGTGGTATCGCCACCGCCAGCGACACACTGTTAGTGATGCCAGATCTTCCAGGCTTTTACGCAAGCCCTGAAGGTTGGGACGACCTAGACCTGACTATCAGCAACGAGTTAGCCTTAAGCTTGGGTATCGACCCGTCCACGCCACATACTTTAAGCCATCCAGATATCGCGGGTTTTGAAAGAAACTTAAGAGCCTTACTGGAGTCCCCTGCTGAACAAGCGAAGCGTGGTACTGGCTGGATGGATCAGGTGCTAGAAAACTTGCGAAACTGCGTTCAACAGGCTCGCCCCTCAAAGGTGCTTAAGGCCACCACCCGTCAGCAATTGGTCGAGCGCGCCTTAGACTATGTGCGCGACTATCAGCTTGAATATCCGGATATGACGGTTGAGCATTTGAGCGCTCAGGTTGGTGCTACCTCAAGAACATTACAGCGCGCTTTTAACCAAACGCTAGGAGTGTCACCCTACTATTTCTTGCTGTATGTGCGTCTCAATGCCGCCCATGATTTGCTGCAGCAGCACACTCGAGAAAGCCTAAGCGTGACTCAGGTGGGCGCTGACTGTGGCTTTGCCAGCAGTAGTAACTTTATCGATCACTACAGCCGCTTCTACGGAAAGACCCCACTACAAACCCTTCGTACCTAAAGCAAACAAAAACGGACCGCCAATCGGCAGTCCGTTTTTTTCATTCGAAGTCGAATTACTTCTCAGTGTTCAACCACAGCTCAGTGCCATTTGGACCTGAGGTAGGAACTGTGCGCAATGACTCTTCAGTACGCGGGCTGATGTCTTTGTGACCAGACTCAACCATGTCGTAGAAGGCACCGCTCCAGTCTTTCCACTCAGGCGCTTCTGGTGGCTGAATACCAGTATCCCAAACGGTGAACTTAAGTGGGTCAGGCAGTTTAGCCTTGTCGCCGAATACTGGAGAGGTAAAGTCGCCGTAAGGACAGCTTGATACTACAACGTAAACGTCTTCATTGGCGTAAAACTCTAGCGCATCGCCCTTCTTAACGTCACCACAAACACCCAGCATGATCTTCGACTGTTTCTCTTCTGGCTTGTAGTAGATGTCCATGATTTGGAAAGTCTGGAAGTTGTGATCACTTGCCAAAACGTTCACAAAATCTTTGCGCTCTTGCTCGTCTTCAATCGCGGCAATTGCCGGTACACGGTGGAATCCCTGTACAAAGTTCATGTGACAGCTGTTTATCTCAGGACCTGCATCTGGGTAGAACATGTTCTGCCACTCTGGAGAGCAGTGGTAAATCCAGATGTGGTTACCATAGCCTTCAGGGCCAAACTCATCAGTGGTGTCGTCGCGAACCATAGTCACTAGCGGCTTCATTTCACCCGCGTTAGACATCACCTGGTAGTACTTTTTCAAGTAAAAACCGTCCCAGCATACCGAGTTACCCATGCTGCTACGTTCTTTCAAATCAGGGGTAATGAAATGCCAGTCAACCACCTGAGCGCGGTCGTGTAAGTGTTCCATACGGATCACTTGGCCTTTCTTCACCAAGTAGGCATCACCTGTGTGCGGCTCTAGGGTTTGCTCGTAAACAAATTTCCAATCCTTTGAAGAAGCGCAAACCTTATCAACCACCTCTACGTTCTTCTTGTAAGCGTCGGTTTGGCGCCAAGTCTTAGACAAGTCGTAATCCAGTGCTTCAGAGAAGTTAGGGGCATCAGATGGTAGTGGCTTGCTTGCGCATGATTTACACATTTTCACAATCTCCAGTTAGACAAAAATTATTCTGCAATTAGCCGCTTTCAAAGGGGCTGTATTGCGAATTCGGGATGGAGAATACGTGAGTGCCAGCTATATTCTAAATAACTAATGTTTCCAAAATGGAAAAGGTGGGAACTATAAATCCAGTCTCGTTCAGATTAACGTTAGAGCCGGCTAATCTAAAATGGTCGAGTTACCAACATAAAACCATGATTATAGGAGTAATTTTTGTTCACTCTCGAAAACCTACGCTTATTCAAATTAGCCGCCGAATTGGGCAGCTTTTCGTCAGCGGCAAAGTCCAAAAAGTGTGCTGTCAGTACGGTTAGCAAGGCAATTGCCGAGCTCGAGACCGATCTAGGTGTGCAATTGTTCGACCGTAGTCGACGCATACCAAAGCTCACCGACTCAGGAGAACGGCTTTTAGTAAAAGCTCGATTACTGTTCCAACACGTAGACAATATCGGCCAGCTAGCCCAGGAGATGATCAACGAAACCGAAAGCCATATACGCTTAGGCGTCGGTCCTTTGGTGACGGGTAAGGTCTACGACACGGCGATTAGCCGATTGGCGCGCATGTTTCCCAATGTGCGGGTGAGTTTGATTCGAGAGTCCCCTCACCGACTACAACAACTGGTACTGGATCAGAAAGTCGACATGGCGGTGATGACTCACATGGACAGTGACGAAAGCCGCTTGAGCGCTGAAGGCTTAACCAGTATTCCGCTGGTATTGGTGTGCTCACCGGACTCAGAATTGCTAGACCAACAACCCGTCGACGGCCAGGTTCTCTATACCACTCGGCAAATTGTCTGTACCGGCATGCTAGATAACCCGCGAATGCAGCTATGGATTTACTCTGCCGATATATGGGATGCCACCAATCAAGAGGACATGATGCGACTGGTCGAGCAAGACTTGGGTTGGGCTTGTTTGCCTCAAGAAATGGCAGAAGAGCGATTTCAATTAGGCACACTCTCGCGCTTTGACACCCCCGCCAACAAGGGTAATTTAAGCTTGGACGTGGATCTGGTGCGTCTCAACAACGTAACGCTAGGACCCGTTTGCACCACGCTTGCCGAACTTTTGGCTCAACAAGACTCATAAAAATCAGTCAATTAGCTAAATCCATTTAAAAGTTGGCAAGAATCCTGTACCGCTTACAAACCTCCTACCGGTAAATTAGCGCCATCTAATTCAGGGCAGCAATCTTCCCCTTTTGTTGCCCGAGTTAATTTAACCCTAAATTGGAGGTACTTATGAGTTTCGTATCATCGAAAGAGTTAGCCTACAACCCAGTAGCTAAGCCTGAAGATCCAAAGGAAATGTGGGATCTGTACTACAAGAGTTGGGAAGACCAAATCCGCGGTAAAAACATCAAGGTTTACGAAGAGCACTGCTCAGCCAAGCTACGCGCTTGTCTAGTAGGCGACCCGTTTTCTGTTTACTACCCGAAAATGACGGTAGAAATGGAAGCCCTGCTCAAGGACAACAGCCCTGAGCTTATCGAGCTTTGGGGTAAGAACGGCAACCAGGCCATCCGCGACTTAGACCCTGAGTTGTACGAAGGCATCTGCTCTAACATCGAAGATCGTGACCGCAAGTACGAGCAAGCTGGCCTTACCGTTATTCGTAACAAGGTGGGTTGGTACCCAGATGAGATCGTTGACTTCAACGCTGCCGAAGGCGGTACTAAGTACCTGTCTATCTACAACGGTGCGGTATGGCAGATGGCTCGCAACGCACTGCTGATTACTCAGTGTGCCGGTCCTACTAAGCCAGCTGAGCCAGCGGCTCGCGCAGCGACTGTTGCTTTGATCGAAGAAGATCCAAATGCCTTCATGGCACCGTTCATCAACCGTGAACCAAACCCAACTTCAGCCATGGGCTTTGCTGGTCTGGACTTGTGTGACTTCCGCCAAATGCCGAACAAGACCATTCTGTTCAATTACGGCGCAGCGTCAGAAGCCGCCATTCAGCAAGTGTGTGCCAACGGTGAAGGTGCGCCTGCAGGCTGGCCTCGTGGACGTGACTTGTTCATGCGTCTGCTATCTGAGCTTGGCTTTAAAGCTGAGACCATGTGGTTCGACAGCAACCTGACCTATCACCAGGATTGCTTCATGATGAACCTAGAAGACGGTATCTGTGGCCTACCTGGCGACCACAAGATGGGCAAATGGGGCGACACGCTACCTGACTGTATTAAAGATTGGGAAATCTTGCCGCTACCACTAGAAGACATAGCTCGCGGTGTAGCCAACTCAACCACTCTGGGTGATGGCCGTATCTTCATGGATAGCTCTTGTACCAAGACCATGCAGATGCTGGAGAAGAAAGGTTACGAGCCGATTCCAATCGACTACCAGAACTGCTGGCAGACCTTCCACAGCGGTATTGACTGCTCGGATGCCAACATCTGGCGTGAGAACGACTAATCAGTCGAATTTGACAAAGCTGCCCTTTCGGGCAGCTTTTTCTATACTCAGCAGTAAATAATCTCTGATCAGCGTTAATGAAAAAAGCCCCCTATCATCGCCGCGAGCTAGACAATATCAGTGCCTACTCTCATCTGGACGAGGGGTACAAGCTGCACAATCAAGGCCTGCAATTGACCGGAGGCTTGCTAAGCCTGCGCCAATGGGAGCTGAATTTCGGTGAGATTTCGATTCGGCGCCAGCATATTACTCAAGGTTTCACCGCTGAGTCTCAGTTTCACCCTCAATACACTCAGTTTCTGTTCAGCGCTAAGTCGAGCCAACAAGACTGGAATTTCTGTGGCCAAGCCATAGAGTCCAACTGTTTACTTGCCCTACCTCATGGCATGCACCAATTCACATCGTCCGCGGGTTTCGAAGATTTCGAGATACTGATCCACAAGCCCTATTTAGCAGAGCTTCAGGCCAAATTGCACGACAGTATTGACTTGGTCGAGTTAGAACACCTGTTGTGTATGCCTTTGCTAAGCGAACAGGCCAGTGGATTTCATCAAGAATTGATGCACTTGTTTGTGCGCTATCAAGCGCTGCCACCAGAGCAGAGCATTCACTCATTGAGACATTGCGCCTTTGAACTGGTGATTCGCATTCTACGCACCTGCCTTAATCACAAGCCAAAGCAAATAAAGCTCAAGAGCCGCTATCGTCTAGTGAGAAACGCGCTGGGCTTTTTTGACCAGCACCAAGGTTTAGAAGGAAGGATCTCCAGCGACGATTTAGTCGATGGTGTTTACACCTCGCCTAGGACCCTCAATCGAGCCTTTAAAGAGGTTTTCTATCAAGCACCCTACCAGTTCTTTTTAATCACTCGGCTTAATGCCGCGCATCTGGCGCTCAGCCAACACCCTCAAATGACGGTCGCGGATATCGCTTTTGAATACGGATTTTCGAGTAGCAGCGAGTTCATTCAGCACTATCAGAAGTTCTACGGTGTAACTCCACATCAGCAGCGATTAAACCAAACCAGCAAATAAAGTCACTTTCACAAAAAACCACTGACTACTTTTTAATCAACGCAAATTTAAAAAGTGTCGTTTTTCCTGTCTCCAACAATTCCTCGCCTTGATACATTAGCACCATCTTAATCAGGACGAACTTTCAGCCCTTCGGGGCTCATGGATTAAACCTTAACTTTACGTTCCAGAATGAGGAAAACATTATGTGTCAGAACTGTACTCCAGTAGACCAGCTACCAGGCGAAGACGCTCACTTGGCAATTGTGGAAGCCCCACAGTTTAAGTTTAACCAAGAGCACTACGACAAGATCATCGACAACAAGCCAAACCGCACCATGGTTTACAAAGAGACGCTTAAGCCTCACTCTGGCGACGCTTTCCTTGTTAAAAAAGGTCAAGTAATTCGCGCTGAACAGTGCAACGACGACAACGTTGCTCAGATTCTGGACTGGATGATCATCTCTCCTAACCTAGAAGAGTACTTGAGCTACGGTCACTCAGCGCCACTTGAGGGCCCTTACTTGAAGAAGTACACCCGTTGCTGGTCAAACACTGGCTCACTGCACCCAATGGCCACCATGGTAGCCGACGAAGTGCCAGAAGAGTTCGCCGAGAAAGGTTGGAGTAAGCATTTCTGGATGTTCCACTGTAACCCAGAGTGGAACCAAGCCGCTGCACCACAGCTGCACCCAGGCCACGACTCTTGCCACACTAACTTTATGCAAGGCTTTGCTCGCGTACCAGCCATCGCTGCCATGCCAGAGCAAGAGAAGCGCCGTACCATTGAGTTCTTGGCAAACCAGTGTAACTTCATGACTTTCCAAGTATTCCGTACTGGTTGGGATGATGAAGCTCAAGACGTAATGATGGATCTACGTCCTGGTCCAAACATTCCAAAAGGCACTGGTGTTGAGTTCTACGCCGAGCAAGATTGCTACTTCGTAATCAGTGCTTGCCCATGGGCCGACATGCAAGGTGACTTGGGTGAAGTGGAAGTGAAGCCTGTTGAAATCACCGTATGGGAAACCGGCATTGAGCCGCTACCTCGCCCAGTATGGAAAGAGTGGAAGTCTGACTTCTACTTCCAGATGGAAAACGGTATTCGCGAAGCTTCGCCTCGTACCGAAGAGTCTTACAACTACGTTTCTAAGTAATAAATACTGAATCGCCTGTAAGATCGATGAAAGCCAGCCTTTGCGCTGGCTTTTTTCGTTTATCGCGCGCTAACTCTAGCTTCAGCAGGCAAGCGACCAAAAAAGTTTTGGTAGTGCAAAGCAAACTCACTACCACTGCAAAACCCATAAGCTGCGGCTATCTCAGCTATGGTTCGTGATTCATTGGGGTCTAGTAGTACTTGGTGGGCGCCGTTGATCCTGGCGTGCAGAATATAGCGATAGGGTGTGATTCCCAATACGTCTTTAAACGAACGCTGCAGCGAACGGGTTGACCCTCCCGCGCTAATGGCCAGACTTTCTATACTCAGGTGCTTTTCTTGACCAGGCTCTGTCGCGTCGATATGGGACAAGGCTCTTTGTACAAGCGCGTATCGCCTCGATATTTTTGGAAGCTCCTTGGTGTCTTGAGGTTTTAGTAAGGTTTTACTCAAAAGGTCGAACACATTTAAGCGAATCAGCGCTGCTTGTTCTCGATTGAGGGCCTGAAAAAATGGCGCTGGACCTTGTAAGACTTGCCAAAGTCTGTCGAGGCCGTCCATCAAGTCTTGGTAATTTTGCTCTGAAAGCTCGAAATACATAGGCTCATAGTGATCGCTCTTTCGGCCAGCGGGCTTAAGCGCAATACCTAGACTAGTCAGCAAACGATTTTCTACCATTAAGGTCATAAGCTCGCCACCCGCTGGCGCGATCAAGTGCCCTCGTCCGTTGGGCACCAGCAGCAATCCATGCCGGGTCAATGATTGTCCTTCCCAACTAAACTCAGCGCCATCTGGGGTGGATGCGACACAACAATGACTCCAACCTGTCTCACCTTCGAGCTGCATCGACAATTTGCCTTTGGTGCGTTGGCAACACAGGTGCAAATCGCGAAAACGCACCCACCAGCTTTCAAGATCGATGTCGCCCGGCGCGACTTGCACTGCCATGGATTCATCCACGAACATCTGCTCGTCACCGAGAAAGCGCTCAAGGCTGTCGTAGCGGTTGTAGTACAACTCACCGTGTTCGGGAATTTCGGGTTTATTTCGGCCCAATTAAAAAGTGTCCAAGATCGTATATTTCAGCAAAGGCTAACTCAGGATAATACGCACCAAGCCAACAGGAGCTCGGCACTTATTGAGTATGGACCCTTCTGAATCTAACTGTAAGAGATTGAGTTATGTGTAATTCTTGTTCACCTGAAACCCAAGCCAACCTAGTCGATGCCTTGGAGAAAGACGATTACTACAACCAGGGGCTAATCCCTATGTGGCGCGACCACGCCATGTTCAAAAAAGCCAACCAGTTGGTTAAAGACGTAAAGGCTAAGCGCGACGACCGCACTAAAGTGTACGACAGCATGCTTGAAGGTCACACTGGCGATGCATACCTAGTAAAAGCCGGCCAAACCATTCGTTTGGAGCTAACTCACCCAACCGTACAAGTGTGCGACTGGTTATTCATCACTCCAGATCTAAAAGACTTCCAGTGCTACGGTAACTCGGCAGCATTCCAAGGCTTCTACTTGCAAGAAGGCTATCAGATCCTAGGTAAAATCGGCCGCATGAAGCCTCTGGCGACCTTAGTGCACGACGAAGCGCCTGCCGATTACATGCCTGATGGTTGGGGTCACCACTTCTGGCACTGGCACTGCTCTCCAGAGTGGACCGAGATTTTGTACGCAGACAACATTCCTGCGGGCATCAACACTTGCCACATCAACTTCAGCCAGGCACTGAATCGCATTCCAGCCATTCACGCCATTGAAGATGAGCAAGAGCGTCGTGAGAAGGTTAACGAGTTGGCGAACAACCACAACTTCCAGACCTTCCAGGTAATGAAGCACCAAGATACTAAAGACAACCAATGTGTCATGCTGCTAGGCGGTTCACCTGACCTACCTGTAGGCACGGGCGTTGAATTCTACGTACACGAAGACATGTACGTGTGTATCTCAAGCTGCCCTGGTGTGAACATCACCGAGCCGGCATGGGATGGTGAAACGGAGTCTGAGCCTACGCCTCACCCAGTACGCATCAGCGTCTACGACTCAGGTGTTACTCCACCAACTCGCCCTGAGTGGAAAGACTGGGACAGCGTGTTCTACGGTCAAATCGCCAACGGTGAAAAAGACATTAGCCCACGTGCTGATCAAGAGTCTTACAAGACGAAGCCTACCTCTGGCGTAACCAAGTAATTGCTTTAGCTCGCAAAAAGGTCAACCAAACCGGTTGGCCTTTTTTGTGGCGTTTCCTCGCAATCTCAATTGAGATAGTATCGAGAAAGTAAATTGTCGTTACACCCGCTGGATTGAAATGGAATTCATCAAACGCCTGACTCCCCTGCTATTCATCCCTCTACTCGCCTCTTGTACTGCCACCGAGCAACAACGTTTGTTGGACGCCGTTGCCAAAGGCAAAGTGGAAAATGAAGTTAAATCCATCATTAAAGACAAAGAGCAGGTGTACAAGTCCAACCCGGAGCAATTGATCAGCGACGTTAAATCGATAAAGGAGCTACTCGACCAACTCAATCAACGTGTTGAATCTGTGTGGGGCAAAAAGCGCACCGAGCTTCCAGACAACAAGCGCTACGTCAAATACACCAATGACTACAAAGCACGGGCCATTGTCGATTTTGAGAAAGGCACGCTGCGCGTCGAAACCATAGACACCAAAACGCCCAAAAGCATGCTGCAGCAGGCGATCGTAACCACCCTGCTGGCCACCGCGAACCCTAAAGACACGGATATCTTTTCGTCCGATGCGCCAAAGCCCAACGGCAAGCCCTTCTTGTATCGACAAGTACTAGACCAGAATAAGAAACCAATCCAATACCAGTGGCGAGCCAACCGCTTTGCCGACTATCTGGTCGCCAATCAAATGAAGCGTGAAAAGCTGGATGCTCTGCTGGCCAGTTACGTCGAAGTGCCGTTGGTATCCGAGCACCTGCATCTACGCAAACAAGAATACAGTGAGTACGTATTGGCCTCGGCCAAAAAATACGACATCGCACCGTCCTTGATATACGGAGTCATCGAAACCGAGAGTAGTTTCAATCCGTTTGCCGTAAGCCACGCCAACGCATACGGATTGATGCAGGTAGTGCCTTCTACCGCAGGACGCGATGTTTACGAGAAGATCAAAAATCGCAGTGGGCAACCGACCAAAGAAGTCTTATTCGATCCAAAACAGAACATTGATATCGGCACCGCCTATCTCAACATTCTCACCAACCGTTACTTGAGCAAGGTGGTAGACCCCACCAGTCGCCACTTCTCCATTATATCGGCGTATAACGGTGGCGCTGGCAATGTGCTTAATACTTTCTCCCGGGATAGAAATCAGGCATTTGTGAAGATCAATCGCCTTAGCTCAGAGCAAGTGTATCGGGAATTGACCACATCGCACCCAAGGGCTGAGTCACGACGTTATTTGTACAAGGTACACAAGGCTGAGAAGAAATATCAGTGAGGAAGCGGCGTCATTCCGGCGCCCTCGCTGTCGTATTGCGCTTAGCTCCGTCATTTCCGGCACCTCCTCCGTCATTCCCGGCGCCCTTTTGGCGTCATTCCCTTGAAATAGGGAATCTACCCAACCGCTACAAGCCCGCCAATCTCTTCATCAAACCAAAGGCCTAAACCCCGCATAAGCCATGCGCTGCGGGTCAAAGCCAGTATCAAAGCGACTCATCAAAGCTTGCATGCGCAGATCTGAGGCCACCTTTTGGTTAACCTCATCACGCGCTTGCCGGGATTCAAATGTTACCCAACCAAAAATGACCACCTCGTCAGCGGAGGCATTAGCCGCATCGACAAACGACCTAACTCCCTCAAGCGACGAGTCATCACCAACAAACTCTCGATAATCCAAGGCACCGTGCCCTTTCCAAATGTCGGCAACCTCTGAAACTAGCGCCTGATAATCAGCAAGCCCGCTTTTCGGAATAGGGAGTAGAAAGCCATCGATATAGTTCGCCATAGATGCCTCATCTTGTACAAATCAAAAAGTGCTAGTGAAAACTTGATACTTCACACTAGCACTAATCCGTCTTACCACAATAACTACTTAGTTAATTGAGTTAACACCGCTGCACCATAAGCGATTCCCATACTGACACAACAAAACTCGATCACAGACTCAAAACCATAAGCATCGATGAGTCCACCGGCGATATAGCTACCAACTGCAAAGCCGCCTGCCATAGCAAACATCAAAATGCCCTGAGTGAGTGCTGGCGATGCCGGACTCAGACGCACCGCAATTGCTGGAATAGCCATATCGAACCAAGAAATCGCCTGCATCAGAATCATGATTAGCAGAATCGGTAAAAAACCTGGCACTTGAGTACCCATCAAGCCATACAAGGCAAGGTTTACCACCAAATACACAGTCATGGCGGTCATCCACGGTTTATAAGGGCCGCTTTTTTGCATCCAACGACCTGCCGGCTCTAACAGCAGAATAGTCACCACGGCTGACATGGCTAGGCCCAAAGCTGAGCTGGTCATCTCAACTTCAAACACTTTTTGGATAATCAGAGGTCCGGTTTCCATCAAGTTTCCAGACATCAACATTGCGAAGAACACAGCGATCAAAAACACCAGGAGTCCAAGTAAACTGGCACTTTCAGGCTTTTCTTCAACGACCTCTGTGGCATCCACCGCTTGGGTTTTAACTGCAGGCGGCGGCGAGATAAGCACAGCCAAGAAACAAAGCAGCACTAATCCCATCAATATCAATAACTGGTAATCCGTACCCAGTCCCAAGGCCGATGCCCCATAGACGAATAATGCTGCAACAATAATCCCGAAGAACTGAGACTGAAACAGCCAAGCAAGTCCTCGGCCTTCTTCCGATTGGTCACTACTTGCAGCGATGACAAACGCAGGGTTTAAGGTCAGTTGGGTCACCGTGCCTGTGCCGATGAGCAAACCTACCACCCAGTACATCCACTGAACATCACCGGCGAAGTACAACACCAACATGGCCGCGAAGTGAGAAAGGATCGCCACTTTTTGAAGCATACGGTGAGCTTCAAATCTATCCGCCAGCCAACCAATCAATGGCGCCACTATGCCAAAGCCGCCAATCAGCGCCATCACTTCCCCGAGCAGCAAGCCACTGCCGGTGCGGTCAATAATTAGAGGGGTGAGTAGGATTGCAATCCCCACCCATTGGACAACGCCAAGGGAGGATTGCGCAAAGTACCAGAGTTTGAAGTTTTTCATCGCTTACGCTCGCCATTAGTTAATCATTGGCGGAACATTAACGATTCAAATCGAAGGCCAGAAGTATGTTACTGGATGCAAAGCCCATATAGGGCAAAAGCTAAAAGCAGCTTAAACACACTTTGCATAGACACTAAGGTGCTAGTTTAATTTTGGACTATCCGTTTGTTCTAAGCGGTAATTCTTCAGTTCTATTAAAAACCAATCCTGACTTTTAACCGTCGGTTGGCCTTCACAATGCACTTGATAATACTTACCTGACATCATGCTTTTAGTGGCAGAGAGCCGAACAAAATCCTCAGCAGTGACGATATCATCGGCAAAATGCTTGTATTTGCGCTGAATGTGCTTAACAGCTTCTGCACCAGTATGCATAGTGCCATTGCGCTCATACTGGCAATCTGTGCTGCGAACATAATCCAGCAAATGCTCGATCTCGGCTTGAGTGTTCGCCTGTACTGAAAACACAGATATAGTTAGCAAAATGCTAGTTAGAAATTGCAACTTCAAAATAGATCCTCGCTTCCAAATGCAGCATGATTTTAGCGGTTTTGTTTAAGGGTTTGCGACGGTGTTTCACCAAAAAATTTACGGTAGTGGGTGATAAAAGCGCTGCTGCTGGCAAACCCAAGTTGGGCGCCAACCTCGGTGACATTGCCTCGACCTTGACGCAGCATCTGCCGCGCTAGATTAAGACGGGCCATCATCAAATAGTAATAAGGGCTGGTCTTTAGAATATCGTCAAAGGCCCGTTGTAAGGTGCGTTGCGTGGTGGCCATAGCATCGCTGAGTTGTTTAGCGGTTAGATACTCGCCATTTGCCTGCGTCTGATTGAGATGCGCCAGCGCCTTTTGCACCAAGGCCAGTCGCCTGTGTTGCTTTAACTGAGCCGACTCCTGCTGCGCTTTTGAAGCCACCTTTTGAACCAAGGCAATAATTTCTCGATACAAAGCGCTGTTAACCTGAGAGCTCTTTAAGTGGCGCATCATGAGTTCAAACAACTCGTAGCTCATGTGCTTAACCGCCAAATGCCCAAGATTAAGCGCATTGCCATCTTCGCCAGTTATACCTGCCTTATGAGCGAGCTCTGGGCTCAAGGTGAGCTCAAGATCAAACTGATGTGGCGTGTTCACATACAAACCATCCCAATGATCTTCACTAAGCATTAAGTGATTGGGTAATTGCTGCCCGTTCCACAACCTGGGCGCACCCTCTTGTTGGTTTGCCCCCAAACTGGGCAACGAAACTCTGTGCAGACCCACGTCGGCTTGCGGTGCCACGCTTAATTGGTGACTGCTTTGCTCAAGAGAGACAACTAAGTCGTCAAACTCGAGCACTCTCAAATCGATCTGCAATTGACCGGGTTGCAGCTGAAGCACCTCCCCTTGACCGCAGAGTTCAGCGTAATCAGAGATGTCGTCAAAGCGTTCGCGAAAATACTTTGCCACGGTTATTACTCCAAACAGGGCTCAAAGGATTGCCTTGAGCGCTCTCTCTTAAACCGTCGCCTAGTAGAAAACCAGCCTTGCCTATCCAGCGACTGCCAATCGAGGGCCAAAGGCACAACATCGCTTTGCAGTGCCTCCGGCAAACAAAAGCCTCCACCAACTAGGGCGTATTTGTAGAAATGCTGATAGGTGAAATTTTCCATCCCTTAAGTGTATCAGCTCAACCTTGTTTAGCCGCTGACTGGAATTGATAGGCAAATTCATCCAATGCAAGCGTGTGCTGGCTGAGCGTTTCAGACTGTCCAAAACTGGCATAGCTCATACCGAGATAGTTCATACCCAAGTATTTGAACGTTAACTCAAACATCTGCTCGAAACATTCAGGCGGCGTACTGTCATTGCCACTGGCCAACAAGCCCGCCGACTTCCCTCGCAACTGCCTGCCCTTACCTTTTTCAAAATCCAGTAAATCGGAAATTCGATCCAAAAACACCTTCATCTGTGCACTGGCTGAATACCAATACATGGGCGATGCCAACACTAGGTTGTCGTATTCCAATAACTGCTCGGCAAGCGAACCAAAGTCGTCCTGATAGCGATTGTCATAGTTAAAAGGTTCGATGCGGTATTGGTTGAGATCATACACATCGGCATTAACTCGCCGGCTAACATAGTCCACCAGTTTGGCGGTATTACCGTTGGAGCGACTCGAACCGAGAATAATGGCGGTCTTCATACTAATCGTCCAAATTTCGTTGAGCAGGAATATCCGAAGCGTATTCAACAAACTCCACTTCATAGCCACTTGGGTCGATGAAATAGCAATTTTTGCGATACTCCGCCTGATAGCCGCCTTTATCTCGTTCAAACCCCGCGGTAGCCAAACGCGTTACCACAGCATCCAAATTGTCTACCACAAAGGCAAAGTGAGCGAGCCCCATGTCGTGGCTGGCGAGGTTGCGATTCTCACCTTGGCCGTTGTCGTTAAACGTTAGGTATTGATAATCATCGCCAAAGTGAAGCCAGTGACGATAGGTGCCATACCAATCGCCTTCTCCCTTAGAGCGAATGCGCCAGTGAGGAAACGCT
Source organism: Paraferrimonas sedimenticola (assembly GCF_002282855.1). GTDB lineage: Bacteria > Pseudomonadota > Gammaproteobacteria > Enterobacterales > Shewanellaceae > Paraferrimonas > Paraferrimonas sedimenticola. The sequence continues at coordinate 311,201 of NZ_NRIR01000003.1, read as the reverse complement.
GCCTGGTAAAAGCGAAGCGTATCGACCATATCGCGAACCACTAAGTTTAAATGCTCGAGTTTTATCATCTTGTTTTCCTTCATTGTTTTCTTTTGACCTCAAGCATGCTAAAACCCCAAGTTAACTTGAGGTAAAGTGCTTTTTGGAAAAAAATGTCAAACGAAGCAAATTGGTCGGTGGGCCGAGTCGCTCAACGCTGTGGTATCAAGGTGTCTACTCTGCACTTTTACGAACAGAAAGGCTTGATTCGCAGTTGGCGTAATCAAGGCAACCAAAGGCGCTACAAGCCCGATGTGATGCGCCGAATATCCGTAATCAAAGCAGCACAAAAACTCGGCGTGACTTTAGAAGAAATCAAATCAGCACTGGCACAACTGCCCGACAACCGCACGCCGACAGTAGATGATTGGCAGGCGCTTAGCGCCCAGTGGCACGCCATGCTCAACCAAAGGATCGCCAAACTCGAGGCATTACGAGATTCGCTAGATTCTTGTATCGGTTGTGGTTGTTTGTCTCTTTCTCGATGCCCGCTGTACAATCCCGACGACGAACTAGCCGAAAAAGGCCCGGGGCCTGTGTTACTAGACGCTAGCCCAACTGATAACTAACAACAAGAAGTAATAGCCATGGAAGCGCAAAGCCTCACCGAAAAGGTGAGGCTCTGAGCTCTAACGAATGTCTTTCTAACTTACTTAAAAACGTAGTTGCTGTAGCTATCTGCAGTGCGGAAGATACCTTCTGACTTGAAGCTAACCTTACCGAAATCGATGCTATCTACGTCAATCTTGCGTACATCCATGTTGTCATAAGTGCGGAAGTAGTAGTCTTTGTTGGCGATATCCACAACGTTCGAGTAAGAAGTGAACTGCGGAGTTTCTGCTGCAGCGAAGCGCCAGTACAAAGAACCCTGAGGAATGTCTACCGCGTTGATCATTGTCCAGGCGCGGTTAACCGCATCGTAGTCAGACTTCACTAAGCCCAAGTCTTGGGTGTAGTTGAAAGCGACCATTTTTTGGAAGCGTCCTACCGGTGAATAGTCAAACGCTGCGAACTTTCCTTCAGAGAACTTAATTTGAGCGTCATCATAACCAGTGCCATCGAGTAACATCATCGCTAGTTCAGTCTGCTGGTCGTAGGTTGGGTCGTTAGTAAGGACGCCCAAAGTGTTCTTGGTGATAACTGGGAAGCCAGAACCGTCTACATACTCAACTACAATCGCTTTTTTACCATCGTTGAAGGCGTAGTGCATACCCAAGTGCAGACCGTCTACCACGTCATAAGCAGCAACAGATACTTTGGTTTTCTTCAAAAGTGCGATGGCTTCTTCTACGTTTTTGGCGTTCGCTAGTACGAAGCGTACAACATCACCAGAACGGATTTTGCCTTCGCCTTCGCCAGCGAAAGACGCTTGGGCCAGCGCAAGCGCTTCACCGCTTAGGCCGTGCTCGTTAAGCGCAGAGCTAAATAGCTCTTCGCCGTGCTGGATACCCACAAAACCGTACTTGGTTTTACTTTCGCTGAACTTGTGGTTACGAGGAACAACAGCGATTTGTGCATTTAGCTCGCCAGGCCATTCCATGGTACGGCCAACAAAGGTATTGCCGTTTTCGGCAGTGAAGTTGAAGTTTGTGCAGGCTTCAGCAGTAGTTGCTAGACCTGCGGTTACGCTAGCGGCTAGAGCAATAGATAGAATCGACTTTTTCATAATGACCTCGTTTACAGAGAAGATGCCAAATGCATTGCTGTGTTTTGATGGGTCTATTATGAATGGTCTTTTAAATTCCAATAACTCGTATAAAATGGATTTTATCCTGCTATAAAGAAGCGCATTCAAATGAATTTTTCTTTGGACCAATTACTGGCTTTTGTCACTTCGGTTGAAAAAGGCAGCTACAAGCAAGCGGCCATTGCCTTAGGTAAACACGCCACTACCGTCAGTCAGCAAGTAGCCGCACTCGAAATCGACAGTAACCTGCTGTTGTTTGAGCGCAAGGTTAGAAAGTTGGAGTTAACCCAACAGGGCGCTGAGCTCTATCAATACGCCAAGCCTGTGTTGGTTGAAGCAGGTCAACTAGCAATGAAAGTTGAAGCGCTCAGCGCACAAGAGCCTGGCGAGTTAAAACTGGCGTTTGGCTCAACCATACGAGACCGCCAACTGGTTCGATGCGCGAAAGAAGTACTCAAGCGCTATCCCACCATAGACCTCTCCATTCGCAGTGGCGACCCGTTGCAGATCCTCGAGTGGGTAGCTGACGATCAGGTTCACCTAGGCATTATCACCACTCTATTTGGTAACTATCCCGGAATCGACTCGGTGCAAATGTACAATTTTGAGTTGGCTTATATCGGTCCTCCCGACTGGGTAAAGCCAGATCAAAAAGTCGACCCAGCAATGCTGCGAGCCCTACCGCAAATCGTTTATCGCTATGTACTGCAATCGCCACAGATGCAAGGCCACATGCAATCCAACCACAGCATCGAGGTCCAAAGCCTCGAGGACTTAGTGGACATGGTGTCTTTGGGATTAGGTTGGGCGATTGTACCGGCCTATCGCGTGGTGGATGCACTTGAGCAACAGGATGTCGTGGCTTTTCAGATCCAAGGTGCAAATACGGTGAATTGGTTTTGCGAAGCTGTGTTTAAGTCGGGTCAGCAACTGAATCCGGCGGCACAAGCCTTCATGGAGCAAGTGCAAAAGTTACCTGATAGATAAGCCGCTCGACCCTTTGGGCGCATGCGGCGATTCAAAAATCCATCCCTGGTTTTTTGTCGAACCTCTTCTCGAGTTCGAACCCCCTAAATCACAATAAAACAAAAGGCCCGTCCTATCGGACGGGCCTTTTGTTTTATATGGCGGTGACGGAGGGATTATTTGATGACCTCCTGTCATCAACCCTGCGGGCGCCTGCAGCGATTCAAAAATCCATCCATGGCTTTTTGTCGACTCTCTTCTCGAGTTCGAACCCCCTAAATCACAACAAAACAAAAAGGCTCGTCCTTGCGGACGAGCCTTTTTGTTTTGTATGGCGGTGACGGAGAGATTCGAACTCTCGATACGTTGCCGTATACACACTTTCCAGGCGTGCTCCTTCAGCCACTCGGACACGTCACCATTTTGTTGTTGCCATTGGCAACGGAGCGCTACTTTACGCAAAAGGCCAAAGTGGGTCAAGCAAAAAACCGGTTTCTGGGGCTGAGTGGGCATTTGCTGAACAGATAACATTTGGTGTTCAAAATTACTTACCTTTGAGTCATCAGCTTGCAACAAAAACACTTTCACAATCACCCCATAAAAGGTAAGCTTTTGATAGTCCAAACCTAAAGGCGGATAGCCAAAAACAATAAATTGGATTGTCTATCATCGTTTGCTGCACGGATGGTGATAGTCTCGAACCGGTTTTACTGTCGCCTTGAGTAACAACAAGCCCAGTGAATCCATTTTTAAAGCGACCCTAGGGTCGCTTTTTTGTTTTCTGTGCCCCCTAAAACGCAAAAAAGCCAGCATTCGCTGGCTTTTCAGTTACCTATACGTGCTTAGGCGTTTCCTTTCACCTGCATACGTAGCTCGGCGGCGAAGTCCAACATGCGACGGAGTGGCACCATTGACTTTTCAGCCAGCGCTTCATCGACAAAGACTTCGTGATCGCTCTTGTCTTCATCAGAGAGCGCGCCTTCAATGGCCTTAAGACCATTCATCGCCATCCAAGGACAGTGGGCACAACTCTTACAAGTGGCACCGTTACCGCCGGTTGGCGCTTCAATGAAGGTTTTGTTTGGCTCAAGTTGCTGCATCTTGTAGAAGATGCCTTTGTCGGTGGCAACGATGAAGGTGTCGTTCTTCATGTCGCGCGCCGCTTGAATCAGCTGGCTGGTTGAGCCAACCGCATCGGCCAAATCCACCACGTTAGCTGGTGATTCAGGGTGAACCAAAACCGCCGCGTCCGGGTACTGATTCTTAAGCTCACGCATGGCCTTGGCCTTAAACTCGTCGTGAACGATACAAGCGCCCTGCCACATCAACATCTCTGCACCGGTTCTGTCAGCAATGTAGCTGCCTAGATGACGATCGGGACCCCAAATAATTTTCTTACCTTCAGCATCTAGATGCTCAACAATCTCAAGTGCAATGCTTGAGGTCACCACCCAATCGGCACGGGCTTTAACTGCGGCCGAGGTGTTGGCATACACCACTACCGTGTGGTCCGGGTGTGCATCGCAAAACTCGCTGAATTCTTTTTCAGGACAGCCCAAGTCCAGTGAACAAGTGGCTTCTAGCGTCGGCATCAGTACGGTTTTCTCTGGGCTTAAAATCTTAGCGGTTTCGCCCATAAAGCGAACCCCAGCAATGATCAAAGTATCCGCTGGATGCTCTGCGCCAAAGCGCGCCATCTCCAGCGAATCCGCCACACAGCCGCCGGTTTCTTCGGCCAATGCTTGGATTTCAGGATCGGTATAGTAGTGCGCCACTAGCACCGCATTGTGCTGTTTTAACAGGTCTTTAATGCGCTGCTTGTATTCTTGTTGTTGTTGCTCGCTCAATGGCTGAGGCTTAGGTGGAAACGGGTAATCCATTTCCACTACGTCCATAATCTGGCTCATGGTCAGTACTGCTCCGGGCATATCGTCCGAGTATTATACTCTGTGCCTACGCAGCTTGTCAGCACGCGGTTCAATGGGCTGACCATTGGGCATAAAAAAACGCATCGTTTTTTTCGAAACGATGCGTTTTTAAGACTCAGAAATGGGTTAGCGCATGCTCATAATCAGAGTTTGCGGCTTCTCCAAGAAGGACTTCCACAGATTATTAAAGCGAGCAATGGTTGCCCCATCAATCACGCGGTGATCGCCCGACCAGCTCACCTGCATGATATCGCGAGCTTCAACCCCACCTTTGTCATCAAAGCGCGGTAAGCGCTGTGTGCGGCCCAAGGCCACAATCGCCACTTCTGGCTTGTTGATGATAGGCGTAGCCACAGTGCCGCCAATCGCGCCAATGTTGCTGATAGAGATGCTGCCGCCGCTCATGTCCGCAGGAGACAGACGACCGGCGCGAGCTTTGCTGATGATCTCGGTAAGATCTTCGGCAATTTCCAGAATACTCTTGTTTTGGCACTGTTTGATATTCGGTACCAACAAGCCCATCGGCGAGTCCACCGCCAAACCAATGTTGTGATCTTCAACATAGGTAATCTCGGTACAATCGTCGTTTACACGGGCGTTAAGCACAGGGAACTCTTTCAGCGCCAAACTCAGGGCTTTAATGAAGAATGGCATCATGCTGAGCTTTAGGGTCTCAGTTTGATACACGGCTTTCATCTCGCCACGTAGTTTCACCAATTCGGTTAAGTCCATCTCTTCACAGTAAGTGAAGTGAGGAATGCTGGAAACCGATTCAGTCATCGCCTTGGCCATTGCCGCTTTCACACCGCGAATGGCTTCAACTCGATCGCCCTCGCCGGCAACCACAGGTGCAGACTTCGCTGCGCTTGGCGCAGGTGCTGCAGCCGCTGGCTGAGACTGCTGTGCCAAATAGGCGAGAATGTCTTCTTTGTAGACTCGGCCTTTGTCACCAGAGCCAGCCACCATAGCAATGTCCACCCCTTCGGCGCGGGCCAAGCGGCGAACCGCAGGGCTTGCTAGCGCTTTACCTGGACGCAATGTCTTAGGTTGTGGAGTTTGTTCGGTCACTTCTACCGAGGCGCTCGGTGCAGGCGCTGTTGCTACTGCTGGAGCATCGCCGCTGGCGGCAATCTCAATGGCGAACAAAGGATGATGTACCTTGGCCACCTGACCTTTCTCGCAGTAATGCTTAACGATAACGCCATCGGCAATCGCTGGAATCTGCACCATGGCTTTGTCGGTCATTACTTCAGCCACCGGCTGGTCTTCCACGACAGCTTCGCCTTCGGCGGCTAGCCATTCGATAAGCTCACACTCAACGATGCCCTCGCCAATGTCAGGTAGCAAGAAGTCTTTCACTTCGGTGGCCGCCGCTTGGGTTGGCACTTCAGTACGAGCTTCTTGCTCGACAGGTTCGCTAACGGCTTCTTCGCCTTCTTGTTCGATTTGGAACAGCGGCTCGTGAACCTTGGCAATATCACCCTTATCGTAATACAACTTGGTAATGACACCAGCGTCTGGGCTTGGAATTTGCACTAGTGCCTTGTCGGTCATCACATCCGCAATCGGCTGATCTTCCTCGACACGATCGCCTTCGGCCACCAGCCATTCCATCAGTTCACACTCAACGATGCCTTCGCCGATATCCGGTAAAATAAAATCTTTAGCCATTCGAGTGCCCTTAGAAGTTCACAGAGGCAACAATCGCCTCGAAAATCTTGTATTCGTCCGCCATGTACTCTTTTTCGTGAATTAGCGGGTATGGAGTATCCATGCCGCAAACACGGGCAATTGGAGACTCGAGATACAAGAAACACTCTTGCTGAATACGCGCGGCAATCTCGCCAGCAAAGCCACCGGTTAGTGGGGCTTCGTGAGACACCAGCAAGCGGCCAGTTTTCTTCACTGACTCAGCAACCGTTGGCACGTCCCATGGCGACAAGGTACGCAAGTCAACCACTTCGCAGCTAATGCCCTGCTCTTTGGCCATATCAGCGGCTTTTTGGATGATCTCCATCTGCGCGCCCCAACCCAACAAAGTGATGTCCGAGCCGGTTTGAACCACTTCGGCTTTGCCAAGCTCAATGGTGTAATCGCCCTCTGGCACTTCGCCCACCGAGGCGCGATACAAGCGCTTTGGCTCCATGAACAACACAGGGTTGTCATCGCGAATCGACGCCAACAGCAGACCTTTGGCTTGGTATGGGTCGCGCGGGATTACCACTTTGATGCCGGGAGTCTGGGTAAAGTAGGCTTCTGGTGATTGGCTGTGGTAGTGACCACCAGCAATACCGCCGCCGTACGGGGTACGAATGGTCAAACCGCCAACGTTGAACTCGTTGCCGCTGCGATAGCGGAACTTGGCCGACTCATTCACGATTTGGTCAAACGCCGGGAAGATATAATCGGCGAACTGAATCTCGGCAATCGGGGTAAAACCGTTCGATGCCAGACCGTTGGCAAAGCCCAAAATGCCCTGCTCGGTCAGCGGCGTATTAAAACAGCGGTCCTTGCCAAAGGCTTCTTGCAAGCCTGAGGTTGCGCGGAAAACACCACCAAAGTGGCCTACGTCTTCACCAAAAACCAAAGCGGTTTCGTCTTGTTCCATAGCGATAACCAGCGCTTGGTTGATCGCCTGTAGCATGTTCATCTGAGCCACTTAGCTAACTCCTTTCGCCGTTTTTGGATAGTGCTGCGGATACTTCTTGATATGCGCTTTCAGTTCTTGCAGTTGTAGCTGCAAGTCCGGCGTTGGTGAGTCGTATACGTCTTCAATGATCTCTTCGAGATCCGGCGCAGGCACTTTCTCAGAAACTTTTAGTTGAGCCAGTACTTCTTCGCGGTACTTGTCATACATGGCTTCCGACTCTTCTTCGGTGATCCAGCCCTTGTTGAGCAACCACAGCTTAAAGCGCGCCACAGGGTCGTGCTCACGCCACTTGGCTTCTTCTTCCTTGGAACGGTAACCCGATGGGTCATCCGAGGTAGAGTGAGCGCCCAAGCGATAGCTCATGGCTTCAATCAACACCGGCTGGTTGTTCTCAACCGCAAAAGCACGGGCCTGTTGGGTGGCTGCTAGCACGGCCAGCATATCGTTGCCGTCGACGCGAATGGTGCGAATGCCGTAACCCACACCGCGTGAGGCAATGCCGTCACCGGCGAACTGCTCTTCGGTTGGCGTAGAAATCGCATAGCCATTGTTACGGCAGAAGAAAATGGCAGGTACTTTCAGTACTGCAGCCATATTCAGACCGGCGTGGAAGTCACCTTCTGATGCGGCACCTTCGCCGAAGTAACAAATGGTGGCCAGCTCTGATTTCGCCATCTTCTGGCTGTAAGCCACACCCGTGGCTTGTGGGATCTGAGTACCCAGTGGGCTAGAGATGGTTTGATAATGCAGTTCAGCACTACCGTAATGAATGGGCATCTGACGGCCTTTGCCTAGGTCTTTAGCGTTTGAGAACAGCTGGTTCATAAACTGCTCGGTGCTAAAGCCGCGATAGCGAATCGCCGCGTGCTCACGATATTGGGCTAGAATGACGTCTTTGTCGTCAAGGGCTGCGGCACTGCCAATTACCGCGGCTTCTTCGCCGATACACGTCATGTAAAAGCTCACTCGTCCCTGGCGCTGAGCGGCAATCATGCGCTCATCCAAGACGCGAACGTACACGCAAGTATCGTAAATCTTGCGTGCCAACTCTTGATCAATGTTAGGCAATACAGCGTCGTCGTAGACGGTGCCGTCTGCCTGCAGAACTTTCAGTTGAGGGATGCTTAGGGCGTCCTTCTCAATAAAGCTCACGCGATGTACCACCGGCGAGCTACCGTTATTCAGGCTCATACTTATCTCTTTTATTTTTCCTGTATTCCACCAAGGGACTTAGGGTAACTGTGGTTCCACCTGTGGGCAAACCAGCGCTAACTCCCTCGGCGCAAATGTACGTCGCTAAGTGTAACGTACAGTTTACAATCGTCTGTTTTAATCGGTCAGGCGTTCGCTAATATCTGCCGCCACCACGGTCAACAAGGCGCGCTGCCCCACGGGCACTTTGGCGTTAGGGAAAACGATGCGCTCTTCCTTGGCCAACACAGGGACGGCTTGTCCGTTTTCAAAGGCCAACGGTTCGCCTTGAGCGTAGGCGCTAAAGTTGGCGGTGTCATCGTCAAAGGCCAAACGAAAGTCCTCATGGCCCTTATTGATAACCTGATGAATCTGATACAGATTCATGCCCTTCCACGCATCGGCTTGCCACTCGATATCACTTTGGCTCACCAAAGCGGTTAAGGTTTCACGAGCCATCGCGAATTGACTGTGGTCGTTCTCGCCAAAGGGACGTACCTTACCCAACTCCACCGTAAAAGCATCCGCCTCAAATTGATGGGATGAGTAATAGCTGTAAGTGGTGGTTGGCTGTTCGCTAAGTAATATGGTGTCGACACCGCAGTCGTTCAAAAACGCCAATTGGCTGCGACGGTATGGCCGCCCGTGACGGAATGGATAAATCGCAAATCTAGGGTGGGCAGAGTCGCGAATGGCAGTATGCAAGTCGTAGTGACAGCGCTGACGCTCGCCGCTTTCCCACTCAAAGGGCATAGCTTCAAAAAAGTCACGGGTCGCCAGTTCTAGCTCTCGAGCGCGCTCGGCTTCTTTGTGGGTTTTACCTTTATGAGCACCGCTAAATAGACGGTTAAGATTCTCTTCAACAAAACGCTCGCCAATAAGCATGGCGTCTAGGTTAGCAAACTGTACCTGTAGCCTGTGCTGGCATTCGAGCGTGCCCGCAAGAATCTGATTGACCAGATCGTTGCAAATCTCGATCGGTGCGGTTTCGTTGCCGTGAACGCCACAAGACAAAACTATGTCTTTGGCACTGGCCTGGGTTGGGCGGAACTCAATGATCCCTATGCCCACCAATTTAACCTCAAGCTTTGGGTTTAGCGCTTGCCAGCCCTTAGCCATTTCGGTTTTTGATTCTGAATAATCTTTGGATTTGGCTTGCTTGAGGGTCCAGCCTAAAAAATCCAGATCACGTGATAACAACTTATAACCCCCTGTTTTTATTATGGGTTGGAGTCGATGTCGCCAAACGCTCAATCTCCTTCTGCGCTTGCTTTCGCCACGGGCGACCGCGCTCATTTTACAAAAATTCCTCAAAAAGGCGATCTAAGGGTTGCAATTATTTCCACTCTAAGGCAATAATCCATCCAGACGTTTGGACGTCTAAACATCTAGAAAGATAAAAAAGATAGCGTAAAAGGTTAGGAGTTGTCATGAGTTCAGTATTTGCAAAAGCCACATTTGGTGCCGGGTGTTTCTGGGGAGTCGAGCACTTCTTCAGAGAGATTAATGGTGTTAAAGACGCGGTATGCGGATACATGGGCGGTGAGCTCGAAAACCCAAGCTACCCAGAGGTGAAAACCGGTAACACCGGCCATGCGGAAGTGGTTGAAGTGACCTATGACCCGGCTCAAGTGAGTTACCGCGAGTTGGTGCACGCCTTTTTTGCCAACCACAACCCGACCACCTTAAACCGCCAGGGCGAAGACGAAGGTAGCCAATATCGCAGCGCCATCTTCTTTCAAAGCAGCGACGAGCAATCAGTCGCCACTGAAGTTAAACAGGCGCTGCAAGAATCCGGCAAATGGGGACAAAAGCCGATAGTTACTGAAATCAGTGAAGCGTCGGAGTTTTATGAAGCCGAGGAGTACCACCAAAGCTATCTGGCCAAGAACGAACTACCCTCTTGCCACATCAGTTTTGGAGATTTCTAACTAGAGTTGAACGGCGCCAATTGGCGCCATTTTCATACTATCTTTCTAATTCTTGGTAAAAGTATTCCAAGCACAACTGCTGAGCTTTCGGGTTGAGGATTAATTCGCTCTCGTCTCTAATCGACAAATACACATCTATCGCTGCCTTAAAGGCTCGCACTAGGCTGTCGCGCTCTAAAGTCGCAACTGTATCTTCCAGCGACCGAGCAAACTCAGGTAACCGCTGTTGAATGGTCCGCACGCCAGAGGGAGTCAAACCGGCCTGCTGAAGCGCCAATGGCGACAACACCTGCTGACGCAGGAAAGATAAGAACTCTAGCGCTTCGAATGCCTCTCCCCTAGCAATCTTGGTGGCACCATAATGCACCCAGATCCAAAACCTATCTTCAATCCACTGAGGATCCGGTTGAGGGTAGTGATAATCAGAGTCAGCGTATGCGTCAGACAAACGATTATCTCGCTGCCATAGTACTTGCGTATCATCCACGCGCTGGGCGGCATCGCTAATCGCTACAAACTTAAAGTCCACGTGAATCACGTTCGGCTCAAAGATACTGACGATTAATCTTGGCTCGCCAACGTGCTCCCCGGTGAAACCTGAAACGTAGCCAGGAATTTGTTTTAGCAGTTCAAACCGTTGTGCCATCACACTATCAAATGTGTCATTTTCTACCGCAATCACTAAATCCAGATCGCTGTAGTTATCCATGCTGTTGCTAGCATAAGAGCCACTAGCGCCAATACCGATGACACGAGCATCTTGGCTAAAGAAAGAGAGAATATCTTGAAGGACGCTTTGGTGCGTTTTTGGAAGAGAGCTTGGAAATCTCATGTTAGGTTTTGCCTTTTTCAGATGAGAGCTGCAATACAGCTAGTGCGGCAAAAAACGCGCAGCATTGCAGCATAGCCAAGGCTCTATCTCGGTTCAACGAACGGTGTCACAGATTGCTAATCGCTTGGTTAATAGTCTCGTACGTTTCCTAACCAAATTCTATCTATCTGCTTTAGTTATCGCAGCTAACTTGAATCAATCTCAGAAAGACTTAGAATTCTCGCTCCAATTTGATCAACCAAGTTGAAGGGCATCAAAACTATGCGAAAACTACTCGTTGTGATCCTCAGCGTAGGCGCGATGCTATCAGGTGTAAACGCGGCTAACGCCAATGAGACTAACAGCTTGCAAGCCTCAGCGGAGCGCCCCGCCAAGGTTTCCATGTTTTCCAATTCGGTAAAACAAAAGTTGTATAAGTTCTCTCGTGAGAGAGCTAACAACAACACCTTTGCCAAATGCGCGAAGCCGTCATCCCCAGACGACAAGCCTTCTCGCACTTAGGCGACTCAATCACCCGCTTGCGAACTACCCCGCAAGCGGGTGTTTTCTTTTCCAACCCGACAAAATTCATCATCCAGATTTCTACTTGCAGCTTTGCCGTCTGCTAACGACACTAGAAGCAGTCCTTTGATGTCCAACAAGGAAACAATGAGCGCTTGGAAAACGTCAATTTTAATCAACTTAATGCCTTTGTCACTGTGGCCAAGACTGGGTCATTTTCAGCGGCTGGCCGCCAGTTGGGCAAAGCTCAATCGGCAATCAGTAACTTGGTGATGAACTTAGAGATAGACTTAAACGTCTCTCTATTTAACCGTACCAGTCGTTCAGTAGAGCTCACCCCAATTGGCGAGGTGCTATTAGAGGAGGCCGAGTTCATTTTGCGCCGTTGCGAGGCTTTTGTATTAATTGCCAAAGCCCATAATCGCCAGCAAGAAACACAGCTGCGCATGGCGGTTACCGACGTTGTTGATTACGGCGAGCAGTACAACGACTTCGCAGTTTATCAGGAGTTGCTCAAAAAATTTCCCGAGTTGAAGCTATCCATATACGAGGACAGTAGCCATGATGCCCTATCCGGTTTGGAAAACGATATCTACGACTGCGCCTTGATAGGACATACCGCCAAAGACATCGACCGCTACCACTACCTCTCACTACCCACAGTCCCACAACACATTTGCTGTGCCAAGGAACATCCTCTTGCTAAGTTGCCCGTTGTCACCGCTAGTGACTTGGCCAAGTATCGTGAAGTGGTCATTGACGCCGCTGACGCTAGCCTGCGCAAACCAGGGCGCTTATCCACCAATGCGCTGTCGGTGAACTCAATCACTAACGCCATCTGGTTTGCCAGCAATGGCGTTGGTTGGGTGAGATTGAATCATGGGGCTTTGCAAAAGCGAGCGGCAGTAGACAAGCTGATTCACTTGCCGGTGGATCACAGCGTTAGCGAAACCCAACTGGGTCAATGCATGGTGTGGCGTAAAGACAAGGTGATAGGCCCAGTATTACAAGAGCTCATTCGCTTGGTAAAACTCAATTACTCTTAAGCCAATCTAACCATAAAAAAGGGACCCGCCCGGGTCCCTATGATGTATCAAAGCTTTTCGCTCAGCCTTTAATGGCCTCTGCCAAAATCTTCTCGGCATCAGCAATGACTTCGGCCAAGTGCGCTTCACTGACAAAACTCTCGGCGTATAGCTTGTAAAGTGGTTCTGTGCCGGAAGGACGCGCGGCAAACCAGGCGTTTTGAGTACAGACTTTGACACCGCCAATTGCCGCACCATTGCCCGGCGCTTCGGTCATTACCGCCGAGATAGGCTCACCGGCCAGTTCACTAGCCTTGATGTCTTGCGCTTGCATCGCTAACAAGGCTTTTTTGGCTTTTGGTTTAATCGGCGCGTCGTTGCGCTGATAAAAGGCACGACCGTGCTTGCGCTCAAGTTCGCGATAGCGCTGCGCCGGCGTTTGTCCGGTGACCGCTAAGATTTCTGCGGCGAGCAAACCAAGCACAATACCGTCTTTGTCGGTACACCAAGTGTCGCCTTGGCGAGTCAGCAAGCAGGCTCCGGCGCTCTCTTCGCCACAAAAACCAACCGTGCCTTGGCTTAAGCCTTCAACGAACCACTTAAAGCCTACTGGAGTCTCGGTTAGCTCCAAGCCGTGGTAAGCGCAAACGCGGTCTATCATGGCGCTGGAGACTAGGGTTTTGCCAATGGCAATCTCGCGACCCCAGTGTGGGCGGTGATCCGCTAAATAGTCGATACAAACCGCCAAGAAGTGGTTTGGATTCATCAAACCATCGCCCTGACACACGATGCCGTGGCGATCGAAGTCTGGGTCATTGCCAATGGCAATGTCGTATTCTTGAGTTTGGTTGAGCAAACTGGCCATGGCATACGGCGATGAGCAGTCCATGCGCACCTTGCCGTCTTTATCCAGGCTCATAAAGCCAAATTGAGGGTCAACTTGAGTGTTGACCGTGGTTAGCTGTAGGCCAAAGCGCTCAGCAATTTCATCCCAATAGGCCACCCCAGAGCCACCTAGTGGGTCGGCGATTAAACGCACGCCAGCTTTGGCAATGGCTTTCAAGTCAATCACCTGCTCAAGCGCGGCGATGTACTGCCCCTGCAAGTCTTGCTCGACGATTAAGCCGCTGGCGTGTGCCAGTTGACTATTACTGCGCTTTACGCCCTGCAGACCCGCGGCAATGTATGCATTGGCATCAGTTTCGATTTGCTTGGTAATGTCGGTATCGGCCGGCCCACCGTGCGGCGGGTTGTACTTAATGCCACCGTCTGCAGGCGGGTTGTGTGACGGCGTAATAATAAGCCCATCCGCTTGCGCCTGATTGGCTCGGTTGTGTGCCACAATCGCCTGAGAGACCACAGGGGTCGGGGTATAGCCATTGTGCGCTTGTACTATGACTTCAAGCTGGTTGGCGGTTAACACCTGCAACACGCTTTGATACGCAGGACGCGATAAGGCGTGGGTATCAATACCGACGTACATGGGCCCCGTTATCCCAGCCTTCTGACGATAATCCACCACCGCCTGAGCAATCGCCAAAATGTGGCACTCGTTAAAGCTCAGCTTACTGGCGGAACCCCGGTGGCCTGAGGTACCAAAGCTGACTGCTTGGCCCGGCTTGTCCGGATGGGGGATTAACTGAAAATAGTCGCTGATCAGACCGACAACGTCGATAAGGTCATTCGGCTGCGCTGGCTGGCCAGCGCGGGCATGTAGAGGCATTTAAGCGTCCTTCATCGGATTAAATTTGCTTAGCAATGTCCTGGGCTAGTGTCGAGTCGCAACCTAACTGAGTCAAAGCATCGGTCAAAATTGCGCGCTTACGAGCAGTGTTGTTGTTACTGGTCACCCAATATTGGCTTTCACCGATTTGCTTTGGATTAGCCGTGGCACTGGCCTTAAGCAGCTCTTCCTTGCTGGTGGCAAAATACAGTCGGCCGCGGCCCTGCACTTGTAGTACTTTTTCAAACGCACTAGGGCTGTTTTGATGCGCTTGCTGCAATAGATAGATGAATCGCCCAACCGCACCTTTCATGTGCTCAAGGTTTGAATCGTCCAACAACAGCTTAAAGGATTGGCTGTTAGTCGGAGCCACCTCTTCAATTGTTGCTTCGGTGGTTTCTTCGACAACTTCCTCAGCTGCCACTTCTACTTCTGGGTGCGCTTCAACCGCGATGTCACTGTCCAGACTTGGCTGGCTAATGGTTTCCGGTTGTTCCGCCACTTCAGGAGTCAACTCAGGCAAGCCAAGTTCGCGGCGAAGAATGTCAGAGGCGCTTTCCCCGATAGTTTTGGTGCAGCTGGCGATGTAACGATATAATTGTTCATCAACTTCTATATATTTCATTGATATCCTGTCCCTTATCAATGTGGTGCCACTGACGGCTTCAATGGCGACAAATCGGTCGCTGAGAATTATACATAGCCGAATGGTGTGCGACTACAAGGCTTGTCAATTTATCTCGGGCTAGGCACAATCTGCCAGCAAAAAATTATCGAACTCGCTATGCATTATCAACGAATCGGCAAAGGCCACCCGCTCATTCTTATTCACGGCTTGTTTGGCAATAGCCAAAACTTGCGCAATTTGGCCCAATCACTGGCGGGTCGTTATCAGGTCATCAGTGTGGACGTGCGCAATCATGGTCAAAGTCCTTGGGTTGATGGCATGAGCTATCAAGAGCTGGCGCAAGACTTGATCAAGTTAATGGACTGGCTGGACTTGCCCCAAGTGGCCCTCGTTGGCCACTCCATGGGTGGAAAGATTGCTCTCAGTACCGCCATTCAAGCGCCACAGCGCATTCGTGCTGTGGTTGCGGCCGATATTGCCCCAGTGGCCTATGAGCATCATCACGACAACATCTTTGACGCTATGCTCAGTATGGACCTGCAAGCCATCGACAATCGTCAACAAGCGATGGACCACCTACTAAAAGCCGGCATCGATTCTGGCACGTCCGCTTTCTTACTTAAGAACCTGGCACGCGCCGAGCAAGGCTTTCAATGGCGATTAAACTTAGCGGCGCTGCGCAAGCACTATCACCACATCATTGGCTGGCAAATGGGCGATGCGCCCTACTCTGGCCCTGCGCTGTTTATCAAGGGCGCTGACTCGGATTACATTACCGCCGAGCATCAAGGCAGTATTCTAAAGCAATTCCCCAATGCCAAAGCCAAAATCATTAACGGTACCGGACATTGGCTTCATGCCGAAAAGCCCGCCGCCTTTAATAAATTGGTTGGCGACTTTTTAGACCAGCTAAGCCATGACTGGCCTTAGCCGTCTGTGATATAGTCGCGCCTCTTAGCTCGTCAGGAAAGACATTCATGCTTGCACAGAACTTACAAAACCTAGAAACCATTGGCCTGAATCTGCTGTTTGCCGGCATTTTCTTTTTCATTGGCATGGCCATTCGAGACGTACTGAATCAAGGCAATGTGCCGAAATTTGGCCGCTATGTCGTATGGACCGTACTGTTTTTAGGTTGTGCAGGCTTTATTGCTAAGGGAATTATTCAAATGTCTTGGGAAGGCAGTGGTCTAGGTTAACCATGGCAAAGGAATCCCACGACAGAACTACGATCGATCTGTTTGACGACGTGCCAAAGCGAGGTCGCCCTCGCACCAATCCGTTATCGCGCTCGCAACAACTAAAAGTGAACAAGCGCAATCAGATACTGCGTGATCGCGCTAACGGTCTGAAACGTATTGAGGTCAAGGTCTCACAACCACTGTTGGACGCCTTGAACAATGCGGCACTGGCGAGTAATATCAGCCGCAGTCAATTAATCGAATCGATTCTTATTAAAGAACTTCTTAGCGAGCAAGAGGCTTGTTTGGCCCTCGCTGAAACCGATACACAAGAGTAAGGGTTATCCATGGCAACAGTTGGTCTGTTTTTCGGTAGCGACACAGGAAATACCGAAGCGGTCGCAAAAATGATTCAAAAGCGTCTTGGCAAGCAAATGGTCGACGTAAAAGACATCGCCAAGAGCTCCAAAGAGGAAATCGCTGAATTCGACCTATTGTTGTTCGGCATTCCAACTTGGTACTACGGTGAAGCTCAGTGCGATTGGGACGATTTTTTCCCCGAGCTTGAAGACATTGATTTCACCGACAAGCTAGTGGCTATCTTTGGTTGTGGCGATCAGGAAGACTACGCAGAGTACTTCTTGGACGCGATGGGCATGGTAGGCGATATTGTTACCGACAAAGGCGGCATCATCATCGGTCACTGGCCAACCGAAGGCTACGAATTTGAAGCTTCTAAAGCACTGGTAGACGACAAGCACTTCATCGGTCTGGGCATCGACGAAGACCGTCAGCCTGAGCTGACCGACGAGCGCGTTGACACTTGGTGTAAGCAAATTCACGAAGAGATGTGCTTGGCCGAACTCGAAGGCTAAAGCTTGAGCAAAATCTTAGAAAAAAAGCGACCTTAGGGTCGCTTTTTTTGTTAATCTGAAACATTGTTATTGGCGCCCTGCGCCCAGTGGTCATTAACTCTGGAATCCCTATGCACCCTATTTTCAAGTCCACCAAACTCGACTCGGTCTGTTATGAAATTCGAGGCCCGGTAGCCAAAGAGGCTAAGCGTTTGGAAGACGAAGGTCATCGTGTCATGAAACTCAACATCGGCAACCCTGCCCCGTTTGGTTTTGACGCGCCAGAAGAAGTGATCCGCGACGTTATCGCCAACATCCCGCAATCGCAAGGCTACTGTGAGGCCAAAGGCTTGTTCTCTGCGCGCAAAGCGGTTGTACAGCATTACCAAGCTCAAGGTATTTTCGATGTGGATGTGGAAGACATTTACATAGGTAATGGTGTTTCAGAGTTGATTGTGATGGCCATGCAGGGGCTGTTAAACAACGGCGATGAGATGTTGATACCGGCACCCGACTATCCGTTGTGGACAGCGGCAACTCACCTCGCCGGTGGTAATGCGGTGCACTATCGCTGTGACGAGCAAGCGGACTGGTATCCCGACCTAGACGACATGCGCGCCAAAATCACCCCGCGCACTCGAGGCATTTTGCTGATCAATCCAAATAACCCAACCGGTGCAGTCTACTCTCAATCCTTAATTGAAGAGGTTATCCAGCTTTGCCGTGAGCACAACTTAGTGCTGTTTAGCGACGAGATTTACGACAAGATCATTTATGACGACGCCAAGTTTGTACCCGCCGCCAAGCTATCGGACGACATTCTCACCGTCACCTTTAACGGTTTGTCTAAGGCCTATCGCGCCGCCGGTTTTCGCGTGGGCTGGATGATGCTCAGCGGTAACCTAGGCAGCGCTGCTGGCTATATCGAAGGGTTAGAAATGCTGGCGAGCATGCGTTTGTGCGGCAATGTTCCCTGCCAACACGCGATTCAGACCGCATTAGGTGGCTATCAATCGATTAACGAACTAGTGCTGCCCAACGGTCGCCTAACTCGACAACGAGATGCGGCGGTCGATGCGCTCAACGCCATCGATGGGGTGAGCGTGGTACAGCCAAAAGGCGCCCTCTATTGTTTTCCTAAGCTAGATGCGCGAAAGTTTAACCTGATCGACGATGAACGCTTGGTGTTGGACTTGCTTCAACAGCAAAAGATTCTGTTGGTGCACGGGACCGGGTTTAACTGGCCTGAGCCAGATCACGTGCGGCTGGTGTTCTTGCCGCACCGCGAAGACCTGATAAAAAGCATAGAAAAATTCGAACAGTTCCTGAGCCATTATCGCCAATAGTTGTTTCGGTTAAGGAAGCTTTTCTCGACAGGAGTCACAATGAAACGAACCCTTTGCGCTTTGGCGCTGATGGGCGCTAGCCTTAGCTCTGGCGCCATCGCTAAAACCTTAATTCACGCCGGCGAACTGCTGGCGGTCCCGGGACAACAGCCCCTCTCACAACAATCCATTGTTGTCGATGATGGCCGCATCACTCAGGTGACTGCAGGTTACATCGATGCGGCGAGTCTTGGCGACAATGTCACGGTTATCGATCTCAAAGACAAGTTTGTTATGCCAGGTTTGATGGATATGCACGTTCACCTGCAAGGTGAGCTCGGGCCCAAAAACGACTCCGAAGCGCTGCGCATGTCCTCTCAACTGGTGCAAATGCTTTCGCAAAAGCACGCCATGACGACGCTGATGGCCGGTTTTACCACGGTGCGCGATTTGGGCTCATCACCGCAAGAAATGTACGCCCTGCGCGATTCAATCAACAATGGTTGGGTTGATGGTCCACGCATTCTGGCTGCGGGTCGTGTTGGCATTACCGGTGGTCACGCCGATGTCAGTGGGGTTAAACCTCAGCTGATGGAAATGATGACCTCAGAAAACGTGTGCGACGGCCCTTTTGATTGTCGTCGTGCGACTCGCAATAATATCAAGTACGGCGCCGACCTAATTAAAATCACCTCAACCGGCGGTGTACTGACCGACCGCGCCACAGGCACAGGTCAGCAAATGGAAGCCGATGAGCTTAAAGAAGTGGTGATTGCCGCCAAGCGCATGGGCCGCAAAGTGGCCTCACATGCCCACCATGAAGACGGCATTATCGCTGCTCTTGAAGCTGGCGTAGATTCCATTGAACACGGCAGTTACACCGGTCCTCAGGCCATCAAACTGTTTAAGAAGACCGGCGCTTACTTGGTTCCTACCCTGCTCGCTGGTGAGACCGTAACTATAATGGCTAAAGAGTCTGACGTAATGAGCCCAGCCATCAAGGCCAAAGCCATTAAAGTCGGCGGCGACATGCTGAAGAACTTCGAAAGAGTGCACAAGGCTGGCGTTAAGATTGCCTTTGGCACCGACTCAGGAGTTGGCAAACACGGCACCAACGCTCGCGAAGCTGTGCTAATGGAGCAAGCCGGCATGACACCGATGCAGATTTTGGTGTCTGCGACAGTCAGCGCGGCAGACCTTATCGACATGAGTGACTCGCTAGGTACCCTAGAGAAAGGCAAGCACGCTGACCTGATCGCATTAAGCACGTCGCCACTTGAGGACATTAGCACCCTAATGGACGTACCTTTTGTGATGAAAGGCGGCAAAGTCTACAAACAACAATAGGAGGTCTTGTGAGCCACTTTTTTGCCCATCTTGCGCGAATGAAGTTAATTATGCGCTGGCCTTTGATGCACAATCTCAAGCCAGAAAACGTGCAAGAGCACAGCCTGCAAGTGGCTATGGTGGCCCACGCCCTCGCTCTGATCCACAACCGTTTTTACGAAGGCCAGTTTGACCCGTTTAAACTGGCCACTATGGCAATTTTCCACGACGCCTCTGAGATCCTCACCGGTGATTTACCCACACCCGTTAAGTATTTCAACAAAGAGATTGAAACCGAGTACAAGAAAATCGAGGCGATTGCCGAGAACAAGCTGTTACAGATGGTGCCCGAGGATTTTCAGGACGACTACGCCGAGCTTATCGACAGCAGCCAAATGCAAGAAGCTGACAAAGCCTTAGTTAAAAGCGCCGACACCCTTTGTGCCTATTTAAAGTGCCTCGAAGAACTCAGTTCAGGCAATCAAGAATTTAAACTGGCCAAGTCACGACTGGAATCCTCCCTCAACGCCAACCCAGACCCAGCCGTCGCCTATTTCCGCGAACACTTCGTTCCCAGCTTTAATTTGTCATTGGATGAGATAAACCAAGACCTTTAACGGTCTTGGTTAAAGTCTGCGCTCAAAATTTAGCAAAATCCGAAATAACTGTTATATAAAACTAATCCTGTTTTTTGGTCGTAGACAGAAGCAACCTCATATCAAAGCTGCACGCAATGGATTGCTAAACAGAAGGATTTTCCTGTGACAGTAAAGCTTTCCGCCAGTCTCATATCACTGTTTTTCGCCCAATCTTTGCACGCCAGCTACGTCAGTAGCGGTACTCCAGAGATCACTAAATTTGAGCAACATCACAAACCATCTGTGGTGGTTCGCGAGCAAGGCCCTACGCGATTTATCGTCGAGCTAGAATCTGCTCCCATGATGCTGCAAAGCACTACCCAAGCCTCAGCAGGCAACTACGCTGCACGCTTGCAACAGGAGCAATTGGCGTTTGAACAACGCTTGTCTAATCGCATACCTGGCTCAAAAGTGGAGTCTCGTTTTTCCAGCCTGTTCAACGGCATGGTGGTCGCCAACAGCAAGCTCGATCCAAAAGCGCTAGCCGCAATCGAGGGCGTTAAGGCGGTCTACCCCGAGCGCCTGTATTACGAGCAAATGGACGCATCGCACCAAGTGATCAACAGCCCGGCGATTTGGGATGCGGTTGAAGGCATAGACAACGCCGGTGACGGTATACGAGTAGCGATAATCGACGGCGGTATTCGTCCAGAGAATCCCATGTTTTCTGGTGATGGCTTTTCTCGTCCAACCGAGAATATGCCAGACGATGATTACTGCTCGAGCGTGGATGCGAGCTTTTGTAACGACAAATTGATTGTTGCCCGCTGGTACGAGCCGGGCTTTGCCACCTGTGAATTCGAATACTCAAGTCCGCTCGGCTATGGAGGTCATGGCTCCCATGTGGCTGGCACTGCCGTTGGTAACCCGGTAGACATTACCTTTGCCGGCGTGCCGGTAAGCCTCTCTGGTGTCGCGCCGAAAGCCTATTTAATGGTGTACAAGGCCCTGTTTCAAGGCACTGACTGCGGTCAAGGCGTGGGAACTAATATCATGTTGATGCAAGCCCTGGAAGATGCCATCAACGACGGTGCGGATGTCATCAATAACTCATGGGGTGGCAGCGCGGGTTTAGACCCTGCCTTCAGCCCTTATCGCAGTATGTTTGAAGCCGCCGAAGCCGCTGGCATAGTGGTGGTTTCATCGGCGGGGAACAGTGGTAATGCGCCGCAAACTATCGGCTGCCCGGGTTGTGTTGAATCGGGTATCACTGTGGCAAATAGCACCACAGGTCGCCTATTTGGTAATAGCATTACAGCTAATGGGCAAGAGTATGTCGCGCTTCAAGCATCTAATACTCAATTGAGCGCCGATCTGAATGGGAGTTTACTCGCCGCACAAGCGATTGCGCCTGACAATGCAACCGCCTGTGCAGCCTTCACTGCCGATACCTTTACCGACACCATAGCGTTGGTTTCACGCGGCGGTTGTACCTTTGAAGAAAAAGCCAACAATGTGCAAGCGGCCGGTGCTAGCGCCATGCTGGTTCACAACAATGTCGGCTCCGCACCTTTTAGCATGTTCATGGGCGCAGCCACTCTACCCTCGGTAATGATCAGTCGCGCTGCCGGTGAGGCAGTCATCGCCGGGTTATCTGAAGGCCGAGGCAACGTCAGCGTGGACGTTTCCGTGTCGCGAGTCATCGAGCAAGAGTTTAGCGATTTAATTGCGGTATCAAGCTCTCGAGGGCCTAATGGTGATGCCGCTATCCTCAAGCCAGATATTGCAGCCCCAGGCAGTCAGATTCTGTCAGCGGTGTCGCCGGATGACGATGGCGTTGAGTACGCTCAGTACACAGGTACCAGTATGGCCAGCCCACATGTCGCCGGCGCTGCAGCGCTGATGCGCCAGCTGCACCCAGACTGGAGTGCCAATGACATCAAAACAGCCTTGATGACTAGCGCACAGTTTAATGGCATTAAGAATGATGACGGAGATAGCCCAGCAACGCCTTTTGACATGGGTGCTGGACGGCTTGATTTAGCTGCAGCGGCAGCGACCGTGCTCACTTTTGACAAAGCATCGATGGCTGCGCCGATTTGTGTCGGCGAGTGTAGCTTCACCCGTACTGTGTTCAACAAGGGCGCTCAAAGCTCGAGCTGGAATTTAAGCGCCAGTGTTAGCGACGGTTCGGTGCGTATTGAACCTCAGTCTTTGACACTGGATGCAGGCGGTTCAGCCCAATTTACCGTGACCCTAGATACCAGTCTGGCTAGCGATGACACTTGGGTGTTTGGTCGAGTGAATCTTAGCAGCAGTCAAGGTTTACCAAACGCCAGTCTGCCAATGGCTGTCAAAGCGGCGCAATCCACCGACTCCAGTCTAATTGGCGTGGAAGTGCTTAGCGCTGATAACACCGCAAGCACTCCAATAGCCATCGGCAACTACCTAAACAACCAGCGCTTCGATGGGCCGGTTGAGTTCTCGGTGGCTATTCCACAAGGCACCGAATTTACCTCGAGCGCGGATGTGCAAATTAATGTGACCCGCGGCCAAACCACAGAGACAAGCGTCAACGAAACTCAGGGCGCGGTGCAATGGACTGGTAATTTGGATCTGCCGGTAGTTGAACTTACTAAATTCACTGGGACTTATCCGAACCTCTTGGCCGGGGGCTTTTCCTCGCCATTCCCATGCAGCGGCGGATGTGATGAAACTTCCTTTACTTTCTCTGACCTGCCGGAATTTCGTTACATGGGCGAGAGCTATTCAGCGATAACCGTATCAGACAACGGCTTAGTGGTTGTCGGTGGTGGCGATACCACTGGCACTTTTGCCAATCAGCAATTGCCTGAGGCCAGCGCGCCCAACAATGTCGTCGCGCCATTCTGGTCCGATTTTGACCTAGCTGGTGACGCTCCAGACGACACGGGTGGCGGTAGCATCACAGCCGCAGTGGTATCTACCGAAGACGGTAGCACCAGTTGGTTGGCAATTGAGTGGAACGACGCTCAGCTTTGGAATGATGCCTCGGGTGATCAATACAGCTTTTCTGTGTGGTTCCGCTTAGGTGATGTAGAAGAGGTTACTCTCAACTACTTCGCAGTACCCAACCTTCCTGCTGATTTAACCATTGGCGCTGAAGACAAAAGCGGCACTGCCGGTACTAGCTATCGCTATCAAGGCGCAGGTGCAGCGGTGGCGGCTAACGACCTGCTAGCGCTCACCGCGATACCCGGCGGATCAGTGACCATTGATTACCAAGTGCGTGTCACCGAATTCAACTCGGGTAGCGACGATACTCTGGTCACAGACGAAGAAGTCAGTGCTAGTATCGATGTCCTGAGCAATGACAGTGATGGTGACACTAAAGTGGCTAAAGCCAATGCTAGCAGTGGTGGCCAGTCTGCGATGGCGCAAGGTTTGGTAATGATTATGCCAGAGGGCGCGTTAGGCAATGTGGCTATTGCCGAGCAACCGGCCAACGGTAGCGCGACGCTTAACAGTGATAACACTATCACCTATCAACCCAACCAGGATTTCTTCGGCACTGATAGGTTCAGCTATACCAGCGAGGATGAGCAAGGCAATACCGGCATACCCGCCTGGGTCAATGTGACCGTCAACAACATCAATGACGTTCCGACCTTGTCGCCTACTGGAGCCACAGTTAATCAAGGTCAAAGCGCGACATTGAACGCCAATGCCACCGATGTGGATAACGACGCGCTGACTTTCAGTTGGTCGCAAGTGAGCGGGCCGAGCTTGGCTATTAGTGCCACTACCGAGCAGGTAACGGTCACGCCTAGCGATGCTGGTACCTATGTCTACGATGTAACGGCTAACGATGGCACTGTAGATAGCGCGACCGCTGAAGTGACCTTGGTGGTTAATCAGGTGCAACAACAGCAACAATCTGGCTCTTCTGGCGGCGGTGGCGGCGCTTGGGGTTGGCTACTGAGCCTAACCGCTCTGATGCTGTGGCGACGCCGCTACAGCCATTAAATCGCAAGCAAAAAAAAGGGAAGCAATAATGCTTCCCTGCGTAGTATTAACAGCCCCAAGCCTGTTTTTTGCACTACTAATTCCCACATGGGAGAAAGTTTTAGCGCGTGAGTAGCTCCTGTGCTGCTTCCGCGCTCATATCATTGGCCGTCATCTGCTCCACGTCTTGCGACAGAATACGCAGTACACGCGCCAGATACGCTTGCGTATCTAGGCTGCGCTTGTCCGCCTCATCCTTACTTGGCTGATAGGCATCGATTTGCCCTTGGCTGATCACGCCGTTTTCTACCAACAAGGCTTCCATGGTCGCCAGACGCTCACGAGTCACGCTTAATTCCATCGCCAGTGACATGGCAATCGACATCACCTGCTCGGTTTGTTTGTCTTGCAAAAAGTATGGGCGCTCACCCTTGGCTTTTTGCGCTGCTAATGCAATTTTGTCTAAGTCTTTCATGGCCACTTCCTTACGCCGCTTTCCATACGCCAAAGGCGTTCCACACTGGTGCTCGACCAAAGTCTTCTCCAGCGTCTCCTGCCTTGCGGGCACCAAAGATCTTTTCGTCTACTTTAGAAACCACACCAATTTCAAACATGGCGCTACCGTCTAAGCCGGCGTTGTTCAACGCGCTGGCCAAGTCCAACTCGTGCATTGGTCCCCAGTATGGTTCGTTATTGAAGTAAGTATCCCAGTCACGAGCGAACTGCTCGTATACCGACATGCCTTGGTACTGAGGCTGCTCAAGGTGAAGCGTCAAACCACCGGGTTTCAGCAAGCGAGAAATGCTGGCCATTTTCTTAGGCAGCGCTGCGTGGCTTGACTCGTGCCAGAACATGGCGGTGGTGATCAAATCAAAGCTCTCATCTTCAAAGCGAGACAAGTCTTCGGCGTTGGCTTGGACGAAGTGAATGTTGTTCACGCCAAGCGCTTTAGCGCGAGCGTGACCGTAGCGCAAACTTGGTCGAGCCACATCGATGGCAATCACTTCCGCATCAGGGAAAGCTTGAGCCAAAGGCACAGCGTTGTGGCCGATGGTGCAACCTATGTCCAAAATGCGCTTTGGTTTAAAGTCAGGCTGGTTTTCTTTCAACCAAGTGGCCACGGCTTGGCCGCCACCGTCGTTTAGCGCACCGAGCAAGCCCGCGGTACTGACAAACAAGCCCAAGTCGTAACTGGCTGCAACGGTAACATCGTCTTCAAACAACTCTTGGTAGTAACAGCCGGGCTGACAATGAATATCAACCGCTGAGACATTGTCTGGGATAGTCACAGAGTCATCGAGCTGAAGTGTGTCTGCACCTTCGTTTAGGCCGTTGACCTTGTTGACTATTTCGTCAATTTGCTCAAGTACTTGCTCGCGACCCGCTTGATGGCGCATTTCCATGGTGTTGCGACGCAGTGCGCTCCACATTTGAAAGAAGCCATTATCCATCATGGCATGGCGCACTTCGTGTCTGTCCTGCGGCTCGCGACCGTTTTTGGCTTTAAACTCAGGCAGCACTTCAGTTTCGTAGGCGGTCTTCACACCGGGCAGTACTCGACCACCTAGGTGCACGTTTAAATGGGTCAGAAAGTTCAAGCGCGCGGCTTGGTCGTGGTCGCCATCGGCAAACACAGTGTGCTTTTCTAGATTGTGCCAAGACGGCAATGGTTTGGCCTGACTCATAAAAGACCTCCTTCAATAATTTGATAGTCGATAAGCTCGTAATGAGTTTGCATATAGCCACCCACACCGGCTTTTAACAGCAAATAATCCTCATCGGCAGTCAGCCATACATCGTATGGAGGATGCTCCTCTGGCAAGTTGCCTGCAGTATCCACCACCTGAAAGTGGCGCGCTTTAAAGGTGCCGGCTTTTACCGTCACCTCTTCAATACCTACGTAGCGAATGCCAAAACCGGTTTTAAACAACAGCGGGCCTGTGGCACCACGGTGATCCGGCGAGGTCAGCATCAAATCGTCAAAGAAGGTTTTACCTGGCCCCTTGGCAATGTCGTACAACTTCATCAGCAGGCCATCCCCAACAATTGGGTGTGCCTGCAACCAGCGAATTGGATTTGGCGTTTCAATGCGCTGAGTGATGCGACCGTCCCTTTGATTATGGGTTTCGCATTCCACGCTGTCTTTGCCAAATCGCATCCAACCGCTGCCTTCGTAGCGATCGCCAACACTTAAGCGCACGTGGCAATCGATTGGGCTAGCATCAGGGTTCATCGACAACACCACATCGCGAATCACATTTGGTGCGTCGTCAATTTCGCAATGGGCGTGCAGTACCTGCACCCCATCCGCCTGCGTGGTCAGCGTGAAAAATTCGCGACCGCGCTCTTGGTCCATGCGCTCTGGCTTTTTCGAGGTGTATTGAATCACCCCTTTTATTGTTCTATGCGCCACAACAAGCTCCTTTTGTCGGCTTTAGAAAAACGCCTGCAAACCGGTCTGGGCACGGCCCAGAATCAAACCGTGAATATCATAAGTACCTTCGTAGGTGTTCACAGTTTCCAAATTGATCATGTGACGGATCACGTGGAACTCGTCAGCAATACCATTACCGCCATGCATGTCGCGAGATTGACGGGCAATGTCCAAGGCTTTACCACAGTTATTGCGCTTCACTAGCGAAATCATGGTTGGGTCCCAATCGCCCGAATCAATGATGCGACCGACTTGCAGCGAGCCTTGCAGACCCAAGCTGATTTCGGTTTGCATGTTGGCCAATTTGGTTTGGAACAACTGAGTTTGCGCCAAAGGCTTGTTAAATTGCTTGCGATCCAGACCGTATTGACGAGCTGCATGCCAGCAGAATTCAGCCGCACCTATTGCACCCCACGAAATGCCGTAGCGCGCCATATTCAAGCAGCTAAATGGCCCGCGCAGTCCGCGCACATCTGGAAACATGTTCTCTTCTGGAACGAACACCTGATCCATCACAATCTCACCAGTGATAGACGAGCGCAGCGATAGCTTGCCTTCAATCTTAGGCGCTGAAAGGCCTGCCATGCCCTTCTCAAGCACAAAGCCGCAAATGGCATCGTTTTCTGCTTCGTTTTTGGCCCAAACCACAAACACGTCCGCGATTGGCGAGTTGGTGATCCACATTTTCGAGCCAGTTAACTGATAACCACCCGGCACCTTCTTGGCACGGGTTTTCATGCTGGCGGGATCCGAGCCCGAATCCGGTTCGGTTAGACCAAAACAGCCAATCCACTCGCCGCTGGCAAGTTTAGGTAAATACTTTTCACGTTGCGCTTCTGAGCCAAACTTATGGATAGGATGCATCACCAGTGAAGACTGTACGCTCATCGCCGAGCGATATCCGCTATCGACGCGCTCGACTTCGCGAGCCACAAGGCCATAGCTGACATAGTTAACCCCAGAACAGTTGTAACCATTGATGGTAGCGCCCAGAAGGCCCACTTCGCCAAACTGACGCATCACATTAGGGTCAAAGTTCTCGTGGCGGTTGGCCTCAAGGATCCCTGGCATCAATTCGGTTTGGCAAAAGCTGTGTGCCATATCGCGGATCATCCGCTCATCTTCGCTGAGCTGACGGTCCAAATGTAGAATGTCGTCCCAATTACTTAATACTGCCACTTCTGACTCCTTTTGGGCCTTTGGTTAATCTTGCGTTAACCTGGGTTATTGCGT
Organism: Paraferrimonas sedimenticola; assembly: GCF_002282855.1. Classification (GTDB taxonomy): domain Bacteria; phylum Pseudomonadota; class Gammaproteobacteria; order Enterobacterales; family Shewanellaceae; genus Paraferrimonas; species Paraferrimonas sedimenticola. Next base: position 283,185 of record NZ_NRIR01000003.1, on the reverse strand, counting down.
ATAACTGATTCCAGCTTCTTGATTTGATTGATGTCTTTCCCGCACAGAATTACATCTGACTTGGCACCACCTAGGTGCGCAACAAAAGCTCAACATCGATTGTTGATAATTTCCACAGGAAATACGTTGATAAAAGTCAAACCAGAAATTGATTCAAATGAAGAGGTCTCGCCATGCAAACCACAGATAAAACCGCCAAAGAAATCTACTTTGACGTGATCAACAACCCAGCGCGCAAACGCTTTGGTTTTGGTCGAAAAGCCGTACTTGTCAATATAGACCCTCAAAAGGCCTACACCTGTACTGACGAGTTTGCCACGGCCTATGAAACCGACCCCAAGCAAATGCAGTACATCAACGAGCTGTCACAACGTTTTCGCGAGTTGGGCTGGCCAGTTGTTTGGACTCATGTGGCTTACATGGAATCGGGCGAAGACGCCGGTATTTGGGGCACCCGCACCGACACCCCCGACAGCCTGCAAAACATTAAGTTTGACTCGCGCCGCTCAGAGTTTGACGACCGCCTCGACATTGATCGCGTCAAAGACGTGGTGTACTTAAAGAAAATGCCGTCAGCGTTTTTCGAAACTCAGCTGCAAAGCCTGTTGGTTTGGCATCAGGTGGACACAGTGATCATCACTGGCGGCTCGACCTCAGGTTGTGTGCGCGCCACTGCAGTAGATTCATTGTCCCGCGGTTATCGCACTATCGTGCCTGAGGAGTGTGTGGCGGATAAGCACGAAAGCTATCACTACGCCAACCTCACCGACTTGGCGCTGAAGTACGCTGATGTGGTGTCGGTGGACGAAGTTATGACTTATCTGTCTCAACAGGACGAAAAATAAGAATTCAGGCTGAAATCACAAGGAGTGAGCCATGAAATCCGATCCCGGTTTCTACGACTATTGGCCCTACAAAGACCGTCCCAAAATCCAGTGGCCTGACGGCAAGCGCATGGCATTCTGGGTCGCCCCCAACATTGAGTTTTACGAGCTAAATCCGCCCGCTAATCCGCATCGCCAGGCGTGGCCACGTCCGCTACCCGACATCGGCGGCTACGGCATCCGCGACTACGGTAACCGCGTCGGACATGTGCGGCAGATGGAGCTTTTGGACAAGTACGGCATTCGCGGGTCTATCTCGCTGTCGACCGCGCTTTGTCAGCACCATCCAGAAATCATTGAAATGTGCAAAGAGCGCAATTGGGAGTTCTTTAGCCACGGCATCTACAACACTCGCTACACCTACGGCATGTCCGAGGTGCAAGAGCGAGCGATGATCAAAGACTCGATGGAAACCATCTATCAGGCCACCGGACAAAAGTGCGCGGGTTACTTAGCACCAGCCTTAAGCCACTCAGAGAATACGTTGGACTTGTTTGCCGAAGTGGGCACTGAGTTGTTTGGCGATGAGGCAGGCTTTTACACCTGCGACTTGTTCCACGACGATCAGCCAACCCCCATTCACACCCGCAGTGGCAAACGCTTCATCTCCATTCCCTATTCGTTGGAAATGAATGACACCATCGCTTACGTCGTAAACAAAGTCGAACCGCGCCGATACGGCCAAATGCTCAAAGACAATTTTGACCGCTTGTACGCAGAAGGCGAGCAATCGGGCACCATCATGTGTATTCCGACCCACAACTATCAAGTGTCCTGCCCTCACCGCTTAAAAGCCTTTGAAGAAGCGCTGGAGTACATCACTAGCCATGACGACATTTGGGTGGCTACCGGACGAGAGATTGCCCAGTACTACATGCAAAACTACTACGACTCGAGCCTCGCGAGCATTGCGGCTGTCAATGGAGGAAAGCGCTAATGTCCATTAACGACGATTATCTGAATTACCCAGAGCGCAGCTATGGCATGGATCACGAGCGCTACGATTGGTCCATGTTGGCCAACCGTTCAAAAGTGGAGTGGCCACAGGGCAAAAAACTGGCATTGTGGATCAATGTGCCGCTGCAGGTCTTTCCGCTCAATCAGCAGGGTAAGCCGTTTAAAGTCCCTGGCGGGATGACCATGCCCTACCCGGATTTGCGCCACTTTAGTCTGCGCGATTACGGTAACCGCATTGGTATCTTTCGCTTTTTGGAGGCCTTTGACCGATTCGGCATCAAAGCCAGTTTCGCGTTCAACTCAGTGTTAGCCGAGCGCAACCCGTATCTGTTAGACACCATAGTCAATCGAGGCGACGAAATCCTTTGCCACGGCTTGCACATGGACGCCTTGCACTACGGCGGTCAGGACAAAGCGCAGGAATCAGAGCAAGTGGCTCAAGCTTTGTCGAGTTTGCGAGAGCTCAGCGGACAGGCGGTTAAGGGGTGGCTGAGTCCAGCTCGCAACCAAAGTACCAACACGCCGGACATTTTGGCGGCGAACGGCATCGACTACTGCGCGGATTGGGTTAATGATGACATGCCCTACCCGCAGCACACCGACAATGGTGCCCTGTGGGCGATGCCATTAAGCAACGAGCTCGAGGACCGATTTATCATTCAGAACAACCTGCACAGCGAAGACAGCTATGTCGAACAGGTGCTCGATGCGGCTCATATGCTGATCAATGAAGCACAAGCGAGTGGTGGCCGCATGTTGACGCTTAACATTCATCCTTGGCTAATGGGACAACCCCATCGCATTGGAAAGCTTGAGAAAATGCTCGAAGCCCTGATGGCGCTGGATGTGTGGTGTGCGCACCCAAGCGAGATATTGGCTAAAGCGAAATCGTAACAAGGAATGAGCCAAGGCGCTGTATACTGCGTTTAGCAACTAAACTTACAACACTAATGTGACAAGCGAGGAAAGAGTATGAAGCGCTTAATGGCAGCCCTAGCCGGCGTCCTGTTTACATGGGTTGGGGCCTGGTCCGGAGCCGTATTTGCGGTACCGAGTATGCAGTTTGGTGAGCCCGTAGATGGCTCGGAGGCGATTTCGGTAGACACCATCTTAGACAGCCCGGATGACTATTTGGAAGCACCTGTGACCATAAGCGGCAAAGTCACCGGCGTTTGTGCCAAGAAAGGGTGCTGGCTAACGGTGGCCTCGGCGGATCAACGTCCAGAGCTTCGCGTAAAAGTTCGCGACGGTGACATGGTATTCCCAATGAGCGCCCGCGGTAAAGACTGCTTGGTGAAAGGCCAGCTGAAAGCCATGAACCTAAGCATCGAGCAAACTCGAGCGCGCATGGCTCACTTTGCAGAAGACGCTGGCGAGAAGTTTGACCCAGCGAGTATCACTGAACCTATGGTGGTGTATCAGCTAGCGCCTACCGGGGTCGAGATTATTAACTGATAATCACTGGTCAACATTTGAAAGCTCTGGCATAGCCCAGAGCTTTTTCGTTTCTATGCCAGTCGAGCGCTATACGCCTCCATTTTCCACGCTCAAATGTGATAGATTAGCGGCGTGTTGACCACTCATAGTACAAAAGGTGTTTTGTGGTAAAAATCATTGCTGGAGCCTTGTTGCTGCTCGCCCTGCTGTTCATCGGCGGCCCGATGCTAGGTGCCGCGGGCCTAATTGGCATCGGGCTCTTGTTCATCCCGGGCTTTGGCAGTTTTATCGGCTATACCACCCTTGCAGGAGTGATTGCCGCGGCGGCGATAAAATTGGGATTACCCGCGGAGATTGCAGTGCCTGGTGTGTTAGTGCTGGGCCTTGGCGCTACCTACGTATGGGCATTTAGAGAAAAAGCCAATGCTCGAGCGCGCCTCGAAATGGCAAGAAACCAATCCGATGCTAACGCAAAACTTTCGCCGGACGAAGACCAGCAAGCCTAGTCGTCGCACATAAAATGTGTACACCTAGAGCTAGATTTAGAGCTAATGACGCTCAATATTTATAAAGTAGCTCAAAGTCTTTTCATTCTTGCTGCTTTTGTTCTGTCGTCTTTGCGCCAGCAAGATTGAGTACTTAAACCCTTTCATCAATTTAAATCTGGTAAATAGTTCATTGATTAAAAATTGTCACATTGATCAACAGCAATATTTTGCGAGAAGCGTCACACGGAGGGGAACAAGCATACTCAGCATGCCTACAAGGATTACAATTCCTCGCAACATGTCAGCAAATTGCAGGCAATATATAGCCCGAACAAATATGATAATTGCGCCTGATTACAGGAGTTATATAGTCAATTTTTTAATTAAGGGAATGATGTTGAAAAAACTTTTCATAGTGACAGTCTTAAGTTGTGCGTTATTGGGTTGTAAATCTGACGAACCATCGACAGGCTCTAACACCAATTATCAATGGCACAATGATCTAAACTTTGAATTGGGCTGCAGTGAAAACCACTATAGTTCTGAAACTAAAGATTCGAACATCCCAGGTGTAATACACTACACATACTTCGAAACTGAACTCGAGAAGGATGTTCTTAACGCCTGCGACAACAGCGAATTCTCAAACGTATATTCCATTATCGACTTTAGGGAAGCCGAAGTGGAAGATGGAGTACTGAAAGAAGTCAGCGAATTACTAGATTTTGGAACGTTCGAATGGGTATATGAAATTGGCAGAGACAATGACACCGTTTTTCAGATGAACTACATATTAACGGATTATCTAGCTGACAACACTATTGTAGTAGGAATACCGTACTCAATTATTAATCCCGGCGTATCCTTCACGGATTTAGAAGATGGCGAAATATTTAATATTTTAATTAAGCATAAATATGGCAGTTCAACTTTTGACGTACAACTTTTGAAATATCGCAAAGACTCAAACGATTTTTCTGAGTCGGACATCATAGAGTTGACGATGGGGCCAGACGATAACCCACAGCAATTACTTCCATGGACTTTAGGAGAAATTGTTAGTACCCGCCGTTCAAAAGAGTATATTGAAAAGCTAATAGAAGTTTCTAAACCTTCAACCAACTAACTCTGGGTAGATGTGACACAATTTAGAGTCGCATTACTCCCAAAAAAGTTAAAAATTAGGCGGTCGCTTTTGTAGAAAGGCGGCCGCACCTTCTTTGAAGTCTTTACTTTCAAAGGCGTCACTAAACAACTGGCGCACTTCACTCTCAAAATCCGTTCCAATGGCTAACGCCGCCAAAGTGCGTTTCATGCCCGCAATCGACTGTCCGCTGACACTTACCAAATGCTCAATCATTTGAGCCACAGTGTCATCGAGTTGTTCCGCTTCCACCACTTGGGTGACCAAACCCCAAGCCTCAGCAGTGCTGGCGTTTATAGGACGTCCTAATAACAAGAGTTGTTTCGCTCGTGCCAATCCAACTAGGTTAAGCAAGCGTTGAGTGTCTTCGAGACTGTACAACAGACCAAGCTTGGCCGGAGTTACTGCAAAGCGCGAATGACCGACGCACAATCGAAAATCACATGCGGCTGCTAGCCCCATACCACCACCAAAACAATCCCCTTGGACTTTGGCAATTGTCGCTTGTGGTAATTGCTCCAAAAGTATTTGCGCCTGTTGTACCAAGTCTTGGCTGGCTTTCATGGCCGCAACGTCGCCTAATTGCTGATTAAGCTCAGCGATGTCTGCACCAGCGCAAAAAGCCTTATCACCGGCGCTTTCTAACACCACTACGCGCACTTGTGACGCCCCTTTCGAGAGTGTGTCGCAGTGATCAATTAGGTCCTGCCACATACCTTTGGTCATGGCGTTGCGCTTGTCAGCGCGGTCCAATATCAGCCGCGCTTGCTGGCCTTGAATCTCGAGTCTTACCCTTGACATTAATCAAAAATTCCCTGTGTATGAGCGGGCTTAAGTTGTATTCCCCAAGCGCACACCGCACCATTAAAACTAACAATAATTAGTACCACCGCCGTCCTATTCAGCACAAGCGCATTTTATTCAATGAGTTAACTGTTGTGGACGCGCCCTAGACAGTCGTTGGAGCTAGCATGGCCCTAGAACAAGCCGTATCTACGCCGCAAACATTGGCACAAAAGATCATCGCCAAAGCCTGTGGTAAATCTCAGGTTCGCCCAGATGAAATCGTCACTTGTGCCGTTGATTTGGCGTTAATGCATGACTCCAGTGGCCCGCGTCGAGTCAAATCACGTCTCGAAGAACTGGGAGCCAAAGTCTTCGACCCAAGCAAAGTCGTACTGGTTAGCGATCATTTTGTACCGGCTACCGACCCGGAAAGCGCCGAGATCCTCGCCCTCACCCGCCGTTGGGCCAACGACAATCAAATTGCACACTTTTACGACATGCAGGGCATTTGCCACGTGATGCTGCCCCAACAAGGCCACTTAAAGCCCGGCATGTTCTTGGTGGGTGGCGACAGTCACTCGCCCACCGGCGGTGCCTTTGGTACCTTCATGGTGGGTATTGGCGCAACCGAGATGACCGGCGTGCTGGCCACCGGCGAGATTTGGGTGAAAGTGCCGCAAACCGTGCGTCTAAATTGGGAAGGTCAGCTTCAACACGGCGTCAGCGCGAAGGACATGATGCTGTTCTTGTGCGCCAAGCTAGGCATGAACAACAACTACAAAGTAATGGAATACGCCGGCAGCACGGTAGCTGAAATGTCCATGTACGAGCGTATGGTGCTGTGTAACATGTCCGCTGAACTCGGCGCTAAAACCGGCATCATCGAAGCCGACGCCACCACCCTTGAGTGGATCCGCAACACAGGCCAGAACATCGATGACTCACAACTCAGTTGGCGCTCTGACGAAGGAGCGCAGTACGAAGCGGTACACAATTTCGATGCCAGTCAACTATCGCCTCAGGTGGCCGCTCCTCACAGCCCAGAAAACACTCACAGCGTCGATAACTTTGAGCAAGTCAAAGTCCATCAGGCCTACATTGGTGCCTGTACCGGCGCTAAGTTGTCGGATCTAAAAATGGCGGCGGAAGTACTGAAAGGCAAAAAGGTCGCCGCGGGTACTCGTCTACTGATTGCACCAGCTTCTGCCAAAACCACCGAAGTCGCCGCTAAAGACGGCACTTTAGCCACGCTTACCGAAGCCGGAGCGATTTTACTGCCGACCGGATGTGGCGCTTGTGCGGGCATGGGCGCAGGTGCCATTGCCAAAGGTGAAAACTGCCTCTCAAGCACCTCGCGCAACTTCAAAGGCCGCATGGGCTCACCAGATTCCAATGTGTATCTGGGCTCACCTTACACGGTAGCTGCCAGTGCGGTTACCGGCATCATTACCGATCCACGCGAGCTACTGGGCTAAGGACGACTCATGACTGACAAGATTTGCGGCAAAGCCTGGGTATTTGGCGACAAGATTGATACCGACTTATTGGCACCAGGCGCTTACATGAAAGCGCCGCTATCCGAATTGGCCGCCCACTGCTTAGAGGCCATTGCCCCCAATTTCGCATCCGAGGTGAACGCCGGTGATGTGGTGATTGGCGGCGATGCGTTTGGGATAGGTTCCTCGCGCGAGCAAGCCGCACAAGCGCTCATTGAGCTTGGAGTAAAAGCCGTGGTTGCAAAATCCTTTGCACGCATCTTTTATCGAAACGCTCTAAACCTTGGTTTGGTAGTAGTGACCTGCGACCAAATCGATGCGATTGCGCAAGGCGATCAAATAGAAGTCAATCCAGTGGATGGTAAAGTCATCAATCACACGCAAAGCACCAGCTATGACTGTGAAACCATTCCTGAGCAGTTGATGGAAGTGGTTAATGCCGGTGGGCTTATGCCCTACCTAAAGAACAAATTTGCACAGTCCAACGGATAACCAAGGAAGGCATCTATGACTCAACGTCAACTGACAGGTGTGCGCGGCGCCACTTTGGTCGCAAAAGATATCGCTGAAGTTGCCAAAGCCTACACAGGCGGGCTGCATTTCAGTGTGACCGAGGAAACTCAGGTGTCACCAGAGTTAGCCGAATGCTGGGGTGCGCCTAGTATAGCTGGCCAGCCCATGTTGATACTGGCAGCCGCCAACGGCAACGACTGGCTGAGATTAGTCCAAGACCCTTCTGCCGTCGAATTTGAACCGCTGAAACGCTTGGGCTGGATGTCATTAGAGATCAATGTTCGCGACGTGGATTCACTACGCCAAAGCGCTATCGATTCAGGCTTTGAAGTGATTGGTGAACCGGCCTATTTGGCCATGAGCGACGCCATCAAAGCCATGCAACTTATCGGCCCGGCTGGCGAAGTTTGCTATATGACTCAAATCGACCGAGAAGTTCCACCGTTTGAGTTGCCTCAGACTAATGCGAAAACCGGTGATTTGTTTATTCCTGTGCTCGCCTGTGCCGATCGCGACCAGACCAGCGATTTTTACCAAGACCTACATCAGGCCGACAAGCCGCTCAAATTTGACACGAAAGTCACCGTGCTCAATCGTGCCTGGAAGCGCCCGATCGATAGCCAATATCCGTTGGCTACCCTGCAAATGGGTGGACTGAGTTGCTTTGAGTTCGACCAACTACCGCAAGCTAGCGCGAATCACCTAAGTCAATCTGGGCTGCCTAGTGGTATTGCGATTATCACACTGGAAGTACAAGACTTGGATGCAATAGCGAAACGGATTAACTGCCCAGTTTTTGAGTTCGATGAAACTATTAGCTATCAATCGCGACGATGCATAATGCTCAAAGGACCTAGTGGTGAATGGCTTGAACTCATTGCCCAAAAAGCGACCACAAGCTAAAGCAACCGAAAAACGCCTAATTATCGAACCAGCCGCCGCACTATTAAAGGCGGCTCTTTTGTTCCTATTAAAGCCAATCCACCCACAAAAGCCGCATATTTAGAAAATTCTGTCAAGTCGCTGCTAGACTCACGAAATGTCGCGATAATGGTTAAGCTAGGCTCACTTAAATCCGTCGACAAGAGTAACTCTACCATGCAGCTATTCAAGATCCTCGCGGTGCTCAGCGCCGGCTTATTCACCCATTCTGCGATCGCCTGTGGCAACCACGACCTCGCCCACATGGATATGGCGCTGGAAGGACAACGTCTCGACATAAGCCTTTCGGTTCCAGCAGACAGCTTAGTTCACGCTGGCCACCAAGATTCGCACGCCGCCATCGCCACGGCAAAGAGTCTACTCGAAGACCCAAGCCAGACCTTTGCAATTCCTGCGAACGCTCAGTGTCAGCCCGTTAGGGTCCAACCAGATTGGAACGACATTGACCATAAGCACGCGGATGGTCATATGCATGTGGATGTCACCGTCAGGTATCAGTTCACCTGTGATAACCCTGAGCAGTTAACCGACGTTTCGGTACGATTATTTGAACATTTTGATGCCCTTTCGAAAGTTAAGGTACAAATCATCGACCAAGACTCGCAGCATCAAATGGAATTGAATTCAGACTCTGCCAATGTTGCGTTGCAAGCGGAGTAACGCCCATGTCGCTACTGTCTCTTTCTGATATTCGTTTTCGCTGGCCCAATGCCACGCATGACGCGCTCCAGATTGATTCGCTCGACGTTCAAGCGAACGAGCGCGTATTTCTTTATGGCCCCAGCGGCTGTGGAAAGTCGACCTTGCTGAGTTTGATTGTTGGCGTTGTTGCGCCGCAATCCGGCAAACTCGAAATGCTAGGACAATCGTTAGCCGAGCTATCAAGTGCAAAGCGCGATCAGTTTCGCGCTGACCACATTGGCTATGTGTTTCAGCAATTTAATTTGCTGCCCTATCTGAGCGTACTGCAAAACGTGACGCTCGCTTGCCAGTTCTCCAAGACACGAACTGCCAAGGCGATCAAGCGCAGCGGCACGGTTGCTCAAGAAGCAAGACGCTTACTCAACCAACTGCAACTGCCTGGTGAGCTAATCGATAGCCCAGTAAATGAGCTAAGCATTGGCCAGCAACAACGGGTGGCTGCCGCCAGAGCGCTCATTGGCTCTCCCGAACTGATCATTGCCGATGAGCCAACTTCAGCGCTCGACAAGGTCAACCGCCAACGCTTCATGGAACTGCTACTCACCGAAATTGAGCACGCAGGTTCGAGCTTAATTATGGTGAGTCACGACGAGCAACTGCTTGAGCACTTTCAGAAAGACATTCATCTTCCTAGCTTGAATAAGGCGGTACAGCATGGGCTTGATTAATATCGCATGGCGCAGCTTGGCGGCTCGTCGTTCGTCGGCGATCCTGACTGTCTTAACCATATCCCTGAGTGTGGCTTTACTGCTCGGTGTCGACCACCTACGTCACCAAACCAAGCAAAGCTTTGCTTCTACCATCTCGGGAACGGATCTCATCGTTGGTGCGCGCACCGGCCAAACCCAGTTGTTGTTGTATTCTGTTTTTCACATCGGTGAGGCCACAGACAATATCTCGTGGGAGTCCTACCAAAAAGTCGCCAATGACCCCAAAGTCGACTGGACCATACCCATAGCGCTAGGCGACTCTCACAAGGGCTATCGCGTCGTTGGCACCAACAATGACTTTTTCGAACATTATCAATATGGTCGTCGCAACAACCTCGACTTTGCCCAAGGCCATGGCTTTGAAGATGTGCTCGATGTGGTATTAGGTGCCGAGGTGGCGCGCAAGCTAGGCTATGAAATTGGCGACAACATTGTGGTGTCCCATGGTGTGTCAGAAATCAGTTTTGCTGATCACGATGAGCACCCGTTTGAAGTGGTGGGGATTTTAGCGCCGACCGGCACGCCGGTGGACCGCAGTTTGATGGTGGGGCTTGATGCCATTGAGCTGATTCACCTGCCCTACCAAGACGAAACGCACAGCCTAGATTTAACCCCTGACAGTGTTACCGCTTACTTAGTGGGACTCAAATCTCGTGTCGCCGTGTTTGGACTGCAGCGTCAAATCAACAGCGATGCCAGCGAACCCATGCTGGCGATTCTTCCGGGGATCGCTCTGGCTGAAATGTGGCAAATGGTAGCGATGATCGAAACCGCGCTACTGGCAATCACAGCTTGCGTGGTTGTCACTGGACTCCTGAGCATGTTGGCCGCGCTGCTGGCTAGCCTCAAAGAACGCCGCCGTGAAATGGCGATCCTGCGTTCGGTAGGCGCTCGCCCAATGCACGTGTTTGCCTTGCTAATTTTTGAAGCGACCTTGCTAACCGCGCTAGGCTGCGCACTTGGCGTTGCCAGCTTTTACGCACTGGTACTCATCGCTAAGCCAATCTTGCTCAATTTGGTGGGCTTTAATCTCGGCCTGAGCATGCTGTCTTTGACTCAGTTGTACATGCTGGCCGCTGTGCTGGTTTGCGGAACTGTTGCCGGAGTGATTCCCGCATGGCAGGCTTATCGCAACTCGCTTAGCGACGGCATGAGTATTCGCGTCTAAACAAATCTGTGGCCGCAATAGCGGCCACTTGTTATCCCTGAATATGCAGGAGTTGCTGCAACAAATAGCTTTGCACCGAATCGGCTTTGACACTCGGGCGAAGAAAACACTCAACCGGCGTCAAGATGGGTTGTGCTATCGGGCGAAAAACCGGCTCAAATACTGACAGTGCGCCGATAGCCACTCGCTCATCCACCATTGAGGCAGGCACTAACGCAAACCCCAAGTCCTGCTCTACCATCTGAATGACGTCCAATTGCTCTGACACGGACCAAACTTGCGTTGACGCCGTACCCAGCAACTCGGTCAAAGGCAGTTCTGACAGCGCATCACACACGATTTGGCGATAACTCGACAAGGCATCCATATCGATTTCGTTCAGGGTCAACAAATCTGAGTCAGGCGAACATACATACTTCCACGCCAAAGGCCGGCATTCGTACAGGTCGACAAACTCTGCCAGGGTGCCTCCTCCCATGATCTGCACAAAAACATCAAGCTCGCCTTGCTCAATCTTGTGGCGAAGCACCTCATGGCTGCCTCTCTCGACTTTGACTTGTAGATCCGGAAAGCGATTGGCCAGCTTAACTAATGCCTCGTCGACATAACTCATCGGCATTAAACGCCCAAGGCCGATTCGCAATTCGGTGACGCCGCTGTCCGCGAGCGAACTGGACAAGCCAATCAAGCGGTTGTGCTGGTGAATCATAATTCGGGCGCGCTTTAACACCTCAGCCCCTTCATCGGTGAGTTTTGGTTGATGAGGAGCGCGATCGAATAACTTTAGATTGAGCTCAATCTCCAGTTCTTCAACCAACTGGCTCACACGAGTTTTGTTGGTGCTCAATGACTTAGCTGCAGCACTGAAAGAGCCGGTTTCAACGGTTTCTAAAAACGCGACCAATTGATCCATTTGCAACATTTACACCTACCTAACTACAAGTGATTCAGAGAGTTAATAGCCAATCCAGATTTAGACTCACATTGTTGACCAGCTTGTCAAGTCAGAGTCTAAATCAATGAAACACTAAACAAAAGTTAATATCACGGTAAGCTAAACCAATGGCCTATTGCCAATTTAAATCACCGGAGAAGTTTGATGAAGCCATCAAGTATCGCCCTAGCCCTTGCCGCCACTTTGGCCGCTTCCGCTGCCAGCGCAGCTGACACTGTATTTTTGAGCAAGAACATTCACACAGGTAATGCACAAATGCCTGTCGCCCAATCGATGGCGGTTGAAGGCAACACTATCGTTTGTATCGCTGCCGACGATTCGTGCAAAAAGCTGGCTACCAGCAACACAGAGATTGTCGATAACGGTGATGCCACCATTATGGCGGGTTTTGTCGATACTCACCTTCATACTCGTTTGTTTGGTCAAACCCACGGCACCATGTTGAACCTGTTTGGCTTTAACGACAAAACTCCGGAAGACGTCGAAAACGCCATTCGCGAATGGGCGGCAAAATTAGGTCCTGATGAGTGGGTTATCGGTGGCGGTTTTTCTGCAGGCCACTTTCCTAACCCAACCAAAGAGCGTCTCGATGAGCTAGTCGACGGCCGCCCTGCGCTGATTTCTGACAACACGCAACACAATGGTTGGTACTCCACCAAGGCGCTGGAGATCCTAGGCATAGACGAGAACTTCCAAGTGCCGAAAGGCGGCTACATGCCTTTGGGTGAAGACGGCAAGCCAACCGGTCACCTGCAAGAGAAAGCGCACTTGGCCACTGGCTTTGTTGAGCAGCACAAACTCTACTCACATCAGAAGCAAGAAGAGTCCATCGCGGTTGCAGCGCGCATGATGAACGAAGCCGGTGTTACCTCTGCTTTAGAGGCCGCGGGTGGTTCCAAAGAAGGTTCTGACGACGTTTATGTGCGTATGGCGAAGAAAGGTACCCTAAACCTACGTCATGACATTACCGGCGTATTCTGGGGTGGTCACGGCGATCGCGCTCAAGACCAAGCCATGATTGACGAGTTAGTTGAGCGCCGCGAAGCGGTTCGCAAAGCCATGGGCAGTGATTCTCACGAATTCTTGACCATGAACACAGTTAAGTTTGCCATTGACGGTACGCCTGGCGCCTACGCTCACATGGAAGAAGCCTACCTCGACGGTACCTCCGCCGAAATGAACTACGGCGAAGAGAACTTGGGATGGATTTTCAACGAGCTCACCGAGCGCGGTTTCCGTTTGATGCTACACGTTGAAGGTGATGCTGCCATTCGCAAGTCGTTGGATGCCTTTGAGCATGCCAACGAAACCGGTGACAAACTCGACCCGAATGCTCGCCACATCATGACTCACTTAGACCACGTCACCACTGCGCACATCTCTCGTATGAAGACACTGGGCATTTACGCACAGTTGCAATACCACTGGGGTGATCCGGCCGATGAGTACTTCCAGTCCGTAGTTAAGAAAAACGTTCCTCAGTTCATTCTGGATAACTCGTTTAACGCTCACGGTATGGTTGTCAACTCAGGCGTTGAATACGGTGCAGGTCCGGATGCGCCAACCAGTCCTATCTACAAGCCGTTTGACGGAATTGAGATTGCCATGACTCGTCAAAGCCCTGGTGAGCCGGATAGCGAGCGTCTGCCAGGTCAAACCATGACTCTTGAGCAAGCTCTGTACGGTTACACCTTGGGTAGCGCCAAGATCATGCACAAAGACGACAAAATCGGCACTTTGGAGCAAGGTAAACTGGCTGACATCATCGTGCTTGACCGCGACATTCACGCCCAAGCCGAGAAGGACGTGTACCAATTGCACCAAACTCAGGTACGACGCACCTACTTGGACGGCAAGCTGGTTCACAAAGCCGACTAGCCTTTTAAGTCAAAGGGCAAACCACCCGGTTTGCCCTTTCTCTCTGTTAGCGAGATTCTTGCGCCAAAAGTTTGTTTTAGAAAGTGCCGAGCAAAGGACTGACTCACAACGAGGAGTATTATGAAAAGTTTGTTCCGTTTGTTTGTCACGCTTTGCTTAGTGATTTCGAGCAGTCTAGCCAGCGCCGCGCCGGTTAAACTGCATTGGCATCAGCTGATACCAGAAGAGCACCGCGAAGATACTCTGGCACTGATCAAATCCACCATGAACCCCTACATTCACAAGGATGGTGTGGTTGCGCCGCAACGAGTTAACGACACGCTAAAGACCACGGTGGACACCTTTAACGGTCAACAAATCGCAATTCGCGGCTACATGGTACCCTTGGATGCCGATGAGCGCGGTATTTTCACCTTGATGCTAGCCCCTTTTGCTGGCGCCTGTATTCACGTACCGCCACCACCACCGAACCAGTTGATTTACATCGAATTGGCCGAAGGCGAGATTTTGCCTTGGGAAGCCTACTCAAGCCCTATCGAAATACGCGGTGTGATACAAACCGAGCAAATCGACGGCGAGATGGCCATGACCAGTTACACCATCAAAGGGGCTGACTTTAGCCTGCTTTAATCGCCAGTTTCACAGCCAAGTCACTGACATTACAAACACTATTTTGTAGTGGTCGCGTGCCAAATTAGCGGTAATTAAGCAGCTATTAGCGACTGACCACTAAACTATTCTGGCTTTCCTTTCGTTGTTAGCTTAGCGAACGACTATGCTAACAACGACCAAGGAAAACACATGAAACAGCGACAACTGGATGCGCTAGAGCAATGGTTGAACGAGCGCAATCCCAATCAGCCCGAATTCACTCAAGCGGTGCGCGAGCTCTATGCCGATATCACACCATTGTTAGAAGACGAACCCGCTTACCAAGACGCGTCAGTGTTGCAGTGCCTGACAGAGGCAGACCGTTGCATAGAGTTTCGCGTTTGTTGGGAAGACGATGACGGCAAGATACAAGTCAACCGGGGCTATCGAGTCCAGTTTTGCGGCGCTTTAGGCCCTTACAAGGGTGGCATTCGCTTTCACCCCAGCGTCAATCAATCCATCTTAAAGTTTCTAGCTTTTGAGCAAACCTTTAAAAACGCTCTAACCGGACTGCACCTAGGCGGTGGTAAAGGTGGCTCTGACTTCAATCCCAGAGGTCGTTCTGACCGAGAGATCATGCGCTTTTGCCAGGCCTTCATGAACGAGCTATATCGTCACATCGGCCAGCACACCGACGTTCCCGCCGGCGATATCAATGTCGGCAGCCGAGAGATAGGTTATCTATTTGGCCAGTATCGCAGACTCGCCAATGTGTTCGCCGGCAGCTTAACCGGCAAGGACATCGAATTTGGCGGCAGCCAAGTCAGACTTGAGGCTACGGGATACGGTCTAATCTATTTCCTGCGCGAAATGCTATCGGCCAGTGACACCTGCATCGATAACAAGCGTATCGCCATCTCAGGTGCGGGCAATGTCGCGCTGCACGCGGCGCTCAAGGCCATCGAGTGCGGCGCTTCCGTAGTGACGCTCTCCAATAGCGACGGCACTCTGCATGATTCCAATGGCATCAAGGCCGATGCGATAAAACAGATACTTAAATCCAAACAGCGCCCTGACCTAGAGAAGATTGCTAAGGACACACAAGCGGATTGGCATTCTGACAAAAAACCTTGGCAATTTGACTGCGATATTGCACTGCCCTGCGCCAGTCAAAATGAGCTGGACGAATCAGACGCGCAAAACCTTGTGGACAACGGCTGCTCCTGGCTTGCAGAAGGTGCCAACATGCCTTGCACCGAAAAGGCCATCGCTGTGCTCAATGAGTCACGAGTCGCTAACGCACCGGGTAAAGCGTCCAATGCCGGTGGTGTTGCGGTATCGGGATTAGAAATGTCACAAAACGCCAACTTTGCGTCCCTGCCCTTTGAAGAATTGGACGAGCGCTTACAAGCCATTATGAAGGACATCCACAACCAGTGTGTTAAGCATCAGCAGACTCAGGAGAATGGCTGGGTTAACTATCGCCAAGGCGCTAATGTGGCCGCTTTTAAACGAGTTGCGGCCGCATTGATTGCTCAAGGCATCGGCTAGTAAAGCACTTAAAATGGACCAAGACTTCACAGGAGAGTGAGCCAATGAATGACAAGCCATTAGAAAACTCAGAAAGGAGAATCGGTGTTGAGTTGGAGTTTGCCGGCCTAGGCCCGGACGTTATCGCTCGAGTAATAAAGCGGTTGTATGGCGGGATTATTAAGCCGCAAACAGCGTTTGAGTATCAAGTCACTGATACCAGCTTTGGTCATTTTAGAATCGAGCTCGACTCTGAGCCCCTGCAAGAATTGGCACAAAGTCTGAGCGAAGAGCCAAGCGTTTCGGCAGAGTTAGAAACCAAAGCACTAGAGCTTGCGCAAAAAGCCGCTGAATTGATGGTTCCCTGGGAAGTGGTTAGCCCGCCAATTTCTTCTGCTGAATTTTTGCAGCTGGAATCTTTGGTGGATGCCCTACGCGAACATGGCGCTTTGGGCACTAGGCATTCGTTGCGTTACGCCTTTGGTATGCACCTCAATCCAGAGCTTACGCCGATAAACGCAGACCAAATATTGCAACACCTCAGAGCCTACTTTTGCCTAAGAGATTGGATAGAAGAGCGCGAGATAATCGATACGAGTAGGCAGCTAACGCCTTATATTGCCAGTTTTGATACCGACTATATTCAGCGGGTGTTAGCGAAGGATTACCGCCCGTCAATGGAGCAGCTCATCGACGACTACCTGCGCGAAAACCCCACTCGTAATCGCTGTTTGGACATGTTGCCACTGTTCGCTCATATCGACAGTACAAGGGTGGAGCAGGCCGTAAAGGATACCAGAATCAATCCAAGGCCCACCTTTCATTTCCGGCTGCCAAATTGTGATATTGATAACCCCGATTGGAATATCGGCAAAGCTTGGCGATTATGGCGTTTAGTGGAGCGGTTAGCTGCAGACAAGACCACGCTAGCTCGTTTCAGCAAGCATCTGATTGAAATAATAAAAGCACCATCAGAAAAAGCTGATAATGTTTATTTTTCAGCAATAAACGAATGGGCTAAAAGTTAATTAATTCGACAACTAAAAGAACACAGAAATCCAATTAAAACACTAGAAAAATTCGATTTAAAAC
This sequence comes from Paraferrimonas sedimenticola, assembly GCF_002282855.1. Lineage (GTDB taxonomy): Bacteria > Pseudomonadota > Gammaproteobacteria > Enterobacterales > Shewanellaceae > Paraferrimonas > Paraferrimonas sedimenticola. Next base: position 265,912 of record NZ_NRIR01000003.1, on the reverse strand, counting down.
ACAGCAATTTAATTCATCATTAATATTGACGCCCTTGACTTATTAATGAGCAATGCTAGTATTCGATACCTCATTCTAACGATGAGGATAAATTAATTTTTATGAAGATTTTTGAAGAGTACTTGAAAAATCTAAACGTCAAATTCTTTTATCATTCCCCTACCAGCAAGGTGCTTTCTATCGACGACTTGGGCGATGCCGATGTCGCCGTGCTTGCCAGTCTTGTCAAAATGATTGGCCTACGTCGAGGGCTTCAATACGTATCCTTGCGGGTCAAACAGCCTTTGGCCATCTATTTCTTCCCTCATGGTTTTGAAATCTATGCCACTGATTCGTCTGTCAGTTTTGATGACGACAGTTATGTGGTGCTTACCAGCCCAGTCTCCACCGAAATTCCTCGAGAGTTCGTGCTCGAGAAATTACACGCGGTTCGCCACATGGCCTATGTGAGCTAGCCTCAAGCAGTCGATTACCCAATAGACTTAATTCAATAAAAATGTTGCCCAAAGGAACACCATGATTGCAGCACATCCAAAAGCGTCTGGCGCAGATTTGCGCCAGGCCCTAAAAGAGTTCGGTAAACGACAAACCCAGGATTTTTTCTCGTCCTCTATCGCAGAGTTAGAGCGAGAGCGGGCCGCCTATCTCGACACTGTGTTGGTTTCCTTGTGGGAACAGTTCGGCCTATGCCAAAGCAGCCTATCGCTAAACGCGGTTGGCGGCTACGGGCGACAGCGACTCCATCCCCAATCGGATCTGGATATCTGTGTCCTTCACCAAAGCCCTCTAACCGACGAGCAACAGCAACAGCTGTCGCGCTTTCTCGCTGCATTGTGGGACTTAGGAGTGGAGATTGGTCATTCGATTAGGGCTGTTGATGATTGCTTAGCGCAAGCCGCGAGCGATGTCACCATTGCAACCAACCTATTGGAAATTCGCACCATCTGCGGAAATCAGCAGTACTCAGCAGAGGTGCTGCGGGCGCTCAACCAAGAGTCGGTTTGGACTAAGCAGGGCTTTTTCAAAGCCAAGTTAACCGAGCAAACCAAGCGTCACGAAAAGATCAAACAAACCGCTTTGTATTTGGAGCCCAACCTAAAGACTCAGCCCGGTGGGTTACGTGATTTCCATACAGCCAATTGGCTAGCACAGAAATACTCAGCGCAAGTGCAGCCAGAAAAACCTGCCAAGATCTTTCTGACCAGCGATGAGTACAACGAGTTTTCCGAATGTTATGACTACTTGAGTAGAATTCGATGGGCGTTGCACTGTGTCGCTAACCGGGCCGGCGATGTGCTGCGATTTGAATATCAAGCCCAGGTTGCCAGTTTTATGGGTTTTGGCGAGAAAGACACCCAGCTAGCCATTGAAAGCATGATGCGTCAATTGTTTCGAGCCATGACTCGAATCCGCGAGTTGAATAAGATCATTCTCGACCGCCTGTCCGAAGAGGTCTTTCCCAGCACACAAGAACGACAGTGGTTAGACGAGGTTTTTTACCTGCAAAATCGTGTGTTGCACAGCGCTACAGACACAGCATTCATTAAAAAAAGCAATGTGTTGAAACTGTTTCATCACCTGCTTCAGCATCCTAATATTACAGATATCTGTCCTCACACACTGCGAAGATTACGCCAAAATCGAAGACGCTTGTTAGGAGAGCTTAAAGACTATCAAGACTGCAGAAAGTTGCTGATTCAAATACTTGATCACCCAAACTGCCATAAGAGCGCAATAGGTTGGATGCATCGCTATGGCGTACTGGCCAGTTACTGGTCAGATTGGCGTAGCATCGAGGGCAAGATGCAATTTGATATGCACAACGCGTACACCACCGACGAGCACGCTGTACAAGCGGTCAAGCAAATAAAGTCAATCTGGGCATCTGCCAGCAAGAGTGAAACCTATCAAATCTGCGCTCAAGTTCAGCACAAGACCGCGCTTACCACAGCGCTACTGTTTCATCACGTTGGCGGGGAACTATGCTCACAGAGCGCTCAACGCAGTGGCGAGAAAATGGCCGAATTTGCTCAGCTGCACGACTTTACCGCCTACGAAACCGAATTGATCGAATGGCTAATAGTAAACCAACACGCGATGACAACCGCAATTCAAACCTTGAACTTAGATGACGTCAGAGCTGCTATTCCACTGGCGAAAAAGATTAGTTCACGGATGCGCTTAAACGCCTTGTTTGCTTTTACAGTGGCAGACATGAAAGCGACCAATGATCAGCATTGGAACGATTGGCACGAGTCCCAGCTGCACAAACTTTACCAAGCACTGCTGGACAATATTGTCGGTGGGATAGAAACGGAGACAAAGCTTGAGGATTCGATGCAAGCTAGCTATGCGGAAATCAAAATGAAGGGTGAGCGTTTTAATCGTCTGCCAAACTCGCTGGTGTCCATACTAGACAACCGACTGAATCTAGAAGAGTCTCAAGAACAATTGATCCGAACGTTCAATTCTGGCGAGCAGATCTCTATTTTTCAAATGGACAGCGAGAACTGTACGGGTTTGATAATCTACACTCAAGATATGCCCTATTTATTCTTAAATGTATTTAACTTAATTCGCTCTGCAAAATTCAATGTAAAAGAAGTTGAAATATTCTCGACTGATGACGGAAAAGTCATTGAAATAATCAAATTATTGGACGAAAACCACAAGCCGATTTTAGACGATTTGAGACTCGAAAAGTTGCAGAGCAAAATAACGCAGTTGATTGCTGAGGGTGAAATTAATGTAGCGTTAAATAACCCGCGCCATCTGCGTAACTTTGACGAGCCCGCCGAAGTTGAGATTGTAGAAAAGCTGAGCGATGACACCTTCCTCATTCGCATCAAAGCCCTAGATGATCCCAATCACATGGAGAGTATCTGCAAAGCCTTTGACTCGATGAATTTACGCATTCACTCCGCCAAAATCACTGCGCTTGGGGAAAGTTGCGACAATGTGTTTTTAGTCTCACCTCGAACAGATGAACAATCCCATGCCGATTCAGACAGTGTGATTAAAGCGGTGGAGCGTCAATTGGCATAAATGACTGAAGCCCACAGCAGTCGCTGATTACTGCTGTGGCGCTCTGCTACAGCCATCGTTTACGTCTAAAGGTCCACACCAAGGCACTCGCCACAGCTAGCATGAATCCCCAAAGCATAAAGTAGCCATGCTTGTAGGTAAGCTCAGGAATGTACTCAAAGTTCATCCCATAGATACCCGCGATAAAAGTCAGTGGAACAAATATCACTGACACAACGGTGAGTAATTGCATGGTGCGATTCAACTGGTGAGAGCTTAGGGATATATAGCCTTCAATCAAGTCTCCACAGAGGTCGTAGTACATCAAGGTCAAACTATCCAAACGGTCAAACTTATCGTAAACGTCGGTAATGCTGTGTTTGAGTTCACCTTGCTCCACATCAAAGCGTGCCATTTCACCGGCCATAATTTTCTTAACCAGTTTGACGTGGTAGGACTGAATTCGGTGGATTTTTCGAAGATGGGATTTGAGCGCTATCAACTTGTGCATTAACTCGTCATTGGACTCAGTGAGCATAGCATCTTCCAAATCGCTAATATCGTCCTCAACTTCCAATACCGCTTGCATGTAGCGATTCGCTGAAGCGTTCATGATTTTGGCAAACAGCAAAGGCGGAGTTTGCAGGTATTTGATTATCTTAGACTCTTCCCAAAGCGCATTGACGCCAATGGATTCACCGCCTCGGCGAGTGATAAGTATGTCGTCACCAATGAATGCCGCGAGCGCTAGAGTTTTAATGTCTAGCAGCTCGTCGCTCGAGCTAAAACCTCGATACAAGATGAAACAGAATTGTTCGAACTCTTCTATTTTGGGTGGTCTGCGGTCTTTTTGCGCATCGGCAATGGCCAGGCTGTGACAACCCAAACTCCTGAGCAATTCGGCCTCTTGGCTTTGAGGCTCATCAACCATGTCTAGCCAGAGCTGACCTCCCTGCTGCTGCCAGTCTGGTATCAGCTCCACACTGCCAAAGCTGAGTTGATTATTGAGTAACCATGCTGCTCGTATCATTCCAGGTCCCTAGCACCAAATCTATCGTGTGAGTTTCAGCTCGCCATCAACATGTATGTCCCTTTGCGGGAAAGCGATAACGATCTTGTGTTGATTGAACGACTCGTCTATGGCGAAGCGAACTTTGCTAGCCGCAGCTCGTATGCCACCCTCAGCGGTGGAATTAATCCAAAACAGCACCTCAAACACCAACGCGTTGTCGCCGAAATCCTGAAAGAATACCTGAGGCGGTGGCACATCTAATATCTGATTTTGCTCAAGAGCCACCTGCTCGATTAATTGAGCCACCAGCTTTACATCGCTGCCGTAAGCCACCCCTACTTTCACCGAACCTCGAACTAGCTTGTCTCTTAGAGTCCAGTTGATCACTGTGTTTTCGAGTAACTTGCTGTTGGGCACTAACAGGTGCACCCCGTCGACGCGGCGAATGCGCGTGGAGCGAGTGCTAATTTGCTCTACCGTTCCTTTGAACCCCTCGAGCTCCAAAAAATCCCCCAAACGTATGGGTTTTTCGCCGATGAGGATCCAGCCACTAATGAAATTGTTGATGATGTTTTGTGCGCCAAAACCAAAACCAATGGCAATCGCGCCGGAGAGAAAAGCAAACGCTGTGATTGGAATATTTAGCAGTGACAAGGTCGTCAGAAAAATTACCGCAATCGTCAGCACAAACAGTATGCGCTCTATCAATAGAATGATATTGGGGTCTTTATTCTTAGCAGCGAGACGATTTGATACCCCCTTAATCAACATTCTCGCCGCCCAAAAAGCGACCAAAATGCCCACGGGCACCATCAAGATTTCCCACAAGGCGATGGGCTCTTCATTGAAAGTGAACAGGGTGATCTCAAAAAAACTGACAATATCGCTCAACATTATTTCACCTAAATACCGGCTACAGCTGCCTATCTAGAGTCTAAGTTACACGTAACGCCTTTGCTTGCAACAACAATTTGTCGCCTAAGTTTCGAGCGACTTTCTTCAGTTAGGCTATGATCTAAAACGTAAATTTGTGCGTTTACCTAAGCTCGTGAGTAGGGAGAGCTAACGACATGAACTCAGTGATTAAACTCATCAAACACGATGCTGCCAGCGGCGTGTTACTAGTTATCGCGGCGGTGTTCGCGCTAATACTAGCCAATTCATCATTAGCCGGCTTTTACGCAGATTTTCTCAATATTCCGGTCACTTTTCGCTTTGGCGACTTTGAAATTGCTAAACCCTTTGTACTCTGGATCAACGATGGCCTGATGGCTATTTTCTTTTTCTTGATTGGTCTGGAAGTCAAAAGAGAATTACTCGAAGGCCAGCTCTCTAAGCCATCACAAGTGCTGCTGCCTGCGGTCGCCGCAATTGCTGGTATTGTGTTCCCTGCCCTGGTTTACGTTGCATTCAACCTTGACGACGCTATTGCCATGCGAGGCTGGGCAATCCCATCGGCGACAGATATCGCTTTTGCTGTTGGTCTGTACGTGTTGTTCGGTGACCGCCTACCAACCTCACTCAAGATATTCCTTCTCAGCGTGGCCATCTTTGATGACATTGGCGCGATCATCATCATTGCCATTTTCTACTCGCAAGACTTATCGCAGCTGTCGCTTGGGGTCGCTCTGGCGGGCTTGGCTGGCTTGTTTGTGCTCAATCGATTTCAGGTGAGATCCCAAGCCGCATACATATTGGTGGGCGTTGTTGTTTGGGCGGCAGTGCTCAAGTCTGGAGTACACGCCACACTCGCCGGATTTGCTTTGGCCTGGTTCATACCACTCAAATTGCCAAACTATGCGGACAAGCCGATGGCTCCCCACATCGAGCATACGCTCGAACCTTGGGTTGGTTTTTTGGTGTTGCCTTTGTTCGCCTTCGCCAACGCTGGTGTTCGAGTTCTGGACGCATCAGCTGAAACACTCTTCAACCCGGTTTCTATCGGGATTGCAACGGCACTGTTTTTGGGCAAACAGATCGGCATCTTTGGCAGTTGTTGGTTAGTGGTCAAAGCAGGCCTTGCCAAACTGCCCGAAGGCGCGTCGTGGCGTCAGCTCTACGGTGTCTGTTTACTCTGTGGTATCGGCTTTACCATGAGTTTATTCATAGGCTCGCTAGCCTTTGAAGAACAAGGGGAGTACTACAATATAAGTGTGAAAGTCGGTGTTCTTATGGGCTCATTCTTATCAGCAATAACGGCCGCGCTTGTACTTGCGGGGAGCGGAACGAATAAAGTCAAAGCATCAAAGGGAGAAAACTATGCTTAGAGTAATTTTGTGGTTAACGGTCGTTGTGGGTGTCACTTTGACACACAGCGCAAGAAGCGAAACTTTTACCTCAACGGATAGTTGTGACTTGGCCAAACTATCGAATTCAGAAGCGGTTGACCAACCCTGCTTCCAATACGTGAAGGGCTTTCTAGAGGGTGCTGTAGTTACCGATGCGGCCACACTAGAGGGGATTAAAGCCGAGCGTGGTTTTACTTCCAATTTTTCAAAACGCGCATTTTCTCATCGAGTGGGCGGTGAGCACGAGGGTGTGCCCGCGACCTATTTTGCTCAGTTTTGTCTGCCCGGCGATCGAGTAACCGACGACACAGTCATGCAAATACTCAAGTTGCTACCGACCAAGGCCAGCTCAAGAGATCCGTTGAAAGAGCAGGTATATGACATCATCAGAGAAGAGTTTCCCTGCCGCGGTTAGCTTGAATCAAATAGTTCGCTAAACGGTGGTCGATTCACGACCACCCTCACTCTGTGTGATGCTTTAGCGCTTACGGAACCCTCTTGTCTAAATCCAACCGACTGCTGCTGATAGGCAGCCAATTTTTAAGCAAAACTGCCGATGAGCTTTCAAGCGCCAAAGTGGTTCTGCCGTGGCTGCTAAACGGTGTGGGTATTCCTGTGTTTGTCAGTGGCTTGCTAGTCCCAATCAGAGAATCTGGTTCGCTCCTTCCACAACTAATATTCGGTCCTTGGGTCAAGACCAAGCGCCACAGAAAAACACTTAACGCGCTAGGGGCTGTAATTCAGGCCTTGAGTATTCTCGCCATCGCTCTGCTGGTGTTCCAAAGTACCAGCCCGATAGTGTTAGGCACCGGCGTGCTAGTTTTAGTTCTTGTTTTGAGTCTTGCTCGCGGCTTGTGCTCCTTGACCGCCAAAGACTTGCTTGGCAAAACCGTAGAAGAAGCCCAAAGAGGCAGCGTTTCTGGCCTAAGCGCTTCTTTGGCAGGCGTGGTCACTTTAGGTATTGGAGCCTTAATCCTTTATCGAAGCCAGTTATCCAGTGATGTTTATTTTGTACTCTTGCTAACTGCCGGACTGTGTTGGTTGCTTGGTGCCGCCCTCACCTCACGCTTACAAGAGCCCGCCAGCGAAACTGAGTCACTCGATAACAATGCGTCACAAAACTTGCTCGACACACTTGCACTGCTAAAAACAGAACCAGACTTTCGGCGTTTCATCCTTGCCAGAGCTTTGTTAGCAGGTTCTGGATTATCCATTCCCTTCGTTATCATCCTGGCTCAGCGAACTCACCCTGATTCTTTTTGGGGACTGGGTGCATTTGTCATCATCAGCGGTATTGCCAGCCTGACCAGTGGTGCAATTTGGGGCAAGCTCGCTGATTGGAATTGTCGACGAGTGTTGATTCTCGCCGCAGCCTTAACCAGTATCAGTTGCTTAGCGGCGGCGCTTTTCAGTTTTTCAAGCAATGCGGTTTCCATGCTCGCGTTTTTCGGGCTGGCGTTAGTGCTTTCGATTGCTCACCAAGGGGTGCGTCTAGGCCGAAAGGTGTTGCTGGTTAACATGGCGAAAGGCAATCGACGAACCGACTATGTCGCGATAGCCAACAGTGTTATGGGTCTGTGGTTGTTGGCCTTGGGTGCTGCCAGCGCATTGCTGGCCCAATGGTCAATCAATGCCAGCTTTGTACTTTTTGCGGCGGCATCCGCCTTGTCGATAACTTTTCTTATGAGTAAAAACAAAGACTAAGCTTTGTCATATGAAGTCAAACTTTAACAGCGAAGATCTCAGCCAAATTTTAGTTGGTGCGTTTGCGCTAGGCGTGCCCATTTCTTTTTCAGAAGAAGCCTGGCGGCTTGGTGAGAATTTGCCAAACCAGAACTTATTGCTACTGGCGTTGTTGTCGCTGTTTTTCTTGGCACTCTACACCTATGAAAGTGTATTTCAACGCCAGGTAGCCAATCGCATTTTTGCCTTTGTATTCCGTGTGGTCGCCGCGTATTTGATAGCGGCACTGGTGGTGGCTTTGATTCTCATTTGTTTAGACAAATTACCACTACTTAGCGATCCCGCTATCGCGCTAAAGCGCATAGTGGTTATCACCATGCCAGCCTCCATGGGAGCAATTGTCGTGGATAGCTTTGACAAAGAGTAATGCTTTAAATGGCCAAGGCTTTCAGAAACTCGACCACAGGTAACACGTCTTTTGCTTGCTCAGCTGTGTCGCTGTGGGCCAAATAGACGCCGCGAATCACACTGGGCACATGCTCCACATGCACAAGCTCACCGCGGTCGATATGCGCTTCAACCAAGCTAATTGGCAAAAATGCCGCGCCACCGTGCTTAAGCAAAAACTCCAACGCTATGTGGCTCTGCCCCGTGTGCAGAACCGGCGCAATCGGTGCATCAAATACTCTCGCTTGTTGCAGGTTGAAAGCCGTGCCCCAGTCCACAAAAACATAACCACAGGCTTCCAGCTCTTCGGCATCGGCTACCGCTCGACTGGCCACCAGGGTCAGCTCCAAGTGCCCAATGGCCTGCACATTGAGCTCTGAGACTTGTGGCGGGTCAAGCAACACCGCCAAATCGAGACGACCACCAAGCATGGCTCGAACCAGCTCCCGTTGCGGATTGATTTCGGTGCGCATGTATAATTCAGGAAAGCGAGTGGCCATTTGTGGCAACAAGGACTGTAAAAAGGTGTCCCACAGATTCGAGGTACTGCCAATAGACAATTGCACGTTTTTCGGCCCTGCCACACCAACATCCTGCAGCGCCGCTTGCCATGCTGCGAGCATGTTTTCTGCATGGGGCAGCAGACGCTCGCCACTCGGTGTCAACAAGATGTTATTGCGCTCGCGAGTAAACAGGTCCGTGCCCAGCATTTCCTCGAGTTGCTTTACGCGAAAGCTCACCGCCGATTGAGTGATAAATAGGTTTTCACCAGCCTGTGCAAAGTGCCGCGTCTTGGCCACTTCTAAAAAAGTGCGCAGTAATTCTGTATTCATACCATCTCAATAAAAAATTTTTATCAAAATAAGAAATATAACTCGTTTTACCAAATCTGAGTTTGCCAACTATATTTCAACAACGCAACTACGCCGCCAAATCAAGGCGTTAAGCCATGCATTTATTGCGAACAGAATTTTTTATTGTAACTAACATAATTGCTCTAACTAAGCACATTCAAAGGACAGAATCATGCGTGTAGCCATTTTATCTCGCAACCCGAACTTGTACTCCACCCGCCGCCTTAAAGAAGCTGGCGAAGCTCGCGGCCATCAAGTGGACATCATCGACACTCTGCACTGCTACATGGACATCACCCGTAGCCGTCCAGCGGTGCGTTACCACGGTGAAGAGCTGCCGAAGTACGACGCGGTGATCCCCAGAATTGGCGCTTCGATTACTTTTTACGGTACCGCTGTGGTGCGTCAATTCGAGATGATGGGCGCATTTTGTGTCAACGAGTCGGTGGCTATCAGCCGCTCTCGCGACAAGTTGCGCTCATTGCAATTGCTGTCGCGCAAAGACGTTGGACTACCGCGCACAGGCTTTGCTAACCGCCCAGACAACATCAAGGATTTGATCAAGAACGTCGGTGGTGCACCTTTGGTGATTAAGTTGCTAGAAGGCACACAAGGTATCGGTGTGGTACTGGCCGAAACCAACAAAGCCGCTGAGAGCATTATTGAGGCCTTTATGGGGCTAAAAGCCAACATTTTGGTGCAAGAGTTCATTAAAGAAGCCGGCGGCGCGGATATTCGTTGTTTTGTGGTGGGCGACAAAGTAGTTGCAGCGATGAAACGCCAAGGGGCTGAAGGCGAGTTTCGCTCCAATCTGCACAGAGGCGGCAGCGCCAAACTGATACGCCTGACCAAGGAAGAGCGTGCGACCGCGGTAAAAGCGGCAAAAGTGATGGGACTCAATGTGTGCGGCGTGGACATTTTGCAGTCTGCCAATGGTCCTGTGGTGATGGAAGTGAACTCTTCGCCGGGCCTCGAAGGCATCGAGAGCGCCACCAACAAAGATGTGGCGGATCTGATTTTTCAGTTCATCGAAGCCAAAGCAAAACCCTTTAACACTCGTACTCGAGGAAAAGGCTAATGACTCAAGAAGTGTTGCAAATTGCCGGAGTGGATATCGCTCCGGGTCGCAGCCTGCGCTTGGCGATTCCTGTCGCCAAGCTCTACACAGATACTCAGGTGTCGATCCCAATTCAGGTGATCCGCGCTAAAAAGCCCGGGCCTGTGGTGTTTGTGTCGGCAGCGGTACACGGCGATGAGCTCAATGGCATTGAGATCATACGGCGTTTGATTAACTCCAAGCGCTTGAGCCTCAAAGCTGGCACTCTGATACTGGTACCTATGGTGAATGTATACGGCGTGCTTAACCAGAGCCGCTATATGCCAGATAGGCGCGATTTGAATCGCTGTTTTCCAGGCTCAGAGAAAGGCTCGTTAGCCGCTCGAGTCGCATCGATATTCATCGAGGAGGTGGTACGCCATTGCGACTATGGTATCGACTTGCACACCGCAGCGATCCACAGAGCTAATTTGCCGCAGATCCGCGCCAATTTAAAAGACGCGCAGACACGGGAAATGGCCGAAGCTTTTGGTGTGTCGGTGATGATGAATTCGGATTTGCGCGACGGCTCATTGCGCCAAGCCGCGGTGGAATCGGACACTCGAATTTTGCTCTATGAAGCAGGACAAGCACTGCGATTCGATGAAGTATCGATTCGCGCCGGCGTTAAAGGGGTACTCAATGTGTTGAGTCATTTGAATATGCTAAAACGCCGCATGACTCGCAAGAAAGTGACGCCTTTTATGGCCAATAATTCCGCTTGGGTACGAGCCAACGCCAGCGGCATTGTGACGCTTTTGAAAGAGCTTGGTGACCAGGTCAGCAAAGGCGAGCCTTTGGCCATCATAGGCAACAGTTTTGGCGATACCTTGGGCACCATTAATGCCCATCGCAGTGGTGTTATTGTTGGGATGCAAAAGATTCCTTTGGTGCAAGAAGGCGATGCCATGTTTCACATTGCCTACTTCTCGGAAGACGAAGAAGTGATTGCCGAACAAATCGAAGCCATGCACGATGAGTTAATACAAGCAGAAACCGAGGTGATAGGAGCCATGCCATGACGGCAACCACAGTGATTCTACTCGTCGCAGTCATTATTGGATTTGTTCTGAGCAATCGCGCCTTGCGCGCTTTGGTGCTCAGAGTGGGATTGGAGCGCGACATTCCCGAAGCGCGAGTGGATTACGTCCTTAAAAGTCTGCAGGTGCTGCTGTTGTTCGTCGCGGCAATTGCGGCATTGGCGGCAACCGGACGTGGCTTACAGGACGTGGGACTGCTGCTGGGGTCATCGCTGGCGTTTATTGGTATTGGACTATTCGCACACTGGTCGCTGTTAAGTAACGCCACCGCTAGCATCATAGTGTTTTTCTTTTTTCCCTATGGTGCGGGGGATTGGGTGCGAATTATCGAGGGCGAGAATAGCGTCATCGGTAAGATACGAGAAATTACCCTGTTTCACGTGATATTGGTGGACGACGAGGGTGATGTGTACACCTACCCTAACGCCATGGTGTTTCAAAAAGCGGTACAAATTAGCAAGCAGAAAATTGTGGCTAAGCCCAAAGTGCTCGCCGCAACCAAAGAGGACAAACTGCCGTGAAGCAAAAGATGATTATTGGCAACCTAGAGATGTGCCAGTTACCCGACTTGGGGATCAGCGATTTGCAAGTGCGCATCGATACCGGTGCAAAAACTTCGTCATTGCACGTGGATAACCTAAAGCGAATTAAGAAAAACGGTCGCCCTTGGGTGAAGTTTGATTTGCACCCAGACATACACTCGGTAGACGAACTTGTGGCTTGCGAAGCGCCATTACACGATATTCGGCGGGTCAAGTCGTCCAATGGCGTATCGCAGGAGCGCTATGTCATCAAGAGTACACTCAATTTAGGCGGGCAAAGCTGGCCTATCGAGATAACGTTAACCGACCGATCGGACATGAGTTATCTAATGCTGCTCGGGCGGGAGGGTATGGCTAAGCGAGTACTGGTAGACCCGTCACAAACATTTTTGTTGAGCGAGGATGGCGAGTAACATTGCCTCCTTTCAAAAAGGTTAACGCTAGTTTGAGGCAATCATGTTATCGACAAAGCAATCAGCTGCACTGCTTAACCACCTATCAGTGCGGTACGCTACTTCGGCATTCCAAACAAAGGCCTGCTCGCCTTCAAAACTAAATTCAGACACTAAGCCCTGTTCAATATAGGGCTTAGCCAATTCGCTAGGAACGCTGGCCCAACCTATTCCACTGGCTACCATGCGAACCATTTCATCAACGTTATTGACATAAATGTTGTGGTGGCTTTTTTGTTGATGCGAAAGATCTAAGTTTTTCAAGAAGCGAAAGTTAATCAGTGGTTTACTTCTTACCTGCCAATCGTTTAATACCGCTCCTTGATTGAACCAAGTCGGCGGCGCGATATCGACAATGTCGAAGCTGAAAATGCCAAAGTGAGTTAGACCTTCGAATCTATCCATCAAGCTGGTTAGGACACCAACTTCAGCGCGACCATCCGCAACCCACTCCATCACGCTTTTGGTATCACCACTCAGTAGTGTCAATTCAATTGTGGGAAATTGTTGTGCGACCGTGGCTAAACTCCGGTAAATCCGGCTTCTTGGTAACAGACTGTCCACCGCTAGAGTCAAGTGATTGGGCTCGCTTCGATTTAAGCCCTCAACACTTGAGTTAAACAGTTTCTGCTCTTCAAGTGTCGCTTTGGCAAATTGAAAAAGATGCTGCCCGGTGTCAGTCAATGTCAATTTGCGCGCGTGTCGCTCAAACAACTTAAGCCCAGCATCGACTTCTAGACTCTCAACTAACTCGGAAATGGTGGTTCTATCTTTTTTGAGAAATTTGGCCGCTTGACTAAAACCACTGTGTTCCGCTGTTGCTACAAAAGCCTGTAACTGCTTGATTGTATACATATACTCAAGCTCCAATAAGAAATCTTTGAAACTAGCTTAGCTTAGCCAAATCCTTCCCACAATCGCATAAAACGGAAAACCCCACCAAGAGCGTCTCATCGATTTTCCCCAACAGCACAATAATTGACAGCAAGTGTTACAACTCACTTGGTTGCTTAGCACCCATTTAGCAACCATCAAATTTCAATCGTCAGGGTAAACTTCGATGAAAAAATCACTTCTCAAACAGGCCAGTTTGGCTCTTGTTGTTACCAGTGTTCTCACTGGTCAGGCGCTTGCGGGCGATCTTGCAGATCGCGTGCTAACTAGTGGAACAATTGAAACCATGAACCCGAATCAGCCAGTTGCTGAAGCGGTAGCTATGAAAGATGGTCGTATTGTTTACGTTGGATCGAATAAGGGCGCCAAGCAGTTCATCGACGACGCTGACGATGTTATCGATCTTAAGGGCAAGTACGTAACCCCAGGTTTTCTAGAAACCCACAACCACGTGGTTGGGTCGACTTGGATGACTCAAGGTGTTGACTTGAGCCAAGCAAAATCACCAGAAGAGATCGCTCAAACTCTGAAAGAGTATGCCGATGCTCACCCCGATGCCAAAATCATTGTTGGTAATGGCTGGATCCCAGCCGCGTTGACTCGATTGCCAACCGCTGCGGATTTGGACGCTATTGGTATCAATGTTCCTATCATTGCGATTGGTAACTCATGCCATGACGCCGTGTTTAACAGCCTAGGCTTGAAACTGGCCGGGATTACTGAGGAAACACCTGATATCCAGCCTGGAATCATCTACTGGGCAAAAGACGCCAACGGCAAAAAAACCGGTTTGGCTATTGAAGGGCAATGGGCTCAAGCCTACGTAGACTTGGGCGCTTGGCAACCAGAAACTATGATCCCAGAAGCCTCGGATTACCTGCAGGGCTATCTATCAACCCAAGGGGTCACCACCACTCAGGTGGCGGGTATTATGTCTCCTGAAGCCATTATCAGCCCAGAAGCAGTGCTGAATTCGTTCGAAAACACTGTCATGCCAATTCTCAACGAACGGGTAGAAAACGGCAAAGCACCTATGCGTCTGAGTGTTATGCCGATTTTCAAAATGATTGATGCAGACCCCAAAGAGTATGTAGACCTAGTTGTGAAAATGGGTGAAAAGTACAACTCTGACATGCTGTGGACTGACACTATTAAGCTTCATCCTGAACTTGCATGGATCGACGGTGGCTCGACTCAATTTGTACCATATGTCAACACGCAGCCGGGCGAGCAAGCTAACTTCGGCGAGTACGGTATTCCTCCTCACATCATGTACAACCTGCACGCAACGGCCAATGCGCAAGGTATTAAGATCATCACTCACTCAACCGGTGCCCGTGGTCTGCGCCGCCTAGTCGACATTTTCTTAGAGCTAGAAGAGTTGTACCCGGATTCTCGTAACCGCCTGGATCACGTGGACTTTATCACCAAGTACGACCAAGAGCGTATTATCAAGCACGACATTCCGATGAACGTCACGCCAGCCTTTACTCTGGATTCTGACTCAGGTGAAGCTATGTTTGATACGGTAGATCGCGAGTACGCCAAAGAAGTGTTCGGTGCATACTCAGATATGGCCTACGAATACAAAAACATCAGCCTGTCTGGTGATTCGCCAGGGTTCCCAATTGAGCGCGCTTACCCAGTATACTTGATGCAACAAGTGCTAACCTTGACCGATCCAAATAACAAGGACTCTAAGCACTTCCCTGAGTGGCGCAAGACTATGACTTACGACCAAGCTTTGTACTCGTACACAGTTGCGCCAGCATGGCAGCTTAAGAAAGAGAATGACCTAGGTTCAATCGAAGTCGGCAAATACGCAGATATGGCGATTTTCAAGAACAACCTTCGTGAAGTCGCTGAAAACGAGCCACACAACCTGATCGAAAAAGGCACTGTGGTTGGTACGCTGCTAGGCGGCGAATTTACGCACCGCAAAGGTATGTAATTAAACCCCGACCTAAGCAGGCCTCGGTTGGTGAATTCTCAAGTTCGAGAATCACCGCGCCGAGGCCTTTTTGTATCCAAAACTTGCCTTTCGCGACCAATCCAAGTCATTGTTGTACATAGCAAGCCACCTTATTGAAGGCTAACCAGCAATGAATTCTCTAGCCCAACTCCAAGCATTTGTCGCCACAGCAGAGCTTGGCAGCTTTAAACAAGCCGCCATTAAGCTCAAGAAACGCGCTTCAACAATCGCTGAGCTAGTGGCTAGCTTAGAAGCGGAAAAACAAGTCCAGCTATTTGTTCGAAATACACGACAACTGCAAATTACCGAGAACGGCACTCAGATATTGAGCGGCGCCAAAGCGGTACTAAAAGAGGCACAACGGTTTTCTATTGCAGTGGAGCACATCAATCAGGGCCAGCCGATTCAGTTTAGGATTGGGATAGGTAGCCTAATGGCCGGACTTGACGTCACTCAGTCGCTGAACAAATTGAAACTGCAATTCCCAAGCATGGCTTTGGAAGTACTGGTTGCTGACTCGGCCCAAGTGGTGGAGTGGATCCACCAAGGGGAACTAGACGCTGGTATTGTGGTGGCTCCATTTGAGACTTCACCGGCGCTGGTCACCAAGGCTTTGTATCCTATTCAGCGAGCGATCATTGCCCCAAAGAGTTGGGCATTGAATAATGAGGTAGCGCCAGAGCAACAACTGGTTGAACGGCGACAAATCATGTTCACAGGGGATCGAAGCGAGCGAGCGGCCAACACGCGAATAACTCAAGCCAACAGCAGCCAAGACATCATAGGTATGGTCGCCGACGGTCAAGGCTGGGCCAAATTACCGTTAAAGCTGGTCCAAAACTCAATTATCGCCAAGCAAATTTCGGTGTTTGTATTGCCGCAAGCGACAGGCGATATGGAACAGGCTCAACTGGCTTTCCTTAGCGACAATGCACAAAGCACCGCCATTCAAAAGATGCACGAAATTTTAACCGATTCAGCTGCCAAAGTCTGACAGCAGGATAGACAGGAAATCCCCTCTCTTACTGTTTTAACAACCCAAACCTGCCTCCGTATAATTTGCCTATCAGTCAATCAGTGACCTAATCACTGTTTCGCTTTATATCAATTCGACCAAGGGCCCGCTGGAGGTGCAACTCTATGAAATGGTTAGCAACACTATTATTGGCATTCAGTGCCACCTGCAGTGCCACAACCACCTTGCAGTGGCTGGATTTAGCCCCTAAAGAGGCGCACCAGGACATCATTTTTTACTCGGGCAAGGTCAGCAATGCGCACCGAATGGGCGGCAATCACGAGACTCAGTACGATCAAGTGCGCCATATGCGCAACAATCCACAGATGAGTAAAGTTATTGATGCACTCGATGGCAAACAAGTGAGGCTAGCGGGTTACATTGTGCCTCTGAATATCGATGGCGATGTCATCGATGAAATTTTGCTGGCACCCTACCCCGGCGCTTGTTTGATTGCTCCTCCACCTCCAGAAAACCAATTGGTTTACGTCAAACTTAAGCAACCAATACCAATGAGCCAGCTATTTGAGCCAATTTGGATTGAAGGAGTGATTTCTACCGAACACAGCGATACCGATGCTGCTGCATCTGGATACAGCATGATGCAAGCCAATTGGCAACTTTACGCCAAAGGTTAACAATTTTCTGCTGAAGTGATGTTTGGCGGCTCTTCCTAGAGGAGTCGCCTTTTTTTGGTTTTTCGCCTGGCTAAAATTAGTACACCTTGACCGATAGATCGCGCTAACATACTTGTATTATTTTTGTTCAAGCAATCGTTAGGAACGCAGTGAGCCAAGCCTACAAAAAAAGCTCAGCACTAGTATGGACTGTAATAGCCTTGGGAAGCTGGCTTTCCCATTCGGCTTCGGCCAACCAACTTGACGACATAATTAGCAATGATTTGGCTGGTGACTTCGCCGTCGCCGGTATCATTCACGATAGTGAAAGCTTAAAAATAGGCTTTAAATCTTTTGACCCTAATCGCTTTCTGCCAATCCAAGACGACAAACTCGGCAACGCAGAATCGGCGAAACTCAAAAGTGAACTGAGCAGCTACACACTGCCTTGGACCAAAGAATTTAAGCGCAAAGACAGCAAGTGGACGCCTTTTTTCAACCTGCGTTTAGGCCTTTTTGAACGCCGCGCCAAAACGGCACTACTCGAGGGAGTCACGCCAGACGGCGACCGTTCGCGTACCAGTGTCTATTCAGCCTTCGTTGGCGGGGGGCTGAAATATCAACTAACCGATACCTGGAGTATGGAAGGGCTACTCGGCGGCTATTTACAACACTATGAGAGCCGTTACTACTATCGAAATAATGTGAGCGGCTCCCTCGCCTATTTGTTTGATGGCTACATTCACAATTACGATGTAGACGCCTGGCAGGTCAACCCGTCGATAAGCGCCACTTATCGCAAAAATTGGGGAATGAAGAGTTTTCGGTTTCGCTCTCGAGTGAATTACCAGCACGGCCGCAGCTTCAACGCCACCCATCCTGCCCACGACATCTCAATTCGCGCGGCCCACTGGCGCAACTCCCTTCACTACAAGCATCCATTTGGCGACATTGGCAAGTATCCAATCTCTGGCATCGTCGGTGTTAGTCGCATTGAGATTTTTGAAGATTTGCGCTTTGCGCTAAATGCCGCCCACTACTACGAGTTCCATTTGGATTTGCAGCTAGATACGCGACCCGCAGAATTTCGTTGGGTCGACAACCTGACTTTCGGAGTACTTATCAACTACGGTTCTGCTATCCGTGGTGCCAGCCTGACCTTTTCCTACAACGATTAGTGACTGCAGCTAGTTTCAATCACTAAAACCCAAACAGAAACTGGTCAACTAGCGTCGAGTATTCCTTTAGATAAGAATTAAGGGCTTCAAAGCGATTGTTCTCTGAGCTGAGGTGAATGTTCTCCACCACCACCGCCATTTGCTTGGCCAACGCCTGTTTATCTCCGCTTAAATTGTCGGCAAAGTAGGCAATGCTCTTTTCCAGCGAGTAGGTGATGATATGGATCTGCGCCGCTTCTACCTCGCCGATATTCTTCATTTCAGCAATCTCAAAGGTGGTGTCGAGGAACACGGCTTTGGCTTCATCCATGCTGCTGACGTCTGCCACTTGCAAGTGCTGAATCGGTTTCTCGCCGGTTTCGCTCGCCGCCAGCCCCGTACTCCACAGACACGCCATCAACACCAATCCATAAATTCTCGTCATCTCGCAACTCCATTGTTTCAAAAAGAAAGTGATATTAGTTATCCATAGTAGTAGGCGGCACTGCGCCACTCAATTTAAGGACTAACGTTATACGCATCAGCGACAACATAGGGCTCACTTAAGTGGCATAGATACTTTCTAAAAACAAGGCCGGTCTATACAGACCGGCCTTAATCTATCTTTCAACATTGAGGGAGTGAATCAATCCGTTTTTAAACTTTGCGGGAGTCTAGCAACCGATTACCACTGGATGGCTTGGTAATCCTTTTTAGTGTTGTAGATATCGCGATGAGTAAACTCAATTTTGTCGAAATCAATCTTGTCCAAATCGATTTTTTGAATGTCCATATTGTCAAAGGTACGCAGGTAGTAATCGGTATTTTTCAAATCAGCGACGTTTGCCCAGCCAACCATTTGTGGCAACTCATCCAACCAACGCCAGTACAGCGCTCCTTGTGGAACATCCATGGTATTGAGCATTGTCCAAGCATGGTTTACCGCGTCATAGTCGGTTTTAACACGAGACAAGTCGTTGGTGTAGTTCATTGCAACTATGTGCTTAGTACGGCCAAATGGCGTGCGCTCAAACGCTGGGAAATTCATTTCTGACCACTTGACGTGCGAGTTCTCAAAGCTTGCTTCACCGCCTAAAAAGATAGCGACTTCTTCCATTTGTAGAGGATAAGCCGGCTCGTTAGTCATCACACCTAGCTTGTTTTCGTGAATGTCTGGGTAACCTGAGCCATCAGTCCACTCCACTACTACCGCACGATTGACATCAGTGATAGCTAGGTGCAAACCCACATCAATGTCGTGCGCTACTGGCAAATGAGAGTTCTCAACTTTTACTTTCTTCACCAATTCAATGGCTTCATCTACCGATTTCGCATTCGCCAAAATGTAAGCCGAAATGTTTTGCTGGTTGTAATCACCTTTGCCGATATCAGCATATTTGCTGTGATTACCGCTGGCACCAAGACCCAAAGTTTCCACGTTCAAACCGTGCTCGTTTAGGCCAGAAGACACCCAGTCAGTGTCGCCGTGCATGATACCCACATAGCCAATGCTACCTGTCACACCACCAAAACCTTCATAATTGCGCGGTGCCATAAAAACGTGCTCTTCGAGCTTAATTGGCGATTCCATGGTACGACCGACAATGCGATTATCCTGAGGCGTGTCAAAAAAGAAGGTAGAACAGGCTTGGGCTGAACCGGCTAAGGCGGCAGAAACGGCCGATGCGATTGCTAGAGTTTTTACTAATTTGCTCATAGTGCTCTCTCACATTAATAAACGAGTTTTGAAGGTTTACAAGGCATCAATGTCCTTGCTTGAATGCTATTCTTTCAACAAAATAGTTTCCCATCGAACCGCATTGAGCACCCTGAGGATGCTCAAGAGCCATTTTGGAGCCAGCGTGGATTATTCATTGAGTCAATTACAAGCCTTTGTGCACACTTTTGAGACCGGTAGTTTTAAGGAGGCAGCCGTACGCCTAAACAAACGCCGCCAGGTGGTTGCACGAAGCGTTGCTATGCTTGAAGAAATCTGTAATATCACCATTTTTGAAAGGCATGTCAGACACTTAGAGGTTACCGACGAAGGGCGTAAACTCTATCAATACGCCAAGCGTGTGCTGCGAGACCTGCATCAATTTGACGAACAGTTGGCGAGTTTCAATCGCCAATTGCCCAACGAATTTCGCCTTGCGGTAGACCTAAGTCTCTCCTGTCCTCAAATCTCTAATTGCTACCTTGGGGCGCTTGAAGAGATCCCCACCATAGACCTTCAGGTATTGTCGGGTGGTACAAAACAGTGCATCGAATGGGTTCAAGGTGGTGTGGTGGAAATGGCTCTATTGTTTTCGCCAGTGCTAAATTTTGAAAACCTACAAAACGTGACCGTACTTGATTTTGAATTGGTGGAAGTGGCAAGCCCACAAGAGATCAACGCGGGCCAAGTCTTGAGCGAGAACGAGATTGCAGACATGACTCAGATTGTTCCACAGTTCATCTTTGACTATGGCCACGAAAACGCCCACATCGACAGTGATAAAGTCATTAAAGTCAATAACATGCAAGAGAGCATCAATATGATACGCGCGGGTGTAGGCTGGGCTCGAGTCCCCAAATTCATTGCCCAACCTTACGTTGATGCACAACAGATCAATAGTTTTTCGCGCATGGGTGGCTTGTCTGCCAGCTGGTATGCTGAGGTGCTCTACCCCAGCGACGAATCGCTGTCTTTGGCTGGCGATATCTTCTTAAGCAAGCTGATGCAATTGCAAGTGTAACTAAAAAGGCCGAACCATATGATTAACTTAGACCACCTGGTGATCTTCATAACAGCGGTTGAACAAGGCTCTTTTAGCGGCGCTTCGCGCGCACTGAAACGCAGTGTCAGCAATGTGAGCACCAGCATCTCAAATCTAGAAAGTGACCTGAACGTTACTTTGTTCGACCGCTCCAAAAAGTACCCCACGCTGACCCCAGGCGGCGAGCGTTTGTTTAGCCATGCGCAAACGCTATTGAGACAAGCCGCGCGCCTCGATCATATCGCTCAAGATGTGAATAATTCGGTAGAAGAGCAATTTAACATCGGCGTTGGCGAGGAAGTGCCGATGAGCTTGATTGAAGAGCGAATCGCCAAAACCATTCGCCAGTTTCCCAACACCAAATTTAGACTGGTGCGTGACTCGCGTGACCAATTGCAAAGCCGTTTTGAGTCAGGTGAGCTTGATGTGTTAATTCGCGTAGAGGCAGGCTTAGAGACGGACGCGGATTTTTACACCTTTGAAATCTTTGACATGGTGCCGGTTTGCTCGCCCGATTCAGCGCTGGCTGATGGCGAAATCGTTGCAAATGAGCTGATGATAGCCTCCCGCCAACTGATTTGTGAGAGCTTGTTTGACAATGACATGCTGCGTGCCGAGGTCACACTTGCAACCGATGTAATGCTGGTCAGCGCAATGAGTGATCTGATTAAGATGGTTGAACAAGACATTGGCTGGGCTTACATTAGCCTCATCGAAGCTGAGGACAGAGCCGCTGCTGGCACACTGAAAATCATAACTCCAGAATACAGTCTGATTAATCGTGGCGCGGCATTGGATTTTTGTATTATGCCCGCCAACCAATTAGGCCCGGTAGCACAATTCATCAAGTCTCAATTCACCGAAAAATGTTACTCCTGAGAGTAGAACAAAAGATAAAAACAGAGGCGGAAACTCCGCCTCTGTGATTTATTTGCGCCTTAGCTATCCAAGTCGGCAGTTCAAGCGCTCGAACACTTTATTTACAAGGTGCCCAGGTTACATTCTGTTGCGTTTTGGCTTGCTCAAAGATATTCGCACACATGGTCTTGCTAAATGCTTTGGTCTCGCCGAAATCAATTTCTAACTGAGTACCGTTACCTTCGTTGTAGTAGGTAGTATCTAGGTCATTCAGGTTGTAAACGTAGGTCTCCCAAGTGGCATAGGTTTCACCATCGTTGGTTGGATCACCTATGTCTTGCGGGATCTTGTTACCCCAATCGAACGCTGATTTGGCTTTCCCACGCACATCAATCCAGTCTAAGGTCGGGTCTATTTTGGTATGGCGAACGGCATGGTTGCCACGCACATAGCGCGAGTGTGAACTGATATCGGCTGGCATCTTGGTGGTGTCGTCCATATCGAACTGAGCCATGTGCTCTAGGACATCCCTGCGAAGTGGCTTGTTCGCCATAACCGCGAGATCCATGTGGATATCACCCTTGTGCACAACCATCTCACCGCCTTCGTACAGTTGGAATAATGCTACCGCACCAGACTTATCTTGTACGGAGAAATGGAAGCCATGCTGATGCCCGCCAATGCCGGTTTTCCAAGCTACTTGGAATTCGCCTTTTTCAAACGATTCAACCGCCTCATCGACAGTCGCGAACTGAGTCACCATGTAGTTCACAATATCTGAAAGGTGTACCGTTGGCGCACCAGTATCATCGGCGTCTTTAATGAATTCTGCAGATGGCGCCTGATAAAGCATCGAAGACGATAAACCCTTGTCATTGATAGCTTCTCCAGAGGTGTTGTGGAAGGTGTTGAACTCCACGTAATCAACCACATGGTGCTTTGCAGTCCAAGTCGCACGCTTCTTGTACTCTGGAACGTCCTTACCTTCAATGACTGTACCTACAGGAATCGCTTTGGCAATCGACTGAAGCGGTTGGTCATCATTCCATTCGAATGTTCGTACAACGACAGAGCCGTATTGCTCGCCACCATCAAAGATCAGGCGAGAACAAGCGTCCGCAGTTTGTATTGCGCCAAATGTGGTTGCTGCAACTGTAAGTGCAAGAAGGGTCTTTTTCATGTTGGTTACCTCAAAATTAAGAGTGTCATTCCATTGAGGTTGAGTGCCATGTCCCGAGGCGGGAGGGACTATAGCGCTAAGAAAAGAAAGGACAAAGCAATGTTCTTTCTGCTTTGAAGAAAGGTCACTGAGTCCAACAGCCTTAAAGCTGATGCAGCGACAGGTGTAACCTAGTCATGCCGTCAGCTTTCGTGCGTATAGCTCAATGAGGTTGGTATCAACGATTCGGCAGTTTTTGGACTTCCTGGATAAAGCACTTAACCACAGAGTTGACCGGTTGATCCGATGGCAGCAACAGCTCGGTATACCATTGAACGTTGGCACTACCCTCGATAAAGAACTCCACTAAATCGCCATCCTCTAGCTGCTGCTCTACTTTAAACCTAGGCACAATGGCCCAGCCCATTCCTAGGGTGACCATGTCCACGAGATCGGTAAGATTTTGTACCACGTGATAGTGGTGGCTTTGAATGTGGCCTTCGAGTTGCGGCGATTGCTCAACGTATTGATACACCAACTGTGTCTTAGCGCGAATGTCGCTTTCGTTGATCACATTGCTTTGCTCTATCCAGTTCGGCGCGCAAACCGTTATCATCTCATAGCTAAACAATTGAATAGGCGTAACATTTTCAAAGCTGGTGAACAGAGTATTAAAGATCCCCACATCGGCCTTGCCTTCGCTAACCCAGGTTGCCACCTGAAGCGAGTCACCACTGAGTACCTTGAGTTTTAACAAAGGGAAACGTTGCAAGACTGAATTGGCACAGCGCATAAACTGACGGCTTTGAATGGTTGTCTCTATTGCCAATCGAAACTCGCTCGGTTGTTGAGCGTTCATGTTGTCAACTTTCTTAATCAATTGCCCTGCTTCCATTAGCACCGGCTTTGCGAAGCTTAGAAAGTCTTTGCCCTCCTCAGTAATTTCAAGCCTTCTGACGTGACGTTCAAACAGGGTCAATCCCGCATCAATCTCAAGCGTCGCCACATGCTGACTGATGGTCGTACTGTGCTTACCCAGACGCTTGGCCGCCAGCTTAAAACTGCCTAACTCGGCGGTATGAGCAAACGCTTCTAATTGATCCAACGAGAACTTCATCGGTGTCTCCTCTCAACTGATATCAACTCCATAAAAGGGTAATACCCTTTCAATGCGAGTTTATGATAGCAGCATTTGTAATCCATAATGCGCCCAAGTTAATTTTTTACTTAATTACCCACGAGGTTCATCATGAACAAGAAGCTTATCTCTCTCGCCCTAGCAAGCGCCCTAACCGCAGGTTTAACTGCAACTGCCAACGCTTGTACTTATGCCACTTTCGACAATGCTGCCGGTAACACCTTCACTGCGCGCAGCATGGAATGGCCTGGTGAAATTGGTGCCAAGCTAGTTATCTCACCACGCGGTCACGACTTTGGTGACTTCAAAGCCAAATACGGCTTCGCTGGCATGGATCACGATGGCTTTGTTTCTTCAGGTATGAATGAAAAAGGCCTATCTGTTGAGCTATTGGCTTTGGGTGAATTTAACGTGGTTGAGCCAGGCCAAGGTGACCTGGCGCAAGGCTCTATCGCCGGTATGCTGCTTGGCAACGCGAAGAACGTTGACGAGGCCATCGAAATTCTTAAAAACACCAAGATTGAAGGTCATGAGTACGCTGTGGTTGGCGGCCTTGTGCTAGGTATTCACTTGGCGATTACCGACGGCGACAAGAGCATCGTGGTCGAGTGGTTGGACGGCAGCGGTTACCCAGAAATCTTTGAGAACAAACTGGGTGTAATGACCAATGATCCTAACTACCCAACCCAAGAAGCGCTAGCCATGATGATGCTGGGTGGCGATCTTGAGTCGGGCAACGCCAAGTTTGCAGAAGAGACTTTCATTGCGGCAGACTCTACCCCAATTGGTCGTTTCCAGCGCATGGTTGCTGCAAACTACACTCAAGATGAAACCTTGATGAAAACCGACCTAGACGGCGTAAACCGCGCTTGGACTATGATCAACTCAGTCGACATTCCACAGGGTTCTCTGTACTGGCGCTTTGCCTCTGATTTGCCACAGTTCACCTCTTGGTCAACCGTGATGGATCTAGACAACAAAGCGTATTACTTCCGTACTTACGACAACATGGACATTCGCAAGGTAGCTATTGGCGAGATGGACTTCTCTAAAGTGAAGTTCCAAAAACAAGAGATCTTCAAAACTGCCACTGACTATCAACAAGTTCAGTACTAAGCACTCTTGTCTCTAAAACCACACAAGACCGGCTTTCTAGCTGGTCTTTTTTTTGAGACTAGTTCACAGATTGAGAGCTAGTTTCGATCCGGTATTTGTTTTACCAAATCAATAAACAGCTTCATGGCGTCATTCATGGGTTTCTCGGCGCGCCATTGCAATTGCGTGTACCAATCGGCAACGTTGCCACCAATCATAGAAAAGGGTTTGAGCTCATTGTTGTCGATGGCGTTTTTCACCATGAAAGCCGGTGCCGAAGCCCAGCAAGGGCAGCTTTTCAGCAAATGCAGAATATCAATCATGCTTGCACAACGGGTCACCCTATGGCTGATATCGTGAGCGTCTTGCATGCCGATATCTTTAAAGAACTTTAAAGACAGCTGTGGAAGTGCTCTGAGTTGGTGCTCAGTCACTGTATCTGAAGGCAGCGCCAGTTCGGGATGCGCCACCATTTGAATCGCAAAGGAAAAGGTATGAACGACCTCGATTTCCTTGTGGTTGGTCACTGTGGTCATGCCAAAGCCGATATCCGCTTGGTTGCTTAACACCCAACTTCTGATAAGCAAGGGATCGCCGCTTAAAATCACCAACTCTAGTGTCGGAAACCGCAACATCAATTGCCGGAACACGTCGGCCAAGTCTGGGCCTACCAAAGAGGGGTCAATGGCGAGAGTGAGTTTGCTTGGAAGCCCTTCTAGCATTGAGCTCGCTTTAGCGTCGAAATAATCCAGCTCGTGCAAAGCCGATTTGGCGTGCTTGTAGAGCTCCTCGCCTTTCTCCGTGATTTCAATTGAACGAGGTTTGCGCACAAACAAGTCAAAGCCCAGGTCCGCTTCTAAGTTGGCCACTAACCCACTAACGGTGACAGCGTGCTTGCCTATCTTTCTCCCAGCGGCTTTAAACCCACCTGACTCAACCGTTTCAACAAAGGCGGATAATTGTTCAATGCTTCGAGACATGGGTCATCTCCATCGGTTAATCAATGAGTTAGCTGTGAAACTGGACTGACTTGGGTGCCATTTGATTACGCCACAAGGATAGGTTAAGCCTTATCTTGGCAGCGTGTTAACTCTAACACACTTTGAATAAGATACCGCTAAACAACTGTTCGTCCTCACTGGGAGAAAACATGAAATTTCCATCCTCACTGAAACTGGCTCCAATCGCTTTGGCCATGGTTGCCGGCAATGCTTTTGCTGCTGAATTTACCCAACAAGAACTCGCTTACATGCCTGCCAACACTCAAATCGAGTTGTTCAAAAGCGGCATGATTACCCCAGTTGATGTTCTCAAGGCACAAAAGGCTCAATTTGAAGCCACCAACAAGACAGTCAATGCGGTAACTTACGCGCACTGGGACGATGCGATGAAAGCCGCTCAAGAAGCGACCAAGCGCTACGAAGATGGCACCTACCGCGAGCTAGAAGGTATTACCCTTGCGGTTAAAGATGAGCATCACGATGCCGGTTGGCGTGTAACTTTTGGCTCTAAGCTGCACCTTGAAGACGAAGTTATGCCAGAAGCTGATGAACTGGTGGCTCGTATGAAAGACGCAGGCGCCATTCCTGTTATCCAAACCACAGTGCCAGAGTTGTACTTCAACTGGGTTACCGATACCGATGCTTGGGGTACTTCACGCAACCCTTGGAATCCTGACTACGCGGTAGGTGGTTCTTCTGGTGGTTCAGGTGCTGCACTGGCTGCTGGTTACGCCACTATCGCATCTGGCTCAGACATGGGCGGTTCAATCCGTATTCCTTCTTCTTTCAACGGTTTGTACGGTCTTAAGCCTGCGGCATTTACCGTGCCAAGCCCAGAGCTTCTGGGCCACTACGTAGGCAGCGGCCCAATCGCTCGTAGCTTTGAAGACATGGTGATGTTCTACAACGTTATCGCCGGTCCCGGTGAGCACCTATCCCACCCAACCGTTGCCGAGCAAAAAGAGCAATCTAAGAAGCTGCAATCCCTTGAAGGCATGAAAATCGCTTACATCGGTGGTATGGGCATCAGCCCAATGGCCAACTACGTGGCCGATGGCATGCAAAACGCAATTGAAGTTCTTCGCAAGCAAGGCGCGACTGTTGATGTCATCGATTTTGACTTTGAAATGTCAATGACGCCGCTAGAAGGCATTGCTCACTTGGCCTTTGGTGGCGCACTAGGCGGAGCCCTGTTGCCTGGCTACGAAGGCGCTACCGATCAGATGACCAGCTACACAGGCAAGCTGCTTGAGAAAGCGATGAAAACCGAGCACGGCGCGGTGCAACTAGCCGAGATGCAAGCGGAAGTGCAGAAGATGTGGAACAACTTGGCCGATGCAACCTTTAAGAAAGGTTATGACGTGGTAATTGCCCCTACCATGCCAACCGTATCGGTTCCTGCCGACTACAACTTTGTTACTGATGCGCCAATTCAAGAAGATGGCCACACTTACAGCACGGCGGTAGGTATGGACTACACCTTGCCGTTTAACCTGCTTGGTTGGTTGCCAGTAGCGTCTGTTCCAGCCGGTCAAAGCCCAGAAGGTGTACCTTTTGGTATGCAGATCATTGGCAAGCCTTCAGACACGGATACCGTAATGAAAACCGCTGGTGCCTACTCAAAAGGCGCTCCTAAGCTGTACAAGGGTGACAAGCTACCTAAGTTCAAGTAAATCGCCTAGTTGAGCTTTTGAGAGAAGGCCGGTGCTTTTAAAGTACCGGCTTTTTTACTGGGTCAATTGCAATAAGTATTGCTTCAGAAGTGCGGTTAATTCACCAAATCGATCTTGGCTAACTTCGTCTTTGTTGTGCAGCAGGTCCACCGACCAGACATTATTCTCATCCTTTGCTACCGCTAACAAGCGGCCATCCTCAATGTAAGACTGGCAATGATGTACCGCCAAATGAGCGAAACCAATGCCCGCTAACACCATTTGAATCAGTACATCGTGGTTATTCGCTAACACCACTTTGCTGCTTAGAATGTCTTTGGACTGCAAGCTGGTGTCATGAGTAAAGGTGTAGGCGCACTGGGTCATGCCCGCGAGACCTAGCTCGGCGAGCTGGGTTTTCATCGACTCGCTGTTGGCGATTACTGTCTTGACCTCGAATTGAGCCAAAGGCGTGGCTTTTATCTCTACCGGGTAGAAAAAGCTAGAGTAGCAAACGCCGACATCAATCAGGTTCGACATCAGCCAAGACTTAATTTGCAGTGTGTCCCCAACCAACAATTTGATTTGCTTGTCACTGAATTTACGAGCCAAATCGCCCATGAAATCGGCGTTAAAGCAGTGCAGCAGGCCTGAATCGATGCCGACACTTAAACTGCTAGACTCGCCGTTGTGCAAGCTGTCCATTGTGGCATCTAACTGCTCGGCGCTAACAAGTAAGCTATAAGCAGAGGCATATAGGGTTCTACCCTGTTCGGTAAGCTCCAATGACTTAGCTTTTCTGGTGAACAGCTGCAGCCCGGATTCGGCCTCCAGAGTGACCACTTGATCCCTGACTGTCGCTATGTGCTTGTTCAAGCGACGCGCAGCCTGAGAAAAACCGCCAGAGTCCACCACAGCGATAAAGGATCTTACTTGCTCAAGGGTATAGGGCATTCGTTATGCTTCCGAGTACGTTACTAGCTAGGCTTAGCCATTCGCCATCAACCTAGCTAAGTCGCTAAAAATAATACCAATTCTGGTGTCCACCATAGCAAATAAGGCATCCAATACAACACCATCGCTACTCGGTCTCAGTGGCACTTGATACAAGCAATGGCCTTAGCCGAACTTTCGACTAAGGCCACAGCAGCTTGGCTAGCCTTTGCACTCGCCCCAAGTGACCACGCCTCGATTAGCCGCCTTCATCAAGTCATCCGAACAGATTTCTGTTTTTGCGTTCTTCAGTACCTGATACACGTTGAAGTTAACATTCTGGTTTGTCTCAGTATTATCGAACTGGAAGTACCCAGAGTTAAGCCCGTGACTGTATTTGACTCGAGTTGGATAAACGCCATTGGCATCCAGCGCCATTACTGTTTTTGATACACCGCTAGCATCTTCAAAAGCCTGCTGAACCGCTACATTGCTACCAGTAGCCACGAATTGAGCTAAGTTGGCCGCTTGGTCAAATGCACCGTTTAAAGTACCAATGGCTTCCAATTCTGACTTACCACGGTAGTTCTCAGCAGTGTGCAACGCATGCATGCCTTGTAAGCGCGCAAAGCGGTCAATCGAGCGGATCCCAGCCGGCACTTGGTTTAAAAAGTCTTGATCACCTGGCTGAGCCTCAAAAGTCGCCAAATACTCTTTTGAGGTGTGCAATAGAGGTTCGTTGGCCTGCATCGCCACATCGGCATCGGTCGCTATTTTACCCAGGGTCACTACGGTTTTGCCGCCCTCGCCCAACTGCAACAACACCGCATCACCGTGCTTATCCTGTACATTGATGTGCGAACCATGCGCGCCACCGTCACCCAGTTTCATACCCCAACCGATGTCGACCTTGCCACTTTGCAAGTCGCTCACAAGCGCTTTGACGCTGGCGTAATTCGCCGCGATGGTCGAAGGCGCTTTGTCTACCGCAATGTAGTTGACGCTAGCACTTTGATTGGCCACGTGAGCATCGAGATATGTGTAAGAGGCGGACTGATACAGAATGTCAGCAATTAACCCACGGTCGTTCCTAGCCGCCATGTTGGTGCCGTGAAAGACAATGTGCTCGTTAAACGCCATGGTCGGGTACTTAGCTTGGCCGCGCAGTACATTCTTGTAGGTCTCACTGTCGTTTACGATCAATTCACCGCCAAGAGGAATAACTTTAGCCACAGTATTAATAGCAGTGTCCCAGTCCAACGAGCGCACTTGAATAACACCGTGCTCTTGAGTGTGAATCGCAATCTTCGAACAGGCGTTGGCAACGCCCACAGTTCCAACAAAACCTGCAACGGCAAAGGCTAACGCGATAGATGTCTTTTTCATAACTGATCCTAATGGGTTGAAAGTTACACCTATTTTGACCCTGCAAAGCTGACGAATGAACTAGCCTAAGCATAGTTAATATACCAACCCTTGGGCATGATTGAGTAAATTTGTGTATTAACACATGCGTTGGGCGCTAAAACCATATTGACGGTCACTTACGAATCATGAGCTGTGGCGCCCCTCTTCTCGGCTTGTTTTGATTCGGCATTGCAAATGGCCTAACCTTGTGGGCATTCCTTATTTAGATGTTCAACTTTATGGCGTGGATTCACCCACCGGGCTCTTCCTTGGTGTCGCGATTTGTCGAAAACTACTGGTTTCTTGCACGTCCCCAAAGCTCAGACCGTTGCCAAGCGCCAAAACTCATTCCAAACACCAGCGCCAATTTGGTGTTGACTCCCCCTCTGCAACAACACCTCTATTTTTCAGGAACTAAGCACTACTCGCAGCAGGGCTCGCACCTAGTCTCCTCGCTAACCCAAGCCTTGGAGATGAAGCACGACAGCGAACTTGTTTTTCTGGGCATTAAGCTACGCCCAGGAGTGCATTGGCTTATCAGTCAATGTGAATCGCAGGAATTGCTTAATAGCATTAGGGAGGTTCCTGGCCCACTTACCTCGCTAAACGACTTGGTTGGTGAAACTTTGAATGAGGCGCAGACCTGCCATCAGCTGGATATCGCGCTTGAGGCTTACTTCTGCCAACTCGCTATCCCCAAGGCTTTTGGCGTGCTAGAGCGAACACTGAGTATTCTCACAACTGACTCAGGACTTCTCGCAGACTTGCCCTACTCCAGACGCACCATTGAGCGCAGTTTTGCGAAAACCACGGGTATGCGCATCAAGCAGTTTTCCGCTTGCCGAAAGCTAGAAGATTTACTGATAGGTATACTTGCACTAAGTCCTGACGACTTGAGTTGGCCGACCCTGGCACAAGAGTTTGGTTACAGCGACCAATCGCACATGATCCGCGAGGTTAAAAAAGCCCTGGGCAAAACCCCAGAACAGCAAATGCGAGCCAAAGACGTGGTTATCGATGTCTACGGCGATGAGTTTAGCGACTAACCTGTCGCTTTTGTTCAATACAGGCACAGCACTATTAGCAGATACTAGCGCCAACTTCCCTTTTCTACGCAACACTGTGTTACCCAATGACGAGTGCAAAAAATGACAATGATTGAATCGATAGCCGATCCACAGCTAATGGAGCGCGCCGAGCGCATGCTTGTTGAGAGTGTGCTTGATTGGACCCAGTGGCAGCATATCGATGCCATCGAGCAAGATGACGCCATTCTTACCAAAAGCCCGATTGATTTCCCTCTGTTCAACAACGTGCTCTCGCCACGTTTACCCAGTGCAGATCTTGAATCAAGAGTTGAAGCGATAAACTCACTCTTAAGCGAACAAACGCGCGGAGTGTGTTGGTGGCTAGGCGCACGCTCTACACCATCGAATCTCGCCGATACACTGCAAAAAGCCGGTGCCTTTTGTGCCATGGAGTCGACTATGATGGCGCGAAATCTCGACGGGCTTGCCGATATTGATTGGCCACAAGGCATGCAAATCGACGAGGTAACCTCGGCTTCGCAACTATCTCAGTGGAGTGATTTGGTCACTCAAGTGCATCAAGTTCCACCTGTGGTGGCTGACAATTGGCAAGACATGTATCAAGCGGCAGGCTATGGTAAACCCGACTCTGTCCATCGGCATTTCATCGCACGAATGGGCGAGCAAGTGGTGGGGGCCGCTTCCCTGATAACCGCCGCTGGCGTCGCCAGCTTGTCGAATGTGTCTACCGACCCCAACCACAGCAACAAGGGGATAGGCAAAGCCCTTACTTTGCATGCGCTAAAACAAGCACAGCTCGCTGGCTATAGGGTCGCCTGCCTTAGCGCTTCAGACGAAGGTAAGCGAATTTATCAGAAACTTGGATTTGAAGAGTTTGAACAGACTCAGGCGTTTATTTGGTTGCCACGGCAGTTATAACCGAGCTCAAAAAAAGCACCTTGAGCGGATTATCAAGGTGCTTTGCTAACTTTCGAGAAAAAGGTCTTACTGCTCTTTTGTGCTCTTGTGCTTGTTCTTGCTTTTCATCTTGGCGTCTTTAGCGGCCTTTCTCTCTAGCTCCGCCTGAGCTTTGCGCTCTTCTCGCTCAGCGCCTTCGCGCTCTGCGCGCGCTTGGCCTTCTAGCTGGTCTTGCTCTTTGCGTGTTTCATACTCGAACGCTTCACGATCTCGTTTGGCCTCCTGAAGGCTTTCCTCACGCTCAAAGGCCTCGCGCTCTTCATTGACCTGACGTTGTAAGTCTTTTCTTTGTTTTTGAATCTCTTTTTCTTTGGCTCTGCGAGATTCTTCAATCGCCTGCCTGGTTTCCGCCTTTGACTTTACCGCTTCATCACTTGTTGCTGCCACACTTACACCACTGCTCAATCCCAGTAGCGCAGTAACACCCGCGAGAATGATTAGAGTTGAGAGTTTCATACATGTTCCTTTTATTAACCCTATGATTGTTATGGCACTAACAACAAATCGCAGTCACTTGACTCCAACAAAGGCACCACTGTACTGCCTAAAGCTCGCTTCTTAAACAAGCCTCTGGCAGATAACCCCATCACGACTATTGCAAAGTCGTGCTTTTTTACCAAGGCCCGAATTGCTTCGCTTGGCTTGCCATTGAGCAATCGACATTCGAACTTCGACCACCCATTGTCCCTTAAAAAGCGTTTAACCCCCTGCTCGTGGGTGTTGTAAATACTGCTGCTATAGCGCATCAAAAAAGTCGGCACATAACAACTGTGAGCCAACTGCAATCGACTGTCGCTGGCTTGGCATAACTGCTTACTGGTTTTGACGACTCTGACATCTAGCTTGGCTTCAGCGTCATCCTCGTGAAAGGGGTCAATTGCCGCGAGAACGTGTAAAGGCTCTGCTTTCGCCTTGCTGCGAATCACGAATACCGGTCGTTGGCTTTGCTCAACCAAAGATACGTAAAGCGCAGGCGGAGTTCCTTTATGGCAATAAACGCCAAGATACTCTGTATCCTTCAGTTGCTGCAGATGCTCGTTGAGTTCTGACTTTTTCCAAACATATGAGAGTTTTAACGAGGGATTTTTTTGGGTAAGTCGCGCAAAGGACTTTTTGGCTTTTGCGCGAACGCTATCGCAATAGAGATTGGCCGCCTCTACTAACTTGGGATCATCAAATAGGTAGTATCTTTGCAGTGAAGGGGTTTGGGCGCTGACCAAAATTTCAAAACGAAGGTGAAGCCCACTACAAAAGGCTTGTAGTTTGCTCGCTAATTGCTCCGACTCCAGTTCCTGCTCTGGCACTATGATACAAATTCGAGACACCTGCTACCCTCGCCACAGTAGTGAGTCACTGACTCACTGATTTTGCTTTAATTATAGTAACTTCGCACGAATATTGGCGCTGTGCTAGAGCCTTCTCTAAATAAGCAAAACCAACCAGGTAACTAGTTGGTCTTTGTGGAGAGCCAGGCTTTTAACTTCGAATTGTCTTCACCCAGACTAGGCGGCGCTTTATTGTATTCAATCTGAGTTTCGGAGAACTTCACCGGATTGGCCACCAAAGGTGCTTTTGCACCTGAGCTGTGCTCCAGCTCTACCGTCATTTCTCTGTGTTTTACCTGAGGCTGGTCAAATACTCGATCGAGCGTGTTGATTGGACCACAAGGCACCTTGGCCTGTTGCAACTGGGCCATCCAATGGTCTAACCCTTGAGTCATAAAGACTTGTTGCAGCTGAGGCACCAAGTCGGCTCGATTGGCCACGCGCGCATCGTTAGTAGCAAAGTCCGCTTGCTCGGCCAAATGCTCAAGTCCGAGTACCTTAGCGCACCGCTGGAACTGAGCGTCGTTACCTACCGCAAGCATGATATGACCGTCGGCCACTTTAAACGACTGGTAAGGCACGATATTGGGATGAGCATTCCCCAAACGCTGCGGCACTTTGCCACCGACCAAATAGTTGCTGCCTTGATTGGCCAAGTACGCCACTTGGGTATCCATTAGCGCCAAATCGATGTGTTGGCCTTCGCCGGTGGCGTTGCGATGATGCAACGCGGCTAAAATACCACTGACCGCGTACATACCGGTCATTAAGTCGGTTACCGCCACGCCGACTTTTTGCGGGCCTCCGCCAAGTTCGTCGGGCTCGCCAGTGATACTCATCAAACCGCCGGCAGCTTGGATCATGGCATCGTATCCTGGCTTGTGCGCATCTGGCCCGTATTGACCAAAACCTGTGATTGAGCAAAGGATAATGCTAGGGTTTATTGCTTTTAGGCTGGCGTAATCCAGACCGTATTTGGCCAAGGTGCCCACTTTAAAGTTCTCGATGACAATGTCGGCCTTGGCCACCATTTGGCGAACTGTCGCTTGGCCTTCGGCAGAAGCTATGTCGATTTCCACCGAATGCTTGCCGCGGTTCGCCGCTAGGTAGTAGGCGGACTCAGCAGTATCATTGCCCTGCTGGTCTTGAAGATATGGAGGGCCCCACTTACGAGTGTCATCCCCCTGCCCCGGACGTTCTACTTTCCAGACGGTAGCGCCGTAATCGGCTAGCACCTGAGAGGCCCAAGGTCCTGCAAGAATTCGGCTCAAATCTACTACGACAACATCGGATAAGGGCCCTGGCATACTAGTCTCCACTACTTGGCAAATAAGCCCAGTTACAGGCTTTGTAAAATCGCATCTGGCCAGCGAAAGCGCCAGCCTGAAGTCTGTTGATACTGCTCGGCAAGTTCTATTAACGACTCATCTTGTCCCCAATGCCCCACCAATTGCACTCCAACCGGTAGCTCGGCGTCACCCGCCATTGGCATACTCACGGCCGGTAAACCAGCAATATTGGCTAAACAGGTGAGATCCGCCTGATGCGCCGGTACCGCGCTTTCAAAAGAGAAAGCACGTTGGCCAGTAGTCGGCATCAAAATACCAGCAAAACCGTCCATCGCCAGTCGAATTAGTGTGGCTAATTTGTCCAAATGAGTTTCGGCTTGTTGCAAATCGGCGTCGGTTTTTCGGTCGAGATAGGCCAGTAAACCGCGTAATTCCGGGTTGAACCAGTCTGGGTTATTGTCCCAAGCCTGTTTGTATTCGGCTCGAATGTCGCGCTCACACAACAACAAACCCGCTCGGCGCGCCTGGCTAAAATCCCAGTCGCTTAAATCCCAACTTACCAGCTCAAAGCCCATTTGTTGCCACAGAGGTAATTGAGCTTCAAATTGAGCGGCGACATCGGCATCGACACCCAATCCAGCGAGATCCGCTGGCACCAATAGACGATTAGACGCGGGGATTATCGCCGCACTGTTGTTCGACAAAGGCCACTTTTCGTCGCGCGCTTGCATAGCGGCGAACACCAATTTTAAGTCTCGAGCCGAGCGAGCAATTGGCCCTATGGTGTCCAAGCGATTGGCACAAGCTCGACTACCTCGGTTACTCACGCGGCCAAAACTTGGCTTGTGCGCAAAGACGCCACAATAACTGGCAGGAATGCGTACCGAACCCATGGTATCTGTGCCCAAAGCAACCGCGCAAAGTCCAGAGGCCACCGCGGCTGCAGAGCCGCCTGAGCTGCCACCTGGCGTAAAGCCCAAGCGATGGGGATTATGGCAATCGCCAAAGTCCGGGTTGTGATTAGTCGCCCCAAGCGCGGCAGCGTGCATGTTGAGCTTGGCTGAGATGCTAGCACCGGCTTTTTTAAGCTGGCCGATAACAAAAGCGTCTTTGTTGGGCATATGCTCCTTTAGCCAAGCCATGCCTGCACTGGTGGGCATCCCCAAGCAATCGATATTGTCTTTTGCTGCGATCTGCACCCCAGAGAGTGCCCCATCGTTAAGAGTCAATTGATTGCTGCTTTGATAGTTCAAGGCGTTTACCAAAGGTTCAATTTGCTCAACCCAACGGCGGTGCAAGCCAGAGTAGTCACTGGCACTGAGCTCACCGCTGCGAAACAGCGCTTGTTGGGCGGTGGCATCTAATGCAAATAACTCTTCGGCTTTCATGGGTTACCCCTTGCGCTCGTCGATTAAGCGAATCGGCTTTTGGCGAATATCCACTTGGGTCAGAGGCGTGAGTTCGCCTTCTAGTGCCAGCTCTACCTGCACCTGAATGCCAAGCTTGCGCTTGAGAATCGCTTGCAGTTCGTCGTCCAAGCCTTCGGATTTTTCGCTGACTTCCACGTGTACCACCAAGTCATCTCGACCCGTGTTGTCGCGTACTGCTCGACAAATGTACTCACCGAGGAACGCAGAATTCTCTTCAAGCATTGGACCGATACTTTGCGGATAGATGTTGATTCCACGCAGTTTGACCATGTTATCCGAGCGGCCCATAAAGCCGCGCACGCGCTTAAACGGCAATCCCAGTTGATTCTCGCCCAGAACTTCTTGGGTTAAATCAAAAGTGTTAAAACGGATCAGCGGGTAAATGTCGTCTTTAAACAAACAAGTCACGACCATGTTGCCCACATCACCCGGCGTTACTGCTTCATTGGTTTGCGGGTCTAGAAGCTCAAGCACGTGAGCGTCTTCCCAGACGTGCATGCCATCGTGGTCAGGGCCTTCGGCAGCTACCGCACCGGTATCACCTACCCCGTACCAGTCAAACAGTTGAACGTCCTCACCCCAAGCATCCAGAATACTCTGGCGACTCTCCATGCCAAAATGGCCGATGATCATGTCCAGCTTGATATCTTTACCCGGGATCACGCCGTTTTCTTTGGCCACATCGGCCAAGCGCTTGATGTAATCCACAAAGCCAACTAACACATTGACGTCAAAATCTTTCATCAGATTGACTTGCTGAACCGAACGGGTTTCAACGCCGGTGCCTGCCGACAAGAACAGTGAATTGGTATAGCGAGTCACAGCTTCGCGCATGTAATGGCCGCCGTTGACCATGCCGTGGCCATAGCAAGACTGAACGTGGGCCGCATCCGGCAGCCCCATCATGCGATAGCCACGAGCCACTAGGCGGTTTTGCACTTCGCGAGTTTTAGGACCAAACAGCAAGGGTTGTGGCTTACCCGTTGTGCCCGAGGTCGTATGGAACACCACTGAGCTGCGCTCTGATTTTGGCAGTTGCTCCCAACCGCTAAAATCACCAAACGGCGGATAGTCCTGCACGCTTTGCATAATGTCGGACTTAGAGATAATTGGCAGCTTGGTAATATCATCGACACTTTGAATGTCCTCGGGCTTAACCCCAGCCTTGCTCCAGATGCGTTGGTAAAACGGAATTTGCCAAGCGCGGTCGACCACTTTCAAAAAGCGCTCGTTTTGTAACGCCTTTAAGGCGTCTGCACTCATTCCTTTGTAGCGCGCGTACAAGTCGTCACCTAGCGGGTATTCCGCCGCTAATTGGTCACTATCAAAACAGTCAAAGTAATTCGCAAACTGACTCATTTGGTCTTCCTTAATACGTCATGGTCTTAACTAGCGAGTTGACATCTTCCAACTCGGGTAGAGCCCCAAGCTCGTCCAACAACACTTGAACTTGTGACTTGTCGGGTGCCGGTGTGGCACTCAAACAAGCCGCATAAAATTTTTCGATTTGCGCCTGAGCCGATAACGGGCGCTGTGGATGTCCTAAAATGGCAGGTAATTCGACACTGTGCGATTGACCATTATTCAAGGTGACGCGAACCGTTACCGGAGCAAGAGCATTGGGATCCTGACAATCATTCAAGCTAGTGGTTAGCTTGGCGCCAAGTTGCTGACGTTCGGCGTCGCGCATGGGCTCAGGGTCAAAGTCTGTCACTGATACATTGCCAGTTAGCAGCGAGGTCGCGGCAATATAACCGTTGCACAACTTGGCATAGGCCACATCCATATCAGGCTTTATTGGACGCCCGACCAAACGATTAATTAAAGGCGTCGCTGCGACGTGAATAGCGCTGATTTCGCTTACTTCAAAGCCATACTCTTGTTGGAGCTGTTGCAGACCATCAACGGTGCCGTGCCCTGCTCGACCGGTTGGGAAAGGTTTGTGGCTAAGCTGAGTTATCTGAAAATCACGACCTATATTGTCTATCAACACTTGCGGGTCCACTTGGTCTTCAAACAGATTAAAGTAACCAAACTCACCTTCTAAAATATCGTGTGGGCCGGAGAACCCGGAACGGGCAAAGTCGACTGATTGAGTGGCGCTGCGGGCGTTTAGCGCCACTTGTAAGGCCAGCATGGGCGAGCCTTCAACGTGGGCTTGCATGGTTCCGCTGGCCGAACTGTAGGCGATGCCCAAAGCGTTTTTAAGGGTATCGCCCTTAAGCCCCAGCATGGCGCAAATACCCGCGGCAGAGCCAATGCCACCACAAACCGAAGGTCTGAAGAACTTAAGCCCTGTACTGGCACAGGCACCGATTAGAGTGGCCACTTCCACCCCAACTACGACCCCAAGGATCAATTGGCGACCGCTCAATTCATGCCCTTGGGCGTAAGCCATCATTGATGACAGCACGCTTGCCATCGGGTGGACGACGGCGCGCTCGTGCACACAGTCCCATTCCTGATTGTGAATTTGATAAGCGTTGACCATAGCCGCATTGGATACGGGCAACCACTCGCCACTGCCCCACACTTGCGCGCAAGGACCACTGGGTTCACCCCATTGGCGAGCCATTTCGAGAATGCGTTGGCGATTCGCCACTCGAGTACCACTGAGCCCCACACCGATGCTGTCCATAATAAACATCAGTGCCGCATCGATGGCGCTTTGCGGTAGGGTTTCAAAGCTTTGCTGTTCGACGAAATTTACGACCGCGTCAATGGCTTTCATTACTCTTATCCTTTGCTGGTCGATTTGCGACTGGCGTGCATCTGTCCTATCAAGCACGTCAGCTGGTCTAAGTCTTTGTCCTGACTCCAACCCAAGCTGGTCAAGGCTGCTCGAGTTGAATTGCCGACCTTGGCTTCAGCCATTAGGGTCTCAGCCTTACGACGCAGTTGCACTGGCGACATAGGCCGCTCGGGATCGCCCAAGGTATGTGGCAAATAGAAACTCTGAATCTCGCCGTTGTAATGAATGACTTTTATCTTGGCTCCATAAGCGTTGGGATAGGCGCGCTCGATCAGCTTAGATTCTTGCACTACCACCTTATTGCGTATTGCCACCACTTCCGGATGGTGCAAGCGCGTCAATTGATAGTGTTCCAACTCAGGCTCACCCCAAACAAGCGCCGCAGCCACACCGTGCTGAATCGAGAACTTAGCCTGCAGTTCAGTTTGCGGACTGGAGTTGTCACAGAAAACCTTGGCGTCTCGGTAGACTTCCAACACGATACTTTCTATGTGCTCAGCGCCGGGCAGTTTGTCTTTCACGCTCAAGCAGGCATCGATAGAAGGATGGGCGTGACGGCAAGCCGGCCAAGGTTTAAAACTGGTTTCTTCGATGAGCCAGTGTTCGGACTCCTCGAGCATAGCCTCCGGCTTGGCGTCCTTACTCATGGCGTTAAACCAACCTTGAGAGCCTTCCAGAATAGACGCAGGACCACTCAAGCCATGTTCGGCCAACACCGCTGCTTGCGCACCAGAGCGGGCCGCTTCGGCGTTGTGCCATTGTTTGGTTTGACAGTTTTCATGACGCATTTGCCACAAACCGCCGGTGCGAGAAACCGCATTGGCAATCGCGGATACGGTTTGAGCCGGACTTAAGCCAAGCACATGGGCTGCGGCCATGGCCGCGCCAGCGCTGCCACAAGTCGAAGTATTGTGGAAAAATTGATAGTGACTGCGCCCTATGGCCTTGCCCAGTCGAATATTGATCTCATAGCCAAGCACAATCGCTTCTAGCATGGTGGCCATCGATGCGCCTTTGTATTGCGCCATCGCCAGTGCCACAGGCACTACTACAGGCCCTGGATGCAGAATAGAGCTGCGATGAATGTCGTCCATCTCCAGCACATTACCAATGGCTGCATTATGGCTAATGGCATCTACCCAGTTGCTGTCACTCGCAAGAATCCGAGTGACGCCGTGGCCGTTGTGCTCGCTAGCCATGGCTTGCATGGCATGGCCCGCAGGGCTGTCTTTACCGATAGCCGCGCACCCCAACCAATCGAGCAAGTGCCAGGCAGCACGCTCGCGAATATTGTCGTTTAATGGCTTTTCTCCGAGGCGCTGCACCACCTGCGGCAACAAATGTTGACTCATGCGAAATCCTTCTTCGCCTAACTTAACTTCAATCTTGGCTTAGAGTGGCAATTAGAAAAATGACCAATATCAATTGTGTGTACGGCGTAAACTCGGTTACCCCTTTGTTGCCTGAACAGTGGTTTACCGATACACTGAGGCCAGCCGATAATCTATTGATAACAATCGGTTATTTCTAATACAAGAATAATAAATCCCAATACAGCAGGCTTGTCGTATGAGCATTGATTACAATAAAGTCACCATTAAGACCTCTCTCCATCATTGTTTCGGCAGTCCAAACGACGACATTGAAGGGCTTCCCCAATTTTTTGCCGAGTTGGCCGAAGGCGCCGATGAGGTTGATATTAAAGGCAATACTTTTCTGTTCCGTGAAAAAGACCCAAGCGACTACGTGTACATTCTGGTGTCTGGCGCGGTAATGCTTGAGCGCTCAACCTCTACCGGCAGCCGCCAAGTGTTTGCCTTCCTATACACGGGTAACCTAATGGGATTGTCAGAGCAACTAACCTACTCGTTCAGTGCCAAATCTCTGGCCGACGCCACTGCGATTCGAATCAGTCGCAGCGCAATGCAGTCCATGTTTGACCGCTACCCAGCGGTAGCGCAGAAGTATCACAAGGTGACCGGCCGCATTCTGGCCTTGATTTTGGACCAGCTGTTTATCATGGGACAAAAGAGCGCTCACCAGCGTCTAGGCCACTTTTTACTGGACATGATCCCAAAACTGGGTCGTGGCCAATCTCAGTTCTACTTGCCCATGAGCCGTCAGGATATTGCGGATTATTTAGGAATGTCGCTGGAAACCGCCAGTCGCGGCTTCAGCCGATTAAAGCGCAGTAAGCTGATTGATATTCAAAGCAACTACCACATCACTATCTTGGACGAGCAAAAGCTCAGAGATTTTATTGCCGATTGATACCACTAGCGTGGCGCTGATACCTCGGCGCCGCTACCTTTCTCTGCACGCTTCACCGCACCGATTCTTGCCACTACCAAAGCCACCACAAACGGCAATACGCGCTCAAGCACATCACCCGGCGCATTGGCCTGCCAGTTGAACACTATGGTGAGACCAAAGCCCAGCATCATGGCGGCCAGTCGATAGCGACCGTCAATTTGATAGCCGGCCACCAGCCAAATCAGTACAGGCGCAAACGCCGAACCAATCGCCGCCCAGGCAAATAGCACTCGAGAGAAAATCGCTTCCGGGGCAAACAAGGCAATCACCAAGGCCAACACGCACATAGCAACCACAGCCAAGCGGCTTAGAGTCAGCGCGTTACGACCCTTGGCCAGTTGTAAGTCTTGCGCGAGACACGCAGCTGACACCAACAGCTGGCTGTCTGCCGTCGACATAATCGCCGACAGCACAGCCGCGACAATAATCCCAGCCACCACAGGGTGGAACAGCATTTCAGTTAGGGCCAACATGACCTGTTCGGCATTGGCATCGGTTGGAATAAGCACTCGAGCGCACCAACCCACGGTCAGCATGCCAGCAAACACAATCACAGGCCATGCCACACCAATGCGAGCCGCACTTTTTAGCGCTTTGTCATCGCGCAGCGCCATGAAGCGATTCACTACGTGCGGCTGGCCTGGATTACCTAGGCCTATACCTAACATACCGACCACAAAACCAATCGCCGAAGCTCCAGCGAAGTTGCCGTAAAGTTCGCCACCATTGCTGATAAGCGACTGGTAAATTACCGAAGGACCTCCAGCTTGAGTCACCGCCAATATGGGTAACAGAAAGGCAATCGCCGCCATTAGCAGGCCTTGTAGGGTATCGGTGACACTCACCGCCCAAAAGCCTCCTAAAAGCGTGTACACCAAGATAATGACAGCACCCGTAACAATCGCTTCAGTGATACTGACATCGAAATTCGCTGCGAAAGTGGAACCCGCTGCCTGAAATTGAGCGGCAATATAGAAAGCAAAAGAAAATACGATGGCGAAACTGGCGAACCCTAGGATGGCCTTGCGCCATTGGTCTTTACCAGCGACGACTTCTGAGAGGGTAATCGCCTCTTGCTGATTGGCGTAGCGACGCACTCGTGGTGCTAGCCAGTACCAATTGAAGATGTAACCTAAAACTACAGCAGGGAAGATCCAAATGGCAGAGAGACCCATAGTAAAGGCCGCACCAGACACTCCAAGTAAACTCCAGGCCGATGAGGCACTGGCTGAGGCGCTAACCGCCGCCACCCACGGCCCGAGTTGTTTACCGCCAATGAAAAAGTCTGAACTGTCTTGCGTGCGGCGAGAGGCCCAAAGTCCAATCCATACCAATACCAGTTTATAAACCACAAGGGTGATCAGAATGATCCACTCGCGCGCCATACTCTCTCCCGGAGTCTCTGTGCCTGCTGTTATTGAATGACGTTGCCGTCCAGCATGTTATCGATTTGTTGCTCAGAGTAACCCAAGTCGGCCAAAACTTCACGGCTGTGTTGGCCCATACTCGGGCGAGCCAGATTTGGCTGTGCTGGCTGGTTTTTGAATTTGATTGGCACCCCAAGGTGCTTAAGCCCTTGCTCGTCGGTGAGAATCATCTCGCGCTCGGCCAAGTGCTCGTCAAACACCGCCTCGTGCAAATCGCGCACTGGCGCCCAACAGACATCCACCGAGCTCAAGAACTCATGCCAGTGGCTCAGCGGCTTAGCGGCAAAGGTGGTTTGGTAGAACTCCCGCAACGGCGCTTGACCAGGTCCAGGAGGTAATTGCGCTAACGGATATAGGTCTTCGCGGCCTAACGCTTTTAATAGGTTGGCTGCGAACTTGAGCTCCGAGCCGCCCAGAGTGAGATACTTGCCATCTGAGGTCTGGTAGACGTTATACATGGCCGACCCACCCCAGCTGCGCTCATCTTTGGGGTTGGGTGCTCTATCCTCGGCAAATACCGGCCCCATCACATTGGGATACCAGGCTACTAGGCTGTCCTGCATGGAGATATCCATGTAATCGCCCTCGCCGGTTTGCGCCTTTTTGTACAAGGCCATCAGCACGCCGGAAAAGGCCATCAGGCTGCCCGCCATGTCCGCTACCGGCATTGCTGGTTGTGCGGGCTTGCCATCCAAACCAAGGTTAATCGACAGCGCGCCCGAGTCCGCTTGAATGCTCAAGTCGTGGGCTGGGTTTAGTCGTTTCGGACCAGTCTGGCCGAAGGCTGAAATTGAGCAGTACACAATGCCGGGATTTATGGCTTTGATGGTGTCGTAATCGATGCCAAGACGCGCCACCACACCAGGACGAAAGGCTTCAATCAGCACATCCACTTCTTTGACCAAGCGATAAAAGGCCTCTTTGCCTTTTTCTGATTTGAGGTTGAGTTGAATGCTTTTCTTGCCGCGATAAACGTTGCGAAACCAGACACTCTCATCGTTTTGCTTAAGACCAACGTGGCGCACCGGCTCACCGCTGATTGGCTCCAAGCCAATCACTTCGGCGCCGTGATCCGCCATCATCATGGAAAAATGAGGACCGGGAAGAAATAAAGAAAGGTCCAGAACTTTTACACCGGAGAGTTTCATGTATCGCTCCTTGAATAATTTAGATAGCGCCTGAGTCGCTTAAATCGCGCTGCGCCGCACGGTCAAAGCCCAATTCTTCGAGTAGGTCTTGAGTGTCCTGGCCGCGAGCGACTGCCGCATTGGCCTGT
Organism: Paraferrimonas sedimenticola; assembly: GCF_002282855.1. Taxonomy (GTDB): domain Bacteria; phylum Pseudomonadota; class Gammaproteobacteria; order Enterobacterales; family Shewanellaceae; genus Paraferrimonas; species Paraferrimonas sedimenticola. The sequence continues at coordinate 221,999 of NZ_NRIR01000003.1, read as the reverse complement.
AAACGTTGGCCATCGATTTTGATGGGATTACTCAGCAGCTGCATTTGTGGATTTTGCGAATGGCTGACCTGTTGCTTTAAGCCCAGCTGCTCTATGTAAGGGTTGGTCAGCGCTTGTGCCATGTCATAAATCGGCGCAATCGGCAACCGTCCTTGAAAGGCCTCGAGCCACTGAGCTGTGGTACGAGCGCTAAAGCACTCATCCAGAATTTCATTGAGCTCGGTGCGGTTATCACGACGCTCAGCAAAGCCTACAAAACGCGCCTCACTCAAACGGGCGTCTTGAATCTCATCCACTAAGGCTTGCCAGAACTTGTCGGTCATGGCCATCACAAACACGTGGCCATCGGCGGTTGGATACCACTGGCACGGCACTGTGGCTGGGTGCGCGCTGTGGGGCATGCGCTCAGTTACATGGCCCTTATTCAAATACCAAGTGGCCGGATAGGTCAGCTGATGCAGCGCCACGTCAAACAGACTGACGTCCACATCTCGACCCTTGCCTTGGCGATGGGCGCCCAGCATGGCCGAGGTTAATCCCAGTGCTGCCACGGCACCGGTCATAAAGTCCACCATGGACACCCCGAAGCGATTAGGACCGTTTTCTGGCTCGCCGGTTAGCGACATCAGGCCCGCTTCCGCTTGCATCAAATAGTCGTAGCCTGGCCAGCTGGCGCGGTCGTTGTCGCGACCATAGGCAGACAAGTGACAACAGACGATTTTGGGGTTGATGGATTTGAGATGGTCGTAGGTGATCCCCAGCTTTGCTGGTTGATCACCACGCAGGTTGTTGTAAACCGCGTCAGCGCTCTTTACCAAACGTTCAAACACCTGCCAGCCCTGCTCGCTTTTGAGATTTAAGCTCAGGCTTTTTTTGTTGCCGTTAAAGGTTTGGTAAAAGTAACTGTCATTCTCCCCCAAGAAATAGGGGCCAGTTTGACGGGATATGTCACCTTTGGTTTTGGGGTTTTCGATCTTAATGATCTCAGCGCCCATGTCCGCTAGGTAAGCCGAGCCGTAAGGCCCAGCGCCGTATTGTTCCACCGCAATAATGCGAACACCGCTCAGTGGTAAATCAGCCATATCCCTATCCCTGTTCTTTTCTCTTTTCTTATTACCGCGATAGCTTAGATCTTGTTTTTGGCAACCATTTGCTTGGCAATAATGATGCGCTGCATTTCGTTGGTGCCTTCACCAATACACATCAACAAGGCGTCGCGATAGTAGCGCTCAATATCGTACTCTTTTGAGTAGCAGTAACCGCCAAAGATGCGCATGGCTTCGTTAGCACAGAAAGAACCCGCCTCAGAGGCAAAGTACTTGGCCATACCCGCTTCCATGTCACAACGCTCGTGAGCGTCGTACTTAGCTGCCGCTTGTTCGATAAGCAAACGGGCCGCTTCCACCTTGGTGGCCATCTCGCCAAGCTTCAGCTGAATCGCCTGGTGCTCGCAAATTGGCTTGCCAAAGGTCTCGCGCTCTTGGGCATAGCGAAGCGCATGCTCAAAGGCACCCTGAGCCACACCCGCGCCACGAGCGGCAACGTTAATACGACCAAGCTCAAGGCCGCCTACCGCTTGCTTAAAGCCCTTACCTTCTTCGCCACCCACAAGGTGGTCAGCAGGAACGCGGAAGTCTTCGAATACCACTTCACAGGTATCGATTGAGCGATAACCCATTTTCTCAAGCTTAGAGATGGTGATACCTGGCTTCACGTTGCCATCAGCATCTTTAGTCTCAACGATAAACATACTGGTGCCACGGTGACGCGGCTGAATCTCGGTATCAGTTTTTACCAATACCGCCAGCGAGTTACCGTGTAGTGAGTTGGTGATCCAAGTCTTGGTACCATTGATGATGTAGTCATCGCCGTCGCGCACCGCAGTGGTGGTAATCGCCTGCAAGTCCGAACCGGCATTGGGCTCGGTCAGGGCAATACCACCGCGCATCTCACCGGTAGCCATCTTGGCCAACCAGCGGTCTTTTTGCGCATCGGTACCACAGCGCTCAATGGCTGAGGCCTGAATCAGGTGCGAGTTAAAGATACCGCCTGGCGACATCCATGCGCTGGACACTTTCATAACAATCTTGGCGTAAATTGCCGCCGGCAAACCCAAACCGCCGTATTCCTGGCCGATAGTGGCACCGAAAAGGCCCAGCTCTTTCATTTGCTCAACTAGGCCGTGTGGGTACAAATCCGCATGATCGTGCTCTTTGGCAATTGGGCGGACTTCGTTCTCGACCCACTTGTCGATCATATCCAAGATGGCGCTTTCGTCTTCTTTTGACCAAACCTCTGACATGACTGCTCTCCGTTAGTAATTCACTTTGTCTTCTACTGAGTGACCTTGCTTTGCGATCAACATCTTACGAACGAAGGTACACACCATATCGCCGTGTTGATTAAAGCCGTTTGTACGCACGGTCACGATGCCGGCACCGGGACGCGAGGCCGATTCGCGCTTAGCAATCACCTCTGACTCTGCAGTCAGCGTGTCGCCTTCAAATAGCGGGTGGGTCAGTTTGATGTCATCCCAACCCAGGTTAGCAATCGCTTTTTGGCTCACGTCAGTAACGCTCATGCCTACCATCAAAGCCACGGTAAACGGCGAACATACGATGCACTTTTCAAACTCAGAGGCTTTGGCGTACTCATCGTCAAAGTGCATTGGGTGAGTGTTCATGGTCAGCAAAGTAAACCAGGTGTTGTCGGTTTTAGTGATAGTACGGCCCGGACGGTGCTCGTAAATGTCGCCTACATGAAACTCTTCGTAGTGACGACCAAAGCTCTCACGGTAGCGGTTTTCGCCAACTTTCTTATGGGATACGGTCATCGGTTACTCCTTGTGCTCGGATGACAAACTGCAATTAATTGGCGTTCGCAGCGGCTGCTGCTAAGGCCAGAATTCGTTCGGATTGGGCAATCACTGGCTTATCCAGCATGCGCCCGTTTAGCATCACTGCCCCACCCTGCGACTGTTCAGCCGCGGCTATTACCGCTTGTGCCTGCTCAATTTGAGCTGGCGTTGGCTGATAAGCATTGTGAATGGGAACAATTTGTTTGGGATGAATGGCCGATTTGCCGGTAAAGCCCAAAGCTTTGACCTTGTGGGTTTCATCAATCAAACCCGCTTCATCGCTCACCTGAATGTAGGGAACATCAATTACAGACAAGCCTTGAGCCGCAGCGGCCATCACCAGTTCACTGCGGGCGAACAACAATGGCTCATAAGCAAACTCGCAGCCCAGCTCAACCGAGAAATCCGCACCGCCAAACATCAAAGCGGCAATTGGCAATCCGGCTTGGCTCAACGTTGGCGAGAGCTTCAAGCCCTCAATGGTCTCCACTAGTGGCAACCACTGGGTTGATTCGGATTGCAACCACTGATGGGCCTTGGCCAACTCTTGTGGCCCCTCGCATTTCGCCAGCATAACCACCGCCGGTGGATTGGCCTTGAGTGCGGCTAAATCGGCTTCGGCGTCAGGTGTGCTCATCGGGTTAATGCGTACGCACACTTTTGCTTGGTTTTCCGCCAAAAAGTCTTGCAAGGCGATACGAGCGTCGGGCTTTTCAGCAGCAGGCACTGCATCTTCTAAATCGATGCATACCAAATCTGCACCGGCCGCCAGCGCCTTAGCGTAGCGCTCAGGCCGATTAGCGGGTACAAACAGCAGCGAGCGAATCAAAGGCGACATTAGACATCTCCAGACTTAGCTGGATTGTTGTCGGCAAAATGCTGTGCGATGCGCTCACGGGTGGCAAACCACACTCCAGATTTGCTGCTGGCGTACTGCAAGAACTCCTGCAGCGCCCAAATACGACCGGGACGACCAATAATGCGCAGGTGTAAACCTAGGCTCATCATGCGCATTTGATCTTCGCTTTCTTCATACAACACGTCAAAAGTGCGTTTGGCGTAGTCCAACCAATCTTGTGGCGTATAAGAGGCAGACACCCACATCTTCATGTCGTTGGAATCCAGTGCGTAAGGCATGATCAACATGGGCTTGTCGCTGCCCTCAACGCTATCCCAAAACGGGTTGTCGCGAGAGTAGTCATCCATGTGGTAGGTGTAGCCTTCTTCTTGCAGCAAGCGACGTGTGTTATCGGTCAGCAAGTAGCGCGATAACCAGCCGGCTGGGCGTTTGCCCGTGCTGCGCTCAATGCTATCGGCGGCATCGCGAATGAATTTACGCTCTTCGTCTTCGCTCATGCGAAATTGGTGGATCCAACGATGACCGTGACTACACACCTCATCACCTCGGCTGACAATGGCATCGGCCAAGTGCGGCGCTCGCTCGAGACTGACCGCCGCTGCGGTCCAAGTCGCGCGCACATTGTATTGGTCGAGCAACTTTAGAATTCTAGCCGCGCCTTCGTTAAGGCCGTACTGATAGTTGGATTCGTTACCGTAATTGCGAATGGGCTTTTTAAGGCTTACGCCCAACTCGTCAACCGGCTCCATTCCTTTGTCGCCATCGCGAACGTTGTACTCAGAACCTTCTTCAACGTTAACTACAATGGATAGCGCCAAGCGCGCTTTTTCTGGCCAAAAGGCATTCATTACAACTACTCCCTAGCCTATTGAAATTAGTGATATTCTTCGCCACCGGAGACATTCATTGCCTCACCGGTGATGTACTCGGCCTGCTCCGAGCACAAGAAAGCACAGGCCTTGGCGATGTCTTCTTGTAAGCCCGGGCGCCCCAATGGAATGCGGTCTTTCATGTCTTGCATGTACTTGTCATGGCCTTTGCCGGTCACTTCTGAAAAGTGAGCGTTTTGCCAAGCGCCAAGCCCTGTGGTGACGTGATTAGGGCAAATCTGATTGACGTTAATACCGTGCGGCCCTAACTCCATCGCGGCAACACGCGTGAGGCCTGTCATACCGTGCTTGGAGGTGGTGTAAGCACTGGCGTGGGCAAAACCGGATTTAGACGCCTGCGAGCCAATGTTAATGATCTTGCCGCCTTTGCCTTGCTTGACCATTTGCTCAGCGGCGAACTTAATGCCCAAGAACACTCCGCGCAGGTTGACGTTTTGTACGGCATCCCACTCGGCCACTTCCATTTCCAAGATAGGCTTCATCAGATAGCCAATCCCGGCATTGTTGACCCAGATATCCAACGAGCCGTAGCGCTCTACCGCAAACTTGGCGGCTTCAGCCACTTGCTCGGCATCGGTGACATCACAGGCAAAAGCCGTTGCGTCACCGCCGGCAGCGTTAATCTCTGCCACAATTTGCTCGAGCTCATCGCTCAATCCCACCGCATCCGCGCTGGCGTATTGTCCCTTTGCCTGACCGATGTCGGTCAATACCAACTTACAGCCTTCGGCGGCTAGGCGTTTGGCCATCGCCTCACCTAGACCCTTGTGACGTCCTGCTCCGGTGATCACAGCCACCTTGCCATTGAGTTCTGGATATTGCGCCATGATGAGTGTCCTTACAGCTGGTCGCACAAAATGAACATTGGGTTGTCAGCGAAGCTTTGGAATTCGCTGGCTACCTTTTGCATTTCTTCGCTTGAGATGTCTTTGCCGAACTGGTCCATATCATTAATGGCCAACACTTCGATGTACTGATACGGAGGCGTGGCATCGCTCATTAGCAAGCCCTGACTTTTGAGAATATCGAACTGGTCTACTGACGGCAGTCCACCGGCAATTGGTAAGTCGCGTGTGCGCGCCCAGTTCTCGTAATCGCTAATTGCTACGTCGTCTTTTAGGTTGAATAACACCACGATCTTAGTCATGCCTAGCTCCTAGTTGGCTGCTCCGCTCTCAAGGTTCACACGGAGATTTTGTTAATGATTAGCATCCTTTAAAAGGGCGGTTAAGACTTTGACAATTGACAAAGAAACGCCCTGTTTTCGGCGGATTATGAGAAGCGATTTTCCACGCGCCAGCGCAAAGTGTCTGACTGTTTCCACAAGTAGCGGTGCAACAGGCCACTTTGGTCAATTTCAAAGCTGGCGTTATCTTCTTTGTAGTGTCCGCCGCGCATTCCAAAGGCTTGTGCAGCAACTGTAGGCTGCTCCTCCAGAAGGAAAGACTGACGTAAGTCTTGCTTGGGAAGTAGTTTGTCATTGGGTGGACAACTGATTTCGATATCGGGAAGCAGCAAGGTTAGCCCTGGCTTTTGCATCGCTAACAACATGGCGCCAGAAAACACCCTGAGCAACGGGAAAAATACCAGCCCTTTGACACACTCGCCTTGCTGCTGGCGCTCACCCTGAGGACCGCGGTGGCGAGCCTGCCAAACATTGCCTTCAATGTTGTAGTGCGCTTGCACCTCTGGTTGGCCCTGCGCGCGCATCCACACTTTGGCGTGGGTTTGCTCGCCATCTTGTTGCCAGTCTGCCGCCAGCACCAAACCGTATTGCTCGCTGACTCGAACACTTTGAATGCACTGCACGCCTTGCGGGTTGGTACCGATACGCCAAGGCTCAACCACGTCGGTTAACTCGTCGTTTAACCAATAGTGAAAACTGCCGCTGCGTTGCCATTGCACCTGTTGATCGTCATCGTGGCTGTTGCCAAAGTGCTGGTCGAGGATTTGCTCTATTCGCTTTAGAGGCATGAGGACTCCTCTGCTGGGGTCTTAAGTTGAATCAATTCGATAAGATGGCCGTCGCAATCATCTGGATTGAGATAAACCAAGAATTTGTCGGGCAGCTCAAACGGGCCATCCGGTGTCACGTACCCTGGCTTAACGCCTTGCGCTTTTAAAATCTGCAACGACTGGTTCATGTCTTTCACAAGCCATGCCACGTGATTAATACCGCCGGCTCCCTGAGGCTGCTCTCCCAATAACTCCAACATAGGTGAGCGTTTGGCCTGAATGTACTCGTGCTCTAATCCACCCACCTCGATAAAGGCAAACACGCAGAGGGCTTGAGGGTCGTCTCTGCCCATCCAACGCACAGACGCTGGCGCTAAACCAAATCGCCGACAGCTGTTTTCAATCGCCGCTTCTATGTCTGCCACCACGTAGCCCACGTGAGCCACGCCGGTGATTTGCTGCTGTAAAGAATCGATTGGGTTTTGAGACATCAGGCGCTAACCCGCTGAGCAATCAAGCGCTCGCACAAATGAAAGGGTCTGTCCGCTAATAAGTCGGTATCCGCCGACATCAATTTGTTATTAGCCGCCTGCAAGGGAATTTTGCATTGGGTTATCTCACCATCAGCCCCTTGAAGCACCATAGGCGGCTGATTGATATGACCATCGAACTGACGATCGCTCCAGGGTGTCAACAGGGTAAAATCGGTTTCCAAAGAACAAATCAGTCCGCCCATGCGCACCTTGTGATAGGAACTGGCCACAATGGCTACTCGGTTTTCGGCGGAGCGCGAAGGCAGAGCCAGTTGGTTTTCCCAGGCTTGCTGTAAGGAGAATGGATACAGAATGAGCTGTGCGCCTTTAAGAGCGGCCACTTTCACGCTTTCAGGTATATGACCGTCATCGCCACAGAACAGCGCGACCTTGCCAAATGGCAGTTGATGAACGCCGATATCCCCTGCCAACTCTGCGTCACCATAACGCTGGCTAGGATGCAGCAGTCCCTGACTGGCGACTACGCCTTCGCTACCGACCAGTATCGCTCGAATGCCACTGGCTTGTTTAAAACTAAAACACACATACTTAGCGCTGTCCGCTAATGCTTGTTTTAAGGTGCCCACCAAGTCTGTCAGGCTGTAGTTGGCATCGTCGAAGCACCCCTCGGCCAATACCATTACGTCAAATGCCTCATCGACAATGTTCTCTAGCACAGTTTGCATGCGTTGCTGTGGGTAACCTACAGGCGCTAACATCGCCGCGATGACGGGGCGAGCGCTAGACTGATACTCTTGCTGAGCAGGGTTGACGCTAAGCTCCGTGTAGAGTTCTGGACGGCGCAATTGCAATAACTTGGAACCATCGGGTCGAGTATTGGCCGCGACCTCAGACAAATCGACATCCGCCCAAACAAAGGCCTCCTGGTTGTAAGGCGCCATCGCCAACACTTCCCCGCTTGGCGACACTATCTGACTTTGTCCTGCGCCCATTAAGAAGCGCTCGGGAATTCCGGTTTGCTCAGCCACTTGAGCGAGCTGGTCTTCGGGGATCAGCGGGCCAACCTTGTTAGCCGCCGCCATGAACACTCCGTTTTCGACGGCGCGAGATGGCACGTGCAAGCGCGCTTCATCTAATGCAAAGGAGTTGAGCGAGTCGCAAAACAACTGGGCGCCATCAATTGCCAAACCTCTAGCGGTTTCAAAGGTCACTCCATCGCGACAAGCAAAAATACCGAGACGGCCCGTGTCTGATGAGTAAACGCCGGCGCGCTGCTTGGCACGCTGGAAAAAGAAATTCTCATGCCCCATCAAGGTCTGTTTATCCGCTTGATGGACCAAACGACCACGGCGGTCAAAGAGTAATGAAGTAACACTGATTTGCTCTACCATCAGCGGATGTCGACGCACAGTGACGTTCACCACGAGATAGGTTTTGTGTTGCGCTGCTTTGCTGGCCAAGGTCTTTACAAACTCACCGTCTAAGCTCACTGCAAGCTCAAAAGCTTGCTGCTGTGATTCGTACCACGACAGTGCATTACAGAACTCTGGAAGCACCATCACATCAGGGTTAACCTCTGCCGCTTGGTCGATCATTCGACAACAAGTCTCAAGGTTTTCAGCAACATCCAATGTAGTAGCGAATTGCAAAACGGCGACGCGAGTCATGGCCGGGGTCCTTCGTTGACATTTGATATAATGTTAATACATTATGACTTCGAGGCATAAAAATCAAAACAAACTGATAACAGGAGCCGCCGGTGAAGATTCTTATTTTGGGTATGGGACACATTGGAAAAGCGCTAGCGGCCGAATTGTCTTATTTAGGTCACCAAGTCAGCGGCACCACCACCACTCCGGCTAAGGTCAAAGACCTACAAGCCTTGGTATCAGAAGTGCACGTGCTCAAAGGTGAAGAAAAAGAAAAAGTGGCTGCGGCGGCGAAAGATGTCGATGCCATCATTGTGACGGTAGCGCCGAATGTCCGACAAACACGCACTCCAGAAGAGCGCGAATTACACTACCGCAAAGTACTTCAACTCAGCTGTGAAAACGCAGCGGCGGCCTGCCCTCGAGTGATTTTCTTATCGTCTTTCTCAGTCTATGGCGACGGTGGCAAAGGCCAAGCGCCCATCGATGAGTCCACACCCACCGCCAATCATGAGGAGCCGTCATCCAAGTACTATCAAGCGGGTGAGCGCGCCGTGTTGGCCAGCGAGCGTGGTTGCGTACTGAGGTTCCCGGATATGTACGGTGCCCCTGGGGATATGGACTTTGAGCAAAGGGTAAAGCTGGCGATTGAGTTCTTTGGCGGCAAAGCGCTATTCAGCGCCGACGCACCCTTGTACGCGATCCATTTTGAAGACGTGGCTAAGTCCGTGATTCACGCGGTTAACCACGAGCTTTGTGGCATTTACAACGTTTGCGATCAAAACAATTTGCCCGCGTCGAACCAAGTGATATTCGATGCCATTTGCGATGCCAACGGTTGGCAACGGCTCGATTTCTTAGGTCAAATCAAAGCCCCTAATCGCAAGATCTCAGCACAAAAAATCTACGACACAGGCTTTGCGGTTGGCCATCCAGATCCCAATCGTCATTGGGCAGCACAAGGAGCTGAATCATGAACAAAGTGATTACCGGTGCCAGTCAGGGAATTGGCAAAGGCTTGGCCATGGAGTTTGCTCGACAAGGGCACAATGTGGTGGTTGCCGCTCGCTCTCAGCAAATCTTGCAGCAACTGGCCGACGACATAAACCAGCTAGGCGCTCAAGCCCTGCCCGTGGCTTGCGATACACAAGACTGCCAGCAAGTGCTCAATTTGTGGCAACAAGCCGTCAATACTTTTGGCCAAGTGGACGTATGGATAAACAACGCCGGAATCGCCCGCACCACCTGGAGTATTGCTGATACACCGCAAGACCAAATCGAAGCCATGGTAAACACCAATATCATTGGCACCATCAATGGTTGTCGCGTCGCCGCTAAGAACATGAGCCAACAGGGCTTTGGAAAAATCATCAATGTGCTCGGTGGCGGCAGCGACGGCGAATACTTCCCGGGTATGGGGATCTACGGCACCACTAAGCGAGCCTTGGATTACTTTACCAATGCCCTGGTCAAGGAGCTCAAAGACACCCCTGTGGTGGTCGCCAAAGTGCGCCCAGGCATGGTGATCACCGAGGGCATGGTACGCGAAGCACAAACCGACCCAAAAAAATTTCAGCAAAGCCGACGCTTTGCCAACATCCTGTGCGACTACGTGGAGGACGTAGCGCCGTATTTAGTGGAGCAGATCCTCGCCTGCCAAAAGTCCGGCAGCAAAATTGCTTGGCTAAACGGCTGGAAAATCACTAAGCGAATGCTGCTGGCCAAGCTCAAGCAGCCGCAAGATAAATTTGCCCGATTTGGATTATAAGGAAAGGCTTCATGTCTCAGAACAACGACATTAAAACCCTTGATGAGTTTTTAGCGGACAACCCTGATGTAGATGTCACTCGCTACTGGGAGCGTTGCTGGAATATTCTTGAAGCGCTAAAAACCAAGGTCGAAAGCCGTTTTCCCAACCTACAACGCTGCCCCACTACTTTGGACCGCGAATATTACACTTCACCTAATGGCGAATTTGAAGGCTCGTTTAAAGCTTACAGTGGCGAAGGTGTTGAATGGCTGGTGAATTCTTGGCTAGGCAATCGCAAAGCTTCGATTCTGGACATGAATCTCACCGTATTTCTCGACCAACAAATTGATGTACCCCACCTAGTTATCGTATTTGGCACTGTGCCTCAGCTATTTTGCTACTGCGATTACACCCCGCGCAAAAATTTACTAACCGATGTCGATTACCTCGACAAGTACTACGGCGATGAGGTCAACCAATGGTACTTAAAGTTCCGCGGTGACGAGCGTTTTCACTGGTCGGTGAGCCACGGCAACTACATGCGTGCGCTCAACAACCCTGCTACACAGAGCCTGATTGGCGAGCTCAACGACGAGAACATCAGCGTATACGAAGAATATCTTCACCAAATGGTCGACCGTTGGCTGGAGTGGGTTGACGCCGCCATACAGGTACCACTGGAAGAGCGCGCCGCACTGCGCGACACAGACCACAAAATTCGCACCTACGGCTACGAGCGCGATCCTATGAACAAACTGGCCGCGCAGGTATTTGGCGAAGATCAGGTTGAGAGCATGGTGAAAATGCGCATGGGTAGCGAACAAATGCAACGCAGCGGAGGCTAAACCATGACTCATCGCTTTCTTGGGTTAGATCTCAGCGAAGGGGTAAAACCCCGCCATTTCATGGCATATCTGTTCGTGGTGCTGATTTCCTCAGCCTACGCAGGGGCACTTGCCATCTTGCAACCCGGTTTGTTGCAAGTCATTGGCGTTCCCCAAGAAGAGCAAGGCCAAATTACCGGCCTATTGGGCGCTCTACAAGAAGCCATCTTCTTAGTGATGATGGTGTTATACGGCCTTTGGGCAGACAGATTTGGTCGCCGTCGTATTTATCTTCTGGGTTTGGTACTGACATCAATTGGTTTCACTTTATACGGCAGCGCTGAAAACCTCACTCAACTGATCGGCTATCGCGTGATTGTCGCCTTTGGTACCGCTGCCATGCTGACCATGATGGTTACCGTGGTAGCGGACTACGCCCAAGACAACAGTCGTGGCCGAGCCAATGGTGTTCAGGGCCTTCTGGCCACCCTTGGTGCCTTTATTCCGCCAATTCTAGCGGGACTGCCTCAGCAGTTTGTTGAGCAAGGTTACACTCAAGCGGATGCTCAGCAGGCGACTTTTGCCGTGGCCGGTGCCATGGGTATCGCAGCGATTATTGTGGCTTTCTTTGGACTGGCCAAAGGCGTGGCCAACCGCCCAGTGAAAGCCGATGACACCCAACCCAAAGAAAGCATGGCCACCAGCTTTAAGCACGCCACCGCTGCGGCTAAGAATCCCAAGATTGCCCTGTCCTACGCGGCGGCTTTTATTAGCCGTGGTGACTTAGCTGTGACCGGTGCTTTTGTGGGCCTTTGGCTGGTGCAATTTGGCGGCAACAACATGGATATGACACCAAGTCAGGCCATGGCCGAGCTGGTGATGCCGTCGGTGATGATGGTGGTTGGCGGCGCTTTGGTAGGCTCGTTGGCCATGGGCTGGCTGTCTGACCGCATCACCCGTGTCCAGGCGGTGACAGCTGCTGCGGGCCTTGCTGGAGTGATTTACAGTGCCATGTTCTTCGTCACCGACCCCACTCAAAGCTGGGTGAAAGGTCTGCTGTTTGTGATGGGGGTGGCTGAAATCAGCGCCTTTGTGTCCAGCCAAGCTTTGGTTGGTGAACAGGCCCCTAGTCATCGCCGTGGCGCCATCATTGGCTTTTTCGGCGTCGCCGGTGCTGTCGGTATTTTCTTGGGTACCGCCGGCGGTGGCACTCTGTTCAGTAAAATTGGACCAAGCGCGCCATTTGTGTTGTTTGGCATTCTCAATTTTGTGGTATTTTTCTGGGGCTGGCGCTTGTCACGAAAATCACCAGAACCGCAACCAGAATTAAAAAGTGCGCTAAGCGATTGATAGGGAGATTACATGGTTAAGCGAATAGTTCTCGGTCTACTTGGACTCATAGTGGTGCTCATTGGTGGCACCGCTGTGTGGATGAGTATTCCTTTCCCCTATCAAGAATCCGTGACTCAAAACGCTCTGGTCAGCGACGAAAACGTAACAGTGACCGAACAAGACTTTATTGCCTTTGAGCCAAGCGAGAGTCAGCCTCAGGTTGGGATTATTTTCTATCCAGGTGGTAAAACGCACGCAGCGACTTTTGCACCTGTGATGCGCCAGTTCGCCGAGGGTGGGCAATTGGCGGTGATAACCCCTATGCCATTGAATACCGCTTTTTTGGGTATTAACTCGGCGGACCAAGTGATGGAACGCTATCCCTTGGTACAACGCTGGTATCTAGTTGGCCACTCGTTAGGTGGCGTCGCTGCCGCAGCTTATGCCGAGAAGAATGCTGACAAGCTAAAGGGGCTGGTGTTGTGGGCCTCCTACTCGGCCTCTGATCTTAGCGGCCTCGAGTTGCCTGTGCTGTCTATCTCTGGTGGCAAGGACTTGATGACCACCAAGGCTGATGTCACCGCCAACTCGCGCATGCTGCCCGCCAACGCTTTGTGGGTTGAGCTTCCAGAAGCTAATCACTGGAATTTTGGCTACTACGCTGACGAGTTAAATGAGGACAAAGCTGTTATGGCCCGCGAAGCTCAGGTTCAAGCGGTTATCGAAAACACGCGTCGCTTTGTATCAGAGCGACCCAGTACGGCTTCACGCGGTTGATCGACCAAAATAGGGCTTACCGATTAAGAAGTATAACTCCCTGTTAAAACTAGCCTTTTGTTTACCAAGGGTAGACTTCTCGTTCGCGAAATAGACCACCGCTTGGGCCATTCTCATCCAAGGTCGCCAGCCACAGCGGCGTATCAGCCCCTTGCTTCGGAGTAAGCGGTGCATCTTCGCCACCCAACTCGGTTTTAACCCAACCCGGAGCCGCAGCATTAATTTTTACGTTGCTGTGCTCGGCCAACTCCAAAGCCAATAGTTTGGTCATGGCATTTAGCGCTGACTTTGACATGCGATACGCAATCGTTTGCCCAAGCTCGATAACTCCAAGTGAAGCCAGTTCGCTTGAGAGATTCACCACCCGCCCATAGCCTTGCTCTACCATCACTGGCAGGACTTTTTGGCACAAGTCGAGCACGGCCCAAGTGTTGATATCAAAGGTCTGCTGACAGGTCTCTAGTGACACCTCAAGTCCACTAACCCATTTATCCAGAGCGACGCCGGCGTTGTTGACCAAAACGTCGATTCGACCAAATTCTTGCACAGTCCAAACAATCAGGCGTTGTCGGCCTTCGGCATCCCCCAAGTCCAATTGATAGCAGGTGAGCTCACCGGGCAAGTGCTCTGCCAATCGCTCAGTTTCAGCCAGCGATTCGGCGTTGCGGCCCACCGCTACCACCTGCATCCCCCGCTCCAACAAACCCAAGCTGATTTCGCGGCCAATACCGTCATTTCCCCCGGTAACCATTGCCACTTTTGGCTGCTGTTCCATGACCTCTCCTTGATATCCACAAAAAAATAAGGGCTTTACATACACTGGATTACACCATATTGTTATAACTATAATACAAATGCAAACCTAACCTCAGGGAGAGAAGCGATGTCGATTGACTATTATGGTTACCGCAAGAAGTTCGCGGTATTAGTACCCTCCACCAACACAGCGGTTGAAACCGAGTACCACATGATGGCGCCAGAAGGCGTAGTCGTGGCGACGCGTGGCTGTGTGATTCCACCGTTTAAGGTCACCAACGAAAAAGAGTTCGTTGAAATGGTAGAAGCGATTGGTGCTGCCACCGAGCAGGGCTTACGCGACTCCTTGACCTGTCGCCCAGACCACGTGATTTTCGGCTATTCAGCGGAAACTTTCTGGGATGGTAAAGACCGTTCTGATCGCGAATTCCATCGCTACAACAACATTGCCAAGGACGCAGGTAACTGTGAAATCACCTTTGGTGCGCAAGCGATTCTGGATGCTCTTAAGTGCTATCCAAAAGCGCGCCGCATCGGTGTTATCAGCCCCTACATGCCTGTCGGTGATGACAACGTGGTTAAATTCATGCAGGACATTGGCTATGAAGTTGTACGCATTAAAGGCCACAGCTCACCGGGTCCTGTTGAAATTGCTCACGAGCCGTTCGGTAAGACTCGCGCCCTACTTGATGAAGTCGATGGCGAAGATGTCGACCTGATTTTGCAAGCCGGTACCAACATGTATTTCGTTGAACTGGCCGCCAAGCTAGAAAAAGAGCTCAATAAGCCAGTGTTGGCGATTAATGCCGTGACCTTTTGGCATGCGCTGCGAACCCAAGGCATTCACGACCGAGTGCGCGGTTACGGCTCACTGCTTGAAGAACACACTCACATTCCGGAATAAGGACCTTGCCCATGACGCCGCAACAAACGCTACGCCAACGCCTGCAACAAGACCAAGTGCTAAAAGCGCCTGGTGTTTACGATGGGCTATCGGCCTTGCTGGTCGAGCAAGCTGGGTTTGAAGCGGCGTTTTTGTCTGGTGCCTGTATCGCTTTTGCGCGATTTGGGCGCCCAGACATGGGGCTTGTGAGTATGAACGAAGTGGCTACCACCATTAGCGACATTCGCGAACGCATCGAGATACCGCTGATCGTGGATATGGACACAGGCTTTGGCAACGCCTTGAACGTGCAGCGCACCATGCGCCTATTTGAAAAAATGGGTGCTAGTGCGATGCAGATGGAAGACCAGCTAATGCCGAAGCGTTGCGGTCATATGGCGGGTAAGCAAGTGATCCCTTGCGATGAGATGGTGGGAAAAATTCACGCCGCTCTGGACGCTCGCCAAGACCCAAATACCCTGCTGATTGCCAGAACCGATGCTCTGGGAGTCAATGGCTTTGACGATGCCATGACTCGTGCTGAAAAATACGTGGAAGCTGGTGCCGATGTGCTGTTTATTGAGGCACCAAAAGACCTAGACCAAATGCGTCAGATTGGCGAAACCTTTGGCAGTTCAATGCCACTGGTACACAACTTGGTGGAAGGTGGCCACTCGCCGGTTAAATCTTCTGAAGAGTTACAGAAGCTTAATTACCGGATTGCCATCTACCCAGCGGCTTTGCTACATACTTTTGTACCTGCCGCTCGACAAACCCTATCCCATATTGCGCAAACCGGTGCTCAGCTTGAACTTGACGAGAATCACTGTGATCTGAACGAGTTGAACAGCACCACAGGCGCACCTGAACTGCTGTCCAAGCTGCAAAAATACACCTAATTCGGTAAACATGCCTCAAGCGCGCAAGGCTCCAGCCGTGTTAGCGCTGCAGCATGAAAGTTTCGTACTCTAAGCGCAGGAATTGTCGGTTGATAAGCACCAAACCTAACAAGGTGCTAATGAGCATCGAAAGTGCAAAACCATAACCGTAAAACTGCGGGCCCAAGTAGACAGAAACGTAAGACAACACGAAGTTAGAGGCGGCCATCACCGTTATCAATGCTAGCGCTTGATAGCGTTTATCCAAGTAAAACATCACATTGAGAATGGCCATCAACATCACTTGCAGTGACACCCCAACTAAATCCACGTAAAACAAGTGAAGATAGGCTAAATCGATGTTTAGCAGACCGAGAATCTCGTCGCTCCAAAGCAACAGCAAAGCCAAAGCCATGCCCTGCACTTTGAAGATTTGATACAGACTGTTTTTGCAATCTAACACCATCTTGTCTTTGAGCAAAAAGATGGAGCGCAGTGTGCCCCCTTCGCGCACAGTGTCAAAGAACTTTTCGTAAGATGCGGCAAAGTCAGTCTCCATGTGCAGCATGAACACCGCCATGCCTGGAATAATAGCCAAGTAGGCGATAAAGATCGGTAAATCATAGATATAGGAAGCGCGGAACATGTCAACAACCTGAAACGAGACCTCAGGGCTAAACCAAAACACAAACTTGTCGACCCACACCCCTAAGTTGTACAAAATTCCACAAAACGCTAGTGAGTAAAAAGCTCGCTTGGGATTTAAAAACTGAAATGAGGTCAGCTTTTTCGCCGGAAAACTGCGCAACACAAAGAACAGCAAAACAAAGGTAATTAGTCCCTGGCTGGCGGCAAAAATCACCAGTAGCCCCAGCAGGCCATTAGGTGGCAGTAACCAAGAGGCTAACACCATTACTGTGTAGCCCCCCAGCAGAGTGAAAACGATGCGATAGTATTGTTTCATACCGCTTAAAAACACTATGATCACCCACAAGTTACACAGGGTGACAAAGCCGCATAACAGCGCCATTTTAATCGATGGTGGCAGCTGAGTTTGCGATAAGATACTTATCCCAATCAGTACGCTGACAACAGATACCGTTAACATGCACCCGAGCAAGTTGGGCGTAACTGAATTTTTCTCCTCGGAGAACAAACAGTCCGAAATAAACCGCGTCAACATCAGTTGGAAAAATCCGCTTAAGATAAGCGAACCCGCCATCATATAGGTGACCAAAACCAAGTACTGAATTACCAATTCACTTGGTGCCACCCGTCCAATACTGACAATACCTATGACCAGCAAGGCCAGAATCGACAGCACCCAAGGACCCGAGCCCACTACCGCTGCCAATCCATAGGCCTCGACGTAGGATAGCAGAGTGTTTTTCTTGAGAATTCGCCTTAATTCAAAGCCTATTCCTGCCACGCTAAACGCTCCTTGTATAGGCTTTGGTAGCTTTCATACATCATCGACTCTTGATAGTACTTCTGCACTCTGAGATACCCGTTATCGCCCATTTCACGCCAGTTTTGCTCGTCAGACAGCAACTTAATCAATGCCGCACTGGCCTGATTCGGGTCTGCAATGCTGATGGTGTAGCCACACTCCCCTAACGCTCTATCCTCTGGCTCCATGCCTTCGATAATTTCACGACAAGAGCCCACATCAGTCGCAATACACGGAATGCCCGCTGCCATGGCTTCGAGTAACACCAGCGGCTGCGCTTCACTGATTGAAGTCAGCATACACACCCCAATCTTTGGCAAAATCTCGGCGACGTTTTGCATCCCCAAAAACTTAACTTTATCGGTTAACCCCAAGCTGCTGATCAACAACTCACACTCTTTTACGTAACCTGGGTCTTCTTCCGTTGGGCCGATAATCCAGCCTTCCAGCTCCGGTTCGGCATTAACAGCGACTCGAATCGAGCGAATAAAGGTCTTTATGTCTTTGATAGGCACCACTCGACCAATCAAACCCGCCACCTTGGGCGGAGATTGCGGGCGCGACTGATGCGCCTCGATGAAGCGCGCCATGTTGATACCGTTAACGATCACTGAGGTTTTGTGCTCTGGCGCGCCGTCTTGAATTTGGCGCTGCCGGTTGCCTCCGTAAAGCGCAATAATGTCATCCGCTTGGTGGTAGGCCGAGCGTCCTAACTGCTCGAAGAATTGAATCCAAGTTTGGCGAGTCTGCTCCATTTTGCGATGCAAACTGGTATCCAACGCGCTCTGTCTGTCCTTGATCCAAGTGGCCTGGGTTAAATCAATCTTGCGCTCTTTGGTGTAGATACCGTGCTCGGTCAAAATGTAGGGAACGTTTTGTTTTTGTTTGACCAGCGCCCCCAAAAAGCCGGCGTAACCGGTGGAAATACTGTGAAACAGCCGACATGGTGGAATGCCTCGCGCCACTTTGGCCAAGGTGAACAAGGGGCTGTAAATATTGCGAAAGGTCCAAAAATAATCCACAAACGACTGGTTTTCAGCGTGATTCATGTACAGCTCAACTAAGACTTCCCAAGACTCTTCGCTGTACAAGAAATCTTCGTAGCTAATGCCATCACTCTGGCCCAATCGGTCGAGCAAGCCGGCCAATTGTGGTTTGGTCAAGGTTTCGTCAGTTTTTTGGAAATTGCTCAGCACTGACTTCCACAGGGTAAAGGCGTTAGCATCGCCGACTCGCGCTCTCGGATCTAACACACCGCCTTTATCCATCAGGTAGTGTTCTTCGATACCGACCACATTCGCGGGCAACTCATAGTGCTGTTTGCCATAGAAGGATTTGCTGCCGCCGACGAACACCAAATAAAACTGATACTGGGGCAATCCAGAAATTAACTGGTGGACCCAGCTCGATACCCCGCCGCGAACGTAAGGGTATGTTCCTTCTAGCAACAAACAAATATCAATGGGCTTCACGTAGCCAATACTCCTTTAATTGGCTCAGCGCAATGTTTGAGCTTTCTGGCAGTGATTTCAGTAGTTCTGCGGTTTTATAGTATTCCCCTTGCGCAAACGCGACTTCCGCCAAATAAGGTACGACTTGAGTGGCCAACAAACCGCTGGCGTGGGCTTGCTCTAAGTACACTTTGGCCTGGTCAAACTCTTGTAGCTGAAGCAACACCCTACCGAGTTTCAACTTGGTTTGAGCCGAGGGTTTGAGGTCTAGAGAGCGTTGCAGATAGTGCTTGGCCTGTTCCAAATAATGCAGTTGCAAAGGCCCTTCAGCAATTTCCAAATAACACAACTCCCAATACAGGCTAGCGATTTGGTAGTGTGCTTCGGCGGACTCTTTTTGTTTGAGTTTTTTAGTCAGAGCATCAATTTTTTGGTTGATGGAAAATTCCATCTTCTCGATGGCGGCGTAGGCCAGCAAACGAACATCATCCACTTTGTCGGTTAGCGCAATTTTCAGCAGCGGCATGGCCACTTTTTCAGGCAAAAAGCGACAGGCATTTACCGCGATTAAGCGCCGCTCATCGGAAGGGTTAAACAACAAGATGTCCTTGAGCGCCGCACTGCCAAATTGACTGGCTTCAATTGACTCCACGTGTTGAGGTAATTCGACAATTTCGCTGCGCTGCCACAGTTGATCGTCCTGTTTGGAAGGTAGATAAAGAGCGACCAAAAAAATCAAAGTAAGCCCGAGCATACCAACTAACGGCATACTAATCGCAATCACAAAGATGAAACCCATCGAGGCGTATAACGGGGTCTTGTAGCGCATGGGTAAAATTAACCAAAACAGCGCAGTAAACGAGATTGCGGCAATAGAGTGACTACTGGCATAACTGATCCAGCCAAGCAGGCTTAGCTGTTCGGCACTGAGTAGATATAAGCTAGCGGACTCAAACAATATGGTTTGAAGAATCAACCAATTCCTCATTATCCACTCCTAACTGCTCTAGTCGCTTTACGATCTCATCGTACTGTTGCGACACCACCAACGGACCAATGACTTCCAGTTGTTCAGACGCCTCAACTTTGACGCGTTTTAAGGCATCTGAAATTCGATTGACGTATTGGCTTGCCGCCTGCACGGTTGTCATCGGCAAAAGCACACATAGTGCTTGGCGGTCATCAGGACCTTTGCATGACCAATAAATATCAGCATCGCGTTTGAAATCGGTAATTCGATACAAGTCCATTACCTGATCCAGTGAGTCGTCATAAAAAATCACCAAAGCGCTGTCAACGCCATAACGGCGCTTGTACCATCTTTGATACTTGACGTATTGAATGAAAGTCTCGCCCTGGCTGGGCTGTAGAATTGTCGTGAAATACTCGCTGCTGAGCAAATTGCCAATGTAGCCCGACAGCAAGCCGATAAGCGCGATGTTGCTTTCGGTAAGGCTGATGAACTGTACTTTTTCAGCGACAATCAGGCCTCGCACCACACCTTTAATGTCGGTCAACGGAATGACCAATTGATAGGCCAAGCCTCGTTCCGTCGACTCTAGAAAATTAATCGGCGAGAGCACAGCTTTGGTCTGCAGTGCATCGGCTATCATGGCATCGTCAAGGTGCAAGTCGTGTTCAACACCAATTTTGGCCAATTCAACCGGCTCAACCTGCCCGTCTTTTACCAGATAGAAACCCGCTTGATATAAGGTCACCACGTCTGACATGAGTTTCAGACTTTTTTGCGCAAGCTTGGCCATTTCCTCTGGCGTATCTAGCGATGCCTGCTGCTGCAGCAGGCGGATCCCGGTGCGCAAGCTCATTTGTTTACCAGCCGCGCGTTGCTCGAGCTGGTCGTGGGAGACTTTTAGTAGGTGATAGTTTTGCGTGAAGCTCTGTAGCTTTTGCTCCATGAAGCGAAAGTTCAGTTCAAAGCGCTCGTTCAAGGTATGCCAATGGTCTCGAAACTCGCCCACCAACATGGTCAAAATCGCGGTACCCACGGAGACAGATACACTAACCGCGACGGTTTGCTCCATCACCGAATTCCAAGCCCCTGCGAGGATAAGCACCAAAAAGAAGCACATCATGCCGCGACCAAAGCCATACCGCAGCGCTATCAGCACTGGGCCGAGCATGGGCCAATAAAAGTAGTCAACCGCTTGCGCATAAGGAATCGATGACTGGTATATCCATACCGTCATCGAGCAAACGGCCACTAACACCATTTCAAACCAAGCAAAAGCCTGGTGGTCTGTGCCTAAAATTAGGCGATAAAATATGGCGTTAAAACGACGGTTAGACGTTTGGGGCATAATCCTTTAGTTCCACTCCAAAGAGCCGAGCAAATCTTCCATGGCTTTCATGCCGATATGGGATATGGACTCTCTTCCCCACCCACTTTTTGACACGCTGCCGCGCCACAGCTCTTTTTGTTGTTTGTCAGACAAGGTGATGGTGATCCCGATAGCCGGTTCACCATCCAACCCATATTTGTACTGCCATTCCTGAATTGAGCCGCCGACCACATAACCATTGGGTTGGCTTTCAAGCCACTGCATAGCCTCGGTCCAACGTTTTTGCGGAGTTAAGCTGGCCTCGATATCACTCACTTGTTGCTTGGGATACAGGACCACCTTTACTCCCTGCTCTGCCAAAACTGATGCCAACAACTGTTCGGCCTGAGCTTGGGCCAGTGGCATATTCGACTGATTGTTTAGCGGCAACACATAAAAGGGTTTGCTGCTGTCCAATTGCGGACTATCGCTACCATATTGGCTAGCGCAAGCACTCAGTAATAACACAAAACACGCGACTGCTAATCTTTTCACTTTGACTTTTCCTTATTAAAAATCAACAAAATAGCCCAAATTCCAAACTAAACTTTTTCGGTTGTTTTGGTCTGCACTTTGCCAGCGCAGTTTAAAAAACAACTCATCGGAGCCCATTAGCGGCAACCCGCCCGCGAGGCTAAAACCGTAACCCACTCGGCGAGTCACAAAATTGTATTCCACACTAGTATCCAGCCAATACCTAGGCGGTCGTCTATCGGGACCCGGCACACCTACCTCACCATGAACCAAATGCTGACCCAAGGTAAACTTGCGATATTGTGGCTGTAAAAACTGATTGCCACTTAGGCTCGCGTCGCTGTTGAGATAATTCGACAAACCGTTCAGCGGCTGCTGACTGATGCGATTGTCTTGGTAATCAAACTGACCGTAGACTTGCCAACCAGGCTCTCGGCTCAGTTGTTCGGCGACGCGCAACTGGGCTCTAAACTGATCGCCAATACGATCGTTAAAATCGGTGTGAAAACGCGCCAACGAGAGCCCCAAGCTAAGCTGCTCGTAGCGAGTGGCACGCCAGCTACCACTCCACTCAATTCTGTCTTCGCGTCCCAAAAGCGCCATGTTTTCGCTTTGCGTGGTGGGCATATGACGGCTAAGTCGAAGCTCTTGTTGCACGCGTTCGCCGGTATTGAAGCTGCCATACAGCATCTGGCCAAAGGTTGTTTTTCCAAATCGTTGGCGGGCGTTTAAGGCCAACTCAACAGCGTTGAGCTCGCCCCATGGTCGCCCGACCCACCCCGCGCGAAGCCGCTGAGCTTGATAGGTGTCGAGTAAGTCGGTGGTGGGTTGACCGTATTCCTGATAGCCATCGAGATTCAACCAGCCGTCGAATAGCGGACGATAGTAGGTCAATTGATCGTATGCCACATTCCAAGTTTGTTGGACTGTGTGCTCAACTCGAACGCCATGGCTGTGCTCCGTGTGTATGTCAGCCAAAAATCGTTGCAAAGGCGCCTGTTGATTGGCGGGTAGACTTGAATTGAGCGCCTTCTCACCCGCTTGCCAAGCAGCAAAGTTCTCTGACAGCAAATCAAATGCGGTAGCCCGCTCAAACTCGCTCAGTTGGTTGGAATCTCTAGCCAGAGCCAGCATGGTCGGCTGGTCTTCTCTGGCGATGGCCAGCGCGAGCATAATGCTGTCGCTAAAGCGCACATCAGCTAACAAGTCCAACGCCTGCCAATACTGATACTTTTGCAGGGCAAAACTTGAGCGAATGGACAAACCGTAAGCGACATTTTCGTTGGTTGCGCGTTCAAATATGGCCAATTCATTGTCTAATTCCGCACGCTGTTGGCCTACAAAAGTTGCCACCAGTGAACGATAGCTCAACTCACCTTGCGGACTTTGTTTGAGCGCTTGTCCGAATTGACTGAACACCAGCCAGCGCTGTTGTTGAGCCAGCGCTTGGTTACCCTGCTGCTCGGCCACTAAAGCCCAGCTTAAGCGGTCCGTTATGCGCAGCTGGTCAGCCTGATTCAAGGCTTGGTACCAATAATTGGCCTGAGATAACAAGCCCAGTTTTGATGCGCCAAAACCCAACACAGGGTAAAAAGCCATATCGCCTTGATGTCCAATCGCGGCTCGCCAGTACAACTGCTGTAACCATTGCCAATCTCGCAGCTGAACTGCCAACCACAATCCATTGAGTAGCGCGTCAGCGTTGTTGGGATATTGCTCAAGCATGCTTTCAACCGATGCGCGCGCTTGCGCAAGGCTGCCGCGGTACAGCTGCAACTGCAATCGCATTGACATCGCCATTTGAGTGTCGTCTTGGTGGCTTTCAAGAGCCGCAGCCACTCGCTCGATAATCTGGGAATCTTGTGTTTGCAGCCCGTAGCTCAACAAACTGTTCAACACCACCAAAGACCCAGTTTCTCGATAGGCCTGCCAAAGGGTTTGACGATCCTCTGACGAACTTAAATCAAGCAGTTCAGACAAACGATAAGGGTCAATGCGCTTAGCATCGGCGACCAATAACGCTTGTTGCACCGCTCGCTCTATGTCTTCGGCGCCGGTGTAGTTTGCCAAGGAGAGAATTTGCGCGAGCTGTGAACCATCGAGCTGACCCAAGGTTTGCGCTTCAGCATAGATTGCCAACGCTTGCTCAAGCTTCCCGAGCGCAACAAAACTCTTGGCAAAATAATTTGCGGTTTCAAAGTCTAGTGCCTGGCCGGATGGACGACGTTCCCACAAGTCGACAACCGCTTGTAGCTGGCCAGTAAAGCCATAAAAACGAGCAGTTTGGCCCCAGTAAAATTGAGACTTTGGAAATTGCTGCTGAAGATTTTGCAAGCGCACAAGCGTTAAACGCGCGCCGAAGGCTTTGTCATTGTTGTTCACCCACACCAGCCTTTCGCCATCCGCCAACAGGCCCTTGCGCGCCAGCTCGTAGCCAAAATCGCTTGCGGCTTGAATGTCCCCTACCGCTCCGGCCTCTAGCAAGGCTTGTTGCAACCGGGACTGACTGCTTTCGATGGCCAGTAGCTTTTTGCTGTATTGCAATGCGCGTTGAGGCTTGCCCTCCCACAGCGCGTAATCGTGAAGCTTTTCTAAATACGTTTCTTTTGCTTCTACCTCAGCCACTTTCTCAAGCCAGTAGCGGGCGGCCAATTGGTCCGACGCCGCGAGACTTAGCTGACTGGCCTGAAGCCAGTCAGAGCTCTGTGAACTCGAGTTTGCCTTCAAAATTGCAAAGCGTGCGGCTTGTTTGGGTTGATTGGCGCGCAGTGAAAAATCCACCATCGTTTGCTTGCACTGAGCCTCACACAAACCCAATTGTTGGTGACGACGATACAGAGCAAAACCGTTATCAAAGCGCTTGAGCGCTTCGAATAAAGCCAACACCTGAGCAAAATTAGGTTGACTTGGGTTGTCCAAATAGAGGCGATAGGCGTGCTCTACCGCTCGTCCGGGCAGGTTGGCTTGTAGGGCTAAATCAAGCAATTGAGCTTCATCTGGGGTACCTGCCTGACTGCGAATGTAATAAGCAATATTGGGCCGCCCGATCTGCAACGCATAATCACTGAAGGAATCAATCTGACGTTCTTCTACTTCCAGTATTTTGGTCAGCAAATACTGTTCTAATTCCTGACGAGCACTATCGTTGCCCACTAACGTCAGGTTGAGCAGAGTTTGGGTATACAAAGAGGTTGCAGAAATCCTTAGTTCCGACTCGTAAAATCGAGTGATAGGCGTGAGCAGGGCTCGAGTCTTGTTGTATTGCCCCAAGCGCGAGTATTGAAACGCAAGACTGTAATCCACCTGCAAAGAGGGTTGGTCTTTGTCTTGCAATACCTTGAGAAAGGCAATCGCAATATTAGGGTCTTGGGCAGAGTCCATCATGCGTACCAATAGGTCGCGATTGGGCTGCAACACCCACAACAGGGTCAAAGTCACTATTGCCAAGGTGTACAAACTCGTACGGTTGATCAATACAATCCGCTTTTGCTTGTCCCTTAGGTCGTACTTTGCCGACTTCACTCTGGCGCTACACTCGCAGTTTGCGAATTAGAACAATCGATTAAAAAGCCAAAGTAACCAGTTTCAGCGCTCGTTATCTTCACTTCACTATTGCTTGCCACCGTTTGATGGCTACCTCCCTGTGTTCTATTTATTTGGCAGTTGGCCGCGCCCTTGATACTCATATCAAGCGGCTGATGAGCTAACAGCTCTATTGCAAGGCTCCTTCCTTTGCCCTCCCATTTAGTGACAATCGCATTTGCCGAATTGAGCATTGGCAAGCTGTATGTAACCTCTGCTGATTTGGGTATCAAGGCAAAGTCCGACGTGGCTTTTGACAAGGTGAGATATTGGCCATCTGGCCCATCAGCGGCTCCGGCGACCCCCTTGTAGTTGGTGGCTAATTTCGTATCAGAGCCAACCCTTAAAGAGCGCACGCCAGTGCTTCGAACACGCCACTTTGGGGACAGCAAATGTCTAGCGACACCTGTTTCGTAAAGCGCTTGAGCCCGCTCGGCGTATTCGCTCAGATACAGTGGGGTCAGCGGTTGTTCCGCCACCCAGGCATACACTTCTTTCAGCGCTTTTAACGCGCTCGGATACTCCCCGCTGTACATGTGGTAATACACAGACACAGGCTTGATGCGACGAGGCTCCCCCAGGAGTTTGAAGGTCTCTAGTACTCGTATGTACCCTTCGTAATTCTCCTTCCATAAATTGGTGAAGAGGTTCTCGTTCATGATTGGTGCGTAGACCTGCACCGCGCTAGGGTGCCAATTGATGTGCGGAAACACTTGAGACAGAGATGGGTTGTCGTTAACCAGATAGGTATTGCCGCCGTTAACGTTGACTAAACCTAGGCGCTTAGTTTTGGCGATAATGTCTTCGGATGGGTTAGCCGCCCCAGTCCAAAGGAACACCTTCACCTGTTTACCCGGAGGACTTAACCGCGAATTAACGTAATCCACGCTGCCACCGACCTCTTTATCGTAATCAAGGACATAGTCCGGCAGTGCAAGGTTTTCACCGTAAGGTTTGTAATCGATATCAGCCGCTAAATCCCAAAAGAAGGGGTGGCTGAAGGAGTGTGAGGCAATTTCTACGTTATCTAATGCGAAAATCTCTTTGGCGATGCTTTCAAGCTCGCGACTCGCTTGGGGAAACAGCCCGTTCGGCGATACCTCAGCTTCAATGACAGATACTGTATGAGGCCAGCTGGAAGGTTTTAGGATCTGCTGATAAATAATGTCCGCTGAGTACTTTTTGCCGGGCAACCATGACACCGACGGAAAACCATCGCCATCAATGTGTTTAGTGGCAATCCGTCGACCAGATTCTGTGGTGACATCCGCCACTGGAATTTCTGGCAACTCAAGCAATGGAATCAAGGCGTCGAATGGGTCAAACAGCCAACGAGAGCCTTGCCCTTCTATAAATTTTATGTCCAAAGGCGATAACAAAGCGCCGCCCCAGGTGGCGCGAAAATGAGCAAGGCCTAATTGATCACTCTTGTCTTGCAGCTCTGCCAAAACCTCTATGCTTTGGTCTTGTAACAGGTAGCGTCGAAGGGATTGATTGACTTTCTGAGTGATGGGATAGCGCAATTCGCCTCCCTTCACTTTAAGCGCGCCATTGAATTCGCCAGCATCACGAACACCTATCATCTTCAAAAGCTGAGCCTGCGGTGGCAAGGCGCCGATGAAAACAGTGGTTTTGCTACTCAGAACACGCTCTATGAAAGCCGCACTGTTATTGCCTTGATAGCCTTGCCGCGACAACCAAAATACAACCGCTTGTACCTGATTCAAATCCATTTCAAGTAACTGAGTTTGATTGATATCGACACATTTAGGTACGTAGCCTTGATACTCAATCAAACTGGACAAATAGTGATGACAGTAGGATTCATTTCGTTTGACAGTACGACCGTCGTAAAAACCCAAGACTGTGCGAGGAATAGGATAGTGGTATGACACGCCGTACTCTTTTAACAGCCCGTCGGCTATGTAAGGCGTAAAGCCATCCTGATGAATTTGTCGCGCCAACGCGACTCGCTGGGTTTGGTCGCCAACGGCGTAGTCGATCACTATGGCTTCACTACCGAGGGCTTTAACCTCGTTCAGCCTGTCGGCTAGCCAACGTATGTTGTCTGGACTTTGAGAGAAATAATCGTCATTGGCGACATCAAATCCATTTCGATAGGATTCCGCCACCACAGCTTCGGGGGCAAAATCTAACTCTGGAATCAGCTCAAAACCGCGATTTAGCAACAGCCGAGCAAAGACTTGTTGAATCTCAGACAACAAACTGGCGAGCGCTTTTTGTTGCTCGGCCTGCTGTTTTGGTGGAAGGACTATTTGATAGCTATCCAGCGTATCGAGGAACAAGCCGTCGTAACCCAGTGCTTTCCAATGGTTCGCTTGTTGCAGCAGATAGGCACGCCATGAAGCCTGACTGGCATCCATCACCTGAGCTTGCCACTGGCTGTTTTCCCCTAATACCGCCTCCGATAGTTGCTCGCTTACCGACGGAGAAGCTTCGCCAATGCTCAAATACATGAAGACTTCGACACCAGCTTTCTTTAGTTGCAGCAACTGTTCAGCGGTAAGAGTATTAGGCGCGACAACCACTCGATCGTAACTCAACAGATAACGAGTTGACTCTGCCACTTGATAATAAAAAGCAATAGAGCGCTCTTCGGTGCCTGATTCAGCCCGACTCCCTATGCTTAAACACAAAGCAAGCACACATGTTATCAGCGCTATTGTTCTAGTTATCATTCACCACATTTTTTTTACGCGCACAACTCCATTGCAGTATACCTCGCAACTTTTAACAGAAGAAGTACATATAAGAGCCGATTGGCTTTTTGTTTTACTGTCTAAAATTCAATCAATTACATAACGCAATTTAGATTGAGCGTGTTTTTTTATGAAAGGCTTTCACAAACACAGAAAATCACATTATTTATTGCCTAAGTTCGACCTTTTTACGTAGGCAAACTGTGTTAACGAGCCTAACGGTTTTCAGAGTTTGTCCCTAGGGTTGACCCTATTCCGCTCCCTTGTTAACTAGTTTGTGCAAGAATTGGCCAACGATTTGCTGCTCGCAATTAAGCGTTATCTCAAAACCTAAGGCTTGCTTACAAGCGATTGCCACAGCGACGACTAGTGTCTAAATTTTGGTGCGCCAGAGCGCTTATTCCGCTGGGCGACGGCCCTCATCAATCCCTGCCGTCAAACCCAAAATCAAAAAGTTAGAGCCCTGACTGATTGTGTTTGATAAATGTCAAAAATTTTGTGATGTTGGTTGCATGGTTAAAATTTGTGCGTGATATTGACATAAAGTAATAACAATAACTCGTTAGCAAAGTACTGACGGAAACCAAGTATTCCAAGCGACAACGAATCGCGGTGAATAACAAGACAATCAACATTGTGGGGTAGACTTCATGAAAGGTTTCAAGTTTCGCCATCCGTTATTGGCCGCGGCCGTAGTTAATGCGTTGGTTCCGGCCTATGCTTTGGCTGAAACCGCAGCTGAGAAGGAAGAGTCAATCGAGCGCATCGTAGTAACGGCTCGTAATAAAGCAGAAGCGATCAACAAAATTCCGGTGTCCGTCAGCGCTATTGGCGGCGAGGAACTTAAGCGCACCGCGATTGCATCAATTCAGGATGTCATCGAGGAAACTCCAGGGGTAACCTACGACAACGTCGGTTCACTGGGTACCAGCCAGCCGGTAATTCGTGGTCTAGCTCAGCCAGGCTTGGTGGGCGATGAAACCAACGTGGCAGTATTCATCGACGGCGTATACGCCTCGGGTCGTGATGCCGCGGTTCTGCCTCTTGCAGGTTTGGAGCGTGTGGAAATCGTTCGCGGTCCACAATCGGCGATTTACGGTCGTAACGCATTCGCCGGTGCAATTAACTACATCACTAAAGCGCCCACCCAAGAGTTAACCGCTGGTATTGACGCGACTATCGGCACTGACGAGCGCAAAGGTGTGGACCTTTTCGTATCAAGTGGCATTACCGATTGGGCTCGCTTCCGCGTTGACTTGAGTAGCAATAACTCCGGCTCGACCATTGAGAATATCGACCAAACAACCGGCAAGAAAATCGACGATCGTCGCCTAGGTCTGACCGAAAGCCAATTAGCTCGCGCTAAGTTGATTATTGAACCTACCGACAGCACCGCTATTACTTTGTCGCACACCTACGGCGACGACAAAATTACTCCGATGGCGGAAGCTCACTTAGACATGAACGCTGGCTTCAAAGTCAACGTGCCAATGCGTCCAATTATTCTTGGCCGCGACGGTGTGCAAAATCCAGATGGCAGCATTGAAGTCTTTCCTAGTTACTACTCTGGTCAAGCCTCTCGCTATATCGGCGAGCTAAGCGAAGATTTGTGGAAGAAAAGCTTTACCGGTGTAGCACCGGAAGCCGAAGGTGAGACTCGCAAGTCGCACCGTACCGCCCTGCAGTTTGACTATGTCGGTGATGACGTAAGCTTTACCTATATTGGTGGCTACAACACCAGTGAATACACAGTGAACCAAGGGCAATTAGCTTCTTATGCCGGTACGGTTATCCTGCCAGCAGTGGCCGCTGGTTTCCTACCAGATCCTAGCACCATCCCAGGAGCTCCTAACATTCAGCCGATCATTCTAGATATGCCGGGACTACCGTTCCCAATGGCTATCTACGAGGGTGTAATGGGTTACGACTACGGTGGTCAGCCAAACGATGACCGTAAAGAGCAGAGTCACGAAGTGCGCTTAAGTGGCTACGCGGGCGATTTAGGCTGGGTTGTTGGTGGTTTCTACTCGAAGCTTGATTTGAAACAGTCGCTAGTCAACGCTGTGGTTGGTGCGGACCCATACTCGGCCATTTTACTGGAGGCTGCCGGCATGACCGCGGGTGAAGAAGGTATCCCGGTAATGCAGGCAACCGACTACACCACAGACACTCGCGCCGTATTTGCCTCTTTGAGCTACGACTTCTCGGATGACTGGAACGTTACCCTTGAAGGTCGTTACACCAAAGAGAAGAAGACTGCCGATAACCACACGGATAACCGAGCGCCTGGCTTCCTATTCCCTACTGGTGAAATGGAAGGCGATTGGGGTTACTTCACCCCTCGTGTCACCATTGACTACGATTTGAACGAAGACTCGCTGCTTTACCTAAACGTGGGTAAAGGTGTTAAGTCAGGTGGTCTAAACGGTGGTGCTTCAGGTTCTGAGATGACTTATGATCCAGAGGAAAACTGGACTTACGAATTAGGTATTAAGAGCTTCTTGTTTGACGATGCGCTTAAGTTCAACCTTGCCGGTTACTTCATCGATTGGGACAAGCAGCAAGTGCGTGGCTTTTCTAGCATTGATGTGCCGGAGAACTCGTTCCCAACCGTTATTGTAAATAACTTGGGTAAGACCGAAGTTACTGGTATTGAGCTAGATACTCGTTGGCAAATCAATGACAACTTTGGCTTTAACTTCGGCGGTAACTGGAACGATGCCAAAGTTGTCAAAGGTGGCCTTGGTCCGGATGCTGGTTTCCTAGATTACGAACAGTTAGGTCTGAAAGGAGTCGACTATCCGTTTGACCCTGAGCAACGACAAGTCATTGGTCCTATGGGGCCAATCATGGGTATGTTCGGTCCAATTAGTGTTGATGTTCCGCCTGCTGGAACCATGGTTTCTGATGGTGATGTATCTGGTAAAGATATGCCGCGCACGCCGAAATTTACGGCTAATGCGAGTATTGATTGGATTCAAGGCTTTGGTTCATTTAACGGCTACGCCAAGCTGAGTGTCGGCTACAAGACCAAACAATATATGGATTCGATCAACAAGATGTATCTGCCAGCGAGCTACACCTCTCGCCTGACCGGTGGTATCGAGACGGCTAGCTATCGCGTTGGTTTCTACATCAACAACTTGACCGACAAAGTTTATGCGGTCTCTGGCTACACCAAGTACTTGTGGAACGGTCATGCCCAGTCCGTTAGTGCAATTGGTCAAGGTCGAACTGCTGGTATTAACTTCAGCTATAAGTTCAACTAAGCCACACTCCGCTAGTAAAGACCGGCCTTCTGGCCGGTTTTTTTGTTCTGATAGTCACTTTGTTAAGATTCTTAACAATTGGAGCGTTGACATTTGCTGTGGAAACTCCAAGATAAATGCGATTAATCAACAAGGTAGACACTAGAATAATGAAACCTTCTCTATTAGCCGTTGCCCTCACCGCTGCATTTATCAGTGGCTGTGGCACCTCAGAAACTCAAGCCCCTACCGTCAAACAAACCGCTGAAGCCACTGCCCCAGCACCTGCCGGGAAAGCGGAGTTAGGTCGCTTTGGTATCGACCTAACTGCTCGCAACGAAGCGGTTAAACCAGGCGACGATTTCTTCATGTACGCTAGCGGTACTTGGTACGACAATTTTGTTATGCCTGCGGACAAGACTCGCTATGGCGCGTTTTCAGCGCTAGGCGAACGCAGCGAAGAGCGCGTTAAAGAAATCATTGAAGACATTACTAGTCGCAGCGACTTGAATGCCGAAGAGCAGTTAATTGCTGACTTTTACGCCGCCTACATGGATACGGCCACTATCAATGAACAAGGCATTAAGCCGATTCAGCCAATGTTGGACGAGATTGCCAAAGTTGCCTCGACCGACGATTTAACTAAGCTGTTTGGCCAAGCTTGGATAAATGGCGGTGCTTCGCCAATTTACGGCGGAATGTGGTTCAACCGTTTAGATCCAAACGAATATCAAATGTCTATCGGTGCCGGCGGCATCGGCCTACCTGACCGCTCTTACTATCTAGAAGAAAGCGAACGTTTCGCAAAGATCCGCGAAGGTTACACAGCTCACATTGCGACCATGCTGGGTTTTGCAGGTTTGGATAACACTGAAGAGCGCGCCAAAGCGATTGTTGCTCTTGAGACTAAAATGGCCGAAGGCCAATGGCCTCGCGAAAAGCGTCGTAACCGCGACTTGACCCTAAACCAAATCGCTCGCAAAGACTTGGCTGCTGAATACCCAGATTTCAATTGGGACCTGTATTTCGAGCAAACAGGCTACAAAGTACCAGAGCTTAACATGTCGCAGCCTGAGCCAATCAAAGCCATGATTGCGCTTGTGAACAGCGAGTCGGTAGACACTTGGAAAGACTACCTGACCTTCCACGCCATTCGTGGCAACGCCGAGTTCCTTAGCGAAGACATCTACAACGCCAGCTTTGAGTTCTACGGCAAGCAGCTTAGTGGCCAGGCCGAGCCTCGCCCTCGTTGGAAGCGCGCGGTTGAAGAAATGTCCGGGACTCAATCACTGGGCTTCGCTATCGGTAAAGTGTACGTTGCCCGTTATTTCCCAGAGTCTTCTAAGAAGCAGATGGCCGAGTTGGTTGAAAACCTTCGCACAGCCCTAGGCGAGCGTATCGACAATCTGGACTGGATGGGTGAAGAAACTAAA
The DNA here is from genome assembly GCF_002282855.1 of Paraferrimonas sedimenticola. GTDB lineage: Bacteria > Pseudomonadota > Gammaproteobacteria > Enterobacterales > Shewanellaceae > Paraferrimonas > Paraferrimonas sedimenticola. The sequence continues at coordinate 189,397 of NZ_NRIR01000003.1, read as the reverse complement.
GTAAACGCCAAAGCCAAACTGGCAGCGTTTAACCCGAAAATCGGCTACCCAGACGTATGGCAAGAATTCGACGGTCTTAAGATCAGCAAAGACGACTTGCTAGGCAATATTCACAATCTGCGTCAGTTCTTCCGCGACGACTCGGTTGCCAAAGAGCTTGAGAAAACCGACCGAAATCGCTGGGGCATGACGCCACAAACCGTGAACGCCTACTACAACTCATCGTTCAACGAAATTGTATTCCCAGCGGCGATTTTGCAACCTCCTTTCTTTGACCCTAACGCCGATCCTGCAGTTAACTACGGTGGTATTGGTGCGGTAATCGGTCACGAAATGGGCCACGGCTTTGACGACCAGGGTTCTAAGTCAGACGCCGAAGGCATTCAGCGTAACTGGTGGACCGATGAAGACCGCGCGGCTTTTGAAAAGCGCACTGCTATGTTGGTTGAGCAGTACAACCAATACGAGCCAATCCCGGGCAATAACGTGAATGGCAAAAACAGCTTAGGTGAGAACATTGGTGATGTAGGTGGTATCGCGATGGCTTACCACGCCTATCGTTTGAGCCTAAACGGCAAAGAAGCGCCAGTTATCGACGGTTTGACCGGCGATCAGCGTTTCTTCCTAGCTTGGGCGCAGGTCTGGAAAGAAAAGCGCACCGAGCAAAGCATGCTGAACCAGCTGCGCGCCGGCGTTCACTCGCCAGGTCGCTTCCGTGCGCTAGCCCCACGTAACCACGATGCTTGGTACAAAGCCTTTGACGTTAAGCCTGGCGACAAGCTCTATTTGCCAGAAGACCAACGCGTACGCATTTGGTAATCTGACTTAGCAGTCAAAACGCCCATAAATCCACTCGTTTATGCGAGTGGATTTTTTTATGCCCTCTCGCCGACAAATAGGATTGTCAATTCCGAGCTGTCAATAATCTTGAAGGGAGCTTCTTTGAGCTAAATCCAGCGCTTGTTTAGCATGTTGCCCACTTAACCGGCCGCCCCTAGTTGGTACCGCCGTGTTTGCTTAAACGATAGTGGAGACCGAAATGAAAGCCCTAGTTGCCGCAGCTTTAATGATGACCACCTTAGGGGTCAGCGCTGAAGAGTTTGTCGCTCCAGAGATGACCGCCAACCAACCGGGCTTTAATGCCACGGCAAATGCCGCCGTATTTGCCGGTAAAGGTCTGATTGGTGCCATGACCTATGGTAACTACAAGATTAAGGGCGTCGACGCCAATGGTGTGAACACCCCAATAAACACCAACCTCAAAGTCTTGTTAGCTACCCTGCACTACAACACGGGTAAAAAACTGTTTGGAGGCCACTACAGCTTTGGAGCTACTTTTGTATCCGGTGGGCTTTACGCACCAGGCTCAGAGCAAGACATGAATGGCAAGCTACTGTCGGTTTCCCGCAGTCCTTGGGTAACTCCCATCAAACTCAACTGGGCCTTGGGCAACGACTGGCATATAGCGGCCAACTATACCTTTCGTTTGGGTCTAGCTCAGGGAAATACCAACACAGATAAGACCTACGACGTTCATCAAATTGGTGCTCAAGCAACTTGGAATATCAATGACCACTGGCAGGCGAACTTCGCCTCTAACATTGAGCACCGCAGCAAAGATTTACGCCGGGGCCGCGATATGAAGCCCGGTACCATTGGCTACTTTGAGTCGTCACTGCAACGCAAGTTTAGCAATGGCATGAATCTGGGTGGCTATGTGTACCATGTGAGTCATCTGAGTGGTGATAAAGGCAGCAATGACGCTGGCCAATTGCTGGGTCGTTTCAGATCCCAAATGACTGGTGTGGGCTTAGAATTCGGCATGCCCATTGAGGCGATTAAATCCAGCTTGAGTATTCGAGTATTTGACGAGCCAAGCCATCGCAATCACATGCACGGTGTGCGTACCTTTATCAGCATCGCCCATAAATTCTAGACACAAAGAAGCCGCTATCTAAGTAGCGGCTTCTTGGGCTTCCGACCTATTAGTCGTAGGCACGCCAGATTGACGAGTCTGAGCAGTCGATACCCGAGTGGAAGGTATCCCAAGTGTTTTGATAAGGCACTGGAATTGGCTCAATGCCGTTTTCTTCCAGTATTTTCATCGACTTGGTACAGCTATCATCAATGAAATATTGGCCAGTACCGGTAGTCACACCGTTCATCGCACCCCGTTGCTGGTCTTCCAATGGAATTGGCAAAATCTTCCAGCCGTCGATGGCTTTAGGCGTATCAGTTAGGTAACCCCAACCTTCCACGTCTGGCAGACCACACATGCCTTCAACTAGGTTCATGTGCAAGCAGTCATGGTGATAGGTCAAACGGCTATCAAACCACACCACTTCCTGCTTAAAGCCGTAATCGTCGAACACACGACCGTACATGTCTTTACCCATTGGCACGCCACCGCTTACTAAGTGAGGGTCGATGTCATGAGCGATGTTGGCCTTATCCGCGGTGGCAAAGTGCCATACCAGCTGCTTGTTCGGGAACAAGCGATAGTCCGCTTGGTCGAAGCCAAATACACCGCCACTTGGCGCCATTGGATTTGGCTCTTTAGAAGGTGCTGGATACAAACGCGCATCCGGGTCTTCTTTAACGATACCTGCTACTGCAGCGGATGCCGCGGCCTCTTGGCCGTATACGCCTGGGCTCTTAGCGCGAGTCCACAGGTTGCGCAGAACAATCCAGTAGCCACCGCCATAGATAGACAAGAACTTAGAACCACCCCAAGACTTGTTGAAGTTCTCAATCTCATCTGGGTACCAACCCAACTTGTTGCGAATAATGGTGATACCAGCTTGCTCGTAAGCTTCGTCACGCGCTGCAATTTCGTTTACGATTTTCTCGTAGAGTACTGGGTCACAGTCTCTAAAGTGCTTACCCGCACGACGCTTCCAAGCCGCTTTAAACTCTTCGTCAGTATTGTCAGCAATCAAGGCTTTCAACTCAGCTGAGTCTGGATCAGGACCAAAGATAGAGAACGGGTCGCCAACGATAGCGGCTTTTAGTGGAGCACCGGCCCAGTCGCAGAACATTTTCAGTCCTTTGCCTTCGACCTGCTCCTCCCACATTTTGTTATAAACGTCCCACTGCTCTTTCTTGTCTTCCGGCTTATGTAACGGGTTATAAGCTAAATCGCGAACACTTGGATTAGACATAATTACCTCAAAAAAACGATAAAAAACGCGTCCTGCATCGGGTTTGCAACCGTCTTGGCTGCTTCAAGTTGTGCGCAGTATAAGGAATCGCTAAAAAAGACTAAAATAGTCTGAATCCCATTGAATGGGATGGTGGACGCAGATTTACTACTGGAGACTGGAATGCTTACCCTAGAACAACTGTCCGCATTCAAAGCTGCGGCTGAAACAGGCTCCTTTACCAAAGCCGCTAAACGCAAGGGTAAAGGCCTTAACACCATCAGCAACTCGATTATCAATTTAGAAGACTACTTAGGCTTTAAGTTGTTCGACCGCACGGGGCGTTACCCAAAACTCACTGATGAGGGGGAGCGGCTGTACGCCCAGGTCAAAGTCTTGTTCGCCCAACTAGACACCATTATTCACTCATCAACCGATGCTATGAGCCAAATAGAAACCAGTGTGCGGATTGGGCTTGGTGAGCTTATTCCCACTCAGCTGTTTGAGACTCTGGTACAAAAAGTATCTGTTAAGTACCCGAATACCAAACTCATACTAATCCGAGGCACCGCAGAGCGCTTACATCAAAGTCTGCTGAATGAAGAACTCGATTTAGGCGTCATGGTGTCTAAGGGCAATCCACCAGATGGGGTTAAGTTATTAGATACTGGTCTACTGAATATGGTGTTGGCTTGCTCCGCCGACTCGGAATTAGCTCAAGGCCCTGCAGTCAGCCAACAAAGACTACAGGCAACTCGACAAGTGGTTTGCCAAAGTATTTTGGACAATCCACTGCTTGCCAATTACATGTTGTTCTCCCCCAATTATTGGGAGACCACCAGCTTGGATGACTCGGTGGCAATGGTGGAACAAGACATAGGCTGGGCCTGCCTACCGGAACTCTTGGTTAACGAGAAAGCAGCCGCAGGAAGTTTAGTAAGATTTGACTGTGATTTCTTGGGAGAACAGAACAGTAAAATCCAAGTGTATTTGGATTTAGTAGTGCCAGAGCATGCTGAAAGTGGTCCTGTATCTCGGTTTCTTCTGAAAACATTACAAGAGCTTTTGTTTTCCAAGGCGGACGCTTAGTTCGAGGCTTTTCAACTCCATGTGTCCTCGCTAACTCGCAGCAACAAAACACAAGTATACCTTTGAGCTGAGAGACATTATCATCGAAGCGTCTTTCAATAAAATACTAACTAGAATCTCAGCGAGGGACTTTCGTGCTCAGCCTTACCGACATTGAAAATGCGCATAAACGCATCAAGCCTTTCATACACAATACGCCTATCCTATCGTCGCAAAAGCTCAATGAGTATTTGGGCCACAACATCTACTTTAAAGCCGAGTGCTTGCAGAAAGTTGGCGCCTTTAAAGCCCGTGGCGGTGCCAATACCCTCCTGTGGCTAAAAGAACAGGGACACGATATCAAGCGCGTAGTGGCCAACAGCTCTGGCAACCATGCCCAGGCGGTTGCCTGGGCGGCATCCCAGCTCGGTATTCCTGCCACCATTTATATGCCCACCAATGTCTCTAAGGTAAAAGCTCAAGCGACAGCCGCCTATGGTGCCGAAGTCGTCTATTGCGAGAACCGTCAAGAGGCGGACCGCAAAGTGGCGGAAGCACAAGAACAGCCTGGTGTTTTCTGGATCCCTCCGTTTAACCACGAGCAAGTGGTTTGCGGACAAGGTACCGCAGCCTATGAAGCGATACTGGAGCTGCGTGCTCAAGGTATAGACACTATCGATGCAGCCTTCGCGCCCTGTGGCGGTGGTGGCGCGATTTCTGGTACCCATATCGCCACCAAAGGTTTGTGCCCTGAAGCCAAAGTTATCGCAGCCGAACCACTGGCGGGTAATGATGCCGCGCAATCGCTACGATGCGGTGAGATTGTGACATTAGATCAGCAACCCAACACGCTGGCCGACGGTGCCATGACGCTTGCGGTTGGTGAGATCACCTTTGACTACCTTAAAAAACTGGATGGCATGATCGAAGTTGACGAGCCAGAGATTGCCTATTGGACACAGTGGCTTAGTCACTTGCTAAAGCTTCATGTAGAGCCCACCAGCGCGATGACCATGGAAGCGGTTAAGCGATACTTAAGCGATAAAACCGAAAAGCAGAATGTCTTGGTGATCCTTACCGGTGGAAATGTCGACAACGGCAAAATGAAGGCAATTTGGGAAGAGGACTACCTTTCTCAAGTTCCAAGTTTATGAGCTTGACCGCAATACTCTAAGGCTAGCTCGCTTGCGAGCTAGCGCTTATCCAACTTATCTACACAACAATCTCACTTTTACTTTTCACGCCTAGATGCACTCAACGAACCATAACCGGCCCCCTTTTCTCACACCCTTTACCTCTCTCCGTCTCTAATCAATCACAACAGATTAAACCTTCAAGGATATCGAAAGTACCTAACTACATAATTCAGCAACCTCTAATTATCATGCGCCCACTTGCCGAGGCTAGCGCTGTGCAAGATTTCGAAACGAATAGAGAGGTATTCACATGAGTTACGCAAAATACTTGTTGGCGTTTTCTATTGGCGCAATGGTTAGCGCCCCAAGCTTCGCGCAGGAAGAAGATATTAACTACGGCGATCCAACCGCCAGCTTTAAAACTTTTGGTGTATCGGTTTCTAATAAGAACTCAGCTCAAGCCAATCTTATGCTGGGTTTTGGAAAGCACATCCTTCAGGCTGACCTAACCAGCCAGTAAAAAGATGTTAAAGCGGGTGATAACTCTAAAGGCTTCGGCTACCGTGCCCGTTACTTCTACGTAAACGACGGACTGGGTGCCAGCCTTGACGTGATCGGCAGCGACAACAAAGCCACTCGCTCGACGACTGCAGTAGCCAGCGTTATCTACAAATGGTCTGTGACCGACAACATCATGATCTTCCCTATGATGGGCGTGGGTAAAACTCAGGTTAACAACAAGATTGGTAGAGCTGACGAATCCAGCTCGAACATTGTTCAGCCAGGTGTTTACGCCATGTACGCGTTTGATGCGGGTCACTGGTTGTACGCCAACCCTAAAATGACCCACACCCTATCCAAGCCAAACGGATTCGGTGCCAAAGACAAGTACGACGCCAACACTTGGGAAGTCGAGCTAGGTGGTGGTTACATGATCAACGATTGGTCTTCAGCCGAGTTCAAAATCGAACACAAGTTTGCCAACAACACCAGCATTAACGGAGTAAAAGGCAAAGACGACACCACTGCATGGATTAAGTACGCTATCTACTGGTAATCGCAAAGCTGATAAAGCATCAAAATAGCACTCAATTCAATTTGAGTGCTTTTTTTGGTGGGCACGAGCAGCGACTCGAGTCTGGTATCACGACTTTATTCTTCAAGGACAAAAAACCAATAATAATGGTTGAGCCTACCAACCAGATTAATAGGGTTTCAGCGAACAAATACGCGTTGATACTCATGCCTGTTCTCTTCCATGTGATTACTACCAACAGTCACTCTAAGCCATTGATACTTATGTATCGATAAACAAACCTAGCCCGTCGCTTACCCAATCCAAAATGTGCGCAAGATCACTCTTGTGTAAATATTCGACGAGTGCCTTTCCAACTAGCTCCCAGCTTTAGCGCTCAATTATTCAACACTGGCTAAAAGTTGATCGCAGTCAACCCGCTTACAACAATTTCCACACAACATTCAAACAATCGGCTGCGGATTCGCGGCCTGATTCACAAAAAAAGCAAAAATGCAGGGATAAAGTATGAATAAGAAACTATTACTGGCGGCCATGTTCGCCTCAATCGGCTTGGCCGGTTGTGGTGATGATGGTAAAGACGGCCCCCAAGGTCCTGCAGGGCCTGAGGGACCCCAGGGTCCTGAAGGTCCTGCTGCCCCGAGTGGCGTACTAATCGATGTTGCCGATACCGCATTTGTATCAATTGATAACGCCAATTATAACAGCGGCGTCATTACGGTAGACTTCTCCATAGTCAATGAAAGTGGCAAAGGCCTATACGGGCTAGACGGAACCAACGAATTCCACGATTTCCGCTTCTCAGTCGCTCAGCTAGAAGTCGATGCCGACAGCCCGCTAAAACAATGGAAGTCCCTGTTAAACGAGACCACCAACGAAGCCGGCACTACCTTTGAGCAAGGTTTCGAGAAACTCAGTGACTGCCCTGAATGCCTGACCGACAACATGGACGGCACCTATAGCTACTCGTTCAAGACCAATCTTGCAGAATTCGAAGATCCAGCAGGCGTTGAGTTTAATCCTGATATTACTCAGAGAATCGCCATTGAAATGCAGTTTGAATATGATGATGGCCATGAGTTAGCTGAAAATGCTCACTTCGACTGGATCCCTGCCTCCAATACTCAAGAAGGTATCGATACTCGTCAATTGGTGACTCTTGAAACCTGTTACACCTGTCACCAACCAGACAGCTTGCGAGCCCACGGTGGCCGCCGACTAGACATGGAAAACTGTCAGGCTTGCCACAATGGTATTGTGAGCGATCCTAACGGTGTTTCGGTTGAACTTGGCCATATGATCCATGCCATTCACAAAGGCAAAGATCGCAAGGGATTGGACGACTCAGGTAACGAAGCGCCTATGCCATACACTGTGGTCGGCTATCACGGCCCGCATGCGTTTGATTACCCAGCCTTCCCGACCAAACCAATGATGGATTGCGCATCTTGTCACGTGGATGATGAAAATCTGGCTGACAAAGATCTTTGGAAAGCCAATGCCAACGCCAATTCTTGTAGTGGTTGTCATACTGAGCGTCCAACCGGTCACGGTGCATTTAACCCACCGGCCGACAGTGTGTGTACCGATTGTCACAGCCAGGTAGATCACAGCAAGTACGCCGCACCGTATCAAGCGGCCAAAGACTACAGCGTTAAAGTGACTAACGTGATGGTTAACGATACCAACCTGATTGAGTTCGATGTACAAGTGATGGATGCCGAAGGCAATACTGTCACTGCAGACGAAATCTACCAGGAAGGCTATTCGAATCCGTACATGGTGGTTAGCTGGGATGTGGAGAAAGACTATCCTGAGTCTGTGGTTACAGCCGAAGGTGCGGACTTTAGCCTAGGTACTACCTATAACCATCGCCGCTTCAGCCTAAAAGGCGACGGTTCAACCACTTACGATGCAGACACAGGCGTATTCCATACCACCACTGAAAAACAGAGTTATGGTATGACTTACACCTTAGACGTCCCTCTCGACATCAAAGAGCGTTCGCTAGAGATTCTGCCAATACTTAAGGTTTGCTTTATCAAGGGCACCGCTGAGCGTGTTGCATGCGATAACGAAAAAGCTTACCCCGCATACGTGCAGACCGATGCGTACCGCGCGATTTTGAACGATGCCGAAGCTGAAGTCGCTGACCGTCGCACTATCGTTGACGAAAGCACCTGTTATGGTTGTCACAGCTACGAGTTCTACCACGATTCCAATGGTGTGAACTGTATTGCTTGTCATACCAACGACAAAGTACTCAAGGGTAACGGCACCACTTCTGATGGCATCGCCCTGCAAAAGTCGACCAACTTCATGTACAAAGGCCACAAAGCTGCTGGACACGACAATGGTCACGGCGGTAGCGGCACAATTTTGAAGTCAGACTGCTCAACCTGTCACGGTGCGACTGGTCACGAACTGGGCCGTAACCAAGGTGCTGCTCATACCCTGCCAAGCACACAGCGCCCAACCGCGGATGACCCGGTTGAGACTTGGTATGCCTCACCTGACTTGGCTGCTTGTATGAGTTGTCACCAGAAGTACATGTCTGCTTCAGCCATGGCTCACGTTCGTCAGAATGGCGCCTACTTTGGCGATGATAAATCTCAAGCGCAAGCCGCCGTGGAATCTTGCTCAGTGTGTCACACGCCGGCAAGCCTGCTTGAATCACATGGGCACTAAGCTTTCTTAGGCAACTGCTCAAGTAAAAGCCCGCCGCCTGCAAGGGCGGGCTTTGTTCAACCATAAAAAAGAGCCGCAAGGCTCTTTTTTAACGACGGCTCAAGGTCAATTAAGCATTCAGTTTGGCAAGGTATGCGGCTACAGCCGACTCCAGCGAAGTAAATTCCTCTGTGTGACCCGCCTTTCTCAGGTTCCCTAAATCCGCCTGAGTGTAATTCTGATAAGCGCCCTTTAGGTGCTCTGGGAACGGAATGTAATTGATTTCACCTTTGCCGTGATAGCTGATAACCGCATTGGCCACATCGTTGAAGCTGCGAGCCTTACCGGTACCACAGTTATAGATGCCAGACACCGCTTGGTTTTTCCAGAACCACAGATTCACCTTGGCCACGTCCTCTACGTATACGAAATCGCGCAACTGTTCACCGTGACCGTACTCTTCATCGCCCTCGAACAGATTACAAACGCCCTTGTCCAAAATCTGATTATTGAAGTGGAAAGCCACGCTGGCCATTGAACCTTTGTGCTGCTCAAACGGGCCAAACACGTTGAAATAACGCAGTCCAACAATTTGAGCGGTTGGCGTTTCAATGCGACGTACGTACTGGTCGAACTGGAACTTAGAGTAGGCGTAGACGTTCAGTGGCTTTTCGACTTCTAGCGACTCGTGGAACTGCTCACTACCGCCGTACACCGACGCCGATGAGGCATAGATAAACGGAATGCGATGGTTTTGGCAGAACGCCAGCAAGTCTTTGGAGTACTCGTAGTTGTTCTTCATCATGTACTTGCCATCCCACTCGGTAGTGGCCGAGCAAGCGCCCTGATGGAACATCACTTCGACGTCGGTAAAGTGCTGATTCGACTTAACCATTTCTAGAAAATCGTCTTTGTCGAAGTAGTCAGCAATTTGTAGGTCGGCCAGATTAAACATCTTGTGACCATCGCTCAAATCGTCAACCGCAATAATGTCTGTGCGCCCTTGCTGGTTAAGCATGCGAACTATGTTACTGCCAATAAATCCTGCGGCACCGGTTACGACGATCATTTTAACTCCTTAACTGTATCTGATTTCTGAATCTTACCTTGAACTTCAACGGCCACATCAGAAATCGTTTTATTCGAAATGTTTACCACACTGTCGTTAGCGCCTAGTGGACCGTAATTGTCCGGTGAAGTGGCGTTAAACAAAGCAATCACTGTGGTTTGTACGGCGGATGCCAGGTGCATAGGCCCGGTATCAGCGCAGATGAAGTAGTCGAGCGACGACATAAAGCTGCTTAGTTCGCGCAGATCGGCAATCCCAATCGCTAATGCAGCCGGATGCACCGACTCGCTCTGCCCTGGGGCGAGAATATCGACAATGATCAGTGAATCGCCTTTAGCCAGGTCGTCAATGAAGGCTTTCCACCAGCTGTCTTCAATTTTCTTCTCGTTGCGGGCGTCTCTAAACAAACCCACAAACACCTTGCCTTCCACATCGGTTGAGCGCTCAGATTTATGCAGCAAAGAAAATAGAGTCTCTTGACCTTGGGCGGCTTCTTCTGGGTGTAGGTTAATGTCCAGCGTGCGCTTGTACTCTTGATGCGGACCGTCAAAGCCATCCATCAAGGCTAATGGGATCAAGGCTTCGTGGTGTACACCTTCAGGGTAAGGCACCTTGATGTTCGCCGGCGTGTAAGCCCCTTCGCTATGAAAACTGAGCTTGTATTTGGCCTTGATCATCATGGTAGAGATATTGGCGCTACTCGAGCCGGCAATCGGTGAAATGGCCAAGTCGTAGTTATTTTGGTTGATTTCTTTGACCTGACGAATCAGCTCACCAGGCTCTTTGAGAATTTTGCGCGGCACCTGATAGACGTTGGTGACATTGTGCATTGGTTTAAGCACGGGTATCAGCAGCTTGGTACCAATCAACACATCGATTTGCGCTTCGGGAAACTTGGCTCTCAGGGCGTTAATCAGTGGCGTTAGAAATATGATATTGCCAATGCGGTAGTTAATTCGAACAATGAGGATCTTCTGAATCTCTTCAGAAGGAATTTTCTCTACCGACACTTGGTTACTGGTCAACTTCACCAGCAGTGCGTTCATCCAACCCCGCAAAGACCTACGAAGCTTGGAGTGAAAAGGAATTGCCATATTTTTATCACCTACTTTCCAGCGCTCAAACAGCTCGTCGCTTGCGCCGACTTTCACAAAGCTAAATTCATTAAAACGGACAAGCAAAACCTTGCCGCAAAAAAGCCAACCGCTCTGGTTAGCTCAAATGGATCATACCGAAACCAGTGTAGGGTTCAACAATAGTTAATCGCCAGCATATCAGCTCTAAAACCCCTGTTAGATCTCGTAATTTCCCCCATTCGCAGGCTTTGCCTTTCTTGACGGATATTCCCTGCTCTACTAACCGTTAATCAAGCCAAGATTCTAAAAGCGATAGTAAGGATTGATGATGAAACAAATTCCGTGGATTTATAGCGGTGCAATTTTGCTAGCAGCACTTCTCACCATCGCCGAAACAAGAGCCGAAGATGGCTGTGATGAGGCCTGTCAAGCCGCACGTAAAGCGCAAGACCCTCTGTCTCCTATTAAAGGGGTGCTCACCGATTTCACTAGCGCTTTTGGCCCCAAGACTTGGTCAAACAGCACTCGTGCCGACAACTATCAATTCCAACCCGTATACAGCTTAGAAAATCTCGGCGGTGGTGAGGGTAATATGATTCTAAGGGGGATTATTCCGCTAAACACCATCCCCCCTATGGGCGACAGAGGGCGTCAAACCGGCATTGGCGATACCATCTTGCAGGGGTTCTACGTGCCACCGGGACAAGACTCGGGTTTTAGCATAGGCTATGGGCCGCAAATCTCGATGCCCACTCGCTCGAGTAAAGACTTTGAAGGACCTGGCTGGGGCGCAGGCCCAGTGCTAGTAGGCTTCGGTGGAGCCGGACCTTTAGTATACGGTGGTATTGTCGCTCATTTGTGGGGACAAAATGGTGTCAGTTCTTCCCTGTTAAACCCTATCGTTTTCTACAACTGGTCCCTGTTTGGCGGCTCTTACATTGGTTATAGCAACTCAATTACCTACGATTGGAAGGCCAGTAGCGGTAATCGCTGGAACGCGCCCTTAGGACTTACCGCTGGTAAGGCTTTCGTGCTAGACAACGACAGTATTTTAGATGTGAATTTTGGTTTTTACGCGGTTCCCGCTAGAGCCGATACCGCTGGCGATAGACAGTTTAAGTGGGCTGTCTCTTGGATCATTCCGTAACCACAAAACCGGGAGCCAATTGGCTCCCTCTCCCTACAGCGCATGTGCAATAAATGCCAAACAGCTCTCATTTTTAATCCTTGTGCCGACTTAAAATCAAACAAACCCAAATAACATCGATAATCACTCGCATGCAGGAATCTTCCCTAGAAAGCTGGCGACACGAGCACAATTTCGGCCTCCAGCAAAAGAAAAACGAACGTCGCACTCTGTACGCAGTTCTTATAACTGCAGCCATGATGATTATCGAAATTGTGGCGGGTTATATGACCGGCTCGATGGCGCTATTGGCCGATGGTTGGCACATGGCCACCCATGTTGCCGCATTTGGCTTGACCCTGTTCGCTTATCGATACGCACGGAAAGCGGCCAACAACCCTATGTACACTTTTGGTGCTGGCAAAGTAAATATTCTGGCTGGGTTCACAAGCGCCGTCGCATTGGTGTTAGTGGCGGCGATGATGGCGCTTGAGTCGGTGTGGCGTTTAATCGAACCAGTAGCCATAGATTATTCCAACGCGTTAATGGTGGCCGTCGTCGGCTTGGTGGTCAATTTGGTCTGCGCCTATTTGTTGCATCAAGGGGACGACCACCACGAACACCACCATCACGGCCATTCGCACGACCACTCTCACTCTCATAGTCATAGCCACGACCATAATCTATACGCCGCCTACCTGCATGTGCTGGCGGACGCCCTAACCTCATTAACCGCAATTTTTGCACTATTGGCCGCTCGATACTTTGGTATGCCGGGGCTGGACCCCATCATGGGCATAGTGGGCGCTGTAATTATCACTCGCTGGGGCTGGGGCTTGATTAAGGACACCTACCCGACCTTGTTAGACCGGGCGCCAGACAACGCGATTAGCGAAACCATAAAGCGCACAATTGAAGACGATGGTGACGGCCAAGTGGTCGACTTGCACGTGTGGAAGCTATCCGGGCATCATCAGGCAGCAATTGTCAGCTTAGTCAGTGATACGCCACAACCACCTGAGTTCTATAAACAACTGTTAATGAGCAAAGTCGCGCTGGCGCACGTCACCATTGAAGTTCATCCTAGGGAAGTCGCTAACTAACCACAGAGGACGCGTATGACCCAACTCACCATAGTGGCAAAGATACTAGCCAAACAAGCGCATACCGAACTGGTAAAGCGCGAGTTACTTCGCCTACTCGAACCTACTCGCGCCGAAGCCGGCTGCATTAATTACGACCTGCACCAAGACAAGGATAATCCAGCCTTGTTTGTGTTCTACGAAAATTGGCAATCTCGCAAGCTTTGGCGGGCTCACATGGAAAGTGAACATGTCGCGGCTTACGCTCTGGCGACCCAAGGTTGCGTAGAGAGCTTTAGCCTTAATGAAATGATTCGCTGCAACTAACACTCGAACGGAGTAATTAGCTGAAAGATATAGAGAAAAACAGATGAGAGTGTTGTTCATTTTTGTACACCTCAGTACCGTATCCAACAGGACATGCTAAATTTTAATAACCAAGGTCTGTATTGAGAACGTTGTGATAAATCTGGAATACCTAAACGTGTTCGTCGCCTGCGTTGAGCACGGCTCGTTTAGCGGTGCCGCCAAGGCATTGAATAGAGTCCCTAGTGGCGTGAGCATGTGCATCGCCAAGCTCGAGCGCGACATGGGCTGTGATTTGTTCAATCGCGATACCAAGAAAGCTACTTTGACTCCAGCGGGTGAACGTCTGTTTGACCACGGTAAGACCCTGCTCCGTCAAGCCAAACGTGTGAACGCCATTGTGCAAGACGAAATGAATGACGGCGAAACTCGGTTTGTGCTGGGCATTGGTGAGTTAGTACCTATTTCAGTATTTGAAGAGGCGCTAGCTCGAACCATGCGGCAATTCCCTCACACCGAATTTGAGTTAATGCGAGGACCAAGAAAAACGCTAGAGACGGCTTTTGATAAAAAAGACATTAACGTGTTGATTAGAATACAAGCGTCCGCGGTAGATACCCACTTGGATTACATCCAATTTGCTCAGGCTGAGGTTGTTGCTATTTGCTCCAAAGATTCAGAGCTTGCTGATTTAGAAGAAGTTCGCGTAGAAGATTTGATAGAAAAGCCACAAATCGTTCTACGCTCTATGTTGGATAATCCCCTACTACAACTAGAAGGCATGATATCCAATCGTAAAATCGTTGCTAGTTCGACCCAAGATCTTTTGAGCTTAGTGGAAAACGACGTCGGATGGGCAATTACTGCTGTGGCAGATGCACAACCCCGCATTGAGCATGGTAGCTTGGTTGGTTTTATGCCATTCGAATCCTATGATGTGCGCGGCTTGCCCGTAGATGTATTATTTCCCCCGCAAAACCAAAACGCCTCAGTACTCAACTACTTCATTGAGCGACTGACCACAGCACAAAACAACGTCGACGGTACCAATGGTGATTAACTTTCCGGCGCGGTAGCCTGCTCTTGTTGGGGCGCGCGACCCAACTCAACAATCGGCCAAACGATAAACACCAGCCCCATGACTATGCCAATACCCCACGCCGCTTCGTAGCCAAATTGAGTTAGTACGACACCGGCGCTCAGCGGTCCGGCCACTCGACCCCAAGCGCCAATCGCCATCGACGAGCCCATCACTCGACCGCGGTTCGACAGTGGTGTGCGTTGCGACAGCAAGGAGTTCATCACTGGAGTACAAATGGTGGCACCTGTGATAATCCCAAAGAAAGCCACCAGCACCCACGGCAGGTCAGAGCTTTGAGTCGCAATAGCATAACCGCTAATAAGCAGCACTAGGCCAACTATCATCATTTGCACCTCGCCAAACCGCGCCGCCAAAATCCCAACTAAACGGCCTTGCAGAGCCGCCATGGCCAAACCTTGAACGCCAAACACATAACCAATTTCTTTGGGACCCCAGCCTAGGTTGTAACCCGTCCAGAGAGGGAATAGATAACCGGTAATCGAAATCACCATGGAGTGCAGCAGGTACAGGCTCACCAACCAACGACATTGAATTTCTTTGAGCAATTGGTACAAGGTTCGTCTGTGTTTGCGTTGGGCGCGATTCTCAGCCCTGTCGCGCTTGCTCAGAGATTCAGGCAGGATCACCAAACAAAGCACAGCGGCAATCGCAGACAAGGCCGCTGCAACCAGCGATGGCAAGGTGAAGTTCAGCGCCTCACCGGCCAATACACCGCCAAGAAATGGGCCTACTACCATGCCTAGGCCAAATGCCGCACCAATCAATCCCATGCTTTTGGTTCGATTCTTCTCGTCACTAAGATCCGCCACCATCGCCGACGCAACCCCATAAACCCCAGCGCTACAGCCCGCCATGATGCGAGCTACGTAAACCATGGTCAAAGTCTCGGCAAACGCCAACACCAAATAGGAAATGGCGGTGAGAAACAGACAAGCCGCCATCACCGGCTTACGCCCGACTTTGTCGCTGAGCGCTCCCCAGTAACCACCACATAGACCAGAGAATACCGAGAAAACCGCAATAATTAGCGCGATATCAAAGTTAGATGCGCCAAGGCTTGGCGCCAAAAAAGGCAGAATGGGGATAACAATCCCGAATCCAATGAGTTCGATCAATACGACCGCGAATAACAAGGGCATATACCACTCCCTGACAACTGTTTACTTACTATTTAAGTGGGCAAATCCCTGTGAAATCTGCTCGATGTTTTGTGCTTGTAACCTCAACCAAGGCTCGCTTTGGCCCTTGAGGTAATGGTCTAAAAAGGCGGTACTAAAGGCCAGTAGCCACTCAAACTGCAATGTTTGTGGTTCAACTTCGCGCTCGGGACGACATATCAATTGGCCGAAATAATGGTCCGCTCCCGCCAAAGTGAGGGCGAATTTGTCTCCCGCAGGCGCTTGCTCAAACGAAGTTAAATGCAGGCGGTAATCTGGGAAAAACCTGGCATCCACATCCCAAGACCCTGTGGTGACTAGTGTTGGCTTGTTTAAACTGGTCCAACTCGCCGGCGTAATCTCATCAAACATGGGGCCCGGCGGTGACACAGCCACCACGGCTTTCACTTTCTGCAGCAACTCGTCGCTCAGTTCTTCGTTGGCCACCTGAGCTCCGTCGACGGTTGCAGTAGCACCGGCAAACATCTGTGCAGTAAAACCCCCAAAGGAATGACCGGTAATAGCCACCTGGTCGAGCAAGACTTGCCCCGACAAGCCGTGCATCTCTAACAAGCTTGGTAGCTGGTCCATTAAACTGACGATATCTTGCTTACGCTTTTCGATAAGGCCCAAATTGCCATAGCGCAGGCTGTTAAAAATCCCCTTAGGCATAGAACAACAGTCCACATGATCGACACTGGCCACCACATAACCGTGACTTACCCAGTGCGCTAAAAGCGCATCGTACTTACCTTGGGTTGACCAAAAACCGTGACTGAACACCAGTAAAGGATATTCCCCGGCCTCCTTTGGGCTGAGCAGTCGAACATTCAGTTCTCTGGGGCCAGCGTTGAGCTGAGTGTACTCATGGTCGAACACTTGGTACGAACCGCTTTGCTGCAAAGGCAGTTGCATCGCACTGGCCACCTGCAAAGTCTGCTCTGGTACCGGCGGCAACTCCACCTCTGCCGGCGAGCAGGCGCTCACCAAGCCAATGGCAATGGCTACGAAGAACTTTTTCATAAGGCCTCGCCTCCTTGGCTGATTTCCGAGTAGCTCGGGACAGCTTCAATAAAGGCTTGCACGTCAGCCACAGTAGAAATTGGCGCCTCAAGACTCAATACATGGCCAACCCCAGGATACACGCGACTGATTACGTGCTGACTTTGGGTGAGATTGTTCTCAAATTGCTGCAGTAAAACCACCGGCAACTGGGGGTTTTGCTCGCCCCACTGAATCATCACAGGCTGAGAGATGCTCTGCAGTAGCCCTGCGGTATCACCGGTTTTAAACTGTCGAATGCGTTGCATCTCGGCGTAACGATTGCCCTTGCGCAAAAAGCCTGAAGCAAAATCTTGTTTGTGTTGCTCTGCATTGGGCATATCGACCTTAGTCATCCAGTCAAAAAACGCGTCGTAAGCCATGGTTGGCATCGCGTACAGCAAGTAATCAGCCCACCCCGGCATGTCCTCTCCGCGCCCACCGCGACTATTGGCCTTGCGAAATCCACCGGAGTTTTGCAACACCAAGGCTTTCACCTTTTGCGGGTATCGCGAGGTATAGTTGATAGCAATATTGCCGCCTAGCGAGCTGCCTACCAATACCAAATCATCCAGCTGCAAGTGCTCCACTAAGGCATCCAACAACTCAAGGTCTCGGTTCATGGAGTAGTCGTGATTGCTCTCAGGCCCCGTCAACCCATGCGAGGTCAAATCAAAGCGGATCACTTGATAATTTTGGCTAAGGCGCTCGGCGTATTGGTCCCACATTTTCATCGAGAAAAAGTGCGAGTGAATCAATACAATCGGTTGCCCTTGGCCTTCAACCTGGTACACCAACTCGGTGCCCTTGTGGGCTAAGGTGTTTAGCGAATCGGCATCGACTCTCAGGGCTTGCTGAGTCTCTTGTAAGCTCTTGTCCATGTGGGTCAGCGCAATGACCCCAAGCCCTGCGACGATAACTAACAGCAGACCCAGTACCAGCATACCGAGTCCGCGAAATAACCTTTTCAGCATAGTTGTCCCCTATGTCTAAGGCCCTTGAGTTACCTCGCCAAAGGCGTGAAAAAATAATGGTGTTTGGCTTTGTGCTTACTCTCAAATTCTCGAATTTGTTCACTTTTACCTAGCGTCATACCAATGCTGTCTAAGCCATTGAGCAAGCGATAGCGACGCATGGCTTCAACTTCGAAAGGGTACTCTTTCCCACTGGCAGAAATTGTCTGATTTTCCAAGTCCACACTTAGGGTCGAGCCTTGTTCACAGTTCTCGAATAAGGCTTGAATCTCGTCCTTGGGCAGACTGATTGCCAGCACACCGTTGTTGAAGCAATTGTTGAGAAAAATGTCGCCAAAACTGGAGGCAATAATTACTCGAAAGCCCATGTCTCGAATGCCCCACACCGCGTGCTCTCGTGAAGAACCACAGCCAAAGTTATCTCTGGTTATCAGCACCTCAGCACCTTGGGCTTGCGCCTGATTCAGCTCGAAATCTGGGTTTACACGCCGAGTAGCGGTATCTGTCGATACTTCACCTGGGTCGAGATAGCGCCAATCGTCAAAAGCCCAATCGCCATAGCCGTTCTTCTTAACGCTTTGCAGATACTGCTTGGGCATGATGGCGTCGGTATCCACATTGTCGCGATCCATTATTGCCACTTTGGCAGTCAACTGAGTTAATGCCTGCATAGTTAGTTCTCCTGCCACTGACGAACATCGACAAAGTGACCGGCAATTGCCGCCGCGGCTGCCATCGCAGGCGACACCAAATGGGTTCGTCCACCCAGTCCTTGGCGTCCTTCAAAGTTTCGATTCGAAGTCGACGCGCAGCGCTCACCTGGCTCGAGGCGATCTGGGTTCATGGCGTTACACATAGAACAACCGGCTTCGCGCCATTGAAATCCTGCCTCGACCAAGATTTTGTCCAGCCCTTCACTCTCGGCTAATCGCTTCACTTTGGCGGAACCGGGTACCACCATGGCTCGCTTGATATGGCTGGCCAGTTTGCGGCCTTTTACCACTTCCGCCACGGCGCGAATGTCTTCTAAACGTCCGTTGGTGCAGCTACCAATGAACACCTGGTCGATAGCATAGCTGCCAATGCAGGCATCAGCGCCAACGCCCATGTATTCGTACGCTCGTGCCCAGTCGCTGCTCTGAACCGACGAACTGGCTTGAGCAAGCGATGGAATGGTTTGGCCTATGGCAATGGTTTGGTCAGGCTTAGTACCCCAGCTTACCTGAGGTGCAATATCAGCTGCCTCAAACACAAACTCTGCATCAAAAGTGGCACCAGTATCGCTACTCAGGGTTTGCCAGTAATCTAGCGCCTGTTGCCAATCCTGCCCTTTAGGCGCGTTTGGTAGGCCTTCTAAATACGCCTGAGTGGTCTGGTCAAACGCCACCATGCCGCAACGAGCACCCATTTCGATGCTCATATTACATAGGGTCATGCGCCCTTCCATCGACAGCGCTTGTACCGCATCTCCGGCGTATTCGATGGCGTAACCACTGGCGCCAGCGCAGCCGATTTGGCTTATCAAATACAAAGCCAAGTCTTTGGCGGTAACTCCAAAGCCCAACTGGCCATTGACAACAATTCGCATCACCTTGGGCTTTTGTTGCAAAAGACACTGGCTAGCCATCACATGCTCAACGTCGCTGGTGCCTATGCCTTGTGCTAGAACTGCAAACGCACCATGGGTCGACGAGTGCGAGTCTCCACAAACTAAGGTCATGCCTGGCAGTACTGCGCCTTGCTCTGGCGCTGCTACGTGCACAATGCCGTGGCGATCGTCATCCAGTCCGTACTGTGCCACGTCATTGGTTTCGCAATTGTCATTCAGGGTCTTAACCTGAATCAGCGCGCCTTTATCAGGAAAGCCCGCATCACCCAATTCTCGGTCTTGAGTCGGGACTTGGTGATCGGCCATTGCCAACAAGGATTCTTTGCGCCAAATAGGACGATTGGCGATGCGCAAGCCATCAAAAGCCTGCGCAGAAGTGATTTCGTGAATGATATGACGGTCGATGTACAACAGCGCGTTGCCTGACTCGTCTACGCTGACTTGGTGTTCAAACCATACCTTGTCGAATAAATTCATTCCCTGAGTCATGGCCTACCTTAACGACTGTCCGCGAGACACTTGTAGCTCGCGCCAATCGCGCGCGCGACCTCCGGTTTGAGTCTCGGTTAACTCACCGGCTCTGCGCCCCACAGCCATTAACTTTTCAAGGTCAATGCCTGTGTCCACGCCCATCTGTTCAAACATCATCACCAAATCTTCGGTAGTGACATTGCCAGTGGCACCTGGGGCGAATGGGCAACCACCCAGGCCGCCAACGGAGGCATCGAAACGACGCACACCAGCTTGGTAAGCCGCATAGGCATTGGCCAATCCCATGGCGCGTGTGTCATGAAAGTGAACCGCAATCTTATCGGCGCCATGGGCCTTAACTAAGCGGCTCATTAGGCTTTCCACTTCCATCGGGTTTGCTGCACCTATGGTGTCAGCAATCACCAAATCGTCAGCGCCCATTTCAGTGAGCAACTGCGCCAATGCAATCACTTGCTCAGGGTCGGTTTTGCCTTCAAAGGGGCAGCGCCAGGCCACCGCGATACAGGTCAGAATCTTTACGCCGTCGGCTTTTGCCATGGCCAACAACTCTTTGAGTTGCTCCACGCTTTGCTGACGAGTCATGCGCACGTTTTTCATGTTCATGGTGTCGTTAGCACACAACACAAACAGAATCTTTTTGGCACCGGCAGCAACTGCGGCTTGGTAACCGCGTACGTTGGGAATGAGCGCCTGAAACTGACAGCGCGATTGCAACGGCTGAATTTGTGCAAACAGCTCGTCAGCCCCCGCCATTGCAGGCACGGCTTTAGGTGAGACAAAAGCACCAGCTTCGATGCTGTTAACACCGGCATCCACCAGCCCTTGAATCAATTCCACACGCTCAGCCACGCTTAAGTGCTTTGCTTGATTTTGTAGGCCGTCGCGAGGACCTACGTCGGTAATAGTTACCATGGCCATGTTCGCCTCCTACAAAGTTATTTAACCACGCCAGCGGCTTTTAGTGATTCAATTTGTTCATCGCTAAAGTCCAGTATTTCTGACAGTACTTGCTGGGTATGCTCGCCCACATAAGGCGCAGCGCTGTAGCTGTCTTCGTTGGTGCGTGAGAGCTTGATTGGGTTACCCGGCGCTTGCGTCTTCTTACCATTGGGATGGAATACATCCACAATCATGTTGCGGTGTTGTACCTGAGGATCAGCAAAAGTATCACTAAACTTGTTCACCGGCGCGCAAGGAATACGGGCCGCTTCTAACTGAGAAATCCAATGGTCATTGGTGTTGGTCGAGAACAACTCGCCCAAGGCGGCGTCGATCATGGCCTTATCAGCAAAACGACCTGGTTGAGTGTCGTATTTAGGATCGTCAAACTGTGGCAAATTCACCACGCCTTTGAGGTTGTGCCAGAAATTATCGGTGATCACCGCCAAAATGATATGACCGTCTTTGGTGGGATAGCTGTTATAAGGCACGTGCACAAAGTGGCTGTTGCCAATCGGGTATGGGTTCTCACCCGACATAAAGTGCATGGTGGCCATGTAGTTGAGCATGGACACCTGACAGTCGAGCATAGAAATGTCGACGTGCTGGCCCTTTCCGCTTTGGCTGCGCTCTAAAAGCGCGGTCAAAATGCCCATAACTGAGAACATACCACCACCCAAATCGCCAATCGGAATGCCAGCGCGAATGGGGTCGGCTTGGTTGTGACCGGTAATCGACATGCCGCCACCAAAGGCTTGCGCCACTTGGTCAAAGGCCGGGCGCTTAGCACCGGGGCCCTGCGAGCCAAAACCGGTAATCGCACAGGTAATGATTTTTGGATTGTGCTGACTTAGGGTGTCGTAGTCGATGCCAAGACGCTCTGGCACACCAGGTCCGAAATTGTTGACTACCACGTCCACTTCTTTCACCAGCTGGTAAAAGACCTGCTTGCCTTCATCACTCTTTAGGTCAATGGCTACTGAACGCTTGTTTCGATTTAGGGTAATAAAATACGCGCCAAAACCGTCGATAGAGTTTTTAGGGTCACTGGCCAGCAGTTTACGGGTGCCCTCGCCTTGCAGCGGCTCCACTTTAATTGTATCTGCACCGAGGTCGGACAAAATCATGGTTCCATACGGACCAGACAACATGTGGGTCAAGTCAATGACTTTGATTCCTTTCAATGGCTTATTCATAAGATCCCCTGTGCAAGTACTAACAGCAGCCGAACGGCTTGAGCGAATGATATAACCTTATAACAATGTAACAAAGTTGTAAATCGCGGAATGCTCTGGAATCAAGGCGTTTTGACGGGTTTTGGCAAATATCAATCTTGGATTTCTCAGACACAAAAAAAGGGACTCGCATGAGTCCCTTTGTATCGGCTAAAACCGCTTAAAACTCTTCGAGTAAGCGACCGTGGCCGGTGATTTTGTCATTCACGCCTACCGCGCGCAGCGCATGCCAAACTGTAGCTACGTTGATTGGAATCAATGGTTTGCCAAGGATGTGCTCCAAAGTTGGGAACAAATCAACGGTGGACAAGTTAGTACCACACTGAACAATGGCGTCTACATGATCCGCATCCACTTCGTGAACCGCATCAATCACATCTTTAATCTGGGTCTCGGCAATCGCAGTGGCCGATGGGCGATTTAGGCCCTTCACCTTGTGCACTTTGAAACCAATGTCGCTAAAGAAGCGAATCACGTTGTCATCACCCACTTGCGGGTATGGGGTGATAACCGAGATGGTCTTAGCACCAAATAGCTCCAACGCATCTTTGGTAGCGCCGGCACCGGTAGTCAGGCCCACATCGCCAATCTGGTCGCGAATTTCGTTCTCAAAGGCAATGTTACCTTCAAGGCCGCCCCAGAAGGTCTCAGCGGACATACCCAACATGACGTGATTCACCTTAGCGCTCATCACGTTGCGAATCGAACCAGGGATCTCACCGCGCATGATTTCCAAAAAGCGCTCAAACACCATGTCGGCAGACTCACCGGTTTTTGAAACTTCGTCAGCCCAGTTGCGCAATTCGATATAGAAGCGCGATGGGTGCCAGGTAACGCCATCCAACGCAAATTTCTGCAGGTCGTATTCCACGCCCGTGTTGGTGGAAGGAATGATTACCCCAATTTGTGCTCGGCGAGCAATTTGATAGTTCAGCATAACTTCTCCTTGTAGCGCCTTAAGACTGGCGCTCAGCTTCCTGATAACTGGTGATCATTGCGCGCTCCAACACAAAGGCCTTAGCTTTTTGTGGATCGGCCGCAGTTTCCATGAACATCTTCTGGCGCTTGGCTTGAACGTCGCTATCTGTGCTTTCCATCAGCTTCTTGTTGTTGATGGTGTGCTCTTGAACAAACTTAACCGCCAAGTCCTTGCGCTGACGCTGATAATGGGCAAATTCGGCTTTGTAGTCAGCACCTTCGTTAAACACACGAGCCAGCTTTTCAGCAAGGTTGAAGGCATCGTGCAAACCACCGTTCATCCCCATACCACCCAATGGATTGTTAATGTGGGCTGAGTCGCCAACCAAAGCAACACGGCCTTGGTAGTAGTCCTTAGCGACGCGTTGATGCACGTGGTACAGAGTGCGGTGACCAATATGATAGTCGCCTTCTTTGTCGTACAAATGATGTAGACGCTCCTGCAAGTACTCATCGCTTAAGTACTTCTCAGGGTTTGGCTCATTGGGGTCGGTTGGCCACAGTACGCGCCATAGTTTGTCCGTGCGCAAAATTACGCACCACTCGTCTGGGTCTGATACATAGTTCACCCAGGACAGGTTATCGAACACTTTTTCCAACGGAAAATCGGTGCTGGCCACCAAGAACTTCTCATCGTAGGTAAAGCCTTCGTAGTCAATGTTGGCGGCTTTGCGCACGTTGGACGAGGCACCGTCGCAGCCTAACAAGAAGCTAGCTTCAAAGGTCTTAAGTTCGGCGCCCGAACGCGCTTGAACCTTGACGCCCTCATCGTCTTGAGTAAAGCCAACCACCTCGTGGTCAAAGTAGACTTCGGCCGATGGGTAAGCCTTTAATTTGTCGGCAATAATATGAGTAAGCTCGTATTGCTCCAACTGTAGTCGATAAGGGAATTTGGTGGCGTCACTAATGACACTCATATTAAACTCTGCGACTTCACCGGTCTTGCGGTCGCGATATTGGTAACGGTCCACTTTCAGACCGATTTCCAGCATCTCATCCACCACACCCAACTCGTCGAGTAAATCCAACGATGGCGGGTGGAAGGTAGACGCGCGCAAATCAATTGGCAGGCTCTCGGCCTTTTCCAACAGAATCACCGGAATGTCCTTTTGAGACAGGTACAAAGCCAATACCGAGCCGGCAGGTCCTGCACCAGCAATCACAACAGGTTTTGTAGGCATAACCACTCCTTTCCCTTAACCTTTAGTTATAAGTTTTATGATCTGCTCGCTGGGCATAACGTCCGCATACTTCGCGTGCATATCAAAGAGGTTGGCCTTGTGCGCATCGGGATTGCGATCCCCACACGCATCTTCAGCCACGAAGGTCACAAAGTCACTTTGCAGCGCGTCCACTACTGTCGCTCGAACGCACCCTGAAGTGGTTAAGCCGGTGACCACCAGCGAATCCACTCCAGCCTCATTCAATTGCTCGGCCAAGTCCGTTTTAAAGAAACTGGAGGCCCAGCATTTTTCTATCAACACTTCCCCTGGCTGCATGGCCAAGCGCGGGTCTACCTGAACCCAATGGGATTCCGGGGTCAACACCGCCAAATCCGGCATGCGAGCGCGAAACACCACAGCTTGGTCTGGGGTTCTGTGCACCACGGTCGTAAAGTAGACCGGCAAGTTGCGCGAGCGAAAAAACTCGAGCAACTGTCGGTTGGCTTCCACCACTTCCGGGCAATCGGTACCCAATGGGCAGCTACCATCGGTAAAGCCGTTGATCATATCGACCAGCACTAGGGCGGGCTTGTTGCCCATCGGCTGACTAATTCGTTCTAAATCCATTCGCTCACCCTTTATTGTTATTGGTAAAGGCCACAATCAAGGCGGCCATCTGCTCTGCGTGGGTTTCGCAGGCATAGGTGTTGGCATCGCCCAGAGTATGTACCTCGGCTTTGCCTAATAACTTGGCGGTGTCCGCCATTTTGCCGTGCAGCACGTCATTGCTGCCCGCCATTAATAAAGTCTCACCATCAAAGGCTTTACAGGCCTCGGCAAACGGATAATCCGCCACCGCCTGATAAATGGCGCGATAATCGTTCTGTAGCGCCATGGCTTGCAGAGTTTCTCGGTGACTAATAGCTATATCGACGCTTGGCGCCTTAGCGCGCATCTTGGCCCACAGCGCATCTAACGCCGGTGCTTGCTCATCAAAAATGTCTACCGGAATACTGGCTGGTAATGCCGCTTTTTGGGCTTCTGTCAGCAAAGGTGGTCCGCACATCACCAGCGTCGGTGGCAATCGCTGAATCAGTGCCAATTCGATGGCCACCGCCGCGCCCGTGTGATGACCAAACACCAGATCGAACGAGCCAAACGCCGAGGTCAAACTCTCGTACAGCTCTCGAGCTAAGCCGCTAATGCTGTCGCTACGGCCATCGCTTTGACCAAAGCCTGGAAAGTCTGGCGCCACGCAGAAAAAGTGCTTGGACAGCAGAGGCATCAAGGTTTTAAACATAGCGCCGTTACTTGGCGCTTGATGCAATAACAAACACTTTGGCAAGCGCGGGTCGCCGCACTGGAAGATGTGCAGCTGACCCGAGTCGCTGGGAAGGTAGCGACGGCTTACCAAAGTCATTACAAGGTTTCCTCAAGCTCGATGCTGATCCACTTAGAGTCGGTAAACTCTTCGGTAGAATAGGCACCACCACTGCGGCCAATGCCCGACATTTTACTGCCGCCAATGGGCGCTAACGCATTACTTTGGAAGGAGTGCATGCCGACATGCACCGCACCTGCGTCGATATTCTGCGCGCACTGCATGGCCCAATTAAGGTTTTTAGTCAGCACGCTTGAGCTCAAGCCAAACTCAGAGTCGTTAGCCATCTCGATGGCTTGCTCGAGGGTGTCAAACGGCACTACGCTCACAACCGGGCCAAACAGCTCTTCGCACCAAGCGCCGCTAGTGGCTGGCGTGTTAAGTAGCACAGTTGGTGCGTACACCAAGCCCTCAACCACACGGCCACCGGTGAGAAGCTCAGCCCCTTCGGAAAGGGCTTTATCAACGTGCCCTGCCACTTTTTGTAGCGCGGCGCGATTAATCAGCGGTCCGTATACAGTATCCGCATCACGCGTTGGGCCGACTTTTAAGCTCTCGCAGACCTTTTTAAGCTCTGCAATGAATTCTGGATAAATGGCTCGGTCTACCGCAACACGGCTATTGGCCATACAAATCTGACCGGCGTGAGTAAAGATGCCTTGCGCAACGATGGCAGCCGCTTTGGCAGGGTCTACGTCCTGTAACACCAATGCCGCGCTCTTGCCGCCCAACTCCAACTGAGTTTTTAGCATCCGCTCCATGGCTACCTGCCCGACGCGCTTACCGGTTTCGGTGGAGCCAGTTAGTGCAATGCAGTCGATATCAGAATGGCTGGTGAGCGAAGCGCCGCAGTCTTGGCCAAAGCCACAAACCATGTTCACTGCAGCTGCCGGCACGCCGGCTTCTAGCAAAATGCGCCCAAGCTCTAGGGCAATAACTGGCGTTTCTTCAGAAGGTTTCACCACTACTGAGTTACCCGCGGCCAGTGGAAACGCCAGCATCTTGGTCAGCAGTGACAAAGGCGCGTTATAAGGTGACACCACCGCCACCACGCCCAACGGAATGCGCTGAACAAAGGACAAACGCTTAGGGTTGTCGTTGGGAAAGGTTTTGCCATACAGACGACGAGCTTCGCCAGCGGCGGTTCTGAAAAGGTCTACCGTGTAGGCAATTTCGAATTTGGCCTTGGTGATGGTCGAGCCACTCTCGTCGATTAAAATATCGAGCAGACGCGCTTCGCCTTCGGCTTCAATGATCTCAGCCGCTTTTAACAGGGCTTGCTCGCGCAGTTTTGGCGCAAGTGATGACCAAGTTTTAAAACCCTCTCGAGCTGCGGCGACAGCCTTATCGACATCGGCTTTATCGGCACGGGCCACTTTGGCAAACACCTCCTCGGTAGCAGGAGACAACACTTCGAAAGTGGCACCGCTAACCGCGTCTTGCCACTGCCCGTCGATTAGGAGTTGAGCTTGTATCATGCGCGCTCTCCTATCACTCGATAACCGCGGAAGAACTCAAAAGTCTCTTTGCCACCTTCATCCCCCAGCCCGCTCTTACCCCATGCAGGGCGTGGCAGTTTAGGGCTGAAGTTAAAGATGCTGATTTGGTTAATCTTAACCACACCAGAGCGAATCTTTGCCGCCACCTGCCAGGCCTGCTCCGACTCACCATAAACGTAAGCTGCCAAACCATACGGAGTCTGATTGGCTAGCATCACAGCTTCATCTAGCTCGTCAAAGCCGTGCACAGTGGCCACTGGGCCGAAGATCTCTTCAAGAGTTTGTCTGCCCTCTAGTCCGTCGATTAGCGTTGGTGGCAGGTAGTAGCCTTCACTTTCTGGCACCTGAGTGACTTGCAATACGCTGCCACCGAGCTCGCGATAGGCTTCGATTTGGCTTTTCACTAGCTCATAGTGACCTTTGTGAACCATAGCGCCCATCTTGCTTTCAGGATCTCTGGCATCACCGACTTTTATGTGTTGCAGACGACTCTTAATCGCACTTAGCAGAGGCGTTTTCACGCTATTCGCCACCACCAAACGGCCGAGCGCGCGGCACCATTGGGCGTTCATGGTGACAAGGCCTGCTACCACAGCATCTGCCGCTTCATCGATATCAGCACTATCGAGAATCACCATTGGGTTGTTGCCACCTAGCTCAAGCTGAACTGGCTTAATTTGCTCGCCACAGGCGCGACCAACCGCTTCACCGCCTTTGGCACCACCGGTGAAACTCACCGCGGCAACACGAGGGTCACTTACCACTTGCGCGCCACAAGCGCCATCGCCCAACACCATGTTAAAGGCGCCTTTAGGCAGACCCGCTGCATCAATGGCTTTGGCAATATAGTGGCTAGAGAGTGCCGCCCATTCGGATGGCTTGTACACCACGGTACAACCAGCCGCTAAGGCGCACGCTAACTTGTGACAAGCAATCCCAGAAGGCGCATTCCACGGCGCGATAATCCCCGCCACACCCAGCGGCAAACGTTGTTTCAGTACTGTGTGGTTGTTTTCCAAAAACGAGTATTCGCTGGGAAGGTTGCGAAGCATAGCTGCTGCTTCGGAAAACGCCGCGCCACAGACTTTGGCAAACAGTTGAGTCAAGCCAATGATAACGCCGGTTTGCATAGCATCGGCATCGGCAATTGCCTCTACCTGGTCATGCAAGGCCAGCGCGACCTTGTCTAAGTAATCCGCCCGTTGAGTCGGGCTCAATTCAGACCAAGCACCGCTTTCAAAACACTGATAGGCAGCGTCAATTGCAGTTTCTATTTGCTCCGGTGAGCTGGCAGCTCCCTTGGCAAAGGCAACGCCCGTACTGGCGTCACATAGGTCTATCTCCAGACTGGAGTGCGGCGCTTGCCACTCTCCAGCCAGATAACATTGGCTTGATACTGCCATTGACTGCTCCTAAGACTTACCAACACCAAATTGATTTTGCTCGGCACCATCGACTTCCATCGACGCGGCCATCAAGCGGCCACGCTCGGCTGGGAAGGCTTGAACCAGCGCCATCGCCATTTCGCGCAAACCGCGAGCCGATGGGTGGGTAAACCCAGTACCTGAAGTACCAGTACACTTAAGAGCGTTCATTGCCACTTTAAAGCCGTACTCAGACACTTGGCCCTTACACAAGCGCCAGCGCTTCACGACATCGCCTTTTGGCAAAATCTCTGGCTCAGCGGTTTCTAGTTGTAGCTGGCGACGCAACCACAACACGGCAGTCTCAAGATCAGCCATCATTTCGCCAATCAACTGTTGGTGCATTGGCGAGTGAGCAATCGACTTGTCCGAATCACCAAACTTAGAGTTGGTTAGTGTGGTCAAAGTGGTGTTGTAGATAGACCAGGCTTGACCTAGGTACACAGCGATACCGGCTAACTGGTTACCCACGAAACTACCGCGGCTCATTTGCATACAACGGGTAAAGGCTGCCGGTACTGTCAGCGCATCGTCTTCTGGAATGAACACGTCTTCTAGAATCAAACCGTGAGTGGCACTACCGCGCATGCCAATTGCATCCCACTTTTGACGCTCTGACACGCCTTTCGCGTTGGCTTTGACGAAGAAAGTCGACAAACCACTAGCATCTTCGATGCCTTCAAGGGCCGCTGTTACTAGGTATTGATCGGCAACACCGGTAGCACAACCAAAGCTTTTAACGCCGTTTAGCAGATAACCGCCTTCGACCTTTTTAGCTTTGGTGCTAATAGTGATTGCCGCTTTTTCTGATTTAACGGTTTCCGAGGCAAAGTTGGCCAACCACTCGCCTTTACGGCCCATGGTGTTAAGCACCTTGTCGGCAAAAGCTTGTACCAGTGGCGCTTCTTCTTCGTTGAACAAACCCGCTTCTAGCGCTTCAAGGGCCAACAGACCACGTGAGGCTGACGAGCAGTGGAAGAAATAGCAAAGCGCGGTGGATGGGCACACGCTACCAAGGGCAAAAGTGGCCGCTGCTAAGTCGCGCAAACCGCCACCCATACCACCGTATTCTTTGGGAATGATAAGCCCCAACAAGCCTGCGTCGCTTAAAGTTTTGACGTGCGGCAAGTGGAATTCACCTGAGCGGTCAACATCACCAGCGGCTTCTTGAATTAGGGGTAACACACTGTCCACAATCGCGGCGCGATCGCGTTCAGCATCCGACATATCTTCTACAAAATGTTCGCCTGTGTACTTCATTGTCATCATTCCTTGTGTGTTAAACCTTAACTTTGCCTTGCAGCAGCGCCAGTTGAGCGGCAGCGGCTTCGGCTCCAATAAGCGGGGTAATTTGATCCCAGACCTTGTCGATCTCTGGCGAGAAGATCATGGCGCGGTTGGCCAAGTCTCTTGCTTCTACTTGAGCTGGGTCTGATGGCAGGTCAATGCCCTCGTCAACTAGCTTCTGCCAGTATTCGCGATACTCGTCGACAATTGGGAATACCTGCTCGTAAGCTGCTTCGCTGGCGCGGTGAACTAGCATCCACGGCGACATGATTGAGCGTTGCAGTGGTGTGATTTGCGCCGGAGTCAGACCTTCGATTTCTTGAGCTTTGTTAAAGCTGTCGGTCAGCGGCTTGTACACCTGCATCAAATAATCATAGTTAGCGCCTAAGTCTTGCTTTGGCGTCAAATCCAAGTGGAAAGCGCAGTGCTCGCCGGCCTTTACTGAGTCCAAAGTGAAGTGCGGTACCAAAGAATCGCCAGCGGTAAAGCCGTAAATCATGTGCGAATCGAGGAAAATCGCAGGTACTACAATCGAGCAAGTGACTAGTTGAGCCAATCCACGTCCTTTAAACACACGCACCGCACCTACCGAACCCTGGTGAATTGGCGCGTGGCTTTGCAAGTCCATGTAAGGACCACCGTCTGCACCTAGGACTTCTTCCATTTGAAAGTGCTCGACAATCGCCGCTAGGGTTTTGTCTGAGATTGCCTTTGGCAAACTTACGTTATCTTGCATGGGTAGCTTCCTTATTCTGAGTCCACGACCGTGGCCATTTGACGCCAAGGACGGTTGTTAATTAGGTGGGTGCGATGGCTAGCGACCTTGTTAGCGCTGGCGCTCGGGTGCACATTAGCAATTAACTGGGTGTCGGTTGCGCGCACGAACTCGCCCTCGGACAGCAGGCCGTCGAATTTGCGGTTTTTCCAAGGGGTCATCAAAGTGAAGTCGTGTTGCATGAAGCAAATAATGCAGTTTTCTACTTCGCCACTGGCAGCCACGATGTTGATGCGGTTTTCCGCGGCGCGCTCACGCAGTCCGGTTTGGCTTTGCCAGCTCTCTTGAGTGTTCAACGGTGCAAGAATCACATCAGCACCGGCAAAGGCGTACAAACGGCCAAGCTCTGGATAAATGGCATCGTCTTCTAGTAGTACCGCCAACTTGCCATAAACCGTATCGAGCGTTTCCACTCGGTCCGCTTGCGCGCTCCAGCCAAAGCGATTACTGGCGTGAATCTGACCTTGTTGAAGCACAACACCTTGATTGGAAATCAACACGCCACAGTGGCTTGCAGCGCCATTTTGCTCTGCAACAATTGAGGTCGACACATAAGTTTCTGCCTGTAACACAGAGGCAATGGCATCAACCGCGGTTTGGCTAAGCTCATGACCGGCTTGAGTGTCGGCATTTTTTGTCAGCCAGAACAGCTCTGGTAAGGCGATAAGTTTTACACCCTGGTTTTGTAGGGATTGAATCTGTTCAACCGCATCGGCAATCGCCGCTTGCTCGCCGCCTTTTATAGCGATTGTGGCCGCAGAAACCGACTCAACCAGGCTTGCTTGCGGCAAATCTTGCGTGGCTGGGTCTTGGGCCAATACCGAGTACAAATCGGTACGACGATTGGCAAATACATCGGTGCCATCAGGGCGCGTTTTGTTGTTGGCTTCGGAAACGTCAATATCCGCCCAAATCACCTCTTCGTCCTTGCCGGCAATCGCCAACACGCGACCGTCTGGCGCAACAATTTGACTGTCACCCGCACCGCTTAAGAACTTAACTGGAATTTGAGTCGCTTCGGATACGGGTTCAAGCAAGGCTTCAGGAATTAGCGGGCCTACTTTATTAGCAGCGACCACCCAAACCTTGTTTTCAGCAGCGCGCACCGGAATGTGCAAGGTGCCTTCATCAATCGCAAATGAGTTAAGTGCGTTACACAGAATTTGACCACCGTACAGGCCTAACAAGCGTGGCGGCTCGTTGATAACGCCGTCCATGCAGCAATAAAGACCGATTTTGCCCAGCTCAGTGTCAAAGATTTCGCTGACTTCGGTCGAAGGGGTGAGATAGTCATTCTCGTGGCCAATCAAGACTTGCTTGTCGGTTTGCCCAACCAACTCACCTTGCTTGTTAAACAGCAAATTAGTGCCGGTAATGACGTCGTTGTCGCGACGGACGGTACAGTTGATCATCACAAAGGCATTCACTTCTTTCGCTGTATCGGCGATGGCGTTTAGGAAGTCCCCCCCAACTGGAACTGCCACATCGATACAGTGCGCTTGATCGTCGTACCAAGAATTGTGATTACAAAACTCGGGCAATTGAATTAGGTCAGGATTGTGTTCGCCGGCTTGGCGGATCATGCGTATGCAGGTAGCAAGGTTTTGCTCTACATCATTGGTGACAGCGAACTGAGCGGCTGCAACTCGAATCGTCATTTTCTACCTCTTTCCCTATCGGTTTTTAATCAGCACTGATCGCTCGTGCTGAAAGCTGCGTTATAACCTAGGTAAAATTATTTATTGACCTAATGTATTAACATTATATCTTTTAGTCAATATTTGGCTTAGTCTTTAACTCAGGTTACTGACTTGTTAGCTTGGTGTAACAGGTATGCAAATTCAGCCTAACCCACTGAACCAGCACAGAGAAGAAAGACCAGAATAAATACAGGGAATAATTGATATGTATCAATACAGTGTTGCCTTGGCCGTCTACGACTACATACCCATTTTGCTGTCCGCGATTGGACTGTATTACCTCACCAAAGCGCTACAGACCTGGCACCCACCCATTGCTAGTAGTGCTAGTCTGGCCGCCGCCTTGATTGTGGCGGGCGGGCTTTGCAAAGCCACTTGGAAGCTGCTGATTTCCACCATGGACGTCAACGTGATGGCGCTCAATCACGCGCTTATGCTGTTCATGGCACCCGGCTTTATTCTTTTGACTTGGTGTGTGTGGACGACTCGGCGCTACTACGCCAACCGTCCCACTAGCCCAACCTCTTGGCGTTGCCCCGCATCCACCATTGCCACCTTACTGATTGTGGTGGTGGTGCTGGCACTGCAGTTCCCAGACAAGCGTCTGTGGTTTTTCGCTTTATTGGGCGCGCTGACCCTATCAAACATCATTTTCGCCTGGCACGCGGTACGACATAGTTGGCAGACCGCAAATAAGGGCGCAGCGATTTTGTATTTGCTAAATGTCATTGCTGTATTTGCCATGTCGGGTTTAGCTCGTGTAGGTGATAACAGTGAAAGCTTCCAGTGGATTGCCCAACTGTCCAATACAGTGACACAAGGTTTGTTTGCCGGTGCGGGTTACTTGCTATGGAAAGCCCGTTCGCCTCAACAGAATTTTCAATATCAGAGTTAAAGGACCGCTATGACTGATCAAACCGCCACTCCCAAGAAGTTCCTAGGGATTCATATTGAATCCCAGGTGTCGGCTTGGAATATGAGTACCTTCTACCTGACCTGCGTGGCGACCATTCTACTGGGCGCCTTCATTAACGGATTCCATCCTTTCTTGTTCACTGAGATGATGGGCATTCCTCAAGACCAACACGGGGTAGTCAGCGGTAAGCTGAACTTCGCCGGTGAGATGGCGATTATCGCCAGTGTGGGTATTTGGGGAGCGCTATCGGACAAGATTGGCCGCAAATGGGTGATGACCTTTGGTTTCGCCATTCTGGCTCTGACCTTTTACCTCTACCCAACTGCGCAAACCGTCAACGAACTGCTGATTTACCGCTGCATTTACGGTGTGGGTATCTCTGCTGCCACTTGTATGATTGTGACCCTGCTCGCCGACTACGCCAAAGACGTTACTCGCGGTAAAGCCGCGGGCCTGCAAGGAGTTTGTAACGGCATCGGCGCCATGGTGGCATTGTTTGTACTGTTGCGCTTACCTCAGATTTTCCAGTCTCAAGGCCAAACCGCTGTAGAAGCTGGCTTTGCCACTTACCACATAGTTGTCGGTATCTGTATTGTGCTAGCCATCGTCTCTTTTATTGGCCTTAAAGGTCATATCAAGAAAGAGGCCAAGCACGATTTACCGCTAGCTAAGATGATTTATGGCGGTGTGAAAGCGGCGAAAGATCCGGGGATTGCGCTGGCCTATGGTGCTGCGTTCGTATCCCGTGCCAACCTGACCATTGTTGGTGCCTTTATGACTTTGTGGTTGTCAAACTACGGCGTTAACGAAGCGGGCATGAACAGTGCTGATGCGCTTAAGAAAGCCGGTATGATTGTGGGTATTGCTCAAGGTGTCACCCTGTTAGGCGCACCCATCTTTGGTATTTTGGCGGACAAGATCAATCGAGTGAACTGCTTGGTGTTGGCCACTACCCTGACCTTTTTAGGCTACTGTGGCACCTACTTCATCACCGACCCGTTTGGCAGCGCCATGATGATCATTGTGGTGCTGATTGGTTTGGCGGAAATTGGTGGCATCATCTCGTCTGGCGTATTGATTGCGCAGCAAACGTCGCCGAAAAACCGCGGAGCCGTGATTGGTATTTTCAACCTATCTGGCGCCATTGGTATTCTGATTTCAAGCATTGTTGGTGGTTATCTGTTTGACCACTGGAACAACGCCGGACCTTTTGTGTTTGTTGGTCTGTGTGGCCTAACCGTGACCATCTGGGCGCTGATTGTGAAGAACAAGGTGGTACCT
This sequence comes from Paraferrimonas sedimenticola, assembly GCF_002282855.1. Classification (GTDB taxonomy): domain Bacteria; phylum Pseudomonadota; class Gammaproteobacteria; order Enterobacterales; family Shewanellaceae; genus Paraferrimonas; species Paraferrimonas sedimenticola. The sequence goes on along the minus strand of NZ_NRIR01000003.1, from coordinate 154,738 downwards.
TACGCAGAGCGTGAGAAGACTCCAGAAGAGCAAGTGCGCCAAGACAACGAACCGGGCGAAGTGAACGCCAGTCTGACGCCTTAGTCGGTGACGCTCTCAACAACTTAAACACAAACGCCAGTGCCCAACACTGGCGTTTTTTATTGCCCCTCTACTTTGAGTCGATAAGCGCTGCAGTAACGATCAATTCGACCTTAAGCTCGGGCCTTGCCAACTTTGCCTCACCGCAAGCACGTACCGGCGCAAAACCCAGCGGCACCCATTGGTCATACACCGCATTCATTTCTTTAAAGTCAGCCATATCAGCCAGCCATACAATCACCTGCAGCATGTGTAGTTTGTCGCTACCCGCCTCTTCAAGCAGTGCTTCAACACGCCTAATGGCCTCGTGAGTTTGCTCGGTGACGGACTCGCCTGGAAGCCCCTTGCCCACTTGGCCGCACAAATACACCACATCGCCGTGAATTAAGATTTTGCTCATACGATCCCGGGTGTGCATGCGTTTTATGTTTGCCATGGTTGAATTCTCCCAAAATTTACTTGCAACCTATTGTAGTTAGCCTTGACGAAAACAGGTGTGTTTAGTGCGCTTGGGTTGACCCGAGTTCCGCTTTGTGATTTCTTAAGCCTGTGCCAATTCCGAACTGGGAGATTTGGCCTAAACTTATAACAACAAACTCCTTAAAGAGTGTGCTAAATCAATGCCGAAATCTAATACGACATTGCTGATTCTTAGACAGTGGTACAACATAGACCACACCCTGTCGGACCGTCTCGCCGCCGAGTAATGCCTCGCTCGGGGGTTATAAAATCCTCTGATTTCTGGTTGTGCCGCCTGCCGTCTGTTTGATGACGTTTTGCAGGGCTTAAAGCCAACCCCAAACTTTTTTCGCCCGATTGTGGGCTGTGATATAACGCTCCTGAACTAGGAGCCTAACTCGAGGCAAATTAATGAGTCACGTAAAACACCTACCCGAGCCGTTTCGAATTCGCGTGGTAGAACCGATTGCACTGAAAACCCTAGAAGAACGCCAACACGCGATAAAAGCCAGTGGCTTAAACCCATTCGCGCTGAAATCCGAAGACGTGTTTATCGACCTACTCACTGATTCAGGCACGGGTGCAATTACCAACACAATGCAAGCCGCTGGCATGCTAGGCGACGAGGCCTACGCCGGCTCAAAGTCCTACTACAAGCTGTCAAAAGCAGTGAAGGACATATTCGATTTCGAGCATACCATTCCGACCCACCAAGGCCGTGGTGCGGAACAGATAATTATCCCTACCCTGATTGAAAAACGCCGCCGCGAGCGCGGCTTGAGTAACCCGGTGTCTATCTCCAATTGGCATTTTGATACCACCCAAGGGCACACCCAAATCAACGGCGCCAAAGCGGTCAACGTAGTGGTTGAGGAGTGCATGGACACTGCCGCTTATCACCCGTTTAAAGGCAACTTTGATATAGCTAAGCTCGAAGCTGCGATTCAGACTTACGGGCCTGAAAACGTCTACACCATTATCTCGACCATCACCAACAACTCAGCCGGTGGTCAGCCTGTGTCTATGGCCAATCTGAAAGCTGTATATGAAGTGGCCCAGCGTTACGACATTCCGGTGATCATGGACTCGGCGCGCTTCTGCGAAAATGCTTACTTCATCCAGCAGCGCGAGCCTGGTTATCAGGACAAAACTATCGCTGAGATCATCAAAGAGATGTATCAATACGCAGATATGCTGGCGATGTCCGCTAAGAAAGATGCTTTGGTTCGCATCGGCGGGCTGTTGTGCGTGAAGGACGATAACTACTTGGACGTCTTCACCGAATGTCGCTCTCGCTGTGTCGCTATGGAGGGATTTCCCACCTATGGTGGCATGTCGGGTCAAGCCATTGAAGAGCTGGCGCAAGGCTTGTACGAAGGTCAGAACAAAGACTATCTAGCTTACCGCACCAGTCAGGTGGCTTATTTGACCGAGCAGCTAGAAGCTGCAGGCGTGCCTTGCCAAACCGCAGGTGGGCACGCGGTGTTTGTGGATGCTGGGCGTATGCTGCCACACATTCCAGGCGAGCAATTCCCAGCTCATGCGCTGGCATGTAAGCTCTACGAACTTGGCGGCATTCGAGCGGTAGAAATTGGCTCACTGCTACTAGGGCGCGACAACGAAGGCAATCAAATCCCAGCACCCATGGAGCTATTGCGTTTGACCATTCCGCGCATGAGCTACACCCAGTCCCATTGCGACTACATAGTGGACGTGTTTAAGGATTTGCTAGACGTGAAAGATGAGATCAAAGGCTTGCGTTTGACCTACGAGCCACCGGTTTTAAGACACTTCACTGCGACGTTTGAAGAAGTGGAGTAACGGGCTGGTTTGGGATGCTGCAGCGTGCCGGTTGCCAGCATCCCAGCAAGCACTTACTTGAGATGGTGCTCGATAAGGTTAGTCAGGTTTTCTTTGCTAAGTGTCAGGTTCAACTCGTCAACCTTCTCTCCGTCTTTGAATACCAGAACGTAAGGAATAGAGCGAATACCGTACTGCTGTGCCACCTCTGGGCCATCGGCAACGTTCACTTTGGCAACTTTGGCACGACCTGCGAATTCCTGTGCCAGCTCTTCAATAATTGGCGTTAGCGCCTTACAAGGGCCACACCACTCGGCCCAAAAGTCCACTAGCACCACCCCACCCTGCTTAATTTCATCAGCAAAGGTTGTGTCGCTTAGATTCAATACAGCTTGTTGCACGCCAATCTCCATACATCTCTCTTTCAAAAACTGGCGATATTATACCGATTTGCTGATTTTCGGTTTGCGAGAGCTATCGCAACATTAGGCTTGCATTAACTAGCGTGTTTCCATAGACCTAAGGTGCCGCGTTCGTCTTTCCGGTAGCCCCACGCTCATCATTCTCGATTATTGATGCATAACTGCTGCTGTTTACAATGATTCAGCATATATCTTTTTTAAACGTCGGTTTTCAGCTTCAACTTCTTTTAACTGAGCCATCAATGAAGTATCCATGTCACCAAATTTCGAGCGCCAGCGGTGATAACATGATGCGCTAATACCGTGCTCTAAACAAATATCTCTGACTGGAACCCCTCGCTTACCCTGCTTTAATATATTCATAATCTCTCTATCGGTAAATTTAGACCTTCTCACAACAAACAACCTCATAATTTATTAAACCAAGGTACGCACACCTAATTAAAAACACTGATAAACAACTTAGAATCGATATCCCACTGTTAGCCGAGCGATATCCGCATCGTTTTCATAGCCTTTTTTATCGATTACACGAGTTAAGCTAACTCCAAAGAAAATATTTTCATTATCAAGCCAATGAGGCTCGTAATTTAAACCAAAAGTAATAACCCCCTTTGTATTGAATGCACCAGGATGCTCATATTTATCCTGAGCAAAATAAGGTCCTGCTCCAATACGGCCCTCTAGGTACTTGCCCAAAGGAACATAACGCCAAATTTGAGCGGTTATGCCTCGTCTATTTGTCCACCCGTTGTCGCCACCTTCGTCAAGTAATCCAACAGAAAGCGCGTAGTTGTTTGTGAATCGGTGAGCCGCTTCTACACTAAACCCGACTGTTGTATCTGGTCCTCCGTGATTGATTTTGGTATTCGCGAGTGATAGCCAAACTTCGTTGACTAGTCCGTTACCACGCGCCTTGCTTTGTCTCATAGAATTTTCAATATCGACACCAAACCCTATCAAGAATGAGTTTCCTACTGGCCGATTAGGAATAACGTAGTTGTTCCATTGCGCTCGAAGGTGCACGCCAGTACCTATGTAGTTAATGGGATAAACTAAGGCTGCCGTGCTTACCAATCCCACTCGCTTTTCATTCAGCTCTATCCCTTGTGAGTTTCGAGTGGTATCAAACGATACATAGGGTCCTGTGCCTAGTTCCAACCTAGTATTTTTTGTGAGCATATGGCTATAAACAAGCTGTGAAGAAAAGCCGTCACGATGGTGATTATGTGGGTGCCCTTCATTGGCGTGGACAAAGTCTAAGCGCAGGTTGTCGGTTAAGTGTTGCCCAAATCGTATATCAAATGAGCGAAAATCCTGCTTTTTCTCTTCTTTCTCTACTCCTTTGACATTTGTAATACCCGACCCTCCTGTAAGAGCGAAGTAAGTGTTGTCGTTTTGGGTGATATCAATGTATTTCTCTTGGGCTTTTGCGTGAGTAGCAGCTAGCGCTGTTAGCGCAATGAGCACAGCCGAGGTTTTGTGCAGCTTCTTTCGGCTGAAAACGGAATTTAAATTATCCTTGTGCTGCTCTGACAACTTATTAAAAATCATACTTCTACCAAATATATTTAACTGAAATTAATTAAATGCAAAGCCCGCCCAGCTAAAGTTCTATGAGTTTCAATAACTGCTAGCCAATAACTTTCTAAATGCATTATCAAACCGACTTAATAGTCGAGAGATAAATACCCAAAATGCACTTAATAACTTCGGCGATAAAGACCGGTGTTAACGAGGCTTTTTCAGTTGCATTCAGTAAGACTTTGAATCGATGAGCAGATTGTATGAATTAACTTTCAAGAGACTATGGTTTAGAGAAATGCAGAATTGGAACTTCATCGACAAGGACCAAAAACATAGAGTCCATATTTACCCAATGAAAGATCTAGCAGATTTGAATTTCTCAAATCCCTAATAAGAATTACCCCTTCTTTTATAATCGCCTCGAACTTAAGCAATGCCACAAAGGCAATTGTCCATACCTAAATTTTGTTTAAAGAGAGTCCTATGAGAATTACTAGATCTACGAAATCGATTGTTGCTATGTGCGGTTTATTTGCCGGAAGTGCTTTGGCATCCGATACATCTACCCCTCAACAAGCAAGCTTCTTCCCTATTTGGGGAGAACAAGCGAAGCAGAAAGGTTACTCCCTGCCCAAGCCTTACGGCTTCAGCATCAATTACCTGGCAATGGAGCAACCTCTTAAAATTAATGATATTTCACTTACTAATGTCGCAATTGGAGGGCTGCCAATTCCAGACGGTCTTGTGCAAGTTGAAGGTGGAACTGCAATGCAGGAATCGGAAACACTCACTCTAAGAGCAGACTTGTGGCTTTTCCCCTTCCTCAATACCTACGCGATTCTTGGAGGCACCAAAGGCAGTAGTGTCGCTGACGTCGCAATAAAACTGCCTTTTGGTCAGCCTATCGCAACAAAGTTTGAGTTGGATTTTAAAGGGACTACCTACGGCGTTGGTACTACGGTCGTCGGCGGCGTGGGCTCTTGGTTCGCGATGGCGGATGTTAATTACACCAAGACCGTTCTAGACATCCTAGATGGAGAAATCGACACCATCGTTTTTTCTCCTCGCGTTGGTTATCGCTGGGACGGCAAAGGACAAGTTTGGCTAGGTGCAATGTACCAAAACGTGGGTCAAAACTTCGGTGGGAACATTGCTGAACTTGGTATTCCCCTAATTAATGAAGGCCGCTTTGAGGTCGACCAGAGCCTGGAGGAAAACTGGAACGGTCTATTGGGTGGACAAGTCCATATATCAAAGAACATTGATGTTCTTTTTGAGTTGGGTGTAGGCAAACGCTCGAGCGTAATGGCGTCGTTTGGATATCGCTTCTGATGCTCAATCTGTCCTCAGTAAAACTGACGATCACCGCAATGGCGCTATCTGTATGTCTTAGCGCCTGCTCTTCGATTTCGGTAAAGGAACATTTCGACAACGCCCAACTTGAGTCGGCTGGTTTTCATCAACGCCATGTCGAGCTCAGTGAAGGCGGCCAGCTCAGTTACTGGATTGGAGGGCAAGGCGAGCCCGTGTTGTTGCTTCATGGATTTGGAGGCAATGCGACGACAACCTGGCTGCCAGTAATGCTGTCGCTAAGTGAGAATTTCTTAGTCATCGCTCCAGATCTCGTTTGGTTTGGGGATTCCTTTAGCGAGGGCGCGGCCACTATTACAACCCAGCGAAATGCGATTAATCAACTGATGTCGCACGTCAACACCAAGGCATACAACGTGGTTGGGATTTCTTATGGCGGGTTTGTCGCGTACGACATGATGGTTAAACAGGCTGGTATAAGCAAGGTCGTGCTTATTGCTAGCCCAGGCACTTTTATAACTGACCAACAGATGTCTGCGCTAAGCCAACGTTTCGAGCGTGAGCATCCATCAGATATTTTTGTCCCCGACAACAGGGAGCAAATGCGTCAGCTGTTTGATAGAACTTTCGCTCAGTTTCCTGACTACCCCAGCTTTATTGATGAGCAAATCTTCCAACGTTATTTCGCGCCATGGAAAGCGCAAAAACGAGGATTGATAGATTCACTGCCGACCCATCGCGATCACTTACTGCCCATGGTGAACCCGGAAAAACTACCTGCCTCTTTAGTGATTTGGGGGGCTGATGACCAGGTTTTCACGCTGGAACAAGGAGAGTCTCTGGCGGAATTTCTAAACGCACCACTACTAGTGATACCCAAGGCACCGCACAACATTGCCAATGAACACCCATTCGAAGTGAGTAAGGCAATCAAGCAATTTATTAATCAAACCTAGAGAGAATCAGCTAGATGTTTACGACATATCCTTCTCGTCGGTGGGTAGCAAAACTCTGCGCAGTTTCGGGAGTGTTGTTTCTCAGCGCTTGCTCAAGCCCTGATTGGCAAACTCGAAGCTTACCAACCGAGCAAGCGGTGTCAGCTTCCTTAGAACTTAAGCCAGACCCTGTGTCGTTAAGAGAGTACCACCCGCATAGCTTTAGCCTGCCAAGAATACCTCAGGCAATACGTCCCTGCTGCGCCTTTGGTACACAGCAAAAAGTAAAAGTTGGCAGTTTGCCGGTGCCATGGTTTCGACTTTCTAATACGGTGTCATTAGAAGAAATCGGTCCGCATGCGTACGAGGCAGGTACCTTTAGTCGCTCCCAAGGAGAGCCCTATGGCCCAAAAGGCGGCGAAAATAACGGAATGCTGTACACCTTGAAAGGTGGCTTCATTGATTTGGCTCACGTTCGAGATACGACAGATAACACAGTTGCATTATTTAAACGTATTCATCCCCGCTTGGGAGAGGAATTCACCATTGAGTTACCTGATGAAATTGGTAAGCGAGAAATTCGTTTTAGTGCTTTTGAACTCAATGGTCTCAGCCAACAACAGATACTAGAACTATCCGCTAATCTTGCGGCGCGCATGGCGTACTCGATGGCTGAAGCTCATGAAATTGCTCAATGGCACGGATATCGAACATGGGTGCCTTGGTCAGAAGAAGTTTCTGCTTATTCGCCGGAGGACGTCTATTCAAATATGCTTGGCGCCAAAATTGGCGTCGCGCTGATCCTGAACAATTTGGTGATGAATCTAGAGTCATACAACCAACATATGACTTCATGGTTGAATGCTGCGCTTACGCAGTTAGAGCCGGCTAGTAAAGAACAAACCAATGCCTTATTTAGCGCCATTGATGGCCATTGGTGGGATTCAAGCGTCACCATGCCGGACAAGTTTATGTTGCTAAAACGTCACTATGAATTTGGAAAAAGCCAAAGCCCTCATTTGGTGCCAAAAATGCTTGCAAAGCAAAATCCAAATTGGCCTCTGCTAGCACCGCTATTCGCTGAAGAGCCATCACCGCTCACCCTCGCATTACCGAGCGAATTACATAAGCAGAACCTCTCTGAACTTGCGGAGCAATGGCTGTTCGTTGGAGCTAAGTATGAAAAGAGCTTCAGTCATATTCCCGAATCCTTGTGGCGAGAGGGATTTAGCAACAAGCATTTCCGTTTAATTTCTCACTACAACCAACGACAGGATCAGCGAGAGCTGCAGGCACACCTTGAACAACGAGGTGATAAATAATGTCTAAATTGCTAAAGCTTGGCGTCAGTTTATTACTGCTAAACAGCACCTGCTTATACGCAGCTGACAAGATGACATCGCCTCCTGTCGAAGCCCACGAACAAACCGACAGCTGGGTAGATAAGCTACTCAATAAACTCGGCGCCGATGGTGGCTTTGACGATACTAAGGCCATTGATTTCAGTATATTGCCAGGACCGTTTTACGGCCCTGAAACATCTTTAGGCCTAGGAATTTCGGCGATTGGTTTATATCAAGTCGATAAACAAGACCGCCAAAGTCAGTTATCTTCCGCGGTGATCAACGGATTTGCATCTGTTAACGGTTCTTTGGGCGTTAAACTCGAAAATCGAACTTTTCTAAGCGAGGATTCTTGGCGCTTTTATTTTGATGGGCTTATATCCGATTCGCCAGAGGTATATTACGGCGTGGGTTACCCAGAAAACCATCAAGACGACAATAAAATTGTCTACAAAAACAGACAGTTCTCTGTAGCACCCCTGATTCTAAAGCGGGTAGCTAGCGGCACCTACTTGGGGGCTGGCTTTGATGTTAACTACGCGAAGGCTCGAGACATCAATGTCGAGGAAAGCAAGATAGACCCGAGTCCCCTTGCGAAAAGCAATCTTGCGATGGGGGTGAAACTTCAGGCGAGCTATGACACTCGAGACGTTCTGGGTAATCCCTATGAGGGCAGATTGCTGCAGTTGGACACCGGGTTCTACATGCCAGAATTGGGCAGCCAGCAAAGGTTTCAATCCATTGAGTTGAATTACAGTGAGTACATGCAGATGGGACCGCGCAATAGCGTATTAGCATGGCAACTACGTGGACGATTTACACACGGTAATGTGCCTTGGCACATGCTGTCGCAAGTGGGTGGCGGTTCAGAATTGAGAGGCTACACCGCTGGTCGTTACCGAGACAAGCAAATGCTCATGGGCCAATTGGAGTATCGCTGGGACCTTCCGGGCAGACATGGTGTAGTTGCCTGGACAGGAGTCGGGGCGGTCGCTCCATCTGTACGAGGATTTAATAGCAGCGAATTACTACCAAATGTCGGCATTGGCTATCGATTTGAAGTGAAAACGCGAGCAAACCTTCGCTTAGACCTCGGTTTTGGCGATGGTGAAACAGGATTCTACTTCAATCTAAATGAAGCTTTTTGACCTTGTCGTGGTTTAGAGCATCACTCGTAATAACCCTTTAGCGGAGAGAAATACCAAACAGTTTTTTCAGTAATTTAAAGTTGGACATGAGTATCGTTTTCGAGAAACCCAAACGCACGGAAATCATGCTCATGTACTAGCTGTCTTCCTCAGTTAAACAGATCTTTGTCCATTCCTTAAAAGCGCTACCAAAGCTAAATTTTTGGTTTAATGCCCGACCGCGTTACGTTTCGAAAATTCCCGCGACGCTCCATCATACCGGCTGCTGAAAGCGACTTATCTAAGCCCGATACCAAAGAAAAAAATGTCAAAGATTAGGCCCAGGCCGCCGAAGTAATATACCGATCCCCTCCGCCTTTCTCTGTGCACCAAGAAGACAAAGATATCGACACAGTCCTAGCTATAGACATTCGTTACGTTTCCAATCTCCCGACCTTGCCCCGCACAAGCATATCGCTGCATCACGTCAGTCAGCTCGATTCATTGATGAGGGGAAGCATGAGATTACTGGCGTCCCTTGATTTCCTTGGTTGTGGAGCAAGACATAGGTTTGCCGGAACGACAATATTAACGGTCTGACATTCTCGTTTTTGTAGGTGGCTCGTCTATGGCAGGCGCTTGCGATGAGCTAAAGAGTTGGGCTTATTGATGCGCTCAATCTGGCGTAGATTTTCGAAACCTCGACTGAACCTATGGGTTGCATGAGACTAAAAATAAACACCTGAGACTAGGTTGTAGATGTAGTGGAAATTAAAAGGAACAAGGTGGGATTGAAAGTTTGGGTCTCCGAAATCCGGAGACCCGATGATACTTTAACTAAATAGTCCAATGAGACTGTTGATGATCAGTGCGTTAGCAATATCGATAAAGAACCCACATACCAAAGGAACTATGATGAAAGCCTTGTGAGCTGAACCGTGCTGCTGAGTCACTGCTGTCATGTTTACAATCGCTGTCGCAGTTGAGCCTAGTGTAATTCCTCCAAAGCCAGAGCTTATAACCGCGGCTTCGTAATCCTTACCCATTAGCCTGAATACAATGAATACCGTAAACGCAACGGATAACACCAATTGGGCAAACATTACCGCACCGATGAAGCCGATAGAGCTCACTAGCTGCCAGAGTTGTAAGCCCATCAACGCCATCGTTAGGAACATGCCAAGGCATATGTCTGAAATTAGACTCAGTCCTTTACTAGCGTTTTCATCCATTTCTTTTTTTAACACTAGGCTTTTGAAATTACCTACAAGGATCCCCGCTATCAGGCATGACACAAACATAGGTACGTTTAGTCCTGCTTCTTGTAAGCCTAGATTGAGCACATAGCCAATAATGATACAGATATTAAGAAACAGCCACGCGTAAAGGTAACCAAAATGGTCGAGTTGTACCGACTGTTCGTGATGGACACCAATATCCAGCTCATCACCTTCTACTGCTTTTAGTTGATGACGATTGATCAAATACTTGGCAATTGGCCCACCAATCAAGCAAGCGGCTATTAAACCCACCGTATTACTTGCGATCCCAAGCTCGGCAGCTCCCTCAATTCCCATTTCTTGAAACGTGGGTGCCCATGCCATAGTAGTTCCGACACCACCAATTAATGAAATAGATCCAGAAAGTAAACCGACAATAGGATCCATTCCAAACATGGCTGCAAGACTTAGCCCTACTCCATTTTGAAGTACTATATAAATAACAGCTAAAACCGTTAGCACTAATAGTGGTTTACCACCTGAAATTAGGGTTTTGAAATCCGCCTTAAGACCAATAGCTGCAAAGAAGTACAGTAGTAAATAATCGCGCAGCTCCAAATCAAACTGCAGTTGAATATTTGCTAGGTAATAGAGTAACGCCACGGCTGCTGCGCAAACGAACCCTCCAATAACCGGCTCTGGGATACTGTACTTACGCAGCACCGAAAACCTTGCTGTCGCCCACTTTCCTACAAATAGCAACATGATTGCCAGGGTGAAGGTTAGGAAACCTTCAATCTCAATAATATTCATTAGAAAATCCAATCCCGATGACACTTAGGCAAGCGTATTGCTCAGGTATTAATATTGATATAAGCGCGTTCAGTCTGAAGCCAAACGCGCCCAAAGATTACTTAGAGTTACTTAACAGTGGCGCGGTTTCATTCGACGATGGCGCCTTGATGCCAAAGAACAAGGCGTAGAACAAAGGAATGACTACCAAAGTCAGTAGAGTTGCAAACAACAAACCAAACATAATGGTGACGGACATACTCTTAAAGAACGGGTCTGCCAATAACGGCGCTACACCCAAAATGGTGGTGCAAGCGCCCAGTAGCACTGGTCGTGCACGGCTAGTCGCTGCGGAAATCACGGCGCTGTAAGGCTCTTTCCCTTCTCTAATTTCCACATCCGCTTGATCTACCAGCACAATTGCATTCTTAACCATCATTCCTATAAGGCTTAAGAAACCAAGAGTTGCCATGAATTCAAACGGCGTCTGGAAGGTAACCAAACCCACTGCTACGCCTATTACCGCTAGCGGAACTGTTAGCCAAATGACTAAGGCCTGGCGAATTCCATTAAACATAAACACTACAGCGAGAACCATCGCAGCAAAGCCATAGGGAGCGGCAGCCATTAGCGCTTCATCGGCCTCTTTTGCATTCTTATATTCACCGTACCAGCTCACGCTGTAACCCGGTGGTAAGTCCATAGATTCAATTTTTTCCTGGATAACTTCGAAAGCTTCCGCGGTTAACACTCCAGGAGCTGGATCCGCCTGCGCCATAATCGTCGGAACGCGGTTTACTCGCTTGAGTATGGCGTCTTGCCAAACTACGTTCACATCATCCACCAATTGCGCCATGGGAATAAACTCACCAAGATTTGGGCTAAACACTTCGGTGTTTTTTAACGCAACAGCGTGGTTTCGCTCGCTGATAGGTGCACGTGCCACGATAGGTATAAGAACACCATCCTCGCGGTAAGTACCCACATTACGCCCGCTAAGAGTCTGATTTAGAGCCGCGTTGATCTCTCTTGAAGTCAACCCAAAGCGCTGTGCCTTTTCGCTAGAAAACACTGGCTGAACAACTGGAACCTGTTGGCGCCAATCATCTTGAACAGCGATCAGTTCAGGTGTTTCAGCCATTAGAGCTTTCGCCTCCTCGGCTAAGCTACGCAGCACCTCACTATTCGGGCCTTGGAATGCGGCCTCAATTTTCTTACCGCCTCCGGGGCCCAACATGAACTTCCAGACCATGATTGAAGCGTCGGGGTGAGCCTGTTCAAGTTCTGACTGCAGTTGCTCGATTAGCGGTGCAATCGCACGATAATCTTCTACGTCAACCAAAAGCTGACCGTAACTCGGGTTAGCTGGCTCTGGTGAATAGGTCAGCATGAATCTAAGACCACCACCGCCGATAAAGCTGGTAATACTGGTTACGCTATCTTTACGAGCTATGTCCTTTTCAATATCAGTAATTACCTGCTCGGTACGCGAAATATCGGTGCCTTGGGGTAGACGGACATCCACCACAAATTGTGGGCGTTGAGACTCCGGCATGAAGCCAGGAGGCACGTAGCCAAAGGCTTTAATTCCTAGCACAAGCGCCGTAGCAATGGCGATTAGCGATACCTTGCGGTTGTTTAACACCCAGTGAAGTACACGTGTGTAGGCGTTCATTCCGCGACTAACTTTATTGGTTTTTGTAGGACTTACTTTTAGGAAGTCGTAGCAAAGCATGGGAGTCACGGTGACTGCAAATACCCAGCTGAGCAACATCGAGTACAAAATTACCCAGAATAGCGAGCCTGCATACTCCCCCATGTTCGATGGTGATAAGCCAATCGCGCTAAAGGCACAGATACCAACGATCGTTCCCCCCAATAATGGCCACTTGGTTGCACCGACAACCTCAGATACCACCTGCTCTCGATTGGCATCCGGGTCTTTTTGCAGCCGCGCAAGCACCCCATCGGTAACTACGATTGCATTATCTACCAGCATCCCTAAAGCAATAATCAAAGCACCTAGAGAAATGCGTTGCATGGCAATGTCGTCTACCAGCATCACAATTAGGGTGCCAGCGACTGTTAGGACCAAGACAAAACCGATTATCAGGCCCGTACGCATTCCCAAGAACAAAAGTAGTACCACGAACACAATCGCTACAGCCGCTAGTAGGTTGTTTACGAAATCAGATACCGATGCCGCAACTGAATCAGATTGTAGAGACACTTCATGGATTTCAATGCCCAAAGGACGTTGACTTTCTAGTTCTTTAATTCGCGCTTGTACTAGGTCGCCCATGGTAACGACGTTGCCGCCAGCCACATTAGATATACCAAGGCCAATGGCGCGTTGACCGTTATAGTTCATCAACAATGACACTGGCTCTTGGTAGCCGTGACTAACCTGCGCGACATCACCTAGTCGCATAATGGTGTTGTCGCTACCAATCCCCAAATTGATGTTTCGAATGTCATCTAAAGAGCGAATGTTCGAGCTTGGAATTACTGGGATATGCATATCCCCGTTATTGATGGCTCCCGCTACCGCAATATTGTTTTGATTTTCGAGCACCTCGTAAATCTTTTCAGCAGAGAAGCCAAACTGGGCTAGCTGCTGATTTGAGATCTCCACAAAAATGGTTTCTTGCTTTTCAGCCAGAGTATGAGTGCGCGCAACACCAGGCACTAACACCAGATCACGGCGCAGCTCATCGACATAGTCTTGTAGTTGTTTATCGGTATAACCTTCTCCAGTTACCGCATAAAAAAGCGCATAAACATCACCAAAGTCATCGTTAACAATCGAGGGACCTGCACCTGCTGGTAACTCTCTTTGCACATCGTTTATCTTACGGCGTACCTTATCCCAGATTTGCTGAAGCTCGGGTTCAGTCTTCGCAAACTCCATTTTCATTTCAACGATGACTTCGGACATCCCCTGCTTTGAAGTTGAAGTAATCTCCTTCACTTCCTGAAGTGTTTGAAGTGCACCTTCAACCACGTCCGTTACTTCATCGCTGACCTCTTGAGCAGTCGCTCCGGCATAGGGGGTAACAATCACAGCCTGGCGAATAACAAACTCAGGGTCCTCAAAACGGCCGAGTTTTTGATAGCTGATGTAGCCACCGATTAAGACCAAGGCGATCAACACCCACACGCTGGTTCTTTTTGCGAGTGTGTAGCTTGCAATATTCATCTATTTAGTCTCCTCAGCACTGGGGTTTTGCACTCGAACTAGCGCTCCTTCAGTAAGCCCAGAAAGACCTGCGATGACTACTTGCTCTCCATGATTCAGATTCGATTTGATCTGCACTTTATCCAGATCAATTCCACCAACTTCGACCTCACGACGTTCAAGTGTATTGTCGGACTTAACCACCCAAACAAACTGCTGCCCCATATTGTTAGGTTGGATAGCAGAAACTGGCACCATAACTAATGAGTCTTGATCGTCTAATTCGTTGTTTGGCGTCACTATTGCCGCCATACCTGGTATCACACGCTCGTCACCTATGTCGTCGAAACTCAAGGTAATTTCATAGGTATGAGTCACCGGATTGGGTTCTGTTGCGTAGCGGCTTAGTGAAAGATCAAAGACTTGACCAGGAATATTGCGCAAAGTAGCGAAAGACTTACCGCTACTTGCGTTAGATTGCATTGTGCTCGCTGGAACTTGAATGACGACTTCAAGATTTTTGAGGTCGTGTAAAGTGACGATTGGTTGCTCCGCTTGAACAAGAATATGATTCTCTACTAGGCGTCGCGCAACAATACCATCAAAGGGCGCGTACAGATTGGTGTATGTCAGCTGACGCTCAGCTTCAGCAACTAGGTTCTTAGCCACTAAGAATCGACTTTCAAGTTGTTCTAATTCCGCTTTCGCGATTGCTCCTGTTTGCTCGAACAATTGCTTTGCACGGTGATATTCTCTGCGAGTATTTTCTTTATCAATTTGTGCGCGAGAAAGAAAAATCTCCGCGTCTTTCGAATCAAGGCGCGCGATAAGATCCCCTTTAGATACCTGATCTCCTTCTTCGAAGAATATTTCAGCTAAACGGCCTGGGGTGCGAAAACCCATTTCAGCGCGATTTGCAGATTGCACTTCTCCGTAATACTGTTGATGGCTATTTGGAGCTACGACTCCAGCAGTATCCGTAAATACTGGACGAATAGGGTTTGTTTTTTGCTCTTCAATTGCTTCGTTCCCACATCCAACTAATAAGGTGGTTGTGACAATCGTAGCAAGCATCAATCTAGATGTAGGCTTTGCATTTCTGGCAAATAATGTGGGCTGACACAGACGCATTTCAAGGCTCCAATAAGTAATGTTTTAACCCGTGATAGCAGTTGGCATTTAGCGGGTATTTTCTGAAATATGCTTTGGCATTCCCTGCCAGAGCTCACCAGTCCTAGTTGGTGAAGATGCGAAAAAGTCTACCTACTTCTGGTTTGCTTAATATGGTTTTGAGTAATTCACATTTGGTAGACCATCTAGGCGCATATCTGAATTTCTATAAACCGTGGACTGTAATTTTGTGCGGTTCATAATTTCGACCTCATTTATTTAGAGGAAGAACTGTGGAATACGAAGTTAACTTGAACGGAAGAAACTACTTGATTGCGGATTATGGCGAAGGGGTCTGTGTGTTATTGGTTTTACACTATTTAGCCCCAGATAAACTGAGTGAGTATAAAAAGTCGCTTTCAGGACGAGAGTATCGGCTGCTAAGTGTTGACCTGTCTCATGCTTGGCCAAATCACCCACTGGAGCTAAGCCAATCTCAGCTTAATGACATCGCTAGTGATCTGCATTTGCTAGCAGATATTAATTGGCTAGACGAAATTGTTTTCGCTCCGAGTACCCTTGGAACCCATGTATTCGAAATACTGGAGGCTAAGTTGAAAACACGTGTTCGCCTCCTGAATTACGAGCATCAAAGCCAACTCGAAACTTGAAGTATTGGGGATAGTTAGTCTTGCACCTCCAAAGGCGGAGTTTCAATGTTCTTGAAATAAGTCGATAAGGTCTGGTGCAAGGCTTGGGTTAAGGGATAATCCCTCTTAGTCTGTAAATAGCCCAAGCACAATCCATAGTGTGAAACTGCAGCGGGAAGGTTCGGAGGCGGCGGATAGAAAGCCACATTGTCATCAACGTCGCGCAAGTATGTAGTTCCATACATAACAGCGTCAGAGGTGCTTATCTTTCTAAGTATCGTTCTGATAGAGTGCGAACTGAAAGAGACTTCGGCCTCAAAACCTTTTGACTCGTAGACCTCATCCATCGCTTCACGACGAGACACCATTCCATCGGTGACAATCCTCGCTACAGGCAGGTTGCCCACCTTTTCCCATTCACTGGTATGGCTCAATACTGGGTGTGCTTTTCTACCAACCAAGCAAACCTGATACTCCAATACTGGGAACATGTAGATTTCCTGAGGAAGTGGGAATCCCTCAAATTGAATCACGGCATCTAACTCACCGGCCAAAACCTCAAGAGTAGTATTGTTTTGCCAATACAATAATTCGATATAGGCATTAGGAAAGTCGTTGCGCAGAGCTTCAAACAGATCTGGACCATGTACTTCGAGCACTGCAAGATGCACAGCAATCTTTATACTTCCCTCGAACTTCAAGGGTTCGAAATCTTGAAACGACTCTAAGACATTAACTATTGGGTTGAGCATGGTATTTGAGGCTTCAGCA
Source organism: Paraferrimonas sedimenticola (assembly GCF_002282855.1). GTDB lineage: Bacteria > Pseudomonadota > Gammaproteobacteria > Enterobacterales > Shewanellaceae > Paraferrimonas > Paraferrimonas sedimenticola. The sequence goes on along the minus strand of NZ_NRIR01000003.1, from coordinate 138,012 downwards.
ATTCGTACTGCTAGTTCTGAAGGCTCAACCCCATGGGCTTTACGAATGAATAGCCTATCACCGAAGGTCTCTCGTAATTTCGCCATTCCTCTACTAACGCTAGTTTGCGATATTCCAAGCTTTTCTGCGGCAGTGTGAGTATTTCGCGTTTCAACAACAGCACTAAGTAGTCTAAGTAGGTTAAGATCGAGGTTCTCTAGCTTATTTTTCATATTGTAATTACCAGTCGCCTTAACAATTGAGTTGGTATGCAATGCAATTAGGACTGTCTATCTGCATTAACTCATTTGAAGCAATATTTTATCCAGCCTCATTCTAGTCACATATCGGCCATAACTGCCAGTAATTCAGAACTTTGCAAGGCTAACTGCCTTTCTCTCTTCTATTGGGATAACTGCTTTTAGCTAGATTGGTCGACGACTGGAGATAAGGCTGATTAGCGCTTGTCAACTTGTCGTTCGAACAAGAATTGCGAATGACTGCTAAGCGCCAACTGTAGCCAGTAGCAACTGGCTGGATTCCCAGTCAAGCTGGGAATGACAGTGTCGGGCCAACTGAAGCCTAAAGCAACCAGCTGGATTCCCAGTCAAGCTGGCAATGACACGCGGTAGCGGCTGATACTATATCCACAAAGCCGAAGAATAGCTTGAATACCTCTATACACTATGAGGTATTCCATAGGGCGCTAATATTTGTCTAGAAAATAGGCACAACACCGCTATACTGGAATGACACTGGCTCATAGCGAGAAGCACAATGAATAAACTGCTACTCCCTGTTTTGTTTGCATTTTCTGTTACTAGTGCTGCCGCTGCAATCGCGGCAGAGAGCGACGGTGGCATACCCTATAAATGGGCTCCTTGGAAAGATCCAAACAACCCATTAACTCTAAAAATGACTGAAGAAAAAGACGTGCTATTTGAGCGTCGAGACCAGTCAGCTGGCCCTAAGCGAGAGCCGGGACTTTACTATCCGAACCGGTATAACTTTGGCCCAACTTGGACTTCTATCCCCACGTTTTTGGGCGCCCCGATTGCGCAAACACCCGCTGACTTGAAAGCCGGCAAAGTCGATATCGCCATGTTCGGCATGACAGTCGGTGACCAAATGCTGCCAGGTGGGCGGTTTGCCGCCCTTCAAATGCGTTCACTAATCGACTACCTGTCCTATCCAGCGCAGGGTGAAGACCAGTTCATTGGGGTTGATATTGGTAAGCTCGTGATGGCTGACTACGGTAACGCAGCCGCCAACTGGATGGCGGATAATCAAATTAACCTCGACGAAGTGCACAAGATCGTCAGTGAAATTATCAGCGCTGATGCAATTCCTGTCGGTATTGGTGGCACTCACATTCAAAGCTACGGCTTTATGACCGCCTTAGCAGAAAAATATGGCCCAGGCGAAGTAGCTGTCATTCACATCGATGCGCACTACGATGCGTATAAAGCGGGCGCTGGTCGTTTCGTACACAATGGCTCATTCATGAAGCTGGCGGTTGAGAAAGGCGTCATCAATGGCAATGACATCATTCAGGTCGGTTTGCGCGGCTCAACGCCAGGCGCTTACGATCTAAATTGGATGCGCAAGAACAAGTTACGGTTCCATTTTCAGGCTGAAATCGAGAAAAATGGCTGGGATGCTGTGATGGCCAAAGTGCTTGAAGAGGTCAAAGGTCGCAAGGTGTACGTGACCTTTGATATGGACGGCGTGGACCCCGCCTATGCCCCAGGTGTTGGAACCGCAGAGCCTGACGGGCTCACTGCTGGCCAAGCAATTCAGCTGATGCGAGCCTTGGGTATTCAAAACGAAATCGTTGCAGCCGAGTTCAATGAGTACAACCCGTTTTTGGATGATGCCCATCAAACCACGGGGATTCTGATGGACCGCCTCATTCGCTCACTGCTTGCCGGAATACAAGGTCGCAGAGAAGGCATCACAGACCCTTACTATTACGATCCTGAACGCATAAACCACGGTAGCGATTAATTTTCCTTTATCAATGAGGCCGGGCATCCGGCCTCTTTTGCTTGAACGGACTCATAATAATAAATGACAATAAAACGGGCCTTACTAAAAGAGCCGCTATTTCACTTTCTGCTTATCGGTGCCCTTATCTTTCTTGCCGACTCCATGTTGGCTAGCGAGCGCAAAGAATTAATTCTTGTTGATCAAAGCAGTATCGATTACTTGGTTAAACAGCAAGAAAAATTATCGCTGCGCAGCTACAGCGATGAGGAAATTGACCAGCTAATTGAAGCTTACATCGAAGATGAAATCCTTTACCGAGAAGCCTACAAGCGTGGCTTGAATCAAGGTGACACGCGTATGCGCCGCAATATGATCCTCAAACTCAGAGGATTGATGGTGGCCGAAATTGACGCACCTTCAGAGGCTCAACTGAAAGACTTCTACCAAAACAATCTCGAACGCTACACCGCACCTGAGCAATTTCAGGTCGACCATCTGTACTTATCCGATGAAAACCACAGCTCCAAGGACTTGCTTGAGAAACTCAATCAAGGCGCTGACTTTCGCGCCTTATCTGAGTCTTATCTCAAAACCTATGGTCAGTCTTCGATAGATGTCCCTCGCAGTGAGCTGGCGTCCTTGTTTGGCGAGCAAGCGGCTCGCTTCATTGTAGAAACTGACTCGAGTGAGTGGATGGGCCCCTTCGCTTCGTCCAATGGGGTTCACTTTGTTAGACGCACTGGATATACCCCCCCGCAAGTGGCAACCATTGACCAAGTAATCGATTATCTGCCCATGGACTGGCAATCAGAACAAGTCCGACAATTAATCGACGCTGAGCTCGAACGTGTGCGCGAGAACTACAACATAATTGTGGAGCGCAGCAAATGATAAAGCTCGTCCGCTTCGGGTTGTTGACGCTCGCACTATTGCTCTGTAGCACAATGGCCGTCGCGCACGATATCGGTGTTTCTAAAGCCGAGCTGATTGAGAGCGCTAACCACAACTATCAGCTAAGGGTGTATACGCCAGCAATGGCGGCCACTCGCTTTTCATCACCGCAACTGCCCGATGGCTTTGAATTTACAAAGAACCCACGGGGCAGTCAGCAAGGTCCCTGGAAGCTTTTCGATTTTTCAGCTGAACGTGCACTCGTCGCTGGCGATGAGATCCATCTAGCTTGGGAGAGAGATGGCCTTATGTTGACCGCATACTGGCTCGATGGCAGTCAGGCGAGTCAGCTGTTTAAGAACCAGGCAGGCGTCATTACCCTATCCATGGCGCAATTAAGCGCAGGCTCTGGCAGTTGGCAAGATGCCGCAGTGCGCTATCTGTCATTGGGGGTTGAACATATTCTGTTGGGACTCGATCACCTCTTGTTTGTCCTTGGTCTGCTGTGGATAGTCCGAGGTACAGGGGCACTGGTGAAAACCATTACCGCGTTTACCGTGGCGCACAGCATCACCCTTGGCTTGGCCACCTTTGGCTATCTCACCCTGCGCCCTGCCCCGGTTGAGGCCTGTATTGCGCTCAGTATCGTGTTTTTGGCGGTTGAAATACTGCGAGCGCGCGACGGGCAAATGGGGTTAACTCATCGATCTCCATGGCTGGTGGCATTTGCGTTTGGCCTATTGCACGGTCTAGGCTTTGCCGGCGCTCTATCAGAGATTGGGTTAGCACAAAGTGAGATCCCGCTGGCGCTGCTGTTTTTCAACGTCGGCGTCGAAATCGGTCAGTTACTGTTTGTCTGTGCTGTGTTAGTGATGGTGTCCTTCGGACGAAAGCTAAAGCTTGCCACTCCTCGCTATGTAAAAGTGTTACCCGTGTATTGTCTTGGCGGCCTCTCAGCCTACTGGCTTTTGACCCGTATCGCTTTGCTCGGTACTCCGGCTTAATCCCGCTTGATTGAACAGCAGGAATTAGAATAATTACTACAATACAGTCAGTTACACTCAAACTAAGTTTCAGGCTGCAAAGGAACTTGATGTGAACACCAGAGGAATACTCGTCATTGCTACGGCGCTGTTCTTACTGTCATTTAATGCCCATGCGCACAGCCCCTTTGAGGGCGCAGGCGCATTCTATAGTGGATTCCTGCATCCATTCTGGGTACCTGCGCACCTACTGCTGCTCTGTGCGCTTGGGCTGCATATTGGTCAATCCGGCATACAAACAAACCAATGGGCCGTGTTGTCTTTTGTGATTGCGACAACTGTGGGCTTGGTCGCAGCCGGTCTCTCAGCGCTGCCGGAAATAGAATTTATGGTGTTAGTCGCTGCCACAATCCTAGGGTTGACCGTTGCAAGCAAACTAGCTATTGGGCAAACTTTAAGCGCAGTTGCTGCAGCGGCTGCGGGGTTTATTGTGGCATTGGACTCTTCGCAGGAATCTCTTGTCAGCACAGACAAAATCGTAATGATGATCGGGACGGGCCTTGGCGCTTTTATTGCCTTTTGCATCGCGGCCCTGGTTGCTGATTACCTAAGCGTCAAGCCATGGCAAACCATTGCAGTGAGAATCATGGGCTCTTGGATTGCAGCAATTTCACTCTTGGTGTTGGCCTTAACCTTTAAACAATCAGGCTAGCCTGAAACAAAGAGAGCCTAATCTCGAAAGATTTAGGCTCTCGCTTGTGTCTAACGCTTTTAAACCTCACAGCCGCTTATTTGGCCTGGTGAGTAATTCGCCCATTCATTATGGTCTTCAACACAGGAATTTGATGAGCGGTTCCGAGTTTGGCTTCGTACGGGTCTGACGCCAGTACCACCAAATCAGCATATTTGCCGACCTCTAAACTACCGACTTTATCATCCATTTTCAGCATCCAAGCGGCGTCTATGGTGATAGCTCTCATTGCCTCGTGGACTGTCATGGGTTTCCAGTTTGGTGGAAATACTTCCTTGTTGTCAGGGGTAGAAATGTCGAGCCCTGTCGTTGCGCCATCAAGCACAAACAGCGGGCCCTGCATTTCTGGCGAGGTACTAGGCACATCTGCCGAGATACCCACCTTTACGCCGTTTCTAGCAAAATGGGCGTAGCGTCCAAGCGACGTATCGATGCGCGGGTAGCCAATCATTCTTTCATTATCCAACTTACCGCCACCAAAGGTGTTGGTGAAGCTCGGTGTTGAGTTGATAGGAATCTTGTTGTCTATGATTCGCTTTTGGTCGTCCGGGTGCACCCAAATCGCGTGATGGAGTGCGCTGCGGTTATCAGCGTCTATTTTTCTGGCCGCCAAGATGGCATCAACCGCTGCACGGGACGAGCGATCACCATCGGTGTGGATAAACACATCTAAACCAACCTTAGCCGCTTTAGTGACAATCGCCATTGTGGTTTCCGGTTGCACGTTAAAGGCACCACGATGATCTGGCTGGTTCTTGTAAGGGTCAATAAAAGGCGCTGTACCGGCAACGGTATTGCCCTCTGGGTGGATTTTGAGACTGCGAGTACGCAATAAATCGCTGTTAAATTTCTTGCTCATCCGCTCACCAAAATCAACGAAACGCTGCGGATCACCTACCGGGGTTTTAAAGAAGGGTTGCGCTTGAACGCGAAGCGGCAATTTATCCTTGTTGGCCCAGTCTTGCAGAATGTCCATTGCGGTTTCAAAATCTCGTTCCATACCGCCATGCACGTCTTTGATATTGGGGGTGATAATACCGGGAACCAGCACCAAAGTAGTGCCATTGCTAGCCGCAAGGTTTAGCAGATATTCGGCACTTTCGGGGATCATCGAATCAGGGTCCCAGGCCCCCATGTCTATGTAGGCTTGAAACCACTGGATCTCGATAGCCGCTCCGGTTGGATTGCCCTCTTCGTCTCGCTCCCAGTACGTGACACCAGGTACCGCATCCTTGGTGTCCTTGGTGATATTAGCGGCCTTTAACGCTGCAGTATTTAGCCAGGCATCGTGAATGGTATTGTCCAGAATGATGGCTGGACGGTCAGCAACGGCTTTATCCAGATCCGTGGCGACGGGCAGCCCTTCTAGCATGTTCTTATCCCAACCTATGCCGGTGATCACTTTGTTGTTGGGATTGGCTTCAGCGTAGGCTTTAATTTTCGCCAGAGCATCGGCTTTATCGGTAGCGTCGTAAAGCTGAACGCCCAAAGTCGTCCATTGAGAGGCGATCAAATGATCGTGTGTGCTAACAAAACCCGGTAGCACAGTTTGACCTTTTAAATCGGTCACTTGAGTCTTAGGACCGGCAAAAGCCTTGGCTTCAACGGCAGAGCCTACGAACACGATTTTGTTGTCTTTAATCGCCACGGCTTCGGCTCTGGGTTGTGCATCACTCATGGTACGCACATTAGCGTTGGTGTAGATGTAGTCAGCGACGTCAGCAGCCGCGTTGGCAAAGCTCGTCGTGAAAGCGCTAATCGTTAGCGCCAGACAGATTCCAATAGTTGTCCTGAAGTATTTCATTCCAAACTCCTTTGCTTGGATATTGTTAGTATCGAATGGTGTTTGCTAGTCAGCTTTACTTCAAAGCGCGCCAGACGCGTTGGATTGGCCGAGCAATAGAATCACTATAGTTCACATGCGGTTACATTGTGGGTATGAAACGGCAAGTCTAGGAACAGCTGGGCGGATGAAGCTACCCTGTTCCATCTGGCTAAGCGCAGATCAGACGCTCATTGTCGGCAAAGTGGTGGCGGCGGTTCCCCATGCGGCAATACCACAACCGCGCGACACAGGACTTCACTTTAAATGCCTGCCGCCATCAAGGTGCAGTGTTCTTCCTGTCATGTAGTGACTGGCCAAGACGAACTTGATGCCGTTTATTACTTCCTCAAAGCCGGCTTCGGCTGGAATCAAGGCTTTTTGCAGGGCTTTGCTCTTGTAAGCCTCGTCGTCATCGTCGTTAAATTTAATCAGGGCAGGCGCTATGGTATTAACTCTTACTTTCGGCGCCAGCATAGCTGAGAATGAGAGCGTCAAGTTATTGAGTGCGGCTTTGCTTGCCGCGTAAGCAATGTGCTTTTTGCTGCCTTTGTCAGCCACGTAATCACTGATATGGATAATGTCTGATGTGTTATCGCCAGCCATTAGTTGATCTTTGAGAGTTAAATTGACCAAATACGGCACGCCGGCGTGCACTGTCATCATTTGATTGAAGATTTCTGACGCGTTTTTACTGGGACTTTGCTTGTCTTCCGCTTTCCAATCGGAGGCGTTGTGTATGATGGCTCTAAGTGTCTTGTACTCTTGGCCAACGTAATCAAGAAAGCCGTCTACGCTACTGGGTTGATAAAAGTCTACCGGTTGCAAGTCTGCCCCTTTGTCGCGAAGCTGCTGCAAGTGAGGGTAGTCGGTGCGGTAGGTGCCTATTACTTTGTATCCATCCGATAAAAGCTGTTTCGCCAATGCAAAGCCAAGACGCTTTCCCACACCGGTTATTAGTACTGTCCCGCTCATCGCAAAAACTCGGCTCTGGTTTGAGGGTTGGTCTTAAAGATGCCACCAAGCGCTGTTGTCGAGGTCTCAGAATTAGTATCCATGACACCTCTGGACTTGACGCAGTAATGGGTGGCATTAATCGATACCGCAACATTTTCCGTTTCAACTAACGCCTGTATCGCAACTAGAATTTGCTGAGTCAGACGCTCTTGCACTTGCGGACGCTGAGCGAAGAAGCGAACAATCCGGTTGATTTTCGACAGTCCAAGAATCTTGGATTCTGGGATGTAGGCGACCTGAGCCAAACCATCGATGGTGATGAAATGATGCTCGCAGGTGGAGGTTAGATTGATATCAGACACCTTGACCATCTCGTCCACCGACATCTTGTTATCGATGACGCTGATTTTCGGGAAATTGTCGTAATCCAGCCCGGAAAAGATCTCGTTGACGTACATTTTCGCAATGCGATGAGGCGTCTCGGCCAAGCTGTCGTCGGTCAAATCCAACCCAAGGGTACTAACCACTTCGGTTAACAGGCCTTTGATTCGACTGTATTTTTGCTCAGAATTCATTTCGCTCGGTACCAGCGGAGTTTCAAGTCCTTTTTCGAGCAAAGCTTCTCTTACTTTCGCTGCTTCTGGAGTCATGATTGACGCCCTCCTTGTGATATATCGTCGTGATCAGCTTCATAACTCAGGGTAAGCGAGACAGAGTCGGCGAAACGCAATGCGTGCGGCTTGTCTATCCTCACTTGAGCGTATCGAACCCACGGATGGTCAACGCAAAGGCCAAGTACATCGCTGGTCAGCTTTTCTAACAGCAGAAATCTGCCAGATTCCACGTGGTGAATAATTTTCTTGCAGATGTTTTTGTAGTTGAGCGCGTTATCCACATCGTCAGCGAGACAGAGATTGTTAGCTGGATAGTGAATTTCAGCATTGATGACAATGTCTTGCTGTTTAGTCTTTTCTTCTTCGTTGAAGCCGATGAAGGTTCTCAACCTGAGGTTGGTGATAGTGATGATGGCGTTGTGATGCATAACAGTTACCGGTCCTTAGAACGTAATGCTTGAAACGAGCTAGTGATAGGAAAAGATCAATAAGGCTCATAGGATTAAGAGACCAGACGGCTAAACAATATGCAACAAAAAAGGGACTATCGAGTCCCTTTGTTCCCTTTAGCCTAACTCTTTGAATATCGAGTGAGCCCCTACGGCAAATCCGCAAACAGCTCGCGCTTTTTAAACGGTGCTGACATAAAGCGAGCAAAGGCTTTGCCACCTGTGAGCCAGGCCACTCGAGTGCCTGATTTGCTCGCCGCCAATACACCCTTGGCCAGATAAGGTGTCACGGTCTCAACGCGATCGCCCAAAATGTTGAAGATTCGCTTGCTCTTTTGCCACTCTTGCGAACTGGTGTCATAGTCGCCAATCAGAAGATCGGTCACAACAATGCCGGGGCTTAGATAGTTAACATTAACCCCTGTGCCCTTCACTTCTTTTTGTAGTGCTTTGGCCACATAAGTGACAGCGCGCTTTGATGCGCCATAGGCTGTCATGCCTGGCTGAGTTGCGCCATTGCTACCAAAGCCTTCCATCACCCAAAAGGTGCCACCTTGTTGCTCCACCAAGCCTTCGATAACCACGTTTGCCGCCAAGAGTACCGCAGTGAGATTAGTGTCTATAATGCGACTGAGCTCTGAGGGGGCTTGCTGATGAATATTGGCTCGAGTAATGCTCATACCGGCATTGTTTATCCAATGGTCGACCTTGCCAAAGCGTTCTTTGGCGTGACTCCAAAGTCCTTTTAGTGCTTCAACGTCGGTGATATCACAAGCTTTACCTGTGACCTTATCTTCACCGTAGGTTTGCGCCAACAAAGCGACCACTTCATCTACCGCTGGTTGTGAGCGACCAGATACGACGACTTTCGCGCCAAGTTCAAGAAACTCTTTGGCCAGTCCTCGTCCGATGCCTCGCGTGGACCCTGTAATTACAACGCACGTCATGAATAACACTCCCTATGTTAAGCCTTTACCTAGATCACACCCTATTGTTATATTATTAGTACAAACTATTCAATAATAATCGCTAAAAGAGGCAGTTATGGATTTCGCTATTGGAACGGTAGGACATACTCTGATGTGTATGCGAGGCACTTGGCACGATCAGGTGGAGCTGTTTGAGCTCGATGGCTCGCCGCTTAAGGACGACACAGCAGCGGGCTCAGGAACCCCCGGTGAATCCCCGTTCGACAATCTGGTTTACCTGGATTTTGATGGCGAGAATCTGACTCTAACTAACGTTCATTTTCGCGGACGCCCCACTACCGCCAAAACCTTTACCGGTAAACTGGTAGATGGTGTATTGGTGTTTGACCCATTAGGCCCTGGCGCTTACAAAAACATTGGCGTGTCAGGTGGTCCGGGAATCTTGACCTTCAACAGCGAGCGTTTAGAGCCAGCAACCGAAGTCTATATGGAACCGGATTTCATTATCCAAACTGCGCCCAATCAGCGTGTTCGCCACACACTTTTGTATCGCAATGGTGTGGCCACCCGAACGCTAACCGCCAAAGGTACTCGCTTGTCACCTATGTGTAATGTGCGCCACTCACTCGATCCCCGAGGTCCGGAAGGCCCGGTGCACGAAACGCCATTTACCGCCAACATCTGGGCCCATTTAGTGGAGTAATCCTACAGTGATTAAGCGAATAGGCAGCCTAGGCTGCCTTTTTTGATAGCTATCAATTATCCAGTCAATCAGTACTCTAATTGATAACTGAGCTGCACAAAATCGTTGGCATAAGCCTGAGCCTTAGCTTGGCGAAGATGTACATCGGCCTCAATCTCTCCGAATAATGAAATGCCGCTGCCAATGAGCCGTGGTATTTGAGTGATGGTAATCTCGTTGAGCAAACCCTCGCGAATAAAGTTCTGAATCGTGGTTCCACCGTCCACATAGAGGCTGTTAAAACCCTGCGCTTTCAGCAGTGACACCAACTCAACCAAGCTACCATTGTGTATCTCAACCGCCTCTGGCAGTCCACTCGGTGCTTGCTGCAGGCTTGAACTTATTGCGACAACCTTCAAGTCTTTATATGGCCACTGTTCAGTAGTGAGATTCATCGCGGCGATGGTTTCTAAGGTATTGCGGCCCATCACCATGCAGTCCACCGAAGTGATATAATCGTGAAATCCCATATCCGCTTGCTCGCCCAAGTCCACATCAGTACGGCCAGAGCTATGTAACCAGTTAATCTCGCCTTTGGCACGAGCGATAAAACCATCTGCGCTAGTCGCAATGAAAGCCGAACACTTCATAGAATTTGTTCCATATAAAAGTTAGGTCTCTATTGTAACGGCAATAAAAAAGGAGACCCAAAGGTCTCCTTTAATCCATTGAGTCGAGATTAATCAACAATCGCCTTATCGCTGTTGGCCGATTCGGTGGTCAAGCCTTCCACCTCTTTTTCAAAGGCCTTCATCTCGGCCGGCTCTTTGATTGGTGCTACGGTCGGCATCTTCTCAAATACCCAACCTTGGCCTTCCATTTCAGCGGCTTTGCGCACTGGGGATTGGACGGTCAGTACCTTGCGGCCTTGGAATTTGTCACGAGCTTCTAGGTCGATTTGCCAACCTTTCTCTTCGATGTGCTTACGACGTGCCATACGGAAAGTACTCATGAACTTGTCCGACTTAACCGATACTTCGTTGGCCAGAGTTTCTGGCAAGTAGTATGGGTTAGATGCTTCTACAATGTCGGCATCTTCTTTCAAAATGGTGTTAAGACGCTTGATTGAGCCTTTGTCGAACAGCGGCGACTTCATGAAGCTGCGGAACTGGTAAGCAAAGGTTCGAGTGGTGTGCTCGTCCACTGGGGTGTTGGCGTCAAACATCACAATCTTCCAACCTGGACGCAAATCAATTTGAATGCGAACCGTCATACCATTTAGGTACCAAGTTGGGTGTACGCGAGTTTCTTGCTTGTCCTTACGGATCCAGTTACGCCAACCCAAGAAGCCACCTTTCAGGGCAGGTGGGAACATAACATTGGTTGAAGTCGCCCAGTCATCGTGCTTTTCAACCACATCAATAAAGTTATCACCGGCAGTGCTTGGGTAGCCAAATACTGGGTGAACAAAAGAGGCGTGAGCAATGTCGATACCGTTCTCAACAACGCGAGAGGCTTCGGCTTTCCAGGTGAACTCCGCAGGCAGACCGCGGAACTCAGGATCTTCAAACTCAGGTAGCGGCGGGATTTCGTAGCGTTCTTTTTCGTCCAAATCACCCATGAACACCCAAATCATGCCGTAGCGTTCTTCTACTGGGTACGAATCGACCTTGAAGCGAGGTGGCACTTCAAAGTCCTCTCCTTCTGATGGGATCTTTTCACACTTACCTTTGCCGTTGTATTCCCAACCGTGGTACGGACAAACAACGCAGTCACGCTTTTTGTTGACCCAGCCGCCAGACAGCGACCCACCGCGGTGCAAACACACATCCGCAAGCGCTTTTACTTTTCCTTCTAGATCTCGAAAAAGCACTAGGTTCTGGCCCAGAAGCTTAGCTTTGACGGGCTTATCCTTAACTTTGTCGGACCATTCAGCGACGTACCACAGGTTAATTAACATGGCTTGAATTCTCCCAAATTATCTCTTTTATCAAGTCCCTTACGAGCCTTTAGTTTCTATCGATCAAAAGTTTTACAGTTAGTCAAATAGTGTGCAACAACAAATTAAGCCTACTTTTTATAAGGTTTTTTTGTCAATGCTAAATTTTGCTGTTGCAATCTGATTACACCCTATTATTATAACATTATAACAAATGCTGCAAACATTCATTTACATCGACTAACATAAAGGACATTGTTATGAGCAAAGCTGAAGCCGTGTTGACCCCTATCATAGATATGGTAGAAGCCAACCCAAATGTGGATAACCGTAATACATTCAATGCCTTGTGGGGCATCGTCAGCGAGATGATGGAAAAGATTCACGCTCGCTTCGAATTAACCCAAGACCCGTACACCAAAAAATTCGAAGACTACCGCAACTTGTCCAAAGAAGCAGGTGAAGGCAGCCTAAAGGCATACTCTGGCCCAGAAATTGACTGGCTAATTCATTCCTATATTGGTTCGCCAGAAGAGACCTTCTCTAACATGCACATCACTATTAGCTTGGGTCCACAATACGATGTACCTAACTTCGGTTTTGCTCTGGGTACGGTACCTGACTTGTTCATGTATATGGATTACCTGCCGCGCGTCGATTTGTTGGCCAACATGGAGTACGCCGACAAGTACTACACCGAAGTCAACGAAGAGTTTTTAGACCTTCAAGAAGACGACCGCTTCCGCGCCTTTATTAGTCGCGACTTGTTTACTCGCGTGAGCATGACTCCTACTGCCGTGGGTTACTGTGCCGATCACGACGAAGAAGTCATCGCCAAAATCCGCAAAATTGCCCACGCTCGCCTAGACCGTTGGTTGAAGTGGGTAGACAATGCTGAGCCGACGCCTGAAGAAGTTCGCCCGGCGATGATGGCTCGTGACGAGAAAATTCGCATGAACATCTGTGAGCGCGATCCGGCTAACAACTTGGGTGACCGCTTGTTCGGTGAAGAAACCTGCGCCGACATGGTGAAAACCCTATGGGGCGGTACTCGTACCCTGCCTCGTCCTACTGGAAAATAAACCCCTTGCATTTCACTCGTGTATTGGGTGAGATACAAAGTGTTAACAATCCATTGGCGCCTTCGGGCGCCCTGTTGTAGGAGTGCAAGGAATGTCGCAATGGTTAACTTGGGAGTGTCAGGTCTGCGCTTGGGTTTATGATGAAGCCAAAGGCGATCCAGAACACGGCATCCCCCCTCAAACTCGCTGGCAAGATGTACCCGATGACTGGCTCTGCCCAGAGTGCGGCGTCGGCAAAGAAGATTTTGACATGCTAGCCGTCAGCGCAAGTGCCGACGAAGCCGCCCCAGCCCCAACGACTCAGCCGCAAACCAGCAATGATAACCCTTATCTGATTTGGGAATGTCAGGTATGTAATTGGGTTTACGACGAGAGCAAGGGCGATCCTGAGCACGGTCTTGCCCTTGGCACGCGATTCGCCGACATCGACGATGATTGGTTGTGCCCAGACTGTGGCGTAGGTAAAGAAGATTTCGAAGTCATTGGTCAAAGCGCCGGTGATGCTCCAACCCCTGAAGCACCGGCTCAATCGGTTCCAGTGGCCGCGGTTCAAACCCAAATCGACAAATCACAAGACCCTATCGTGATTCTGGGTACAGGTTTGGCCGGTTACAACCTAGCCAAGGCGCTGCGCAAACTCAACCCAACTCAGCCTATCAGCATGTATACCGCTGACGATGGTAGCTATTACTCCAAGCCTTCGCTTTCTACTGGTTTTGCCAACAACAAAAGTGCACAAGCGCTGGCGCTCAAAAGCGCTGAAGAGATGGCGGAATCGTTGGAGATAGATATTCATATTCATTCGCCCATAAAGCGCATCGATGCTGACAATCGCTCAATCGAGTTAGTTAGTGGTGGTCGTCGTTCCTATCACAAGCTAGTGATTGCGGTTGGTGCAAATTGCATTAACGCACCGCTGCAAGGCGATGGTTTGGCGCAAGTGTATCAGGTTAATACGCTGCAAGATTATGCTCGCTTCCGCCTAGTGGCTAAGCATGCCAAACGCATAGCGATTATTGGTGGTGGCTTAATTGGCTGTGAGTATGCCAATGATTTGATTCAATCAGGCTACTCGGTTGACGTAATCGACCCGCTGGCCGCGCCCATTGCTACCTTGCTGCCACAAGCCGCTTCGGCTCGAGTACAACAAGCATTAGAGGCGGCGGGCGTTAACTTCCACTTTGGTACCGTCGCCGAGAGTGTCGACCAAGTTGAAGGCGGTCTAGAAGTGAGTTTGGCCAACGGCGAGACGCTTAGCTGTGATTTGGTACTGTCCGCCATTGGCGTGCGCCCTAACTTGCAACTGGCTCAAGAGGCCGGTCTTAAAACCGAACGCGGCATTTGCGTGGATACTCAGCTGCAAACCTCGAAAGAGCATATATACGCCATTGGTGACTGTGCTCAAGTGTCAGGTTTGGTGTTGTGCTACATCGCTCCGTTAACCGACCAGGTGAAAGCACTGAGCCAAATCCTAACTGGGCAGCCCAGCCAAGTCAGTTACGGCGCCATGCCAGTGCAAATCAAGACCACCCTGCACCCAATCTTGGTGAACCCTCCGGCGAACAACGCTCAGGGCGAGTGGAAAGTGATTGAAGATCAAGCCAGCGGTGTCAATCTGCAATACCTTGACGCGCAGGGCCAGCTCCTTGGTTTTGCTCTGACCGGTGATCAGGTAAAACACGGCGGCGAGCTTCGCAAGCGCTCCCCTAACCTGCTTTAACCCTAATCGCGGCAATTGGCTTGACAAAAGTCATATTGCCGCGCTGTTTCCTTTCAGTTACGCCTAGCTGTCGTTGATACAATGATATAACGATAGTACATTTAAATCATACACAGTGATAAAGGACGAATCAGCCCATGTCGACGAACAAGCCAAGTAATTTCCAACAGGCCATCACTGGCGAATGGCACGGTTTGCCATCGGTGTTCGACGCCGACGGTAACCACACCGGCTTTAACAAAGTGAGCCGCGCTTCAGTGTTTGAAGGTGACCGTACCACCTATTGGATGGAAACCAACTTTATGAACTCTGGTGAGTTGCGCAACCGCTTTGACTTGCCAAATTGCCGTTTTGAATTTGGTGTTATCGACAGCGACCAAGACCGTGTTTACTGCGGTCCTGACTTTGTCGGTGCCGGTCGCCCGTTTGGCATGTTGGTTGACTCTAACTACTATTCGCCCGGTTGGAACTGCGACCTTAAAACCGTCAACTTGGTTTTGCCAGAGCGAGGCATTCAGGTTTACTCATCGCTGCTTTACGAAGGTGAAACTCTGGTATCCGTGTTCAACGGCATCTACAAGGTGACCCAAGATCACGACACCAATCCAGACACTCAAGCAATGATCAGCGATTTCCTAGACGGGGAACGCCAGCGCGCCAGCCAACCTTTCGTTCTACCAGTGAAAGAACAAGGTCAATGGAAAGGCACATTCCAGGTTTACGATGTGAATCAGGAGTACGTGGGTGATGCCGAGGTCGTCATGGACTACCAGCCAACCTCGCTTACCACTGCTGATGTGCAAGTCAAAGTCACCGGTGCAATCGAGAAAGAATACAGCTATAGCCGCACTCGCGTGAACAACAGCCACAGCTACAGCGGCGATGGCAAAGGCAGCATGTACGGCAACGGCCGCTCATACGGTCGCTACTTGTGGAGCGTTCAGCACCTTCACGGCGAAGCCTTCAAAATCCGCTCTCGCGACGCGATTATCGACGATGAAAACAGCATCTGTAGCATCTGGCAGATCTACAAGTCGGGTAAAGAAGCCCTAACCGCCTTTGGTGTGTTGGAGTGGACTGAGACCGAGCAAGTATTAAAAGCCCAGTACGTTAAGTAAGGAGGCGCCATGAGCCAAAGCAAAGACTTTGACCCGCAGCAGTTTCGCCACAGCCTAGGTAAATTTGCCACTGGGGTGACCATTATTACCACCAAGGCCGCGGACGGGGAGCTGATTGGCATGACCGCCAGTAGCTTTAACTCTGTCTCTTTGGATCCACCTATGGTGCTGTGGAGCATTGATAGGCGTGCGCTATCGCTACAAGCATTCACCGAGAACGAGCATTTTGCAGTGCACGTCTTGGGTGAAAGCCAGTCTGAACAGTCGAACTTGTTTGCCCGCCAAGGTGCTGACAAGTTTGGTCAGGTTGCAACCAGCGAAGGCATTGGCGGAGTTCCACTGTTTGAGGAGTACTGCGCTCGCTTTCAATGTCGCTTGGTGCACCAATACGAAGGTGGTGACCATGTGATTATGGTTGGGCAGGTACTCGCCTTTGATACAACGGACGAAAACCCACTGATTTTCCACGGTGGACAATATCGTCAACTGGCCGCTACCGCGTAAAAGAATGCGATAAAGGCCACCCCCCCAGGTTTGTCTTTAACGCATAAAGGAGCCCATCGCTTGCGATGTTGGCTCCTTTTTTTATTCGTTGAACCTGAGCTTTGTGTCAGCTAACCTGACAGAACAAACCAGCTTACTTAAGGTTTAACTCGTGCTCACCATTAACCTGCTACAACTTCAGGCCTTTGTGCTGGCCGCCGAACAAGGCTCTTTCTCGGCCGCTGGACGTAAACTCAAGAAAACCCATTCAGCAATATCGATGACCATCTCTAATTTGGAGTTGGATCTTAACCAGGAGCTGTTTGACCGCAGCACTCGCAACCCCAAGCTCACAGCAGCAGGCGAGGTACTCTACAAAGAAGCCAAGCTAATTTTATCTCGTTGCCAGCACTTTGAGACTCTGGCCGAAGAGTTCCACCCAGAGCAGGAATCCAAGTACACCATTGCTATTGAGCCGGCTTACAACGTGCCACAAGAGCACAAGTTACTGGAGTACATAGACCAAAGCTTTCCGGGACTGGAACTGCAAATTAAACAGCAGTCCTCCGCCGAGATTATTAAGACGGTATTAAATGAAGAGGCGGATATCGGCTTTATTCTGGTGGAACAAGGCATCTTTAGTAACCTAAACACCCTCACCTTGCCCGCAGCAGATCTGATTTATGTAGCAGCGCCCGAGCATCCGTTAAGTGAGCTCGACAAAGTCACGTTGCACGACCTAGAGAAGCACCGACAAGCCGTACTTGAGCGCCCATCGCATCAACAAGACGTGGCGGTTTCACCTTTTGTGTGGCGTTGCGACACAGTGCGATCAGCCGCTGAAATTACCCAGTATGGCTTTACCTGGACCATGGCCGTGAAAGACTTGCTACAAAGCTACCTAGATTCGGGTCTGTTGGTGGAGTTACCCGTCCACCACACGCTAAAACGCTCAATTCCAGCCGCGCTTATTTGG
This sequence comes from Paraferrimonas sedimenticola, assembly GCF_002282855.1. Taxonomy (GTDB): domain Bacteria; phylum Pseudomonadota; class Gammaproteobacteria; order Enterobacterales; family Shewanellaceae; genus Paraferrimonas; species Paraferrimonas sedimenticola. Next base: position 120,648 of record NZ_NRIR01000003.1, on the reverse strand, counting down.
CGCGCAGGACAATCCGATGGCATGGTGCATCAAGGGGTCATTGACTATATGCGATTGCAGCACTCCGGCTAACGCTTTGCTGCAAGAAAAGGCTGTAGCGAAACGCAAAAAGCCCCGCGGTGTGCGGGGCTCTTCAATTTAGCAGCTTGCTAAAGCTTACTTAGGAGACACATCTTTAGTGTGGATACGCTCCCAAACCTTGTCTTCCCAACCTTGGTTGTTCATACCAGGGTGGCAAGGCTCAACACCAGTGTCGTATACAGAAACGTAAACTGGGTTAGGCTTAGCTTCTGGGAAAGGTAGCGCCTGGTCTGCGTATGGGCAGTTAGAAACCACAACGTACATGTCTTTCTCAGCGTAGAACTCAACACCAACACCGTCTTCTACCGGTGGAGCTGGGGCTAGTACACAGCGAGTGATGTTGTCTTCCGCCTGAGTAAACTTGTTCGGCTGGAAGATGTTGATGTCGTTGCGGTCCGCGTGGAACATAGCAACGCGCTTGCGCTCTTCTTCGTCTTCAATTGCAGCAATCGCTGGTACACGTAGGAAAGCGTGGATGAAGTTCTCGTGGCAAGAGTTCACGTTACCTTCTTCACCGTACAGCATTTGTAGCCAGTCAGCGTTACAGTGAGCTGCGAAGAAAATGTGAGTGAAACCTTCGTCTAGCTTGTCTTGTGGGAACTCGTCTTCAACCAAAGTCGCCATCTTCTCTAGGTAACCGCTTTGCGACCATACACCTGAGTCTTGGCGCAAGTTCAAACCTTCTAGGCCTGAGTTGTTCAAGTGGTCAGCCCATTGCTTCAGGTCAGGGGTTACCATTTGTACGTCGATGATTTGAGTACGACCGTTGTGCAAGCTAGGACGCTGTTCAAAGCGAATAACCTGGCCAGCCTTAACGAAGAAAGAGTTACCAGTGTGAGCTTCTAGCAAGTCATCGTATACTTGAGTACGAGTGCCTTCAGACTTGGTTGCACGAACCTTGTTGTAAAACTCAACATCCGCGCCGGCCATACGCTCATAAGTTTTGGCTGGATCGCAATCTTCGTTGTATTCAGTGCTGATAACTTCAGACATGGTTTCACCTTTTCGATTTACAAGTTAAAAACGCATCCTTGACTGAGATTGGCAACTCACTCGTTTGAGTGTCCTTGTTTGCCGTTGATGCGTGTATAGTACCGGAATAAACTTGCAGTCAAAGTCAGTGAACCTTAAGAATTACTTACATATCTATTTGGCTAATCCATAAAAAAGCCCACTCATAATGAGCGGGCTTAGCTTCCCTAATCGAGACGGGTATGAGTCTAGACTAGTCGTCTTCACGCCAGATGTTTGAATCTGAACAATCGATACCCGAGTTGAAGGTCGACCAACAAGTCTGGTAGTTTACTGGAATTGGCTCGTAGCCTTTGCTCTCCAGCATCTTCATGGTCTTAGTACAAGTGCTATCCATAAAGATACGACCATCGCCAATAGCGGTTGAGTTACTGGCACCACGACGTACATCTTCAACAGGAAGCGGCAGGATCTCGTAGTCCTTCATGAAGTCAGGCAAATCGCTCCAGGCGCCGTTCTTGCCGTCGTCAGGCAGACCGATAACACCTTCAACCATGTTCATCATTACGCAGTCTTCGTGGTAACCCAAGTTAGAGTCAAACCACCAGGTCTCTTGCTTGTAACCCAGTTGCGACAGCAGACGCATAAAGATGTCACGACCGCGCGGCCAACCCGCCGCTGTGTGCTCACCAGTGGCTTTCGCCGCGGCGATTTGGCTCTTATCGCCCACACCATAGCCCCAAAGAATGGTTTTGTTAGGCATTAGACGCCAGTCAGCCAAATCCAGACCGCCGAAACCAGGGCCAGAAATGGTTGGGTTTGGCTCGTGGGACAAGAAAGAAATCAATGCCGCTTCTGGATCTTCTTCGATAAGCGCGATAGTCGCAGCGCGCGAAGAGGCTTCACAGCCTTTCACTGGGCCACAAGATTCAGCAACGATGATACCGTTATTGGCACCGCGGAATTTAGACGCCGCGTAGATAGACATCAAGCTAGGGCCATTCCAGGCACCGTTGTAGTTGATGGCCTCTTCTGGGTACCAACCCAACTTGTTTTTGATGATGGTGATGCCAGCTTTTTCATACTGCTCATCACGGTGAGCGATCTCTTCGCAGATTTTCTCAAAACGCTCAGGATCTGCATCGCGCATGGCGCGGCCGCCATTTTCTTTCCAGTTGTTGTACAACTCTTCGCTGGCGTTATCACGAATCAGACCTTTCATCTCTGGAGTCAGAATTGGAATGTCCACCGAGAAGGGGTCGCCAACCATACAAGCGCGCAGCTTGGCTGAACAGTGCTCTTCGTGAACCTTAATGCCTTTTCCACGAACTTGGTCTTCCCAGTGTTGGTTAAACACACTCCATTGCTCAGTTTTGTCTTGCGGCTTGGCTGCAGGATTTTTCATCAAATCTACGCAGCTAGGGTTATTGGTTGCTGACATACTCGATACCTCTATCTGTTAAATGTCGGCCAAGTTCAGGAGACTCGGCGTTAACTCGAGGCGTAATTTAGCGAAAGCTGACGTAAATTCTAAATAAGTTAATTCCCAAAATATTGTAAGTTCAGGCTGAAATACTGATCAATCTTGCGTTTATTGGCTATATTGGCCATAAAACTACATGAATATTGAAAGTTATTGGGATCACCATGCTCTCTCTAGAACAAATGAACATGTTTAAAGTCGCGGTTGAGTCCGGCAGTTTTTCAGCAGCGGCACGCAAACTCAACAAAGGCGTTAGTACGGTCAGCACCGGGGTCATTAATTTGGAAGACTATTTGGGCGTTCAACTGTTTGACCGCAGCACACGAAAACCAACACTGACCCAAGAAGGTGAGCGTCTGTACGCCCGTTCTAAGATTCTGTTTAGCGAGGTCAACCGGATTGAATCTAGCCTAGTGGAACAACCGAGTGAGATAGAGCCAATCATCAGAATTGGCGTGGGTGAATTGGTGCCATCGAGCTTCTTTGAAAACCAAACTGAGGTATTGTCTCGACGCTTCCCCGATACCAGAGTGCGGCTTGAACGCGGTGATCCGATTTCTCTTCAAGCAGGATTAGCTGACGAGCAGTTCGACTTGGTGATCATGGCTCAACAAGGGCAAGTCGACGTTGTGTTTGACGCCAAAGGCATTGGGTTTGTGGAACTGGTGTTAGTTTGTTCGCCGGATTCAAATTTAGCCGATATAGGACTAGTAGACGCGCAAACCCTGTTCACCCAACGTCAAATTGCTTGCCTGAGCCTGAGCATGAACCCGCTCCTGTCCAACGCTCTTTTGTATTCACCTGAGATTTGGGAAACCAGCAGCATGGAAGATTTAGTGAAGTTAGTTGAGCAAGGCCTCGGCTGGGCCTGCATTCCCATGGAATTGGCGCAAGAGCGAATTCAGCTAGGAACCTTAATCGAATTTAAAAGTAACTTACTCAATGCTGGACTTAGCATTCCCATCGACCTAGTGCAGTTGGCCGGCTCTGAAGCAGGACCCGCGAAACGCTTTTTAATCGACGAGTACCTTAAATAAAAAGGCCGCGGAAGCTCCGCGGCCAAAAACTGTTGAATTTGGTTTCTAGTTAGAGCACTTCTGCATTAAAAACGCAGTTGAGTGCGAATGCCCAAAACCACTTCGTCGTTGCGGGAGCGGTCTAACGGTCGCACTAGCTGAACATTGGGGCTAACCCTCAACCACGGAAATACCGCAAAGTTGTAATAGGCTTCGGCCATTTGTTCATTGCGAATAGCGGTTGGCCAAGTCGGGTCAACAATCTCGTGGCTGAGGTCGTAAGCGGCGTACGCCACACCCCACATGTCGTCTTTGCGACCTTGCATCAAGTTGTTACCACCAATACCCAGCATGAAGTGTCGAGCGATAAAGTTCGGGTTTCGATCGGTGACACCGATACGGCCGAACAGGCCCCAACCTTTGGATGGGTCATCAGCGTCGTGCTGCAGGAACTGCTGGAAGCTATAACCGCCAAACCAGCGTCGGTTTACCGGCTCGCCGGTGCGTAAATTCGGGTGCTTTTGATCGCTCGCGGTGGCGTTAAAGGTGTGATAACCCATGCGCCCGGCAATACTGATAGGCAAAGTAATATTGGCCATTGCACTGGTGCCGTCTTCAAAGGTGTGCGAGATAGGACGACCATTGTCACCTTGTGTGTTGCGCGGGTCGTAAACCATAAAGCTCATTAGGGCTTTGCTGGTGTTTACATTAAGCATTACGCCTGTGGTGTACGGCGATACCAGGCCATTGATTGCTGCGGCAATGCCTAGGTTGGTAAAGGTATCCATGCCGCTGCCACCTTGCAAAGGAGCCGCTTCGCTCAAGGCGAACATGTCGAACTTACCGGCACTAATGCTAACCGTATCATTAAACTTTTGAGTGACGTTTAGCGAGGTTTCGTTTTCTCGTGGAAACACCATAGCCGTGTTGTATGGCAGCAACACACCGTTTTGGCCAAAGCCGCGATTAAAGTTAGCCTGACCGTGAACCATGGTATGGCGCAGGTTCACCGAGAAGCCTTTCCATAGCCCCAGCTTTTCGCCGTCGAAGTTCATCACTAAATCGCCACGTCCGCCATTTTGCGAGCCGTTGCCATCAGTAGCGCCTGACAGGTTTTGTTGGAAGTTGGTGTAGCGCAGGTCCAAGTCGACACCGGAATCTCTCAGTTTCTGTTTCGCAGTGCCAGGCCCATCGAGTAAGGCTTGGCGGTTGCTTATCGGATTGTCGTTAGCTTGTGCTGAGCTAACTCCCAGGCACAACAAAGTCGCCATACAGGCGTGTGATAGTCGTTTCATAACAAAGCGTTCTTTAAAAGCAGTAAAAGCGCTAGAGAAGGCTCTAGCGCTTACAAGAGGAGATTAGGCGTCAGCGGTTTTTTCAGCGTCTTTGGATTTTTTCTTAAACAGACCGTCGGTCTTTTGCTTTAACAGCTTCACCACGTCTTTACCCAAGTAAAAAGGCAAGCCAAAAAACAGGATCTCACCAACCAGAGTTGCTGCGAGCATTGCCATCAATGTGGCGTCTTGAAATACCGCACCGGAAACAATTGTATTCCAAATGCCTGCGTCACTTCCTCCGGTAACGACTGCGACTCGAGCGGCTACCGCCACTAACAAAGGGGTCATCGCAAAAGTGAGGAAAAACCACACTCCAGCAGCAATCATTTTCGGAGGCGTACCGAGCGCCTGCTTTAAGGTCATTTGTTGGTCAGACATAAGAGATACCTCAGTTTCAGATTAGGAAAAAAACAGCACAGACTCGAAAAGCCGTAAGACTGTTTTGTCGCTTAATGGATTTGAAGCTCACTATACGGGATAAGGCTTAAACAAAAAGCCAATTAACTGTCAGATAAACTTACACAACAGTCGCCACCTTTAAAGGTGGTTTAAGACTCAGATCAAAAAGGCCAGTCATTGACTGGCCTTCTCCGTGGAACACGCTTTAGCTTATTTAGGTGCGGTAAACTTGGCGAATGCGTTCTCAACTTCTTGTAGGCCTTGAGCAATATCTGCATCGGCCTGAGCTTTTTGCCACCACTGATGCAGTAACGGATAATCCTGCAGCTGAAGGTCTAATCCCATCGCTTTTGGCGTGGCAAGCACGAAGAACATAACTGGTGCCACGGCAATGTCTGCGATATCCACCGGTCGATCGGTTAACTCGGGATCTTGCGCTAACAGTGCATTTCCCTTGGCCAATTGCGCTTTGATTGCAGCGATTTCCGCTTCGGTATTGGTAGCTTCACCGCGCAGCAACCCTGCAAATAAACCAAACACCGCAGGCGCCAAGTGCAGATCAGCGTAGCGCACCCAAGTATTGATGCGAGCCTGCTCCAATGGTGAGCGCTCAACCAGCGAATAGGTTTGCTCTAAAAAGCTCATAATGGCCCATGACTCTGGAATTTGCTGACCATTGTCCAAAACTAAAACGGGAATTTTTCCCAGTGGATATTTCGCCAAAAATTCCGGTGTGCGCAGCGGCAAATCCGGTGCGACGATCTCAATGGGCAGACCGTATTTACGGACCAGAATTCGTACACGTGTGGAGTATGGCGACAGGTCGCTACTCAATAGTTGCATAATCTACCCTTATTGAATCAAATGCAGGCCAAAGGCGGCGTTGACAATCAATCCCACCCAAATCAAATAAACGAATGGGCGTACGCGTTGTAAGCCAGTTAGCATGAGTTTGTCAGACTGCTCGCTAGCACCCTGTTGCATCATTTGTCCAAACCCTTGAATGAAAGGTTTTAGTTGCAGACGAATACCCAGACCACAAGCCACCATGGCGGCGAAAATCAGTAGTTTCCAGGCCAGCCAGTCCACTTGAATCTTGCCAGCACCCGCAAGCGAGGTTGCGCCAATATAAATGCACAGAGCGATGACCGCTAAACGAAAACCGAAGTCAAATTGCGTCAGTGGCTTGATAAAGGCTTTACCGTGACCGAAGTGAATCACCAGCACCATTGACACCCACAACAGGCACACCAACCAAAGCGCGGTTAATTGCAGTCCGGATACCTGAATTAAGCCCGTCATGGCCGCCATATGAACCCCTGGCCCTAATATCAATGCCATACAGATTCTCGGACCTTGGTCGACGCCCATCATAATGTTCAACGCGGTATGACGCTGTGCTGGCGTTAGGTCGGTTTTCACCACATAACGCGAAGCATAAAAGGTTCCCAAATCCCCGCCCAACCAGTAAACGAACAGGATTAAGTGCAGCAGTTTTAGCAACAGATATTCGTTCATGCACCCTCACAAGTCTTGGTAGAAGTGCTCTTTGCGGCACTTTACATAGTTACAGCTAGTCTAGAGGGGGGCTTTCCCAAACCGCATTGACACTAGTCAATTTGTCCTATTGATATGACAAGAGACTATGTTACCATCCGATCTAATGGTCAGATGCCTTATCTCAGAAGCAGTCGCGCATTTATCTGGCTTCATTTTGACTGCGCTAAGTACGATACAAATAACAAAAAGGTCGCTATGAATATAACTGACGTCATGACAGATCCCCGCCTGAAAAGCGCGCTAAATCACGACATTCCCACGCCTCTGTATCATCAGGTGTATCTGTTTTTAAAAGAAAAAATTCAGCTAGGCGACATCGAGCACGGCGAGAAAATGCCGACCGAACACCAAATTTCCGAGGCCTTTGGCGTGTCTCGAATTACCGCCAAACGCGCCATGGATGAGTTATCTGAAGAGGGCTACATTCGCCGCCAACGCGGCATTGGCTCCCACGTCACCTATCAGCACCGCAAAGAAAAAGTGCAAGCGCCGTTGAGTGGCATGCTCGAGAGTCTGCAGATTATGGGGCAGGAAACTCAGGTTAAGTCACTGATGTTTGCCAAAAAAGTACCGCCGTTAGACATTCAAAAGCGCTTTGACCTCAAAGAAGGCGAATCACTATACTGGTCGGTGCGCGTTCGCGAGTCCGACGGCGAACCTTTTGGCTATTACGTCAGTTGGACTCGAGAAATTGGCGACGATTACAACGAGGAGAACATTCTCAAGCACACTCGTTTGAAACTGTTTCGTCGCATGGGTATCAATTTGGACAAAGTCGAGCAGACACTGACTGCCACTCTGTCAAACGTGGACACAGGTCTACAATTAAATATCCCTGCCGGTAAACCTTTACTGGTATTGGATCGTTCTATGTACGACGAAAGCGGTGTACTGATTGACCATTTGTACGCACTGTACCGCCCTGACAAGTATCAATTCGAAATGGAATTTTCCATGCGATGATATAGCAAAAAGGAAACCACTATGAACGCATTGAGCCGAAACCTGTTAGCCGCTGTGTGCGCGCTTGGATTTTCATCCCTAGCCGCAGCAGAGACTCTGACCTTGAACCTTGAAGGAATCGATACCAGCAAGGGTGACTTGGTCATTCAAATCTATAACGAAGCCGATCATTGGATGGAAGAAGAAACCGAAAAGATGGCTTTGTATCAGGTATTCACCGCTGAGCAACTCGGTGAAGCCAAAAGCGTTCAAGTGGAGCTTCCACACGGCGAATACGCGATTTATGCCTACCAAGACAGCGACGGTGACAACGAGCTAGACACCAACTGGATTGGTATTCCAAAAGAGCCTGTCGGTGTTTCAAATAACGCTAAGGGCTCTATGGGTCCACCTAAGTACAAAGACGCCAAGTTTAGCTTTGATGAGAATAATTCAACTCAGACCTTTGATGTGGTGTCTATCTAGGACTAGGAGCGGTACATGCTGGAAGCCGAATGGAATCAACGTCGCTTAGATGAAAATAAGCAGAGACGCAAAGACCATAGGTCACCCTTCCAGCGCGACCGCGCCCGAGTACTTCACTCGGCGGCGTTTCGCCGCCTTCAAGCCAAAACCCAAGTGCTGGGCGTTGGTCAAAACGACTTCTACCGTACCCGCCTCACCCATTCGCTTGAAGTGTCGCAAATCGGCACTGGGATTTGCGCCCAACTCAAGCTCAAGCACCCAGAATTGGTCGACCTACTCGACAACGATGGTCTGATCGAAACCTTGTGTCTGGCCCACGATATAGGCCATCCACCCTTTGGTCATGGCGGTGAAGTGGCATTGAACTACGCCATGCGAGGACAAGGTGGCTTCGAGGGCAATGGTCAAACTTTTCGGATTCTGACCAAACTCGAACCCTACACCAAATCTGATGGCATGAATCTGGCCCGCCGCAGCCTGCTTGGCGTCCTTAAGTACCCAGCCTTAGAGTCGAGCCTGGTCAATCAGAGCAGCTATCTCACTCCAAAAGGAAGATTCCTAAAAGCCAAAGACTGGGTGAGCGTAAAAGGTGTATATAACGAAGATGCCGAAGCGCTAGATTGGGTTTTATCGCCGTTTAGCAATGGCGATCGCGACCGCTTTATTGAGCATTATCAACCGGATTCAAACAGCTATCCTCACCGCAAAACTCGTTACAAGTCATTTGACTGCTCCATTATGGAATTGGCAGACGATATCGCCTATTCGGTGCACGACTTAGAAGACGCCATTGTGCTTGGGTTGGTTCGCGTAGAAGACTTTGTTGAACAGGTGTCGTGCGAGCTTTGCCAGAGTCCAGAGCCTTGGCTAGCCGACTTGTTTGACGACTTAGCCATCGACCTGTTTAGCGAGCATCATTATCAACGTAAGGATGCCATTGGTACCTTAGTTAACGGCTTTATTACGGCCATTGCAGCGGTGCAAGTCCATCCAGAGTTTGAGCACCCATTGCTTCGATACAACGCCAAACTTTCAACGCCCTACGCCAAGGCGTTAGATGTACTCAAACGTTTTGTGTACGGTTATGTTATCCAGCGCCTAGACGTTCAGCGATTGGAATTTAAGGGGCAGCAGTTGTTAGTCGAAGTCTTTGACGCGCTGCAATCGGATCCGCAACGATTACTGCCGTCCAACACGTATCAGCGCTGGTGTGCGCACCGGGAATCTGGCGGCAGTGGCGATAGAGTGATAGCCGACTACATTGCCGGTATGACCGATGCTTTTGCACAAAAAACGCACCAAGGGTTATTTGGTGCGCTCGAAGGTTAATTTGATTACTTTTTCAGCAACAAATTGATTACAAGGTTGCTAGACTGTAGCCAATTTGCTGCCCAGAACAAACATTCCTAAATTTGTAAATGCTTGATTATATTGGTTATTTACTAATACTTTTACAATGCTTTCGAATTTAACTGCAACAAACATGCCCCAAGTTTAATTCGAACAGCTCCAGTGCTAATCTGAACAGGCTCAAACAAGGAAGCAGTTATGTTCGGTTTAGAACTCAGTTTAAATTACGTCATCCCAGCGTTGGTAATATTGGTCACCGGATTGTGGCTAATGCGCTCTCGTGACGATTAGCCACCGGCCAATCCAGGGAACAGACCTTTAACTCCAGCTGCCAGTATTTCGATACTGATAGCAAGCATGATGAGACCCATAATACGGGTGATCACGTTGATCCCGGTTTTGCCCAGCATTTTGAACAAAATGGGGGCGCTGCGAAACAAAGTCCAACTTACGATACCAAACGCGATTACCGCTAAGCCCATACCCAGCTTATCTAGCCAACCCGGATACTGCGCCGAATACACAATCACAGATGAAATCGCACCAGGCCCTGCCATTAAGGGCAACGCCAATGGAACCACAGCCACCGACTCACGAGCTGCAAACTCGCGGTTTTCTTCTTGGTTGCTTTTAACCTCACCCAACTTACCTTGCAGCATCGACAGCGCAATGATGGCAATAAGAACGCCACCTGCGATTCGAAACGCTGGAATCGAAATACTAAACAGCTGCAAAATCATCTCACCAGCCACAAGTGTTACCAGCAGAATGATAACTACCGCTAGGTTAGCTACGTTACTGGTCTGGTTGCGCTCAGCGTCATTTTGAGAACTGGTTAATCCAACGAATACAGGCAACAGACCAACCGGATTGATGATCGCCAATAAGCCCAAGAAAAACTTTAAGTAAATAGTGAAGTCCAAGGTGCCAAATCCTATTCAAATACCGCCCACTAAAATTCGGCGCTACTTTACCCCAGAAGACAAAGCCGACAAAGTGAAATTTTTATGCTTCAGAGACACATAATTAATTAGAAAAACTAATCTGTGATCTGAGTAACGTAAGCCGCTATTCCTGACAACACTATAGTTGGTTTTTTCACACTCCCACAAAAAACGGCTCACCTTAGTGAGCCGTTTGTTTTATAGCGTCTAGAACTACTTAGCAGTCCACTGCCCCATCCAATCCAGTACATTGTCGTACCAAAGGATTAAGTTGTCTTGATTTAGGATCCAGTGGTTCTCATCTGGGAACATCAGCAACTTCGAAGGAATGTTATTGCGCTGCATGTAACCAAACGCCGCTAGGCCTTGGCCGTATGGTACGCGGAAGTCTTTTTCACCGTGAATGACTAGCATAGGTGTCTTCCAGTTCTCTACGTAGTTCACAGGATTGAACTTCTCGTACAGCTCTTTGTTTTCGTGGTACTGACCACCAAACTCGAACTCTGGGAACCACAGCTCTTCGGTGACATAGTACATAGAGCGCATATCAAACAGACCGGCGTGATTCACCAAACAATCAAAACGCTCGCTCCAGTTACCCTGGATCCAGTTCATCATGTAACCGCCATAGGAGGCGCCTAGGGCACAAGTGCGCTCTGAGTCTAACCACTTCTGCTGCTTAACCACGGCGTCAAAACCTTTTTGCAGGTCTTCTAGTGGCTTGCCGCCCCAGTCTTTCGAGATTGAGTCGGTGAAGGCCTGACCGTAACCGGTAGAGCCGTGGAAATCGATCATCACCACACCGTAGCCTGCAGCGGCCCATAATTGTGGATTCCAACGACCACTGAAGCTATTACCAAACGAGCCCTGAGGACCACCGTGTACCAAGAAGGCAATTGGGTACTTCTCACCCTCTTTAAAGTCGTAAGGCTTGAGCCAGTAGCCGTGAACGGTCTCGTTGTTCCAGCCTTTAAAGGTGAACTGCTCGAACTCGGTGAATTCGATATCTTTTAGCTTGTCTTGGTTAACCGAAGTCAAACGACGCTGGCCAAAACCATCGGTGCCAATGATGTGCAAATCACCTGGCTCAATTAGGGTTTTAAGGTTGTACACCAGTTTGTCACCGGCTTGGCCGATAATGCTGGCAGAACCTTCCTGCAGCACTGGAACAATGTCGCCAAACTGAGTGTTAACCGCAAAGATAGACACCTGACCCACATCTTGTGCAGTCACGTACAAGGTGCGGCTGTCGCTTCCAAAAGTCAGCGAACGCGCGCTGCGATCCCACAGGGGAGCCACTTCTTTGGTTTGTCCGGTCACGGTATCACGCAACATGATGGCGTTGCGGTCCGCTTCAAATCCTGGGCGTTTCATCGCTGTGTAGGCCATGTAGCGGCCGTCTGGCGAGAAAGTTGGGTGGGAATCCCACGCCTTATTAGCCTCGGTTAGGTTTTGGGTTTCACCACCACCAACCGGCACTTGGAACAAATCGTAGTTAGTGGTCCAAGCTTGGTCTTTGCTCGGTGCTTTGGCACTGTAGACAATGTGCTTACCGTCTGGAGTGAAGGTCACCTCTTCCATGCCAGAAAACGGCAGTGGTGGGGTTTCGGTGTCCATGCCAGCGGTTACATCGACTAGCTCGCCTAGCAGGCCTTTGTCATTAATGCCGCCAACAAACAGGTGGCTGCGAGTGTGATCGCCCCAAGTATCCCAATGACGAACCATCAGCTGCTCGTAAACCTCGCCTGAGGTTTTCTTGACTTTGTTAGACTCGATGCGATCAGCGCTGCACTTAAGGCTGTCGCAGTCTGGGAAGACGCGCATGTTCAAAACCACTTGCTGACCATCGCTCGATAGCTTGTAGCCTTCAACGTCAAGCGGTAGTTCACTCACTTGGCGGGCTTCGCCACCGGTCAGCGGCAAATGCCACAACTGGCTTGAGCCAGAGCGCGCGCTCAAAAAGTAAATGCTTTTACCGTCAGGGGCGAAACGCACCTGATGCTCGGTGGCGGCATTGTGGGTTAGCTGCTCTGGCTGAGCGTTTTCGTCACTTAACGACAAAGCGTACAAGTTCGACTCTTTGGCGCCGTCGGCTTCCACTAGAGTTACCGCATAGATAACTTGTGAGCCGTCTGGGCTAACTGCCGCTGAGTGCAGCTTGTTCAGTCGCGCCAAGTCGCGTACGTTAAACGGACGCTTTTCGGCAGCGGTCTCGGTAGCAGCTGGGGTCTCTGCCAAGGCAACACCACTGACACTTAGTGCCAGCAATGCGCTAGTGATGGTTTTTAGTTGCATGTAACTATCTCTATTTCTTATTGTGCGTTGGCCAAATTCACTTTCCAGATGGCCGGTCCTGTATCGTGGGCATTCACCCCGTCAGAATCCACAGCCACCGTCACTGGCATGTCTTTGACTTCAAATTCGTAAATCGCTTCCATACCTAGGTCTTCAAAGGCAACCACGCGTGATTTCTTAATCGCTTTCGCTACCAGATAAGCTGCGCCGCCTACCGCCATTAGGTATACCGCTTTGTGTTGTTTGATGCTTTCTACAGTTGCAGGACCGCGCTCAGCTTTGCCAATCATGCCCATAAGGCCGGTTTGCTCAAGCATCATGTCAGTAAATTTATCCATACGGGTGGATGTGGTTGGTCCGGCAGGGCCGACAACTTCATCTCCTACAGGATCAACAGGGCCTACATAGTAAATAAACTTACCATTGAAATCGACGCCTTCAGGCAAGCCTTCGCCGGATTTTAATAGGCCTTGAATGCGTTTGTGAGCGGCGTCGCGTCCGGTCAAAATCTTTCCGGATAACAACAGAGTATCGCCACTCTTCCACTCTTGAATTTCTTCTTGAGTGATCGCGTCTAAATTGACTCGACGAACGCTTTCGCCCACTTCCCAGGTGATTTTCGGCCAATCGTCCAGACTCGGCGGTGCCAGCTCGGCTGGGCCATCGCCGTGAAGATGAAAATGTACGTGACGAGTGGCGGCACAGTTAGGGATCATCACAACCGGCTTAGAGGCGGCGTGAGTTGGTGCGGTTTTCACTTTGATATCCAACACGGTAGTGACACCACCTAGGCCCTGAGCACCAATGCCGGTCTTGTTACAGCGGTCGAAAATCTCAAGACGCAGCTCGTCTTCGGTGGTCTTGGCACCCGCTTGTTGCAACTCGTGAATATTACACGGCTCCATTAGCGACTCTTTGGCCATGACCGCGGCTTTCTCGGCAGTACCACCGATGCCAATACCCAACATGCCCGGTGGACACCAGCCGGCACCCATGGTCGGTAGGGTTTTCTCAACCCATTCGGCTACGTCATCTGATGGGTTTAGCATCACCATTTTGGATTTATTCTCAGAACCGCCGCCTTTAGCCGCGATCATCACTTCAACGCTATCGCCAGCCACCAGCTCTTGGTGTACAACGGCTGGGGTGTTGTCTTTGGTGTTCTTGCGCTTTCCGGCCGGGTCGGCCACGATTGACGCGCGCAGAGGATTATCTGGGTTGTTGTAGGCGCGGCGAACGCCCTCGTCCACCATCTCTTGAACCGTCATGTCGCTGTCCCATTGAACGTTCATGCCGATCTTTACAAAACAGGTAACAATCCCAGTGTCCTGACACAGTGGACGCTTGCCTTCAGCCGACATGCGCGAGTTAATCAGGATCTGAGCAATGGCGTCTTTGGCAGCGGCACTTTGCTCGCGCTCATAGGCATCCGCCATCGCATCGATGAAATCTTTCGGGTGGTAGTAAGAAATGTACTGTAGGGAATCTTCGATACTGTCGATAAAATCCGCTTTTTTTATGACACTCATTGTCTACTCCTTCTATCGCCCTTACCTAAGACGATTTTTATCGTTATGCGGTTAATCCTTATCGGCGAGTATGATACGCTTTTGCACCCCGCTAGACTAGGGCGAATCGCTAAACTAACAATCCCTTATGAGTAACCTTATACATCAGCTATCACTCAAATGGCCCGAGCAACCTCTGGAATGGTTTGCCAAACTGGCGCACCTGCCTTGGGCCATGTTGTTAGATTCGTCAAACGCCAAGCACATGGATGCCCGCTACGATATTATTGTGGCGGACCCGCTGGCGACTTTGGTCAGTAAAGATGGTGAAAGCAGAATTACTCAAGACTCTAGCCGCCAGGTCAGCAATGACGACCCGTTTGAGTTGTTGCAAGGACTGTTAAACGATTATTTCCCAACACCCATCAGCAGTGCTTTGCCATTTAGTGGCGGCTCTTTGGGTTACTTTAGTTACGACTTAGGCCGCTACTGCGAGCAAATGCCAAACACCGCGGCACGCGACATCGACACCTATGATATGGCTGTGGGTTTGTATGACTGGGCCTTGATTGCGGACCACCAACTCCAGACGCTCACTTTAGTACACTGCGGCTGTGAGCAGGGACTGCAAAGTCGAGCGCGTTGGCTAGAGCAACAGGTTGCCCCTAAGCTGTCGCCATTCTGTGCCAACGGCGCATGGCAACTGCAGCAAACTCAAAGCCAATACAACCAAAGCTTTGAGAAGATTCAACAGCACCTACTCAGCGGTGATTGTTATCAGATTAACCTAACTCAACGCTTCGAGTTGGCCTATCAGGGCGATGAGTTCGAAGTCTATCTGCGCCTAAGAGAGCACAATCAAGCCCCCTTTGGCGGCTTCATTCGGCTAGAGGACCACGCCATTTTGTCGTTGAGCCCTGAGCGTTTTATTCAGGCCAAAGGTGGATGGATTGAGACCAAACCCATCAAGGGCACTCGTCCGCGCTTTGACGAACCAGATGCCGACCAAGCATCGGCCAGCGAATTGGCCAATGCCGACAAGGACCGCGCAGAAAATCTGATGATTGTGGATCTGCTCAGAAACGACTTTGGGCGAGTGGCCGGGCCCGGCAGTGTTGAAGTGACTAAGCTATTTGCGATTGAGAGCTTTCCAGCAGTACACCACTTAGTCAGCACCATTCAGGCGCAATTAGCGCCAGGACTGAAGCCGTTAGACGCCCTGCGAGCCGCCTTTCCGGGTGGGTCGATTACCGGTGCGCCAAAAATACGCGCTATGCAGATCATTGAAGCTCTCGAGCCCTCTCGTCGCAGCGTTTACTGTGGCAGTTTGGGGTACGTCAGCCAAGACGGTCAAATGGATACCAGCATTTGCATTCGCACCTTAGTCGCTCAGCAGCAAACTTTGTACTGTTGGGCCGGTGGCGGTATTGTTGCCGACTCGCAAATGAATGCCGAATACCAAGAGACTTTTGACAAGGTCAGTAAAATTCTACCGATTCTCGCCCCTGTTGAAGGCCGCGACTAATCCTACAGACTCAGGAACAACAAACATGTCCGAATTAAAGCTGTCTCGAGAGCCAAAAGAAGCCTTGGTCAACAAGCTACAGAAGTACTTTGAGCGCGAGCTCGACTACGAAATCGGTCAATTCGACGCCGAATTCTTGTTGGACTTTATCGGTGAAGAGTTGGGCCCTCATTTCTATAATCAAGGCATCAAAGACGCCAGAGCCATAATGGACGCAGGTATTTCAGCGATTCAGGATGACTTATACGGTGCCGAGCAAGCCGTCGAATAATAGCCAAGCAGGCTATTACTGAACTCACAAAATTAATAAATAACAGCCAGTTAGATTGTCCATTGGTTGTAATGCCACAATCGTTTTTGTACAAAGGCTACTCACCTTCTAAATGGAACTTAGGATTTATGATGTTGGCTCGTTGTATCAGCCGTTACTCCGCCGGGATTGCGCTTTGTACTTCTCTTTTTGTTGGCAATTTGCACGCGCAAACCTCACCTCACGCCATCGAATTTGGATTGGATACGGGCATTGGTGAGAGTAAACAACTGGACCAGAAAGATGATGTCCACAGTCGTTTTTCGCTGGCCTACCGTTATCAATTCAGTCAACACTGGAGCGCACAACTAACGGGCACTGAAAGTATTCTTAAATTGCCCGGTGTTGCTCATCAACAATACAGTGTTCGCTTTGGCACCGAGTACAAAGCTCAACTAACCAATACCTTGTTTTGGATAGCTAACGCCGGGTTAGGCAAAGACTTGCTAAGCCAAGAGGCTAAGGACTTGGGGTTTGACCACGGCTTGGGGGCCTACTTAGGTACTGGGCTGAGGTTTGAATTCGACAGTGGTTTTAACTTGTCCGCCACGCTGGCTTACGAAGATTTTGAAATCTACCGAGCGAGCGTGTTTGGGGTTAACTTAGGTTACCGTTTTTAATCCAGACACAGCACAAACTTCGTGACATTTGGGCCAGAACATCCCTAAGATAAAGCTAATGCAACTCATTCAAGGGGAATTATGCAACTGGCCGAAGCTCGCTCGCGACTATTGTTAAGCCAACAGGCACCCGCCTCCCCTTACCCTGTCCACAATAAAGCTAACTTAAAGCAAAGCGCTGTATTGCTTGGACTTTGGGACGGTCCAGAAGGCGTGCATATCTGGTTTACTCAAAGGCCAATGTACCTAAAACATCATCCTGGCCAAATCAGCCTACCCGGCGGCAAGTATGAAGATGGTGATACCGATTTAACTCAAACCGCCCTGCGCGAGGCCTTTGAAGAGATTCATCTCAAGCCGCAGCAGGCCGAAGTCATTTGTCGCATGCCGACTCACTACAGCCATACCGGATTTGCAGTCACCCCAATTGTCGCCAGCATAGAAAGAGACTTCTCACCAATTGCCGATCCCAACGAAGTCGCCGATTGCTTTTCTGTGCCCCTGAGTTTCTTTTTGAACTCAGAAAACCTCCATCAAATGCAGGTGCAACGTAACCAAACTCAATACCCTGTGTACTTTATGCCCTATCAAGGCCGCTTAATCTGGGGTGTAACTGGTGCAATTTTGTACCAATTTTCCCGCAGCTTGATTTAAGCCTCGCCAACATCCACAAAAATCCGCTGGATTGCCTTGATTTAACGACTTTTTGCTTGTTTTAGTTGATGCCCAAGGTAAGATGTTGGGTTTCATAATCTATTCTATAAATCAGTCTTTTTTTGGAGCAGTAGTCAGCTATGACAGTGGCAAGCGTTGCAGCAATTCTAAAAGGTGAACACGCCGTCGGTTCGAGCGTCACCGTACAAGGTTGGATCCGCACCCGCCGTGATTCAAAAGCCGGTATTTCTTTCTTAGCCGTTTACGATGGTTCGTGCTTCGATGCCATCCAAGGTGTTGCCGCTAATTCCCTGTCAAATTACCAAGACGAAATCCTGAAGCTTACTGCAGGTTGCTCGGTAGAAATGACCGGTGAAGTGGTGGAAAGCCCAGGTAAAGGCCAAGCCTTTGAACTTCAAGTGACCGGCGTCAACGTGGTTGGCTGGGTTGAAGATCCAGACACTTACCCAATGGCCGCTAAGCGCCACTCGGTAGAGCACTTGCGCGAAGTGGCTCACCTGCGCCCTCGTACCAATATCATTGGCGCTGTGGCTCGTGTGCGTAACTGCTTGTCGCAAGCACTGCATCGCTTCTTCCACGAACAAGGCTATTTGTGGGTTTCTACCCCTATCATTACCGCTTCGGACACCGAAGGTGCTGGTGAAATGTTCCGCGTGTCGACGCTAGACATGAACAACCTGCCGCGCACTGACAAAGGCGATGTAGACTACGACCAAGACTTCTTTGGCAAAGAATCGTTTTTGACTGTATCTGGCCAGCTCAATGGCGAAACCTACGCCAGCGCCCTGTCCAAGATTTACACCTTCGGCCCAACCTTCCGCGCCGAGAACTCAAACACTTCGCGTCACTTGGCCGAGTTTTGGATGGTGGAGCCTGAAGTGGCGTTCGCCGATCTAGACGATGCCGCTGCATTGGCCGAAGCCATGCTGAAGTACTGCTTTAACGCAGTACTAGAAGAGCGCCGTGACGACATGGAGTTCTTTGCTCAGCGCGTTCAGAAAGACGCCATTGAGCGCCTTGAGCGTTTTGTTGCCGCTGACTTTGCTCAGGTGGACTATACAGACGCGGTAGAGATTCTGAAAACCTGTGGCAAGAAGTTCGAGTACGACGTTGAGTGGGGCGTAGACTTGCAGTCTGAACACGAGCGCTTCTTGGCCGAAGAGCACTTCAAAGCCCCTGTGGTTGTGAAAAACTACCCGAAAGACATCAAAGCTTTCTACATGCGCATGAACGAAGACGGCAAAACCGTTGCCGCCATGGATGTGCTAGCACCAGGTATCGGTGAAATCATCGGTGGTTCTCAGCGTGAAGAGCGTTTGGACGTGCTGGATGCTCGCATGGAAGAGATGGGTCTCGAGAAAGAAGACTACTGGTGGTACCGCGATTTGCGTCGCTACGGCACCGTGCCTCACTCAGGCTTCGGTCTAGGCTTTGAGCGTCTGGTTTCATACGTGACCGGCGTTGGCAACATTCGCGACGTGATTCCCTTCCCGCGTGCACCGCGCAGCGCGAACTTCTAAGCGATGGCTGCTTAGTAAAAAGGCTCCTGTTGAGGAGCCTTTTTAGTATGCATTCGTCGTCCTTTCACCGATTGGGGCGAATTCGCCCCATGCTATAAACGCTCACATAGCGGCCATCGCGAAAGGCATCGTCAGGATGCTCTCCCTCAATCTCGAACCCACACTTTTTATACAAAGTGATAGCCGCCTGATTGTCGGTATATACTTCCAGCTCGACTCGGTGGATATTGAGCCAGTTGTCGCACATATCCAACGCAGCTTCTAGCAAAGCAGTGCCTACGCCCTTGCGCAACGCGCTGGCGCAAACCCCCATTCCGAAATCAGCAACATGCTTGCGACGGGGTCGCGCTTGGGTCATCAGGCCCAATTGGCCGACAAGTCTACCGTCGATTTCGGCCACCAGACTATAGAATTCGCTGCTTTGAGACGCGTATCTTTGCTGCCACATTACTTCGGATGGATATGGTAATTGCAAAGTACCAGCATAGGCGTGTGGCTGCTCGTAGATAGCTTTAATCGCAACTGCGTCACCTGGTTCTGCGGCCCGTACCTTGATTGTCATTATCCAACTCCCCTACTAAATGTGCTCTCTGTTACAGTCCGACTTTTTACTCTTAAGTGCAAGTATGACCTGGGCTTTTTACTATTTGCCAGGCTCGAATCTAATGGCTTTTATGCGCTCAAATCCAAATAACCAACTTACAAAAACTAAAAATCCCGAGATAAGCACTTAATCTCGGGATCTCGAAGAGTTCGCGATTAGGGTTTTCGGGATAACTCGTCACGAGGAGGTGGCGGTGGAGTTTCGTGATGGTCCAATATCAAACCACCAGGCAATCGACTCAAGCCGGTAGGCCGACTGCGCAATTGTTCGCGCTCAGCATACTCAGCTATCGAGCTTTGGCTCAAGCGAGCGCGCAAGTATTTTCTCGCTTCCAACAAAGCGTGATTCTCTTGCACTAAACGTCGATTCTGTTCAGATAATGAACTCATTTCGAGTTCTAATGAATTGACCTCTACCGCCATCCGCCAACTGTATAGGGCGAGGCTAAGCAAGGCTAAACAAGATACAAACAACAGACCACTGATTACTTTCATCGCTACTCCTTTAGCATTTCAGTAAACAAAACCCGATTGGGATTAATACCTTAGCAGACTTTCCTTTGTCTGGCTTAGTTCTTTGTACAGAAATTACGCGCTTTGAGCAATAGCTTTATCCAGCTCTGCGGCAAACGCGTGTCTGTCTTGCTGACTCAAGGGCGGCGGTCCACCGGTATCGATTCCACTGCCGCGCAAGCTGTCCATAAAGTCTCGCATGTTTAAACGACCGCCAATGTTGTCTTTCGTGAAGCGCTCGCCTCGTGGGCTCAGCGCGTGCGCGCCTTTAGCGATAACCTCAGAAGCTAGCGGAATGTCGGCAGTTATCACCAAGTCCCCTGCTTCGGCACGTTTTACAATTTCGTTGTCGGCGACATCAAAGCCCGAGGGCACTTGTAACATGCGGATATTGGCTGCTTTTGGTGTGCGCATACCGTGATTAGCCACCAGGGTCAGCATTAACCCCGTGCGTTGAGCGGCTCTAAATAGCGTCTCTTTGATGACGCCAGGACAGGCGTCCGCATCGACCCAAATATTCATAGTCAGTCCGGTGGAGGAGCATGGCCCACAAGGATAACAGCGCAGAAACCGGCTTGGCTAGTAAGACAGCTAAACTAGCCATCGCTATAACCACTCCGGTCCTGCGATGGCTTGCTAGGCTTAACTCTGGTTGCTAGTAGTAGATAAACTCCCAGCTTGTTCCTCACCACACAAGCCGGCGTGCTTTGCATTGAATTTTCTCACGTGTTCTCGCAGTGGAACCGCTCGTATTTCGGTCACTAGGTTCATTGCGAATACATAGGCGATGACTCCAATCCAAGCGGCAATTTGAATACTTTGAGAAAAGTTTGGGTCGTCCAGAAGATGCAATATTGTCAGCAACAGCAACGATGTCAGCAAACAGCTAATCAGAATGTTAGCGCTATTACTGAGGCGAAAGGTGAGTTTTCCTAGGGCGATGTCGTATTTAATACAGGCCTTGCCGCCAAAAGGCACCAAGCTTATCTGAATTTCTCGCTCTTTACGTTTGAGCGGGTAGTCGAGGGTTTCGAGTTCTGAATGAATCTTATCAAGCATGGAGCCTCCTTGTTCCAAGAGCTAACAGTGAGAACTTCCAAATAACACTGAGTTGTTGTGAATTAGAGCTTAGCGAATAATTCGCGCCAGGCAAATTTTGTTACTCGCCGGCGAGTATTTCATCGATATAAGTACACCAGGCATCGCTATCGAGATCTGGTTTGTCCTGGCTATCGCGGATCCCAAGCTTAAACTCAACCACAGAGCGCCATTCTAGCGAGCCCAAATCCGGACCGTGTCCCTGTCCATCGCCACTGGTGACTTTGTCTTCCACCTTCTGGTTCCAAGCTTCAGAGCAAGGAGCGATGGCCGCAGAACCTGTATCAGGAGTGACTTCTGCGCAGGAGGCAAGTGAGCTGATAACAACGAATAAAAACCAGGGACGCATGAACGACTCCTTTTGCCAAATCAATTTGCGAGCTTTATCTTCACATGGCGCTGATGCTGATATTCTCTTAGCAACAAGAATATCGGCAATCCCAAAGATGGTCCCACTACAAAGGTCGACACAATAGGGAGCCACAGCATTCTAATACCAAGCTTGGTGCCCTCGACGATAATCAAGCCTAGCACAACAATCGAAGTTAATATGACATCCATCCAAGCAAACGCACCGACTCTCGTATTTATCGCTTCGGCCACTAATAAACTAGGATTCAAACCATTTTCAAACAACCAAGGTAAAAACGCGCTATAGGGCAGTAATAAACCTAATACGCACAGTAACCCATAGAATAACTTCACCACAGCTTCCTCGTTTTCATCCCTGCTCTACAATCGGTATTGGCAAAAGCTTTCAAAAAGCACTTAGTCAATATCACCTCAACCTACCCTTTCGCCGGCTCGACTTTAACTCTGATCAAACCAACCTTGTTATTCATTGTTTTGGAAATTATTGTTCGCAGAAAAACTCGGTTCAACAGAGTTATCAAACCAAAGCGTAAATAAGTGATCTAAAAGCTGTAATTAGTCGCGATTCTAATCCTATATAGGTAGGCAAGCTGCTGAAAATATTGCATTTATGTTACTAAGATAAGCTGAATTAGGAACTCTATATGAGCAATGTAAACAGCCGACGTTAAACACAAAATCACACATTGTGGCAACGAGTACACACGGCGCATTTTTTGTACAAGCCTAAAGTTGAGTTATGCAAGTCAACGGGTCAGTCGAGGCAATCATGCAAACTTGGTATTTGGTACAGTGCAAAAACAACAACGAGCTACGCGCTCATCAGTCGCTACGCAGCGATGGACGCCAGTCGGTTTTGCCACAAGTGCTAGTGGATAAAGTACTGGGTGATGATGGCCAAGCCTTTGGTGAGCCAATGTTTCGCAATCTGTTACTGGTTTGCGCCAATGAAACCACAGATTTAAATGCCTTGCGTCAAACTCGTGGGGTTGCCGATATAGTGAAGGTGAACGGAGAGCCGGTAGAAGTGAGTGCTATCGTTGAAGCATTGCTGCATTGCCGCCACGCTCATCTGCCTGGTTTGCAAAACGACACTGGTTGCGCCGACAAGCGCCTGCTAAATCAACTAAAAATTCTGACTCAACAAGCTTGCAGCGTTAAGCGCACCGAATCGCTGCTGCGCATGGTTAGCAAGCAGACCCGTCTACACTAATTCAACTAGGATTTAGTACATGACACTGGCGCTGAGCAGCGCCAAAGTGGCCACAAAAGGCCCGATGCCCGCCATAGTGGCGTAAAAGCGCCCGCCCTGCCGGTAGCAAAACACGCTGTAGGCATACCAGATACACTGCAGGCCATAGATGATGGCCAAGAACACCACCAAACCGTATACCTGTGAAATCGCCACATACTCAGTTGCGGTCGCGCCAAGTGTAATTGCCACTACGACGTGAAATCCTGTCAGTCCGTGGTACCAGCCTCGCAGAGCTAGCTGCTGATGATTGGGCAGCTGCTGATAAGCACCGTCTTCCCCCAACAGCGCCTTGTATCCAATCAAGTGCCAAATCAGGGTTAACAGCGCCGCCAGTGCGCCAATCATCAGAGCGCCGCTCATAAATATCTCACCTTAGCTTGAATGTCTCGCGATGGCTTGAAGCGCTGCTCGGTAGCCGGTGTCCCTAGATATAAAAATCCCACCAACTTGTCGTCGCCGGTGATATCAAATGCCTCGCGCACCACAGGGTGCTCTGCATAGCTGCCGGTGCGCCAAATACCTGCAAGCCCTTGGGCTACTGCCGCCATTTGAATCGCATGCACCGCGCAACCGGCGCTGATGTGTTGCTCCCAAGCGGGTACTTTTGGGTGCTCAGTAATTCGAGAAATGACCGCGATGATCATCGGCGCGCGGGTTGGCATCTTTGCCGATTTAGCAATGCCCTCTTCGTCGCTGTTGTTGGCCTTGGCCACCTCAACGAAAATATCAGACAGGCGCTGCAGTCCTAGGCCCTCAATAACCACAAACTCCCATGGCATCAGGTTCATGTGATCAGGGGTTCTAGCTGCAGCGTCGAGCATGACTTGCAATTGCTCTGGGCTTGGGCCCGGAGCGATTAATCTAGGACAAGATTGACGTTTGGTCAGTAACTCTAATGCCTGCACGGGCGCTTCCTTTTTGCGGTGTTAGCAACTTGTTGCCATCATAGCAAAAGCTTACCCGACCGTGGGCTGAGTTTGTAGCCGTTTGGCCAGATAATAATCAACACTGGTATAGCGACCACCACCTAGCACCAGCAGCGCCAACAACATCACAAAATAGGTAATGGCAAATTCGATACCATTGTTGAGTATGACCACGTTGCCCGAGCTGGTTATCCAGTCATAATTACTGTGCTCTTGCAGGATAGATTTGGCGCGGTCGAGTTTTTCCACCGATTCCATTACGCGTTCGTTGGCCAGCCATGAACCAGAATCGGCAATCGCCAACCAGCCATTTTTCCAATGCACAGCAAAAGCGGCCACCAGCATAGTTACCATCAGCGGGATACTAATCAGTCGAGTTGCCAGACCAAAAATCAGTAGAATGCCGCCAAAGAATTCGGTTCCCGCAGCCAAAGCGGTCATCAGTTCGGGAAAAGGTAATCCCAATCCCCAGTCCGGGTTGCCAAACCACGCGGCGGTAGATTCAAAATTCGACAGTTTGTTGTAGCCGGCCTGCATCATGATAGGCGCTAGGTATAAGCGCAAACCCAACGCTGCCAAGCCATCAAGGTGATCCGTGACGTTACTGAATTTTTGATAGAGCTGGGTTAACATGGCGTTTCTCCGCATTTCGTCCTTGCTTCTAAGACCCAGTAAAGCATAGGAAAATTTCATCCATATGGGAGCTGTTATGAAGATCGATTCTCGTATCCTCAAGGAATCTGTCGAACTGGAAACCTTTGGCCCAATTCAAATTCGCCTGCACAAGCGCGCTGACTTCCTGTGGTTTACACTGGTTCCGCTTATCGAAAACGCCACTGAGCTCACGGACTTAAGCGTTGGTGAGCAAATCCAGCTAATGCAGGCAATTGCTAAAGTGGAAAGCTTCATGAAAACCCAGCCTGAGCATCAAAAGCTCAATGTGGCAGCGTTTGGTAATGTGGTTAGTCAGCTGCACATTCACTGTATTTCGCGCTTTGACAGCGACAGACTGTGGCCAGCTCCGGCATTTGATAACACTGAAATAGAATGGCGTTCAGAGGACAATTTGAAAGGGTTAGTCGATGCTTGGTCTAGTCATCCTGAATTGACGGCCTAAGTCCTTGTAGGCTAGCCCAGCGCTCCTCGTCGCTGAGCACACCTTTGAAGAGTAACGGTAAAATACCAAGCCTGTCGCCTTCGTGGCTCATTTCCCTGACGCTGATGGCCAGTTGTTTGGGGTCAGCATCGATTTCGATGAGCCAACCAAAGCGGCGCAAGGCACGATGATGCTTAGCCGCCAACATAGGCTGAGCGCTCAAGCGCTCAAAATTACTTTTTATCAACTCGAGCTTACTGGGGTCTTGTACTACAGCGGCCAACACTGCATCTAAATAACGCCCCTGATTGGGGCGCTCTTTAAGTCGAATCCGTCCTAACCCACTGCCGCGAAATCCTCTTTCTTTGCGATTGTTGCGCCTCATGCCTTGGCGGCCAGATCGGCCACGTCATCACGCATTGAGCCGAGTTTGCGCAGCATGCGTTTGCGCTGCTTATCCGACAGGTCCTTGTGAATGTCCACTAATAGGTCAAGCAGCATCACACGGTTTTCATCCAATTCGGCTTGCAAGTCTTCACTGCGCAGACTCTCGGGATTTTCTAGCAGAGTCGTTAGCTCAAGCTCAAAGGTTTCTCCTTCACCTCGTCGGCTGAGCACCTGAGCAAATTCATCGGTCCACGCGGCCTGATAAATCTTACGAGTCCGGTAGGTATCGTTGATTTGTTTCAGATAAAGGGTAATGCGCTCCATTTGCGCGGTCTGAACCGAACCTAGATTCTTTTTGAGAGACTTGCGCCAACCCTTTTGGCTCTTTTCTAAGCGCTCTTCAGGG
The DNA here is from genome assembly GCF_002282855.1 of Paraferrimonas sedimenticola. Classification (GTDB taxonomy): domain Bacteria; phylum Pseudomonadota; class Gammaproteobacteria; order Enterobacterales; family Shewanellaceae; genus Paraferrimonas; species Paraferrimonas sedimenticola. Next base: position 94,969 of record NZ_NRIR01000003.1, on the reverse strand, counting down.
GTAAGCTTTTCACGCTCTTTAATGCCCTTTTGTTGACGCTCTTTTAGGTTGGTAATGAGCTGGTCGACCTGATCGTCTGAAAGGGTTGGCAGCAATCGATTCAGCGCGGGCGTCGTCTGCACCAAAATGGTCTTCCAATACACGGCTAGCTGATCCAAGTGCCACTGAAACTGCTCAGGGGTCATGCTGTCAGAACTGAGTTCATCGAACAACTTACTGAGCTGGTCGCGGTACTTGGGCATTTCCTCGCGCTGGTGCCACACCAGCAAGGCATCGATTTCTTTGTCCAGCTGCTTTTTCTGCTCGCGATCCAAATCGACGTAATCTTCAAGCTCCCACTCAATCGCCCAATCGGCAAAGTAGTAACCCATCTTCACCGATGAACAACCAGCCATGGTCACCACAGCAAGCAACACCAACCAACGCAAACCCTTCATGCCCGACCTTAAAGCTCAAGTATTATTATTCTCTAGAGTAGCGATTATGGTTAAAAGTTCCAATTGCTAATGTCAGACAAAAGCGTTTCGGATTGTGTCTGTGCATCAGGGGCTTGCGGCATCAACTGGTACCAATACCAGCTGTAACACTGCATTAAAGCCAGCGCGCCTTGCATTTGTCGCTGTGTGATGGGGGCAAGTTCTGTGGTGGGTTGAGCGTCTTGATGAATATCCACTATGCGCTGGGTCCAATCGTACTTTTTCGCTTTACCGAGCAAGCCGCCTAACATCAAACTGGCAAGCTCAAGTGCCAAGGGCGCGGTGGCGGCGTACTCGTAGTCTATCAAGTAGCAATCAAGGCCATCGTATAGCAAATTGCCCGAATGCCAATCGAGGTGGCAAAGCCCCCAAGCCACAGGGGCACTGTTGAGCTGGACTATCGCTCGTTTAGCCACAGATGCCACCTGTGCCTCTGCGCTCAATCCCAGAGGCTGGCACAATTGCTGATACAAACTAAGTCGCGCATCGAGTTCCATCTTGGGCAGGCTTACTTCAAGCTTGGCAAATTCGCTTATCAGCCTGTCTAAATGCCCTTCAAGCAGATGCTCGGGCAACGACCGCTGCTCTACCCATTGGCACACGCTTAGCTCATCGCTCATCAGCACAGGCGTTGGTGAGATTGCCGCCTTGGCTGCAGCCTGCCACACAGTTCGTTCGTGTTGGCGGTTAAGCCAGGCCTGAGTCTTATCGGTAAGCAGGCGTACGTGCCAAGCACTACCTTGAGTGCTTACTACTTTGTAGTGTTGGTTAGATAAGCCCATGTGCAAGGCTTGAATCGATTCTATCGGCTCTTGGAAACCAGCACTTTTGAGCAAGCCTTCAAGCCACTGCATTGGCCAACTCGGCTTGCTGGGTTTGGTATTTCTTGCGCCATAGGAAGTAGGAATAGCCCGCCATGACGGTGTAAAACACGAATAGCGCCGAGGTGAGCATTAAGCCTTTTTGCAGATACAGGTAGATAGAAACCAGGTCGATAACCACCCAATAAAGCCAGTTCTCCACCACCTTTTTGGCCACTAAATAGGTGGTCATCACCGCAAAACTGGTGGTTAGCGCGTCTAGATACGCCAAGTCGGCATGAGTGTAGTTGTCCATCACATAACCCAGCACCAAGGCAAACACCGCACAACCTAGGATTAATTTGAGATGAGTCGATAGCGACCAGACAGTTAAACCGATACCCGAGTCGTTACCCTGTGGGCCAGGGCCAAAGCGCCACAGCCAAAAGCCGTACACCGCCATCCCCATGTAGTAGAGATTGAGTGCCGACTCGAGCAGCAGCGCCACATGCCAAAACAATAAGGTGTAAATCAAGGTGCTGGCAAAAGCCGCCGCCCAACACCAGAGCTTGGTGGCCATTGCTCCTAGTAAATAAAGCACCGACAGTACCACTGCCAGCCCTTCCCACAGACTCAAAGCCTGCACATCACCAATAACGCCTGAAAACCAATCCACTGCCGGGTTTACGCCTCTTGCTCAGTTTCGTCTTGGTAATTCAAGTTCAAAGGGCCTGGAATGAACTTACACACCATCACCGCCTTGCCGTATTTCTCAAAAGCCGCGGTCATCTCATCGTGGAGCAAGGTCATAATTTGCTGGCTCTCGCCTTGAATTTGGGTGCAGGTGGCTGTGGTGCGCCGCTCAATCTCTGGGTAACTGGCCAGACGCTCGATAAACCACTTAATCGGCGGAATATAGTCTTGGTTGAACGGGTAAAAAGATATCTCAACGGTCAAAATCATGGTGCGCTCCTACAACCAATCGATACTCAGGCTAAGCCCCACATGGCGGGGATCGCCGTAGCGTATGTACTGTTTGGGCACCCAGCCTAAATCCGGCTCATTGCCAAAATAGAAACCGCGGGTGCCGTAGCGGGTATTGCCCAAATTGCGTCCCCACAGACTCACTGACCAAAAATCCCCTTGGTAGCCCACCTGCGCATTAGCGATGGCGTAGCGCTTGGAGCGAGAGTTGTGACTGTCCGAATAGAAAAACGCACTCTTACCACTGCCATTTAGGTTGGCAAACCAGCCCATATCGCTTTTGTAGTTCAACCCAAGACTATAGGTTTGTCGGGGCGCATGGGCCAAATCGCGCCCGGTCAAATCAACCGGATTGCCACTGGAGTCCAGATAGGTGTAACTGCCGTATTTGGCCTTGAGCCAACCTAGGCTACCGTACAACTGCCAATTGGTGTTGAAGTCGTTGCTAAACTCAAACTCAAAGCCTTCTGACTTGGAGCTCGCGGCATTGGCCGTATACAAAACAAAGCGCTGCGGGTTGTCAGGGTCTTGTTGTGACGCTTGCACTTGCTGGTTGCGACGGTCCATACCAAAAATCGCAATATTGGTGCGCAAGTTACCCTCGCCCCACACAGATTTAAAACCAAACTCCAGGTTGTACAGGGTTTCTGGGTCAAAGGTTTTGAACTGGCTTAAGTTGGGCGGCAAGCCCATGTTAAATCCACCGGCTTTATAGCCGCGGGCGGCACGCCCGTACACGCCATGGGCCTCACTAAAGGCCAAACTCAGTGCCAAATGGCCGCCCCACATGTTGTTGGTCGGGTCAAAAGCGTCGTTATTGGTGTCTTGGTATTCCGCTTTTCTTCGCTCAAATCTAAGTCCGGTCGACAAGCTCAATCCACCACCAAAATCCGTGTCCAACTGGCCAAACGCCGCTAAGTTAGTGGCCTTGTATTCTGAGTACAGTACTTGGTCTGGAAAGCCGTTGTACTCAGAGTACAAGTCGTTGTTCTCATCCAGTTGCATCCCGTAAAGACCAAACAGCCAGTGAGTCGAATCGACGAAAATTTTAGAAGCTTCAGTCGAGCTAAATCGAAACTCTTGTGAGACAGTTTTGCGCTTGGCTTGTTTGTCCCATATGTAGTCGTACTGGCATGGCTCAGTGGCAATCACATTACCTGCCGCATCGTATACAGGGCATTGGCGTGAAGCCCAATAGTCTGGATTAGCCCAGTCGCCGTCATATGCGTGCCTGTGGTCGCTATCGGCAAGGCTGGTTAGTGAGACTATTTCTAAGGCGTTAAAGCCCGAGTAACGGACTTTAAGCGAGCCCGCTGCGGTTTGCTGAGAATCTTCTCCGGGCTTGTCGGTTAGCGTGTCGAAGCCGTTGTTGTCCAGTGTCCAAACGTCATAACCATTGTTGAAGTTAGCCCCGAGCAAAGTCAGATCTATCTGCCAGTTATCCTCGCTGCCCGGCAGCCAGCGCAATTTTGCTCGAGCGGTCAGCTCGTCGCGCTTGTTGGTGTCTTTTTTGTTTAGATAGCGATTGTTGCGAAAGCCGTCTTGATTGTGCTGCTGCACCGCCACTCGATATTGCAGAGATTCAGAGGTATTTAGCGCACCGGAAGCGTAACCGGCAATCGAGCCTAAATTATCTTGGCCCACGCGCGTTTGCAGACCGTATTCTCGCTCGGCGGTGGGATCTTTGGATTTTATGTAGATAAGCCCAGCCAGTGCATTGGCGCCAAAGCGCGTGCCTTGAGGGCCTCGAAGCACCTCGACTTGTTGCACGTCAAACAGGCTGGCGGTCATTCCCAAACCGGATAAATCGATATCGTCGACAATAAAGCCTACCGATGAATTGGGCGCGCCTTGATACTCCTCTTGCTCGCCCACGCCGCGAATTTGAAAGTAACGCGGACGCGAACTACCACCGGCCCAGTTAAGGTTGGCAATACCGTCTAAGGTTTGCTGAAAGTGTTGTTGGGCTTCGTCGGCGAAACGTTGCGCATCGACCACACTAACGCTGCTGGGGAGCTGCGACAGAGGCGCTTGGCGGTAGTCGGACGTGACCGTAATGCGCTCGATGGCGTCAAGTTCTTCGGCGTGCAGTGCTGGCATGCTGAAACACAAGGCCGCACTGGAGAAACAAACAATGGGAAAGCGAATATTCATAGCACCTCACGACTTAGGGCGTGTTGCGTTCGGCGCGGTTGGGTTGCCCTCCCTACGCCGGTATTAACCGTATCAGGTTCGAAGGGTTCGCAATCAAGCGTCTCAGTTGCGTTTACAGACTCAACGCAGCACCCCTAGGCATTCGCGAAGTATAGCGTAGCGGTCGGTCTAAACAAACCGACCGCTGATAAAAATTTCAATTAACAGAAAGGTTTAACTCGACCGCCACCACAGTTGTGAGCGATGGCTTCGCGCACGTAAACCTCAAACTTAACCGCAGTATTGTTCGGCGCCAGCGCGTTTACTGGCAATTGCTGACCACCGTGCAGTTTGACGCTTTTCCAAGCTTGTCCTTCATCGTCAATGGCATAACCGTTGATATCAAACCAACTAAAGCGATACTGAACTCGCATGTCTGAACTGGCGCGAGAAACCAGCACTGCAGAACCTTGCATTTGGTCACCCTGCAAACGATTGCGCACCTGAGCAATGGTCACTTTTTTCTCAAATGAACTATTGTCGATGCGGGTGGTGCCATCAGAACTTACTGACACTCCGCCGGTGCTCGGGGCACAGGCAGCCAGCACTGCAAGGCTTGCCGCCAATATCAACGAACGATAAAGCGATGTCATACTCGCCTCCTTAGTCAATCAAAAAGTGCGCCCTAGCCGTAGCTATGGGCTGCTTGCGGTTAGCCTGCCAGGCCACCACATTCACGTTGGCCACTCGCCTACCCTGGCGAGTAATTTGGCAACGCACATAACTATCTCGGTGATATCCCGCTCGAATATAATCGATAGAGATATCTACTATTTTAGGCACTTTGGTGGTTTGCATCGCCAACATCAAATGAATCATGGCCGACATTTCCATAAAACCTGAAATCACACCGCCGTGCAACGCAGGCAAGGTTGGATTGCCTAAATTGGATTCACGACAGGGCAAAACGAAAACGTACTCGTCGCCAAAACCCTTGCATTCCATGCCCAAAAAGCGCGCGTAAGGAAATAGTTGCAACAGACTATCGTAGTCTTCAGCTTCAACCGCCGATTTAATGTCATCCGCGAACGCCATCGAGCCCCTCCTGCAGTACATTGCGAAAATCTTCGGTGAGAACGTCTGGGCCAATGCGCATGAAAGAACCAACAACATGGGCAATCGCGTCTTGCGGATCGTCTTGATAGGCCACCCCACGAACGAACGCGATGTTGTGGGTGATTTTGTAGCAGGTCACTCTTCCGTACACGGGTTCATTGGGTCTGGCGGACTTCATGTAGTCCACGCGCAAATCGAGTGTGGGAGATAATTCAAGTTGCTGGTCGCGATTATAGCTAGCGCACACCACAGAAGCACCAGAGGCGGTATCCATTAACGTGGTAATACTGCCACCGTGCAGTACGCCAGTTTCAGGGTACCCCACCAACTCAGGGTTGTACGGCAAACACAACTCTACAAAATCTGGGCCGGCGTCTTTGACGTTCAAGCCCAAAAAATGACAGTGAGTCAGCTGGTCGACAAATGCCGTTGCCAAGCCTAGGTAATTAGTATCACTCATTGATTAGGTTCTTTGTAACATTGGGCCTAACATACGGCCACCAACCAGGTGCATGTGAATGTGATACACCTCTTGTCCGCCATGTTTGTTGCAGTTCATGATTAAGCGGTAACCGTCTTCGTCGATGCCAGCCTCTTTCGCGAGTTTGGCCGCCACTGTGATCATTCGCCCCAGCGCCGCCTCATCAGAGGCTTTGACGTCGTTGACGGTCGGGATCAGATGGTTGGGGATGATCAGAATGTGCTGAGGAGCTTGGGGAGCAATGTCGCGAAATGCAGTAACTAAGTCATCCTGAAACAGGATGTCCGCTTCAATTTCGCGACGAATGATTTTGCTAAAAATGGTCTCTTGCGCCATGTTCGAGTCCTTTGTCCGCTTCGCGGGTGTTGTTATTGGGCACAGTATAACAATAGCCATATCACCAAGATACAGCTACGCCTTAGCAAGCGTGGTCGCTAGATTTGTCGGGGGAAATAAAAAAAGCTCCACGAACTTCAGTGGAGCAGACACTCGTTGCAGGAAGCACGAATATAGAAAGGATAGTGAAGCACTAGCCTTGTGTTAGCAAAAGGACAAAACTCACAGGTACTGCTGGGCTAATGCTCGCTAACCCTGCCAGTTCTCGTAATTTTTCGACCCCTGCGGTCATCGCAAAGGTATCGGCGTTGAGCAGGAGGGGCTGCTCGCTGGTGACCAGAATTTTGTTGGCACTTAGCTTGGCGACACGAACTGTCACCGGCATGACCTGATCTTCGCCGTGCAGGCTGATTTTAGCATCCATTCGCATGCTGACATCATCGCCAACAGCTAAGTTGTTCACCTGAGCCACATCCACTTTGGCGCTCAAATTGGCGGTAGCGAACTTAGTGGTTTCGAACAAGTACTCGATCATCCGCTGGTTGCGAATATCGATAAGCGTGTCGACGCTAGACAAGTCGATAGCCAAATCGAACTCGCCAGACTCGGCCAGTCGCCCGGAAATCTTTTTAAAGTGGTGGTTTTCAGCCACGGTGTTCTTCTTAATCGAGATGAAGTTCACTCGAGAACCCGTGTTATCAATTTGCCAAGGTGCCGCTTGGACTTGCAGACTTAGCGACAATGCCAGTAAAACCAGCACTATCATCAATAGGATTCGGTTGACGCTAGATAGATTCTTCCCCATAACTTTTCCCTCGTTGAGTGGAAATTCCGCGCACAGCATCCGCCTGTTCTTCGGCGGTATTTTTAAGACTAGACGCAGTTATGGGATTCGCAAGCGATGCAGGGAAATTTTTTCAACAAACTCAACTAGCTAGAGCTGAGGTCGAATGGGCACCGGATTCCGGTGCCTTATCAAGAGGTTATGGCGCTAAGCGTTCAGCGCTCCAGTCGTTGTCTTGTAAGCTGTACAAGAAGCGGTCGTGCAAGCGACGATCGCCCCCCTGCCAAAACTCAAAGCTGTCGGGCTTAATTCGATAGCCACCCCAAAAACTCGGCAAGGGTACTTCGCCTTTGGCAAACTTTTGCTTGAGCTCTAAAAACTTACCTTCCAGCACACCACGGGCGCTGATTTTTGAAGATTGTTGCGACACCCAGGCACCAATTTGCGAGTCCTTTGGGCGCGTGGCGAAGTAGGAAACCACTTCACTGGTTGGCAACGCCTCAGCCTCGCCAGTAATGGCGATTTGGCGCTCTAGGTCGTTCCATGGAAAAATCACATTGACCTTGGCGTTGTCTTTGATGTGTTGGGATTTGCGACTGCCGGTATTGGTGAAGAATACCAGGCCGTTTTCGTCGAACTTCTTCAGTAAAACGACACGCTGAAACGGCTGACCATTGGCGTCTACGGTAGCAAGTACCATGGCGGTAGGATCACAAATCTCTGCCTGACGGGCTTGATCCATCCAGAGTTCAAACAACTTCCACGGGCTTTGTGGTAGGTCTTTACGACGCAATCCACCTTGTTTGTAGTCGCGGCGCAGTTCCGACAGGTCTCTCATTTACAGCTCTCCTTTTCGCAATCGACGCATTGTACCTTGATTAACAGCGAGATAGTTGGACTTCATCGACAGTTTTTCAAGTTTAGTTTATGTCGAAACTGTGCTTTGGGTTCACTATCGAACTTGTGCTCTGTGTTAAATTTAACCAGTGAGACTGACGCTAGAGGTCTAAACGGATTTATGAAAACTCGCGATTTGCAAACCTTTGTCAAAGCCATCGAATTGGGCAGCGTGTCCAAGGCGGCTAAGGATCTGTTTATCACTCAGTCTGCCGCCTCTCAGCGCCTCAAAAACCTAGAAGAGCGCATAGGCGAAGATCTGCTCGACCGCTCACAATCGACACTGCAGCCAACCCAACCAGGGACCTTGGTACTGAGCTACGCCAAACGCATTCTCGCCTTGGAAAACGAGATGCTAGACCAGCTCAACCCGCAGCAAAGTAAAGACCATTTGGCGCTGTGTTGTACCCCTACTTTTGGCAACGTGTATTTACCGCCCATCATTGCAGAAATGACTCGAGTCTTTGGTCAGCAAGTGGAATTTGATTTCGTCTTTGAGCAACCTCAAAAAGCCCTCGATGGTCTCAACCAAGGCTTGTTTGATGTGGCGATTATCGAACATCTCAAACCGCTGGATAAGCGCAGCCATCACTTTGAATGTCTCACTCCAGACCAACTGATTTTTGTGGCCAGTAAGCACTACCCAATAGAGTCAGGTGTATTGTCGCTAGAGCAAGTGCTGGCAAAACGGGTTTACACTCGCAAGCCTGGATGCAGCTCACGTGCCCTGCTTGAACAAAACCTGGCCGAGCGTCAACGCAGCCTACAAGACTTTGAGTCGCTGGTGGTTTCTGATGATTTGCGTTTGACCATTGCTCAAATCAAAGCGGCGCAAGGCATTGCACTTGTGTCTAAAGCACTAGTTCACAACGAATTAAAGAACGATGAGCTGGTGGGTTTTAGCGTCGATGGCTTTAGCCACGTTCGCCGGCGCTCAATGCTGGTGCAGCACTCGCGTTTACACCAACCCTTAATGCAAGCCTTTATCCATCAAGTGCACCAAGCGTTTGAGCCTCATTAGCGGCTTGAAAAAGCAGCCCAACCGGGTTGGGCCGAAGATTGGAAGGTCGCCATTAAAGGCGACCCTCTGGGCAGTGGAATAGCAAGCTATCCCTTGGGTTCAAACAGTTCGAATGAATTGCTGGCCAGCGCACCATTGACGATAACCGAAACTTTGTAATTGATGACTGAACCAGTGGCTGCGTCAGCTTCCCAATCTAAGTCCGTCACGCGGAATTGGTACTTTCCGGTATCCGCTTCTTCGCTTAAGGTACCTGAGCATTCACCTTCTGCGGCACAGTCGTACTTGTAATACACGTGCCAGCGCTGCCAGGCTTTCGGATTCAACGACTTGTTGGTTTGATTGTCGGGGAATCCCATGAACACTATGTTGTAGTGCTTAGCATTAACCACAGGGTTGCCGTCGGCATCGGTAAGGCTAAAGTCCACATCACCGGTTTCTGGGTCAAAGCGGCCCAAGCCTAGGATGATTTCACCCGCCTTATCAACGTCGGTCACTACCGGGGCTGGCGGTGGTGGCGGCTCAACGATTGGGTCATCGACATCGACGTTGTTATCATCCCCACCGCAAGCGCCGAGTCCGAGCACAGCCGCTAACGATAAATATATGAGCTTTTTCATAACGGCCTCCTAATTAAAATGGCCAGTATGACAGGTGACACAGTCCATTCCGGTCATGGTACTTGGCGCATCGCCAAAGGTGTAAGAAGTACCGTGACACTCAACGCACTCACCTGCGCTGCCTTCTGGCAAACTGATCGCCGCTAGATCCACATCTTCACCGTCGACAATTCGATTCAGCAAAGTGACTATGTAATGAGCCATAGACGCCGACAAGCGCTGGCAACGCTCGCCTTTTTGTTTGGCGTTTAAGCCCGATGCGTCAGACCAGTTAGAGATTGAGCTGTGGCACATGAAGCTTTTCGCCACAGAGGCAGCAACCACTTTAGTGGCGGTATCTTCTGGATTAGCACCGATTCCAGTGACGAACTCATCGTCCATGTATGGCAGCGGAGTGGACTCGTAGTAGCGGTAAATCGCACCTACGATCTGGCCGTTTTTCCCTTCCGCATTTGGTACTTTGAGCAATTTGAGCAGCATACCTGCCGCGTTGTTATTGCCACAGATAGTGCCTTGTCCGAAGATACCGCCTGAACCGTAAATCGATAAAGCGGTAGGTATCGCCGCGAATTTAGCGGCGTCTGGTGAGCTGGATTCGGCCAACTTGGTGACTATCGCGTGAAAGACTTGGTACATGCAGCCTTTATTGCGAACGTCAGCGTCATAAGCCAACTTGGCCACAGCCATTGCATCAAGCTTGGCGTATTCGAGATTTTGCAAGTCAGCTGGGGTTAGCATGTTGTCGCCAGCCATTTCTTGCGCCTGCAACGACGAAGGTAGTAATACTGAGCCCGCCGCTGCCCCTGTTATGCCGATAATCTTGGTTATCGCTTGTCTTCTTTCGAGTTTCATAAGTCACCTTCCAATGTTTGTTATTCCTTACACCACAAGGTTACGTCAGGGTTTTTCGGTGATAAATCTCGCAATTTTTATAGGGTTATTAGTAAAACTGATGCGCGCTTTTTCTGAGTCTTAGCCGCTTCATTAAACCGACAAAAACTTGCGAATCTGTCTGGAAAAGGCCTGCTTAGACCAAATATCAACAAGTTAGATAAACTGAGCAGAAGTCAAAAACGTGAACTGACGCAGACAAAAAAGCCCAGCAATTGCTGGGCTTCAACACTGAATTTATGGTCTATTTGAGGTCAAGTTGGTAAATACTGGTAGTGCCGCTCACCTCAGAGCCGATAATCAGCAAAGGCTTGCCAGTCATGCTGTACATTGCTGGAACAAACTTCATTCCCTCTGGCCCCAAGTCACCGGCTACACTCGGGTCACCTTCCAGAATTTCGCCGTCATCAACCGCAAAGGTCACCTCGAAGTCTCTATCGACAATGTAGTCAACAAAGCTTACGTCAAATGGGTTGGTCACATCATAAATCATGAAACCGCCAACGCGCTCTAAACCGACAAAGGCATACAGCTTATCGCCAACCTGCCCAACTACCACAGCTTCTGGCTCTGGCCCTTTGTCATCAGAGCGGTTATCGCCCTTGTTCTCATCGTTAGTATTGTTGAAGTTGCTGCCAAGAATCGAAGCGGTAATGCGCTCGAAATCAGAACCACTGTCAAACACCTGGTTGCCATTGTCATCCCAAATAGAGAAGGAGCGACCGCCGTAACCCACAATTTTGCTGTAGCAATTGTTAGTGGCGTCATACCCCATGGATGAGGTGACCTTGTAGCGGGCAAGCTGAGTCTTGTCTTTCACCACTTCGAAATTTGGGTGAGATTCGCACACCTTGTAGTCACCCTCACCTAAGTCGTAATCGTAGTCACCGGCGCGAAACTCTTCGGTAAAGCCGTCGTACTCACGAGCATCACCCTCGTTAGCAGTTACCAAGAAGTTGCTGCCCTTCCAGCTGTAGCTGGCAATCATATCTGGTTGGTACAGACCGTAAACCCCTTCCCAAGTGCGAATGTTTACTGCATCGTCTTTGTCCGAGGCATCGATGGCGTTGTGCGCCAAGCCATAGTCCTTCATGCCAAGCGCCTGAATGCCTTTGATGCTGTTGTCACTGAGGTCGATAACAGCAACGGCGTTATTCTCCTGAAGCGCCACATAGGCCGTTTGGCTGTCTTGAGATACTGCAATGTACTCAGGCTCTAGATCTTCGGCCACACTCGAATCTGGGCCATTGATCTTAACCATTGGGCTTAACTCAGCTTCGCGTGCGCCACCGACATTAAACTCCGAAAAGTCGATGTGAGTGGCCGTGTCGGCCGCCATACCATTGGTCACCTCGATCACTGACACTGTGCCCAATGGGTCTAGGTCGTAAATGGCATTCGGCTCGCCTTCGTTGGCCACCAAAATCTTGCTGCCGTCTGGGGTGAACACCACATTGTCTGGCAAGGCGCCCGCTTCGATGGCTTTAACATAGGTCGGGTTGCCTTCTTCGTCGATTTGATAAATCGCGATAAAGCCGTTGGCTTGCTTCTTATTACCAGCACCATCGCCACGCTCGATGGCCACGGCCATCAAGTCGCCGTGAATTGCCAAGCTGTTCACTCCGCCAAGGTTTGGCTGATTAACGTCTGCAGCAACGTCTAATTCAGTCGCCTTGGTTAGGTTATTGAGATTAATAGGATCAGAGGCCTTTTCACCAGTGACCGTACTGGCATCAATCACATCAACCTTGCCGCTTTGAGCGTTTACCACGAACACTTGAGCACTTGGCGCGTGGAAATCAACGATTTCAGCAGCGCTAACTGCGTACTTGCCCGACTGGTAGCGAGCCACCATGTCGACACTCAGATTAGCGTTACCGGCACAAACGGTTTGCACATCAGTGACTTCATCGTCGCTAAGCTCACCGTTTCCATCCAAATCCAAGCCGGATTCGATACGTTGGCCACCCGCTGCACAAGTGGCGTCACCCACGGGTATATCGCTAATGCGAACTAGAGTATTCTTGCCATTTTCGCCGTCGATACCATCTTTGCCATTTTGCCCGTCATCGCCATTACAGCCAGTTAAAAGCAAACCGCCCAAAATCAAAGCCAAAGGCTTCAGTGAAGTGTTCATGAATCGTCCTAATTATTGTTAGCGTGAGTTGTGTGTGAACGGGCTAACAAGTTAGCTAGGAATTAAGACAGATTAGAGACAGTCAAATGAAAGGCAAGTGACCGCAAGATGACAACCGCATGACGCTAAGCGATTGGTTTTTCTTCCATAATGCCAATGAGATTGGCGTCTGGGTCGCGGATAAAGCCAATCCACAATTGATGGTCTGGCATATCGGCGGCTTTTTGTGGCGGGCGTTCGATAGCGACTGAGTTTGTTTCAAACTGCGCAAACACCGCTTCGATATTATCCACCTTGTAGTAGATCACTGAGGTATGATGATCGGCTGCCGGACCTTGCTGAGTGGTGAGCATCAAGCGCACGCCCGCGCAATCAAAAAACGCCAGGTTAGGCGGAGCTTCAAACAACAAGTTAAGACCCAAGCACTCCCGATAAAAGGCTTTTGAGACCTCGATATCGCTAACCGCAATGGCGATTTGGCCAATGGAGTTTATCGCATTCATTCTTGACTCTTATGGGCCAAGCTTGCCGCGTTGGCCTCCCAGTTCTGGCCGTCAAAAGGCACTATCTTGGCGTTCGCTGGCGCCTCGTCCAAACAGCGCAAATTCACATCGACGCCATCTGGGTTGGACCTAGGAATGTAAAAGGGTTTGATGCCGCAATGCTTGCAAAAAAAGTGACGGGCCACCCCAGAGTTAAATCGGTACTCGCTCAACTCCTCTTCCCCTTTTAACAGGCGAAATTGACTCTTTGGGACGATTAAGTGCAGATAGCCGCTTTTCGCGCAAATCGAACAATTGCAATCTTCGACCTCAGGCGCGTCATGACTTTCCACTTCAAAGCGGACTCGGCCACAATGGCAGCCTCCAGCGTACTTCATTGGTTACACTCCCTGTGTGGCTAGGTAATCGTCCAGTTGTTGGCGCATCTGCGCTTTGCGCTCAGCACTGCAAAAACTGGCATCAATGGCGTGACGAGTAAATTGCGCCAGCTCTTGTTGAGTCGGACTTAATGCACTGGCAACCGCCTCAAAGTTATCTGTCATGTAGCCGCCAAAATAAGCCGGATCGTCGGAATTTAAGGTGATACACAGCCCCTGACGCAACAGCTCGAGTAAATTGTGTTGCTCCATTTGTTCAAACACCTTGAGCTTGGTGTTCGATAGTGGACAGACGGTCAGCGCGATTTGCTCCTTTGCCAGCCGTTCTACCAGTTTAGGGTCGTCAATGCAGCGCACCCCGTGGTCCACCCGCGAGATTTTTAGCAGGTCCAGGCTGTCGCTTATGTTTTGCGCAGGCCCCTCTTCACCGGCGTGAGCCACGGTTAGCAAACCCTGCTCGCGGGCTTTGGCAAACACCTCAATAAACTTTTGCGGCGGATGGCCAAGCTCAGATGAGTCCAGCCCAACGGCGACAAGGCTGTCGAGATGTGGCTGCGCTTGAGATAGCGTTTCAAAGGCCGAGGCTTGGTCCAAATGACGCAAAAAGCACATGATTAGCTCGCTGCTGATACCCAGCTTTTGCTGCCCATCGGCCAAAGCACGGGTTATACCAGTAATGACAGTGTCAAAGGCGATGCCGCGTTCTGTATGGGTTTGTGGATCAAAAAATATCTCAGTGTGCATCACACAATCGCGCTGACAACACAGCAGGTAAGCCCAGGTGAGATCGTAAAAGTCCTGCTCGTGAATCAGCACCGCGGCACCGGCGTAATAAATGTCGAGAAAGGATTGAAGATTGTGAAACTGATACGCCGCGCTAACTTCTTCGATGCTTTGGTAAGGCAAATCGACCTGGTTTCGCTTGGCCAACTCGAACATTAACTCGGGCTCCAAACTGCCTTCGATGTGAAGGTGTAACTCAACCTTAGGAAGCCCTTGAATGAATGACTGCATAGCGAAACTTTACTCCCGAGAACGACTCCACCGACAGCTCAAATAATAGCCGCACAAAATCGCACTGAGCAAGGTTAAGGTGGCCGCTGCACCAGACACCTCTGGCGTAGCGGCTTGTTTTACCGCAATTCCGGCTGCAGCCCAAAGCACGACTAGCGGTATTATCACGTCATCGCGTTTCAACAAAAACCAAGCGGCCACTGAGCCCGCCAGCGCCAGTTTTAACCAGGTCCACTGAATGGCGTTAAACAGAAAATCATTGAGGTCCCAAGCGGTTTGCAGACTAGAGATGTTGGCAATATTGGCCACCGCAATCCAACCAAGATACAGACTGATGGGCGCGGCCAACCAGAGCTTGTCTTGCCGAGTTAGCTCCGCACCCTGAATGAGTTGGTAGCAGCGATAGTTAAACCACAGCAATGCCGCGATAGCCAGCATAGCCAATGCGATCAATTGATAGTGCCACACAAAAATCCAACTGGCATTGGCAAGGCATCCGTAAACAAAGGGGACTCGAATCGCTTGAATTAGTGGACGCTCTCTTTGTTCTGCGCGCGCTTGATAGACCACAAACCCGGTCAGCCAAAGATAAATCAGGCTCCAGATAGCAAACACATAGCCCGCTGGAGTGAACAAACTGGGATACAGTGCCGACACCTGCCCGGTGTTTAACCCGCCTATCGGGATGATGTTAGCCAGTGCGTTAACCAGTATCACTAAGACGTATGCTGCGATACAAGCTTTCCAATTAATCCATTGATTCATCAATCTAAATCCTTTGCACTCAATAACTGCTAACATAAACCACAGCTCGGCCAAGCGCACCAATTTTAACGGTTTCACCCAACTTAAACCCCAAGAGCTTGGCGAATTTAATCTTGTTTCCTGTGCTAAGGCCAACTCATGACTCAACAGCTAGCCGCTCATATTCAAACCAAAATCAGCGAAACACTTGGTGTTGCAATTGAGTCCGCAAATCCTGTGTCTGGTGGCGATATCGCCGAGTCCTATCGAGTGACCGCCGGCAAGCAAGCCTTCTTTGTCAAAATTCGCCCGCAAAATGCCCCGCCAGAGCTGTTGCCGTGCGAGGCGGTAGGGTTAAACGCCATTGCCGCTACCGGCAGCATAGACACTCCTGAAGTGATTGCCAGTGACAAGGACTTTTTGGTTTTACCGGCACTGACACCTAAGCGAGCGGATGAGGAACATTGGCGCACCTTAGGCCGAGGTTTGGCAAAGTTACACAGTGCTCCACAAACCGAGTTCGGTTTCGTCCATGACAATTTTTGCGGACTGACCCTACAGCCTAATCCCAGAACGGCCAACGGTTTTGACTTTTTTGCCGAGCATCGATTACTGCATCAAACCCAACTCGCCTTTGATAAAGGCCTGCTAACCGCTAAAGACTGTCAGGAATTAGAGTTGCTTGCAGGTCGCTTGTCCCGTTGGATCCCCGCACAAGCGCCGTCGTTGGTTCACGGTGACTTATGGAGTGGTAATCAAATGTGCACGGAGCAAGGCAGTGTGGTTATCGACCCCGCCGCCCATTGGGGCTGGCGCGAAGTGGATATCGGCATGAGTTTGATGTTTGGTGGGTTTGAGCGCGCTTTTTACGACAGCTATCAAGAGCACTTTCCGATGGAAAATCGCTGGCAGGAGCGAATGCCTTTGTACAACCTCTACCATTGGCTCAATCATCTCAATCTGTTTGGTGGCCAGTATCTGCCGGAAGTGAGAAGTACGCTACAGAGGTTTTGCTAACTAGAAAAGCCGTTATCTTTGGACACAAAAAAGGCTCTGACGGTGTTAACGCCAGAGCCCAAGCTCACTTAGCATTTAGTTAGCTTTGAAAACTACATTGTCGAGTCGGTATACCGCACCATCACCGGTACCCCAAGTTGGGAAAATCATAACGATTTTCACGTCACTCAGGTCTAATCCAGCAGACTCTAGCGCTGCTAAATCAAAGGTGTAGTGTTGCCATACGTCATCGCCAGGGGCCATACCCTCGTTACTGTCTTCCAGCTTCAACTCGGCAAAAACTTGATTGCTAGAGCTTTCCACTTTGAGCAACCAATCGCCACTGGTGTCGTTTGGCTGACTGACCACCTTCAAGTCGAACTCTAGAGTGCCATTGGCCAAGCCGGACACATCGATTCCAGCATCACCTAGCAGACCGCTCACCGTAGGAGTGGTGTTGAAAGTGACTTCGGCTACGTTGCCATAGTCTCCGCCCTCATCGACGATGGCTACTGTGGCACCACCACAGCAATCCCAAATGTCCCAGCCGTCCGCTGCCGCATCGGCAAACAGCACCACATCACCGCTAGGTCCTTCAGGTTGCTCACCCGGGTCGCCAACCACCCAAGAAACATTATCAATCTGGAAGCTCACGCCTTGCTGGTCCCCAAAGGTCGGGAAGATAACGATACCCGTATTAACCCCAGCTAGGTTCAGGCCACGGCCGACCAAGTCGGTCACAGGAACACTAAAGCTTTGCCAGACGCCATCAGCCACAACACCAAGCTCGATATCATTGGTTGAACAAGGGAACACACAGTCCACTTTGAACGCCATACCGCTAGAAGTGCCCGCGTAATCCAATACCTTTAGGTCAAAGCGCAATTCGCCGTTGGCAAACGCACTCAAATCCACTGGCTGTTGCGACTGAATGTAAAGCAGACCATCCGAGCCATTCTCAGACATTTTCACTTCTAACACTGTGCCGTGCTCAGGGTCACCGCTATCCACCATGCTCCAAGTCACGTGGTTAGTCGAATCGCCTTCAAAGTAATCAAAGCCCGCCCCGGTATCCCAAGCACCAATGCCTCGCGTCCACACTTCGCTGTTGACCATGTCGTCAAACACCACGACTTCTTGGCTGTCAATCTCGACTGCAGGTGGATAGATACCACAGCCTTCGTCACCAGGGTGGCCGCACTTAAGGCGGATATTGGCTACTTGAGCATGGGCTGCAGCGGTAAATTCCCCCACAAACAGGTTCAAAACTGCTGAGGTGTTTAAGGGAGCTTCGCCTGGGTTGGCCACCAGCTCGTTAATGGGCACAGACAGGGTCTGCCATTCGTCCATTTTCAACTCAGACAATGGGATTGACCAAGCACCCAAGGCCGGCCAGCCGCTGTCCATTTTCACAGCGAAACTGCCATCGGCATCGGTTAGCGAACTGTCGATGTACAAGTCAAAAATCAACTCACCCGCGTACAGCTTCCATGGCTCGTTAGACTTACCAACTCCAAACACATCGAAGGTAAGTCCATCCACTGCGTTAACCACAAAGTTACCCGCGCCTGAACTCATCACCTCAATCACTTTGCCAATCTCACCACCTAGGTCAGTTTCGGCAATCGCAAAGGCGCCTTCGTTATCCCAACCCACTTGTGCTTGCAGCGCGCGCTCGACGGTTTCGCCTTGGACTTCCCAGCTCAGGGTTCCAGCACCGCCTTTGTACAGATCGTACTCGGTGACATAAGCAGCACCATCGTCATACACAGTGGCGTCGTTGCTGATGCTTGAGGCACAACCTGCGCCGGTGGCGGGGTCAACATCACAGCGGTACACGCGAACGTAGTCCACCATCAATTTGGCTGGAAACTCAGTCATTTCATCAGGTGCACCTGGCCAGTTACCGCCTACAGCCAAGTTCAGCAGCAAGTGGAAAGGTTGATCAAACGGCGCCCCATCTGGATTCTGGTAACCTTCGTTTATGTTCTTGTAGAAATAGCTCCACCAGTGGTTGGCAGTCACAGTGGCGTAATGGGTATCGTTTAAATACCAGCGAATTTGGTCTTTTTCCCACTCAATGGCATACACGTGAAAATCTTCACCCACAGGTGCAGCAAACTCGGTGCTCGCGCTTTGGTTGTTCGGCCAAGCCATACCGTAGTGAGTCGTACCATACACTTTCTGGTCGTCGTCAGTGAGATTGACGGTTTCCATGATGTCCACTTCACCGCCAGACGCCCAACCACCGTATTTACTGTCAGTTGGCAACATCCAAAACGCTGGCCACAGACCTTGGCCTTTTGGTGGCTTTATTCTGGCTTCGATACGGCCAAAAGTAATGTCTAACTTGCCATCAGAGCGCATGCGGCCAGAGGTATATGGATAGCCATTGCTCATCTCTTCGCGAGCAGTAATAACCAGATGACCATCTTCAACACTGATGTTGTCGGCTTGATACCACTCAAGCTCGTTGTTGCCCCAGCCGGGTATGCCGTACTGAGAGCCGTCACCGGTTTCAATGTTCCAATTGGTATCGTTTAAGGCGGTGCCGTCAAACTCGTCAGCCCACGCCAACACCCACTCGCCAGCGGCGGTCACCATAACGGTAAACGATTGACTATCGCTTAAGATCCCATCGGAAACTTTCAAGCTAACCGAGTATTCACCAATATCGGTGGCAGCCGGAGTACCAGACAACAATCCCGAGCTGGAATCGAGATTCAGCCAACTAGGTAAATCACTGCCAGTATAAGTAAGGGTGTCATCTTCATCGACGTCTTCAGCGACCGCCTGATAACTGTAGGACTCTTGCGCTTTAACCTCGGTCAAAGGTGAGCTGGTAAACTCAGGAGCGCTATTTGGCGTCTCACTCCAGATGTCTTCGCCACAGCCCGCTAACCACAAAAGCGCCATAGTGCTCACAGCCAAGGGCTTGAGACGGGCGCCATTTAAGGTGTTTGCTTTCATTGTTCTTCCCGCTGCTAATGGAGTTAGTTTATTTACTTTCGGAATACACCCTTTTTATTGGGACTCATTCACGTGTAAGCGCTTACACTAGTTAGTTTTATTCACTCCGCTCGATTACGCGATACGATGCGAGAGACAGCAGAATCATTGAGTTACAACGGCTAGCAAGAATGGAAGCGCTTTCATATTTATAGCAGCAGCCCCAGAAAAAGATCAACATTTTGATAACAAGATGCACTAAAAAGGCGCTCGATGAGCGCCTTCAAAATTAGTGGGTGTGGCTTAGTTAGCGTTAAGCGCCTGCATTATTCGCTTGTCTGATATTGGGTACTTGGTACCCAGGTTTTGCGCAAAACAACTGACTCGATACTCTTCGATCATCCAACGCACTTCCGTCAACTCTTCCGGTACCGCCTGCCCTTTTGGCAGCTTGGCTAGAGCGCCTTGATAGGCATCGCTGACCTTCTGAATTTTTAGCGCGTGATTGCGATCCCGCACCGGGTCTATTTTTATTTTCTCAAGGCGTTTGTCGATAGCCGACATGTAGCGAATCAAATCGTCTAAGCGCTGGTAGCCAGCCTCTGCCACAAATCCTTTGTATACCAAAGCATCGTGTTGTGCCTGAATGTCTGACAAAGCAAACGCCATTTCAAAGCTAATTTTGCCCTTGAGTTGCTTGCGCACCTTTTGCGACAGGTTGAGAATTTTCTCTACCTGTAGCGCGATACTAGTGACCGTGTCGTTAAGTTCGGCCCGAACTAAATCTTTAAGGGACTCGAAACCAAGCTCGTCGCGAATGCCGTCGCCGAGTCTATCGGCGAGCTTGTCAACGCCACAGGCGATCAGGTCGTCAATCAGCCACTGCACTTGCCCAAATGGATTAAAGTACATGGCCAACTTGGCTTTGTTCGGCAGGCTTTGCTGCAGGTGTTTCACCGGACTTGGAATATTGAGCAGCAGCAAACGGCGCAGGCCAGCGCGGTGAGCCTTATCTGCGGCACTTGGGTCATCAAACAGCTTCACCGACACCGACGATTTGTCATCCACCAATGCAGGATAAGCTTTAACCTCAAAGCGCCCCTGCTTTTGCAAGTATTCTCGCTTAAGCTCGCCAAAGTTCCATTCGGTTAAATCCGTTTGCTCGATGCCCCTGTCGGCGACTTTGCGTATCGCCCCTTGCACCTTGCCTTGTAGGCGCGCTTTGAGTTCGGCGAGGTTTCGGTCTTGGCCCAATAGATTGCCGCTATCGTCTTCCACCTTGAAGTTCATTTGCAGGTGGGCTGGGATTTCCACATTCTCAAAATCATCGGGGGAAATGCGCACGCCCGTCATTCGCAACAGGTGTTTGCAAAGCTGGCTAAGCAAATCCCCTTCCATCGCTGGCATGGCTTGCAGTGCGGCGCTGGCGTAATTCGGCGCAGGTACAAAGTTGCGCCGCAGGGTTTTGGGCAGTCCTTTGATTAAAGCGATGAGTTTCTCTTCGCGCAAACCAGGCACCAGCCAGTCAAACCCAACCTCTTGGACTTGATTCACTAGAGCCAGCGGAATGTGCAGTGACACCCCGTCATCAAGCTCACTCGGTTCAAAGCGATAGCTCAGCGGCAAGGTCAAGCCGTCCTGACGCCACACATCTGGAAAGTCCAGCTTCGACACATGGCTACCGTCGCGCTTCATCAGCATTTCACGAGAAAAATCGAGCAACTCGGGCTGCTTTTGACGGGCTTTCTTCCACCAGGCATTGAAGCTGGCCACCGAGCTCATCTCTGCGGGTAAACGCTCGCTGTAGAACTCAAATAAGTCGTCTTCGTCCACCAAAATATCGCGGCGACGGGACTTGTGCTCTAGGTCCTCGACCTCGCCAAGTAGCGCCTGATTCGCTTTGAAAAAGTCGTGCGGACATTCCCACAAGCCTTCCACCAAAGCCTGACGAATAAACACCTCGCGCGACTCAACTGGGTTAATTTTACCGTACTGACAACGACGTCGATTGACGATAGTCAGCCCGTACAGCACCTGAGTTTCCAGCGCCACAACAGATTTTTGCTTAACGTCAAACTGGGGTTCGGCGTAGCTGCGCTTCACTAGGTGTTGCGCAAGTGGCTCTAACCACTGAGGTTCAATTTTGCCGCACACTCGGGCAAACAGGCGCGAGGTTTCCACCAGTTCCGCTGCCATCACCCACTTGGGCGGCTTCTTAGCAAGCCCGGAGCCTGGGAACACAAAAAAGCGAGAATTTCGCGCCCCTAAGAACGCATTGGATTCGCGACGATTGCCTTTGCCACGGTTGTCCTTAGCTTTGGCTTTAGGATCCGAATCCTTCATACCAATGTGGCTGAGCATGCCCGCCAAAATGGCCTGGTGAATCAGATCGTCACTGACCTCACCTTGCGTGATTGTCGCTCCGAGTTCTTTCATCGAAGTGGACAACTGATAGTAGAGATCCTGCCACTCGCGGATCCTCAAATAGGCCAAAAACTCTTGCTTACAGCGTTTTCGAAACTGGCTTCGCGACACTTCTTTAGACAATTCCTGAAGGTAATCCCACAGGTTCAAAAAACTCAGGAAATCCGAGTTCTCCGCTTTAAAGCGGGCGTGGCTTTCATCGGCTTTCTGTTGGAAATCAGTGGGTCTTTCACGAGGGTCTTGAATCGACAGACCAGCCGCAATCACCATTACTTGGTGCAAGCAACCTTGATCGCGCGCCTGCAGCACCATACGCGCCAAACGCGGGTCGATGGGCAAGTGCGCCAGTTCACGACCACAAGGCGTCATTTTGGGTTGTGCTTTGGCCTGAGTGATCGCGCCAAGCTCTTCAAGTAGACGCATACCATCGCTAATGGTGCGCGAATCCGGTGGCTGAATGAATGGGAAGGCGTCAATCCGCCCTAACCCCAAGGACAACATCTGCAAAATGACCGAAGCCAAGTTGGTTCTAAGAATCTCAGGATCGGTAAATTCTGGGCGAAGATTAAAGTCGTCTTCGTCGTACAAGCGAATGCATATGCCTGGCCCTACCCGTCCACAACGACCCTGACGCTGATTCGCACTGGCTTGAGAGACAGGCTCAATCGGCAGGCGCTGGACTTTGGTGCGATAACTGTAGCGGCTGATGCGCGCGGTGCCCGGGTCAATCACGTAGCGAATGCCGGGGACAGTCAGCGAAGTCTCGGCCACGTTGGTGGACAACACAATTCGGCGACCATTGCTGGCCGAGAAGACTCGAGACTGCTCGGCAAAGCTCAGACGAGCATACAAAGGCAAAATCTCTGCGTTTAAGCGAGGCATCTGGCCTAGGTACTCAGCGGCATCTCGAATTTCGCGCTCACCGTTTAGGAACACCAAAATGTCCCCAGGCCCTTCGCGGCAAAGCTCGGTTACCGCATCACCTATGCCTTCGAGTACGTCTTTGTCAGGGCCCAAATCAGTGACTAACGGGCGGTATCGCGTCTCTACCGGGAAGGTACGACCGCTGACTTCGATAATTGGCGCGTCAAAGAAGTGTTTTGAAAAACGCTCTACATCAATGGTGGCCGAGGTAATGACCAGTTTGAGATCGGGACGCTTGGGCAACAATTGCTTTAAATAGCCCAACAAAAAGTCGATGTTTAAGCTGCGCTCGTGTGCCTCATCGATAATGATGGTGTCGTATTGATTGAGCCATTTGTCGTTGGCCATTTCCGCCAGCAAAATACCGTCGGTCATCAGCTTTACAAAGGCCGATTCGCCCAGCTCGTCGGCAAAACGCACCTTGTAGCCCACCAAGGCGCCCATTGGCGTTTCGGTTTCCTCGGCGATTCGACTGGCCACCGAGCGCGCCGCTAATCGACGCGGTTGAGTGTGGCCAATATAGCCACGCACGCCGCGACCGAGCTCCATACAAATTTTGGGCAGCTGGGTGGTTTTTCCGGAACCGGTTTCGCCGGCGACAATCACCACCTGATGCTTGTCGATGGCCTCTTTTATCGCGTCTTTCTTTTGAGAAACCGGCAGACTTTGTGGGTACTCAAGCTCTGGCAACAACAGGGCTTTATCCGCCATTTTGGCGGCTGAGGCTTCGGCTTTACGAGTGAGTTCGTCAACAATCACTTGGCGCTTGTCCGCATCATTAATGCGTTTGAGACCAGAAAGACGGCGCTTAATGGCACTCACGTCGGTGAGCGCACATTGCTCGAGTAAAGCGGGGGAAATGCTTGGCAAAGCCGGGACCTTAACTAACAGGGTACAAAGCACAAGATCCTAGCAAGAATGGCGATACTCCTCTACTACCAAATCGAAAACTAGGCAGCGCGAATGTCGTTCCCATGCAATCGCAAATGTCGTTCCCATGCAGATGGGAACCCAGCTACTGGCTAACGGCAAGACTGAGCCAAGCGTTGTCATTCCCAACTTCCGCATTGTCATTCCCAACTTCCGCGTTGTCATTCCCAACTTCCGCGTTGTCATTCCCAACTCGATTGGGAATCTACCGAGTTGCTACTGGCGGTTGGCTAGATTACCGCCTTCGCGGCAATGACGGGGTGTGGATGATGGCCGATTGTCGCTAATCGCTGTTGGCTAGATTACCGCCTTCGCGGCAATGACGGGGCGTTGGTGATGGTCGATTGCTGCTATTCGCTTTTGGCTAGATTACCGCCTTCGCGGTAATGACGGTCGGGACTTCGTGGCAATGACGGGGCGTGGAGGCTGGCCGATTGCCACGAATCGCTATGAGCAAGGTTCCCGATCGCTCGGGAACGACAGTGTTAATTCAATACACCTACTTCCAGATAGCAACCACAGCCGCTTCACCGGATTTGCGCGAGGCGCGATACATTCCCTCAGAATTAAACGGCATGCTGACATTACCTTGGGCATCCACCGCAATCACGCCACCAGAGCCACCGGCCTCAACCAACACTTGATTGATAACCACGTCGGCGGTTTTGGCCAAAGGTTGCTGCTGATACTTAGCGCGAGCACAGATATCCGAAGCCACTTGGTAGCGAATAAAATACTCCCCATGCCCCGTGGCAGAAATTGCACAAACACCATTTTCGGCGTAGGTACCCGCACCGATAATCGGCGCATCACCCACACGGCCATAACGCTTTGCCGTCATACCACCGGTTGAGGTTGCCGCAGCCAAGTTACCGGATTTATCCAGTGCTACCGCGCCTACGGTGCCGTACTTGTAGTCCAGAGGTAGGGCTTCCACTGCTGCTTGATGGCTGTGCTTTTGGTTCTTGCGGAGCTTTTCTTTGGCTTTTAGCAGTGACTGGTAACGGCTATCGGTTGAGAAATGGTCATTGGTCACCAATGGCAATTGCTGTGCAATGGCAAACTCTTCGACACCCGCGCCAGCGAGCATCACGTGCGGTGACTCTTCCATTACCAAGCGAGCTAACTGAATCGGGCTTTTCACGTGACGCACCGACGCTACTGCACCGGCGTTTAAGGTTTTGCCGTCCATGATGGCGGCATCCAGCTCGTGAGCGCCATCATAGGTGTAAACCGCACCCACACCCGCGTTAAACAAGGGCGAAGCTTCGAGAATGGTCACCGCCTTGGACACTGCATCCAAACTGCTACCGCCCTGCTCTAGCACCGCATAGCCGGCATTGACTGCTTCCGCTAACTTAGCTTCGTATTGGGCGATTTGGGCGGGAGTCAGCTTTGCCTTAGAAATGGTTCCCGCTCCGCCGTGAATCGCAATTGAGAAAGGATTTTGTTGAGCCTGTAATTGGGTGCTAATTGCCCCCAGAGTCAGCGCCAGCGCGGCGCAATACATAGATTTCATCGAATTAGCCTATTTTTAGTTTTTAAATTTTTAGCCGTATGTCTCTCAGGATTGATCCCTTGGCGTATAATTTTTAAAGCTAACTTGTTAAATTAGCCAGTATATCGCCACGGACTGCTCGAGCCTTAACGCTGTCACTGCAAAATATGCCTAACCGACTGTATTTCTTACCACTGCTGTTCGCTTTGAGTGCTCACGTAAGCGCTGCGGAAGACAATCTCGCTCTTGTCATAGAAGGAGCGGATCAACAGTTGGCTAACAACCTAAAAGCGCACTTTGGGAGCTTGCCACAAAACGATGATGAGCGCGCCTCCTTTTTGTTCAGCCTAGAGAAAAAGAGCCAGCATGCCTTTGAATCCTTGGGTTATTATCAGGCGCGCATTCTGCAATCGGTCAACAAAGACCAACCCGTATGGCAGCTAACCTTAACAGTGATTCCCGGTGAGCGCGTCAAGATCCGCCGCATCGACATTCAGATTCTCGGTGATGGTGTAGAAGACCCCGCGTTTAACGAATATCTAGACCAAGCTCAACTACAACCCGACCGCCCTCTGCACCACGGCGACTACGAAACCTTTAAGTCTGACTTTCAATCCATGGGGTTAGCACGCGGCTATTTCGACGGCTCTTTTGCTCGTTCGGATATCGAAGTCAATCGCGATACTAACGTGGCTGATATCCACTTTATCTATGACGCCGGTGAGCGCTATACCCTTGGGGAAGTCACTTTCGAAGGCACTCAAATCAACCTAGACGTACTGGAAACTCTGATTCCTTTTGAGCCAGGCACACCCTATAACACTAAAGACATCAGTACGTTAAACCGCAATTTGTTAGAGACAGGCTACTTCTCTAACATCAAGGTGATTCCACAAGTGGACGCGGCGGTGGACAAACAAGTACCAGTGAAAGTTGAAGTCTTCCCTCGCCCTAAGCACGGTATCGAGGTGGGTGCTGGTATTTCAACGGACACCGGCCCTAGGGTCAGGCTGGCTTGGCGAACGCCGGTAATCAACCGCTTCGGGCACCATCAAGAAACCAGTATTGAATACTCTGAGCGCCCGCGTTTCGCCCATGTCTATACCATTCCACTAAGCCACGCTTTGGATGACCAATTGCGCTTGTCGGCTGAGTTAATTCGCAACAAATACGGTCTGATACAAACTCAAGACGAAGCGACTGGTGAGTTTTCCGGTGGCAAACAGCTCGAAAGTGATTTGTATCGACTGCGTGCCGCTCGACAAAAACGCTGGGCCAACAACTGGATTTTTAGTTATTCGCTGACCGCCCTACGCGAGCACTATGTACAAGAGGGCGAAAATTTTGCGCCATTGTTTGCCATGCCAGGAGTGAGCCTGTCGCAAACTCGGCGTGGCGATGCCAGTCTGGACCCTAAGTCCGGCTATCGGCAAAGCTACAGCGCTGACTTTGCCGAGCCCTCATTAGGCTCTGAGGTCCGTCTAACCCGCCTTTATGCCGGTTACAAATTCATCGAGACCTTCTTTGATAAACACAGATTTGTCGCCCGTGCCGACATTGGCGCTAACCTGATTAACGACGATGATATTCCGCTAACCGCCCCTTCGCTGCGCTTCTTTGCCGGTGGTGACAACTCGATCCGTGGCTTTAACCTCAACGAATTGGGACCGCGCGTTGACAACGTCGACGAATTGGGTAATCCCACCAAAGAAACCATTGGTGGGCGATACTTATTAGTGGGCAGTGTCGAATATCAGTACTACTGGACTCAGCAGTGGCGCTCGGCGCTATTCGTCGATTCGGGTAACGCATTTAACAGCCGCCAGTTTACCCCTGTTACCTCAGTCGGTGCTGGTATTCACTGGATAACCCCTATTGGGCCAATCAAACTGGATTTAGGTGTCGCGGTAAAAGGGGTTGAAGATCGCAAAAACCGCCCTTGGAGACTGCACATTTCAATCGGTTCGGAGTTGTAATATGGCTATGGAATTCGCAGCATGAAGCGCAAGTTAGTTTGGATAGCATCCATTCCTCTGGTCTTGCTAATTACGCTAGCCCTGCTAATCGGCACCAGCCTAGGCGCACGGCTGCTAATATTTGCGGCCGACAAATGGGTTCCCGGACTGACCCTTGAGTATCAAAGCGGGCAGCTCAATAGCGCCCTGCAACTCAAGCAATTAGGCTGGCAAAGCGACGGAATAAATTTGCAGGCGAGCGGTGTCGAGTTACAGTGGCGTCCTGGCTGCCTGCTACAAACTCGAGTCTGCGTTAATCGCCTAGTCAGTCAGTCGGTGACCTTTGAGCTAAGTGAAACTGAAACCAGCGAGCCTGAGGTTGAAACAGAATCCAGTGAAGGCTTTGTGCTACCGATTGCCATTCAACTCGAGCATGGACAACTGGACGGGGTGAAACTGGATGTTTTTGGGCATAACATCGGCTGGCAAAGTCTTACCCTTAGTGCCTTATTTGACCGAAGTGGGCTTAGCGTTGAGTCCTTGTATCTGGCACAACTTCATTACTATGAGCCAAAGCCTGAATCCGATTCCGAACCCAACGCCAGTGAGCCTGCCGCCGCAAGCGCACAAGCTGTGACGCCAAATCCAATGGCCTCCGCAGCTACTAGTACTGAAACCGATGAGGCTTGGGCGCTCGCGCAACTGCCGACAATCGCACTGCCCTTCCCCATCGAGCTTAAACAGCTAGTGGTGGATGGCGGCGAGTACAAAGTGGCCGGGCTTGAACACAAGTTTGAGCGCTTGAGCTTAGGTGCTAGCTGGCACGGCACTCAAGCCCAGATAAACCAGTTGTCATTAGTGCACCCTTGGGCCAATCTCAACGCCGATGCCCAAGCACAATTAGAACATCCCTACCCGCTAAGTTTGAGCCTAGGTGGCCAGTTGCAAGAGTTCGACCTTATGCCTGACTTTAATGGCCAGGCCTTACAGCTAGAAGCCCAAGGCTCGCTTGCTGACCTCACCATAGCGCTGCAAGCCAGCGAGCTATATCAGCTGGCGCTAACTGGGCAGGCGGATCTGACCCAAGCCAGCATTCCATTCAATGCCAACATTGATGTTGACCAGGCCCACTGGCCAACTCAAAAACCCGAGTATCAGCTGCAACAGGGAACAATCTCAGCTTCTGGCACTGTAGAACAGCAAGAAGTTGAATTGAGTGGCGAGTTGGTGCTTCCAGAATTGGCGCGCCTTAAGGCTAATTTACAAGCCGAGCATGAAATTGGACGGTTACAACTGTCATCTATACAACTCAGCGGCGAGCAAGGTGAGTTGCAAGCCAGTGGCTGGCTCGATTATCAGAACGGGGTCGCTTGGGATGCCGAGTTGGACGCTCAACAATTGTTACTTAGCCAAATTCATCAAAGCCTACCTGACTACATCTCAGGGCAGCTAAATAGCAGTGGTCACTACCGTGGTGAGGACTGGAAAGTCACCTTAGCTCAGACCGACTTAGAAGGTCGTTATCTGGACATCCCCTTCGCGCTTGAAGGGGATTTGGACATAGACCAAAGCCTGCGTCCTAAGATCCCCAAACTGAAACTCACCGCTAAAGACAGCGTATTTGAAGCACAAGGCGAGGTGAACGAACAGTGGGACATCAGTGCCACATTAAACCTTGCCGGATTAGAGCAATGGCATGGCGATGCCAACGGCGATTTACAGCTTGAGTTCAAAGTCATTGGCGAAGAGGCCAATCCCAATGTGGTATTCCAAGGCTCAAGCGCACGTGTTGGTTTTTTGGAACATCAAATCGAAGCGCTTTCGATTAAAGGCTTCTACTTCCCACTCAATGAGCACGACTTTCGAGCATCATTGCGCTCAGAGCGCTGGCAGCTTGCAGGACTGCAACAATACAACTTGAGGCTAGGTCTTAAAGGGCAGTTAACCGAGCAGTTTGCGACACTCAGCAGTGCCGGTGATCTCGAACTCGCGCTAAAACTAGCCAACCGCTACGACCCAGACAAACAAATCGTGTCCGGGGAGCTTTATCAAACTCGACTCAGTTACCTAATTGGTCCTTGGGCGCAACAGCAACCCATCGAATATCAGTTCGATATCAACAACAGCATTGGAGAAGTTTCCGCTCATTGCTGGCAACACCAGCACGCCAGTCTTTGTCTAAACGAAGCAGTGCAATTGGCACAAAGCGGTGATGCTGAAATAGCGTTTCGCGGTGATGTGGGTGCCTTAATCGAGCCTTTGATGCCCGACAACTTGGACTGGCGAGGTAACGCATCGTTAGATGCTCAGGCCAAATGGCAACCAGATTTACCACCGACCGCAGAAATTCAGCTCGCCTTTGAACCTGGCGCTGTCACTTTGACACGACAGCTCGAGCAAGAAGAGAAACCAATTTCGGTGACTCTGGATTATCAGACCTTGCAAGCTAAGGCTAGCGTATCGCCAGAACAAGTCACCAGTGACTTAGAATTTATCGCTGGCGATTGGCTGTCTTTGAATGCCGACTGGGCGCTTGAACTTGAAGACCCACGACCAATGAGGGGTGAGCTAAGGCTAGACAGGTTTGACTTAAGTCCACTGCAGCCGCTACTGCCCAATGTCACGGTTTTAAAGGGCACGTCCCAGGCCAACCTGCAAATTGGCGGCAATTTGACCCAGCCCGAATTACAAGGAGAGTTTGAGCTCAAAGATGGCGCCTTTGCCAATAAACTCAATCCGACGGATGTGGATTCTTTGCAGTTGACCGCCAAGTTTAGCGGCAACGAATTAGATCTAGATTCTAGTTTTGTCGTCGGAGATGGCCCCGGTAGTCTCAACGCCGAGCTGACTTGGGCTGACGCCAGCCTTCAAGGGGATCTCAACCTAACTGGCGACAAACTGTCGGTAATCTACCCTCCTCTAGCCATTTTAAAAGTCAGTCCAAACTTGGATATGTCTTTTGGCAAAGAGGTCATTCGCCTTCGCGGAGACATTGTGGTCCCAGAAGGTAAAGTGGAATTGGCTGAGCTGGCCGAAGGTGGCGTGCAAGTGTCGAAAGACGTAATTTTTGTTGACGCTCAAGGACAAGGTGACACAGTCGCTCAAGCACTCGACTTAAGCGCCCAAATCAATATCAACGTGGGTCCAGAAGTCAGTATTTCAGGGTTCGGGCTCACGGGCAAACTCGCCGGAGCTCTGAATTTTCAGCAAGAGCCCGCCAAGCCACCGCTGCTGTTTGGCGATATTCGCATTAACGAAGGCAACTATCGTTTCATGGGGCAACGACTGTCCATCCCTCGCGGTGACCTGCAGTTCTCCGGGCCTCCGTCTTTACCCAATCTCAACGTCGAAGCCGTACGCGAAATCAAATCTGAAGATGTGACCGCTGGTGTTCGAATAACCGGCACTGCCGCCAAGCCAGAAGTGGATTTCTTTTCAAACCCATCGATGGAGCAAGCCGAAATCCTGTCCTATATCGTCAATGGTCGCGGATTTAACTCGTCCAGTGGTGATGACAACAGCATGCTCGCCGCTGCAGCCTTGTCGGTCAGTGGTAACGTTGGGGTGATTAACAATATCGGCCAACAAGCGAGCAATGTCGCCGAGAAGATTGGTTTTAACAATGTCAAAGTCGATACCAACGACGATGGTCGCGTTGCTCTAAGCGGCTATATTGGCGAAGACTTGATGGTCAAATACGGTGTGGGCGTACTCAATGCGGAAAACCAGCTGACCGTGCGCTACTTTCTATTTCCCAAGCTTTACTTAGAAAGTGTCAGCCAGTCCATCGAGCAAACCTTAGATATGTATTACAGCTTCGACATTGGCGCACCAGAGCCTCAATAAAGCCGCGCAACAGGCACAAAAAAAGGCGCTTAAAGCGCCTTTTTTCACATCCATTTGCTCAATTAAGCAAATTTGAAGTCCAAGTGAACAAGCTTAGGCTTGAACGCGTGACGTTGGATGTCTTGAACCTTAACTTTGTGCTCAGTACCAGCTACCACGATGGTCAGAACTTCTGAGTAGAACTCAGCTTTTTCTTGGGCGTGGAATACTTTGTCGTGGTCTAGAACAACAGATACAGGCTCTTTACCTGGGCCGTAGATAACCGCAGGGATTTGACCAGCATGACGTAGGCGGCGGCTCGCACCTTTCCCTATCTCTTCACGCTGAGTTGCTTCGAATACGAAAGACATAATCTTTACTCTCTATATAAAATTGAATGTAACCCAAAGTCACTTGCGACCAGTGATTTGGGAGCGCGAATACTAGCACGCCAGTTAGTCTGTCTCAAGTGAAACCTATCGCTTGTGGTCCTCAACCAAAATCACAGGACAAATTAACGGCTTAAATAACATTTTTCCTGCGGGAATGATCACAGCGTTAAGGATAAATTCAGGCAATATTAGTGCGCACTGATACAATTGTGTAATCACCTGTTTCCCCAAGACCGAGACATCCATTGAGTATTGAGCAGATTCATCAGCAACATCAGGCACTTGAAAGAGTAACCGCCCAGTTGCAGCGCAAAATTCAAGGACTCCCTTTCGACTACGAAGCTATCGACACGCTGATCCTAGATTTAATTCAACAGCACAGACGACATTTCATCTATGAAGAGATGCAAATGGCCGCCAGTCAATATCCCGATTATCAAGCCCATAAACAAGCCCATACTGCCTGTCTAAGCGACATGAAACTAGCATTTGAAGAGTGGCAAATGAGCCGCGAATTCAAGCCCATGCGCGAGTTTTTCTCGGTCGCTTTGGCAAACCGTTTAAGCGAGCACATGGACCATATGGATGCGGGTGTGGTGGAGCATTTGAAAGGCTACAAGCCGCAAAGCGCTGGGTAATAGACGGCACCCAACGCTTTGCTGCGACTATAGCTAACAACTCGTTAGATCTTAACCAAAGCCAGTTTTTGATCCTCGCTTAAGGAATCTAGAGTTGCTATGCGCAGCTCGCCATTCGGTGCAGAAGCCGTGTTGGCATCTAGCGAGATGTCCGCGCGCTCCGGTAGGTTGTACATAGCACCGGTCGCAGGATCGACAATTAGCATACCAATCAAACCGCCCAACAGGATATTGCCAAAGTACCAGCCGTCTATGGAACTGGTTAAGGTATAGGTTTTCTCTGAATAACCTTCTTTTTGGAGCACGACGGTGTAGCTTTCGCCTTTAAAGTATCCCGAAGAGGAACTAAGCGTTACCGTTGAAGGTGTGACACCACTTTCTACTTTTTGACCATCGCGATTAGTGATGACAAAAGACGCTCCACCAGGATTACTATTAATCGCCACAGCGTAGTCTGATTTACTTACAATACTTGAACAGCCACTCGCCAGAGCGCATCCCATGACCAAGGCTAAAATTTTCTTATTCATCTTTTCAAATCCGTTATTTTCTATTTTCTTCCAATAAACCTTTGAGGTTCAAACGCTAATATAGCGGTATAAAAGCTCCGGCAAAACCCCAAGTACCAAAGTCTGTGAACTAGTTTGTGCATATATTTTGTTAAATCTTGGCCTTTAATGTGAGATTGGTCTTGAAGACTCTCCTCATACTGACCCAGAGGCAGGGAAACTCTTCAAAACCCTAGTCAACTGTATTAAAGTTCCGCTATACACATGGAGAGTGAACAAGAGAAAGCGATGGCAAGAACAATCATGGGGCTATTGCTGGTGTTGACCAGTTTTATGACCCAAGCTTATGTGGATGACCTGAGGGCTATTTCCCTTGGTATCGACGAGTCCCCCGAAAAAGCCATCGAACAACTGCATCAAACCCCACATTTAAACTATGCGACAAATGAGTTCGACTTTGTCTGGCGCTCATTATTGTTGTGCGAAGCTTACTACATGCTTGGGCGTAACTCAGAGGCGAGAGCTATTCTTGCCAATCTGAATCAGGAAACCCTACAAAGACACCCCCAAGCCATTCCCTATGCAAACACCTGCCAAGCTCAGATTGCCTATTTAGAAGCCGATTTCGAGAAAGCACACAAGTTAATCGAGCAGGCACTGACGGCAGCCGATAAGGTCAATGAGCTAGGCGGCATTGCCAATGCTCGACTCGTGCGTTCATATGTCTATACATCTGAAGGCAAATATACCGACGCACTCACGGACTTAAACCTAGCGGAAGATATTGTTCGCAGCGATTACATGGGCCAAGCCCCCTTAGTTTACGCTCCAGAAATAGCCATCAAACTGGCCACCGCTAACGTCTTTTATTACACCGCTGACTACGAGCTCGCCTTACAGCAACTCGACACCATCACTGATCTCAACGAACTGTGGGAAAGTGCGCGAATTAGCGTCATGTTGTCACGCGCTCACTACCTAAAGGCTTTAAATCAGCCCAAAGAGGTTGCAGACATGGCAGAGCTCCTCAAAGCGGATGCCATGCTCGTGGAAAACTCGCTGTTTCGCGGCTATCTGCGCAATGGTCTGGCAAGGCTCTACAACTTTGTGAGAGATTGGCAGCAAGCTGAGGAACAAGCTCGCTTGGGGCTGGCCATATTCAGTGAGATTGGCAGTGAAGATGGTATTGCCATGGCGAAGTACTTGATAGGCGAGGCTCGACTTTCTAACTCAATACCGGACGATGAAGCTGCATTGTTGTTACTCGCTGAGTCGCTTCAGTACTTTGAGCGAGAGGGAAAAGTCAAAGAAGCGGCTGGCGTCTATAAACTGCGAGCCCATCACTACAAAGAAACCAATCAATTCGATAAAGCCAGTGCAGACATTGAACGTATGCTAGAGCTAAACCAACAATTGACCGAGACGAGCGACAAAGAAAAACTCAAACAACTCAAACGAGACGCGGTAGAAACCGGTCTATTCAACAAACCCTTTAGCGAAACGCTCAAAACCTTGTATGAGCGCTTTAGCGTACTGTTTAGCTTTATCGCTGTTGGCGTGCTCATGGGGATAGGTTTGATTTGGTTAATCGCCAAGCACTTAAAGGCCGAACGCAAACAGAATGAGGAAACAGGGATAGAGTCTCCAGAGCATCTAATCGCACAAGCACAGAGCAACCAGCTGCCACTAGGGGTGGTTTTTCTGAAACTGCCAAAACACTGCCCTTCAGAAAGCCTCGAGTTTGTTAAGCGTCTGAAATCCATACTGCGAAGCTGCGATCAAGTACAAACCATCTATGTGTCTCGACTGATTGTTTATTTACCGTATATCGAGGAAAAAGGGTTACCACAAGAGGCGCAGCGCTTTGTGGAACTGTGGGACCAAAGCAACACCAAGTCGCCGTTGCGCCATGCCTGCTATCAGGTCGAGCCGACAGACAGTCTCGATTGCGTGTTGGCCAAAATGGATCAGCTGTTGCCAATCAAATACCAAAGAGACGAGCGACTAGAAGTTGCCGAGTTAGAGTATTAACGCCGCTCGAATACAGAGCCGAGTCATACACTAAGCCACCTTCGTTTTGGTTTTGGGCTGCTTGCTCCAGATGGGTTTGGCAAAGGCCTTTAGCTTGTCTTTTCGCAGGCTTAATAACCAAATAGCCACCAAAGCATAAATTATCGGCTCGACCACTTCACTGCGTACAGACCAGTAGTAATGCCACACCACGAGTAGGATCAGCGGATAGATCCAAAAATGCAGGCGTTGCCATTGGCCACCCATGCGCCGACGAACCGCCATTGGCGAGGTCACGGTTAAGGCCAACAATAAGCTCCAACTCAACATGCCCAACAGGATATAAGGTCGCTCGACTATCTCGCTAGCCAACAAGCTCCAATCCCAAACCAAGTCCAAAGCGATAAAACTCAGCAGGTGAACGCTGGCATAAAGTATCACGTAAAGCCCGATTAAGCGTCGGCATTGAAGGAGCCAGCCCTGTTTAAACTTTCTCGCCAAAGGCGTTAGAAGCAAGGTTATCATCAAGCAGTTAAGCGCGCCTTTGCCGGTAAAGTGAATGATGTACTGTACCGGATCACCACCAAGCCGCCCCGCGTTAGCTGCCCAAAACAGGCCAACTAAAGGCAACAGTGCCAGTAGGTGCATCAGGGTTTTCACCGTCACCACTCGCCACCAATACACCGGTCTTGCGCTAGCCTCCGCCATTAATAGTTGCGCCTTAAATCAAGTCCGGCGTATAGGTGAGCCACTTGCTCGCCGTAGCCATTAAACGGCAGAGTCGCAATGCGTTTGGCCGACAACAAACCGCCCTCACCGATTCGCCGCTCGGTCGCCTGCGACCAGCGAGGGTGATCCACCTCTGGGTTCACATTGGCATAAAAACCGTATTCGTGTGGAGCCAGTTGATTCCAAGTGGTTGGTGGGCGACGCTCGGTCAAGCGAATATTCACAACTGACTTAATTGACTTAAAACCGTACTTCCACGGCACCACCAAGCGCACCGGTGCACCGTTTTGCGGTGGAAGCGTCTTGCCGTACAAACCCACCGCAATAAAGGTCAGCGGATTCATAGCCTCTTCAATCGTCAACCCTTCCACGTAAGGGTAATCAATGCCACCGCCCATAAGTCGACTCTTTTGCCCCGGCATCTGATTTGGATCGTACAGAGTTTCAAAAGCCACGTATTTAGCCGAACCCGTGGGATCGGCTTTCTTGAGCAGGGCCGCTAACGGAAAGCCCACCCAGGGAATCACCATCGACCAGGCCTCGACGCACCGCAGACGATAAACTCGCTCTTCCAGCGGGATAGATTGCATCAAATCGTCATAATCCAAAGTCAGGCTACTGCCCACCTCCCCTTCGACTTTGAGCTGCCATGGGTTGGTTTGAAAGGACTGAGCATTGCGAGCAGGATCCGCTTTATCGGTACCGAACTCATAAAAATTGTTGTGTTGGGATACTTTATCAAAGGGGGTCAGTATCTCATCACTCACGTAGGCTTGGGGCTGGCTAAAGCTCAAATCGGCCAGCGCTTGTGGCTCTGGCGCTTTGAACCAATCCAACAGGCTAGCTTGCACCTGCGACGATAACCCCATAGCTCCCACGCCCAAGCCCATGGCTTTGACGATCTGGCGGCGGGCTTTGAAAACGGACTCTGGAGTCACCTGATTGTCCTTCAGGCGCCAAATTTTGGGGTCAATGCTCATGGGCTCTCCTTTTACAGCGGTTAGTAATCAAGACAGGACTATGGCCACACTTCTTTCAGATATCGGTTTATTTGCGCAGCCCTTAATCGCTTCGCCCTTGCACCCTCGACGTATTCTTGCGAGGCTTTAAAAAAACGAACTAGCCCGGATACTTATGAACTGGATGTCACTTGTAGAGAGCTTTTACTGGCTTCCTTTACTGCCTATCGCTCTTTTCCTTGGGTACCTTTGGGGTAACCGCGGTCAATCCCGCGCCGAGCAAGCCTCCCAACAATGGCAAGGGCAACTACAAAGCGTTAACGAAAACAATCACCGAATGGCTCAACAACTAACGGATTTACAAAGTGAATTCATCGAGCTCAACGGCTTGTACCAAGCGGCGAACACCAAGCTTGCCATTCAAAAAGCGCAGCTTGAGCAAACTCAAACCACTCAAGCCAAACAACAAGAGCAGCTTGGCCAGCAATTTGAAAATCTGGCCAATCGACTCCTGAGCCACAGTCAGCAAGAGTTTTCTCGTCAGTCCCAAGCTCAGGTCAAACATCTGTTGTCACCGCTGCAACAACAACTCAGTGACTTCAAAGCTCAGTTACAGCAAAGCCATACTCACCAAGTAAAAGACCAAAGCGCCCTGCGCCAACAAATCGAATCGCTCAAGTCCCTTAACCTGCAAATGAGCGAAGACGCCGTTAACCTCACCCGCGCGCTCAAAGGCGATTCGCGACAACAGGGGGATTGGGGCGAAATGTTGCTGAGCCGAATTCTCGAGGATTCAGGGCTGCGCGAGGGTCACGAGTACCAGACTCAAGGCCACTTTAAAAACGATGCCGGGCAATCCTTGCGTCCCGATGTCATCGTCCACTTACCCAATGACAAACAAGTGGTTATCGACTCTAAGGTTTCACTTACGGCATACGAGCGCTACTACAATTGTGACGAAACCAGCCGCGCGGAGCTCGAACTCAAAGCGCATATCGAATCGATTCGCATGCATATCAAAGGGCTTAGCAAAAAGAACTACCAGCAACTTTTGGGTCTCAAATCGCTGGATTATGTGTTAATGTTTATTCCGCTGGAACCCGCGTTCTTACTGGCTTTAGAAAAAGATCCCAGCTTGGTAAAAAACGCCTATGATAACAATATCATGCTGGTTAGCCCGACGAACTTGATGCTGGCTTTACGCACAATCGACAACTTGTGGCGCTATCAAAGACAAGAGCAACACGCTGAACAAATCGCCCGTCAGGCCGGCAAACTTTACGACAAGTTCTGTGCCTACATCGAAGATATGGAAAAACTGGGCAGAGCCTTGGACAGCGCAAAGAAAACTTTTGATGGAGCGCGCAGCAAGCTACATCAAGGCCGCGGAAATTTGGTCCGCCAAGCTGAACAAATGCGTCAGATGGGCGTCCAATCCAGTAAGCAATTGCCCAACGACCTCGTTGAGCAGGCAGAAAATACAGAAGTTACTGAAAACACAAATAACGAAAATACGGCTGGAAGGGTGCAATCCCTAGAGTCCAGTCCAAACTAGCGAGTCCTCTCACAGTTTTCGGGGCTCGCCATTATTTTGCGAAGGAGCCCCGCATGTCGACAGTCTTGATGCGCGCCTTATTGCTGCTTGGGAGCACAGCCTTAACTCTCAACAGCTACGCGTCGACCGCTCATAACGAACAATTCAATCAAGCCCTTGATGCCATTCGCAAAGGGGACAATTCTCAGTACCAGTCGCTGCGAAAGCAGCTTGATGACTATCCGTTAGCCCCATATTTGGACTACGAAAAGCGCATCGCCCAGGTGGGTCGAATGAGCTTGAAGGACTTCCAGCAGTTCAGCGAGTCCTTGAGCGAGACCCCGCTGTATAACCGAGCCCGCCATCGCTATTTGATGGCCAAAGGCAAACGCAAGCAATGGTCAGAGTTTTTGGCGGTCAGCCCGCAAGAGCCGAGAGACACCCGTTTGCAGTGCTACTACTATCGAGCGCAATTGCAAAAAGGCGACAAAGCGCTGGGCTACAAGGGCGCTAATCGACTGTGGCTGACTGGACGCTCTCAGGTAGACCAATGCGACGTGCTGTTTAGCGAATGGCAGAAAGCCGGTAAACGCACCGACCAACAAGTGTGGAACCGAATGTTGCTCAGCTTTGAGGCGGGCCAAACAAGCCTGACTCGCTATTTAGGTTCACTACTTAGCGACGACAACAAGAAACTAGGGCAAGCCTTACTCGGTGTGTACAGCGACCCTCGCCGACTAAAGCAGGTCAGCAATTACACCAATGACCACACTTGGGTCGAAGAGATTGTGAGCGTCGGACTCAAACGCTTGTCACGCCGCGACCTCAAAGCCAGCTTAGACCTTTATGAGCGCTATCAAGCCAAGGGACGCTTTAGCAAAGCCAACAGCTACAACCTCAAAAACGCCTTGTTGCGACAAGCCCTGATTAAAAAGCCAGAAAAGCTACAGGCGCAAATTGACCGCCTGCTTGAGGGCAGCGAGCAAGACAGCTTGGTGGAAATTCGAATTCGTTGGGCGATTGCCGAGCAAAATTGGCAGCATATTGCCTTTTGGATTGAACAGTTGTCCGATAAAGCCAAGGCCAAAGATCGCTGGCAGTTTTGGATGGCGCGCTACTTGAGTCAAGACCAACAGGAGCAAGCGGCCCAGAACATCTTACAAGACTTAGCCCAACATCGAGGCTTTTACGGCTTCATGGCCGCAGAACAACTCAATTTGCCCATGGCCTTAAAGTCGCAAAGCCCAACGCCTCAAGCCGATAGCCAAACGCTAATTGCTCAGCTTGATGGTATCCAACGAGTACAGGCACTGATAGACGTGGAACGTCACCAAGATGCCCGCAGCGAATGGCTTTATTTGCTGGCACGCCAGCCCCAGCACAAAATGGAGCAGTTGGCCTTGTACGCTGCCGACCAGGGTTGGTCGTATTTCGCTATTGAAGCCGCGATTCGAGCCAAAGCTTGGGATGCCGTCGAGTTGCGCTTCCCCACCGTCTACAACGATATCTTTGAGCAATTTGCCAAAATGCGAAATGTGGACGCTGCGGATTTGCTCGCCATCGCGCGTCGCGAAAGTGCCTACAACCCTCAAGCCACTTCGCACGTTGGCGCTCGTGGCTTAATGCAATTAATGCCGCAAACCGCCAAGATCACCGCCAATAAAATCGGTTTCCGCTACAAGGGCACCGGCCAGCTGTATCAGCCTCACCCTAACATTCGCCTGGCCAGCGCCTATTACAAAGAGCTATTAGGCCAGTTTGATAACAATCGGATACTGGCGGCCTCAAGCTACAACGCTGGGCCAAATCGCACTAAAGCCTGGCTTAAAAAGAGCGACGGTAATCTGGATCCGGTTAGCTTTATCGAGACCATTCCATTTCGCGAAACACGCGAATATGTTCAGGCAGTCTTGAGCTATCGAGCCATCTATCAAATGCTCAATCAACAGAGCCCAAGTTTGCTCAGTGAAGACGAGAGAAGTTGGCGCTATTAATACGCCATCTTATTAAAAAACCAGCAAAATAAGACATTTGTCCAAAAACTGCTACTCTTTGGTAAGTGCGCTGATAATTTACCAGGGGGGCATGTCGTGCACCAACTCGTCGACGAGGCTTTACGCCAGCTCAATCGTGTTATTTTGGACAAACCCAGAGAAATTCAACTGGCGTTGGCCTGCGTGCTTGCGCGCGGCCATCTGCTGCTCAATGACTTGCCCGGAGTGGGAAAATCAACGTTGGCCCAAGCGCTAGCAGATACGCTCGGCTTGAGTCATCAAAGGGTGCAATTCACCAGCGACATGTTGCCGGCAGACTTGGTTGGAGTGTCCATCTTCGACCAACAAACCCAGCAGTTTGTGTTTCATCCAGGACCTGTATTCAACCAAGTAGTGCTTGCGGACGAAATCAATCGAGCTAGCCCAAAAACACAAAGCGCGCTGCTTGAGGCCATGGCGGAAAACCAAGTGTCTATGGACGGCAATACCTATGGCCTTCCGACGCCGTTTTTTGTCATTGCGAGCCAAAACCCCATGGACCAAGCTGGCACCTTCCCTCTGCCAGAGTCGCAGTTAGACCGCTTTATGGTGCGCCTTAGCTTGGGGTATCCAAACCCACAGGCCGAGCTCACCATGCTAGCGCAAAGCGACAGTGGCGCGAATACCCGCTCGCAACAGGCGATGGATGTGCAACAACTGGTGGAACTGCAAGCTTTGGTGGATCGCATTCAGGTGTCTGAACCTGTGCTGCGCTACATAGTGGCGCTGGCCAACGCCTCGCGCAACAATCAGTCTTGCTATCCTCTGTCACCGCGAGCGAGTAAGGCTCTACTCGCCTGCACTAAGGCTTGGGCCTTCATTCAACAACGAGAGTTCGCCACCGCTGACGATGTTCAAGCCGTGTTCGAGGCCGTCGCTCAGCACAGGCTGACGGGCTTGCAACCGCAAACTCAGGCCAACAGCGCGATAAACCTTTTGAGTAAAGTCGACCCACTGCAATGAAACTCAAGCTTTGGTGGCGTCCTTGGTGGTTGCGCCTGAGGAATCAGGAAGAATTGGACAAAGCCAGTCTGACCCATTCCAATATTTTTCTTTGGCCCAGCCGCTACGGAGTGAGCTGGCTTGCCATGGCGAGCGTGCTGTTTATCTTCGGGGTCAACTACCAAAACAACCTGGTCATTCTATTTAGCTTCTTTCTAATCAGTCTGTTCATCACCAACTTAGTGTATAGCTATCGAAACTTAGCCGGGTTAGAGCTTGAGCCTTTGTCATCGGGCAATGCGTTTTCTGGTGAGACCATTCATTTCGTGCTTCAACTCAGTTCTGAACGGCAACGCTTGGGCTTGATGCTGCGCTTTGTGGGCCAACGACGAACCCCGCTTTTTGACTTAAGCGACCAACGTATCGAGTTACAACTGCCCTACTTGTCGAACCGGCGTGGCCCCTTAAAGCCCGGTCCAATTCTGATAGAAAGCCGCTTTCCCATGGGCCTCTGTCGCGCTCGTGCCAAGGTCCATTGTCGCTGGAACGCGCTGGTTTGGGCCAAACCCGATTCTCAGTGGCTTCAGTCCAACGCCAGTGCACAGCAGCCGGATACGGATCAACCCGAGCTCTCGGGTTTAGCCAAGTATCAACCCGGTGAAAGCAAGAGCCGAGTGGCCTGGAAACAGTTGGCGCAAAATCGCGGCTGGTACAGCAAACAGTTTGATTCCGGTCCTGTGCAAAGTACTACCTTGTCGCTAGACCCTTTACCTGGCCCAGGATTCGAGCGCAAAGTGCGCCAGCTCAGTGCCCAGATCGAGTGGTTTTCCACCTCAGGCCTGCCATTTTCATTGGTGCTTCCGGGAAGTACGGTTAACGAGGGACAAGGTGAGCGCCAACGCCAACTGTGTCAAAACGCGCTAGCTGCACTTCCGATTGGGCAAGGAGTTGAGTCGTGAATACCAAGGTAGGTTTTCAGACACTCGCTTGGTTGATGCTCAGCCAATGCCTAATCATGGCATCCATCTGGCAGCAGGTTAGCCCGTGGGCGCTGGCCATTACTTTTTGCTGTTGGTTGTGGCGCGTGAGCGCAGAGGCCGGCTACGCCAACACTTTTGCTAAAGCACTTATCATAGGTGTTACCCTTGTGCTGTGCTTTTACACCTTGATGCACATGGGCGAAACCGGTTTGCTAGAAACCATGGCCAACCTATTGATCATGGGCTTTTCGCTCAAACTGCTTGAGTTGCATTATCGCCGCGATATCTTTGCCTTGGTTCTGGTGGGCTGCTTTATCATCGCCATGTCTTGCCTGTTCTTTAACGACTGGATTCACTCACTGCAGGCAAGCGTGCTGTTTATCCTAAATTTGGCGGTGAGTTTTGTTATGGTGCGCAAGCAAATAGGCAACAGCCAGCTTGCACGCCACTTGCTCCGAATGACTGCCCTAAGCCTGCCGCTGACCTTAATTCTGTTCTACTTGTTCCCCCGTGTTCCGCCACTTTGGATGGTCCCTAAACTGGGGCAATCGGAAATTGGCTTAGCCGATAGCATGTCGCCCGGGCAAATTACCGAGCTTACTCAATCCACACGTTTGGCATTTCGTGCTCAGTTTGGCGATGAGTTACCGGCCACCAGTCAGTTGTACTGGCGTGCGCTTGTCCTCGAAGAGTTTGATGGCGCCACATGGCGTCAGCACTCCTGGCGCAAAACACCGCAAAGCACCCTTACCCAAATTCAGGCAGAGCCAGAGTTAGAAGCCCAATGGCA
Organism: Paraferrimonas sedimenticola; assembly: GCF_002282855.1. Taxonomy (GTDB): domain Bacteria; phylum Pseudomonadota; class Gammaproteobacteria; order Enterobacterales; family Shewanellaceae; genus Paraferrimonas; species Paraferrimonas sedimenticola. The sequence continues at coordinate 52,638 of NZ_NRIR01000003.1, read as the reverse complement.
GTATCAGATATGGGCCAGAGCATCAGACAACCCTTGGTTGTACGGACTAGACAAAGCCTATGTCAGCGATGCTCGCATCCAGACTGGGCAGGACTATAGCCTGAGTCGCTACCTGTCGTTGAACGAGGATATTCACTACAGTGTGCGCAGTTACCCCGAATCGCCGCTGAACACCGCCTTGAGTCGTCCCGAGCACCAGCTGAACTTACACGTTCCCGAAGGCAACCCAAAAACTCGCGCATTTGCGCAGCGCTTACAGCGCAAATACCCAGAGCCCAGCACGGCGGTCACCGAACTCATGCGCCATTTCCACCAGCAGGACTTCCGCTATAGCCTGACGCCGCCAAAGATGCAAAACCAACAGCAAGACGACTTCTTGTTTAACCAGAAAGTCGGTTTTTGCATGCACTTTGCGTCGGCGATGGCAACCGTCACTCGCTTGATGGGGTTACCGAGCCGTGTGGTACTTGGCTATCACGGTGGAATACCTAAAGCCAACGATGACGGTATTTCGCTAAGCGTCTATCAATACATGGCGCACGCTTGGGTAGAGGTGTATCTCGACGGTGTTGGCTGGCAGCGATACGATCCAACCGCTGTGGTCAGCCCAAGTCGCATCAATCTGGGATTTGATGCCTTTGCAGAGCAGCAAATGCAACAAGAAGACCGCTCAGATTGGATGATGCAGGTTCGCTTACATCCCCTGTTTAAAGGCATGCAAACCTGGGCTGCTGAAGTTGACGCTGCATGGGGCGGCTGGCTTGGGGACTTTAACGCCGAACGCCAAACTCAGTTACTAGAACATTGGCTTGGCGATGATGCTAAAACCCACTTGCCGGTGGTATTGCTGACCAGCTTGGTATTGGTGTTGCTATTTCTCGCTTGGAATTTAGGTCTGTTTAAACGCGGGCCAGCCAAAGCGCCAGAGCTCGCTCACTATCAGGCGCTGCTAAAACCCATGGCCCGCTTGGGCATTAATCCAGCCCCTGGTGAAACCCCTAGCTCTGTACTCGACCGGCTAGCCGAAGCACAACCCATGCTAGCCGCCCGCGCCAAACGCTTTCAACGCCTGTTTGAAACCTGTTACTACGGTCAGCAATCACAACAACGCGAAGCGCTAAAGCGAGCCCAGCTTGCGCTGGCCAAGGGATTAAAGCGCGGTTCGTTGCGCCCGCCAAAAGGTCAGCCTACAATGAGCCAAAAACCTGGCTCGGAGTCACGCCATGCACATGAACTACACCCAAGAACAGACTCGAGTGATCGGCTGTCTGATTGAAAAATCTATCACTACCCCAGACCAGTATCCCCTGTCGCTCAACGCACTCACCAACGCCTGCAATCAAAAGAGTAACCGCGACCCAGTAATGGCGTTATCCGAAGGCGATGTTCAAAGTGCGGTTGACGAACTCTCCAAGTTGAGAGTGGTAAGCGATGTCTCTAGCTTTGGCTCTCGAGTGTCCAAATACCAGCACAGATTCTGCAACACTGAGTTTGGCGATCTTCAACTCAGCGAGGGCGAACTGGCGATTGTTTGTCTGATGTTTTTGCGCGGACCACAAACCCCAGGTGAGCTGCGCACCCGCTCCAATCGACTGGCCAAGTTTGCCGATGTTAGCGAAGTTGAAGCTGCCCTCTCTGACATGGCCGAGCGAAGCCCGGCATTGGTGGTAAAACTGCCAAGAGAAGCGGGTAAGCGCGAAAGCCGCTACGCTCATTGCTTTAGCGGTGAGATAGACCTAGACGCCATAGCCTCAAGTGCACCAGCGCCATCGGCAAGCGCCCCATCCGTCGAGTGGATAGACCGAATCGAGGCGCTGGAAGCCCGAGTCGCCGAACTCGAGCGCCAGCTAGGCGTTAATCAAGACTAATTGCCCATCATAGGACCGAATTGACCGGACTGGTAATCGCGAACCGCTTGGTCAATTTGGGCCTGAGTATTCATCACAAATGGGCCATAGTGTGCCACAGGCTCGTTTAACGGCACCCCAGCCAACACCAGCACGCCGGTTGGTTCGGTGGCGCTTAACGTCAGTTGAGTCTGGCCATCTAACGCCAGAATCTGCTGGGCTTTCACTGGCTCTGGCGCCGTTAGCTCGCCTTGATAAACCAATAGCAAAACCCGCTCGTTGTCAGCGACGCCGAGTGTGTGTTCGCCGCTAAACACGAGATCCATGGCTCGGGCACCACTGGGCAATCCTTGAAGTTCAGCCGAGTAACTCTCTCCGTCCAATTGCCACTGTCCAGATATCACCGCCAGTTGGCTTTCACCCAGAGTGTATCTGTGGGTTTTAGCATGCTGATAACTGGGTGGATTTAACTTGTCGGCCGCTGGAACGTTTATCCAGATTTGAAAACCGTGCACGCCTTGTTGGCTGTTGAGCGGCATTTCCGAGTGAATAATACCTCGACCGCTGGACATCCACTGACTGGCGTTTTCACCGGTTTCGGCGCGATTGCCCAAGTTATCTTGATGGACAAAACCACCTTGGCGCATGTAAGTCAGAGTATCGATACCCCGATGCGGGTGCGGCGGAAATCCGGGAATGCTTTGACCCGGCTGAGCGCGAATTTCGTCAATTAACAAGAAAGGGTCGAGTTGATTGCGGGCAAAGCCGTGAACTCGTGATAGATCCACGCCAGCACCGTCGACAGCGGGATGTGCGGTTTGTAAGTAGCTCATAATATAGCCCTCAATATGCGTTGAATTAGCTTGATGAGACTATCTAACTATTAATCAAACCAAATAAAAAGCGCCTTTTTTGGCGCTTTTATTTCTAAAATTTAGAAAGCTAGCTAGTCGCGCTCAAACCTATCAATGCAAAAATCTAGACTAAGCGCCAAAGGTTTAGCGGCCAATTGCGCTTTTTGCGTATCACTCATTCGCCATGCAAACGGTGTCATGTTCAGCAAAGCGGTTATTGCTGCCCCACTTTCAATGGTCAAGGTCTGGCTGACCCGCAATCGATTGCGGTGGCTGAAACCCTCTAGCTCAGTAGTCGGCAGCTGGTGTGGCTTAGGATAAGGGTATATCGCGCTTTTCAACTCAAACAGATGTTGCTCACCGGGAGTCACCGTCAGCAATTGACCTCCGCTTTCCAGCAAGCGTAGCAGTTCTTGATGCTGGCTAGGCGCGAAGCAGCGAACAATGGCATCAAAACTCTGGTCAGCAAAGGGTAGCTGATAAGCGCTGGCAACGGCGAAGTCCACTGTGGGATAGCGCTTAGCGGCAAAGCGTATGGCCGATTTCGAAATATCGATGGCTTCCACTTGCAGCTGACGCTCTGCCGCCTCAAAAGCCTTTGATAAACGGCCGGTATAATACCCCTCACCGCAACCAAGATCTAACAGGCGATAGCTCTGTTTCGACGATAGCACCTCGAGCAGCTCCGCATTAATCGCGTCCGACAAACATTGATAAAAGCCTGCGTGCAAGAACTCGCGGCGGGCCAGCATCATGGCTTTAGAGTCACCCGGTTCTTTTGAACTTTTTTGCTGAACAGGTAGCAGGTTTACGTAGCCTTCTTTGGCCTGATCGAAGTGATGACGGTTGGCGCAACGATAGCCGTTATCGCCAAATTGCAGCGGTTGCTGACATAAGGGACAGGAGTAATTCATAGGTCTCAAAAAAGCCAGTTTGCTCAAGCTTAGCAAGGGTCTGGCGGTTATTCCTCTTCCAGCAGCTGGTCTACTGCTGCAGTTAATTCTGGGCTGGCTAGTAAGCGGTATAACTGAGCCTGACGCTCAGCATGAAGGCTGCCCGCATCATTGGCTGCCGACCCTATATCCAAGGCTCGGGCTCCGTGTTGTATCTGGCGCTGCAAGAACTCGTGCCTTTGACGCAATGCATTGAGCAGCTCATACACTCCTTGATGTTGGTTTAGTACCGCACCGCCATGGCGCATCCAATGGCTCAAGCTCTGGCAGGCTTGCTCGATTTCAAGCAAGTGCAACTGCTGTTCAGTGCGATGTGAAATCTGGTCTAAGCGGCGAGCTATCACAGCTTTGGCTTTGGCCAACTCTACCGGCTCTACAAAACTTGGATGGGAGTCTTCGGCCTTAACCAACTGCCAGGTTTGGGCACCGTGCAACTGTGCATCAAATCCGTTTTCGGTGGGAATCAAACTCAACTGAAGGCCGTTTTGCAACTCCTCAACACACAAACTGGGAGCTTTGTCGTAGAGCGGTTGAACGTAGAGCAACTGTCCGAGTTGGCGCTGAACCACCTGAGATGGCAATTGAGCTTGGGCATGGTCGACCGGCCCGAGTTCAACAAACTCAAGTACTCGCAAGCTAAGCTCTGCCTCTCCTTTGTCCGTGAACCGCATTAGGCATTGGGCAATGGGTGCTTGGCGCGCCGCTAGCGCCAAGGTTTCATCCATTTCACACTTAAAGCGGAGTGCCAGCCCATATTCGGTATCTAACCCAAAGTTATGCTCAGGCTGAAACAGGAGATTAAACATGCCAGTCCTTGGAAGTCGTAGTTGAGTGCAACTGGCAGCAGGATATCACAAAGCCCAGCCAGGATAACTTGATTAGTTTTTGCCGATAGCTCAAACAGTCTAAAAATGGTGTGTTGACACTGCTGCCAAATGCCGCAAATAAGCCTGTGGCGGATTGCCTATCAGGGGATAATCAAGCACAATCTCTAGCATAACCACATCAACAAAACCCACGACTAAAAGTCCGCATGAATCAAGCAACTCTCCTATGGCACGACTACGAAACCTGGGGTGTTCATCCAGGTAAAGATCGCCCCGCTCAGTTTGCAGGGATCCGCACCGACCTTGACCTCAATCCCATCGGTGAGCCGATTGAGTTGTTTTGCCAATTGGCGACTGATTACTTGCCGCAACCGGAAGCCATGCTGGTCACTGGGATCACGCCACAACACGCCAATGCCAATGGTCTAGTAGAAGCGGAATTCATAGCCAAAGTGAATCAGCACATGCGTCAGGCCAACACCTGTACCGTGGGCTACAACTCGATTCGCTTTGACGATGAAGTCACTCGCTACACTCTGTATCGCAACTTCTTTGACCCGTACGAGCGGGAGTGGAAGGACAATAACAGTCGTTGGGATTTGATTGATTTGGTGCGCGCTTGTTACGCCTTGCGCCCTGAGGGCATTGAGTGGCCAACCGATGCCGAAGGAAAGCCGACATTTCGACTGGAAAAACTGACCGAAGCCAACGGCATAGGTCATGCCAACGCTCACGATGCGGTGTCCGATGTGTACGCCACCATTGCAATGGCCAAGGCCATCAAGCAAGCCCAGCCTAAGCTCTACGATTACGGGTTTAAACTGCGCCGCAAACAAGCCGTAGAACAACAGCTCGACGTGTCTAAACTGACACCGCTGGTCCACATCAACTCTCGCTATGGCGGCTGGCAAGGTTGCTGTTCATTAGTTGCGCCGGTATTGCGCCACCCCACCAACCGCAACGGCGTGGTAATGGTAAACCTCACTCAAGACATTCAACCTTTGCTGGATTTAACCCCAGAGCAACTGGTCGAGCACTTGTATACCCGCAACAGCGACATCAAAGTGCCTGTGAGCCAATTGGCCGTGAATCAAAGTCCGTTTGTGGCGCCGGCCAGTACCTTACAAGACGAGAGTGCTGAGCGCTTGGGGATCGACAAGCAATTTGCAAGACAGCAATATCGCACCTTGATTCAGCATCAGGGAATCATTCGCGAGAAACTGGCGCAAATGTTCGAGCAACCAAGAGAGTTCGAGCCTCAGCAAGATACCGATTTGATGCTTTACTCCGGTGGCTTCTTTAGCGAAGCCGACAAGGCCAAAATGGCGATTATTCGCGACACCCATCCGTCCAACTTAGCCGCGCTGTCGCTGAAGTTTGACGACGCTCGTCTAGACACCATGCTGTTTTTGTACCGAGCGCGTAACTACCCCTACGCTTTAAGTGAGTCGGAACTTAGCCGCTATCGTCAACATTGCCAAAGCCGCTTGAACGACCCAGACTATATGGTGCGTTTACAAGATTTGTTTGAGCAACACCAAAATCATCCAAAGAACTTGGGACTGCTCAGTCAGCTCAAGCTCTATCTTCAATCTCTTTAATATTTGGTCGCCATGAATCCAGCCAAGTCGCCGCAGCAATTGGCGCTGCAAACCCTACCAATTTCGTTAGCCGACGCTTTGTCGTCCATGTTAGGAGAAGGGGTTACCCATTGTTTTAGCGCCACCCAATTTCAGACTCTGCAAGAAATCAGCGGTATGGGCCAAGTTGAGCTTAGCCAGGCGCTGTTGCCCTTCGCTGCCAGTTACTCCCAGCCATTTGTGTCAGGCTTTAAAGTCGGTGCATTGGCTCAAGACGATCAGGGCCGTTGGTTTATAGGTGCCAACCTAGAAATCCCCAATGAAGCACTTAACCACTCGCTGCACGCTGAGCAGTCGGTATTGCACAACGCCTGGTGCCATGGCGCCCGTCGCTTGCTCCACATCACCATTAACGCTAGCCCATGCGGCCACTGTCGCCAGTTTTTGAACGAAGTGGCGGATGGTGCTGCCATGCAGGTTTCGATTCCTCAAGGGCAGCGTCAGTTGGGCCAGTTACTGCCAGACAGCTTCACGCCTGCGGATCTGGGTGTTGAGCAACCTTTATTGGTTCATCACGGCGCTGAGTTGGCTCACGACAGCGAGGATACCTTAACTCAGTTAGCCATTACTCAGGCCAACGCGAGTTACGCCCCCTACTCCAAGAATTACGCCGCTATCGCCCTTGAAACTGCTAGCGGCCAACAATTTTTTGGTCGATACGCCGAAAATGCTGCCTACAACCCAAGCTTAATGCCGGTGCAGGGAGCCTTATCGCAAATGGCGCTTAGTGGGAATTTTGAACAGCCGATTGTACGCGCCGTTTTGGTGGAGTCGAGTCAGGGAAGCATTTCACTGGCGAACGCCAGTATGGATGCATTGCACGCCATTGCCGACGTGCAGCTGGAACACTGGGTGCTTTAGTCAGTTGCGGCTACATTGCCAATAGGGCTTGTGACAACAACCAAGCGATAGCAATAAAGCTTACCGCACTCACTGGTATGGCATAGTCAAAACCCGCGTGCGCTTGAACTTGAGCCGGCTGAGGTCTTTTGGGTTGGTGTTTCATAGGAGTCACCTGTTGCTGTCTGCTGTGCATGGGCCTTGCCATTGGCTTAGCCGCACTTTCTACTGCTTTAGTGTTAGCCACCGTCGGGGGGGCCGCCTGAGGCAGTTTGTACCGGATTGCCTGCTGAGTACTTAAGCTCTTATCGTATTCACGCCGTTTATCCGGATCCGAAAGGACAGCATAAGCCAGGTTCAACTGCTGCATGAGCTCATTAGCTAAATTCTTACCCAACACACTAGTGTCGGGATGATAGCGACGCGACAACACCTTATACGCCGATTTCACCAAGGCGCCATCCGCCTCTGGGTCTAACAACATGGTCTGGTAGTGATTGGTCGCGTTCATGGCTTACTTTCCAAGTGGCTGTTCGTAGTAAAGAACTTGAGTTAAGTACATGAGTTAACTATGAAAGACCTCACTCGTTTGCGCTGTGTCCTGCGCACCACCCATTGTGTTTTGGCCAGAACTTTTCTGTTCCTGTTTGTGTGTTTTACTCTGAGCAGCAACACACTTTTGAACTAAGCTAAAAGCGCAGCCATAAACTCAAGGAAACGACGATGGGATATGTAGACGGCTATCTGTTGGCAGTGCCGAAACAAAGCAAACAAGACTATTTAAACCACGCTAAAGTGGCGGCAGAAGTGTTTAAAGATCACGGTGCGATTAGTGTTACCGAATGCTGGGGTGACGATGTTCCGCCGGGTAAACTCACCTCTTTTCCTTTGGCGGTGAAAGCCAGTGAAGACGAGGTGGTGGTATTTTCTTGGATAACTTGGCCTTCCAAAGACGTTCGTCAGGCCGGAATGGCGAAAGCTATGGAAGACACGCGCCTGCACCCAGATAACTGTCCAATGCCCTTTGACGGTCAGCGCGTGGTATTCGGTGGCTTTGAAGTGATGATGCAAGCTTGAGCTTGCATCATATGAGTTAGCCTAAAAGGCCTTAGTCGGCGTGCCTTGGTGAAAGACTATTTGCCACTGTTTGCCGTTTTTGCGCCAAATTGAGCTGCGCAGTGAATAGTTGATGTGGGCTTCGTTGGCCCTTTGCAGGCTGGCGCGATAAATGATCTGTGCCAAGCCCTCACCCAATTTACGCACGCGAAAGCCATGGGTATCCACCCTAGGTGACGTTTCGCTGGGCAGACGTTGCATCACCTCTGTTTTACCAAAGGCAACACCTGAGCTACCAAACTCAAAGAAATCATCCGCCAGATACTTATCTAACGCCATAGCATCCGCTCTCACCTCTGGCTTAAGCAGATGCAACTCGAGTTCAATTAAGGACTGTTTTAAGGCTTCATCCATGATGGCACCCAGCTAACACCTTGTTTACTTGCGATTTTGTTCCAGTCTAGCAATTAACGACGAGGTATCCCAGCGACTGCCGCCAAGATTTTGCACTTCAGCATAGAACTGATCGACTAAGGCCGTCAGTGGCAATTGAGCCCCATTGCGGCGCGCTTCGTCTAGGGTGATCCCTAAGTCTTTGCGCATCCAGTCCACCGCAAAGCCAAAATCAAACTCATCTTTGAGCATGGTTTGGTAGCGGTTTTCCATTTGCCACGACTGCGCCGCACCTTTAGAGATCACCTCAACCACTTTCTCGCCGTCTAACCCTGCCGACTTGGCAAAATGCAGGCCTTCGGCCAAGCCTTGCACCACACCGGCGATACAAATCTGATTAACCATCTTAGCCAGCTGACCGCTACCCACGTCACCGAGTAATTCCGCGCAACGAGCAAAACTGTCAATCACAGGACGAGCTCGCTCAAAGGCGGCTGGTTCGCCCCCCATCATTACCGTAAGAACCCCATTTTCAGCACCGGCCTGGCCGCCGGACACGGGCGCGTCGAGAAACGCGATATCACGTTTGGCAAACTCAACTGACAATTCACGGGCCACATTGGCTGACGCGGTAGTGTGATCTACCAAAATGGTACCTGAGGTCATACCGTGCAGCGCGCCTTGCTCACCGACTGTCACTTGGCGTAAATCGTCGTCATTGCCCACGCAACAAAATACGATTTCCGCACCTTCAGCTGCGGCTTTTGGCGTGGTTTGGTAAGCACCGCCATGCTCGGCAGCCCAAGCCTCGGCTTTTGCCTGAGTTCGATTGTAAACCGTGACCTGATGGCCGGCGTTAACCAAATGCCCTGCCATGGGATAACCCATAACGCCCAGACCTAGAAAGGCGACTTTTGCCATTCGCTACTACTCCATAGTTGAAACACTTGCTGATATTGAACCACCGCTGCAGGATTGGGCTCGAGGCGTAGAAGAACTTGTGTCATTCGGCTTCGAGCACTCGACAGGTCGGGATACACTCCACTTCCGACCGCAACGCACATCGCCGCTCCTAGTGCTGACGATTGATGGGTTTGAATCACTTCTGCCGGTAGATTAAAGACATTCGCCAGCATTTGCACCACAAATTGATTTTGGCTACCACCGCCGCTAACTCTAAGGCGCTGAATAGAATCCGTTTTGCACTTAAGTACCGAGCTCGATTGACGCTTGAGTGTAAACGCAATGCCCTCGAGTGCCGCTTGGTACAAGTGCCAACGAGTGTGATTAACTCGCCAACCGTGCACACTCCCGCTGGCGTTTGGGCCTGGAAAAACGATGCCCGGTGCCCAAGTGGGATTTAAGCGCAAGCCATCGGCCCCCGGGGGCATCTTCGCCAAGCGCTCTAAGATATAGGTTTCAACGCTCACGCCCAGTTCTGAAGCACGCTGGCAATCTTGCTGGCCAAACTGGTCGATGAAATAGCGAAACAACCACATACCTCTTTCCAGCTGTATTTCGACGATGTGCTGGTTGGGGTCAATCGAGCAAAATGCGGGCAAGTATCGCAAGGCCTCGCGATAGCCTTTGCGCTCCAGACTCAAAGTCGCCGCTGAGCCCAAACTCAGATTGAGAACTCCAGCATCACCTCCGCCGGTGGCATAAGACTCACAGGCTTTATCTGCACCTGCGGCATACAGCATCAAACCTTCAGCTAGCCCTGCCTCGCGAGCAAATTCAGGGGTTAGCGGGCCTACTGGGCTTGTCGGTGAGATGAGTGTTGGCAACCATTGAGGCTTAATCGCTAGCGCTTGAAATCGCCAGTTTCGAGTGGTGTACCAACGACGTTGGCGAAAGTTAAAAGGCAAATAGCCCACTTGAGAGGCTTCGCTGTCCTGCCATTTTGCTGTCATACGCCAGTGCAGATAACCGCTAAGCTGCTCGAGTTTGGCTGTGTTATTCAGAGTTTGAGGTTGATGCTCGGCCAGCCAGTTAACCAGCGCTCGTTGGCGCAAGAAAGCAATTCGTTTAGACACTCTTACCAGCGCGAAACCCAAGCGGTAATACCAAGCCATTGGCTTTAGCCGGTGCGCCATGCGTTGATCAGACCAGTGCACAAGCGGGGTCAACGGGCGATTTTCAGCATCTAAAAACAGGCAGCAATTGCGCTGAGTGGTTAAGGCCATGCCTTTGAGCTGATTGAGCCCCGAGTGTTGCTGGTTCACCAGCTGTCGAATGGCGCTGACTAGGGTTTGATAGCAGTCTTCAGGGCGGTACTCACACAAGCCAGCACTCGGGTCAGATGCTTCAATCGGCCTAGGTGTAGGCAACTGGGCTTGGTCAAGCACCCCGCCTTTGGCGTTAATGAGCAGCGCGCGCACGCTTTGGGTGCCGTAGTCCAAACTGACAAATGTTGGCGTGTCCTTCGCGCTGTGCGCCATGTTTGCTTCCTGCATAAAAAAACCGACATTCAGTGTACTGAATGCCGGCCTTCGCTGCCAATCCTTCACTAACAAGAGCGTAGCGTTATTCGCCGTGGGGCAGTTCGTCCATTTGCTTGGCAATTTCTTTGCGCATGTCCATTAACTTCTCGGCGCCAGCGTGTAAGCGTTTGTCGTCTTCAGTCTCTGGCAGCCATTTTGGCACAGGTACCGGATGACCCGACTCGTCTACGGCCACCATCACGATAATGCAATTGGTGGTTTTGCGACGATGAGCTGATTTAGGGTCAGCGGCGTACACGTCGATAGCAATGTGCATCGAGGTACGCCCGGTGTAGATAACCTTGGCTTCAAGTTCCACCAGGTTACCCACGTGAACCGCTGATACAAAGCGAATACCACCGACGTAAGCCGTCACACAATAGCGTCCACTCCAGCCGGCAGCACAAGCATAACCAGCTAGGTCGATCCACTTCATCACAGCACCACCGTGGACTTTACCGCCAAAGTTTACGTCCGTCGGTTCTGCCAAAAAACGCAGAGTTAATGAGCGTTTTGGGTCCATGTAAGTTAGGCCTTTTTGAACAGCAAAGAGCCGTTAGTGCCACCAAAGCCAAACGAGTTACACAAGGCGTACTCAAGCTCAGCTTCTACCGCGCCATTGGCCACGAAATCCAAGTCACAGCCTTCATCTGGATTATCCAGATTGATGGTTGGCGGGATCTTCTGGTCGTGCAGTGCCATCGCAGTAAAGATGGCTTCGACCGCACCAGCTGCGCCCAACAGGTGTCCGGTCATGGACTTAGTTGAGCTGACTTTCAAGTCGTAAGCGTGCTCGCCAAATACGGTCTTAACCGCTTGAGCTTCGGCTTTATCACCGGCAGGGGTAGAGGTGCCGTGAGCGTTAATGTAACCCACTAGGGTTTTATCAATTCCCGCATCAGCAACGGCATTTTCCATTGCTAGAGCTGCACCGGCACCATCGGCCGGAGGTGACGTCATATGGTGAGCATCACCACTCATACCAAAACCAACCAACTCAGCGTAAATGGTTGCGCCACGAGCCACTGCGTGCTCGTACTCTTCAACCACCATGATGCCTGCGCCCTCGCCCATCACGAAACCATCGCGGTCTTTGTCCCATGGACGGCTGGCCGCTTGTGGGTCATCGTTGCGAGTAGAAAGTGCTTTTGCCGAAGCAAAGCCACCAATCGCCATTGGCGTGGTTACCATCTCAGAACCACCGGCTACCATGACATCCGCATCACCATAGGCAATACAACGGGCGGCAAAGCCAATGTTGTGAACGCCTGTGGTACAAGCAGTAGTGACAGCGAAGTTAGGCCCAGTCATGCCGTATTGAATCGACAAGTGGCCAGCAATCATGTTGATAATGGTGCTTGGAATAAAGAAAGGCGAAATCTTGCGAGGACCGCCATTAAGGTATGACTGATGGTTCTTCTCAATCAGCTCAAGTCCACCAATACCGGCGCCAATTGCGGTACCTACGCGATGCTTAGCCAGCGAATCCATATCCAGACCTGAGTCTTTGATGGCCTGAATAGAGGCGGCTAACCCGTAGTGAATGAAGGCGTCCATTTTGCGCGCTTCTTTGCGCGGCACGTATTCGCTAACGTCAAAATCTTTAACGCAAGCAGCGATTTGACAGGCGAAGTCAGTCGCGTCAAAACGCTCAATTTTACCTACGCCACTGGTACCGGCCAGCAAAGCACTCCAAGTGCTATCTAGGTCGTTTCCTACTGGAGTTACAGCACCCATACCTGTGATAACGACACGGCGTTTGCTCATGGCTCACTCCTTTAAATTAATAATTGTGGAATTATAGGATGTCACAAACAAAAACAGGCGGCGCGAGGCCACCTGTTTTAGCGATTCTTGTGCTTACTGATTGTTGTTTACGTAATCAATAGCAGCTTGAACGGTAGTGATTTTCTCAGCTTCTTCGTCTGGAATCTCAGTATCGAACTCTTCTTCCAGAGCCATAACCAGCTCAACAGTGTCCAGAGAGTCAGCACCTAGATCGTCAACAAAAGACGCTTCTGCTTTTACGTCTTCTTCTTTAACGCCTAGTTGTTCAACGATAATCTTACGTACACGTTCTTCGATGTTGCTCATGTTATTTTATTCCCATTAATTTACGCACTTGCGTAGGTTGCGAGTAGTTTATTCTATTTCGATTTTAATGCAAGTCGGAAAATTCTGGTCTAACCACGAAAATACCATCCGAATCACACTTTTTAGCCACTCGTTCGTTACAGTTCAATGCACAAGTGCATTAAACCATGTACATACCGCCATTCACGTGCAAAGTTTCGCCTGTGATGTATCCAGCGGCGTCAGACGCCAGGAAAGCAACCGTATTTGCAATTTCCTGAGGTTGGCCCAAGCGCGCCATTGGCACCTGAGACATAATTCCTGCTTGTTGATCTTCAGTCAACTCGTCAGTCATGTCAGTTTGAATAAAACCAGGCGCAATCGCGTTTACCGTGATGTTGCGGCTAGCCACTTCGCGTGCCAATGACTTAGTGAAACCAATCAGACCGGCTTTCGCCGCTGAGTAGTTCACCTGACCTGAGTTGCCCATGGTACCGACAACAGAGCCGATGTTAATGATACGACCGCTACGGCTCTTCATCATTGGACGCAGTACTTGCTTAGACAAGTGGAATACCGCGCTTAGGTTAGTTGCAATGATATCGTCCCATTCGTCGTCTTTCATGCGCATCATCAAATTATCGCGGGTGATGCCTGCATTATTCACCAAAATGTCGACTTGACCGGCTTTTTCTTTGATTTGCGCGAACAACTCAACGATTGAGTCTTTGTCGGTCACGTTCAGTACCAAACCATGGCCTTTGTCGCCTAGGTAATCGTCAATCGCTAGTGCACCGCGCTCACTGGTCGCAGTACCGATAACGACCGCACCGGCGTTGGCCAAAGTCTCGGCAATTGAACGGCCGATACCACGGCTAGCACCGGTAACCAGGGCTACCTTGCCATTCAGATCCACAGATAAACTCATGCTGTTTTCCTTTTAGATATTATTCTTGCCCAACTGCATCAAGTGCAGCTTGGGTATTCATCACGTCGCTTTGCAACGCTTTGTTAATTCGTTTGGTTAGTCCGCTAAGCACCTTGCCTGGGCCGCACTCAACTAGAGTTTCCACACCGGCTTCTGCCATGGCGTTAACCGACTCAGTCCAACGTACCGGACAGTACAACTGGCGTACTAACGCGTCTTTGATCTCTGCCGCGCTTTGAACTTGGGCCACATCGACATTGTTGATAACTGGAATTGCAGGCGCGCTAAACTCGATAGACTCTAGCGCAACCGCCAGTTTGTCAGCGGCAGGCTTCATCAGAGCGCAGTGGCTAGGCACGCTTACAGGTAGAGGCAAAGCACGCTTAGCACCCGCTTCTTTACACAGCACGCCTGCACGTTCAACCGCTGCTTTTTGACCCGCGATAACCACTTGGCCTGGGCTGTTGTAGTTAACCGGTGATACCACCTCACCTTGCGCTGCTTTCTCACAAGCGGCAGCAATCGCGTCATCAGCCAAACCGATAATGGCGTACATAGCGCCTTCACCAGCGCCAACCGCTTGTTGCATCAACTGACCGCGTAGCTCAACTAGCTTAACCGCGTCTTTAAAGTCGATAACACCCGCGCATACCAACGCCGAGTACTCGCCTAGGCTGTGGCCGGCCAACAAAGCTGGCTGCTCACCACCGCGGGCTTGATAGCTGCGCCACAGAGCAACACTTGCGGTTAGCAAGGCAGGCTGAGTTTTGTCGGTCTGGTTTAGGTTTTCCGCTGGGCCATTTAGCACCAAGTCGGTTAGGTCGTAGCCCAGCGCGTCAGACGCTTCTTGGAAAGTCTGGTTGACCACTGCTGATGATTCGATAACGTCGGCTAACATGCCAACGCTTTGCGAGCCCTGTCCAGGGAACACAAATGCGAGTTTAGACATTATTCTTATTCCTTAAAATTTGACGAGTGCGGAGCCCCAGGTAAAACCTGCTCCGAATGCTTCTAACAGCAAGGTTTGTCCTCGCTGAATACGACCATCGCGGACCGCCTCATCCAGTGCAATAGGCACGGATGCCGCTGAGGTATTGCCGTGACGATCAAGCGTCAGCACTACCTGGTCTAATTCCATATTCAATTTTTTAGCCGTGGCTTTAATGATGCGGAAGTTGGCTTGGTGTGGCACCAACCAATCGATATCCGATTTCTGCATATCGTTGGCATTAAGCGTCTGCTCAACCACGTTAGCCAGTTGCGTCACCGCAACCTTAAACACTTCATTGCCCGACATGTGAATGTACTCTTCTGCTTTACCGCTTTCAACGGTGCGCTGTGGGAATGAGCACTTCAACAAATCGCCGTGCTTACCATCGGCGTATAGATGAGTCGACAAAATGCCTGGCTGCTCTGATGCACCAACCACGGCGGCACCTGCGCCATCACCAAATAGGATGATGGTTGAGCGGTCGTCGCTGTGGCACAGGCGCGACAATACGTCAGCACCAATCACCAACACCTTTTTAGCAGCACCTGTCTTGACGAACTGATCCGCAATCGAGATGGCATAAATGAAACCCGAACAGGCCGCCGCTACGTCGAAACACGGAATGTTGCGCACGCCCAGCATGGATTGAATATCGCAAGCCGCTGCCGGAAAAGCATTATCACCACTGGTGGTGCCCAGAATGATCATGTCCAACTCTTGCGGGTCAATGTCAGCCATCTCTAGCGCCTTTAGCGCCGCCTGATGACCCATAGATGCCACAGACTCGTGACTTGCAGCGATACGCCGCTCTGATATGCCAGTGCGCTCGACAATCCATTGATCGGACGTGTCTACCATCTTTTCCAGATCTTGGTTGCTACGCACTTGCTCTGGCAGATAGCTGCCAGTGCCTAGAATTCTTGTATACATAGGATCTACAGGTTGGTTTTATCCAACAATACTTGTTCCAATCGGTCTGTCACTTGTTGCTGCAGCGCGACTTCAACTTCGGCCTTAGCCAGCTGAATCGCACGCAAAAATGCCGCTTGGTCGGCATTACCGTGACTCTTAACTACAATGCTGCGCAATCCTATCAAACTTGCGCCATTGTACTGGTCGGGGTTCAGGCGATTGAGACTGGCATCGAGTTTTTTTGCGAATACCTTCGCAAGAAGTCGACGCCAAGGCGAGCCTTGAATGCTGGCTCGGATGTGATGTGACAGCAGACGTGCGACCCCTTCACTACTTTTTAACGCTATGTTGCCAACAAAGCCATCGCAGACGATGACATCGACGTCACCGCGATACAAGCGATCGCCTTCGATAAAACCAGCGTAATTCAGTTGCGGGGTTTCTTTGATGAGTTGCGCCGCTTGTTGAACTTGGTCGTTACCTTTGATTTCTTCGGTACCGACGTTCAGCAGCGCAATTTTTGGATTCTGGATACCATTGACCGACTCGGCAATCGCCGAACCCATCACAGCAAATTGAAACAGGGTTTCGGAATCACACGAAATGTTGGCGCCCAAATCCAGCAAATAGGTGGTGCCACCACTATGGGTTGGCAGTCCGGTAATCAAGGCTGGGCGGTCAACCCCTGGCAGGGTCTTAATTAACACCTTGGCCATGCTCATCAGCGCGCCGGTATTACCCGAACTGACACAAGCATCGGCGGTACCGTCGGCCACCAGTTCGAGCGCAATACGCATTGATGATTGTTTTTTGTTGCGCAGTGCCGAAAGCGGACGCTCGTCCATACCCACCACTTGAGCGGCGTGTACGATTTGAAGTCTAGGGTGTTGTTGCGCCTGATGACGACGCAGTAAGTCACCGAGCAGCGACTCATCGCCAACTAAAAGAATGTTTAGTTGAGGGTAAAGCGCGAGTGCCTGCACGACGGCAGGCACTATCACTTGGGGGCCATGATCGCCCCCCATGCTATCTAACGCAAGCGTCAGATCAGTCATCCAGGGTCAACTTACTTGTTGATAACCTTTTGACCACGGTAGAAACCGTCTGCAGTCACGTGGTGACGCAGGTGCTTCTCACCGGTTTGGCTGTCGGTTGACAGTTGAGTGGTAGTCAACGCATCGTGAGAGCGACGCATGCCACGCTTTGAACGGGTTTTACGATTCTGTTGTACGGCCATCGACCTAATCTCCTGATTACTTGCTCTTCAGCTTTTCTAACACGGCAAACGGATTTGGACGTTCCTCTTGCACCTCTTCGATCTTGCCTACGGTAAGATCTTGGCTGCCAGTATTGCACTCACCTTCTTGGTGGGTAGCAATGATTGGCATGGCGACAATCAGCTCATCTTCGATTAACTGATGTAAGTGAACTTCACCATAGTCATTCACTTCAATTGGATCATACATATCCGGGAGCTCATCGATTTCTGCTCCATCCTTTACAGGCGTGAAACAAAAGTCGACCATTACCTCTGTGTTAAATGGCGTCATACAGCGTTGGCATTCCAAAGTGAGCTCCGTCACAGCCTTCCCTTTCAGGTAGACTATCCCTTGGATATCAACACCGCACGTCAGTGACACCGTCACTTCGGAACAGTCGCCGGCGCTAGCCCCGTTCAGCCGCTTCATCTGACCACCTGGGATAACTCCCTGATAATCTAATCGCTTATTAGCAGCACGAACCGGGTCTAAACTTACCGGTATCTTAATTTGTTGCATAGGCGCGCATTCTCAAACAATCCGCACAGGTGGCGCATTCTACCGAGCCTAGGGCCATTGTCAAGGGATCCAACGCCGCTTTAGCCCTATAAGTGTGGGCATTTTAACGCTAGAGGTGACAACTGGCTTTTTTCTGGCCTTGATAGTGGTTTAGCGCCACAGTAAGCTAGGCCAACTCTTCTTATCTTCGCACCAATGGGTGCGTCATGACAAATGCGAAATCACCATGTCTAAGAGACTCATTTTAGCTTCAACTTCGGTTTTTCGAAAAGCCATTCTCGACAAGTTGTCTCTCCCCTTTGAAACCGCTAAGCCGCAAGTGGACGAATCCCCGCTTGCGGGCGAAACCGCTATTGAGCTGGTTGAGCGTTTGGCTATCGCCAAGGCTCGTGCGGTTGCTCAAGAATATCCTGATGCCTTAATTATTGGCAGCGATCAGGTGGCCTTAAACCAAGAGCAGATTCTGGGTAAGCCTGGCGACCACCAAAACGCGGTTACTCAGCTTAAAAACGCCAGTGGCAAGGTTGTCACCTTTTACACAGGTCTATGTCTGTATAACAGTGCTAACGACACCTACCAAAGCTTGGTAGAGCCCTTTGAGGTTCGCTTTAAAGAACTGTCAGAGGCTCAAATTGAGGGCTATTTAAAAACAGAGCAGCCTTATCAATGCGCCGGTAGCTTTAAAAGCGAAGGCCTGGGTATCGCTTTGTTTGAGCGCTTAAACGGGCGTGACCCCAATACCCTTATCGGTCTGCCGACCATTAGCTTAGTTGAGCTGTTGGCCAACGAGGGCTGGGATGTACTTGAGTCCCTCGCCTAGTCTCTAAGTCCAAATCACAAAAAAGCCAAGGAGAGTCAATCACCTTGGCTTTTTTTATTGGGATAATCCTAAGGGTTAGGCTGGCTGAGCAGCACCTGCGGGTACGTTGACCTCTTCTTCTTTGTCAGCAAAGGCTGCGATACAAACGTCACCTGATACGTTCAGGCCAGTACACAGCATGTCATTCAAACGGTCGATGGCCAGAAGCAGAGGAATCGCAGCCAGTGGAATACCGGCAGCCATCATCACAGGAATGGTCAGCAGTGCCGCGCCTGGAACACCGGCAACACCCATGGCCGCCAACAAAGTGGTCAGGATAATTGCAATGTACTCAGCTGCACCCAAGTCGATACCGAAGATGTTGGCACTGAATACCGCACTTAGCGAGAACAGAGCAGCGGTACCGGCCATGTTGATGGTACAACCTAGGGGTACAGTGAAGCCCAATACCGAAGGCTTAACGCCCATCTTCTTCACGTTTTCCATAGTAATTGGCAAAGTGGCCGCAGAACTACAGGTAGAGAAAGCGAACAGTGCTGGCTGGCGAACGGCGCGGAAGTACTGAGCAACAGTGAAGTTAGTGCCGTACTTGATAACTAGCGGGTAAACCACGAATACAAACGTCAGTGGAACCAAAGCCAGAACACCTACGAAGCTCAACAGCTCAGTCATCAAACCCAAACCGTGGCTGCCTACAGCATCAGCAATCAAAGCAAATACACCGATTGGCGATAACAGCATAACCTTTTGGATCATCCAAATCATCACGTCGCGACCCGCGTCTACGGTAGAACGCAGTGATTCGGTTTTTTCACGTGGAAGTGCATTGATGCCCAGACCAAAGAACACGCCAAAGATAAGTACGTGAATAATGTTGCCCGAAGACATGGCATCCATGATGTTGTTTGGTACGAAGCCCTGGACCATCTCCCAGATACCCGGTGCCGCTACTGGCTCAACGTTGTCGGTCAACACCGATGCGTCAATACCTGTGCCAACGCCAGTGATGTTGCCGAAGAAAGCGCCCATAGAGGCAGCCAATAGCGTCGCACAGGCCACAAAGCCCAAAGTACGAGCACCGATGCGCTGCGCCGCTTTACCATTACCTAGACTAGAAGTACCAGATACCACTGAGAACAAAACCAATGGAATAACCATTAGAATCAGTAGCGACATGAAGATTGAGCCCAATGGCGCAATGATTTCTACTTTATCGCCAAAGATGGTTCCGGTAATGGCACCCAGCACCATCCCGACCAGTACTAAAACCCCTAGGTTTTTAAAAATTTTCATTAAGATCCCCTGCTATCTTATTGCGGCTGTATTTGTGATTGCCAAATTGGGTACACCAGTCTGCGCCAGTGTTACGCTTACCAATTCGGTAGAGGATTCTTTTATCATTAGGAACTAATATTCCATATAGCCCGTTCGAATTCTTTCGGGTTTTAACCACATTTGTTTCAGTTAACGCTAAACCATATACCGAACTAACCTGCTCTCAACCTATTCTCACAAGCTTGTTAACGAATCTAAAATTTAGCCAAAAAAACCGAGTTCTTAAAACTCGGTTTTATGTGAAGTCGCGCAGTCACTCAATCCATTAAAGGCCAAATCACTATGTGGTCCTGAAGCTCTTTTACTCCAGTCTCGCAAACGGTTTTACCTTGCACAGATTTTTGCTTTTTGTGCATCTTGCGCTTATCACCGGCAATCAAGTAATGCCAATTCGGTAGGTCTTCACCAAAGTACAAGCGTCGATAAGCGCAGGTGTTGGGTAACCAATCTAGCTCCGCCACATTCTCCGGAGTAATGGTGACGCAATCGGGAACATAGTCGAAGCGGTTTTGGTATTGCTTACACTGACAGGTTTTGTTGTCGAGCAGCTTGCAGCGCACCTCGGTGTAATACAGGTCATCGGTATCATCGTCGATGACCTTGTTTAAACAACACTTGCCGCAGCCGTCACACAGGGACTCCCACTCTTGCGGAGTCAGTTCCTGTAAAGTTTTACGACGCCAGAAGGCGTCGATTGGGTCTCGCTTCATGTCACTCTCAAGCTATCACTGGAACTTAATTCGATCCGCTAAGTATCCAATGCTTAATGTCTGATAATGGCTGCTATCCGAGCGCATTAGTAATCGATAGTTTGGGTAGGCCAAATAAATGCGCCCTTCAACCCCATCGGGCACCAGAAGTCCGGCACTCAAATCGTCGACTTTAGGAAGATCCCTACCGTCCCAGCGACGCACGCCGGCTTGCTGCCACTCTGTCATGGATTGTAGTAAACCCAAATTGAAATGCTGTGGCTCAACCGGTGCAGTTAGTGTGACCTGACGTCCCCAGGTGCGATCCGCTTGCCAGCCCTGCTGTTTGAGTTCATTAGCTAAAGTGGCATAAGCATCGGCTTCGCTGTTCCAAACGTCCAGCTTACCGTCTTCGTCAAAATCCACACCATAGTTGAGCAACTGCTCAGGGCTCATTAACAAAGGTCCCATCTGACCATGGCGATTTGAGCGCAAGCGCTCCAGCGGCACTTTGCCCTGATCAATCAGCGCCAACGCTGCCAGAATCTGCTTTGACCAAAACTCATTTTGCGGCTCTTCAGCACCCTTGGCGACTAACACGGACAACGCAGGAAAGTCCCCCTGCCCTTGACCAAAGTCGGTTTCAAGCGCCCAACGGGCGACCAAGAAACGCCCAGGTACAGAATAGGCTTGTTGAATTCGGTGAAATAGGGCTTCACGGCGATTAAAGTAATCTCTGGCACGAGTGACTTTATTGAAGTCCACTTCAAGCGCTAAATACTGGTCCAAGCTTTCCGGTGAGCTCACCTCTTCTGCCGCTTGGTTAACTGAGACGCTTCGAAAGCGTTTGACTTGCGATAACGCTTGCTGACCTTTGCTACCAATACCAGCCGCTTGCGCTTGCACTCGAACCTGCTTGAGGTAGTCAGAGTGCGACATAGAGGTGGATTGAAGATTCGCTAGTGCGCTGGCAGAGCATACGCACAACAAGAGCAATATATAACGCATACCTATCCCTGTTTGCCGAGTCAGTTACTGGTCGCCGTTCTCGGCTCGCTGTTGTTGTAAGTGTTGCTTTAACAAATTATCTTGCGGCGGCGGCAGTTGCAAATAAAAGCCTTTTTCTAGCAGGTCATCCCGCACCTTTTCAATATCGGCAATCGCCAACTTGTCCAGCTTTTGAATCGGCAACATCATCACGAATAACGGAGTGCCAAAGAGTTTGCGCAATTCATCGGGCAGACAAGAAAAATCGTCTTTGGTCTTCATGTATAAATAGGTATCGGCTTTACGGGAGCTTTTGTATACCGCACACAGCTTCATGTTAGCTTTCCTACTGGGGCTATTTTAAAAACGCGCTACTATACCATCGCACAGGCGAGCAGGCTAAAAATTCAGTTTCAGGGCTTCAATCGGCTCGGCGAGTAGTTCGCCTCGCCATCCAGTCAACACCATGGGCAGCTCACCGGTTTGGCCCTGGTGTCGCCATACCAAGTATTGGTGTAACAAACGCTTAGGCGCCAAGGTTTCAATGGCCACCACTTTTTCTTCGGCGATTTCTGTGCTGCAGTTTTTCAGGCGTTTTAACACACTTTTGTAGCCAGGAGCCAATGCCACTTGCTCGAACGCTTCAGGTAAATCGTCAAAATCTGTTTCTTCAATGCAGCGCAATAACGCTTTGCCATGACGACGCTTTTCGTGATCGCCAAGCACAGTTAACTGGTTTAACTGATTTAGCGATTTGGGTTGGGTGATTGCCAACTCCATCAAACCCGCGTCTTTAACCACAAACCCTAACGCCGAGTTGCGCTTCAGCGCTTGATTCATGCGCCAGCTAGCTAACTCGCGCAACACCGCCAATTGATGAGGGTTAAGTTTGGCAGCCCCTTTGACCTTGCGATAAGCCGCTTCTGGGTTTGGAGTTACCAAACGGCCACTGGCCAACCGCTGACACTCTTGACGAAGCCAGCCCTGACGTCCTTTTTCTTCGATTTCTCTGGCCAAGGTGGGATAAATTTGATGCAAATACAGCACGTCGTTGGCCGCGTAATCCAGCTGTGCTTGCGACAACGGACGTTGGGTCCAATCAGTGCGAGATTCACCCTTATCAATCACAATGCCCAAGTGCTGCTCGACTAACTTGGCGTAGCCTAGCGCTGCGCCATGACCCAACAAGGCGCTAGCGATTTGAGTGTCGAACAGAGGTTCAGGAATGCACTTGCCGTAACAAGCGAAAACGTCTAGATCTTCGCTACAACTGTGCAGAACTTTGATGATATTGGGGTTGGTCAGCAGCGCCCAAAATCCCGACAAGTCTAGGCCAACTCTAGGGTCGATAAGCGCTAATTGTTTTCCGTCGTAAACCTGAATCAAACCGAATTCGGCGTAGTACGTACGTGTGCGCACAAACTCGGTATCGAGCGTCAACACTGGGGCATCCTGATAGCTAGCAATTAACGCGTCTAGCGCGGGTTGCTCAGTGATCACTTGGTAATTGGACAAAAACACATCTCCCTAAAACAATGCAGCTGGCCTAGGCCAGCTGCATCTTCTCGACTAACTGTCTTCGCGCAGCATGCGCCTTAGAATCTTGCCCACATTGGTCTTGGGCAACTCGTCGCGAAATTCTACGTGCTTTGGAACCTTATAGCCAGTCAGGCTTTTGCGGCAATGAGCAATTACCCCCTGCGCATCCAGCTTAGGATCTGACGACACAACCACCAGCTTAACCTCTTCGCCAGATACCGGATGAGGCACGCCGATCGCCGCAGCTTCAATGATATCTGGATGGGTCACAGCTACGTTTTCCACTTCGTTCGGGAAAACGTTAAAGCCCGACACCAAAATCATGTCTTTTTTGCGATCCACAATAAAGGTGTAGCCGGTTTCGTCCATGTAACCCACGTCTCCGGTAGACAACCAGCCATCCTGGTCAACGGTTTCAGCGGTGGCTTCAGGTCGCTTCCAATAGCCTTTCATCACCTGTGGACCACGCCCCTGGATTTCGCCTGTCTCGCCGATTGACAACGGCTGACCATTATCGTCAACGATGCGAATCTCAGTACCTGGAATAGGCAAGCCAATCGAGCCATTGTAAGCCGGTAGATTCCAAGGGGCCGCTGTCAGTACAGGCGAGCTTTCGGTCAAGCCATAACCTTCGAGCAAACGACAGTTGGTGATCTTCTGCCATTTCTCGGCAACCGCTGCTTGAACCGCCATACCACCGCCTAGCGACATTTTTACTTTGCTAAAGTCGAGCTTGGCAAAATCTTCGTTGAGCAGCAGCGCGTTGAACAGGGTGTTCACACCGGTAATGCAAGTAAATGGATACTTTTGCAGGTCCGCCACAAACGCCGGAATGTCTCTTGGGTTAGTGATAAGAATATTGTGACCGCCCTTTTTCAAGAACAGCAGTCCGTTCACTACCAGTGCAAAGATGTGATAGAGCGGCAGCGCCGTAATCACCATTTCCTCATTGTCGATCAACAGGTCATGGTAGTACTGATCTACTTGGTTGAGGTTGCTCACCACGTTTTTGTGAGTCAGCATGGCACCTTTGGATACGCCTGTAGTACCACCTGTGTATTGCAAGAAGGCCAAATCGTCTTGGTCGATTTTCGGCTTAACGTACTGTAAGCGGCGACCTTTTTTAAGCGCGTTTTTGAACGATTTAGCACCAGCAATATTGTACTTAGGCACCATCTTTTTGACGTACTTGACTACGAAGTTAACTAAAGTGCCTTTAGCCGCACCCAGTTGGTCACCCAAAGATGTAATCAGAACGTGCTTAACTGGAGTTTCCTTGATGACCTTCTCAACCGTGCCACCAAAGTTGGATACCACGACTAAAGCGCTGACATCGGCATCCACCAACTGATGCTTCAATTCGCGAGGGGTGTACAGAGGATTAACGTTAACGACAACCATACCCGCGCGCAGTACACCAAACAGTGCAATGGGGTATTGCAGTAGGTTAGGCATCATCAAAGCAACGCGATCACCCTTTTGCAGCTTGAGGTCGTTTTGCAAATAGGCGGCGAACGCTCGGCTTTGCTCTTCAAGACCGCGGAAGGTCAGAGTTGCCCCCATGTTGTCGTAGGCCGGGTTATCAGTGAAACGCCCAACTGCCGTCTCAAACACATCAATCAGTGTTTCGTTGTCGCTGCTGCTTAATTCGGCCGAAGTCCCTTCGGGGTAGCTATTGATCCATGGTTTTTCCACCAGATTCTCCTTCAACTCATTTATTCGTATTGTTTTTTGAGATTATGTTGACGCTAGTTGGCAGCCGCCTAGTGTGACCAATATCACACAGTTAGAGTAAAAGTTCTAGCGATTCTCAAGCCACTCGATGATAGCTTGAGCAACCGCTTCACCAGACTGCATATGACAGTGATGTCCACCAGCCACTTGCCCTTTGGTTAGCTGTCTTAGCCAGCTCTGACGCTCAAGGGCATAGCGCCAAGATTTGTGTTCGCTGTCCGCCCCTTGAATCAGTAAGGTTGGCGTATCTAAGGGTGCCATTAACTGCTGCGCTTGGCTTTGGCTCATCTTAATTGGTGATGCGCCTTTAAGCCGAGGGTCGCTGCGCCAGTACCAGCGCTGTTCACGCTGCTCAAGATTGCGTTTAACCAGCGGTGCCGCTTGCTCCGGCGTTAGCGCTGACACTTTGGCACGAGCTGCTATCACTCTATCTAGGTCCACCGGTTTGAGACTCGGCGATTTGCCGATAAAACTCTGATGTTGGCGAACACTGTTTAGCAACTGCTCGCGCATCGCCGACTCATCGCCAGTAACCGGTCCAAAACTCTCAATTAGCACTAAGCGCTCAACCGCCTGTGGCTCAATAGCGAGATAAGCTGCAGCGATAATGCCACCCAGCGAGTGTCCCACAATTGCCACAGGGGCTTTGGGTAACTGTTCGAGCAAGCAGGCCAAATCTAGCAGGTAGTCAGCCCACTGATAGGGGTATTGCCCCGGTCTGTGGTCCGAGTGCCCGTGTCCCGGCCAGTCTGGACACAGCAGATAATAGTCATTGGCTAAGTGTTGTGCCAAGGGCGCAAAAGTTTCCGAATTATCCAGCCAGCCGTGCAAACACAGCAATAAGGGTTTGTTTGAGTCGCCCCACGCTTGCGCTTTGAGTCGGGTTGGTCCTCGCTCGAAACTCCATGATTCGCTCATTCGCTCTCCTTCGCTCAAGTGGTGCGTCTGACTTTAGTAAGGCGCAACCAACTTCTGTACAGGCACCACAAGGCCAATCCAAACCAGATTATCACCCAAACAAACGCGGGTATTAGAGTGAGTTGCGCCAATAAATGGGCGTCTCCTTGGGTGCCCGGTAGCAACAACACCCACGGACTTTTTAATGCGTTAAGAAGCACTGTCATGCCGACCAACTGCAATATCAAGCCCAAGGTTTGGTGACTTTGCCAGCGCAAAGGCAAGCAAAACAGCAGCATTAAACCTAAAACAATCAACAGGGTCAGCAGATCTCTGCTCCAAAATACCAAACTTGTGAGCAACAGCAATAAAACCACCGCACAAATCGGTTTGGCCATTCGAGGCGACGCGGCAACGATAAGAATGGCACTGCCCCACAAAGCGGCACCGGCATAACCGCTAAAGGCAATCACCGGCTTCCAACCGCCCAAGCTCATCACTAAGCCTGCGCCATTGGGTTCGAGCTGCATCGATTGCACTGAGCCGCCAGTGGCAACTGTGGCTAGCGCGTGCGAGGCTTCATGGAAAAAGGTTTCTAACCAATTAAAGGGAATGCCGATAATCGGCAATTCTGAGAGGATGGCAGCAGTTATTAAAAGTCCGAAAAAACTCAACTGCTTAGACATATATATCCACCCCGAGCAGCTGCGTCAGGGCATCGCGCTCGGCAAAGTGTTGAGTGGTTTGGTATTGCGCCAGCGCTTTTAGTTGCTGAGGTGCGATAGCGTCGTATTCTAGCTTGGCTTTCTTGGCAGTACTGAGGCTCGGTAAGTTCGCCGGCGGTGAAGTAAGCTGTGATGAGGTTTGGTGATATTGCGCCGCAACCTCACCCTTTCCCGCGTTAGCACTTGAACTAGTGCCTTGCTGGCTGACAATGGGGTGAGTTAGCGGCGTCAAATTCATGGGTTACTCACGTCCCGGCAACTTTTTCCAAGTCACTTGATTGCGCAAATACACAGGTTCAATCGACTCAACATCGCTCCACTGGTCTTGCTGTGCGGCGATCTCCACCATAGCAGCGGCGTTTGGATACTTAACTGTGTCGCTTAGAGACAATCCTTGGCTCAAGGACAAAAGCTCTGGATAAGCGTCGAAGCCTGTGCCCACTGCCACTGCAGAGCCTTCAAATGAGACTTGCTGCTCGGCCAATTGCGCAGGCGAGATGACTTGCTCTTCGCCAACTAATACAGCGCGGCCGTCTACTAGCTGATAGTGCCCCCAATATACCTCGCCCATTCGAGCATCAATTGCACACAAGGCTTGTTGAGTATTGGCAGCACGCATGGCTTCGAGCGCCATCGCGGCTAGCGTCGACACCCCTTGGGTTGCCAAATCGGCGCCCAACGACAAGCCCTGCGCCATGGAAGTACAGATGCGAATGCCAGTAAAACTGCCCGGCCCACGTCCATAAACCAATCCGTCAATGTCAGCTAAGGTCAATTGATTGCGCTGCAGCAAGTCTTGCACCATAGGCAGAAGTCGTTGACTGTGGCTACGCGGTGCCTGCTCTGCAAGATGATCGATTTTGCCATTTTGCCAAAGCGCCACAGAGCACAACTCGGTGCAGGTATCGATGGCCAGATAGGTTTGGGTCATTGTAACTCTCTTAAAAAAGCAAACGCTTGGTCTCTGTTTTGAGTGCGTGGCATGGGCGGCAAACTGGTCAACAGTTTTTGGCCGTAATCCCGATTGTGGATCCGTGGATCGCATATTACCAGTAAGCCACGTTGCTTTTCACGCCTAATCAACCGACCCGCCCCTTGTTTGAGCTCCCAACAGGCCAAGGGCAATGCAATTTGTTCAAATACTTGCGAATCTGGCAAACCGAGGCTGGCTTGCAACCCACTTAATTCCGGTGCATCGGGCGGTAAAAACGGCAGTTTGTCGATAAGGGTGCAACGCAGATTGCCCGGGTCTAAATCTATGCCCTGCCAAAAGGTGCGACTGGCCAGCAATACGCAGTTGCCCAAGAGTCGAAAGCGCTGCAGCAGTTGCTGAGGCGGGAACTGCCCTTGTACTAGCACATTCAGACCCGAGTTATGCAGAGCAGTGGCCACTTGCTTCATGGCGTCTAAGCTGGTGAATAGAGCCAGAGTTCGCCCTTGTGCAGCGCAGGCCAGCGACTCGATTAACTCGGTTAAATACCCCACTCGACGAGTATCGCTGATATCAGGGGCACTAGACTCATACAATAACAAGGCCTGCTCCTGGTAGTTAAAGCTGAGCGCGAGTTGTTGGCTGGGAAGCTCTTCAAGCGATAATGCAGTTTTAATCGGCCCAAAATCTTCCCCAGCCGCGAGACTGGCAGAAATTAACACCTTGGCGTCAGACAGTGCTTGCCAGAGTTGCTGCCAGCGAACCTTCGGCGTGCTATCTACCAAGCGATACAAAGGCCAAGCGCCGTCAGAGCTGACTTGCACCGTGATCACTTGTTCGGGTGACATGGCGCACTCTAGCGTCAGCTGGGTCATATGGGTTTGCTGTGCCAGAGGCTCAAGCTCAGGCCAAGCGGTGAGTAACTCAGGCCAGGCGCGGTTCACCGCCATCAATTGACCAAACCAGCCGGTTGCGCGATTAAGCCAATCCAGTGGCGACTCTTGAATTTGAGGCTGTTGCTCGACCAGTGTAGTGGCCAATTGCTGCAAGGCTTGGTATTGCTCGTTTAAGCCCACCTGATTGATGTCCACCAGCTCTGTCAGCCAGTCCGGCCAATAACTTACCCAACCTAGATAACTCTGCTGACTCAAAAGTTGCCAGCCCAAACTTGGCAAGCGATGAGCTTCATCGAGAATAACCGCACGCTCTGATAACCCAGACTCCGCTATGGCTTTTGGATTGGCCGCAAACAAGCTCAGTAGCCAATGCTGGTTGACCACCAACACATCGGCACTATCGGCGGACTCTTGCAATCTTTGGTAACCACACTCGCTAAACTTGGGACACTTAGCGCCGGTACACGCTTGGTGACTTGTGGTGACACTGCGGCGTAGCTCTGTGGGAATATTAGCCGCTCGAAATAACTCGAGATCGCCCCAGTTATCTCGATAGTTTTGAAAATACCAATGGTCGAGTTGCCACAAGACTTGCTGCGATGACTCGCTAAATGCCTGCGGGGTGGATTGGGCGCGCACTAGCGCTTGCGGGCACAGGTAATTTCGCCGCCCCTTCAACGCCACGGCACTGATGGGCCGTTGCAGTGCTTGAGATGCGATAGGAATATCTTGATTGAGCAGTTGTTGCTGCAGTGCTTTAGTGGCGGTGACCACTAACAAGCGTTCGTTGCAGCTCAAACCCGCGATCAAATACGCCAAGGACTTACCACAGCCGGTTGGGGCTTCAATCAAGCCTCCACGATTATCTGCAAACCACTGAGCAATTTGCTGAGCGCACGCCAACTGGCTTTCTCTCGGCCAATAGCGCGGCAATACCTTAGATATCGCCCCACTATCACCGAAGATACCTTCAAGTTCTAACAATCTAGCTTCTTTACCCAAACCCTTGGCTCGTTCTCATTGAGCGAAATCTTGCGCCATAGTAGCACGGAACTAGGCCCAGTCTGCTCCGGAGCTTGTATACACAAGCGCTGAGTGCTGTCGCATTTTTCTGAAGCTTTTTAAATTGTTGCGATTAGGGCTTGCAAGCAGGCGTTTAGCCAATTAGGGTTAATATAAATCGACTCATTAGGAACCATCGCATGTTCGTCACCAACGCGCACCATCATCATCTAGGTACTCGTTAGCCTTCGACGCTCAGCGATCGAAAGGCAGTATCCTTTCGATGGTTCAACTAAAAAACCCTTGGAAGGAACTCCAAGGGTTTTTTTGTATTTGAATCAGGAAGTAAAACAACATGGCAAACCAACAAAGACTTAGAGTCGCCATTCAGAAATCCGGCCGTTTAAGCCGCGAATCGCAAACCTTGCTCAAGCGCTGTGGGCTTAAATTCAATCTCAACGAGCGCCGTTTAATTACCCACGTAGAAAACCTACCTGTCGATTTACTGCAAGTGCGTGATGATGACATTCCAGGCTTGGTGATGGATCAGGTCGTCGACCTAGGTATCGTAGGTGAGAACGTATTGGAAGAAGTCGAGCTTGAGCGCCAAGCCGCCGATAAAGCCAGCGGATACCAAAAGCTCAAGCAGCTGGATTTTGGTAAGTGCAAGCTGTCGATTGCCGTGCCTGAAGAGATGGAGTTTCAAAATCTGGACTCACTACAAGGCAAGCGCATCGCCACCACCTACCCCTACCTGCTCAAGCGTTACATGGCCAATCAAGGCGTCAGCTACGACGAGTGTTTGCTTAAAGGCTCGGTAGAAGTCGCCCCGCGCGCAGGTCTTGCCGACGCCATTTGTGATTTGGTATCCACCGGCGCCACCCTTGAAGCGAATGGCTTATACGAGACTCAAGTGATCTTCACAAGCCAAGCCGCCCTTTTGCAAAGCCCGGGCGAGCAAGCAGATGAAAAACAAGCCCTTATCGACAAGCTGATGTCGCGAATTAACGGTGTAATTAAAGCCCGCGAAAGTAAGTACATCATGCTACACGCCCCTAAAGATCAACTCGACGCCATCATTGAGCTGTTACCTGGTGCCGAAAACCCAACCTTGTTGCCATTAGCCGAAGACCCGACCAAAGTGGCTATCCACGCTGTAAGTTCAGAGGACTTGTTCTGGGACACCATGGAAGAGTTGCGCGCCTTGGGTGCCAGCTCGGTATTGGTGATGCCAATCGAGAAGATGCTGGGTTAGGAGGCGTTATGCAGCAGGTCAATTGGGCAAAGCTCAGCCCAGCTGAGCAACAACAAGCGCTAGCCCGTAACCCTATGGTTAGCGCCGAAGGCTTGGCGGATGTGGTAGCAGGAATTATCGCCAAGGTTCGCGAACAAGGCGATGCGGCTTTACTAGAACTTGGGCGTCAGTTTGACAGTGCTGAATTGTCGGCGCTAACCCCAAGTGAAGACGACTGGGCAGCGGCCGAGCAAATTCCTTCAGCGCTTAAAGCCGCTATCGAGCAAGCCATTGCCAACATTCGCAGCTTTCACGCGGCCCAGCGCCTCTCGCCGATGGCGCTAGAAACCCAACCGGGTGTTCGTTGCGAACTGCGCGTTGAAGCCATTGATAAAGTGGGCTTGTACGTGCCAGGTGGCAGCGCACCACTGATTAGCACTGTGTTGATGCTGGCGGTACCAGCCCAGATTGCCCAGTGTCGCCAAGTGGTGTTGACCACCCCTGCCCCAATTGACCCAGCGATTTTATACGCGGCTAAAGCCTGTGGTGTCACTCAAGTAATTGCCGCCGGCGGTGCTCAGGCGGTGGCAGCCCTGGCCTACGGTACCGAATCTGTGGCCAAAGTGGATAAGATCTTTGGACCCGGCAATCGCTTTGTGACTGAGGCTAAGCGTCAAGTGAGCCAAGATGCGGCAGGGGCTGCGATTGATATGCCTGCAGGCCCTTCTGAAGTGCTAGTGATTGCAGATGCCAGTGCTAATCCTGCGTTTGTCGCCTCTGACCTGCTCTCGCAAGCCGAACACGGTGAAGACTCGCAAGTGATTTTGGTCAGCGATAGTCAAACACTTATAGACTCAGCACAAGTCGAGATTGCCAGTCAGTTGTCACAACTGCCGCGCAAGGCCATTGCCGAGCAGGCTCTGGCTCAAAGCCGCTCTATTTTGGTTGATGATTTAGCCCAAGCGGTGCAAGTATCCAATGCCTACGCGCCCGAGCACTTAATCATTCAAACTCAGTTAGACCAAAGCGTATTAGCGCAAGTTCGCGCGGCCGGCTCTGTGTTTGTCGGGCCATACACCCCAGAGTCGGTGGGCGATTACGCCAGTGGCACCAACCACGTTTTACCGACCTATGGCTTTAGTAAAACCGTTTCCAGTTTGAGCCTGGCAGACTTTCAGCGTCGTTTCACCGTACAAAGCTTAAGTGCCCAAGGGCTGCAGAATCTTGGCGAGTGTGTCATGACCTTGGCCGATGCCGAAGGGCTTGATGCGCACAAGAACGCGGTGGCCATTCGCTTGGCCAGTCTTCAGCAAACGGTGGAGAGCCAGTTATGAGCCAAACAGCTTCAAGTGATAACTGGGCATTAGCCTTAGCTCGTCCTGAGTTGAGCGAATTAGTGCCGTACCAGTCAGCGCGTCGCATCGGTGGCAGTGGTGAGATTTGGCTTAACGCCAACGAATCCCCGTACGCCAACTACAAAACCGAAGAGAATCGCTACCCAGAAGCACAGCCGCCAAAAGTGATTCGCCGCTACGCTCGCTATGCAGGTGTTCGCCAAGATCAATGCTTGGTCACTCGTGGCGCTGATGAGGGTATTGAGCTGTTAATTCGCGCCTTTTGTGTGCCTGGCAAAGATAGCATCGCCTTTGCTGGGCCCACTTATGGCATGTACGCCATCAGCGCTGAGACCTGTGGCGTGGCATCGCAAGTATTAGAACTCAACGACGATTACTCCTTGCCGCAAGATTTGGCTGAGCAGGTCAAACAGCCAAAACTGGTGTTCGTGTGCAACCCCAACAACCCAACCGGAAATCTGGTCCCCAAAGCGCAATTACTCGCGCTGGCCAAAGCGCTACCCAATAGTTTGTTAGTGGTGGATGAGGCCTACATTGAGTTTTGCCCGCAAGCCAGCGTGGCCGATGAAATTAGCGATAACAGCAACTTGGTGGTACTGCGCACGCTCAGCAAAGCCTTTGCGCTGGCCGGTGCCCGTATTGGTTTCACCCTAGCCTGTGCCCAAGTAATTGATGTGCTTAATCGCGTAATCGCGCCATACCCAATTCCAACTCCGTGTAGCAACCTGGCCGAGCAGGCCTTGTCTACCGACGGTATTGCGCAAATGCAGGCGCAAGTCGGACAGCTCAACGCGCTTAGAACCAAACTCATTAATGGGCTAAAAGGCTGTGGTGCTGTGCCCTACTCGGCCGCGGGTAATTTTGTTCTGGCAGAGTTTACTAATGCCCCTGCAGTACAAGCGGCCTTAGCCGAGCGTGGCATAGT
This sequence comes from Paraferrimonas sedimenticola, assembly GCF_002282855.1. Lineage (GTDB taxonomy): Bacteria > Pseudomonadota > Gammaproteobacteria > Enterobacterales > Shewanellaceae > Paraferrimonas > Paraferrimonas sedimenticola. The sequence goes on along the minus strand of NZ_NRIR01000003.1, from coordinate 19,994 downwards.
CATTCGCGCCTATTCGCACCCCAGATTATCCAGCTGCCTGCGCTTTAGCATAGGTGACGCTCAACAAACCCAACAGCTACTAGAAGCCTTACAAGAAGTAGGACAGCAAGCATGAAACAAAAGCTACTCTTTATCGACCGCGACGGCACCCTTATCGAAGAGCCAGCCATCGACAAACAAGTCGACCGTTTGGACAAGTTGGTGTTCGAGCCGCAGGTGATCCCTGTACTACTCAAGTTCATCGAGCAAGGCTATCAATTAGTGCTAGTGTCCAACCAAGACGGCCTAGGCACTCAGTCCTACCCACAAGTGGACTTTGATATTCCACATCAGGCCATGCGTCAGCTGTTTGCCAGCCAAGGGGTGCACTTTATCGAAGAGCTGATTTGCCCTCACTTCGACGAGGACAACTGCAGCTGTCGCAAACCAAAACTGGGCTTGGTTCAACACTGGCTGCAAAGCGGCAAAATCGACTTTGAACAGTCTGCTTTCATTGGCGATCGCGAAACCGATATGCAAATGGCGCAGGCCATGGGAATTGTCGGGCTTAAGTATCAACGCGAAGCCGATGAGCAAAGCTATGACTGGAACGGTATCGCTCGCCGCCTACTCGACAAGCCACGCCAAGCCAAAGTACAACGAGATACCCGTGAAACCCAAATCAGCGTTGAAATCGATTTAGATGCGCCAGCTCAGTGCCGCGCTAATACTGGCATCGGCTTTTTTGACCACATGCTCGAGCAAATTGCCACCCACGGTAATCTGTCGCTAAGCCTAAGCATGACCGGCGACTTGCACGTGGACGATCACCACAGTGTGGAAGATGCCGCACTAGCGATAGGCGATGCCATTCGCCAAGCTTTGGGTGAAAAGCGCGGTATTCAGCGCTTTGGCTTTAGCCTACCTATGGACGAAGCCCGCGGTGAATGTTTGCTGGATCTATCTGGCCGACCTTATTTGAAATTTAACTGTGAGTTTGAGCGCGAAATGGTTGGCGGCATGGCCACCGAAATGGTGCCTCACTTTTTCCGCTCGCTCTCCGATGGGCTTCGCGCCACCCTGCACTTAAGCAGCGATGGCGATAACGAACACCACAAGGTGGAAAGCCTGTTTAAAGTCTTTGGTCGCGCTCTGCGTCAGGCCAAAACCCGCGAAGGCAACCAGTTGCCATCGAGCAAGGGAGTGTTATGAGCATTTTGATTGTCGATACCGGCTGCGCCAATTTGGCCTCGGTTCGCTACGCCTTTGAGCGACTCGACCAGCAGGTAGTGCTGAGTCGAGATCCTGAGGTCATCAACCGGGCCAAGCGCGTTGTTCTCCCCGGCGTTGGTTCGGCCAAGGCGGCCATGAGCCAAATCCAAGCACGCGAGCTTGAAGAATGCCTGCAAAACCTAACACAGCCTACGCTGGGCATTTGTCTAGGCATGCAGCTAATGTCGGATTACAGCGAAGAGAGCAATGTGGATTGCTTAGGAGTGATTCCAACTCGCATCGAGCCATTTGCGCCTAGCGGGCTGCCCCTCCCTCACATGGGATGGAACCGCCTGAGTGAAATGCAGCACCCGATTTTTACCGATGTAGCCGATGGCGCCTACGTGTACTTTGTCCACGGCTTTATCGCTCCAGTAGGCGAGAACACAGTGGCTCAAAGCGATTACGGCCTGAACTTTAGCGCCGCAATTGCCAAAGACAACTACATTGGTCTGCAATTCCACCCAGAGCGCAGCGCTGAGGTGGGCGCGCAAATGCTTAAGAATTTTATTCGAATCGATGAGCTAGGAGAGCTGTCATGATCATCGCCGCATTAGATTTAATCGATGGCAACGTGGTGCGTTTGTACCAGGGCGACTATCAGCAAAAAACCGAATTTAGCTCAGATCCTGTGGCCCGCTTAGCCGACTACGATAAAGCCGGTGCCGCCTGGTTGCACATCGTCGATTTGGACGGTGCCAAAGATCCTAAGCGTCGCCAAAACGCGCTGATTGCCAAGATGCTCGAAGCGGTTGATGCCAAGGTCCAAGTGGGCGGCGGTATTCGCAGCGAACAAGACTTACAACAGCTGTTCGATATAGGCGTGTCTCGCGCCGTGGTGGGCTCGCTGGCCGTGCGTCAACCTGAGGTCGTGCAAGACTGGTTTAAGCACTACGGGCCTGAGAAAATCTGCTTGGCACTGGATGTAAACATCGACGAGCAAGGCAATCGCGAAGTGGCGGTATCTGGCTGGCAACAAGGCTCAGGCAAAACTCTAGAATCGGTAATGGATGACTATCTGCCACTAGGCCTTAAGCACGTTCTAGTCACCGACATCAGCCGCGACGGCACGCTGAAAGGCGCCAACACCGAGCTGTATCAATCGCTTGCGCAACAGTATCCGCAAATCGATTGGCAAGCTTCAGGCGGTATCGCCGAGCTCGATGACATCAAAGCGGTTAAGGACTCAGGTGCATCGTCAATTATCGTTGGCAAAGCGCTGCTGATTAACCAATTTAGCTTAGCGGAGGCAATCGAATGCTGGCCAAACGCATAGTCCCCTGCCTCGATGTACGCGATGGCCAAGTGGTCAAAGGCGTGCGTTTTCGCAACCACGAAATCATTGGCGATATCGTCCCACTGGCCGCCCGTTATGCGGAGATTGGCGCTGATGAGTTGGTGTTTTACGACATTACCGCCTCAAGCGACGGTCGTATTGTCGACAAGTCCTGGGTGGCCCGCGTGGCTGAGAAGATTAACATTCCATTTAGCGTGGCTGGCGGAATTAACTCGCTAGACAGCGCCCGCCAAATTCTGGCCTATGGCGCTGATAAAATCTCGGTGAACTCCCCTGCTCTGGCGGATCCTAGTTTGATTGAACGCCTACACGACGAATTTGGTCGCCAGTGTGTGGTGGTCGGCATCGACAGCTACCAAGGCGAAGACGGCGAATATCGCGTCAAGCAATACACTGGCGATGAATCCAAAACCCAAGATACTCAATGGCGTACATTGGATTGGGTTGAGAAAGTTCAGCAATTGGGCGCCGGCGAGATAGTGCTTAACACCATGAACCAAGATGGCGTACGCCAAGGCTACGACTTAGCGCAGCTCTCCAAAGTACGCCAAGTGTGCGATGTGCCTCTGATAGCCTCTGGTGGTGCGGGTACGATTGAACACTTCGTTGAAGTATTTCAGCAGGCCAAAGTCGACGCCGCATTGGCCGCATCCGTATTCCACAAGGGCATCATCGATATGTCCGAGTTAAAACAAACATTGGCCGACAATGGCATAGGAGTTCGCCCAGTATGAGCAAGGACTGGCAGCAAGACATTAATTGGAAAAAAGTCGACGGTATGATTCCGGTGATCGTTCAACATTACCTTACTGGCCGTGTGCTGATGCTGGGTTACATGAATGACGAAGCACTGACTAAAACCCTGGATACCAGCAAGGTCACCTTTTTCAGTCGTACCAAGCAGCGCTTGTGGACCAAAGGCGAAAGCTCGGGCCACTTTCTCAACCTAGACCACATAGTACTGGATTGCGATCAAGACACCCTGCTGATTCAAGCAAGACCACAAGGGCCTACTTGTCACTTAGGCGCTGAGTCTTGCTTTGACGCCAACAAGGCGCAGGGCTTTTTAGGTCAGCTCGAAGGGGTGATCACTCAACGCCAAAGCGATGCGCCAGAGTCTAGCTACACCGCATCACTTTTTGCCAAGGGCGATCGCCGCATCGCACAAAAAGTCGGTGAAGAAGGTGTGGAAGTCGCCCTTGCCGCTGCTACGGGCGATAAGCAAAACCTGATCGATGAGAGTGCGGATCTTCTGTATCACTTGTTGGTGTGTTTGCGCTCCCAGGATGTCAGCTTGGAAACTGTGTTAGAGAATTTGCACCAGCGCCACCAGCCGAAAGACTGATTTCGCTTTCAATTGCGCACTTAGTTGAGAGGGAATTGGCGCTAGTCAGTTCCCTCTTCCTTTATTAGGGAGCAAACTACGGCTATACGCTAAACCCCATGCTCGTCATTCTCGCAAAAGCGGGAATCTAGCTAACCGCAAGTAGCGCCAAACTGCCAACACCACGCTCGTCATTGCCGCGGAAGCGGTAATCTAGCCAAATGCGAATTGCAGCAAACGGCCAACACCCGCGCCCGTCATTGCCGCGAAGGCGGTAATCTAGCCAGCGGCGAACAGCGCCAAACGGCCAGAAGCGGACATTCAGGCTACCAGAAATCCCACAGATTTCTAACGACCGCCTCTCAATTGAAAAGCACTTAAACTTGATGCACTTCAACAGTAATATGAGCTAATTGACAAACATCGTTAAGCAACGCTTTGTAGTATTCAGGCTGCTTTGGTTGCTGTGTTACCACACTGATAATTGCCGCACTATGATGCCCTGAAAGCTTCCAAATATGCAGATCCACAACTTGGTTGTCGCTATCTTGCTCTATTAGTGATTTCACTTCTGAAGAAAGTTCGCTACTCGGACATCTATCAAGCAAGGTTGGATATGTGTCTTTGATCAGTCCCCATCCCCATCGAGTAATGATAATAGCGCCCACGACTCCCATAATCGGATCTAACCCTGGCATGTCGAAGTAACGGGCGGCTAACAAAGCGAGAATAGCGGTTAGAGAAGTCAATGCATCCGCGATAACGTGCAAATAAGCCGCATATAAATTGTGGTCATGGTGGTGTTCGTCACTACTATGACCATGATGGTGATGACCGTGGTGATGGTCATCGTCCTGATGAAGCAAGTAAGCGCACACCAAGTTGACGATTAAACCTATGACAGCTACGAACAGGGCGTTCTGATAATCAATAGCTACCGGTTCAATCAAGCGCCAAACAGATTCTATGGCCATCATCAGTGCGACTAATATCAAAGCCACCGCACTTGTGAAGCCCGCGAGTATATTGACTTTACCCGAGCCAAAACTATAGAGCGGATTTTTAGCCGCTCTTCTTGCATACCTGTATGCAAATAGGGTTAGGCCAAATGCAGCTACGTGTGTGGCCATATGCCATCCGTCTGCTAGTAGAGCCATAGAGCCGGTAACATACCCAGCGACAATTTCGACGAACATCATTGCGGCTGTAATAATTACAGCATACAAAGTACGACGTTCATTTTTCTTTTGAGCCAATCCAAATTGATGGGAGTGTTGCCAGTTTTCTAGGGAGCGTTCTTGCATGGGATTGATAATGAGTGTGATTAATGTTTTAGCGATTGTATCGCTACAGAAACTCAAGAACATTGAGTGAAGTCACATCTCGTGGCGGCTAAAACTAAAACCTAGCTACTCCTGCTGCGGCTGTATGACTGGATATGCCTTAAATATTGTATCTAAAGCTAATAAGGCGGCGATCGGTAGATTCCGCCTAGACTTGAAGTTGGGAGCGATTTGGCACCGTAACGTTGTCCTTTACCACTGAACAACTCTTTTGCTGTTACCTGCTAGACACAATTCCAGAGTGAATAGGTATAAACTGGCTTCCAAAAGAGAAGAGGCAAGCTAAAGCCTGCCCCAATGCAAGGTTATTTACCCCCCATGTCCCCCATGGCCACCGCCTCGGTGTCCATTGCCACAGGTCATTACATTTTGATGGCCGCCGTTTTCGCCGGTATTAACCACCACCGAGCCAGCATCTTGCTCCATCTCAAATCGACCGGTTGCAATATCATCGACACTGGCGTCGTCTAAGTGGGCTAAGCAAGTGTAACCAACTCGGTACTCGCCTTTGGGCAAGAATCCCATGTGGAAGTGCCAGTCGTCATTGTGGTCTTGAAACAAAGGTGCGGTGGCAATCGGTGCAATGCGGCCATCATCTCGCTTGCCACTGATGTCTGCCATGGCTTCAATGGTGTTCACTTCTGCCGGATAGAGGTAGGCCATGTGGCCGAAGTTGCCATCGACAGCCCCATTAGCCGCATTCTTGGTTTCGCAATCTTCAACCCACTGAGGGTCAACTTCGCCGATCAGGTGGCCCATGTGATTATCGGCAACGCTGTAGGAGGCGTCTTGATGGAAATGATAGCCCTGGTGATGTTGATCGCTACCGTGCAGTCCACGGTATAAATCCATTTCGATGGTCATGCGCTGATGGCCGCCGGCTTTCACTTCGAAATCGCCAAGGTGTATACGGCCATTTTCTAGGTGTAGTCCGTGCCGACCCGTGCCATTGTCCACATAGCAGCCTTGGTTGCCATCGCCTTCTACCATTTCAAAATAGCCGTTGTGGTATTGACCTGCAGGTAAATTCAGCTGGTCAATCACCATGTGCCGATCCATACCGCGATAATCCATCAAGTTCATCTGCACGTCGGACATTTGGTGTTGGTGTTCAATGCCGTTAGCATCCGTATAATGGAATCGATAAAACTCCAACTGAACTTTTTGCATTGAGTGCATTGGGCTATCTGAGATGCCTATGGACAGAGTGCCCTTTGATATCTCGGGTAATTCATTGTTGGAGCTCTCTGAGCCACAACCTTGTAGCAGGCTAAGAACTGCCACACTTACCAATAACTTCTTCACGATAATTCTCCTAAGAACCCCATCGAGAGGGGTTATTTTACGCCTTTAGCTGACGCTAATATTGCGCTAGATCAGTTTGTTTACAGTTTGTAAGCTCGGCGTAGCAAAAGTTGCGTTATGCAACGCCAAGGGCTAGCGAGCCTAGTGGTGGCCTTTATGACCCGAGTGCTTTGAAGTCTTGGAGTGACCGGTTTTCATGGATTTGAGTTGCATCGTAGTGATGCAAGTTCGAGCGTCGCCAAAGGTAGACAGTACCTCTTTAGCCTCTCGATAAACGCCGTTGGCGTCTCCGTGGTGGAAGGTGAATTCAAGGCGGCGATTGCGTGGCACCCAAAAATCAATGAATCCATCGTGTTGGGTGGTAATCATTTGGTTCAGTATTTCTTCGCCGCTTTCCATATCAACTGCGCTCATGTGCATCTTTTGCTGAATCAGCTCGCCGGTACAACCTGTGGGTACGTGATAGGTGCAAGGGTGGGTGTAGTTGATCCATGGGGCGATGGACAGATAGAACTGGTCCTTGGGGATCGCCACAGAGGCGCTTTGCTTGCTGCTAGTTTGGGTTGCAACCACTTCGTTGGGCATGACTTTTACCACGATCCCTTGATCGTTTTTATACCATTGGTGCGCTTGCTTAACCGCTGCCTGATGATCAAGCTCAGCAAAACTCTTAAGCTCGCTCTGGCTAGCGGCGACATTTGAGGCAGGTAAAACCAATAACAAAGAGGTTAGAACGGATTTAATTAAAGACTTGCGAAACATAATAAACTTCCTCTGCTGAACCATTGTCAGCATTCAACAATAAAACTTTCTATAAAAAGAGATACTTAAGTGCATCAGTGCGAGTGTCTGGCTCGGCTTAAATTGGATTATTGAAAGTGAATTGGAGGAGGAATTAGTGGCGCCCATAACAAAGAGCTACAGCGCTGGTTACCGCTACACGTAAAATTGTTTTTGTAGTTGGACGCTGGCGTGATGTCGGCGCGAACAATGACCGCTGAATTAAAGTGAAAATCGCAGTGTTCACAGTTGTCGCATGAATCACAACAGGGTCTGTGGGTCTCTGCCGCGTGGGTTGTTGAATCGGAGTGGTGAGAGCAGCAATGGTCATCCTGCTCGTTGATATGTTCGTTTTCCGAAGAGGCGTGATGTTTGCAACCAGCCGCATCATCCATCGTATGAATGCCGCTGGTAGCATCTTTCGGACTGGAATGAACTTGCATACCTAGGCTATCCGAGCTCGGCAACAACAAAATAAGCATCATTGATATTGCAAGGAATAAGCGCATGGCGATATGGATATTTTTTTAGTGCTTGCAACCTATCAGCAAACTCAAGCAAATAGCTACCTAGTTAAGGATTTTCAGGCTCAAAATTAGAACAACATCTAACTTGTCTAATTGGCTTGCGCTACGTCACATGGTTGTGTGCAATTGAGTTTGTTTATGACTCCTAGCTGAGGATTGGTTAGCAACAATACAGCGCTCGTTTCTTTGACGAGTACGAATACGGTTGAGTCAACCTAAGGCCTATTGAACGCGTAGCGCTGTTAGATCACGAATAACATAAGGCAAAGTTGATTTAATATTTGTCTTTGGTATATTTTCGATTCTTCTCAGATAGCCCAACGGATTGTCGTTTGTTGTTTCGTAAGTATTTTGTAACGATATTAGCATTACTGGTTGTTCTACAGTCAGGCTTTGCTGTTGCACTTTCTTACGAGCCTCATCAGTCAGATACTGAGCACTATCTATCAAGCCATAGCCATGTAGAAGGCGCCGAGTCTGCTGGTTCCACGAGGAATACAGAGTCAGGTATCAAGGATACAAACCTTGAGCATCCGGCGGATGATTGTCATGAGTGTGGGCATTGTCATGGCCATACCTCTGCCGCTATCGTCGCTACTCTAACACCTTCAAATTTGTCGACATCAGAAACACCGACAGGCTTTTCATCTAGCCACATTAATTACCAACCTATTTCGTTATTTCGCCCTCCAATAGCGTAGCAAGCCTCTTCATTTTTATTTAAGCCCGCAGTGCTGAATAGCCGCTGCGAGTCAATGATTTTCAATGCTTGGTCAAAACAATGACGAACATAAATTTTAAATGCCTGCCCAAAGCAGTGCGATTTTTTTCACTTGGCTTTCTCTGCTCTTTCGCGCTCAGCCCACAGGTGCTAGCTGATGATTGGAGCGACTGGCTAGCCATCCAAATTAATCAACATCCAGACGTGCTGGCTGCGAAAGAGCGTTGGCACGGTTCTAATGCTAATGCGGAAGCTATTAGTCAACCTATCTACAACCCAGAACTATCTCTTGAAGCCGATCGAAAAGGTGATGAAAACAACTATGCGGTTGGGGTAGAGCAAACCATCGATCTGTGGAACCGGAGAGCTGTTAACGCCAATCAAGCTGCTCACCTAAAAACTGCAGCCATGAACATGTTTAAGCAGGAAGTGCTTAATAAGAGCGAGGAAGTCCTTACAGCTTTGATAGAATGGCAAACCGCCGACCAGGCAGCCAGCATCGCCCAATCTCAGCGGCAGCAACTTAACTCCATGCTGGATTTGGTTGACGCAAGGCAAAAGTCCGGTGATCTCAGCGCTGTAGATGCTGAACTAACCTTTTTGTCGCTATCACAGCAAATCGCCCAAGTCGCTGAAATCGAATCCAGTCTTATGCGAGCCGAGACTCGCCTTCTAGAGTTGCTTCCCCACTGGACACGCTCGAAAGGCGGCTTGCCCGAGACATTTTGGCCCTCCGCGATTCCAGCGGCTAGCGATGAAAAACTAAGGCAACATCCCTTGGTAGCTAGCTCAGAAGCTATCTGGCATTCAATGAAAGAAAATACCGAATCAGCCCGTAGAGCGTCAAAGCCAGATCCAACGATTGGGATTAATGCAGGTCGAGATGGAGGAGCAAATCTAGTCGGTCTGTCGGTTTCCGTTCCTCTTCACGTCAGAAATAACTTCAGTGCGGAAAATCGAGCAGCGAAGAGTATGGAGCTCGAAGCAGAGGCTAACTGGATAGCGACTTTTCGAAAGCAGCGGGTTGATTGGCAGGTTGCACGAGGGACTTGGCAACGTTATCAGCACCACCTTAACTCGTGGAAAGCACTGTCAGCAGATAGAGCCGAAAATAGCGAACAGTTATTGAAACGCCAGTGGCAAAGTGGAGACATCTCTACTTCTGATTATTTATTGGCGCTGAATCAACGCACTGAGAGTCTCCTAGCGGGTATAGAGCTAGAGAAACAGGCACAGCTTGCGCTAACACAAGCACTTTATCAATCAGGTTTGCTGAGCACCATCATTCAGCCCAAAAACTAAGCCTAGGACCAAATCAATGAACAAGAAATTTATCGCCTTTTTGATTGCTGGACTGCTGAACTCGCCGGCTGGAATAGCATCGGAAAGACTACACAGTCACACGTCTCCTAAAGCCAGCAATCACGAACATCACAGCGAGGCTCACGAGCATCATAGTGAGACTCACGAACAAAACAATGAAGGAGAAAAGGAACATGCCCATAGCGGGCATAAGCACGACACTCCGACTACTAGCGGCGAAGTGGAGCCCCATATTGAACGCGATGAGCATGGGCACGATGGCGCTGTAACCCTGGCGCCAAACCAAATGACGCAGGCTGACATTGTTGTCGAAACTCTTTCACTTCAAGAAATCGATTATCAGCTTTATGCCCCTGGGGAAATTCTTACAAACGGATATGCAAGCTATAGAGTATCTCCCAGAGTTCCCTCTGTTGTGCTAAAACGCCACATCGGCCTAGGAGAGCACGTCAAAAAAGGCCAAGCCCTTGTGACGCTTTTCAGTGAGAGCGTTGCAAATGCCCAAGCCGAATTCCGAAAGTTATGGCCTGATTGGAAACGGGTTAAATCGTTGGGGCAAAAAACTGTCGGCGCTCAGCGATATGTTGAGGCAAAATCGAATCTAGAGGCAATTGAAGCAACATTGTTGGCAATTGGGCTAACGGAAGATGACTTCGAGAATCTTAAATCTCAGAGCACAGCGTCCTTAGGAGAGTATACTCTTCGCGCTGAAATCGATGGCTCCGTGCTTGCAGATGAATTCGAGCAAGGTCAACGCATTGAAGCTGGCGATTCCTTGATTCTCATTGCCGACGAAAAGAAACTTTGGGTAGAAGCTCATTTACCGCCAAACCTACGCCTGTCTTTAAAAGCTGGCGAAAAAGCGGAAGTCCGAAGTGCTGACATTCGGTTAGATGCTGTAATTTCTCAAGAAGCTCACACCATCGACCCCGTCACGCGAACCCGTCTTGTACGGCTGCTAGTCGATAACGTTTCACATCAACTTCATCCTGGGCAATTTGCTGAAGTGTTTTTCAATGTTAAGTCAGAACATTCGGTAATTGCTGTACCAGAATCGGCATTGATCCGTGATGAGCATGGCGACTGGACCGTATTTGTCGAAGACCATCCGGGAGAGTTCAACCCAATAGAGGTCGAATTGGGACAATCCTACGGCGATGTGCGTGAGATTATTGGAATTGAGCCGGGTACAAGAGTCGTCACAGAAGGTGCATTTTTCGTTGCTTCACAAATCGCCAAAGGCGGTTTTGACCCTCACAACCACTAAGCGATCGGAGTTCCAATGTTTAATCGAATTGTTGATTGGGCGGTGGCCAACAGGTTGCTGGTCATAATCGCTCTGGCTGTGCTTGTCGTTAGCTCGGCCTTTTTAATCCCTAAGCTGAATTTAGACGCTTTCCCAGACGTCACCAACGTCCAAGTGTCTATTAATACCGAAGCTCCAGGCCTAGCCGCTGAAGAAGTCGAGCAGCTCATTACTTACCCTATTGAAGCGGTGATGTATGCGCTACCCGATGTTAAAGAGGTACGATCCATCTCAAAAACTGGGTTGTCGGGGATTACCGTCGTATTTGAAGAGGGCACCGATATTTACTTTGCTCGCCAGCTCGTGTTTGAAAGGCTGCAAGCTGCGAAAGAATTGATTCCTGAAGGGGTAGGAACTCCTGAAATGGGACCAAATACTTCAGGTTTAGGGCAGGTTTATCAGTATCTATTGGTAGCCGATGCTGATTCAGGCTTTGATGCAATGGCGTTACGAAGCCTAAATGACTGGGTTGTGAAACTGCTACTCGTCCCAGCGGAAGGTGTTACAGAAATCCTATCATTCGGCGGAGAAGTCAAGCAGTACCAAGTCAACCTTAACCCTGCCTTACTCCTCGCCTACGAGCTTTCGCAAAATGACATTATCTCTGCGCTCCAACGCAACAACAGCAATGTTGGTGGCTGGTACATGAACCGCGGGCAAGAACAGCTTGTTATCAGAGGGACAGGCTGGGTCGCCGCTGGAGAATTGGGGCTTGAGCAACTTAGGCAAGTGCCGGTTAAAACCATCGAAGGTGTGACCGTTACCGTCGGCGATATTGCCAAAGTATCCTTGGGAGGGGAAATCCGGCAAGGTGCCGTAACTATGAGTCGTAGAACCGACGAAGGTAATGTGGAACACCTTGGAGAGGTTGTATCAGGGATCGTTCTAAAGCGCATGGGGGCTAACACCAAAGCAACAATTGATGGAATCAACAACCGAGTTGAACGAATCAACCAAGCGTTGCCAGAGGGTGTCCATTTTGAAGCGTTTTATGATCAAGCAGACCTGATATCACAAGCCGTGCAGACTGTGGTCAATGCTCTGCTACTAGCCTTCGGTCTCATCGTGGTGATATTGGCGCTGTTTCTGATGAATTTGCGAGCAACGTTGCTGGTTCTTATTTCCATCCCTATTTCCATAGGCATAGCATTGATGATAATGGCTTGGTTTGGAATCTCAGCCAACCTGATGTCCCTGGGAGGGCTCGCCGTTGCTATCGGCATGCTGGTTGATGGTTCAGTCGTCATGGTGGAAAACATGTTCAAGCATTTGAGCAAAAAGGAAGCCGAGACATCGGGTGGTTTACCAAGCAATCTCAGCCCCAGCGAAGCGAAAAAAGCTGGCATTGCTCAAAAGCTTAAGACAGCGGGTCGGGAGGTCGCTCGGCCAATATTCTTTGCTACCGCCATTATTTTAGTGGTGTTCATGCCATTATTTAGCTTTGAGGGTGTAGAAGCCAAGCTGTTTCAACCCATGGCTGTGAGTATCATGCTAGCAATGTTGGCAGCGTTAGCAGTTGCATTAGTGATTGTGCCAGCGCTCGCGACATACATGTTCAAATTTGGCGTCAAAGAGCGTCAAAGTATTGTGCTTCGACCGCTTGAGCAAGTGTATCGAGTGGTTCTTGCTTGGGCCTTGAGCCATCGACGAGCTGTAGTTGGCTCTGTGCTGTTACTGATTGTCTCAGCGTTGGCCGTTATTCCAAGGTTGGGTACTGAATTTGTGCCACAACTAGAAGAAGGCACCATCAACCTAAGGGTAACATTAGCTCCATCTTCAAGCCTGGATACTGCTCTAGAGGTCGCCCCGAAACTTGAAGCCATGCTAATGGAGTTTCCAGAAGTGACTTACGCTATGTCTCGCATTGGTCGAGCTGAAATAGGCGGCGATCCCGAGCCCGTTAACAACATAGAAATTTATATTGGCCTCAAGCCTATTAACGAATGGACAAGTGCAAACAACCGCTTTGCGTTGCAAGAGCTCATGGAGCACAAGTTAGAGCAACACCCAGGACTACTATTCAATTTCTCACAGCCAATCGCCACTCGAGTCGATGAGTTACTCTCTGGGGTGAAAGCACAACTCGCGATCAAGCTTTTTGGTCCGGATTTGGGTGTATTAGCCCAAAAAGGGCAAGAAATAGAAGCTGCCGTTAAGGAAATAGCTGGAACACGCGATGTTGCCATGGAGCAAATTGCTGGCGAATCACAATTAGTTGTAAAACCTAATCGCAGAGCTCTATCAAGATACGGCTTAGATGTTGAAGACGTAATGTCGTTAGTCCGCGATGGCTTAGGTGGGGCAAGTGCTGGGCAAATTATCAATGGTAACGAGAGATATGATATATACGTTCGATTAGCAAAGCCTTTCCGCCAAGACCGAGAGAAAATCGCCGAACTTCGTATACTCTCACCCTCTGGTGCATGGGTGCGTCTTGGGGATGTGGCTGACGTAACAGTAGAATCTGGGCCACCACAAGTTCGCCGAGATGATGTTCAGCGTAGAGTGGTCATCCAAGCTAACGTGTATGGCAGAGACATGGGCAGCGTGGTGGAAGATATCCAGGAGGTTATCGCAACACAGGTTGATTTACCCACTGGATATTCTATTGACATCGGTGGGCAATACGAGAACCAGAAACGTGCGCAGCAGCGATTGTCACTCGTGGTGCCGTTATCTCTTGGTTTGATAACACTGCTGTTGTACTTTACCTTCTCATCGGCCGGGCAAGCTATGTTGATTCTTGTGAACGTGCCACTAGCCGTCGTTGGCGGCGTTTTCTCTCTTTGGCTAACTGACCAATACTTATCTGTGCCGAGTTCCGTTGGGTTTATTACCTTGTTCGGGGTAGCAGTATTAAACGGTGTTGTAATGGTTGAAAGTATCAATCAACGACTAAAAGACGGGTTTTCGCTTGAAAATGCAGTTTTTGATGGCGCTTTGTCTCGACTTCGCCCAGTCTTAATGACCGCCATAACCTCCGCTTTGGGGCTCATTCCAATGCTGCTTTCTAGTGGGGCTGGAGCGGAGATCCAAAAGCCTTTGGCTACGGTCATTGTTGGTGGGCTGATAACCGCTACGTTGCTCACACTCTTTGTGCTGCCAGTTCTGTTTTCATGGTTCTCAAAAGGCAAACTACAAGAGGTTTCGTAAGTTAGAGGCCTGCCGTGCCAATCTCGATACGGCAGGCCGCTTTTCACGCTAGGCGCAGTGTTCGCCTTCACACTGCGAGTGGTCGGCAAGCGCTTTGATAACGGAACATCGTTTATTCTCTGCGCTTTCTGTCAGCGACACCATTCGTTCGAGTTCATGCTTAAGTCGTTCTAGTTGAGCTAAACGAACACAAACGGATTGCAGATGACGAGCGGCAATTAAATGCGCACTCTCACACGAACCACTAGGTTGTTGTTCAAGTAAAATAAGTTCTCGCACATCATTTAGCGAAAATCCTAAGTCCCTTGCATGTTTTATGAATCTGAGGCGTTGAAGCTCTTTTTCAGAGTATAAGCGTTGGTTACCTTCAGAACGACACGTCGCAATAATTAGCTCTTGCTGTTCATAGTAGCGAATCGTTGGTATTTTCACGCTTGCTGCTTTAGACAGACTTCCAATCGACATCAGGTTGGTTGTTTTTCGTTCCATTATATTTTAATAAAATGCACTTGAACCTCTAGTTACTAGAGGTATTAGTATAAGCCAACCGAAGATAGAAGATTAGGGAATTGCTTAACTATGTCGTATACATTGAATCTGGAACTCAAAGTTCCGCCAATTATCGTGATGTTTTTGAGCGCAATTCTCATGTACCTGGCATCAATAGCGACAAATCAAGTGTCGTTTGATGTACCTGTTTTGCATGTGACGAGTTGGGCTTTTGGCTTAGTCGGTTTGGCTGTTATCTTTCGTGGGCTACAAGTTTTTAAACGTAACCAAACCACGGTTGACCCTCGTGTGCCAAACGCGTCGAGCCGCTTAGTTACAACAGACATATATGGATTAACACGTAATCCGATGTATCTAGGTATGGCCCTATGCCTACTCGGTTGGGGACTCTATCTAGGCAGCATAATTTCTTTAGCACTTGTGTTTGCTTTTGTTGCCTACATTGCTAGATTTCAAATTCGCGCAGAAGAACGGCTACTTAAAGGAAAGTTTGGAAAGACTTACTTAGAATACGCCAAAAATGTAAGGAGATGGATTTGAGTTAGTAAGCCTCATCTTAAGTTCGTTGACACACAAATCTTAGCTATGAACAAATTTGAAATCTTATCTACTTGCATATCTGTCTCGACAGAAGTTTCGAGTAAAGAACTGCAAAGCTAGCGCCTATTGGGCAAACAAACAACTCAGTCAGCTCACGTCATAAGCGGCGGACTACGGGGCATTTCGCTCTTCATTGTTGACCCACAATGCATTAACTAATGCATCACTTTTACTGTTATGTAAATGTGCAAAATACAATCAAGCAGTTGACATTGAGCGTGTTTTTTTAAACATCTGCTCCTGGTAATTAGACTTGCCGCTCAACTTTGATCGCACTCGCAAATTACTGATAAAGATATTGCTTAAGCGCAATATTTCAACCTCTTTTGCCTGCCTATAATCCGACCAGGTCAAATTGAATTGACCCGAATAAAAACAACGACAAACTCATATGCAGGAGCAGTAGATGTCCTTAAAAAGAAAAACAGTCCTCGCTACTATGTTAAGCGCAGTATTCGCGCTTGGCGCATGTAGTGATGGTAAAGATGGCGCCCAAGGTCCACAAGGCCCGCAAGGTCCTGAAGCACCAAAACCTCCTCTTGTCATTTCCTCAGCTCAAGCTCAAGTACTCGAGTGGTCCTATGGCGACGGCACTGTTAACGTTACGTTCGCGCTTCAAAACCAAGATGGCGAAAACATTGAAACTTTAGATCGCGTCCAATTGATGTCTACGGTCACCGATGAAAACGGCATGTTGGCCAATACTATCGACGTGACCTACCAAGTCGGTTCAGATACCTCTGTGGGCACCTTAGAGCACACCGGCGACGGCGTGTACAGTCTAGTTATGCCGCAGGAAGGCGTTAGTGCTGATTCAACAGGTATTGGCTACGTCCGCCCTGGTTGGAAGAGCGCGAATGATGGTATTCCGCGCACCAAGCGTATTATGTTCAACGAGTCTGACAACCTAGCCAAAGTTCAAACCACAGATGATGCTAAATGCGTCGCCTGTCACGGTGAGTTTGATGCGGCCTCTGGCAACTCGACGTGGGGCTGGCATCAACATCACCACGGTTTAGATAATGACCAAAACGTGGTTGTTGTAGAAGCCTGTTCGGTATGTCACACCGATGTCCAAAAAGAGAATGGCGGCTGGGCTAACAATACCTTGGCTATGTTTGGTCACGGTAAGAAGTTCGATGCTGACAATGGCATGGCATATTCAGGCCATTCGGCCCTATGGAGCAACTACTCCATGGACATGAAACGCTGCTCGACCTGTCACATGGACGATGTGGTCTTTACCGCTACCATTAACGGTTGTGCGACCTGCCACACCAGTCTACAAGACCCAGATAACGGTCTTGCGGTTGACCACAGTGGCTTTACGGATGCGAACTGTACTGCGTGTCACAACGCTGATGGCGGATTCTACTATGACCACAGCAATAGCAGCTCCTAGGCTTCCTAGACCGCTTAAACTCACTATTGGGTTTTTCATTGTAGACCTTTATCTGCTCATATTGAGTATCGTTGGAGTGGGCAATATTGATACATCCTGTTCTGCAAAACAACATGGCTATTGTCTTAACCTTATCGCGCTCTCATTTATCTTCACTAAACGGCAGCTAAGGGCCAAGCTAAGCCTCATCATGCCATCTTAAGCTAGTGTATGCTATGAACGAGCGGAAGCGGTCCTTAAAGCCTTACTAATTGGTGTAAACTTCTTGGCTGAAATTAGCGACTAAGGAGCACAAGCCAAGCGTTTAAAGTCCTTTTAAGTAACTAGTTATATGCACGTTACCTCTTCCAATAAATCTGTATCAATACGCAATTTTTCGTTGGTTTTCTCTTGTTTCCATGGATATTTGGGCCTTACCCAATTGTCTACGGAATGATCTACCCAACAAGCGGGGATTCTAAACTCTATTTCAGAACTAGATTTCAGCGTGGCAAATACTTCCCAACAACTCCCCGCAGTACCATAGGATTGATCGTAAACCTTGGTAATTCTAATTACATCGCCTTTAGCAATCGTGGATTTAACTTTCCATGGAGCTAAAGAAGTTCGCCACGGTAATTTATTTAACTTAGGAGATATCAGCTCATACGTAGGGTTTGGGAACGTATCTGCAGAGTAAATAATCATTTCCTTCGTGGCGGAGTAACACTTTTCACTAATCTCAGATGACAGATTTTGCTGGCTGATATCAACTCTGCCAACACAACCAGCTATAAGAAAGAGTGAAATTGTGAGGATGAATCGCATAGCTTCCTTTGCCAAATAACGGCGGCTTTGTGCAGAACTCTAGATAATAATCTTTGAACGACGGGCGAAACAAGACTTGTACAAACCGACACGTGAATGGCAGCCAAGGGCCAATTCAAACCTCAGGTGACGAGACTAGAACAAGCATAGGCAGCCCAGTAGAGAGGCAGAACAATTAAGCAGCCGATTAGGTAAACGCCAAATAGGTGCCCCTTGTTAGGAATCTTTCCTTCCAAAACCTCAAGTTTTGGCGATTTCAAAACCAGTGGGCTGCATGTCCATACAATGCCTATAGATAACCAAACGGTCCATACTAAAGGCTCGAAGACGGTAACCTCAAATGCAAGAGAAAACAGTGCCAGACAACCAAAGACGTGGAACGAAATACTTGCAGCTTCTTCTAGCTTGATCCTGCCGGTTGCGTGGACTTTTCCGCTTTCGTAGGTCTTAATTTTCCAAGGGATAGCTAGTAGGTAAAACAAAGTGTAAACGACGAAAAACAATTTCCATATCATTGTTAGAGTTCCTTCTCTTCAAGCCTCGTTATTCTGCTTGAATCAGCCCAGACAGAGAATCATTTATCGATACCTGTGAATAATCTTCAACACAAAACGAACGGCAGCTAAGGGCCACCTTAGGCCTCGTTCTGTCATCTGTTTGCCAACAATAGGCGCTGATACTAGGGTAGAACATCCACTTAGAAGATATAAACTAGATACAAGGTACAGAACAACAAATACTCACTATACAGAACTCTAGAGCACCACTTTGGCAAACCCTTCTGTAGTTGCTTCAGCACTATGAAGCCGGAAACTAACACTAAAACCATTAGTAAAAAGAGTGTGATTCCCGCAGGCCCAATAGGGTTCCCACGCCCCGGTATGCCGACTAAATCGAATATCGTTTCAATGACGCCCAACCAATATCCGTCGAACGCATAGATAATAATGGGTACTGCATGGCTAAGCAGATAAAACCCCATGAGGACTGTTAGTTTGTTCAAACTTATCAACCTAGTATGTCCCTTCCTTACACACACCGCAGGAGAGCCCCGTTAGTCACTGAAGGCCACTTAGGGCCAGGCGATGCCTCACCATGCCATCCCAAGCTATGACATACGATCATCGGCATTAGTTGCCGTTCACAGTAAGCCAAACAGGAGGCGGCCTAACCTCTACTTTTAACTTCGGTTAAAAATGGAAGGATTACCAATCTCCTAAAAGCTTGTTACGAGCGAATTTCCACACGCCATGGAGGATTGAGGCGGTTTTCACCAGCCCAATATAATTTAATTTTATTCCCAGACGGGTCCTCTATGATAGCTTCACGCCACAAGTACCTTTGATCTGTAGGCTCTTGAATAAATTGAATCCCTTTTTGTTTTAAATTACTTACCCATTCATCCAAGTTTTTACTTTCGAAGTAAATGACAGTGCCATTATTAAACTGCGTATTTTCGAGAGATAATGAGAAAGTCGATTCACCTTCAGGAGACTCAAATCTTGCGTAATGTTCAGTATCAACAATTTGAGTGAAGCCAAGTTTCAAATAAAACTCTGTAGCTTCTGGCATATTGTTTACTGGTAGTGTTACTTGATTGAGATTCATGCCACTCCATAGCACATAACAGCGAACTTAGACTGTTTTTTCGATAATACTCTGAATATCGCGGTATAAACAAGCCTCCAAGAACGCGAACTCTCAATAATGTTCGCACGCATACGAATGACAGCTTAGGGCCAAGCTATGCCTCGAATCCAAACCTAACTCCGCCCACTAAAGAGCGAAATCGCCTTTGGTTTTCACTATTTTTTTCAGGTTTTTTAGCTTCCGAGTAGATTCCGAAAACATAATCTCTGTTCCATGTTCTAGCTCTTCATAAATAGGCAGTATTTCAGTTACTCCTTCAAAGACCCATTGAACAGCAACTCCTTCAGCACCACCTTTGTATGGTTCTGTGTGCTCCGAAGCTATCTGCTCCAGTTTGTCATAAGCATCTTCTGGATCACTCGCCTGAACTAATACCGTATTTTCCCAGGATAAGAACTTGTTCTCGTCGTCATAATTGCCAGATTTATCTAGCTCGATGAACCTCAGCAAGTACGAACCAACATACCATCCAACAGGTGATAGATTGCCATCAGACACTGCACTTCTCCCAAGTCTGTAGAAACAAAAGTGAGCTGTGATTAAAACCAATTTAATCGATTGGGACCATATCAATCACCAAACCTATCAAGTCTACACTGAGAAATGACCGGCAGCTAAGGGCCAAGCTAAGCCTCATCATGCGATCTCAGGCTACGACATACAACCACCTGCCAAAAGCGGTCGTTTGGCAGAAT